>NZ_NBXD01000001.1 GCF_003399645.1 Subtercola boreus
CCGACACCATAGGCCTCAGCGACTTCCCGGATCGGTTTCGAGGTCGAGATCACCTCCTGGCACAGCTCGTCCTTGAACTCCTGGCTGAATCGCCGTCGTGATGCAGTCATCCTGCAGATCTCTCTTTCAGTAGCGCCCTCAGTTTAAGAGGGCCCACCGTCCGAAATCCCTAGGCCGCCCAAACAAACGCGTAGGAGCTAGTGGCCCGTCGCCGTCTGACGCGGCCGGCCCGGTTACAGTGAACCTTGCGAACGGAAACGTATCAATGCAGTTCGCGTCACCGACCGTGACGACCGTTGGCGGGCCGATGGGTATGTCATTTGCCTACAATTCGCAGGCTCCGTCCAATGCTGGACTGAATGCAACGTACTACAACGCGCAGGTGCCGGGAGCGACCAGTCCTGACTTCAACTTCGGTGGCAGCACCCCAAATGTGCCGAAGGTGATGTCACGCGTCGATACGCAGGTCAACTTCGACTGGGGGACGGGCTCACCTTCGGCCGGCGTGGACTCCGACAACTTCATTGCGAACTGGCAAGGGTTCATTCGTTCACCCGATGCGACAGGGACCTCGTACCAGTTCGGCTGGTCCCGAGACGATGGCATGGCTGTGTACGTCGGCGGGACACAGGTTGTCGACCAATGGACTATTCAGGCGAACAACGGCTGGGGTGCCTCGACGAATCTCTCGTCAACACCGGTCAGTATTCAGGTCAAATATTTTGAGAGCACCGGCGGCGCTTCGGCGAAGTTAATAGCTCGAAAAACCGGCGACACCGGTTCCGGTTTCGTCGTACCGGCATCTTGGTACACCAGGACCATATCGACCCTGCCGACAGGGTGGGCCAGTTCCATACCAATTGCAGGGGCGGCTGGGTTCTACTCCAACGCCCAGGTAAGAGAGGGATCTGTCGTTCTTACAGACGCCGCCGGCGTAATTCACTCCTATACCAAGACCGATGCCGGTTCCTACACCCCGCCTAAAGGCGAGGCGGGAATTCTCGCGGTCGACACGAACGGTGGTATTAGTCTCACCGATGAAGCAGGAACAACTTATCTCTTCGATAAGGACGGCAAAGTGAGTGATGTCACGAACCCGCTAGAAGTAAAAAAACCTGTCGCACCGGTGGTGAAACCCCGTCCCAGCACGGGAGCGGTCAGTACGATCAGCGACAGGCTCTCTTTCATCTCCGGAGACAATTACGCACGTCAAGTGAAATTCATCTACACCACGGACAACGTCACGGATATCGAGATGAAGACGGGCGACCAGGTCAACGGAAAGCCGTGCAAAACTGACCCGGCATCGTTCACTGCTAGTGCCACACAGATCACCGGTCCATTGCTGTGCAGGATCATGTACCCCGGTCACGTCGAAGGTGCCGACGATTTCACAGAGCTGCAATACGACACCAACGGTTACCTGGTCAGGATTACAAACCCTGGTAATGCCCAGACCTCGTTCTCTTACACAAGTAAAGGTCAAGTGGCCACCGTACGTAACGTGCTCCAAAACGACTGGCTTCTTGCCGATCGCATTAACCGCCAGGCCGGGTCGCAGAACCGTACCGACATAACCTACGACAGCACAGGCCGCGCAACTAAGGTTGCGCTGTCCTCGCCCGGCGGAACGAGTAACGCGAACCGGCCCACAAAGACATACACCTACGCCACCGCACCATCCGGTGCGGGTTCGTCAGCTACCGACGGAACCACCTACGTCGACCTCGTAGACTCCACCGGAGCCGCACTCCCGAACACGACAGGCACTACCGGGCATGCTCAAACGGTGATGTATGACTCAAATCTTCGTGCCACAAGCATCAAGAGCTCATCCGGATTGCTGACCGCCACTGTATGGAATGACAGAGACCAAACTCTTTCCACTACGAACGCTCAGGGCCTGAAAAGCACAAATCTGTACGACTCTAGAAACCGACTCACCGACAGCTACGGGCCGGCCGCAGCATCTTGCTTTGCCACAGGAACCTACACGCCAACAAGTAATTGCGCATTAACAACCGGACACGCCCACACCGGGTACGACGAGAAACTGAACAGTCTGAACGTGGCGTATTACGACAACGCCCGATTCGCCGGCGTCCCAAAGGCATACACCCTCGGTATTCCTGGTACCACCATGCCCGGCGACATCAACAAGGATTGGGGCAGCACTGCGCCCGTTGCAGGTGTTTCCGCCTCCGCATGGTCCGCACGCTTGACCGGTACAGTCACGTTCCTGACAGCCGGGAGCTACACGTTTATGACTGTCGCTGACGACGGCACACGAATCTGGATTGACAACCTCCTCAAAGTCGACGACAACATCAACTCCGGCGCCCACCCGTCACCAGACAGCAAAGCGATAACCGTGACGGCAGGCCAAACCCTCCCCATCCGAGTCGACTACGCCAACCAAGCAGGCCCCGGCGCGAGCCTCGCCTTGGAATGGACCACCCCCGGGGCATCCGGGCCCGTTGTCATCCCGGCCGCGCAGCTCAAACCCGACTACGGCCTCACCACGAGCAGCGGCACAGACGATTCCGCTCCGACTGGGATCAGTGGAATCAGCAACGCTCAGGTTCCTGGAATGAGCACCAGCACCAACTACGGCAACTCGCCCTGGCTTGGCATGGCCGCCTCGACCAGCGTCGATCCGGCTAATCTGAACCTCACAACCACAACCACCTATGAGACCACCGCTGCCGGCTATCAGCGCCGCACCGCGATGAGCCTCCCGTCCGGCTCAGCTACCGCAACCTCCTATGGTTATTACACCGACAACGGCCCTTTCGAGGCTGGGTTCGGATACACCTCTGCCGTGTGTGGTGTGGACATCGGAACAGCCCAATACGGGATGCTACGGAAGACGCTCACCCCCAATCCTGCGTCTGGAATCGGAGTGCCAACCTGGTACGTCTACGACATCATGGGCCGAGTTGTCGGAACAACAAACAACTCGAGCGGAACGTGGACATGCACTACCTACGACGCCCGCGGACGGATCATCCAAACGAGCTACCCCGCTTATGGAACAGGCGCTACTCAGCAGCCGGCTCGCACAGTGACGACCGCTTACACCGGAGCTAATAACGATCCGCTCACTGGGTCCGTCACTGATAGCAGCCTCGCGACAAACACGACAAATGCGGGAAGAGTGGCTGCGACGATCGACCTACTAGGTCGAACAGTCAGCTATGCCGACGTGTGGAATACCATCACCACCTCGACATTAAACGCAATCGGTCAAACAACCAAGACTGTCACCATTGCAAACGCATCTAGCGCAACAACAACAGAAGAATTTAGCTATGACAGCGACGGACGACTCACTCAGCAAACTGACAACGGTTCTGTCATTGCCACACCAACCTATGGCACAGCAGAAGGCGTAAATCTTGGGTTAATCACCTCTATTGCGTACCCAACCGGTACAGGCAAAGCCGGTAACGGCAGCGCGCTAGCCATGACTCGTAGTTCTGTTGGTGCGACAACGTCTCTGTCTTGGACATTCCCCTTGCAACCGACAATAACCGACACCGTGATCCGGTCTCAGTCCGGGCGTATTCTCCGTGACACGACGAAGGATGGCACTGCTGCAGCGCAGGATTCCACCTACAGCTACGACACCGCCGGTCGGCTCATTAGCGCCGCCATTCCCGGTCACGCTCTAAGTTACGCGTACGCCTCAACCGGCGGATGCGGAGCAAACCAAAAAGCTGGCATGGACGGCAACCGTACTTCAGCAACAGATGTCGCCGGCGGTGTGACTAGCACAACCACCTACTGCTACGACAACTCCGACCGGCTCCTGTCATCGAGCGTCACCAACGCTATTAGCAGTGCGAACCCTACTAACACTGGTCTGACAGCTGCGCAGATCAGTTACGACAGTCATGGAAACACGACCAAATTGTCCGACCAAACGCTGGCATACGACATGATTAATCGGCACATGGTGACCACCCTTAGCGGCGGAACGACAATCACCTACGCGAGAGACTCCAGTGACCGGATCATCTCCCGCACCACCTATATCCCTGGAACGGGTCCAGGAACGGGGACTTCGGTCATAAATTATCTCTACGCGAAGGGCGGTTCCTCACCCGTCATGATCAAGGATGGCGCCTCAGCACCATCAAGGATGATCGCCCTTCCTGGGGGTGCCCAAGTTATAGTTCCACCCGCTGGAGACCAGACTTGGTCTTACTCGAACATCCACGGCGACACCATTGTTACGGCCAACCAAACCGGCGCCCGGTCCGCGCAATACCGCTACGATCCTTTCGGGCAGCCCATCACTGCCGCAGGAGTAATCGGAACGGGCACCGCAGACGACAATGTCCCTACCAATTTGTCAGGCACAGCCGACTACGGCTGGGTTGGAAGCAACGACAAACTCTACGAGCACGAAGCTTCCATCGCTACCGTTGAGATGGGGGCTCGGCAGTACGTTGCCGCACTCGGACGATTCCTTAGTACCGACTCGGTTGAGGGAGGAAATAGCAATCAGTACAACTATCCAAATGATCCAATCAACAAGTTTGACCTGGACGGCAACCGTGAGGCTGACCCCGTTTCCCGGACAGGTGGTTGGTTGGTCAGGCTGCCAGTGTGAGCTGGCGGCGTTCGTACTCTAATGGACTGAGGTAGCCGATGCCGGAGTGGCGTCGGCGGGCGTTGTACCAGC
>NZ_NBXD01000002.1 GCF_003399645.1 Subtercola boreus
CCGCAACCACACCGCAGCATCCGACGAACTACGCCGCATCACCACCGGCACAAACCTGCGCTAACCTAACCCCGCGACCTGGGGAGTTTCAACGAGCAGGACTGGGGAAATTCGCTGAGCGCCGTCACCTTTGACCTAGAAGGGCTGAGGTTGGCAAATCGTCTAGCCGGCGAGCTCGGCGACGCGGTCGAGGTGGAATACCTCAACTACCAAGAGGGTGCACCCAAGCCTGCGAGGGTGCGCGGAACAGGCAACGGAACGAACGCGGCCGCGAGAGCAGCATTCGTGAAAATGGCACACGACGCAAAAGTGGAGCATGAAAGCCGCTTGCACGTTCCGCCTGACGACGAAGTGCGCTTAAGGTTCGGTCCGCGCTAACCAAAAGGATCGCCTATCAACCGGGCACCAGGTCATCCCGGTTGACGTCCGGTTCTCGAATCGCTTAGTCGGGGATTCGAGCTGGAGGTGGATTGCGCAAACCACCACCGCATTTATCGAGCAAAAACCAAATGCCGTTGCAAGTCGCGTAGCGTCTGCAACGTCAACTGATCGCGAAGGCCAGTTGTCGTAGACCAATCGACCCCCGAGCCAAGAACGTCGCTTGCGAAGACAAACTCGGTCGACACAAGAGCCCGCGTCCAATCATGGCGCTTCATCGGCCTGCCTTGAACTATGTCTTCGGCGATCCTCGATCCAGTCGCAAACAGATCGGCTTTCGAAGCGAAGCCCGTCACCCTTGCCAACTCATCAGTGGGTCTGGCCGGACCACCCCATTCCCGCAGTCCATTGCGGAGAACACTTCTCTCAACGGATGTCAGCCGAAAGTCGACAGGCTCATCTCGCTCAGCCCCTCTGACGTTTCGATCGTCCGGGTAGGCCGAACGCCATGTTTTAGACCTTCGAACCTTCATCTGCACGGCGTAGTCGAGATCATGCCTGAGCACCTCCAACGCTTCTATCGGAAGGTTGCGATTGAACGACACCATGAACCGGCATTCAGGGAACTCACGAACCACGGCGAGCCAAGTGTCAACCGAAGCGACGGCGTCACAAAGATAACGGAACCGTTCGACACTGTCTTGTTCGTCGAAATGTTGTTTGTAATCGGCCGCCGATGTGATCATGCTCCATTCTGACCACGACGGCATGAACTCGCTGCATCTCTCACAACCGACTACGCAACCCTGCCCCACTTGACGTCCGGCAATGGAGACTTGGGCGGAGCCGTCTGAGACTGATTTTTTAGCGGCCTGCGGCGTAGTGATTGTTGGTCTGGGCCTGGGTGAACACGGTTGTGTACACGGCGGCGTAGCGGAGGGTTCCGGTAAAGAAAGTGTTCGTTCCGGTGTTGGGCCAGCCGTTTTGGTTTCCTTGCCCGAAACGCCAGTACCCGGCGTGGGGCTCGGCGGCGGTGTAGGTGGTGTTGCTGGCGGCGAGGGTCCCGTCGAGGTAGAGGTTCATGCCCGTTCCGGCGGAGAATGTGGCGATCATGTGGTGCCAGGCGCCGTTGGCGTACCCGGCGGGGCTGGTGATGACTTGCACAGCGTTGTTGTAGGTGCCGAAGATCACTTGCCCGGTGGGTGAGAGGTATACCTGGCGGTCGTACTGGCCGGACGCGGTTCCGGTTTGTCCGTTTTCGAACCCGACGATCTTGCCCGACGCGACGGATGTTTTGAACCAGGTCTCGAGGGTGAAGGTTGCGGGGCTGGTGACCTGGGTGGGGGTGGTGAGGTAGCTGGTGCTGCCGTTGAGCACGTAGGAGCTGCCGGTGTCGCGGGGGCAAGCGATCGGGGTGGTTGTGCTCGACGCAAGAGAGCCCTGGTAAGTGCCGTTCGCGTTCTTCCCTGAGATGTCCGCTGCGACGGTGCCGGTGGTTTCGGTCAGGGGGTATTGAAAGAGGGCGTTGGCTTTGTCGACGCCGTAGGCGCCGGTGCAGGTGAAGTTCGCAGCCGTCGCTGCAGTGTCGGTGTTGTTGGTGATCTTGGCTACATACGCTGAAGACGTACCGGGTGCGAACGCGGTCACGGCGATCACCGCGATGAGCAGGAAAGTCAGGGCAGTGATGCCTAGGCCACGCCAGGGGGCGAGGGGCGGGTTGCCGGGTGTGCGGATGCTCATGCGGTGCCGTTTTCTGGGTCTGCGGGCAGGCCGATGATGATTGTCCAGAGCAGCGGTATCGCGCAGACCGCGAGGAGGATGACCCAGCCCAGAAGGGACAGGTTCAAAGCCGAGGCGAGATGGTATTGGCTGGTGTCGAGGAGACTCGGAACGGTGAGGGTGCCGACTTGCCCGGTCACGAGGTCGGCGGTGTTTCCGCCGGCGGCTTGGACCCGGATCGGGAGGATTCCGGTGGACACGACTGTTGCGGTGGCTCCGGTGGTGTCGGCGGTGGTGCTGAGGACGACGATCCCGATCAGGGGGCGGAGGATGTACGCTGCGACGGCTACGACGAGGGAGGTTCCGGCGACCCGGAGCGCGGATCGGGTTGTCGGAGACCGGAACATCGACGATAGGGCCCAGACCAGGAGCGACCCGACGGCGACGATCGGGATGGCTTTCACGACCCAGCCGGCCGTTGGGAGGATGAAGCTCGCGTGGCCGATGATGTCAGAGGACCGCAGTTGCCACGGGTCGGTTGCGCCGTTGATGTCTCCGCGGGTGCTGATGGCGCCGTCCGCGTCGATGCTGATGATGCGGTGGGTGTAGACCTCGTCAGGTGTTGTCGGGGGGTGGAACGTGATTACGTCTCCGACCTCGTTGGAGTCATAGGTGGGGGTGGTGAGGATCAAAGTCCCCACGGGTGCTGTTTCCCCCATCGAGGGGGTCTGCACCACGAACCACCGCCCACCGGTCAGGAAGAACACCAAAGCGGCAAGAAGGACCGCGCCTAGAACGGACGCCGCCGTGACGAACAGAAACCGGCCAGGGAGACTGAGGGGGGCCTGTTTGGGGATCCACCGGTAGGGTCCGGAATGAGCACCCTTCTGTTCGCGTTGTGACGGCATCGGGCTCCTTCCTAACAGTTCACCAGCGAAGTACCGGGCGTGGGGGTGAAAGAGGTATCGCGGATCCGCCCCGGACTACTGAGGCGAACCCGCGATACCCACGATGAGGTGGATGGGAACTAGCTGCCGAAGGTCCAGGTCAGCGGCAGCGAAGCCTGCAGGCCTTGGTACGTGTTACCCGCGGTCGACGCGAGGGTGACAGCGAATGAGAACGGAACCAACACACCTGCCGCCGGCGCTGAGGGCATTGTGAACGCGGCAGGCGCTGCGCCGGCGAGGGAGGCGAGGGTGCCGCTGAACACGGTCGTCGCACCCGAGGTGATGACGATGTTCATTTTCGCGCAGAGATCCGTGGCCGTACCGTTCTGGGTTCCGACGTTTGTCTGGGTGCATGTCGCACCAGGCGTGAGGGTGAACGTCGTCGCGGCGACCGTGCCGATGTTCTTGATCGTGATGGGGGTCGTAACCGTGTTACCCGGCGTCATGGTCGTGCTGCCACCGAATTTGTTGATCGTCGCGCACGTCGAAGCGTTCGTCGAGACGCTGCCACCGTCGGTGCTGAGGCAGGTGACCGTGGCGCCGGAGTTCTGCTCCTGCATGACGAGCGCACCCGTCGCTGCGGTGTTCTGCGAGTTGGTGATGCTCGCAACGAACCCGGACATCGTCCCGGTGAGGCTCAGGGAGAGAAGGACAGCACCGAGGACACCGGCGCCGAGAGCGACAGGTGCGAAACGGCGGCGTTTGTTCTTCGGAAGAGCAGCGTGACCAGACATGAATGAATCCCCTTAGGAGTGAAGTGAGTGAAGCTTTGCCCTGAAATCACCCTGCGGGTTATCTACATCATCGGCAAGCACCTTTAGTATGAAGAAACATTAGAGCTAATGCAAACCCCCCGTTTTGGGGCGCAGCACCCCCTAAACCAGCACCCTATGCTCGAACGAACCCCTCTGTTCCTAGCGGAGGCACTCAACCGAAAGATTTCACCCCATGGCCATGCTGATTACCAAGGACGACGCCACCAAAAAGGGGCACCTCACCGCACTTCCCCGCGCTTCGAAGCCAAAGAAGGAGGCAGCGGAGCACGCTACCGCAGCCGACGGGGCGGCCGAGTATGCATCCGCGCTGCACCGGCTGGATGTGGAACACCGGAAGCTCCGCACCGCGTTCGCCGATCACCTCGGCCTTACCCACAACGAATACGACGCCTTCATGCACATCGCCGAAACCGGCACCACCACACCCAAAGAACTTGCCGCAACCCTCCGATTCACGACTGGCGCAACGACCGCGATGATCGACCGACTCGAAAAAGTCGACCTCGTACACCGGATCCCGAATCCGGACGACCGGCGAAGCGTGCTCCTAGAACCCACCCCCCACGGCAAAACCCAAGCCGCATGGGTCGTCAACGCCTACACCAGCCTCGCCGCCACCGCCGTCACAACCCACAACGCGCTCACAGCAAACGAACTCACCGAGACCATCGACCACATTACTGAAATCATTAACACGACCACCACACATATCGCCGACCCGGCGCATTGAACACTGCCCCCATACCTGGCCTGGAACATCGGTCCGCAAAGCTGAACCAGATCGATGGCTAAATACGGCCGCCGCGCAACACTCAACAATCTGCCGGTTTGACCGGCCGCAGATCGCGTCAGACAACTGGAAGCGACTTGTCCGGCGTATCCTGCCGCCCGCCACCCTGTCCACGCGAAAGAGCTCACCGTAGACGTGGAACGCACCATTCAGTGGCTCCAAAATAACGTCAGCGAGCGTCACTTACAAGTCGCGCCACGGCACCGATTGGTTGAACCCGTCCCACTGAGCGACCCGTCTAAGGTCTGCACCAGACTAAACGACGCCCACTCCCCCAAGGACGCGGCTCACGCAGGAGCTCATGCCGTTGGTTATGGGGTTTCCCCATCAGGGACGACGTAGCTTGCACGGAGATTCAGGGCGCGGCTGAGGAAGCAAATCTACGCACTTCCGCTTCAGGCTCCGTCAGGGGAAGTTCCACAACAAAGTTTCGGCCCACCTCCATACTGAGAAGTTCGGCTAGCCTCGCCCCCTCTGCTTCAAAGGCGTCCCTCAGACTTGGACTCGACCAGGTCTGCTCATCGGGACGACCACGGTGTAGGAAAGCTCCCAATTCTGCATGGCCTCCACTAGACCATTTGAAAGTCTGGACTTGTCGTATGAAACCGGACTCGGGAAGCCAGATCACACTCTCTGCATCATCGGGAAGGAGGTGGATGACCTTCGGGTCGAGGATCTCAGGGTCGCTCATACGACGACACTAGGCCCAACACTGGGATGACGGCCTTGATCGGCGAGGAATGAAACGAGTCAGCGATCTCGCGGACCCAATCGACATGTATCTCGCGACAGGATGTCGAACTGGTGAGGTGCTGGCCGCCAGGTGGGAGGCAGTGAATTTCACGGCGGCGCCGGCTACGTTCACTATCGCAGGGGACGGTGGTCCGCAAAGCCGGCGGTCTTGTCATTCAGCCCAAGACGAAGAGCGCCAGCTCCCAGCGCGTCGTGAAGCTCTCTCCTTTTGCGCACTCGATGCTAGAGCGTCGGAGAATTGACGCATCGACTGACCTCGTGTTTCCCTCCTCCACGGGCACACTCCGGGCCCCGAGTAACTTCCTGTTGCAATGGCACGCGGCTCTGGAAGGGACGCGATCTCAAGGAGCATTACCGAATCATTCCGTTCCACCGTCGCGACCTCACTGCTATTCTGGAAACGTTCAACGTCTCCCGCCAAAACCTTGACTAAACATTGACTTTCGGCGAAAACTTTGAATCGCTAGACACCGAGATCCCCGAAATGACGGGGATCAAGGCACATGCGGATGTAGTTCAATGGCAGAACTTCAGCTTCCCAAGCTGATAGTGCGGGTTCGATTCCCGTCATCCGCTCCACGGGGCCGGCGAGGCTCAGCGCCGGGCGGCGCGCGCCGCGTCATCGATTCGGGCGACGTACCGCTGCCACGCGGCGGCATCGCGCGCGGGGATGTTCGGATCGGCGGGCCCGTTTCCGGCGCGGCCGTCGATGAGTTCCCGCATGATGTCTGCGTGCCCGGCATGGCGGGCGACCTCCGCGACGACGTGCACGAGGATCTGGTGCATCGTCACGTCACAGCGATCGGCGGGCCACCAGGGCACCGTGCCGGTCGCGTCGAGAGGCAGGACGTCGATGGTTGCGTCGCTGTGGGCGGAGGAGAAATCGAAGAAGTCGAGCACCTCGACCCGGGACTGCTCCGCCGGCGCCCACATGTCCGCGTCTTCGAAGGCAGCATCCACGCCGAAAGAGCCCGGCAGACCTACGGAGCCAGCCAACGCGGCCAACGCCTCGGCAGCATCCAGAGCGGTGATCTGCTCGGCAACGGGATGCGTCGCCGAGCGCCCGAACACCTCGCCGAAGTACCCGAGCTGCACGCTCGCCACGTGCTTCACGAGCCCAAGCAGGTTGGTGCCCGTCGGCGTCAGCGGCCGGCGCACGTCGTACTCGTCCAGACCGTCGAGCGTGCCGAGGAGGTCTGACCGGCGCCTCTGCAGGTAGGTGCGGAGTGTCTCTTTCTCGTCCATGAACCGATTCTGCACCACCCTTCCGACACCGGATGGGGCTACCCCGTACCATGGAGCGGCGCGGAAATCTGTCGCGCACCCCAGACACGTGAAGGAATCACCCGTGACGACATCTCCCCGATTGGTCGCTTTCGACCTCGACGACACGCTCGCACCGTCGAAGTCTCCGCTCGACCCGGCGATGGCCGCCCTTCTCATCAGGCTCCTCGACGTGTCGCCGGTCTGCATCATCTCGGGCGGGCAGATCGCCCAGTTCCAGATGCAGGTCATCGACAATCTCGGTGACGCCAGTGAAGACCAGCTCGCCCGACTCCACCTGATGCCCACCTGCGGCACGCAGTACTACCGACACGAGAACGGCGCCTGGAGCCAGATCTACGCCCAGAACCTGACCGATGACGAGAAGGCACGCGCCCTCGAGGTGGTCGAGCGCGTCGCGAAGCACCTCGGCTTCTGGGAGACCGAGACCTGGGGGCCCATTCTCGAAGACCGCGGTTCGCAGATCACGTTCTCGGCCCTCGGCCAGGCTGCTCCCGTCGCGGCGAAGATGGCGTGGGACCCGTCGGGCGAGAAGAAGAACGCCCTGCGGGAGGCCGCCCAGGCGGAGCTTCCCGACCTCGAAGTGCGTGCGGGCGGGTCGACGAGCGTCGACATCACCCGCCGGGGCATCGACAAGGCGTACGGCATGAACAAGCTCGCCGACCTGACCGGAATCCCGCTCGACGACATGCTCTTCATCGGCGACCGCCTCGACGAGAACGGCAACGACTACCCCGTGAAGGCCATGGGAGTTTCGTGCGTGGCCGTCGAGGGCTGGCACGACACGGCCGCATACCTCGAGAAGCTCATCCCTGAGCTGCAGGCGGCTGCGAACCGGGTGACGGATGACCCGACTGACGGATGACCGGCTGACCGATGACCGGCTGGCGCACCTGCGGCGGGAGCTCGAGCGGCTGCGCTCCGAACTCGACACCGAGCTGAAGCGCATGACGGGATCGCTCGACGACGTGCGGGACGCCCGTGGTGACGCCTCGGCCGATGACGAACACGATCCCGAGGGACCGACGCTCTCGTCGGAGTGGTCGCGCATCGCTGGGGTCACCGCAGAACTGCAGGCACGCTCGACCGCGATCGACGGCGCCCTCGAGCGTTTCGAGCGGGGTACCTACGGAACGTGCATCCGGTGCGGTCTGCCCATCGACGCCGGGCGACTGGATGCCCGCCCCTTCGCCGAGCTCTGCATCACCTGTGCACGCCGTGGCTGAG
The DNA here is from genome assembly GCF_003399645.1 of Subtercola boreus. Taxonomy (GTDB): domain Bacteria; phylum Actinomycetota; class Actinomycetes; order Actinomycetales; family Microbacteriaceae; genus Subtercola; species Subtercola boreus_A. Next base: position 7,875 of record NZ_NBXD01000002.1, read on the forward strand.
TCGGGCGGCAAGAACCGCGCCGGCGGAAGGAAGGGCGCCGGCGACGGGAAGCGCCCGGGCGGGCTCGGCGGCTGGCTGAATGCACGGCTCTTCCCCTACCTCGGCCCCCCTCCTCTCGGCCCGTTCGACACCGAATCGGCCGAGTCGAAGACGGAACGCGCCAGTGCGGGGTCGTGCCCCCTCTGCGGACGACCGATGCGTGAGCACACCATCGATCGCGCCGGTGAGCGCACCCAGCTCTACTGCCCTGACGGGCCCGAGGCAGAGATCCCGACCACGTCGTCTTGACCCCCATTCGGGGGCTAGGCAGCGTCCCCCGAATGGGGCAACCTGATGTGACCGTGCGTGAGGGGGTCTCGACGCACAGTGCACAGCCCAGAAAGCCGCTGTGGCAAGAACGACGCTGGTGTTCCTCGACAATGCCAGGTACTCGTCGACTGACCCCCGGCACGCGGAGCCGGCGTCAGATCGACCAAGGGGACGAAATGACGACCGCACCACAGCACCCGACCGCGAAGCACCATCCGACCGCACCACACCACCCGACCGCGCAGCCGCACCCGATCGTGCGAAACCAGCCGACACCGTGGTTGCACGCACCCGCGCCGCAGGCTTTCGCCGAGACACAGGCGACGACCCGCCAGCAGTGGTCGAGGCAGGGCCAGGAGGCCCTCGATCTCTCAGCGGGCAATGTCACCTGCGACGACCCGAAGAACTTCCGCTCGCGGGGCGTGCTCTGGACCTTCGGCGACGTCATCGCCTCCGACGTCGTCATGACACCCTGCTCGATCACCCCCACGTTCGAGGAGGCGACCGGCGACGCCGACTATGTGAGTGTCGTCTTCATCATGACGGGTGGGTTCACCATCTTCGACGGGAGCCAGCCGTTCACGGTGTCCAAGGGGGGATCGGGGTGGTTTCCCGGCTGGACGAGGGTCACGGCCACGAATCAGCACACGTCACGTTTCGCACGCGTCTCCGTTCCGCGGTGTGCTCTCAACGGCGTGGAGAAGCGTCACCGCCCGTTCGGTGTGTTCAAGAGCCAGATGATGCTGACGGCGCCGGCCCTCTCGTTCGTGCTCGAACTGATGCACACGACCGATGAACGCAGCCTTCGGGAAGCTCGCCCGCGGAGCGTCGGCAGCACGTCGAACGGTCATCCGGCCGCGGCCGTGCTCACCCAGCTCGTCTCGGGGCTGTTCATCGAGCAGGCCGGTTTCCGGCTGGACTCCACCGACCTCACCTCGGGCCTCTGGGCCCAGGCCATGGCGGTCATCGACCGGGAGTTCGCCAACCCGATGCTCGACCCTGGCGCCCTGGCCGACCGGTTGCACGTCTCACTGCGGCACCTTCAGAGGGCTTTCGCCCAGAACGGCGCGACCATCAGCGATGCTGTGCGCGAGCGCCGCGCCGCCGCAGTCGTGGCGACGATGACGGGCGGAACGAGCCCCTACCTCTCGCTGGGCGAGGTCGCGCTGATGAACGGCTTCTCGAGCATCAAGGAGATGAGGTTCGCCCTGCGTTCGAAGCACGGCATGACGCCGAGCGAGTTTCGAACGACCTCCCTGGCGGCCGCCGGATGACCGGCAGAGGGCGCGCGGCGAGGCGAACCGCTCCGCTCCGCGCCTTCGCTCAGCCGATGCGCGCGACCTTCACCGCGATCGACGCCGTCTCGGCCATCCCGCCCAGCAGGAGGCGTTCGGCGATCGCGTCGTAGACCTGCCGGCACACTTCGGTGGCCGGCAGACCCTCGCTCACGCCGATCGTGACCGAGACCGTGAGGCCACCGTTCGCCTCAGCGACCGCCACGACATCGTGAGCGACGGCGCCGCGCAACACCACCTGCGTCACGGCAGAGACGGCCTCGACCACGACGGGTCCCGAGGAGTAGACGGCCGCGACGCCGGGAATGAGCCGGACGAGGTCGGTCAGGTCGCGCGTCAGAGCAGTTCGATCATCCATTGTTCCCGTACCCCTGTCACTCGATCTCTTCGGCAGCGTCTTCACCGAGGCTGCGGGAGAGATGCACGTCATGGATCACGACGTCGATCGCCGCAATGGTCAGTTCGGTGTGCTTCAGGAGCTCTGCGTAGATCGCCTCGCGCACCCGCGCGGCCGCCTCGGGGATGGACTCTCCCCAGAAGACGCTCGCGTCGACGAGCACCGTGATGGGCTCGCCCGGAACCGTCACATCGCCCTGCAGCCGGCATCGCCCGATGAGAACCCCCGTCACGGAGTCGCCCGCGGCGCGGATGAGCCCGCGGACCGCGCCCTCGGTGAGGGTGAGGAAGGCCTGGGCGGAGGGATGCGACACCGGGATGCTGCGCCCGGCCTGCGCCTCGAAACCGATTCGGTTCAGAATGCCCGCGACCCAGCTGTCGTCGCGCGCCGGCTCGTCGATCGCCTCGGTCTCGAGCAGCGACAACGACACCCCCCGCAGGCGGATGAGTGCGGCCATGGCGATTTGGCAGCCGGGAGACGACTCGATCGACGGGTCGAACGGCAGGCAGCCGGCTTCGAGGTAGTCGCTGAGCTCGTCGATGGTGTGGCCGTCGAGATCGGCCGGTTCGAAACCTTCGAGTGCGATTTCGTCGCTCATCGCCACTCCTCCATCTCACGCATCAGATTCTTGCGCGCCCGGGCCAGCAGCCCGCGCACGGTCGAGGTGGGCAGGTCGAGCTCGGCGGCGATGTCGTCGTAACTGTACTCGGCGATCTCCTTGAGAACCCAGCACTGGCGCTGCTGGGCGGGCATCGCACGCAGTGCGCGGCTGAGCGCCGCCTCGCGCGAGTGCGCCTCGGCGATGCGCTCCGGCCCGTGTGCCCGGGGCGCCTCCTGCTCGAAGTCGTCGATGTCGACGTGCTGCTTTCGCGCCCTGATGCGGTCGATACTCTTACGGCTCACGATGCGCATCAGCCAGCTCTTGACGACACCCGCGTCGGTGAGGGTCGACAGCTGCTGCCAGGCGGTGATGAACGATTCCTGCACCACATCGTCGGTCTCGTCGTTCGACCCGAGCACCCGGGTCGCGTAGGCCCGCATCAACGGTCCGTACCGCCGCACGAGAACCTCGAAGGCACGCACGTCGCCGTCGGCCGCGCGGCCCACGATGGTTCGGTCATCCGCCTGGCTGAGCGAAGGGGGGGAATGGACATCCATTCGACTCACGCACCCTTCACAGAAATAGAGCAACCCACTGGTGTGACGAATGGGACTCGGCCACCGTCTTACTAGTGACTATCGCACAAACACCCCGGGCTTCTGCTCGGGGCCCCGCACTCAGATCAAGGAGCACACCATGGCAACCCCCACCACCCCCGCAACCGTCAAGCCGACCGTCGTGACCTCGTCGGCCACGATTCCCGCGTCGCCGACCGCTGAGATCGCCATCGGCAAGACCGTCATCAACGACGGCGTCATCGCCAAAGTCGCCGGTATCGCGGCCCGTGAGGTCAGCGGAGTGCACGCCCTCGGCGGTGGAGCGGCCCGCGTTCTCGGTTCCATCCGCAGCGCCATGAACAACACCGACCTCTCGCAGGGCATCACCGTCGAGGTCGGCGAGACCCAGGTCGCCGTCGACGTGACCATCGTCGCCGAGTACCCGGTACCGCTGCAGGATGTTGCGGACAAGGTGCGCTCGTCGATCGTCGACGCCATCGAGACCCTCGTCGGCATGGAGGTCACCGAGGTCAACGTGACCATCGTCGACGTCTTCATCCCGTCCGACGACGCCGATGACGAGACCGAAGCGCGGGTTCAGTAGTCATGACCAGTTCTGCAACCCGGGCAGGCATCGTCATCGGTGCCGTTCTCGCCCTCACCTGGATCGCCTTCGGCTTCTGGGCGTTCGTCTTCGTCGCCGTCGCGATGGCGATCGGAGCCCTCGTCGGTCGCGTGATGGAGGGCAAGCTCGACCTCACCGCCCTCATCGGCGCGTTCAGAGGGAAGCGTTCGTCATCGTGAGCACGGTTGTGGCGTCGCGTCCCCTCCGGGCGCCCGCCGCCGGCCGAACGCGGGTGACAGCGAAAGCCCTCAACCGCGTGATCGCCGCGGTGGCGGCCGAGGCTCTCGGGGTCGACGCATCGTCGGTCTCGATCGACCTCGCCGACTCCGCTGGCGCGCTGACCGTGACCGTTCGATCGCCGCTTCGCGTGGTGTCGCTCGGCCGGGTTCAGGATGACCGGGGCATCGTCGCTCGAACGGGCGGCACGCTCCTCGAGCGTGCCGCGGTCGCGCAGACCGAGATCCGTCGGCGTGCCTCCGACCTCAGCGGATCGAACATCTCCACCGTCACGGTGCGGCTCACCGGAATCGACGTCCAGTCAGAGAAGAGGGTGAGATGAGTACGACATCGCTCTACCGACGACTGAGCCGTCGCGAAACGCACTCCCCGCTGTCTGGTCTGGCCATTGTTCTGGCGCTGCTCGCCATCCTCGCGCTGGCCTACCTCGGCGTGGAGTTCGTGCTGCGGCTGCTGGGCCGCTCCGCCCTGCTCGTCGCGCCGGCCCAGCTCGCCCAAGCGGTGACGGATGCGCCCGGCTACCCGGCTGGCGCCCTGATCGCCGGCGGCATCGTCGCTGCGGTCATCGGCCTGATCCTCGTCATCGTCGCGTTCTCCGGCAGCCGCCGGGCCCGGCACACGCTGACGTCGGAGCGGGCGGCCACCGTCATCGACAACGAGGTGATCGCGTCGGCCCTGGCTCGGCACGCGGCCTACGCGGCCCGCATCAGTCCCGACAACACGCAGGTCACCGTTTCACACCGTAGGGCGATCGTGCGGGTGACCCCGGCCTCCGGGCTCACCGTCGACCGCGATGCTGTGAGTGCGGCCGTCGATGAACAGCTCGCTGCCTATGAACTCGAGCCGAGCATCCGTTCGCGCGTCATCATCGAGAGCCAGGGAAAGGTCGGAGCATGAACAGCACCAATCGCGGCGCGAACCGGACAGTCATCCTGCTCGCCGGTCTCGTGCTCCTCGCCCTCGGCCTGGTTTCTCTTGCCCTCGGCGCACTGCCCGGGTTCAGCAGGGCGTTCGATGATGCCGCCCCCGGCGTCACGTCGACGCTCACCGACGCGCTGAAGGCCACGCCGTTCAGCGCGACCGGGCACAGCTGGCTCTGGCTCATCGCGGCCCCGGTGCTGCTCGTCTTCGCCGTGCTGTTCGTCGTCTTCATCGCACGCCAGGGGCGCGGGCACACCCGCGCTCTGCTCTCGCAGAAGCCGACAGACGACGGCTCGACGGTGGTCGATGCATCCGTCGCCGAAGACCTGCTCAAGGAGTCGCTTGCGTCACACCCCGAGCTCGTCGGGTCACGCGTCACGACCTACGACGTGAAGGGCACCTCGGTGTTGAAGGTCTCGGTGTCGTGCCGGCGCGGGGTCTCCCCCGTCGATGCGCGCGACCTGGTGGAGCAACAGCTCATCGCCCTCGACGCCCTGCTCGGTACCACTGTTCCCGCCCTCATCCAGGTGAGTGGGGGGTTTCGCACACGAACCGCTGGGGTAACCCGGCTGGCGTGAGCCCGTTCGTTCGACCCGATCCCCGGGCCGACCTTCACAACAAGAAAGGCAACACATCATGAGTGCAGCAGACAAGATCCAGAACGCCGCCCAGGACCTCGCCGGCAAGGCGAAGGAAGCGTTCGGCAACGCCACCAACGACGACTCCAAGGTCGCCGAAGGCAAGGCCGATCAGACCTCCGCGAGCGCCAAGAAGGCCGGCGAGAACGTCAAAGACGTCTTCAAGGACTGAGTTCGGTCGCGCCGTTTCCTCGGCGCACTGATCAGAAGGAGCGGGGCGATGGATGCCCCGCTCCTTCTGTCATTCGCGGGCCGGTTGCTGGCGGAGTTTCCCTGCTGCTTGCTTTGTGTTTGCTAAGCAGTCTTTTTGACACGTGATCCTGTGAGAACGCTCATCATGAGTGCCCTGACAGGAGTTCGAACCATGAAGCTTTCCCCACCCCCGGCGCGCGGAAAGCGCCGCGTCATCTCGATTGCCGCTGCAGCCGTCGCAGCGACAGTCCTTCTCCCCGCCGCGGCCTTCGCCGGTGCCGGCGTCGCCCTCTCGGCCAACGGGGGCGCAACCCGTCTCGACGGCGACCAGACCACCGCCATCCGCTCGGAGATCAAGAACGCCTCCGCGAAGAACGTCATCCTGCTCATCGGTGATGGCATGGGCGACTCCGAGATCACCATCGCGCGTGACTACGCGTACGGTGCCGCCGGCCGCCTCCCCGGAATCGATGCCCCGCCCCTCACCGGCCAGTACACGACCTACTCGCTCTACAAAGACGGCGAGAACAAGGGCAAGCCCGACTACGTGCCGGACTCCGCCGCGACCGGCAGCGCCTGGTCGACCGGCACCAAGACCTACGACAACGCGATCTCCGTCGACATCGACGGAAAGCCGCAGCAGACGATCACCGAGATCGCCAAGGCCAACGGAATGAACACCGGTGACGTCAGCACCGCCGAGATCCAGGATGCCACGCCCGCCGTCCAGGTCGCCCACGTCGGCGCCCGCTCCTGCTACGGCCCCGACTCCCCCACCTGCGGCAGCGACGCCCTCGCCGCCGGCGGACTCGGCTCGATCAGCGAGCAGCTGCTCAACACCCGCGCAGACGTCACCCTGGGTGGAGGCGCGGCAACGTTCGCGCAGACCGCCAAGGCCGGCGCCTACTCGGGCCAGACCCTCTTCTCGCAGGCTTCGGCTCGCGGCTACCAGGTCGTTCAGGATGCTGCCGGCCTCAACGCGGTGAAGACCGCCGACCAGAGCAAGCCCGTTCTCGGCCTGTTCACGCCCGGCAACTTCCCCACCCGCTTCCTCCCCACGGTCGCCACCGTCGGTGGAGCGGATGCCGCACCGAGCACCTGCGCCCTGAACCCCGACCGGCTCACCAACGACCTGTCGCTGCCGAACCTGACGAACAAGGCGATCTCGCTGCTCGACACCAACAAGAACGGCAAGGGCTTCTTCCTCCAGGTCGAAGGCGCGTCGATCGACAAGCAGGACCACGCTGCGAACGCCTGCGGCCAGATCGGTGAGACCCTCGACTTCGACGAAGCCGTTCAGGCAGCAATGGCCTTCGCGAAGAAAGACGGCAACACGCTCGTCATCGTGACTGCCGACCACGCCCACTCGAGCCAGATCGTCGACAGCACGCCGCCGACCTCGCTGAGCACCGCGCTCAAGACGGTCGACGGCACCACGCTGAAGATCTCCTACGGAACCGCCGCCGCCGGTGGATCGCAGCAGCACACGGGCACCCAGGTGCGCGTCGCGGCCTACGGCCCCGGAGCTGCGAACGTTGTCGGTCTGACCGACCAGACCGACACCTTCTTCACCATCACGGACACCCTCAAGGTGAACAAGGACCTGCCCAGCCTGAGCCGCAGCGCGAGCGCCGCGTCGAGCGACTACCGCCCCACCAAGGGCGAGAAGATCACGATCACGGGAACCCGTTTCAACGGCGACCGCCAGGTCACCGTGACCTCCTCGATCGGCGCCACCGTCGGCACCTTCGACGTGATCGACGGCAAGGTCACCGTGCCGTTCACCGCGCCGAACACGGCCGGCGACGTGACGCTCACCCTGACGGGTGTGCAGTCGGGCAAGAGCTTCCCGGTGAAGATCACCGTCAAGTAGCTCGACCCGTTACGCCTCGAGGGCGGCTTCACCGGAACACCGGTGGGGCCGCCCTCTTCGCGTTGCCGGGCGGTGTGCGGTCCAGCGCTGCCGGGCGCGGCTTCTGCTCGGGCGCGGTTTCTGCTCAGGCGGGGTTTCTTCTCAGGCGGGGTTTCTTCTCAGGCGGGGTTTCTTCTCAGGCGGGAACGAGGGCGGTGGGGGCCTCGACGTGCAGCCGGGCGGAGGGTATTGCCTCGAGGAGACCCGTGTCGGGGTCGAGAGCGAACACGGTCACGTCGTTCGAGCGCTCGTGGGCGACGAGCAGGAGTACGTTCGAGCCGGACGGTGCGGGCAGAACGAGGTGGTGGCGGGGCCAGTCTCCTCCGCTTGAGACGTCGGCGATCGGATGCACGGTACCCCGGTCATCCATTCGAAGCGTACTGACCAGGTTCGAGCCACGCACGGTCACGTGGACGAGCCCGGTGCCCGGGGTGAGGGTGATCTCGGCTCCCGCATCGCCCGGGCGCGCGCCGCGCTGGGTCGCAGGGCCGACCGATGAGACCGCGAAGCGTGCACCCGCGGACCGGGCGCCCGGCTCGGCCTGCGGCTCGAGCACCACGACCTCGACCGAGTACTCCGTCACGATGAGCACCGTGCCGTTCGGATGCTGCACGAGATGCCGGGGCCCGGAGCCGAACGGGAGCACGATCTCGTGGTCGAGTTCCAGCCCCGACGGGTGGTCTCGATTTTGCGCAAAAGCACCAACCTCGGAGTTCTTGGGTGCATTTGCGCGAAATGGAATGACCCGCCAGACCCGCACGAGGTCGAATCCGAGGTCGGTCGTCATCACCCGGCCGTCGGCCAGCATCAGGCTGGCGTGGGCACGGCTCTGACGGGGCGGCTGGTCTTCGACCGGCCCGGTGGTGAGCGCCCAAACAGTGTGGGGGTCTGCGGCCGGAGCCGCCACGAACCTGGAGACGATCCGTCCCGCGTCGTCGAGGCCGTAGAGCAGCACACGGCCGTCGCCCCAGCAGGTTGCCGTGATGAAGCGCCCCGCCGGATCGACTGCAACGTGGCACACCGCCTCTCCCGCCTCCCAGGGGTCACCCAGTGATTCGAGCGTGCCGCTCTCGCCGCGCGTTCCCGTGGCCGGATCGCCGTCGACGACGGTGCCGTTGTCGCCGACGGCGCGGGCGCCGGTGCGGCGGTACGCGGCCACCGTCTGGGCCGCCTCCCCCACCGCGTACACAACAGGGAGGGTCGGATGCACGGCCATGAACGAGGGCGACGGCGCGGCGACCGCAGTCCCCACCCATTCGAACTGCGGCGCATCGGCCGCCGCCCCGCCGGGCGCGAACAGGCGCATCAACCCGATCCCGACCCCCTCGCGGCCCGAGTCGGCGGTGTAGCAGCCCACCCAGATCAGCGGAGCGGCGGGCAGAGTGTTCCGTTCGTTCATCACCCCACCATCGTGCCACCGCACTCGCGCAGACGGCGAGCGCCGGCATGCCGGTAGGGTGCTGGCATGGGCGACACGATCATCACCGTCGAAGGTCACTTCGACTACCACCACCCTGCCGAACGCGGCACCGTCACGCTGAGCGCCGGATTCGAGGGGCCCGACCGCGGTGCCGTCGTGACCCGCACCACCGGCACGCACAGCACGCTCGTCACGCAGGCACAGCAGCTCAGCTCCAGCGGCTCGGTCACCTGGTTCTCGGCCGACCGGATGCGTGCCTGGAGCGAACGGCCCTGGAATTCCGACGGCAAACAACTGCCCCTCGTTCACCACGCGAGCGTCAGTCTCGAGGTGAAGTTCGCCGACCTCGGCGCCCTCGCCGAGTGGGCCGAGACCATCGCGACGGTCGAGGGAGTCACGGTGGCCGGCATCCGCTGGGCTCTCACCGAGGTCACGAAGGCGCGCATCACGGCAGAGGCCCAGAACCGGGCGGTTCAGGATGCCGTCTCCCGCGCGACGGCCTACGCCCAGAGCCTCGGGCTGTCATCCGTTCGCCCCCTGGCGGTCGCAGACCCCGGCATGCTCGGCGACGAGTCACGCCCTCAGCCGTCGGTCGGAGCGGCACCCATGAGCCGGGCTCTCGCCGCAACGTCTGGCGGCAGCGGCGGCCTCGACCTCAAACCGGAGGACATCACGGTCGCCTCCCGCGTACACGCCCGCTTCGCGGCCAGCTGAGGGTTCGGCCCGCGGGGGCGCTTGGCCCGCGGTGCTACCAGGGCGTCATCCTTTCGTCATGCGCTGTTCAACGGGATCGCATACCGTGCTCTCGGGTGACCGGTGAAGGCTGCCTCAGCAAATCTAAGGACCGGTGATGCTCGCCTACTCGGAGTTCTTCTACCTGGTGCACGCCGGCCAGGGCCGCTGGAGCATCAAGCACCGCATCACCGATGAGCCCGCGGGCGTCGTGACCCGCAGCGGTGCTGCCTTCGACATCTACGACGACAGCGACCGACTCGTCGGCACCTCAGACACCATCGAGCACGCTCTCGGCGAGCTCTACGCTTCCGCCTGACCCACCGCCTGAATACCCACGGGCCGAGCGCGACAGCGGAGGGTCAGGGGGTCAGGGGCGCGGCGCGAAGAAAGCGGTGATGGTGGCCGCGAGGGCGACGGGGTCGTTCACGTGGCAGAGTTCGCGGGCGGAGTGCATCGAGAGCAGGGGCACACCGACATCGACGGTGCGGATGCCGAGGCGCGTCGCGGTGAGCGGGCCGATGGTCGAGCCGCACGGCACGGCGTTGTTCGAGACGAACTCCTGGTACGCGACACCGGCCTGCTCGCAGGCTGCGGCCCAGAGAGCGGCGCCCTGGGCGTCGGTCGCGTAACGCTGGTTCGCGTTGATCTTCAGCAGCGGCCCACCGCCCGCGATCACGCGGTTCGCCGGGTCGTGCTTCTCGGGGTAGTTCGGATGCACGGAGTGACCCGCATCGGCCGACAGGCACCACGAACCGGCGTAGGCACGGAGGCGCTGCTCGGTCGAGGCTCCCAGCCCGCCCGAGATACGGGTCAGGATGTCGTCGAGCAGCGGCCCGCTGGCACCGGAACGCGACTCCGACCCGAGCTCCTGATGATCGAAGGCGGCAAGCACGCTGATGTGCGGGCTCGCCGCCACCGAGCCGACCCCAGCCGCGCCGACACCCGCCGCACCGGCCCCAGCCGCGCCGACACCCGCCGAGCCGACCCCAGCCGCGCCGACACCAGCCGCACCCGCGCCAGCCCCAGCCGCGCCGCGGTCGGGTGCGGCGGCCGCCTCCAGAAGCGCCCGAAGTCCCGCGAACACAGAGGTCAGGTTGTCCATCCGCCCGGCCGCGAACAGCTGCCCGTCGAGCCCGAAACGCGCGGGAGGCGTCGTGTCGGCGGTCAGGATGTCGTAGCCCGCGACATCCGCCCCCGACAGCCCCTCCTCGGCAAGGCCGGCCAGGTGGTCGACGAGATCGGTCGAATCGAGCGGCCCCACTCCGAAGACCGGAGTGGTGTGACGCTGCCGGTCGAGGGTGAGGCCCGTGTTGACGTCTCGGTCGAGGTGGATCGCCAGCTGCGGGATGCGCAGGAACGGCCCGGTGCGCACGAGGAGTTCACGGCCATCCCGGGTCACGAGCCGCCCCGCGAGCTCGAGTTCGCGGTCGAGCCAGGAGTTCAGCAACGGACCGCCGTAGACCTCGACCCCGGCCTGCAGCCAGCCGTTCGACCCGATGGTGGGCTTCGGCTTGAGCTTGAAGCCGGGCGAGTCGGTGTGCGCCCCCAGAATGCGGAAGGGGCTCGTCGGTCCGGCGCCCTCGGGCACGATCCACGCCACCACAGCGCCGTCGCGGATCACGTAGAACCGCCCTGCCGTCGATGGATGCGCCCCGGCCGACCACGCCTCAGGTTCGCCCGCGACAGAGCCGCCGCCGGCCCCGGCCGCCCACGACTCCGTTTCGTCGAGGCGGGTGAACCCGGCCTCCGACAGCTGTCGCCCCACCTCGGCGGCCGCGTGGTACGACGAGGGCGAAGCACTGATGAACCGGGCGAAGTCGTCGATGTAGGCGGAGAAGTCGAGTGCAGCATCCATTCGCCCAGTCAACCACCTCGGCCTGCGGCTCACTGCCGGGCGAGCTGGGCCCCGACCGACTCCGGATGCCCGGCCACTGCGGCGGCCAGCCACTCTTCGACCGTGACCCCGTCTTGCCGGTCGGTCTGGAAGGAGTCGACTGTCGAGAGCACGTGCCGCGTCTCGCCGCGGGAGTCGGCCCCCGCCTCGGTGAGGTAGACGTAGACGCCGCCGCCGTCGGTGGTCAGGGCCCGCACCGTGGACTTCATCGCATAGTTCCAGTCGGCGCCGGCCTGGGGGGTGTAGTAGCCATCGTCGAGCCCGGCCGAGAAGCCCGCCAGCGTGCGGTCGAGCATCGACAGCGAGAGGAGCGTCGTGAGCCGGGAGCCGAAAGCTGCGGTGTTGTGCACGACGGCCGACCGCAGCGGATCGGTGCCGGGGGCGAAGCCGAAGCGCGTCGTGAACTGCGACTGCCAGAGCGCGCCGATCGTGTACGGAAGGGCGGCGGCCGTGATGAAGGAGCTGTCGGAGTATTCGATGAGCGGAACGTCGCTGTAGTGACCGCCGACGTCACCGAGCCAGAACGCTGCGTTGAGCCCGCCGGTTCCGGCGCCCGCGACGAGTACTCCGGCCGGCGCGGGCACGTTCTCGTACACCCAGTCGAGCGCGGCGCGGCTGTTGTTGTAGCCGTTGAAGTCGGCCGTGGCGGTGTCGCCCTCCTCGGAGGTCATCGTCACCGCCTGGCCATCGCCCACCCCGAGATCGCCCGTCGTGGTGGGGATGTAGACGATCGTCGAGTCGCCGAAGGGGGCCGGGGCATCCGTTCGCAGCAGTCCGCCGAAGCTGCTGAGCGCCGTGAAGGGAACGTTGTCGGAGTAGAAGTTGCCGCCGGTGCCGAAGAAACTCGACTGCGGCGTGATGGGTTCGCGGGTGGTCTGCTCGTTCCAGTTGAGGCCACCGTCGCCGAAGACGACGATGAGGTTCGCGCCCGAGCCGGGCTTTACGAAGAGAGAGTACGACGACCCATCGCCGTTCCGTGCGGGGGCCGGGAGCGGGATGCTCGACCACTGTCCCGGCTGGGCATCGGCGAGCGCCCCCACCGTCGGCGCCCGCTTGATGGCGACCGCGGCGACGATGACGGCCGCAATCGCGAGAACGAGCACGGCCGCTATCAGGATGAACGGCCAGCGCCGCCGCCGGGTGCGCGTTCGTTCGGGCTGGGTGGCGGTCACCGTTTCATCCTCCCACGCCGGGGGCGGGCGGGGTGGCCGTGGGCGCGGCGCTACAGGATGATCGTTCCCCCGATGCACGTCACGCTCGAGCCTCCCACCCAGACCTGCCCATCGATGCGGTCGAGGTGCACCCGCCCGTCGCGGCCGAGTCGCGCACCCTGGCCGGCGATGTAGTGGTCGGGAGCGTGGCCCGCCGCCATCATCCACTGCGCAAGGCCCGCGTTGAGACTCCCTGTCACCGGGTCCTCCCACACGCCCGCGCCGCCGGCGAACCCCCGCACCTCGAACTGCGGCGATCCTGCGGCCGGGTTCGGGTAGGGGCCGACGACCCCGACCGAGCTCGAGCCCAGACGTGAGAAATCGGGTTCGAGCGCCAGCACGGCGTCGGCTGACGCGAGCAGCACCCCCGACCATCCGGGTCCGTTGTCGATCCAGTTGGCATCGACGACGTCAGACACCCCGACGCCCACGAAGGCGGCGATCTCGGCGAGATCGTCTGCGGCGATCGGGCCGCTCCTCGCGAGGGGCGGGGCGGCGAACGCGAGCCGGTCTTCCTCGCGGCGGATGCGAACGAGGCCCACGCCGCACTCCTGCACCACGGCCGACGGGTCGCGGGGCTCATTGCCCGCCTCGAGCCAGGCGTGGGCCGTGCCGAGGGTCGGATGTCCGGCGAACGGCAGCTCGCGGCTCGGGGTGAAGATGCGCACGCGGTAGTCGGCTCCCTGGGCGGCAGCCTCGGGCGAGGCGGGGAGAACGAACGTCGTCTCGGAGAGATTGGTCCAGTTCGCGAACCGGGCGAGTGCCTCGTCGTCGATGTCGACGGCGTCGAGCACGACGGCGAGGGGGTTTCCGCGGTAGGGCGTGCCCGAGAACACATCGACCTGGCTGAACGGGCGTTCGCGCATCAGAGAACTCCTTATGGAAGACGGGCGCCCGGCATCCCTGCCGCAGCGCGTGTCGACCCGACGATACCCGTCGCCAAGACGACCCACTGCACAAACCAGTGTGCACGACAACCCGTTATGCCGGCCACGGACGATGGGGCACTGTGGAACCTCACCCGCGCAGCCGCGCCCACACCGCCCGACCCGGATTGGAATGGCCATGCTTCTCATTTTCGGCAGCCGCATCAGCGAGGCCATCATCAACATGGTCACCTTCGTCTGCGGCTACTGCCACCAGCAGGCGCCCCAGAACGTGATCAAGCGTTCCAACCGCTTCACCCTGTTCTTTGTACCGCTGTTCCCGTTCTCGACGAAGTACGTCAACCAGTGCACTAACTGCGGCGGACTGACCGAGCTCACCGCCGACCAGGCCAGGCACAGCCTGGAGTGGGCCGAAGCGCAACGCTGACAGCCGACGTCATACTGGCCTCCACCTGGCCGGCCGACGGGCTCGCTCGGGGTTTCGGGATGGTCCGGGTCTTTCTGGCTCAAGTAGACGGACTTACAAAGCATCGTCGAATTCGCCGGAACACTCATCGACGGCGCCGGGGTGCTCATCATCGTCGGCGGTGCAGCCAGCTCCACCGAGCTCGTTCTGGTCAGGATCTTTCGCGGGCAACGCCCGGTCATAGTGTGTACCCCCAATAACTCGATCGGTCGATCCTGCTGGGTCTGGATTTTCTGGTTGCCGCGGACATCATCCGTACAGTGGCAGTGACGCCGACCCTCGACAGCGTCACGGTGGCCGCGGCGATCATCCTGATCAGCACCTTTCTGAGTTACTCGCCCGAGCTCGAGATCACCGGCCGGTGGCCGTGGTAACGAAGAAGGCGCCCTCCGCTGAGGACGACCCCGCCCTCAGCTCAGACTGATCGGGCGTTCACCCACCCTGGCCAGGATGCCCGCCAGCGCCTCCAGGTCGGACGGCTCGAGCACGGCGAACTCCGGCGGTGCCTTCGGAGCGACATTTTCGACACGGGCATGCAGCTCACGCCCGGCCGCCGTGAGCTCGACCATCTTCACTCGCCGGTTCGACGGGTCGGTCGCACGCACCACGAGCCCGCGCTGCTCGAGGTCGTTCACGGCGACCGAAGCGGCCGGCGCGTCCATTCCTGAGGCATCGGCCACCCCGCCCATGGTGAGCGGGCGGGCGGCCAGGCGTCGGATGACGCGTACCCGGCTGAAGGGCAGGCCCACCGCCTCGGAGACCTGGCGGCGGTAGTCCTCCAGGTTGTGGGTGGCGAGGGTGAGGAGGCTGGACCAGACCTCGTCGGCGCTGCTGCTGCTGCTGCTGCTCACGAGCGGATGCCCGTCTCGGAGGGTTCGCGGGAGTCGGCGTCGGCCGCGGCGGCGCGGGAGTCGGCGGATGCCGCGGCGGCGGCGGCGTCGGCGTCGGCGTCCGCGCCGGTGAACAGGTGCGCGATGCGCGCCGTCGTGCCGTCGGCCCACGAGGTGGTCGAGAGGATGCCGAGGCCCACGATCACGGCGCCGCAGCCCACCACGATCCACCAGAGCGGATGTGTCGCGAGCGCGAACTCCGCACCGATGGCCCCCGCCGCCCCCGAGGCGCCCACGTCTCCCGCAGCCGTCACCGTTCCGGCGAGCGCCACCCCGATCGAGCTGCCCGTCTGGCGGCTCGTGGAGGCGAGCCCCGCCGCGACGCCGGCCTGTGACCGGGGCATGCCAGAGACAGCCGTCGTCGTGATGGGTGCGTTGATCATCCCGTAGCCCAGACCGAACAGAACGTAGGCGCCGAGCAGCACCACGTTCTCGGTCGTCGCAGTGAGGGTCGTCATCACGAGGGCGCTGGCGGCGATCAGCGATCCGGCCAGCACCAGGGAGGGTCGGGTACCGAATCGCGCGACGAGTCGTCCCGAAATGAGCGAACAGACCAGCGTCGCTACGGCGAGGGGCAGCATGTACAGACCCGTCTCGAGTGCTGACAGACCCCGGACATCCTGCAGGTAGAGCGCATTGACGAAGAGAAAGGCACCGTACGCCGCAAAGCCGCAGACCGCCGTGATGGTCGCCGAACTGAAGGGCACGCTGCGAAAGAAGCGCAGATCGACGAAGGGTTCGCGGGTGCGCCCCTCGTGCCGGATGAGCAGCACGACCGCCAGCACCGCGATCGCGAACAGGCCGATGATCAGCGGGTTGTCCCAGCCCTGCCGCGGCGCCTCGATCAGACCGAACACGAGCGCGACCAGCGCGACGATGACGAAGAGCTGGCCGAGCGGATCGAGCTTGCGGGCCTTCGATGCCTTCGACTCCGGCACGAAAACGGCGCACAGGATGATCGCGGCAATGCCGATCGGAATGTTCACCCAGAACACGGAACGCCAGCCGATGCTCTCGGTGAGGGCGCCCCCGACGAGCGGGCCGAACGCCATGCTCACGCCCATGACAGCCCCCCAGACGCCCACCGCGCGCGCCCGCTCCTTGGGAACGGTGAAGGTGTTGGTGATGATCGACATGGCGACGGGGTTGAGCATCGAACCGCCGAGGGCCTGCACGACGCGCGCGAAGATGAGAAAGCCGATGCTCGGGGCGATGCTGCACAGGAGCGAACCGATGCTGAAGATGACGAGGCCGACCTGGAACACCCGGCGCCGGCCGAGACGGTCGGCGGTCGAGCCCGAGAGCAGCAGGAAGCTGGCGACCGTGAGGGTGTAGCCGTCGACGATCCACTGCAGGTCAGAGACGGATGCGCCGAGGTCGACACGGATGGACGGCAGCGCGACGTTCACGATCGTGACGTCCATCGACACGATGAAGAGGCTCAGGCAGCAGATCGCGAGAATGAGGTTCTTCGGGGCCGTCTTGGCCGACCGCATATTTGTAAGCACACAACTATTGTGTTTACACAACTATCGTCTGTCAACCCCCGTGTTAATACCGTGTTACATCTCGGCGACTCGCGAAATGTTCGCTCAGTCTGTGTCATATGATGAAAGTCCTATCCACATGGTGAGAAATACGAGCATCGGGAGTGTGACATGGCAGGCAGTTCGACAGATCTGGCGTACCGGGATGCCGTGGCCCTGGTCACCCCTCAGATCGAGGCGGTCGTCGATTTCGTCACCGAACATCCTGAACTCGCGCACGAAGAGACGGAGACGTCCGGGTACCTCGTGGAGCAGCTCCGCGGTGCCGGGTATTCCGTCACGACGGGGATCGCAGGCATGCCGATGGCCTTTCGCGCCGAGCTCGCCTTCGGCACGACCGGCAGAACCGTCGGGGTCGTCGCCGTCTACGACGCCCCTGCGTCGATCAACTCCGAGGGAGCGGTCGAACCCGTTCACTCCTGCGGCCACGGCCCGCAGGCCGGTGGAGTGATCGGAGCCGCCCTGGCACTGGCCCGCATCGGCGACGAACTCTCGGGAACAGTCGTCATCGTCGGCTGCCCGGCCGACGAGATCCACTCGCCGATGACGAGGCGGCAGGGAAGCGGCAAGGCGCTGACGGCTGACCACGGCGTCTGGGACAGCATCGACTTCGCCCTCTACCCGCATCCGGAGTTCATCGACACGGTCTGGCCGTCGTCGCTCTGGATGCGCCGGGAGACGGCGCGGGTGATCGGGCAGCGAACACTGCGGCGAGACGTCATCTCGACCCCGCTCCGGGCGCTGGCGAACGTGACCACGATCGCGGAGGCGTTCGATCCGGCGATGCTCATCATCGAGACGGTCATCGTCGACGGAGACGTCGAAGAGTCGGCCGGCATGACGTTCGAGGCCAGCTTTCTGCTCTTCGCGAAGACCGAGCTCGAACTCGACGAACGCGCGGCCGAGCTGCACGAGCTGCTCGGCCCGGCCTCGTGGACGAGTTCTGCAGCGATCGCCGGGGTGCGACCCGACGCCGCCGTCACGGCCGTGGTCGGCGACGCCTTCCGTGCAGCCGGCCGCGAATTCGACTCGAGCCCGCCGGCCCTCGGATTCGCGACCGACTTCGGCAACGTCACCCAGGTGGCCAGAGCGGCGCTCGTCGGAGTCGGTCGGGAAGGCGGCTGGCGCTATCACACCGCGGAGGGCGCAGAGCAGTTCGCGGGGCCGGCCGGCAGAGACGTTGCTGTCGCGACCGCCGAGGTCATCGGCCTCTCCGTCATCAGGCTCTGCGCCGCCACGGAGCTGTGAAGCACCACCCAGACAACCCGCACCATCCCCCCACCACCAGAACAGAACAGGAACACCACACATGACCGACAGCCGACACGTCGCCGAGATCGCGGGCGGAGGGTTCGCAGGTCTCACCGCAGCCACCGCCCTGGCCCAGATGGGATGGCGCGTGCGGGTGCACGAGCAGGCCGACGAGCTGCGGGCCGAGGGCGCGGGGATCGTGCTGTGGAACAACAGCCTGCAGGTGCTCGACAAGATCGGCGCCAAACCGGATCTCGAGTCGCGCTCGATGACCCCGCCGGCCTACGAGACCCGCATGAACAACGTCATCCAGTCGCAGGAGACGCTCGACGGCATCCGGTGGCGAACCATGACCCGCCCGCACCTGCACCAGACCCTGCTGACGGCGGCGCGGGAGTCGGGCGTCGAGGTCATCGCCGGCTCTGCGGTGACGAAGGCCACGCCCGATGGCACGATCACCCTCGCCAGCGGCGAGACCGCCACCGCCGACCTGGTCATCGGGGCCGACGGGGTGACCTCGGCCGTGCGGGACTCTCTCTCGATTCCGTTCACCAGGCAGCGATCCGGCGATGGGATCTCCCGGTTCCTGGTGCCTCGCCGCAAGGCCGAACTCCTCGCGTTGGAGCCCGAGACCGAGTGGGACAACGTGATCGACTTCTGGAACCTCGATCCGCGGGTGCTCCGGGTGCTCTACACCCCGGCAAACGACGAAGAGCTCTACCTCGCCCTCATGTCTCCCTCGGCAGATGCCGACGGATCGCGGGTGCCGATCGATCTCGCCCTCTGGACCTCGATCTTTCCGCAGCTCGCACCCGTTCTCGAGGATGCCGCGAAGATCCAGGGGCGCTACTACGGCTACCAGACCACCCGACTCGAGCGCTGGACCGAGGGGAAAGTCGCGCTGATCGGCGATTCCGCCCATGCCATGTGCCCGGCCCTCGCCCAGGGCGCCGGCACGTCGATGCAGAACGCCTGGACCCTCGCCGTGGCAGCGACAGAAGCCCTGGCCGCCGGCGTCGACCTGCCCGCCGCGCTCACCGAGTGGGAGCGGCTCGAGCGGCCCTACACCGACATCGCCCAGGATCGCTCGCAGTGGTATGCCGACACCCGCGAGATGGCCAAAGGCAACCAGTTCACCGGTGAGAGCGTCGTGACCGCCCTCTACAATCCCACCGACCCCCACCGACACGAGGTACACGCAGCATGAGCATCGATCCCTTCTACAGCGTGCGCGCATGGCACTCCTTCGTGCAGGAGACCGTGCACGAGCTGGGCCCGGCGCCCGAACATCCCCTCGTGAAGGCCGCCGTCGCAGTGGTCTTCACGAATCCGTTCGCCGGCAGGTGGGTCGAAGACCTGTCACCGCTGACCGACGCGAGCGAAAGCCTCGGCAGAGAACTGGGTGCCCGGGCGGTGGCCCTGCTCGGCGGTCGCCCCGCAGAGAGCTACGGCAAGGGCGGGCTCGTCGGCGTGAACGGCGAGCAGGAGCACATCGTGGCCTGCGTCACGACCGTCTTCGGCAACGCGCTGCGCGCCGCGGTCGGCGGGGGCGAGGCCTGGATCTCGTCGGCGACGAAGGTCGCGACCACCGGGGCGTCGATCGATGTGCCTCTGGCGTACAAAGATGAGGTGTACGTGCGTTCGCACTACGACGCGATCACACTGACACTGCCGGATGCGCCGCGACCCGACGAGATCGTCATCATCGCGGCCGTGGCCACCGGTGGCCGGGTCAACGCCCGGGTCGGCGGCATGACGGTCGCAGACGTCGTCGCCGGCACGTGATCGAACCGAACGGATAACGAGGAGCCGAAGTGACCTACACGCACACGCAGTACTACGAAGACCAGTCCATCGCGAGCATTCTCGCCGACGCTGCACGGGCCCATCGCATTCTCGAGCTCGAGGGCCATGGCGACATGTCGATGGGACACGTCTCGTTCCGCGATCCGTTCGGTCGCGGCCTCTGGCTCAAGCGTGGCAACCTGGCGCTCAGCGAAGTCGAAGGAGACGACTTCATTCTGATCGGCTTCGACGGCACCATGCTCGAGGGAACCGGACTGCGCCACCTCGAGTGGCCGTTGCACGCGGAGATCATGAAGGCGCGCCCCGACGTCAACTTCGTCGGGCACTCGCACCCTCACTACTCGACCGTGCTCGGCGCCTCTGACGAGAGCCTGAAACCATACAACAACCACGGTGTGTGGTTTGCATATGAGGGCGTTCCCCGGTTCACCGAAACGAGCCACATCATCACGACCGTCCCGCTCGGGATCGCGGCCGCGAAGACCCTCGGAAACGCCCAGGCGCTGCTGCTCGCCAATCACGGGGTGGCCTTCGTCGGCAGCACGGCGGCCGAAATGACCCTCACCGGCATCTTCCTCGAGAAGGCGGCCCGCTTCCAGGTCGATCTGAAGGCATCCGGCTTCACCCCCCTGGAGCCCGACGCCGAGGAGACCAAAGAGAAGTTCGACCGCATCTACCCGGCGAAGGCCCAGCACAACTTCTGGACCTACTTCAATCGCCGCCTCGAGCGTGTCGAGGCGGCATTCGGCATCGGCATCTCGCCGATCGGGCTCCCCCCGGGCATCTGAGCCAGCCACCACCCGTTTTCACCCACATCCCACCCCTTCGTGAAAGAGAGCAACAGATGAGCAGCCTTCCCTCCATCGCCACCGTCATCGGATCGGGCACCATGGGCCCCGGCATCGCGGCCGTTCTGGCGCGAGCGGGCGCCACGGTGCGTCTGTACGACATCTCTGAAGACGCGATCGCCCGCGCCGAGGCCGCCTACGGCGTCGTGCAGGGTGTGCTCGCGGCCGTGGAGTCGCCCTCCGCCCCGGGCGGTTCTGTCAGCTTCGGCACCGACCTCGACGCGGCCCTCGTCGGCACCGAACTGATCATCGAGGCCGTGCCCGAGATCCTCGAGCTCAAGCAGAAGGTGTTCGCCGACCTCGAGGCGCGCATCGGCGACGACGTCATCATCGCCACCAACACCTCCGGCATCCCGATCAGCACCATGGCGACGTCGATGACCGTGCCCGCACGCCTCATCGGCATGCACTGGTCGAACCCGCCGCACCTCATCCCGATGATCGAGATCATTCCGGGCGCCGCCACCGATCCGGCCCTCGTGGGCCAGCTCACCGAGATCGTCAAAGCGTTCAACTACGTGCCCGTGCTCGAGAAGGAGATTCCCGGGTTCGTGGAGAACCGCGTGCTCTACGCGATCCTCCGCGAGTGCATGGCGCTGCTCGAAGAGGGCATCGTCACGCCCGAGGGCCTGGATGCCTGCGTGAAGTGGGGCATCGGCTACAAGCTGTCTGTCATCGGCCCAACGAGGCTTCTCGACATGGCGGGGCTCGACATCTACCAGGCCGTCTCGGGTTACCTGAACAAAGACCTCGACGTGAGCACCGACACACCCCAGTTCATCAAAGACAAGATCGCGGCGGGCAAACTCGGCTTCAAGTCGAACGGCGGCATGTACGAATATGGTGAGGGCGACGTCGACGCCAAGCGCAAGGAGATCATCACCGGTCTCATCGCCGCCCGCAAGACGCTGGCCACCATTCCCAACGTCTGATGGTCGACGGCCCTGCGGTGGAGAGCATCGGCGATGACCTCCACCGCACCCGGAACGCTCCCGTCGACATCGCGTTCCGGGTGCGGGGCTCCGGCCCCGCCGTCGTGCTGTTGCACGGCACCACGGCGAACCACGCCGTCTGGGAGCCGGTCGGCGATGCGCTGGAAGGGCGGGCCACCGTCATCGCTCTCGACCAGCGCGGCCACGGGCGAAGCGACAAGCCGGCCCAGGGCTACTCGGGTGACGACTTCGTCACCGACGTCATCACTGTGCTCGATGCCCTCGGGGTGCAGCAGGCCCTGGTGGCCGGCCACTCTCTCGGCGGGCGGAATGCCTGGCTCGCCGCGGCGCGGCATCCGGACCGGGTCGTGGGGGCCGTCGTCGTCGACTACTCCCCCTACGTCGAGATGCCCGTGCTCGACCAGCTCGAGGAACGCGTCGCCCTCGGCTTTCGTCCGTTCGCCTCACCCGACGAGATCGAGGCCTATCTTCGAGGCCGCTACCCGGCCATCCTGCCCGGCGCGATCGAGCGGCGAACCCGGTGGGGCTACCGTCTGCTCGCTGACGGGCAGTGGGTACCGCGGGCGTCAGCGCCGGCGATGGCGAAGCTCATCGACGGCTTCCGTACGCCCTACGATCGGGAATTCCGCGAGGTCACCGTGCCAATGACCCACCTCCGCGGCAGTAAGAGCGCGCTCGTCAGCCCGACCGCCTGGCTGAGAACCATCGCCGACCGGCCCGCAGACCGCTGGGTCGAGGTCGCGGGCGCCGACCACTACATTCCCGAGGAGCGACCCGAGCTCGTCGCCGTCGAGATCGCTCGCGCTCTCGACACCTGACCGGCCGCTCCTTCCGGCACGACCGATCACCCGCCTGGGCCGGTTACGCGGTCTACCCCGGGTAGGAGGCCGCGAACGTCTCGGCGATCGCCAGGACGGCAGCATGCACCGGCCCCGCCGTGATGGAGGGGATCACCGAGGCGTCGACGACGCGCACCCCGTCCACTCCGCGCAGTCGCAGATCCGGCGTCACGGGCGCCTCATCGGAACGGCCCATGCTCAGGGTGCCGACCGGGTGATGGTGCGTGATCGCGGCGCGGGCGATGAATGCATCCTCCTCCGCTCGGGTCGAGAGCGGCCCGACGGGCAGTACTTCGGCGCGTCGCCAGCGGGCGAGCCCCTCCGACCCGCCGACCAACCGGGCGTGTTCGAGCGCCAGTCGAAACATGTCCCGGTCGTGCTCGGTGCTGAGGTAGTTCGGATCGATCACCGGTTCGTTCTCGATGTCGGGCCCCGAGATGCGAAGCGAACCTCGGCTCGTCGGATTGGTGACGCCGAACAGCAGCGTGTAGCCCTCTCCGGGGTTCACGCCCGCCGCATCCGGCGCCAGCGACTCCGAGGCGCTCGGGCCCACCACGCAGCCCACCACCAGATCGACGACTCCGGATGTCTCGGCGATCCCATTGCGTGAGAGGTAGGTCATCGACTCCGAGAGTTGCAGCCTCGTCGGCGGAACCGGAATCCGCGACGAATACAGATTGCCCGCGCCGAGCAGATGGTCGTGCAGGTTGGTGCCGATCTGCGGCGACTCGACCACGGTCTCGACACCGGCCGCACGCAACACCTCCGGATCGCCGATACCCGACCTCATGAGCAACAGCGGGTCGCCGATCGATCCACCGCAGAGAACGACCTCGTCGGCCTGAAGCACCTCGCTCCGGCCATTCCGGGTCACGGCGACACCGGTGACCCGGCCGTGGTCGAGAAGGAGGCGGTGAACGGTCACCCCGGTCACAAGAGTCAGGTTCTGCCGTTCGAGCACCGGGTCGAGATAGACATCGCAGACGGTCACCCGCTCGCCGCCCCGAATGGTCAGCGAGTTGGGGGTGGCCCCGATCATCTCGCCGCGATTGTGGTCGGGGATGCGGGCGACTCCGAGCGCCTCCCAGGCGGAGAGGTAGTCGAGCACCAGGGGGCTCGAGGCCTCGGGGCCGGGAAGCAGCACGGGGAGGGGGCCGGTATCTCCGTGCACCTCATCTCTGCCACCCGAGAAGCTCTCCGAACGCATGAATGCCGGCAGCAGGGAGTCCCACGACCAGCGGTCGTCACCGGTCAGCTGTACCCAGCGCTCGAAGTCGGCACGGCATCCGCGCATGTGCGCCATCGCGTGCACGAGGCTCGACCCACCGGGTCCCTTGCCGCGCGCCCAGTCGAGTGAACGCCCAGCGAGACCGGCCTGCGGCGTGGTGCGGTAGGCCCAGTCGTACGACCGGCCGTGGATGAACGGCCATAGTTCGGGCCGCCGCATCTCGGGGTCGGTCACCCTGGTGCCCGCCTCGAGCACCGTCACGCGCCTGGTCGGGTCGGCGCTGAGCCGGTTGGCGACGACACTGCCCGCCGAGCCGGCCCCGATGATCAGAACGTCGGCGCCCATTCAGTTGCGGGTGTGGCCGGCGTCGACCACGAGGGTCTGGCCGGTGATCCAGGCCGCCTTCTCCGAGGCCAGGAAGGCGACGGCCGGCGCGACGTCGCGCGGTAGGCCACGACGGTTGATGGCCTGCATCGGAACGACGAACTCGAACCCGGCCTCGTGCGGCCCCGACAGCACACCCTCGCTCGCGATGATGCCGGGAGCGACCGCGTTGATGGTGATGCCCAGGGGGCCGAGTTCGCCGGCCAGGCCGCGAACCAGGCCGATCGACGCTCCCTTGGTGGCGACGTAGTGGGCGCAGTCCGGCGTGCCGGCCACGAACGTGTTGGAGGCGATGTTGACGATGCGACCGTAGCCGGCCTTGCCCATGACCGCGGTGACGGCGTGGGTCGTCAGGTAGATGCCGTCGAGATTGACCGACATGACCTTTCGCCACTCTTCGAAGGAGATTTCGGCCCAGGGCGTGAGAGGTACGAGCGCGGCGTTGTTGACGAGAACATCGATGCGACCGAACTCGGCCACGATCTCGTCGACGACGGCCTGCACCCGCTCGGGGTCGCTCACATCGAGCAGCTTCGCGACGCCGGAGTTGCGGGCGGCGACCGCCTCGGCACCCTCGAGGTTCACATCGGCGACGACCACCAGCATCCCGTCGGCGGCCAGCTCGTCGGCGATGGCCGCCCCGATCCCCTGCGCAGCACCGGTGACGAGGGCGACGCGTTGTGTTGTCTCAGGCATGTCTTTCATCCTCCGTAATAGTGGGGAGCGAGCTTCCACTCCTGGAACGACGCGAGCTCGTGGGAGGGATAGATGTCGGCGTCTCTCGTTCGCGCGAGGTAGTTGAGGCGGCGGATTGCCTCGACCGACTTCGTGGGGTCGAGGTGGAAGCCCGCGATCCACTCCTTCTCGAGTGTCGTGCGGGTGTATGCCGCATCGCCGCAGAACAGCATGCTGCGGTCATTCTCGAGCTCGACCAGCAGTGAGTAGTGGCCGATGGTGTGGCCGGGAGTCTCGAACAGCCAGACACCCGGAACGATCTCGTAGTCGCCCGAAATGGGGCGGTACGTCACATCGGCGTGGTCGAACGACAGGTCGGAGTAGCCGAGGCGCTCGAACGGCTCAGGCACCTTGGCGTGGCGGAGCTCCTCTTTGTGCACCAGGGTCGCCGCTTTCGTTATGTGCTTGTTGCCGCCGACGTGATCGAAATGGAAGTGCGAGTTGACCACGATGTCGACGTCGTCGGGGCTGAAGCCGCAGGCGGCGAGCTGCGCCGGAATGGTCTGCTCGGGCGTCTGCAGGGGCAGCTCGAACGGCAGCACGGCATTGACGTGGTCGAGGTCGAAACCGGTGTCGTAGAGGATCAGGGCGTCGCGATGCTCGACCAGCACGCTGTACACGGGAAAACGCACCGGGTTGCCTGCGTTGATGTGCCAGTGCACGTCTGACTCATCGATCACCAGCGTGCCGCCGTCGAGCAGATAGACCTTCGGGTCTGTCATAAAGTCCCGCTTTCACAAATTATCATCAGACGTTAACAATCAATCAAGCTATGAGAATTGTGACAGGCCTGTCAAGCGTCGGCCGGGGAGTTTACGAGCCGGTAACACGGACCCGCTCACCCGGCCGCGACAGCGGGGGCGTCTTCGAAGCGGGGCGTTCCCGTGTAGTAGGCCCAGCGGTAGCAGTGGTCGAGCATCGGCCGGGCATCGAAGTCACCGACGCAGGTCGCGTCCTGATAACGGTCACCGCTCGAATCGACATAGTGCGTTCGGCAGAGAACCCGCCAGGTGGAGGCGCTGACCGTCTCGTCGATGACGAGATGCTCAGACGGCAGCCAGCACTCCGTACTGGTGATCTCGGCCGGGTCGACGTTCGACGTCGGACCGGCCACCTGGGCCAGCGTCTCGAGTGCGGCGGCATCCTGAGACGACAGCGGAGTCGACGGCTGAGGCGAGCCGGCGCAGGCCGTGAGCGCCAGCGTGAGCGCGACGACGAGCGCCATCGGGGTGCGGCGTTTCATAGGACAACCTCCTCGTACGTCATCGTTGGCGGAGCGTGTTTCGAGCGTGTAACAACTGAATTTCAAGCTTGGCATCTGTTGTAAATTCTCATATCGTAGCGTCACCCCTGCACAATGTAAGAGAACTTCGCTATCGCAGCACCTGAACCCGGGGGCCCATCACCTTGAGAGGAAGATCCCGGCAATGACAAGTCTCACCAGCGGCAGCCGCCGCAGCACCGCCAGGCGCCTGACGGTCATCACCGTCTCCGGCGCGCTGGCCCTCAGCCTCGCCGCCTGTTCATCGGGCCGCGGTTCCAGCGACTCCAGCAGCTCCGGAGCATCGTCGGCCGCGACCACGGTCACCCAGTTCGCGCTTGTCGCCCCCGAGAACGAGTCGGACTACGGCTACAACCAGGCCGGTATCGACGCGGCGAACGACGCAGCCAAAGAGCTCGGCATCGCTGTCACCGTCGTGCCCGACGCCGGTTACGACAACATCGAGACCGTCCTCACCCAGGTGGCCGACGGAGGAGCGCAGTTCATCGTCGCTCACGCCTCGGGGTACAACGTGGGCGCCGCCAGCACCGCGGCCGCCAAGAAGGTCCCCATTCTGATTCAGGATGCCGGCGCCGACGAGAACGTGCCCGGACAGATCGCGGCAGCCAAGCCCGAAGGCCAGGAGGGCGGCTACCTCGCCGGCATCGCCGCCGCGATGTCGACGACCACCAAGAAGGTCGGAATCGTGGTGTCGGCCGACAACGCGAACTGGTTCGCTATGTCGTCGGGATTCGCAGAGGGCGTCTTCAGCGTCGACCCGACCATTCAGGTGCTCTACACCTCCGTCGGTCCGGCAGCCTATGCCGACGCCGCGGGGGGAAAGACCGCCACCGAACAGATCATCGCCTCTGGAGCGGATGTCGTGTTCGGAATGGGCGACGGTGCGACGCACGGTTACCTTCAGGCGATCGATGCTGCCGCGGGTGTGAAGTACATCGCCGACATCGGCGACGTCACCCCCGGCCTCAGCGACCCGAGAAAGCTCCTCACCTCGGTGCGCTGGAACTACGAACCCGCCTACGTGGCGGCGATCAAGGATGTCGACGCCGGCACTTTCGGAACGAAGACATACCCGGTCGACGTCGAGAACGGCGGCATGTACCTGCAGAAGACCGATGCCATGACCGCCGACATCACGGCTGCCGTCGACAAGGCCTCGCAGGGCATCATCGACGGATCGATCAAGCCGACGATCGCCACCTCGGCGGCCGAGGTCGCTGCGGTGATCGCCGCCAAGAAGGGCGCCTGAGCACGATGACCATCGCCGGTGCACTGACCACGGGTGACGTCATCTCGCTGAGAGGCATCACCAAGGCGTTCCCCGGCGTCATCGCCAACGACGATGTCTCTCTCGACATCGTCGGCGGCCAGGTGCACTGCCTGCTGGGCGAGAACGGGGCTGGCAAGTCGACGCTCATCAGCATCCTCGCCGGTATGCAGCAACCCGATTCGGGAACGGTAGCCATCGGCGGCGAGATCGTCGACATCTCGTCGCCGAAGGTGGCCGTCGACCACGGCATCGGAGTGGTGCACCAGCACTCCACCCTCGTTCCCGCCTTCACCGTGCTCGAGAACCTCATGCTCGGCGAGACCGGCGTGATGCTCGACAAGAAGCGGGCGGCCGAGCGGCTCGCCGAACTCGCCGACCTGCTCGGCGTGCAGATCGACCCGCACGTTCTGGCCTCCGACCTCGGGCTCGGGCAGCAGCAGCAGGTCGAGATCGCCAAGGCGATGTGGAAGGGCAGTCGGCTGCTGATCCTCGACGAGCCCACGTCGATGCTCACCCCGCAGGCCATCGAACACCTCGGGGAGAGCATCGCCCGGGTCAAGGCCCAGGGCCTGGCCGTCGTGCTCATCACGCACAAGCTGCGCGAGGCGTACGCGATGGGCGACTGCGTGACCATCCTCCGCGGCGGCCGCAACGTCGGCACCATCGGGGTCGACGAGCTCGCCTCCTACACCGAAGACCAGGCGCGTGACGCCATCCTCGCCGCAATGTTCGGCGACGACCTCGCTGCGGCCGGAGAAAGTGCCTCCGAGCTCGCGGGCGCAGCCGAGGCCACCCTCGAGTCGCGTTCCATCGACGCCGACACGCGCCCCGTCCGCCTCGAGCTGCGGGGCGTGACCAGCCGCGCGAGCGGGCGCGACGTCGAGGCCGAAGACGTCACGCTTACGGTGCGGGAGGGCGAGATCCTGGGTATTGCCGGCATCGACGGCCACGGCCAGGCAGCGCTCGCCGAGGTCGTCGCCGGGCAGCGCTCGGCGTCATCCGGGGCCGTGATCTTCGACGGCGCCGACATCACCCGCTCGGGCGTGCACAGCCGCCAGCAACTCGGCGTGCGATACGTGACGGATGACCGGCTCTACGAGGGCACGGTGGGCTCGATGTCGGTCGCACTCAACCTCGTGATCAAACGCATCGGGCAGCGGCCCTTCTGGCGCTCGGGCCGGATCCAGCCGAAGGCTGTCGACACCGAGGCAAGGCGGTTGATCGACGAGTACGGAATCCGTACTCCGTCGCCGGGCACTCGCGCCGGAACCCTCTCCGGGGGCAACATCCAGAAGATCCTCCTGGCCCGCGAACTCACCAACGGCGCACGGCTCGTCGTGGTCAACAAGCCCACCTACGGGCTGGATCTGAAGACCGTGCGCCTGGTGCGGGAGATACTCATCGACTTCGCGGCGAAGGGCGGGTCTGTGCTGCTGCTCTCCACCGACCTCGACGAGCTCATCGAGCTCTCCCACCGCATCGACGTCATCTCGCGGGGTCGCCTTGTTGGCTCCGTGGTGAACGACGGAGCCGGAACGGCAGAGAAGGTGGGCCAGTACATGACCGGCGCGATCGAAGGCACTGACCGATGAAACCAACCGGCTCGGCCCCCCGACTGGCCCAGGGTCTCGTGCGATCCGTCGTACCCGTGCTGCTGGCGCTGCTCGTCTCGGGCCTGATCATGCTCGCCATCGGCGCCCACCCGCTGGACTTCTTCGCCGGCGTGTGGAAGTACGGCATCACCGGCAGCAACTGGCAGCGCAGCCTCTCGCTGATGTCGCCGTTGCTGATCGTGGCCATCGGACTCATCGTGGCCTTTCGCGGCCAGCTCTGGAACCTCGGCTACAACGGTCAGTACCTGCTCGGCGCCGTCGTCGCGTCAGGGCTCGGGCCGATGCTGTTCGCGGTCATGCCCGCCTTCCTCGCCACCATCATCGTTTTCATCGTCGCCATCCTCGCCGGCGCCGTGTGGTCGCTCATCCCCGCGCTGCTCAAGGCCCGGTACGGCACCAACGAGATCATCACGTCGCTGGTGATGTCCTTTATCGCCGTGGGGGTCGTGAACCTGCTCATCAAGGGCGTGTTCAAAGACCCCGGCACCTCGACGCCGCAGACCACGGTCATTCCTGACACCGATCTGCTGCCCTACATTCCCGGCACCGAGATCCACATCGGCTTCGTGCTGGCGATCGTGCTGGCCATCGTGGCGCAGTACGTTCTGAGCCGTACCTCCTTCGGACTGCGGGTGGACATCTTCGGCGCAAGCCCCAAGGCGGCCCGCCACATGGGGCTGAACTCGACCTGGATGGTCATTCTGCTGTTCGCTCTCTCGAGCGGTCTGATCGCGTTCGCGGGATCGATCGACATTCTCGGCCAGTTCAGCTACCAGCGGGCCGACTGGGACCCCCGGTACGGCGACGCAGTCATGCCACTGGTGTTCCTCGCGCGATTCCGTCCGGTCGCCGCCATTCCGTTCGTGGCGTTCTACGCCGTACTCGCGACCGGTGGAACGCTGGCCAGCCAGCAGGCGGGGTTGAACGTGGACTTCCTCCTGGTGATCGTGGGCCTCATCCTGCTCTTCATGACCGTCACCGAGTACATCGGAGAGCGCCGCCGACTCGGTCAGAGCTACCTTCCGCCGGGCCTCAGGCGCAGCCTGCCGGTTCCCCTCCGCGCCGAGTCCGAGAGGACCCCGGTATGAGCGACATGCTCTCGGCAGCCTTCGTCACCGTCTTCATCGCCACGGTCATCGCTCAGGCGATGCCCCTCATGCTGGCCGCGGTCGGGGAGACCCTCGGCGAACAGGCGGGCGTGCTCAACCTCGGCATCGAGGGCGTGATGCTCGTCGGCGCCTACACCGGGTTCGTCGTGACCCTCACCACGGGCAGTTTCTGGATCGGGATGCTCGGCGGCGCGATCGGCGGCGTGGCCGCGAACCTGGCCATGCTCATCCTGAACGTGTGGCTCGGCCTGAACCAGATCGTCATCGGGCTCGCGATCACACTGATCGGCGAGGGCATCACCAGCGTGCTGTACCTGCAGAACTACACCAAGTCCCCCGCGAGCCTGGGCCAGCAGCCGAAGCTCACCCTGCCGGGGCTCTCCGACATCCCTGTGATCGGCCAGGCGCTGTTCCAGCAGTCGGGAATCTTCTGGATCTGCATTCTGCTGACGCTCGGCCTGGCCTTCGCCCTGGCGCGCACGAACTGGGGCCTGTCGACCCGTTCGGCCGGGCAGAAGCCATCGTCTCTCGACGCGGCCGGAGGCAGTGTGATGCGCACCCGGTCGATGGCCGTGCTGCTGAGCGGCGCCCTCGCCGGCCTGGGCGGTGCCTACCTTTCCCTTCTGACAACGGCCACATTCAGCCCGTTCCTCACCAACGGACTCGGTTTCATCGCGATCGTCATCACCATGCTCTCCCGGGGGCGCATCCTCGTCGTCATGATCACGTCTCTCGTCTACGGTCTGGCCGTGGCCGTCGGCCCGGCACTTCAGGTGGTCGGGTTCACCGTGCCCGCCGACATCATCAAGATGCTCCCGTTCATCATTGTCATCGTGATGCTGATCGTCTTCGCGCGAAGCTCCGTCGTGCCGCCGGCCCTGGGCGCACCGTACACACGCGGAGCGCGGTGAGGGCCCGTCTGGAGCAACACGCGGATAAGATCGATCGGAGCCGACTATGAATGCCAACGACAACAACGCCGAGCTGGCCCAGACCCCCGCCGCTGAGCAGGCGACACCCGAGCCCCAGCGCACGAAGGGTGTCGACAGCGCCCGTCGGGCGCTGCAGATCCTTCTCGAGTTCAGCGAGCAGATGCCGGAACTGACGGTCGACAACATTCTCGAGAAGCACGACATCTCGGTTCCGAGCGCCTACCGCTACATCTCTCTCCTGCGCGAACTCGACCTCATCGAGGAGCGCGACAAGGGTCGCTTCGTGCTGTCACCCCAGGTTCTGCGCCTCTCCCGTGCGGCAGAGGCGACGATGGACTTCCGCGCGCAGGTGCAGCCCATCCTGAACACCATGGCCGAAGAGACCGGTGAGACCGCTCTGTATCTCCGACGCGTCAACGACTCGGCG
Organism: Subtercola boreus; assembly: GCF_003399645.1. Lineage (GTDB taxonomy): Bacteria > Actinomycetota > Actinomycetes > Actinomycetales > Microbacteriaceae > Subtercola > Subtercola boreus_A. The sequence goes on from NZ_NBXD01000002.1 coordinate 39,286, forward strand.
GTCTGCCTGGCCATCGCCAAGTCGGAACATCCGATCTCCATCTCCTTCCAGCCGGGCAACCGTATGCCCCTGCACGGAGGCGCCGGCGCGAAGCTGCTCCTGAGCGAACTGACCCCGTCGAAGCTCGCGCAGTACTTCAACCGTCTCGTGCCGTCCCTGTCGAAGCCCGCCCAGAAGAAACTCGAGACCGACCTCGAAACGCTTCGGAAGACCGGCTACGCCGAGAGTGCCGGCGAAGTCGACCGCGGTGTCTGGGCCAGCGCGGCCAGCGTCCACACCAACGGCACACTCGTGGGCGCCCTCACGATCGTCGCTCCCGACTACCGTCTCTCCGACGAGCACAAGACCGAGATCGCCCGTTCGGTGCGCGCGGGCGCAGAAGAATTCCGCGCCGCGCTCGACGGACGCCGCCGCTAGCCCCCGCCCGCGGTCGCGACGTCGGGCCGCTTCGGAGGGGGATGAGGCCCGTCAGCGGCGACGCAGCCGCTCCGCGAGGTGCGCGTGCAGCTCGGCGATCGGCACGCGCTCCTGCTGCATGGTGTCGCGGTCCCGCACGGTCACGGCCGCGTCTTCGAGTGAGTCGAAGTCCACCGTGACGCAGAACGGCGTGCCGATCTCGTCGAAACGGCGGTAACGACGTCCGATCGCCTGGGCGTCGTCGAACTCGATGTTCCACTCGCCGGCCAGGTCATCCGCCACCTGCCGTGCGAGCGGCGACAGGGCCTCGTTGCGGGAGAGCGGCAGCACGGCCACCGTCACGGGCGCCAGGCGCGGGTCGAGGTGCAACACGACGCGCTTGTCGGTTCCGCCCTTGGCGTTCGGAACCTCCTCTTCGTCGTAGGCATCGACAAGGAAGGCCATCAGGGCGCGGGTCAGACCGAACGACGGCTCGATGACGTACGGGGTGTACCGCTCCCCGGTCGTCTGGTCGAAGTACGACAGGTCTTTGCCCGAGGCCTCGGAGTGGGTCTTCAGGTCGAAGTCGGTTCGGTTCGCGACGCCCATCAGCTCGCCCCACTCGCTGCCCGCGAACTCGAATTTGTACTCGATGTCGACGGTGCGCTTCGAGTAGTGCGCCAGCTTCTCGGGGGCGTGCTCGAAGAAACGGATGTTGTCAGCCGACACCCCCAGGTCGATGAACCAGTTCCAGCACAGGTCCATCCAGGTCTGCTGCCACTGTTCGTCGTCGCCGGGCTTGACGAAGAACTCGATCTCCATCTGCTCGAACTCGCGCGTGCGGAAGATGAAGTTGCCGGGCGTGATCTCGTTGCGGAACGCCTTGCCGATCTGGCCGATGCCGAACGGCGGCTTCTTGCGCGACGTCTGCAGCACGGCCGCGAAGTCGGTGAAGATACCCTGCGCCGTCTCGGGGCGGAGGTAGTGCAGCCCGGTCTCGTCGTCGACGACGCCCAGGTAGGTCTTCATCATTCCCGACATCTGGCGGATGGGCGACCACTGCCCGATCTTCTTCGGGTGCTCCGGGTCGGGAATGTCGTCGAGCCCGTTGGCCGGCGGATGCCCGTGCTCGGCCTCGTAGGCCTCGAACAGGTGATCGGCGCGGTACCGTTTGTGCGTCACGAGCGATTCGGTGAGCGGGTCGCTGAAGACCTTCACGTGGCCGGATGCCTCCCAGACGGGAGTGGGCAGGATGATCGCCGAGTCGAGCCCGACCATGTCGCGGCGCCCGCGCACGAAGGTGTTCCACCACTGGCGCTTGATGTTCTCCTTGAGCTCCACGCCGAGGGGCCCGTAGTCCCACGCCGAGCGGGTTCCGCCGTAGATGTCGCCCGACGGAAAGACGAACCCTCGGTGCTGGGCGAGGGCGATGACGGCGTCGAGGCGAGACTGCTCGCGGGGCTCTTGAGCCATGGTGGGGTGTTCCCTACGGGTATACGAAAGCTGGAGTGTGCGGCGAAGACGCCTCGGGTGGCGACTTCGCCTCCAACTCTAACGAACGCGGCGCGTCGGCCCCTGACCCCCGGGGCGTCGGCCGTCGACCCCCGGGTGTCAGCCCTCGACCCGCAGCCCGAGGTGCTCGGCGAAGAGGGGCGCGAAGAGCGAGAGTTGCAGGTCGTCGATGGTCGCTCCCGCCAGCCCCTCGATGCCGTGCAGCCGACTGAACTCGCTCGATCGAAGGTCGACGCTGCAGCAGGATGCCCGGGTGACGTCGAGCGTACCGATCCGGCAGTCGACGAAGGCCACCCGCGTCACCCGCGCATCGGCGAGGTCGAGGTCGGTGATGGTGCAGCCCTCCAGCACCACGTTGCTGAGACGTGAGCCCCGCAGGTTGAGGTAGTCGATCTTGCCACCGGTGAGGTGCACGGAGTCGAGCTCGCTGTCGAAGAGCTCCGCCGACCCCCAGCGCGGGTTCACGACCCGAACGTCACGCCAGGTCGTGCGCGCCGCCTTCAGCGTGTGGGCGAACGGCGCCTCGAACACCGTCTCGACGAACCGGCTGCCGCGAAGCTCGGCGTCGGTCAGCGTGACCCCGGTGAAACGGCATTCGAGGAACGAGCATCCGGTGAGCGCCTCGCCGTCGGCAGCACCGCCCTCATAGTGCTCCCTCTCACGGCTGTCTCCCGCGACCAGTTCGTCGAGCGCCGCCACGGTGAGGCGGTCGGGCACAATCGGTTCGAAGTCGACCGAGGGCGGCGGCAGCGGCTTCTTCGGGTGGGCGGGCTTCGAATGGGCGGGCTTCGGGGGCACACGGCGAGTGTAGAGGGCGAAGCCGACATGGGCCGGGGCGCGTTCTACGATGGAGCGTTCGATGACATGTCAGGAGAACGGATGCCTCTGCTCAGGGAACGCGCAACAGGAGCGGTCGACGCTGCGGCGGCGGGGCGCCTCGCACAGGCGCTGGCGAACATCCCCTCGGCCGACACCGACGCCGCGTCGAGTCCGACGCCGACCCGCGATTCAGTCGGGCGGCTGGCATCGGTGAGTGTGGATGAGACGGCCATCCGGGTGCCCACCGAGGTGCGTGACGCCGTACTCGACCTCCTCCAGCGGTTCGCCGACGGGCAGGCAGTCGTGGTCGGTTCGACGGATTCGCTCCTCACCACCTCGCAGGCCGCAGAGCTGCTCGGCATCTCGGCCACGTACCTCCTGCGCCTCGCGAACGAGGGCACCCTGCCGGTGGAGTACCGCGGCACCCACCGCCGCTTCCGGCTGGCCGACGTGATGCGGTACCTGGAGTCCGCGCGGGCCGCAAAGGCCACGAAGGCGGCGGCCGCGGCGGCGGATGCGGCCGCGAAAGCGCCGGCCGCACAGGCAGACCCCGAGCCGACGAGCTCGTAGGACGAAGCGGGAAGCTCAGGGCGAGCACCTGCGTTGACGCTCAGGGAGCCAGCGATTCATCCGGAGCCCCGACCACGCACGCACGCCTTAAGGAGCCCTCATGTCACTCGTCGTCACCGGCGCAACCGGCCAGCTCGGCCGTCTCGTCATCACCAACCTGCTCGCCCGCGGGGTCGACCCCGCCGAGATCGTCGCCGCCGGGAGGAACACCGAGAAAGTGGCAGCCCTGGAGGGGCTGGGCGTGCGGACAGCGGTCATCGACTTCGCCGACCCCTCGACGCTCGCCTCCGTGTTCGGCCGGGGCGACACCGTTCTGCTCGTCTCCGGCAGCGACCTCGGCGGGCGTGTCGAGCAGCACCAGAACGTGATCGATGCCGCGAAGGCGGCCGGCGTCTCGCGCATCGTCTACACGAGCGCGCCCCGCGCCGACTCGACCGATCTGATCCTGGCCCCCGAGCACAAGGCGACCGAGGAGTACCTGCGGGCATCCGGGGCTCCGTTCACCATCCTGCGCAACAACTGGTACACCGAGAACTACGCCCAGACGCTCACTCAGGCCGAAGCGACGGGCGTCTATGCGGCCAGTACGGGTGAGGGCCGCGTGGCCAGCGCCTCGCGCCACGACTACGCCGAGGCCGCGGCTGTCTCGCTCATCACCGACGGTCTCGAAGGCCGCACGTTCGAGCTCTCAGGCGACACCGCCTGGAACGGGACCGAGTTCGCGGCGACGCTGGCCGAGGTGCTGGGGCGCGACGTACGGTTCGAGTCGCTGTCGACGGAGGCCCACACGGCGGCCCTCCTCGCCGCGGGCCTCGACGAGGGAACCGCCGGCTTCGTCGCCGGTCTCGATGCGAACATCGCGGCAGGCGCGCTCGACAAGAGCTCCGACGACCTCTCGACCCTCATCGGCCGTCCCACCACACCGGCCGTTGACACCCTGCGGGAACTCGCCCGATCCTGACGCGATTGCCTCAGCCTGACGCACACTCGCCCCGTCCTGGAGAACACTATGCAGCGCGACACCAGTAATGCTCTCTCCTTCGGCAACGCCGTCGCCGCCTACGAACTCGGGAGGCCGAGCTACCCGGCCGCCGCGGTGGAATGGATGCTCGCCCAGCTCGGCGGCGAGCCGGCGGGCCGCACGTTCGTCGACGTCGGGGCCGGTACGGGCAAGTTCACGGCGGCCCTCCTGCACCGCGGTGCTGAGGTCGTCGCCGTCGAACCGGATGCGACGATGCGCGCCACGCTCAGCGCGAACCTCCCCGAGGTACGGGCCCTCGAGGGCACGGGCGAGCACCTACCGGTCGGTGATGGCTCAGCAGACCTCGTGACGTTCGCCCAGGCGTGGCACTGGGTCGACGAGCATGCTGCCTCCGCGGAGATCGCTCGCGCACTGAAGGCGACCGGTGCGCTGGCGCTGGTCTGGAACATCCGCGACGACCGGGTCGACTGGGTGCAAGAGCTCACCGGCATCATGGGATCGTCGGCCGCCGAAGACTACGACAGCATCGAGCCGCCACTCGGCGCACACCTCGAGCGCAGCGCCTACGCGGAGTTCTTCTGGGAGAATCCGCTGACCCGCGACCAGGTGATCGCGATGATCACTTCACGCAGCTACATCATCGCGATGGGCAGCGATGAGCGGGCCGCGCTGCTCGACCGGGTCGAGAAGTTGCTCGACGAGCATCCTCACCTCGCCCACCGAACCGTCTACCCGATGCCGTACGTGACGCGGATGACGATCGCGCGACCACTCAGATGACCGTCATCCCGCCCAGCCCGCGACAGTCACCGAATCGGCCCGACGATCACTTGAAGCGCTTCTCGGCCTTCTTCGCTGCCTTCTTGGAAGCCTTCTTGGCGTTGGCGACGGCGCGCTTGCGGGCCTTCTTCACCTTGGGGTCGTTCCAGAAGTTGTTGACTGTGGAAGAGATCTCCTTGTACCGCGCCTTACCGGCCTTTGCGCCGAGGGTGTACGCGAGGAAGGCGACGAGCGCCAGGAATACGAAACCGACTTTGTTCTTCATGCGTCATGTCTAGCACTCCGGTCTGCACGCACGCAGGTCGCGGCAGAACGCTTGACGCCCGGGCCGCCTGAACGCTAGGCGCCGCGCGCCTGGAACCTGTTCTCCGGGTCGAGCTTCTCGAGCAGAGTACCCATGATGCGGTCGAGGTCGTTCACGTCGTCTGCGGAGAGCGGCGAGATGACGTTCGCGAGAACCGTGCCCACGTGACCGGGCGCGGTGTGCATGACTTTCTTTCGACCGGCGGCTGTGAGGGAGGCATTGGTCGCGCGACGATCCTCCGCGCAGGGCGAGCGGAGGATGTAGCCGCGCTGCTCCAACCGCGAGACGACGTGCGAGAGCCGGGGCAGGGTGGAGTTCGTCAGCGAGGCGAGGGCGGTCATCCGCAGCGTCTCATCGGGCGCCTCCGAGAGCATCGCGAGGGAGAAGTACTCGAAGTGCGTCAGGTCGGCGTCGCGTTGCAGTTGGGAGTCCAGAACCCCGGGAAGCAGCTCGACGACGGCGATGAACTTCTTCCAGGCGCTCAATTCGGCCGGGGAGAGCCAGCGCTGATCGGTCATGGCAGCATCCTAACCCCAATGCTTGACGCAACAACCTTCCGCCACCCGAGGAAGGGGCGTGAGAACACGCCGGGACTCAGCCGAGGAACGCTGCGGCCCGGTCACCCCAGCCCCGAACATCCTGCAGCGTCGACGACACCACGAGCTCGGAGTTCGGCAGGAGTTCGGCGAGCTTCTCGGCCGTCGACACCGGATGCGCGGGGTCGCCCGCCCACGCCAGAATGAGCGTCGGCTGGATGATCTCGGCGAGCGCCTCGAACGACGGAAGATCGGACTCGGCCGCACCTCGGAGCACGGTCGGCAGCAGTCGCATCGAGACGTCCGGAACCCCCGGATAGTTCGGCAGCTCGGCGAACAACTCCGGCAGCGGCGCCGACGCGAACATCGCCATCAGCGCCGCTTCGGCCTCCTCGGCGCTCGGATACCGCTCGATCGTGTCGGCCATCATCGTGTAGATCGAGGCCTGGCCGGCGCGCGTCTGCCAGGCGGTGGGCGGGGCGGTCAACACCAGGCGGTCGAATCGACCGGGCAGGTGGGCGGCCGCGTGCAGCAGCGTTCCCGTACCCATCGAGAGACCGATGCCCGAGACCGGCGCGTCGGGTGAGAATCGATCGGCCACGGCGAGCAGGTCGAGCGCCAGCTCGGTCCAGACGAAATCCTCGACCTGCGGCGCGTCACCCGCACCCGACTCTCCGTGGCCGCGGGCGTCGTAGGAGAGGAGCCGCCGCCGGCCCGTCTCGCCGACGGCCCGATAGTCGCCGAGGGTCGACGAGATCGCGCTGGCACGACTCGAAGTGAGGCCGTGCGCGTTGATCACGAGGGGCAGGCTGTCGCCGCCGGTATCGGTGTACGCCAGGCGCGCGCCGCGCACATCGAGCGTGGACTGAGTCTCGGGAGGGAGGGCCATGATCTCCAGTATCGACCCTCTTCCCTGTCAAGGGTCCGGTGCATTCTGCGGTGCTTCGTCGGGCTCCGGATGCTCGCCTCTAGTGTTGTCGTATGCCAGCCGAGATGATCGACCAGCCCACCGCCCCCAGCCGCCCGAGCCTTCGCGACATGCTCACCGACAAATTCGGACAGGTCGCCCTGCGCAGCGGCCAGATCATCGTCGTGCTCGTGCTCGCCGCCGCGGTGGTGTTCGCGCTGGTGCAGCTGAAGCTCGTGGTGATCCCGGTGCTCATTGCGCTCATTCTGGCCTCCGCGCTCAGCCCGGTGATCACGGTGATGCGCAAGCACGTGTCGGCAGGGCTGGCGACCTGGATCACGCTCGTCGCGGGCATCCTGATCTTCGGCGGCATCATCGCTCTCATCGTTTTCGCGGTCGAGGGCCAGTGGAACGACCTGTCGACGTCGGCCGTCGAGGGGGTCAACCAGTTGCAGCAGTTCGTGCAGGGCCCTCCGTTCAACGTCGGACAGGAGCAGTTCACGTCCGCGCGTGACGCGGTGGTTGGCTTTCTGACGAGCAGCCAGTTCGGCACCGGCGCCATAGCGAGTGTCTCGGCGGCGGGCTCGGTGATCACCGGGGCGGTTCTCGCCATCGTCATCCTCTTCTTCTTCCTCAAAGACGGCGACCGCATCTGGGCGTTCTTCCTCCGCCCGTTCCACGGCTACCGGCACGATCGCGGAGTGCGCATCGGGCGCACCGCCGTCAAGACCTTCGGCGGCTACGTGCGCGGCACGGCGATCGTGGCGTTCGTCGACGCGGTCTGCATCGGGGCGGGCGCTGCCGTGCTCGGGGTGCCGCTGGCGCTGCCGTTGGCTGTCATCGTGTTCCTCACGGCCTTCATCCCGATCATCGGAGCGACGTTGGCCGGGGTGCTCGCCGCCCTCGTGGCGCTGGTGGCGAACGGGCCGTTCATCGCGCTGATCGTGATCCTGATCGTCGTCGCCGTGAACCAGCTCGAGGGCAACCTGCTGCAGCCCGTCGTGATGGCGAACTCGCTGAAGCTGCATCCACTGGTCATTCTCGTCGCGCTGACCGCGGGCACCATCCTCGGCGGCATCGTCGGGGCCGTGCTCGCGGTGCCGATCGCGGCGGTCGCCTGGGCGACCATCAAGGTGTGGAACCACGCCGAGCGCCCAGCGCCCGCCGACCCGGAGCCCGAGAAGGAGCCAGCGGAGGCCTGACCCGCCGCGGCACGCGCGTTCCGACGGACATGCAATGCGCACCTCGCACTCGTGTTTCTCCCAGTGGGCAGGCCTAGTTTTGGGCACATGACAACCGCCTGGCAGAGAAGCATCGACGAGGGAAGTTCAGCGAGACATCCGTTCCGGCTGTGGCTCGCCCGGCGCCGGGCGTTCATCGAGCTCCATCCCCGCCTTCGCCTCTCCTACCTCGTCGCGGTCGCGGCGGTCGGCATCACGATCGTGCTGGTGGGTATCGTGCTCATTCCGCTGCCGGGTCCGGGCTGGCTGATCGTGTTCCTCGGGTTCGCGGTGCTCGGCACCGAGTTCGCCGCCGCGCGGCGGGTCAACGCCTTCCTGCGCCGGATGCTCGGCAGGGCATCCGCGTGGTGGCGACGTCGGCGCGAGCAGCGCAAGGCCCGCACGGCCTGACCCCGCTTCGGGCGGGGGCTCTGTTCCACCAGGACGGAGCTCCGCCAGATCGCATCTCCAGGGTGCTCCACATCGGCTGAGCTCCGGTCGAGTGGTCGACGGCCGGGGCCTACCCGCGCCGGAGGGTCGGGCGCATCGAGAGCGTCTCGATCGTTCCGCCCGGGGGCAGGTCGACCACGCTACGCACGGCTGCGGCCACCGACTCCGGCGCCAGGTACAGCCGCGTGTCGTACTCGTCGCCCTCAGCCGCGACCTTGGCCCGCTGCATCGCTGTGTCTGTGCGCCCCGGATGCACGCTCGACACCCTGACGCCGTGAAGGCGTTCCTCCTCCCGCAGTGCATCGGTGAAGGCGCGGAGGGCGAACTTCGAGGCGGCGTACACCGCTCCGCCCGGGGTGCTGCTGAAGCCGGATCCGCTGTTGATCGTGACGACGAGCCCGGATGCCGCACGGAGCGCCGGGAGCGCCAGCCGCGTGAGTTCGGCGACCGCGAACACGTTCGCGGCGAAAACGGTCTCCCAGGTCTCGCGTTCGGTGTGTTCGACGGTCGATCCGGCTTCCACCCCCGCGGAGTGCACCAGCACGTCGAGCGAGGCGGGCAGAGGTGGGATCGGACCCTGCACCAGGTCGCCGGCGAACGGTTCGGCCGACGGCAGCGACCCGACGAGCTCGTCGATGCGTGCACGGTTGCGGCCACCGACCAGAACGTGGTGGGTGCGGCCGAGGTCGATCGCGATTGCGCGGCCGATGCCGCTCGTTGCGCCCGTGACGAGGGCGGTGGGGCGCGCGGTGGGGCGAGCGGTGGTCATGCCGCGAGCCTAGCCGCGTGGCGGCTCTGCGCGGTGCGGTGCGGTGCGGTGGGGCTCTGCGCGGTGGGGTGCGGCGCGGCGCCGCGTGGCGGCTCTGCGCGGCGCGGCTCTGCGCGGTGGGGTGCAGTGCGGCCGGGCGCAGCGCGGCGTAGCGCGGCGACCGGGGTGCTCAGCGACCGGCGAGCGAGTCGACGGTGCCGTTGGGGAGGGCGACCCACCCCTCGCGGCGAGCGCGGGCGAGCATCCGTTCGTCGGGGGCGTCGTATGCTCCGAGGGCTGCTGCGCGCGTCGCAAGGGCGGCGATCACCGCGTCGAACGCATCGGTCGAGGAGTGCATGAGGGCGCCGAACGCCCCCACCTCGAGCCAGGGCGCGGCCGCCAGCACCTCTGTCACGAGCTCGGAGCGCCGCCGGGCATCCGTTCGATAGTTGGTCGTGACGAAGCCCCAGAGCCTGAGCGAGGCGCCCGGGTAGATCTCGACCACCCGGCCGGCGCCCGAACGGTCGACCGGGATGCCTCGCTCCGCGATGCGCGCGAGCAGGCCCGCACAGCGCATGGCGGTCAGCCCGAGGCGGTCGGTTGAGACGCTGAGGGGCCAGCGCCCGGTTCGGGCGCGCACCCGGCGGTCTGTCTCACGGTAGGCCAGGCTGCGGCGCCAGTCCATCCCGCCGTCGCTCGAGGGGTCGAGGGGCCGTTCGTCGCGGTGCGCGACCACGAAGTCGACGAATTCGTCGGGCCAGCCGAGGGCGCAGTCGATGCCGAGCTTGTCGACTCTCGTGGCCGTCTCGGCGATGAGGTCGTCGCCGACGCCCAGGGTGAGGGCGGTGAGGGTCGCGCGCTGGGCGGTCATCGAGTCGCCTGGCGCAGGTTCCTCCGTACCGGCGTCCACCGCTCCGGGGGTCGCCGTGGTCGCGCCGTCGGCCGGGGCGGCCACGGTAACCGCGTCGCTCCACTCGATGATGGCGAGCGCCGTGCCCTTCGCCTCCGCCGCGAGGTCGACTCCGGCGGTGATCATGCCAGCAGCGTAGCAAGACGCGCCGAGCGCTTCGGTCGCGGGGTGCCGGAGTGTTTCGCGCTTCGCCCTCAGCGCAACCCGTGGCATCCGGTGTTCGTCCGACGGATGATGGAAGCATGCCTCCCGCCGACAAGACCTGCGCCTCCTGCGGACGCCGCATCGAGTGGCGCAAGAAGTGGGAGCGCAACTGGGATGACGTGCGCTACTGCAGCGATGCGTGCCGGCGGCAGAAGGTGTCGGCATCCGATCTGAAACTGGAGGACGGCATCCGGAGCCTGCTCGCCGGCCGAGCCGCCTCGTCGACGATCTGCCCCTCGGATGTCGCACGGGCCGTCACCTCGAACGAAGACGAGTGGCGAGCCCTGATGGAGCCGGTCCGGCGGGCGGCCAGGCGGATGGTCGCGGCCGGCGAAGTGGAGATCACGCAGGGCGGCTCGGTCGTCGACCCGTCGACAGCGAAGGGGCCGATCCGCATCCGTCGCCGCCGCTGATCCCGTGGGCTCGCGGACGACGGGCGCGTCCCTGCAGAGATCACCCGTGGGCTCACAGGCGCCGGGTGCCCTGCGGGCGCACAACGGAACCATGGACCCGACCCGCCGACTGATGTTCTGGCTCAAGGTGCCCTACGCGGCCGACGTCGCCCTGGTGCTCATCGGCGTCACCCTGCTCGTCGGCGGCCAGAGTATGGGCTGGTGGGTGCTCGTCTTCGCAGCAGTGCGCGCAATCGTCGGAACCGTCGCGCTCCTCTGGATCGCCCCCCGCATGATCGCCAAACGCTCTCAGACGCCGTAACCGCACCCGACGTCGACCGCGAGACCGAGGGATGCCGCCGACAACCGGGAGTCTGCGGTCCACAGTTCAGAGCACCCTGCGCCCTGTGCCGCAGCCAGATGCAGGGAGTCGGGCGTCCTGATGCCGTGCCGGGCCTGGAGCTCTGCGGCTCGGAGGTACTGGGCGTCGCCGAGCTCGACCAGCCCGAACTGCTCGAACGCCCGCAGATAGTGGTCGACCAACGCGAGATCACCCTTCCGATGAGCACCGACGAGGCACTCCAACTTCACCAGCGAGCTGATGACCACCGTCTGCGCACCGAGCTCAGCCAGGCGCCGACGCACCGCACGCCCCTGCTGCCCGTCATCTTCGACCGCGTAGATGACGATGCACGAGTCGAGGTAGATCACTCCCAGGAGTCTCTCTCCGCCTCGATCTGCTCGTCGAGCTCATGAGATGAACGCACTGAGTACGCGGGAGGCGGGTTGCGGGTCAACCACTCCGCGGCCTGGCTGCCCGTGTGCACGGGGGCTCCCTCGTCGACGCGAACAAGTCAGGATCCTTCTGCCCCGGTGGGGCGCTCGGAAGGCCTGGCGAGGGGGTCAGAGCCTGCCCCAGCGCGCACGCGCCCCGAGGTACGCCCCGTACGCGATCAGTCCGATACCGATCACGATCAGGATGACCGCTCCGAAAGGAAGAGCCGCGAGCGCCTTGAGGGCGCCGTCCAGCCCCGTCGCCTTCGACGCGTCGAACGTCGCTGCCGCAACCACGAACAGCGCGCCGACGACCGCGAGCGCGATGCCTTTCGCGATGTAGCCGACCGTCCCGAGCACGACGACAATCCGGCCGGCCGTACCGGCGGGCATCCGGAGGTCTTTGGTGAATCTGCGGGAGATGCCCCGCACGATGAAGAAGACACCGATACCGAACACGACCAGCCCCACAGCGACCACTGCGAACACACCGCCCGGTGTCGCGAGGGCCGTCGCGCTCGCGCCCTGGCTCGATCCCGACGAACTCTTCGAGCCCCCGAGTGCGAACGTGAGCGCCGTGACCCCGACGGCGAGGTAGGCGAGGGCCTTGCCGAACTCGGAGACGCGCTTGCCCCAGGCCTTCTTCGGATCGCTCCGTCTCACCTGGAAGCCCGCGACGATCTGCCACAGCCCGAGCGCGAAGAGCCCGACGACGATCAGCCAGAGCAGCGCGACGCCGGCCGGATTGCTGGCGAGCTGCGAGAGCGCGCCCGACTGATCGGCCTCCCCACCGCCACCGCCCACCACCACAGAGAGGGCGATGACCCCGATCAGCACATGCAGCAGCCCGTTGACGGCATAGCCGAGGCGGGCGAGCACCTGAAAGGTTCTGCTGTTCTCAGCGTCGGCGGCGGCCTTCGTTGCGGGGTTCTCGGGCATGCTCCGAGGGTAGCCCGACCGCAGGATAAGCTTTCACCAGGGATCTCAGACATTCACGAACGAGGAGTTTGAACGCACATGGTCGACAACATTGTGGTCAGGTCTCCTGGCGCGTCGCTGCCGAAGCCGGTCGCCGGGTTGGCATTCGTCACCATGTGGGCTGTCGCCATCGTTCTGTGGAGCATCGCGCACCTCATCACGAACCCCCAGCTCGGCGCCTTCGTCGTCGACACGGGCCTCGTGCTCGTGTCGGTCGGCCTCGCCATCCTGTTCGTGGAATGGCGCCGCACCGCCGTTCGAGCGATGCTCTTCGGCCTCGTCGCCATCGTGCTGTTCCTCATCTCCGACCTGGCTGACATCACCGTGATCGTCTACATGCTGCGCATCATCGTGCCGCTCTTCGCCTTCTTCACCCCCGTCAACCGCATCGCCAACGGCTTCCGCATCTTCGCCTGACAGGCTCCGGCCGAACGTGAGAGCCCGACGGCGACCCCGAACGGACAGCCCCCGTCTGCCCGCATCAGAGTGCGGCTAGTGCCCCAGCGGGGCCGACCCACCCTGCACATCGGCGGGCTTGCGCACGAAGAACGAGACCACGACCGCGCCGACCGACACGATCGCGCCGACCAGGAACGCGGCCCGGATGCCGTCGGTCTGCGCCAGGATCGGGTCGGCCCCGGTCGCCACGAGTGACGCGGCACGGGTCGACATGAGTGTCACGAAGACCGCGGTACCGGCGGCACCCGCCACCTGCTGCACCGTGCCGACGACGGCGCTGCCGTGCGAGTACAGCGCAGGCTTCAGCGATCCGAGACTCGCGGTGAACAGCGGCGTGAACAGCAGCGCGAGCCCGACGGAGAGAACGATGTGCGCGACGAGGATGAGCGGCACCGGCGTTGTCGACGTGACCTGCGTGAGCGACCAGAGCACCCCGCTCACGATGATGGCGCCCGGAACGAGCAGCACCATCGGCCCACGCCTGTCGTAGATGCGCCCGACGAACGGAGCCAGCACACCCATCACGAGCCCACCCGGCAGCAGCAGCAGTCCGGTCGAGAGCGTGTCGAGACGCAGCACGTTCTGCAGGTACAGCGGCAGCAGAATCAGTGTGCCGAACAGTGCCATCATGCTGATTGCGAACATCACGATCGAGAGAGTGAAGTTCTTCGACAGGAAGGTGCGCAGGTCGAGCAGCGCACGATCCGTGCGCTGCAGCTGCAACTGCCGCAGCACGAAGGCCGCGAGCGCGACGATTCCGATGACGAGCGGGCCCCAGCTGGGCATCCAGCTCACCGCATTCGCCCCGCCGATGGTCGTCAGCCCATAGACCAGACCGCCGAAGCCGAAGACGGAGAGCACCACCGACAGCACGTCGAACGGCGCCTTGCGCGGCGTCGTGACGTTCGGGATGCGCAGGGCGCCCACGATGAGACCTGCGACGGCGATGGGGAGCACGAGCCAGAACATCCAGCGCCAGTCGAGCACGCTCAGAATGAGGCCCGAGATGGTCGGTCCGATCGCCGGCGCCACCGAGATGACGATGGAGATGTTGCCCATCGTGCGCCCACGCGAGGCGGGTGCGACGAGCGTCATCACCGTGGTCATCAGAAGCGGCATCATGATGGCCGTTCCGCAGGCCTGGATGACGCGGGCAACCAGCAGCACCTCGAACCCGGGGGCGGTCGCCGCGACGAACGTTCCGATGGAGAACAGCCCCATGGCCGCAATGAAGACGGGCCGGGTGTTGAAGCGCTGCAGCAGGAAGCCGGTGATCGGAATGACCACGGCCATTGTCAGCATGAACGCCGTCGTGAGCCACTGGGCCGACTCGGCCGGGATGACCAGGTCTTCCATCAGGCGGGGCAGGGCCACGCTCATGATGGTCTCGTTCAGAATGACGATGAACGCGCTGACCAGCAGGATGCCGATGACCAGCCTGTTGCGCGCGGCGAGAGCGGCGTCGGCGTCGGGCCCGGTGGGCGCGGCGGTCGCGGCGGCCCTAGCAGCCCCGGCAGCCCCAGCCGGCACGGCCGGCGCAGCGGTCGCGGTGGGCTCCCCCTTGCGAAGATCGGGAAGGGTCTTGTCAGACACGGTGGCTCCTGTCGGTGGAAGCAGTAGTCGGTGGCGGGCTGTGAGGCCCCCTCCACCCGAGAAGCGCGGGCGCCGGGTGTTTATTCCACGCCACGCCGACCCCCCGATGTGAACATCGTTTACATTAGCAGAGTCGCCGGGCGAAGCACAGGGAGCCCTCGGATTCCTCGTAGTACCCGAACCGCGGGATGCTCGTGTACCCCTCACGCGTGTAGAACCGCACGGCGTCCGGCTGGGCCGGACCAGTCTCGAGCTTCAGCGTCGTGACCCCGAGCCGAAGCGCCTCGGTTTCGAGGGCGCGCAGGATGACCGTGGAGACCCCTGTGCCCCGCGACGGCCTCTCGACGAACATCCGTTTCACCTCCGCCTCACCGGGGCCGAGCATCCGGAGCGCGCCGCAGCCGACGGCGGCACCGGATTCGTCGCGGGCCACCAGGAACACGGCGATGTCGTCTGCGGTCGGTTTGGTACCGGGTTCGGTGTCGGCGCCGTAGCGGGTGTCGAGTTCCGCGCGCTGTGCGCGGCGCAGGCGGTCGGCGTCGGGGTCGTTCCAGTCGGTGGGAGAGATCGTCACGGTCACCCGATCCATCTTCGCCTACCCGGCGGCACCGCCAGACGCCTCGGCCGGCCCCACGGCGCCCGCCGGCGCCGCGGCGCCCGCCGGCCCCACGGCGCCCGCCGGCGCCGCACGCGGCCTACGCTGGGAGGGTGAGCCCGCCCACGATCACCGTTCGCCGAACATCCGAAGCCGACTGGAGCCGGGTGCGTGCGCTGCGGCTCGAGATGCTCGCCGACACCCCGATCGCGTTCGGCGAGACGCTCGCCACGGCCGAGTCGCTGGGCGAGTCGACCTGGCGTGAGCGGGCCCGGCGCGGCGAGAACACGCGCGGCACGGCACTCGTCGCCATCGACGAGGCCGCGGGCGGCCGTTGGGTGGGAACCATGGGCGGCTACCTCGACCCGGCCGGGCCGATGCTCGTGGGGGTGTTCGTGTCGCCGGCCTGGCGGGGAGCAACCTCCGGTGTCACCGATGCGCTGCTGCAGAGGGTCGAGGAGTGGGCACGAACCGAGTCAGACGCCCTGCTGCTGCACGTGCACTCCGAGAACTCCCGGGCGATCGCAGCGTACCGGCGCCGGGGCTACGTCGAGACGGGGCGGCTCTTTCCGTACATCCTGAATCCGCACCAGCGCGAGCTGGAGATGCGCAAGCCGCTCTGAGCGGCGGGGGGCAGCGGGGCGCGGCGATGTGCGGCCTGGGGCCGCGGTGGGGCGCGGCCCCAGGCCGCGCAGGGGTGCCCGCCTAAACCCCCGAGGTCATTCCCCGCAGCTGGTCGAGCGAGTCGCGGATGCACCGCGCGAAATCCGGATGCGCGTCGTCACCGACCCAGGTCTCGAACCCGATCTTGAACACCGTCACCCCGGTCTCGGCGGCCAGGCTCGCCGCGAGCTCGGGCACGCCGCGCTCGCGGAGCGCGACAGCTGCGGCGGAGGCGAGCCGCGCCAACTTCAGCAGCTCCCGTTCCTGCAACCCCGGGTTCAGCGCGATCACTGCCGTGCGCTGCCTCGACCACGCGCGGTTCTCCTGCATGAGCGTTGCGGCGCCCTGCATCGCCCGGCTCATCACGTCGAGGGGCGCCATCTCGGCCGGCGCCTCGGCGATCGCGGTGACGACCCGGCGCTGCAGCTCGGCGGAACCGTTGAACAGAACCTCACGCTTGTCGGCGAAGTAGCGAAAGAACGTGCGCTCGGTCACCCCCGCCCGCTGGGCGATCTCGGCGGCCGTGGTCTGCTCGAAACCGCGCTCGGAGTACAGCTCTATCGCACTCTGCATCAGGCGCTCGTGCGCCCCCGGTTGCCATCGTCCCACCCCCTCAGCGTACCGTGCGAGAAGAGGTGATGTCGGTGACTGTCATGATCATGCTACGCTCATGACAGCAACTGACATCACGGTCGGCCGATCATCACCCGACCCCAGAAAGAGAGCAGAAGAATGCGCGTATTCGTCACTGGAGCATCCGGCTGGATCGGCGGAGCCGTCGTTCCCGAACTCCTCGCGGCCGGCCACGAGGTGGTGGGCCTCGCCCGTTCCACCGAGGCTGAGGCCGCCCTTGCCGCAGCAGGCGTCACACCTCGACAGCCTCCGGACGGGCGCCGAGAACGCCGACGGCGTCATCCATCTCGCCTTCAACCACGACTTCTCCGACTACCTGGGTGCCGGTCGCACGGAACGCGCGGCCGTCGAGACCTTCCTCGACACCCTCAGCGGCACAGACAAGCCCTTTCTCTTCGCCTCGGGAGTTGCCCTCCTCGCACCCGGACGCCTCGCGACCGAGAACGACGCGAACCCCATGACCGGCCCCGATGCGCCCCGCGGCGGAGCCGAGGAGCTTGCGCTCTCCCCCGTCGCGCGCGGAGTGCGCACCGTTGCCCTGCGGTTCTCACCCACGGTGCATGGCGCGGGCGACCACGGCTTCGTCTCCACCCTCGTCGGTGTCGCCCGCACCAAGGGTGTGTCGGCCTACATCGGCGACGGCTCCAACCGCTGGCCTGCGGTGCACCGGCTCGACGCCGCGAACATGGTGCGGCTGGCACTCGAGAAGGCCCCGGCCGGGTCTGTGGTGCATGCGGTCGGCGAGCAGGGCATTCCGACCCGCGAGATCGCCGAGGCGATCGGCCGCAAGCTCGGTCTCGAGACGGTGTCGGTGACTCCGGATGCTGCGGCCGGGCACTTCGGCTGGATCGGTCGTTTCTTCGGGGTCGACGTGCCCGCCTCGAGCGAGATCACCCAGGCCCTGCTCGGCTGGACTCCCACCCACCAGGGCCTCCTCGCCGACCTCGACGCGGGCTACTACACCGACTGATCGCCCGGGATCGACGGCACGAGGCACCCCTGACGATGGCGATGACCGCCGAGCCCGGCGACAGGCCGACGACAGGCCGAGGACGACCGAAACGCGGGTGTCGGCGATCCAGGTCACGACGGGGCCCGGGAGAGCCGTAGGTTGAAGTCATGACTGCCCAGTGGACCGCCTCAGACATCCCCGACCAGACCGGCAAGACGATCATCATCACCGGTGCGAACAGCGGGCTGGGCGAGGCCGCCGCCACCGCCCTGGCCGGGCACGGTGCGCACGTCGTGCTGGCCTGCCGCACCGTCGCCAAGGGTGACGCCGCCGCTGCACGCATGCCGGGTGACGTCACCGTGCGGCAGCTCGATGTCGCCGACCTCGAATCGGTGCGACGGTTCGCGGCGGAGACCGAGCGGGTCGACGTTCTCATCAACAACGCCGGCGTCATGGCCACCCCCCAGCAGCGCACGGCCGACGGGTTCGAGCTGCAGTTCGGAACCAACTTCCTCGGCCATTTCGCCCTGACCGGGCTTCTGCTGCCGCTCATCACCGAGCGGGTCGTCTCGTTGTCGAGCCTCGCCCATCTGATGGGCCGGATCGATCTCGACGACCCGAACTACCTGCGGCGCACCTACCGTCGCTGGCCCGCCTACGGCCAGTCCAAACTCGCCGACCTCGTGTTCGCCTACGAACTGCAGAGGCGACTCTCGGCCTCCGGATCTGCCGTGCGGTCGTTCGCGGCGCATCCGGGCCTGGCAAGAACCGAGCTGCACACGCACACCGACCCGGTGCAGAGCGCGCTCATCGCGGCCCTCACCCGCGTCGGCCAGGCCAGCACCGAAGGGGCCCTGCCGGTGCTGTATGCAGCGACCTCGCCCGAAGCGGTCGGCGGGCAGTACTACGGACCCGGCGGGCCCGGTGAGGTTCGCGGGTACCCGCGCATCGCCTCCTCGACGCCGCTGTCGCGAGACCTGAAGGTCGCCTCCGGCCTCTGGGAGCTCGCCGAGAGTCTGACCGGTGTGCCGTTCCTCTCCCCCGCCCCCGTCGGCAGTGCCACCGTCAGGGTCGGCAGCGAGCTGCAGGATGCTGCGGCCTCCGCCCGCGTGTCGCCGACGACGCTCGGGGCTGTCGGTGCGCTCGCTCTGGCCGCCGGAGTGGCGGCCGTGGTGGCGGGCCGGGTGCGGGCGGCGCGGCGGTAGGAGGCAGCGGGCGGCTAGGTGATCTTCAGTTCACCGTAGACCAGCTCGATCGGCACACTGGAGTACCCATCGAGAAGTACCGTGTAACCCGACGCCGCTGGGATAGTCGAACCGGGAGGCCCCAGCTGCCGCAGGTTCGTCGTCGACTGCGAGACCACCACCACCCAAACAGGCCTGCTGTCTTCAATCTGGGAGGTGGTTCCGCCGCCATAGTGACCCACCCATTCTGCGTATGTGATGAGCTTTGCAGCGGCGGGTGAGCCCTCGGGGGAACCATACCCGTGAACCGCTATCGAGATCGCCGTCCTCTCGTCTATGACTGCTTGCCCAGGAGTGGGGGCGACTCCGGGCAAGAACTCTCCCGTGCAGGTGGGGATTCTTCTGTTGGCTTCCGTCGTGCAGTCCAGTGATTCATTGGTCGGTTCGGCCGAGGTAGGCGGCACACCTGAGGTCGACAGGGCCGACGCCGATCCCGGTTGATCAGCAACGGCTTCGCCGGCGCACCCGGAGAGAAACAGAGAGCCACAGAAGACGACGATCAGGCCATGAGGAAGCATTTTCACGGCGCGTTCCAGCTCCATTCTTGAAAGCCTCAGCCGGTGTCGCCACGCCGAGCGTTGCAAGCACCGTAAGGCCTACGACCATAGCCAACCCCGCCGCACCGAGGCGCGACCTACTTGTTGAGCGTTCCATTACCCGATTTCCTTTTATTGGGCAATCCTCACTTTGGCCTCGGGCGGTTCACAAGTCAAGGAATGATTCGATGAGCCATTGCCGGGGCGGCGTCAGTCGGAGACGGGTTCGATCGCGCCGATGGGTTCGCGTTTCTCGGCCTGGAAGCGGTCTTCGGTGCGTCCCGCGGCCCAGTAGCCCGAGAGGGAGAGTTCCGAGCGAAGCACTCCGCGCTGGGCGAAGACATCGCGCAGCGCCTTCATCGCGTCCCGCTCTCCGTGGGCGAAGACCTGCGGGCGGCCCGGGAGCCATTCGGCCGACGAGACCGCCTCCGCGAGACGCGCGCGGTGGCCACCACCGGTGAACAGCCACTGCACGGTCACGCCCGCCGGGGCATCCAGAACCAGAGCATCGTTCTCGGCGGTCGCCTCGATGAACGCGAGCCCCAAAGCCGTACGGGGCAGGGCGTCGATCGCCGCCGCAATGGCGGGCAGCGCCGACAGATCCCCGGCGAACAGGTGCCAGTCGGCGGCGGGGTCGGGCGCGTAGGCACCACCCGGCCCGCTGAAGGTGAGCGTGTCACCGGGCTGGGCGGCGTTCGCCCACGGCCCCGCGAGACCCTCGTCGCCGTGCACCACGAAATCGATCGAGAGCTCGCGGGCGACCGGATCGACCGTCCGCACGGTGTAGGTGCGCGTCACGGGAAGATCTGCTGCGGCAAGACCGCTCTCCCGCAGCGCGGCCAGATCGTACGGTGGCACCAGTCCCAGCTCCGGCTTCGCGAAGACGATCTTCACGTACGCGTCGGTCGCCTCGGTGGTGGCGAACTCGTCGAACCGGTCTCCCCCCAGCACCACCCGCACCAGGTGCGGACCGAGCTGCTCGCGCCGCACCACCGTCAGGGTGAGCTGCGGCCGCGCGGGGCGCCCGCCGCGCCTCGCCGGGTCCTGCGCGGGTACGGATTCTGGTGGGGAGGGTGGGGCCGCGGTCATCATGAACTCCTGTCGAGGTTAGGTAAGCCTAACTTGCTCGGGTCGCACACCGAGGCTCACCGGCGACATTCCGCAACCGCCCGCCGTCTGCGCGGTCGGCACTGCCGCCGTGCCGGCCACGGCTGCGGGGGTTCTCGGGCCGAAGCGCACCTCCCCGCCCCCGCCCAGCCGGAACGCCTGCGGCACCGCCCGGCCGAAGGCGCGGAGGGCTCGGCCCCAGAACAGCAGCGGATGCAATCCGCACGCCCGCATCGCCGGCGCGTGGTCGAGCGCCAGAACCGTCGCCGCGCCCGCGGCGACGACGCACGCGGCGGCTGCGGCGATCATCCGGCCCGCCTGCGGCGTGTGCTCGAAACCCACCCTCAGCTGATCGATCTGGAACCGCACGTGCTCCACCTCGTCGGTCAGAACCCGCCGCGCGACGCCTCTGATGACCGGGTCGCCGCACCGACCGAGCGCGCGGAAGTACTCCATCGCGGTCGTCTCGGCGATGAGGAAGAGGGTGACCTCGGTGCGCAGACCCATCAGGCGGCGCAGCACCACGAACGCGGCATCCGACCAGTGCGACGTGAGCCTCTTCTCACCGGACCCGGCCAGCGCGGCGCCGAAGAGCGCGGAGTGCTTCTGCTCCTCGGCGACGAAACGCACGAGCGCCCGGTCGTAGGCGGGGTCGTTCCGCTTGCGGGCCTTCGAACGGAGCCCCTCGCCCTCCCCGCTCTCTCCCAGCTCGAAACGCTGCAGCGATCGCGCGAGCGCCACGACGTCGCCAGCGGGCAGGAGCGAGACGGTGTTCCACGGAATCAGGGCGTCGAGACGGTCGTGCCGGGCGAGGTTGGCCTCGAAGTAGTCGTCCCAGATCGCGAAGTCGGCGGGCTGGGTGGTGGTCGATGCGGGCATGAGAACTCCTTGTGTCTGGCGCACAACGCCCGGCGAACTGGCCGCCGCGGGGCTGATGCGGTAATGTGTTGTCCGTTAACGTATCGAATATCGATACAAAATGCACGGTATTCGATATGGGGTGCTCATGTCCAGACTGACTCTGCTCTCGCTCAGGTCGCTGCTCGTCCTGCTGTTCGCGGGCGCCCTCGCGGCGCAGGCCTCCTCCGGAGCGGTGGCGACCGCACTGCTGTCAGGAGTGTCGGCCGGGGTGCTCGTCGGGGTCGTCATCGCTGGCTGCGTCGCGGTCGAATGCGTGCTGGTCAGCGCGTGGATGCTCGTCACGATGGTTCACCGCGACCGCATCTTCGACGACCGTGCACACGCCGACACCTGGGTGAACACCGCCATCGGCGCTCTGAGTGTCGGCGCCGTCATCGCCGCCGCCGGATTCGTCTACTTCGCCGTCTGGCTCGTCGCCGACCCGCAGCCGACCACTCTCCCGCTCGCCGTACTGGCCCTCACAGTGTCGGCCGCCGCGACCGCGCTCGCGCTGATCGTCGTGGTCATGCGTCGGTTGCTGCACACTGCCATCCGCCTGCAGAGCGAACTCGCCGAGGTGATCTGATGGCGATCGTCATCAACCTCGACGTCGAGCTCGCTAAGAAGAAGATGTCGGTGACCGACCTCGCCGCCGCGATCGACCTCGCGGTCGCGAACGTGTCGATCCTGAAGAACGGTCGCGCCAAGGCGGTGCGTTTCACGACGCTCGACGCCATCTGCTCCGTTCTGGGCTGCCAGCCCGGCGACATCCTGAGCTATGTGCCCGACGAGGTGCCCTGACCGCGCCGCGCGCGCCCGACCGGGCCGCGTTTTGCGCAAAAGCACCCAAGACCTGAGGTTTGGGTGCTTTTGCGCAAAGTCGGCGGGCCGGGTGGGCGCGTCAGGCCCCCGTCGCGACCGGCCGGCCCGGCGTGTTCGACCACGCGGACCATGAGCCCGGGTACAGCGCGGGCGCGAACCCTGCGAGCGTCAGCGCCACCGCGTCGGCCGCTGCCGTGACACCCGATCCGCAGTACACACCCACCGGCCGATCGTCCCGCACACCCAGCGCCTCGAACCGTGCGCGCAGCTCGTCGGCGGGCAAAAACCGGCCCGAAGCGTCGACGTTCGCCGCCGCGGGTGCATTGCGCGCACCCGGAATGTGCCCCGCCCGCGGATCCATCGGCTCCACCTCACCCCGAAACCGTTCCGGCGCACGGGCATCGAGCAGCACCCCGGTCGACGCCAGGGCCGCAGCACCATCGCCGTCGAGCGTCGGCAGCGACCCGTACTCGAGCGTCACCGACCCAGGCGTGGGCCGAACGTCACCCGTCTCGAGTTCGTAGCCCGCGGCGATCCACGCTCCCAGTGCCCCATCGAGCAGGCGCACATCGGTGATGCCCGCGTTGCGAAGCAGCCACCACCCCCGCGCCGACGACAGATTCGAGAGGTCGTCGTAGACAACCACCGTGTCGCCGGGATCGATCCCCCAGGAGCGCGCGGCCCGCTGCAGGTCGTCGATGAGGGGCACCGGATGTCGCCCCTCATCCTTCTCGCCGTGCCGCGCAAGCTCGGTGTCGAGGTCGACGTAGACGGCCGTCGGGATGTGCCCCGCCAGGTACAGCGGCTTCCCGGGTGGGCCACCCAGCTTCCAGCGCACGTCGAGCACGACGACGCGGTCACCGGATGCGAGGAGGGCCTGCAGCTGCTCAGCCGTCACGAGGATGCTCATGCACAGAAGCGTAGGCCGAACGCGACCGGTTCGGGATGCCCGAACGCCTCGGCGCCCCGACGCCTCCCCGAGCCGGGCCCGCAGTTCAGGATGCCCGGGGCGCCGTCACCCGCCGCACCACGTCTTCCCAGCCGTCGGCGAGCCGCTGCATTGACATGTTCGCCGACCGGTTCTCGTAGAGCACCACCGTGGCATCCAGCGACGACAGCAGAGTGAACGCCAGCACGGCCGTGTCGCCGTCGTATCCCGCCTGGTTGAGCAGAATGTGGATGTGCATCGCCCCCGCAGCCCGCGGCGCCGAGGCGTACCGCAAGTCGGGGCGCTCCTCGGCCGCGCGCAGCAGGTCGCCCTGCACCTCGAGTAGCGCGAGGCGCTCACGCCCGAACGCGACGAGGCGCTCGATCGGCAGAGCCCCCGGGCCGAGCGGCGCCGGGCCGCTCATGAACCGTCGCTGAAAGTCGGTCTCGAATTCGTTCAGCAGGGTGAGCAGGAGCCCCGAGCGGGAGCCGAAGCGGCGGAAGATGGTGCCCTTGCCCACCCCGGCCTCTGCGGCAAGCAGATCCATGGTGAGCCCGTCCACGCCGCGGTCGTTCAGGATGCGACGGGCCGCCTCCAGGATGAGCCCACGGTTTCGTACGGCATCGGCTCGTTCGGGCGGGTTCGGGCCCGCGATTGGCAGCAGCCGGGCATCCATGCACCCGACCGTAGCAGGTGGACATTCTCAGATTGACCCGACCGGCGGGAATAAACGGACTGCGGTCCGGTTTACTTCTGTGTCAGACCACCCCTCTGCCGGCTCACCCCGGCTTCCCTCTTTACCTAGGAGCAACCGTGTCAACCTCGATTCTCGTTCTCGTCGGCAGCCTCCGCGCCGGCTCGACCAACCGCCAGCTCGCCGAAGCCGCCGTGGGCGTCGCCCCCGAGGGCGTCGAACTGACCATCTTCGAAGGCCTCGCCGACATCCCGTTCTACAACGAGGACATCGACGTCGAGGGCTCCGTTCCCGCCGCGGCGACCACGTACCGCGACGCTGTCGCGGCAGCAGATGCCGTTCTCGTCATCACGCCCGAGCACAACGCGACCATCCCCGCCGTGCTGAAGAACGCCATCGACTGGGCCTCGCGTCCCTTCGGCGCCAGCTCGCTCTCGGGCAAGCCCGTCGCGGCCATCGGCAGCGCCTACGGCCAGTTCGGCGGCATCTGGGCGCAGGACGAGGCCCGCAAGTCACTGGCCACAGCCGGCGCCTCGGTGCTCGAGGAGACGAAGCTCTCCATCCCCGGCTCGGTCGTGCGCTTCGCCGAGATCCACCCGAAGGATGACGCCGAAGTCGTCGCCCAGCTCGAGTCTGTCGTGCGCGACGTCGTGGCTGCCGTGTCGGAGAAGGCTGCGGCCTAGCCCTCACCCCCAGCAACACCCCTGTGGCCCCGCACCCCGACCCGGTCGGCGGTTCGGGGCCACAGCTCGCTCAGCGAAGCGCTGCGGTCTCCCCTTCTCCACAAACTCGCTTTCGACAGGGTTATCCACAGATCATGGTTTGTCGCGGCGGGGCGGGCTGCGGGGAGCCAGTCTTCTCGGTATGAACACACGAACCGCCGAGAAGGCACTCCATGACCCCCTGACCACCGACACGCAGATCGAAGACCGCGCACTTCGGGTGATCGGAACAGCCGCCAGACGCCAACTCTGGCTGATGATGCTCGACGACCTGCACAATCACGTTCCGATCGTCATTCCGCTCGACGATCTACCACCAGTGCCCGATCGCACCGAGACCGACGTGCTCGTGAGTCGCCTCGCGGGTATCCTCGACATCGCTGACGCCAGCCAGCTGATCCTCGTCTGGGAGAGGCCCGGCCGAGGGAGGCTCGCAGAACCCGACACCGTCTGGGCTCGCGCGCTCGCGGAGAACTGCCTACGGCGCGGAGTGCGATTGCGGGCCCAGCTCCTCAGCCACACCCGCGGTGTCACACTGCTCAGCCCGGCCGACTATGGCGCGGTCACGCCGACAGCCGCTTCCAGTGCGGTCGAAACTGGATGCTGATGCGTGGGCCGACAGCCTGCTTGGTCTTCAGGATCGCGTGCTCGTGGGTGCGCTGGCAACTGCCACCCATCACCAGCAGATCGCCATGACCGAGAGCGAAGCGCTGGGTCTCCCCACCGGCCTTCGGCCGCAGCGAGAGGGTACGTGCCGCGCCCACCGAGACGATGGCCACCATAGTGTCGCGGTCGATGGCGCGCCCGACCCGGTCGCCGTGCCACGCCACGCTGTCATCGCCTGTGCGATAGAAGCAGAGCCCGGCCGTCTCGAAGACCTGGTCCTTCGGCCTGCCGTAGTGCTTATTGAGGTCGGCCTGGGCGCTCTCGAGCACCGGGTCGGGAAACAGCGCGTCGGGGCCGAACCACGACACGAGACGCGGTACGGCGACGACTCGGTCGTACATCTCCCGTTTGTCGGCCTGCCAGGGCACCTCCTGCGCGAGCCGTTCGAAGAGCGCATCCGAATTGCTGACCCACCCGGGGCGGATGTCGAGCCAGGCACCCTCGGTCAGCTCGATTCTCTGCACGCTGTCACCCAGCTGCTCGAGCTCGGGGTCGCCATCGAGGTCATCGAAGAGTGAGGATTGGAATGCGAGTGTCATGGCTCGAGCCTAGCCAGATTCGAACATATGTTCTAGTGAGTGAGCTGCCGGCCAGACGGTACCCGGGGTATCCAGCACCGCACATCGGCGCAGTAGGCCATGAAATCGTCACCGAACCGCGCTTCGAGGTCCGCCTCCTCGTGCGGCCTGACGGCGTAGTTCCAGACCAGCGAGCCGGCGAGCGCATAGACGACGACAAGCCAGGAGCCGAGGAGGAGCCCCACGCCGACACCCTGGGCGATACCGGCGAGCGCCATCGGGTTGCGAAGCCACCGGTAGGGTCCGGCGATGACAAGCCGGTTGGCCGTGGCCGACGGGAGGGGCGTGCCGTCACCGAGAGTCGACATCGTCACGGCCGACCAGATACCCAGCGCACTGGCCAGTACGAGAACGCCGATTCCGGCGGCGGTCACCGGCCACGGCAGGTCGATTCCCACGGCCCAGCGCCGTTCCAGCGCGACGATGACAAGGGGAAGCACAACCAGGAAGAAGCCCCAGAAGACGACGATCTGTGCGAACGTCAGGGCGACATGGCGCCCCGCCCCGGCACGGGCGACTGCGACTCGGGGTGCGAACGGCCCGCGAATGATCCACTCGGTGGGCACCCGGCCCCACAGCACGAGGCCAAGTGCGAACAGCGACCCGGCGGCTGCGCCCGCCATGAGCACGACGCCCCACCCGGCCTGCGCGGTGAGTGTGGCGTAGACCGCCAGAGCGACGGCGACAAGCAGGGTCCACCCGGCTGCGACGATCGAGGCGCTCCGCACCCCACCGGCGGCGAGGGCCGACGCGATCACGAAGAGGGGGATGTCGACTGCCGCGACGGCCACCGGGTGAAGACCGCCCAGCGTGGTCTCACGCACCCACGGCGATGCGAAGACCGTGACCCACCAAGCCGCTCCCGCAACGGCCTGCAGAGCGAAGTAGCGGCGACCCCAGTTCATGCCCACAGACTATCCGCGCCCGCGGGTGCGGCCGGCGCCCCACCCGCGCCCCTGGGTGGGATCAGCGCCCCCTCCCCCATACCGCAATTCCTGCTGCGAGCCCGGGTTCCCTTCGGGGGCGGGGGCTACCGCCTCGTCGACCGGTGGTCTAGACCTGAACCATGCCCGAACCCCTGCACGACCCGCACGCGCCCCTCGACCCCACCCGCGTCACCAGCCAGCCCGCGCTCACCACCTCGACGGGCAGGATCTGGCTGATCGTCGGGGGGCTGTTCGCCGCGATCTCGGCTGCCGTGCTGTTCTTCCTTCTTCCGTTCACCCCCCACGGGTTGGCGGCCGTTGCCCTGATCGTCATCGTGCTGCTCTACGCTTCGATGGTCATCACCCAGCTCGTCACCCGACGAGGCAGGCCCCGGCTGGGCATCCTCGCAGCCCTCATGATCCTCATGGCCGTCACCGCACTCGCCGCAGTGCTGGTGCTCGCGGCAAGTCAAACCACTCCAGGAGCCATCTCATGACCCATTCGAGTACAGCCGAGACCGACACCGTCGGAACGGCCTTCCGCGCCGCGATCACACCGGGCGTCGCCTGCTGGCCCCACCTGGAACCCCAGAGGCTCGAAGGCGATGACCTCCACCGGGTCGACGCTTGGTGGCGTGCGGCCAACTACCTCTCGATCGGGCAGATCTACCTGCTCGACAATCCCCTACTGCGCGAGCCCCTCAGCCGCGATGACATCAAACCGCGCCTGCTCGGACACTGGGGCACCACCCCGGGGCTGAACTTCGTCTATGCGCACCTCAACCGCATCATCCAGCAGCGCAGCCAGGCGACCCTCTACATCACCGGGCCGGGCCACGGCGGCCCCGGCATGGTCGCGAACGCCTGGCTCGACGGCACCTACAGCGAGGTCTACTCCCCCATCACCCAGAACGAGAGAGGCATGCAGCGGCTGTTCCGCCAGTTCTCGTTCCCCGGCGGCATCCCCAGCCACAACGCGCCCGAGACCCCCGGCAGCATCCATGAGGGCGGTGAGCTCGGGTATTCGCTCTCGCACGCTTACGGCGCGGCATTCGACAACCCCGACCTGCTCGTGGCCTGCGTCGTCGGCGACGGCGAGGCGGAGACCGGCCCGCTCGCCACGAGCTGGCATTCGAACGCGTTTCTGAATGCTGCCCAAGACGGCGTTGTCCTTCCGATTCTGCACCTCAACGGATACAAAATCGCGAACCCGACAGTGCTGGCCCGGATGCCTGAGGAGCAGTTGCTCGCCCTGATGCGCGGCTACGGCCACAACCCGCATCTGGTCTCGGGCGGGTTCGACGGCGAAGACCCTCTGCTGGTTCACGAACGGATGGCCGAAACCCTCGATCTCGTGATGAATGAGATCGCCGAGATCAAGCGACACGCCGCCGACGGAACACTCGAGGGCACGCCCAACTGGCCCATGATCATCCTGCGCACGCCGAAGGGTTGGACCTGCCCCGCCGAGATCGACGGCCTGCCGGTCGAGAACACGTGGCGTGCCCATCAGGTACCGCTCGCGAATGCCCGGGACACCGAGGCGCACACCCGCATTCTGGAAGACTGGATGCACACGTACAAGCCCGAAGAGCTCTTCGACGAAACAGGCCGCCCCCTCGCTTCGATCACGTCGCTCGCCCCCGCCGGTGAGCTGCGGATGAGCGCCACGCCGTTTGCGAACGGTGGTCTGCTGCGCCGCGAACTCGACCTCCCCGACTTTCGGAACCACGGTGTCGAGGTGCCCTCCCCCGGGGCCACGAGCGAGTCGGCGACCAAGGTGCTCGGCGACTGGCTGGCCGGTGTGATCGAGCAGAACCCCGACAACTTCCGCATCTTCGGCCCCGACGAGACGGCGTCCAACCGGCTGCAGGGCGTCTATGCCCAGACGGAGAAACAGTGGAACAGTGCCATCTGGCCAGTCGACGAGCATCTCGCCCGGGCGGGCCGAGTCATGGAGATGCTCTCCGAGCACCAGTGCGAGGGCTGGCTCGAGGGTTACTTGCTGACCGGCAGGCACGGGCTGTTCAACTGCTACGAAGCATTCATCCACATCATCGATTCGATGGCGAACCAGCACGCGAAGTGGCTGAAGGTCTCGCGTTCGATTCCCTGGCGCCGCTCGATCTCGTCCCTGAACTATCTGCTGTCGTCGCATGTCTGGCGCCAGGATCACAACGGCTTCAGCCACCAGGATCCGGGGTTCATCGACCATATGGTCAACAAGAAGGCCGATGTGGTTCGCGTCTACCTTCCGGTCGATGCGAACACCCTTCTCTCGACGTACGACCACTGCCTGCGCTCGGTCGACTACATCAACGTCGTCGTCGCGGGTAAGCAGCCGGCGCCGAACTGGCTGTCGATGGCCGGTGCCGTCGCCCACTGCACCCGCGGACTGGGCATCTGGGAATGGGCCGGAACCGAACAACCGGGCACAGAACCCGACGTCGTCCTGGCGTCGGCCGGCGATGTTCCGACCCTCGAGGCACTTGCCGCAGCGTCGATCCTGCGCGAAAAGCTTCCTGAGCTGACGGTGCGCTTCGTCAACGTGATCGACCTGATGCGCCTGCAGTCGGCCACGGAGCATCCGCACGGCCTGAGCGATCGGGAGTTCGACACCATCTTCACGCCGACGAAGCCCGTGGTGTTCGCCTATCACGGCTACCCCTCGCTGATCCACCGACTGACCTACCGCCGTGCGGGGCACGCCAACCTGCACGTCAGGGGCTACAAAGAAGAGGGCACCACCACGACCCCGTTCGACATGGTGATGCTCAACGACCTCGACCGGTACCATTTGGTCATCGACGTGATCGACCGTGTTCCCGGGCTCGCGGTGCGCGCTGCATCGCTCCGCCAGGAGATGCAGGATGCCCGTATGCGCGCCCGGGCATATACCCGCGAACACGGCGAAGACATTCCCGAGGTGGCCGACTGGAGCTGGTCGGCCGGCCCCGCCACCGGCATCTCGCAGCAGAGCACGATGGCCGATGACACCGGTGGAGACAACGCTGTGGCCTAGCGCGCCGGCCAGGACACGGGCGGCGCCCGGCGTCCCGGGAACATCGTCGGTCAGCGCGATGCCCTGGGGCGCCGGCGTTCGCGCAACCCGCAAAGCGTGCCGAAGACCCCGACCGCGACGGCCGCGACCGCAGAGACCAGAAAGGCACTGAAGGCCGTGCCCCTGTCGATGACAAGCCCCGTGATGGCCCCGCCGAGCGTCACACCGACAGAGAGACCGATGGACGGCCAGGTCAGCGCTTCCGTCAGCCGGGCATCGTCGACCAGTCCGGCGATCAGTGACGTGCCCGAGATGAGCACCGGCGTGGTCACCAGCCCGGCGACGAAGATGACGCTGGCGATCGCCACCGGCGTCTGCAGAAGGAGCAGGCACGGTACGACGACCGCGTACGCGACGGTCGAGGCGAGCACACGGGTGGCCGGCGGCCACCGCACACTGAGCGGACCGAAAGCGAGACCCGCGCCGACGCTGCCGACGGCGAACACCCCGAGGATGATGCCGGCGAGCCAGGTCTGCCCGGCCTCCCGCGCCACTCCGACGGCACCGACATCGATCGACGCGAAGACGACGCCCACCGCGAGATAGACGGGCAGCATTCCGAGTACCCCCGCGGGCAGGCGCCACCGAGCCCGCCGCCGACCGACGATCGTATCGCGAACGACCACTGTCGGCGTGGTCTTCCGCTGGGCCCACAACCAGGTTCCCCCGACCACCGTGGCGACGATTCCGGCGAGAAGTCCGGAGAGCGGGCCGGCCGTCGCCGCGATCAGCGTGACGACCGGCGGCCCCACCACGAACACGAGCTCGTCCATCACGGCCTCGAAGGCGAGGGAGGTGTGCCGCTCTGCCTGGGATCCGAGCAGGCCGCGCCACCGGGTGCGCACCAGCGATCCCATATCGATCGAGCTAGCCCCGAGCAGAAATGCGCAGGCGAACCAACTCCAGACCGGCGCCCTGAGAACGACGACAGCCGCGAGCGCGCCGGCCCAGACGACGGTGATGGCCAGACTGAACGGAATGACCCTGGCCTGGCCCCGGGCATCCGCAGCCCTCGACCACAGCGGGCCGCCCACGGCGATCCCGAGCACAATGGCGCCGGCAACCGCACCGGCGAGCGTGAAGCTGCCAGTCTCGGCCGAAACCAGCAGAATGGTGGCAATACCGCTCGTGGACCGCGCGAACCGGCCGAGCCATCCGGCAAGGGCGAAGCGCCGGGCACCCGGCACGGCGAGGATGTCGGTATATGAACCAAGCAACCGCACGCCCGATGATCGATGGGCGGAGCCGGCCGTCATGCGAACCCCGCTGCCCCGCAGCTCCGAAGGCAGGAAAGCCTGCCGGCGACTCGGAGCAACACCATCAGTTTAGACTGCGGCACCGTAGAATCGATCAACCGCGACATCTGCTGGGAGAGCCATGAAGCACGAAGAACTGATCATGTTCACCGTGGTCGGTGTGAGTTTCTCGCCGCCGCCCACCGCATTCGATGTCGTCGTTCCCCGCGACGACACCACTCTCTTCACGGGCTACCTGAAGGTCCTGCCCGCGGTCGTCGACATCGTCGACTTCGAGGGTGGCGAGTACGACCATCCCGGTGCCTCGCGCACCGTCAAGCTCTCTGACGGCGGCTCGTTCCGCGAGCAGATCGTGCGCTTCGAGCGTCCTGGTGGGACGGCTCCGGATGCCGCGGGCCACTTCGACTACGACGTGTCGGCCTTCACGGGCATCCTCGGCGGCATCGTGTCGGACGGTGTCGCCCGGTGGACCTATGCACACGGTTCGACGGGACGCACCCACATCACCTGGACCTACGGGTACCGCCCGCTTCCGGGTCGCCGTTTCATCATGAAGCACCTCATCGGGCCCCTCTGGATGCGGTACATGCGGCGCGGCATGGCGGCCTGCCTCCGCGCGATCGTCGAAGCACGCCGTGAATCGAAAGCCGCTGCCGCCGCCGCGTTCTCGTCCCCTTCGGGGCCCGACCTCCCGTGAGCCAGTTCATCGACATCCCGTCGCCCGGCTGGCCGTTGACATTCGGCTCCCCGGGGCACCCGTCGGTGGTGATCGTGCACGACCGCTTCGGCCGCTTGCCCTACCTCGAGTCCTATGCGGCGGCCCTCGCCAAACGCGATTTCTACGTCGTCGTTCCCGACCTCTTCAACGGCCTCGCGACGATCGACCTGCCGAGTGCCAACGAGCTGCGAGAGGCGATGGACCTCGGCTTCGCCCTCGCTGCCATCGATGATGCTGTGGAGCTCGGCCGGGGCCACGGATTCGACGGCGCGCCTGACGCGAGCATCCATTCGACGAGCAGCAAGGTGGGCCTCATCGGCTTCGAGCTCGGCGGCTGGCTGGGGTTGCAGTCCGCGCAGTCGGGCAGCGTCGACGCGGTCGTCGCCTACGCCGGCGGGCTCAGCGAACACGAATCCGGCATCATTCCGTGCCCGGTGCTCCTGAACTACTCAGACCTCGGCGACTGGGGTACCGGCCATGAGACCGACCTGTTCGTCAGTCGTCTGAAGGAGATGGGCACGCCGGTGACCCGGTACATCTACTCGGGCACAGAAGACATCTTCGCCAACGCCACTCTGGTGGAGCGGCTCGACAGGAACGCCGCGGCACTGGCGTTCGCCCGGGCGACGAACTTCCTACAGGAACAGCTGGCTGACTGAAGCGATCAGCCCCGCACATCGTGCAGGTGGTGCACGGGGTCGTGGATGAAGTAGCGGGCCAGGGTCTCGACGGTGAAGCCCGACCCATCGCCGCGGCGGCCGGTGCGCTGCCAGTCGCCCGGCGGAACCGCTTCGAACGCCCGGGCCACCGCCTCGCCCGCCTCGATGAGTTCGGCGCGGACCGTTGCTGGGTCCTGTTCGTTGTAGCGGTCTTCGATGGCCGTGACATCCTGATCCCAGTCGGGGAACGCCGGATCGTCCTTTTCGAGCATCAGCCCCAGGCGCGTGCGAAAGATGCGGAACACGTCGCGAACGTGGGCGGCGTACTCCAGATCGGACCAGGTCGTCTCGTCGGGCCGCTCTGTGACGGTCGACCGTTCGAGTACGGCAGGCCAGGCCACAACGTTCTGCCTGATCAGCGACGGCACGTCAGTCGCAGCCGTGGCAGAGGAGTCGAAACCGCATTCCGGGCACTCGCGTTCGAGCACCCAGGTCCAGTTCTTCGTGTCGGGAACGATAGCCATGGCCTCAGCCTAGGAGGCAACAGACCATTTCGTCTCCGCACTGACGCCCGTGGGGTTCGGTCGACTAAGGTAAGGGCAGGCTTACTTGGGAGTGCTGATGATGAACGTGATTTCCTTCTCGGAGGCCCTTCGCGAGCGCACGTGGTCTGGCCAGGGCAACGGTGACGGTGCCGGCTTCATGACCGATCTGATGAACGGCCGAGGCGATCGTGACGACTACATCGCCCTCGTCGCCCAGCACTTCTTCATCTACGAGGCCATCGAGGCCGCTGCCGAGCGCATGAAGAACGATGCCGTGGCAGCCGCCTTCATCTCCCCCAAACTCACTCGCCTCCCCGCCATCACCGCCGATCTGAGCTTCCTCCTCGGTGACGACTGGGCCGAACAGATCACTCCGCTCCCCACTACCGCGCGGTATGTCGAACGCATCAGGCAGGTTGCAGCGACCTGGAGCGGTGGGTTCATCGCCCACCACTACACGCGCTACCTCGGCGACCTGTCGGGCGGCCAGTTCATCCGCACGCTGATGCAGAAGCGGTTCGGGTTCGAGACGAATGGTGTCGGCTTCTACCTGTTCGCCGACATCGCTGCACCGCGTGAGTTCAAAGTGACCTACCGCGCGCAACTCGACGCGGTCGGCTGGAACGAACGAGAGCGTGAGCGCGTGATCGACGAGGTTCTCGTCGCCTACGCGTTCAACACCGATCTCTTCGTCGATCTGAAAGACGCCAAGGCAGCAGCCGCAGCGGCCTGACGGGGTGTGAAACTCCGCTGTCCCGAATCCGGTCGCGCCGTTTCTCAGGCGCGCCGCATGAATCGCTGCACTGCTCCGTCGACGATCATGTCGGCCGGGCGGAGCGGGCGAGTGAGGTACAGCCCCTCCAGTGAGGTCAGGCGGCTGAGTGCCACATAGGTCTGTCCGGAGCTGAACACGCGGGCGCCGAGGTCGACGATCGCCGAATCGTAGGTCTTGCCCTGCGACTTGTGAATCGTGACGGCCCACGCCAACCGCAGTGGGAACTGGGTGAACTCCCCCACGACATCTTTCTTCAGTTCTTTGCTCGTCGCAGAGTAGGAGTATTTGTACTTCTCCCAGCTCACCGGTTCCACTTCGTGCACCGTGCCGTCGACCTCGACCCACACCGAGCCGGCGATCTTCGTCACCGTGCCCACCGTGCCGTTCACCCAGCGCTGCTCCGAGTCGTTTCGGAGGAACATCACCCGCGCCCCGGCCTTCAGCTCGAGGCTCTCGTCGGCCGGAAAGTTGCGCCCGCCGAAGTCGCCCGAGACCTCCGCCCTGGCCGTCTTCACCGCCCCCTTCAAACGCTTCAGCGCTTCGGCATTGATGCGATTGACCGAGTCGTTGCGGGTAGCCAGGGTGATCGTTCCGTCGTGCGGTGGCGTGCGGGCACCCGCACCGTTCAGAACGTCGGCGATCTCCTTCGTCACCATTCCGTGCCGCACGGCGTTCAGCATGAACTTGAAGTCGTCGTCGCGCTGGCGGTGGATCTCGGTGAGTTCGACGATGTTGAGCTGGGCCTCCTGCCAGACCTTGGCATCGAAGAACCACATCGAGGCGTAGTGATCGGCGAAGTACGCCCGTTCGTCGGCGTCGCCGGGCACGGGCGCGAGTTGGTACGGATCGCCGAACAGCACGATCTGCACCCCGCCGAATGCCTCCAGCGGCCGCTGCCGTGCCTGCCGCAGGCTCCTGTCGATCGCATCCATCAGGTCGGCGTTCACCATCGAGACCTCGTCGATGACCAGGGTGTCGATCGTGTTGAGGAGCTTGCGCACCTCGGCGTTCTGCTCGATATCGTGGTCGGCGATCACGCCGATCGGCAGCCGGAACAGCGAATGGATGGTCTGGCCACCGACGTTCAGCGCAGCAACTCCCGTCGGAGCCGAGATGACGAGCTGCTTATCGGTGTTCCAGGCGAGATGGTTCAGGAGCGTCGACTTACCCGTACCCGCCCGCCCCGTGACGAACACGTGCTTCTTCGTGCCCTCGATGAGCTCGAAGACCTTCTGCTGTTCGGCCGAAAGCACCTTCGCACCGGCCGGGGCGGTCACGGCCTGCTGCCCAATCGCTCCAGCATCCGGTTGTACTCGGTCAGCTCTGCATCGTTCGTGCGGTCAGCGTTGCGGTCGAGACGCTTCGTCTCCTTGGTATCGTTGCGCCCCCACTGGATGGCCACGGCGATCGCCAGGATGATGGTCGGAATCTCGCCGATGCTCCAGGCGATACCGCCGCCTGCCTGCTGGTCACCGATGGCGCTCGCCCCCCACGGCCTGCCCATCGACCCGTACCAGTCGGCGAGCAGCAGCCCCGAACCGGTCATGAGACTCAGCCCGAAGAAGGCGTGGAACGCCATGGTGGCCAGGAGGAGCACCAGCCGGAAGGGGTACGGCAGCTTGTAGGGGACGGGGTCGACCCCGATCAGCGCCTGGGCGAAGAGATACCCGACGATCAGGAAGTGCACGATCATCCACTCGTGCCCGATGTGGTCGGTCGTGGCCCAGCGGAACAGGGGGGTGTAGTAGAACGTCAGCAGGCTGGTGGCGAAGAGCGCCGCCGCGACGATCGGGTTAGAGAGGAAGTTGCCGATCTTCGAGTGCACCGCGAGCAGGATCCACTCGCGGCCTCCCCGTGTTCCGTCGGTGCGCTTGCGGATGGAGCGCATCGCCAGCGTCACCGGGCCCGCCGACACCAACAGGATGGGGATCATCATGGCCAGGATCATGTGCCCGAGCATGTGGATGCTGAAGAGGTACTTCTCGTACACGTTCATGAACCCGTTGGTGACGAACAGAAGCAGAAGCATACCCAGCACCCAGAGGATGGTGCGGTGCAGCGGCCACGAATCGCCACGCTTCTTGAGCCGCACGACGCCGGCGACGTAGAAGAAGATGCCGAAACCGCAGACCAGGACCCAGAGCAGATCGAAGTTCCACGCAGTGAAGAAGTTGCCGTAGGTGAGCTCGACCGGAAGCGGAGAGCCGGTGAGGAGCTCTGCCGGCGTCGCTGCGGTCGGCAGCACCTCGGGAATGGGGGTCGCCGTGCGCGCCAGAGCCACCGCGACGCCCGAGGCGACGCCCATGAAGACGAGCTCGGCTATGACCACCTTCCAGAAGGTGAGCCGGCCGGCGCCGTCGGCGAGACCCCGGATCAGCAGCCGCCGGTACATCGCGCCGATGAGGCCGAGCACGATCAGTGCCCCGACCTTGACCAGCACGAGGATGCCGTAGGGCGTCAGCAGTCGGTCGAGCGACCCGATCCGTAGCTCTGCGCTGACGTAGCCGGATGCCGCCACGACGATGAAGCAGACGAGTGCGATGCTCGAATAGCGGGTGACGATCTCGACGAGTCGCTTGTTGTCGAGCTGCCGGGAGAGCAGTGCGAGCACCAGGAGACCGCCCAGCCACACGGCGGCGAAGAGGATGTGCAGGAAGAGAGCGGTGATGGCCGCGTCATGCCCGTCGGTGCCTGCGGCATGACCCTGCTGCGCCATCGGCACGAGGGTGAGCACGGCAAGTCCCGCGACGAACGCCAGGGCCGTGAGGTTGCGCACGGCGAAGCACAGCACCGTCACCGCAGCGGCGAGCAGCGTCGTCTCGAGCCAGGCCTGACCAAGCGGCACCGCCACGAGGAACTGCCCGAGGATCTCGCCGAACTTCGAGTCGAGACTGGCCGACGAGGAGGTGACGTTCAGAAAACTGAGGAAGCCGGTGGCGGCGGACGTGACCGTGAGCAGCGCAGCACCCGCGGCTGCCGCATCGAGGGCACGCCCGAACTCGGGTTTGTCGGAGCGCAGGACGAACAGAGCCAGCACGAGCGCACCGATGGTGAGCGCGGCGCTGAGGTTCACGAACATCGTCGCGATCGGCAGCCCGAAGCGCACGAGGGGGCCGGGGTCTGCCAGCAGCAGCGCGGTCGCTCCGCCGCCGAATTCCAGCCCGAGAATGAGCGCGACGAATGCCACCCCGGCGAGCGCCGCCGGGCCGATGACACGGATCAGTTTCGGCACCCGTCAACCCTACGTCAGCGCACCTGTGAACCCCGCCCTGCAAGGCCCCTGTGGAAGAACTGTTGCAAACCAGCAACCTGTGGAGGAGCATCCGGAGCCCGCCGTCGCCCGCGCACGAAGAAGGGCCCCCGACAAATTGTCGGAGGCCCTCTTCGTGATCTGAGCGATGACTACTTGACGGCTGCCTTCAGCTTGCTGCCGGCGCTGATCTTGACCGAGTTGCCTGCGGCGATCTCGATGGCCTCGCCGGTCTGCGGGTTGCGGCCCGTGCGGGCGGCACGCGACGTGCGCTCGACGGCGATCCAACCCGGGATCGTGACCTTCACGCCGTTCGACACCGAGTCGGCGAGGGTTGCGAACAGCGAGTCGAGTACCTCGTTGACAGCAGTCTGCGTCTGGCCAGATGAAGCGGCGACGGCAGCGACGAGCTCGGTCTTGTTCAGTGACTTGTCAGCCATTTAGTGTCCTCCTCGGACCATCCTGCTGCGTGTGCAGCAACTTGTGTAGAACTATCGATCTGTTGTGCTGATGGGGCACCGCCTGCGCGCAAGCGGTGCCGCGAGGGTAACCTACCAGCTTGACTTCGTGATACCGGGCAACTCGCCCCGGTGCGCCATCTCGCGAAAGCGCACGCGCGAGATGCCGAAGTTCGAGAGGTGGCCACGGGGGCGACCGTCGACGGCGTCACGGTTGCGCACGCGGATGGGAGAGGCGTCGCGGGGGAGCTTCTGCAGCCCCACGCGAGCGGCTTCGCGCGACTCGTCGGTTCCGTTGAGGTCGACGAGGGCCTTCTTCAGTTCGAGGCGCTTGGTTGCCCAGCGCGCAACGATGACCTTGCGCTGCTCGTTTTTCGCGATCTTGCTTGTCTTAGCCATGTGTTACCGCTCCTCTCTGAAGTCGACGTGCTTGCGGATGACCGGGTCGTACTTCTTCAGTACGAGGCGGTCGGGGTTGTTGCGACGGTTCTTGCGGGTCACGTAGGTGTACCCGGTTCCGGCGGTCGAGCGCAGCTTGATGATCGGGCGTACGTCTTGTGCTTTTGCCATTAGATCTTCACCCCACGAGCCAGAATCTCTTTGACGACCGCTTCGATACCGCGAGCATCAATGACTTTGATGCCCTTGGCCGAAAGGGTCAGGTTGACGTTCCGTCGGAGCGACGGAACGTAGTAGGTCTTCTTCTGCACATTCGGGTCGAAACGACGCTTGGTGCGTCGGTGCGAGTGCGAAATGTTGTGCCCGAAGCCGGGAACGGCTCCAGTCACCTGGCACACTGCGGCCATGGTTTTCCTCCAATTACCGTAGAGCGGATGCTCTACCCAAGTTCTCTTGTCGGCATGCGTCATCACCCGCGAATGGTGCAGAGGGGGGATGCGCATACAAAGGCAGACGGAGATACCGCCGACCAACGAGCAAGCCTAGCACCACCTCGCGCTGTGCAGCAATCGAGAGGGCAGGCTCAGCCGACCGCCGGCACACACGCCGAGCAGTACCCGAAGACGTCGACGACGTGTTCCGCCTGCGAGAAACCGTGCTGGCGTGCCACGCTCTGGGCCCACACCTCGACGTCGTCGGCTTCGATCTCGACCGTCAGTCCGCATCCCCGGCAGATCAGGTGATGGTGGTGGCCCGTCGAGCACGCCCGATAGAGGCTCTCACCCTCGGGCGACTGCAGCGAATCGGCTTCGCCCTCGGTGGCGAGGTCACCGAGGGCCCGATAGACCGTCGCCAAGCCGATGTGCGAACCGGCCCCCCGAAGGTCGGAGTGCAGGTTCTGCGCGCTGACGAAACCCACCTGCGTGGAGAGGGCCGTGCGCACAGCTTCGCGCTGCCAGGTGTTGCGCTTCATCGTTACTCCTCTCCTGCACAAAGGCGGTTCACGTCGGGTTCTCCACAACTTTAGCTCTGCGGGAGGGCCCGACCAGCTGTGCGGCCAGTATTGCCATGCCGCTTTCGTACCGCCTGCACGACCCGGCAGACCACGTAGATGAGAAAGGAGATCGTGGTCACGTAGGGACTGATCGGCACCGAGCCACCGAGCGCGAGGAGGATGCCTCCGACCAGTGACACGACGGCGAAGACCGTGCTGAAAAGCGGAACAAGAACGGGCGACGACGAGAGCCGCAGTGCTGCCGCGGCCGGCGTCACCAGAATCGACAGCACCAGCAGCGAACCGACGATCTGCACAGAGACCGCGACCGCAAGACCGAGGAGAACCATGAAGTACAGCGACAGGAACCGGGTGGGAACACCGCGCGCCGCAGCCACGTCGGCGTCGACGCTCGCGAACATGAGGGGCCGCCAGACCACGGCGAGGCCGACGATGACCACGATCGAGATGGCGATCAAGGAGCCCAACCGGGGGTTGTCGACGGCGACGATCTGGCCCGTCAGGAGGCCGAACTTGTTCGCGGTGCGACCGGGATACAGCGCCAGGCAGAGAATGCCGAGACCGAGGCCGAAGGGCATGAGCACGGCAATGATCGAATTTCGATCGCGGGCCCGCGTTCCCAGAAGCCCGATCAGGGCGGCCGCCACCAGAGAACCGATCAGGGAGCCCTCCACGACACCCACGCCGAAGAGCAGACCGGCGGATGCCCCGGCGAACGACAGCTCGCTGATGCCGTGCACGGCGAAGGCCATGTCCCGCGACATGACGAACACGCCGATCAGACCGCCGACCAGGCCGAGAATCGCTCCGGCGATGATCGAGTTCTGCAGCAGCACGAGAAGCTCGCCGTAGTTCTGAAAATTGAACAGCTGCGGCCAGAGGTCGCTGTCGGCGACCGTCACGACGGCACCCTCTTGTTCGAACCGCCGAAGCCGCCCTTCTCTCCGAGACTGTCACGACCACCACGTGCCTCATGAAGGTGAGCGTGGGCTTCCTCGGGGGTCCCCGAGACGATGACCCGGCCCCGACTGCGGAACACGTCGACCGCAGAACCGTACAGCTCCGACAGAACGTGTGACTGCAGCACTTCGTCGGGTGTACCGATGCGAAATGCTCCGTTGGCGAGGTAGAGCACCCGGTCGACCATGTTGAGCACGGGGTTGATGTCGTGGGTCACGAAGAGCACGCCGAGGTCTCGCTGTCGGCGCTGCGCATCGATCAGCTCGCTCACGGCGCGCTGATAGTTCAGATCGAGGGAGAGGAGAGGCTCATCGCACAACAGCAGTCGGGGGTCTCCGGCGAGCGCCTGTCCGACACGCAAGCGCTGCTGCTCCCCGCCCGAAAGAGACGAGATCGGTGCATTGGCGTAGTCCTCCGCCCCCACAGAGGCGAGCAACGCGTCGACTCGGCGTCGCCTGAGGGTCGAGGGCAGTGGAATGCCGAAGCGATGACCACTCAAGCCGAGGCCCACGAGGTCGCGCGCCCGCAGGGGCGTTCCGTCGTCGGCGAGTTTCTGCTGGGGAATGTAGCCGATCCGGCGGTTGCCCCGACGAAGGGGAGCGCCCAGAAAGGTCGCCGATCCCGAGCTCAGCCTCTGCTGCCCCAGGATGACCTTCAGAAGACTGGTCTTGCCCGACCCGTTCGCTCCGATCACGGCGATGAACTCACCCGACCGAACGTCGAGGTCCAGGCCGCTCCAGAGCGTGCGGTCCCCGAAGCGCAGTGCCGCCGCCCGAAGTGCCAGCACGCCACCGTCAGGCCCTGCAGAAACGGTGGAACCGGACACACCGGAAGGAGGTCTCGAGGAAGTCATCTAGCGAAGATTACTGCGAAAGCGCGCTCGACAGCGCCGCGAGGTTCGCCGTCATCCAGTCGATGTAGCTCATTGCGTCGGGCAGGGTCTCCGTCACCGCAACCGCGGGCACGTTGCCGGCGGTGGCCGCCGCGAGCACCGCCTCGGTCTGCGGCCCGCTGGTCTGGGAGTTGTAGGCGAGAACACTCACCCGGTCTCCGCTGAAGAGGGCGAGCGTCTGGGCGAGAACGTCGGGCGCGACATCCGTACCACTTTCGATGGCCCCGCTGAACTCGGCGGGCGTCTTATCTACCAGGCCGATGGCGTCGAGCATGTACAGCGGAACCGGCTCGGTGATCGCCGCTCCCCTGCCGGCGTACTGGGACTTCAGGGTGTTCTCGGTGCTGATGAGGGCGTCGAGCTTGGCCTTGAATGCCGTGGCGTTGGCCGTGAATGTCGAAGCGTCGGCGGCGTCGAGCGAGCCCAGGCTGCTCGCGACCTGGTCGACCACCTTCGAGACGGTCGGAAAGTCGTACCAGAGGTGCTCGTTGAACTCCCCTGTGCTGGGTTCGAGGTCGTATCCCGAGATCTCCGCGGCGTTCAGTACGACGGCCTTCGAGTTGTTCGCGCTTGCGATCATCGTGTCGACGAAGTCGTCATACCCTCCCCCGTTCTCGACCACGATCGCCGCTTTCGAGAGAGCGAGCTGGTTCTGGGCGTCGGCTTCGTACTCGTGCGGGTCTTTGGCCGGGTCGTCAATGAGCGAGGTGACGGAAACCCGGTCTCCCCCGACCTGGGCGACGATGTCACCCCAGACATTGGTCGAAGCGACGATCGCGATCGGGGTGGAGGAACCCGCGCCGGTGGTGTCTGCAGGCTGGCCGGCGGCCTGGCCCGTCGCTGCTGGGGAGCACCCGGCAAGCGTGACGGCCATCACCACGGACAACGAGACGGCGGCGGTTCGGGCGGCGGATGCACGGAAGCTCATGACACGATGCTAGGTCTTATTGATAATGATTGTCAAAACCGATAGACACCCACCATCGACAGACACCCACCATCGGTGTGGTCAGTCGAGCAGCAGGGCGGGTTCCTCCACGATCGCCGCAACATCGGCCAGGAACCGGCTGGCGACGTCTCCGTCGACCACCCGGTGGTCGAAGCTCGCGCCGAGCGTGGTCACGAAGCGGGGCCGCACCTCGCCGTCGACGACCCAGGGCCGCTGCTTGATCGTTCCGAGAGCGACGATCGCCACCTCGCCGGGATTGAGGATGGGGGTTCCGGTGTCCATGCCGAAGACACCGATGTTGGTGATCGTGATCGTTCCGTCAGCCATGTCACCCGCCGTCGTGCGGCCCTCACGGGCCGTCAGCGTAAGGTTCTCGAGGGCCGACGCGAGCTCGAGGAGCGTCATCGACTGGGCCTCCTTGAGGTTCGGCACCAGCAGGCCGCGGGGAGTGGCGGCCGCGATGCCGAGGTTCACGTAGTTGCGAACGATGATCTCCTTGTCGGTCCAGGCGGAGTTCACCATCGGGTTGCGTCGCACCGCCCAGATGATCGCCTTGGCGATGATCAGGAGAGGGTTCACTTTCACGCCGGCGAAGTCGGCGGAGGTGCGCAGACGCTTGACGAACTCCATCGTTCGCGTCGCATCCACGTCGACGAAGAGGCTCACGTGCGGCGCGGTGAATGCGCTCTGCACCATCGAACGGGCGATCTGTTTGCGAACGCCCTTGACGGGGATGCGCTCCTCACGCTCTTCGGCCCACTGCGGGGTCTCGATGTTGTGGAAGACCTTGGCCTGTGAAGCGTGCCGAATGACGTCGTCGCGGGTGATGTCGCCGATGAGGCCCGTCGGGGTGACTTCGGCGAGCTTCACGTCGAGGTCTTTCGCGAGCTTGCGGATGGGAGGCTTCGCGATGACCGGCAGACCGGTGATCGCGGGGGAGGACGAGCCGATCGGCCGGGTTGCGACCGGGGTCGAGGCGCCACTGTGGCCCGCCGGCGTGGGGCCGCCCGCAACACCCGTCGGAGCAGAGGGAGCAGAACCGGCGGATGGCGAGGCGGGGGAGGTGAGGGCAGCGCCCTGCGCGGGCTTGGACGCACCGCGGGTGCGTCGACGGCTGATGACGTGGCTCTTTGTTCCGTATCCGACGAGAACGGCACCCGCCGCCTCCTGCGGTTCGGCACTGGGCCGCAAAGCGGCGGGAGCAGCGGGCGCACCGGATGAAGCGGGCGCGGCGGGCGCAGCAGCGGTGACGGCGGGCAGGGCCTCGGCCGCGACCTGGGAAGCGCCCGGCAGGGCCTGGACCGCCGTACCGCCTGCAGCCCCGACAGCGGCCCCCTCCCCGGGCAGGATGCCGCTGGAGGTGACCCGGATGATCGGCGTGCCGACCTCCACGGTCATCCCTTCGTCGACCATGATCTCGCCCACCACACCCTCGAAAGGCGACGGCAGCTCGACGAGCGACTTCGC
Organism: Subtercola boreus; assembly: GCF_003399645.1. GTDB lineage: Bacteria > Actinomycetota > Actinomycetes > Actinomycetales > Microbacteriaceae > Subtercola > Subtercola boreus_A. The sequence goes on from NZ_NBXD01000002.1 coordinate 82,190, forward strand.
CGTCTCGATCTCGACGATGACCTGGTTGATCGAGATGGTCTCGCCGGCGGTGACCCGCCACGAGACGATCTCCGCCTCGGTCAGACCCTCGCCCACGTCAGGCAGTCTAAACAGGGAATCACTCATGTCAGCTCCTCAGTACGCCAGGGCGCGGTCGACGGCTTCAAGCACCCGGTCTGCGTCTGGCAGGTAGAAAGACTCGATCTTCGAAGGCGGGTAGGGGGTGTCGAAGCCCGACACTCGAAGCACGGGCGATTCGAGCGAGAAGAACGCCCGCTCGGCGATCGTCGCGGCGATCTCCGAGCCGATGCTCGCGAAGCCGGGCGCCTCCTGGCACACGACGAGTCGGCCCGTCTTCTCGACCGACGTCAGAATCGGCGCATAGTCCACCGGGCTGAGCGATCGCAGATCGAGCACCTCGATGCTCACGCCCTCCTCGGCCGCCAGCTGCGCCGCCTGCAGGAGGTTCGCCACCATGGCGCCGTGCCCGATGACGGTGACGTCGGTTCCGGTGCGAACGACGCGTGTCGCATGCAGCGCCGCAGCACTCTGGCCGAAATCGATCGGGCCCCTCGGCCAGTACCGGCTCTTGGGTTCGAAGAACAGAACAGGGTCGTTTGAGGCGATGGCCTCCTGGATCATCCAGTACCCATCGTTCGGAGTGCTCGGGCTCACGACCCGGAGCCCGGGAGTGTGCGCGAAGTACGCCTCCGGGCTCTCCTGGTGGTGCTCCACGGCGCCGATGTGCCCGCCATACGGCACCCGGATGACGACGGGCATCGGCACAGCGCCCGCGGTGCGCGACGTCATCTTCGCGAGCTGGGTGGTGATCTGGTCGAACCCCGGGAAGATGAACCCGTCGAACTGGATCTCGCACACGGGACGGTAGCCCCGCATGGCGAGGCCGATGGCCGTGCCGATGATGCCCGACTCCGCGAGTGGCGTGTCGATGACCCGGCGAACCCCGAACTCCTCCTGCAGGCCCTCTGTGACACGGAACACTCCACCCAGTTTGCCGATGTCCTCGCCCATCAGCAGCACATGGTCGTCTGCCGCGAGGGCCGCCCGAAGGCCGGCGTTGAGCGCCTTGGCCATCGGGAGTTCTTCTGCAACGGCAGCCATCAGAGACCTGCTTTCATCGACTGCTCGTACTCATCGAGCCACGCCTTCTGTTCGTCGACCAGGGGATGGGTCTCCGAGTAGACGCTGTCGAAGATGACAGCGAGATCGGGCGACTCGAGTTCGAGCGTGCGGCGTCGGAGGTCGGAGGAGAAGTCGTCGGCCTCGGTCTTCACCTCCGCGAAGAACGTGTCGTCGGCGCCGCGGCTCCGCAGGTAGGCGGCGAACCGGATGATCGGGTCTCTCGCCACCCAGAACGCCAGTTGCTCGGGCGTCTGATAGCGGGTCGGGTCATCGGAGGTCGTGTGGGCGCCGATGCGGTAGGTGAGCGCCTCGATCAGGGAGGGGCCGGAGCCGGCACGGGCGTCGTCGAGGTGCTTTCTTGTCGCCGCATAGCTCGCCAGAACATCGTTGCCATCGATCTGCACGCTGGGAATCCCGAAGCCCCGCGGCCGAAGATAGAGGGGTGTTCGGGACTGGGTCGTCACGGGCACCGAGATCGCCCAGTGGTTGTTCTGCAGAAAGAAGACCTGGGGCGTCTGGTTGCTCGCCGAAAAGACGAATGCTTCACTCACATCGCCCTGGCTCGAGGCGCCATCGCCGAAATATGCCATGACGGCTATATCTTTCGACGAGTCGCCCGTTCCGACTAGCCCATCGAACTGCACCCCCATGGCGTAACCGGTCGCATGCAGCGTGTGCGAGCCGATCACCAGGCAGTAGTTGCGGAAGTTGCCGTTCTTCGGGTCGGTCGGATCCCACCCGCCCATGCTGACGCCGCGCATGACCTTCACGACGTCGACGATGTCGATGCCCCGCACCAGGGCGACGCCGTGCTCGCGGTAGCTGGGAAAGATCACGTCCTGCGGGCGGGATGCTCGTGCTGATCCGACCTGCGCCGCCTCCTGCCCGTGGCTCGGCGGCCAGAGCCCCATCTGGCCCTGCCGTTGCAGATTGGTGCATTCTTCGTCGAGCCGGCGGGTGATCGCCATGTCGCGGTAGAACTGGCGGTGGTCTGCCTCGCTCAGCTCATTCAGATAGGGCAGATACTCCTCGGCAGCCTCGTTCGGGGCGAACGTTCCGTCGATGGAGAGAAACTGTACGGCTGGCGAAACGTCTGCCACCTGGCTTACCTCGTGCTTCTGTGTTCGGGCCAGCTTCTAAAGTATCGGCTGGGCGGACGGCATGTTTGAGAGGTTGTCGACAATCTCTTTGGCCGAGACCAAGAGTTTATCGACAGATTCAGACTCCCCGATGGAGACGCGGATGCCCTCCGGATGAAACGGTCGCGCCATAATCCCGTTGCGGGCGAAGACCTCCGCAGCGTCAGCGGTGTGCTCTCCCGTCGGCAGCCAGACGAAGTTGCCCTGGGGTACCGGGAGAACCCAGCCCTGGTCAGTCAGGCCCTGCCACACGGTCGTTCTGAGCGCGGCGATGTTCGCCACTCGCTCCAGAAGCTCGTCTTCGACATCGAGTGAGGCCATCGCCGCCAGCTGGGCGTGGTGCGTCACCGAGAGCGGGATGCTCGCACTGCGCGCAGCGTCGATGACCGAGACCGGACCGACGCCATACCCGATGCGAAGGCCGGCCAGCCCGTACGCCTTGGAGAAAGTGCGGAGGACGACGAGGTTGGGGTAGATCCCGAGGAGCGGGATGCCGCTGACCGCGTCAGGGTCAGTCACGAATTCGGCGTATGCCTCATCGAGAATGACCAGCAGATCATCCGGAACCATCGTCATGAAGTCGGCGAACTCCTGCTTCGTGACGATCGTGCTGGTGGGGTTGTTCGGTGTGCAGACGATGATGACTCTCGTGCGATCGGTGATGGCTGCAGCCATCGCCGGCAGGTCGTGGCCGTGGTCGGGCCGATTGGGCACCTGCACACTGATCGCGCCGCTCATGACGGGCAGCAGGGGATAGGCCTCGAACGAACGCCACGAATAGATGACCTCGTCGCCCGCACCCGCCGCTGCGGTGACCAGTTGCGCCAGCACCGCCACCGAACCGGCACCGATGATCACCTGCTCGGTGTTCACGCCGTACCGATCGGCCAGTCGCTCGGAGAGTTCGGGCGCATGGCCGTTCGGGTACCGGTGGAGTACCTCGGCCGCCGACTGTGCGGCCTGCAGCACCCCGGCCAGCGGGGGGAACGGGTTCTCGTTGGAGGAGAGTTTGAATCCGCCGACGACAGCCCTGCCCTGGCGGTATGGAGGCAGGGCGACGATCTCGGGGCGCAGCTTGATCGGGGGAGTGCCAGGCGAGGTCATCACCACAGTTTATTGCCTCCCGGCAGATCGGGCCCGCGTTCACCCGATCCACAGGGCTGAGGTGCGCAGCACCGCCGACTGAGCGTTGGCCGGACGTTCACTGTCAAGGTGTTGCCAGAGGTTCGTGGAGGATGTTTGATCGAGGGGTTGTTTCCGCCCCGAGGCGGACTGCATGAATCAGAGGGCACCATGGATCTTCACGAGACACTTCTCCACCTGCACGAGACTCCCTTCATTCTGGATGTTCTCCGGGCCGCCGATGATCTGGCCGGGTCTGTGGATCGGTTCGGCAGCAGTTCGATCGATGAGTTGCGTGCCCTCATCCGCGACGAATCCGACTCGCTGATGGCCATCGCCGCTGTTCATGCCCTTGCGCGCATATACGACGACGAGGCCGAGCTCGAGCTCTCCGAGCTGCTGTCGTCTGACCGCGCATTCCTCCGCGAGCACGCGGCGTGGGCGTTCTGGACCAGGCTGCCGCGCCTGGATGCGATCTCCCGCCTCGTCAAGGGCGTCATCTCGGGCGGGTTCACCGGTGCTCTCGCGGAGCGAACGCTGCAGCAGTGGGCACTCTCCACTCCCGACCACATCGCGCTGGCGGTGGAGGGTGCTCTAGCGGGCGAGAGCATGCCGGAACCGAGGGCCCGGCTCGCGGAGACGCTCGGCCTGATCGGGGGTCGGGTCGCCGGCCGCGCGCTCTGCTACCTCGCCTCCGACGATGAGGAGTTCCCGGTGGTGCGGTTTGCCGCCATGGCCGCCCTCGGCGACCGGTCCGGTGACAACGAATGCCTGCGCGTCGTGCAGCGGTATGCCGAGCTGCCTGGTGAGCTGGGCGACGTCGCACGCCTGGCCGCCTACGACGTCGAACTCGCACTGAACGCTCCGCGCCGTGCCAGGCTCGCCGACGACTCAGCCACCGTGCCGCGCACGGCAGGTCTCACTGTCGCCCAGCTCTTCCTGCACGCCGATATCGACAGGGGGCTCACCAAGGCGGGAGCCGGCGACAACGGCGGCATCGCCACCCTGCTGGTGCGTCTCGGGGATGCGCTGCTGCTCGAAGACGGCATCGATCGGGTGATCACCCTGTCCCGCGGGAGCCCCGCTGCCTCCCTGGCCGCTCTGCCCGGAGAACACTCCTGGCTGCCGGGCTTGACGAACCCACCCGAGGAACGCCACATTCTCGCGCCGGTCCCCCTGCTCACGGCGCCCACCTCCACCGCCAGCGCCTGGCCGAGCCGCATCGCGGCCGAACGGGGTATCCGGCGCGCCCTGCTCGCCCTCGGCCCGGTCGATGTGCTGCACCTGCGGATGGCAGATGTCGGCAGCATGGCCGCCGCGACCGTCGCCGCCCACCTGGGCATTCCGGTCGTCTTCACGCTCGCACCCGACCCCCACGGCGTCATCCATGCGCTCGACATGGCCGGAACGCTCACCCGGGCGGGGTTCGGAGCGGTCGACGAACACGAGCACTACTGGTTCCGCACCCGGCTCGTGCAGCGCCTGGCCGACCAGGCAGCGCACATCGTGCTCTTTCCGCGCCCCGAACTGCACAGCGACCTGCGCGAGCTGCTGGGCATCGACATCGAGGAGAAACCCGGCCATTTCACGGTCGTGCCCGAAGGCATCGATGTATCGGTGATCGAAACCGCGCTGACGGAAGCGCGGGGGCGGGTGTCGGAGCCGCAGACGACCACGACCACGACCGATCCCTTCGAGCAGCTCGACTCCCTCGTGCGCGCCCTGCCCTCCAACCGGCACGGGCTCCCGCTGGCGATCAGCGTCGGCCGCCTGCACCACGTCAAGGGCATGGCCACCATCGTCGAGGCCTGGGCCGCCGACCCACACCTTCGTCGCACCACTAACCTGATGCTCGTCGGGGGCGACATCACGAACCCCTCTGCCGATGAGAGAGGGCAACTCGACCGCATCGAAGCAACCCTGGCCGAGCATCCCGAAGCCCGTGACGGCCTCATTCTCGCCGGACACCGCCCGAACGACGTGGTCGCGCGGTGGCTGGGGGCCGTTCGGTTCGGCACACCGGCCGGCACCTCCCTCGGCACCCCACCCGACCCTCCCCTCATCGCGCCGGGTGGCGTGTACGTCTGCGGCAGCCTCAAGGAGGAGTTCGGAATCGCGCTTCTCGAGGCCATGGCAGCGGGTCTGGTGGTCATCGCGCCCAACGGCGGCGGCCCCGCGACCTATGTCGTCGACGGTGTGACCGGTTTTCTCGTCGACACCCGCGACTCCGCGGGCATCAGGGCAGGGCTTTCTGACGCGTTCGCTCTCGCTGCTGCACCCGAGGCCGATGTGCAGCAGCGCGTCGCTCAGGCCCAGGCGCTCATTCGCGACGAATTCACCATCCACGCGATGGCCCACGCCCTCACCCGCATCTACCGGGACGTTGCCACGGCCCCGCAGGGACCGGGCACGGCGGGATCGGGCTCGTCGCGCACGGAGTACGCGCAGTGACTCTGCTCGTCATCAGCCCCGACTACGCCTCGCATCTGCTGCCGCTCGCCACGATCGCCACTGCGTGGCAGGAGCACGGGCACGAGGTCGTCGTTGCGACGGGGCCCGCGACCGCCGCGATCGTGCAGGGTTTCGGGTTCTCACGGGTCAACCTCCAATTGGGCCGGGGTTCGAACCCCGGTGTCATTCGTGCCGAAGACCAGCCCACGGGTGAAGACGACGCCCTGCGGGGGTTCTTCGACGCGACACGCCGAGGGATGATCGAGACCCTACGATTCCAGGCCGAGGCGCGGAGCCGAGACCTCCTGTTCGATCCTGTGGAGAAAGCCCGCGAAGTGCTCGATGTGGTCGAGAGGACGAAGCCCGACCAGATCATCGTCGACCACCTCGCGTTCGGCGCGCGGCTGGGGCTGGATGCCGCCGGGCTCCGTTATGGAGATGTCGTGCTCGGGCATCCGAGTGCCCTGCCCGTCGGCGAGGAGGTCTACGGGCATCCGCCGTTCTGGCCGACCGTCTTCACGCCGAGCGCCGCCGAGCTGAGCGGCCTCCGAGCGCTGAACGAGCGCATCCGTGACGAATTCACCGCGGAATGGAATGCAGCCCTCGCCACCCTGAACCCAGCCCTACCGCCGTCGCGCGACGCATTCGCCGAGCACGGCGACCTGCTGCTGTTCAACTACCCCGAGGCTCTCCATCCGCCAGAACGCAGTGCGGCCCTGTCGCCGCACGTGTTTCTCGGTGCCTCGGTGCGAAGCGAACCGGTCGATGACGAGGTCGAGGCCTGGATCGCCCGGTCCGACCGGCCGATCGTCTACGTCAGTTTCGGCAGCTTTCTCTCCGTACGGAGCGACGTGCTCCTGCGGGTTTCGGATGCCCTGAAACAGCTCGACGTCAGGGTCGCCCTCGCAACCGGCTCCTCCGACCCGCAGGAGTTCGCCGGCGTTCCCACCGACTGGCTGGTGCGCGCGTTCCTCCCCCAGGTGACCCTCCTCGCACGCGCCTCGCTCATCGTGAGCCACGGCGGCAACAACAGCGTCACCGAAGCGGCCGAAGCCGGTGTTCCCCTGCTTGTTCTGCCCTTCTCGACCGACCAGTTCGCGGGTGCCGCAGGGGTCGTCGACGCCGGTGTCGGGCTGGCACTCGCCCCCAATACGGCCTCGGTGAGCGAACTGCGTGAGGCGAGCATCCGGTTGCTGACGGGCCCGGCCCAGCAGACCGCGAAAGACCTGGGAGCCGCACTCCGCGCGTCACCCGGTCGCGGTCTGGCGTACGAACTTCTGGCTTCCCCGCCCCGGCCGTAGCTGGGATAGTGGGGCATGCGCAGATTCCTCCTCTCCCTCGTCGCGAATGCGATCGCCCTCTGGGCCACCGTTCAGATCGTCGGAGGAGTCAAGCTCGCTCCCTACGCTGACGGCGTCTTCGCCGCGGTCGTCTCGTACCTCTTTGTGGCACTCGTCTTCGGAATTGTGAACGGAATCATCGGCACCGCAATCCGTGTGGTCGCCTTTCCGCTCTACATCCTGACACTCGGCCTGATCTCGCTCATCGTGAACGCCGTTCTGCTGCTGCTCGCCGGATGGATCACGAGCCTCTTCGGCTTCGGGCTCACCGTCGACGGCTTCTGGTGGGCAGTGCTCGGAGCACTGGTGCTGGCCATCCTGAGCGCGATCATCGGTGCCATCCTGAAGGCGATCTTCCGCGTGGGCCGAACCTCCCGCGCCTGAGACAATGGAGGTATGCCCGCAGACCACGCCACGCCCCTGACCGACGGCGTCTTTCGCGTCTGTGTGGTCTGCACCGGCAACATCTGTCGTTCGCCCATGGCTGAGGTCGTTCTACGCGATCTTGTGCACCGCGGCGGTCTCGACGACCGTATCGCCGTCTCCTCGGCCGGCACCGGCGACTGGCACGTGGGCGAACAGGCCGACCCGCGCACCATCGCCTCTCTCGCGAAGCACGGCTACGACGGCCAGGCCCATCGCGCACGCCAGTTCGACCCGGAGTGGTTCGCCGAACTCGACCTGGTCGTCGTGCTCGACCGCAGCCACGAACGGGTGGTCAGAGACTGGGCGACGAACGATGCCGACCGGTCGAAGGTGCGTCTGCTGTCGAGCTTCGACGCCGAGAACGGTGCCCCGATAGACGTGCCCGATCCGTACTACTCGACACCCGCCATGTTCGACGACGTCCTGGCCACCGTCGAACGTTCCTCCCGCGCCCTCTTCCACCAGCTCGAGCCCGCGCTCCGGCACCAGGGCCCCACCGCCACCACCGCACCTGCAGCCCCCTGAACCCCCCCAGAACCCCCGGAGCCAGACCATGACGCTTCCCCTCCAGCCCCTCAGCCCGCTCGACGGCCGCTACAGCAAGGCCGTCTCGGGCCTCGGCGAACACCTCTCCGAGGCCGGTCTCAACCGCGCCCGGGTCAACGTCGAGGTGGAGTGGCTGGTCTACCTCACCGATCGCGAGTTCTTCGGAGCACCCCGTCTCACCGAGGAGCAGGTGCGCGATCTGCGCCACCTCGCCACCTCCTTCGGCCAGCCCGAGATCGACGAACTCGCCGAGCTCGAAGCCGTCACCCGGCACGATGTCAAGGCCGTCGAATACCTCGTGCGAAACCGTCTGACCCAGCTCGGGCTGACGGGGGTTGCTGAGCTCACTCACTTCGCCTGCACCAGCGAAGACATCAACAACCTGTCCTATGCCATCACCATCCGCGAAGCGGTGACGGGTGTCTGGATGCCCGCCCTCCGGGCAGTCATCGCCGAGTTGCGGCGTCAGGCCCTCGACTACCGGGGTGCGGCCATGCTCGCACGCACCCACGGCCAGCCCGCGACGCCCACGACGATGGGCAAGGAACTCGCCGTGTTCGTGTACCGGCTGGAGCGCATCCTGAACCAGCTCGAGCAGACCGAGTACCTCGCGAAGTTCAGTGGCGCCACCGGTACCTTCGCCGCCCATCTCGCGGCTGACGCGTCGGTCGACTGGCCGCACGTCTCGGAGGAATTCGTGACCTCCCTCGGGCTGACGTGGAACCCGCTCACCACGCAGATCGAATCGCACGACTGGCAGGCGGAGCTCTACCAGAAGGTGGCGCACGCCAACCGTGTGCTGCACAACCTGTGCACCGATGTCTGGACCTACATCTCCCTCGGCTACTTCACCCAGATTCCGGTCGAGGGTGCGACGGGTTCATCGACCATGCCGCACAAGATCAACCCGATCCGGTTTGAGAACGCCGAAGCCAACCTGGAGCTCTCCAGCGCCCTGCTGGACTCCCTGAGCCAGACCCTCGTCACCTCGCGCCTGCAGCGCGACCTGACCGACTCCAGCACCCAGCGCAACATCGGGGTCGCGCTCGGGCACTCGCTGCTCGCCCTTGACAACATCCTGGGCGGGCTCGGCCAGATCTCACTGAACGAAGGCCTGCTTGCGGCCGACCTCGACGACAACTGGGAGGTTCTCGGCGAGGCCATCCAGACCGTCGTGCGCGCCGAGATCACGGCAGGGCGCAGTTCGATCACCGACCCCTACGCACTTCTGAAGCAGCTCACGCGCGGCAAGAAGATCGGCCAGGCAGAGCTTGTCGAATTCGTCGAGGGTCTCGACATCGGTGCCGAGGCGAAGGCGCGCCTCGTGGCGCTCACGCCGGCGTCGTACACGGGGCTTGCGAGCGACCTGGTCGACTACCTCGGGTGATGTCCGGGCGTCGGGCGAAAACCGGGAGCGCTCCGCGAAGCCGCCCCGCGGTGGCCTCTACTCAGTGGCCCTTCGGCCCCGGCCCGAGATAGGGCCCGCTGACGCCACCGCCGCCGAGCTCGTCTTCGCTGCGCAGCTCCTGCTGTTCGGCCTCGTTCGGCTTGAACGTGAGAGTGAACATGGCGATCACGACGAGCGACACGATGAACGCGATACCGAAGAAGACGATCGACAGCACGGGCTGCCGGGTCGCCAGCAGAACCGTCAGACCGACGAACAGGGCGAGCACCGCCGAGATCAACACCAGCTCGACCGGCTTGAGAATCTGCCTGCGGGTGGGTGGGGTCGGTTCTGAAGAGGTCACGAGATCGTTTCTTGGCTCAGCGGTGCGGTGTGATCGACGTGGTGACCCCATCGCAGCGAGAACCCGCCGATCAGGAGAAAGATGGCGAGGATGACGGCGTAACCGCCGAACAGCCCCACCGCTGTCACGATGTCGAGCGGAATGATCAGGAACACCAGCGCGAGCACAGCGGTGAATCCACCGACCGCCAGCCAGTCCTTGGCGGCCAGCGCGTCGACGACCCGGGGTGCGTTCGCATCGACGACCCGTGAAGCGGATGTCGCGCCCGCTGCACGACTGCGGAGCCCCGCGTAGAGCTCGAGAAACCCGGTGAGTGCACCGAACAGCGTCACGGTGTAGAGGAAGTAGGGAACGCCGCCCTCGTTGAAGACGAGCGCAAGACCGCCGAGCACGACACCGACGACGCCCTGGGCGACGAACAGCCGCCGTGTGACCCGAACGCCGACGAAGCGCGCCGAGAGAAGCGCCACGAGCAGGCCAGCAGTGATGGCGTACGACCCGAAGACGAACAGACCAACCTGCGACGAGTGATTCAGGCTGAAAGCGAGAAAGACGCCCACGATGAGTGCCGGAACAGCCCTGGCCACCGGTACGCCCCAGTAGGGCGATCGACCGTCCGTCGGGACTGCCTGGTTGCTCACAGGAAATGGCCTCTTCTCAAACACGCTGACCATCCATTGTATTGCGCCCGGCCTGAGAGCTCCCCTGCCGGGCAGACCCAACGAGGGCTAGGCGTGCGGCATGTCCGCGAAGCGGGAGAAGTGCCCGTGAAAACCGACCGTGACGGTGGCCGTCGGGCCGTTGCGGTGCTTGGCCACGATGAGGTCGGCCTCGCCCGCGCGCGGGTTGTCTTTCTCGTAGGCAGATTCGCGGTGCAGCAGGATGACCATGTCGGCGTCCTGCTCGAGCGAGCCCGACTCCCGGAGGTCGGAGAGGGCCGGCTTCTTGTCGGCGCGCTGCTCGGGGCCGCGGTTCAGCTGTGACAGGGCGATGACGGGCACCTGCAACTCCTTCGCCATGAGCTTCAGGGCACGGGAGAATTCGCTCACCTCCTGCTGGCGCGACTCGACCCGCTTGCCCGAGGTCATGAGCTGCAGGTAGTCGATGACGACCATCTTCAGGCCCACCCGCTGCTTGAGCCGGCGGCATTTGGCGCGAATCTCGACCAGGGTCATGTTGGGGCTGTCGTCGATGTAGAGCGGAGCGTCGTTGATGCGGCCCCGGGTCGCTGCGATCTTCGTCCAGTCGTGGCTCTCGACGGTTCCCTTACGCATGCTCTGCAGGGGAATGGATGATTCGGCGGAAAGCAGGCGCATGGCGATCTCGCTGCGGCCCATCTCGAGTGAGAAGAAGATCGAGGGCATGTCGTGCTTGATCGAGGCGGCACGAGCGAAGTCGAGAGCGAGCGTCGACTTGCCGAGCGCGGGACGCGCCGCGACGATGATGAGCTGGCCCGGATGAAGCCCGTTGGTCAGCATGTCGAGTTCTGCGAAGCCTGTCGGCACGCCCGTCATCTGGCCCTCGCGGCCCTTCGCAGCTTCGATCTCGTCGATCGCCGCGTTTACCGCCGTCGTCAGCGGCACGTAGTCTTCGGTCTCGGTGTTTCCGTTGACCGCGTAGATCTCGGCCTGGGCATTGTTCACCAGGTCCATCACTTCGCCCTCGCTGGCGTAGCCCATCTGCACGATGCGGGTACCGGCCTCGACGAGGCGACGCAGGATGGCCTTCTCGGCCACGATCGAAGCGTAGTAGCCGGCATTGGCCGCTGTGGGAACGAGGCTGGTCAGCGTGTGCAGGTACTCTGCGCCGCCGGCCCGGGTGAGGTCACCCGACTTCATCAGCTCGTCGGTGACGGCGATGACGTCGGTCGGCTCACCGTGCGAGTACAGGTTCAGAATCGCGTCGAACACGAACTCGTGCTTGGGAATGTAGAAGTCAGCGCCGCGCACCACCTCGACGACGTCTGCGACGGCGTCTTTGCTCAGCAGCATGCCGCCCAGGGCGCTCTGTTCGGCGAGGAGGTCGTGCGGAGGGGTGCGTTCGTGGCCGCGGGTCTCTCCGATGACGCGTGTATCGCCCGTCAGACCGAGATGTGCAATCGACACCCGAACTCCTTACGTTGTGACCTCAGGCTTACCGCCACCGTCTGACACTCGGGCGGTGTGACACGCGAGCGATGCTGGCTAAGACTAGGAAGGCCCGTCACAGGGACACAAATCATCCTGTGTATAACTCTGTGGACTGTTTCGGCGAAACTCGGCGTGTCTTGTGTACAAGCTGTGCAATCAGCTGTGGAGAACAAAAAACTTTGACCCGGTAAAGCGCATCTGATCAGGTATTATCTGAGACCACAACCTGTGGACTATCGGATGTCTGAATCCACGGTTGAACGTTCGGAGCACGACACGCCCTGTGCACAAAACACTTGACAAAAACGAAGAAGGAGGGGGGCGCATTTGTGCGCCCCCCTCCTTCTGGTTACAGCTATTTTGCGGCCACGACCTGGACGGTGATGGTTGCGCTCAGGTCGTCACGAAGGCGAATGGAAGCCTCGTGTGTACCTGTCGACTTGATCGGAGAGGTGATCTCGATCTTGCGCCTGTCGATCGAGCCGTAGCCGGCTGCGGAGACCGCGTCGGCGATGGTGCTGGGCTTGATCGAGCCGAACAGGCGTCCCTCTTTGCCGGCCTTGACCGAGAGCTTGACGACATTGTTCTCGAGCACCTGCTTGAGGTGCTGGGCCTCTTCGATCGTCGCGAGTTCGCGAGCAGCGCGAGCAGCCTTGATCGATTCGATCTGCTTCTCGCCACCGCGGCTCCACGTCACCGCGAAGCCCTGGGGGATCAGGTAGTTGCGAGCGAAGCCGTTCTTGACCTCGACCACGTCACCTGCGGAACCGAGGCCGGAGACCTCGTGCGTGAGAATGAGTTTCGACATTGTGAATTCCTACCTGCCCGAACCGGCGTACGGCAGCAGGGCCATCTCGCGGGCGTTCTTGACTGCACGGGCAATGAGGCGCTGCTCTTGGACGGAGACGCCCGTGATGCGGCGGGCGCGGATCTTTCCACGCTCCGAGATGAATTTGCGAAGGGTGTTGACGTCTTTGTAGTCAATGACGCCGACGCGGATCGACTTCGCGGGGGCGGCGTTCTTGCCGTCTTTCCCCTTGCGGATCGGCTTGCGGCGATCGCCGCTGCTCTTTCCAGCCATGGTTGGTCTGCTTTCTGAAAAAGGTGAAGTTTAGAAGGGGGTTTCGTCGCTGTAGCTGCCCGGAGTGTTCCAGACATCAGCGCCGCCACCGGAGGTAGCCGTTGCGGGCGCGCTTGCCGCCCAGGGCTCGTCGCCGCCACCGGCAGCGACCTGGCCACGCCCGCCGCCGCCACCGCCGGCAGAACCGGAGGACGAGGCACGGGTGACCTGGGCTGTCGCGTAACGAAGGCTGGGGCCGATCTCGTCGACCTCGAGTTCGATCGAGGTGCGCTTTTCGCCCTCTTTCGTCTCGTAGGAACGCTGGCGCAGGCGACCGGTTGCAACAACACGGGAACCCTTCGTCAGCGACCCGGCCACGTGCTCGGCGAATTCACGCCACACGCTTGCACGAAGGAACAGCGCTTCGCCATCTTTCCAGTCGTTCGACGCACGGTCGAAGGTACGGGGGGTGGATGCGATGGTGAAGTTGGCAACCGCCAGCCCGTTCTGCGTGTAGCGCAGCTCGGGGTCGCCGGTGAGGTTGCCGACCACGGTGATTACGGTTTCGCCAGCCATCGTCGACTACTCGCCGGTTGTGGCGGCAGGCGCGGAGGCAGCGGGCGCAGCAGACGACGGTGCGGCACCTGAGGGGGCAGCAGCGGAGGGGGCAGCAGCGGAGGGAGCGGCAGCGGAGGGAGCGGCAGCAGGCTTGCTCGGGGCAGCCTTGACCGATGCCGCAGCGCGTGCGGCGGGAGCCGCCGACGATGCAGGAGCAGACGCCGGAGCCGACGACGAAGACGGGGTCTTCGGGTTGGCAGCGGCGCGCGCTGCCTTGGCCTCGGCGAGCTTTGCAGCCTCTGCCACCTGGGCGATGGCCTCCTCGGCACGCAGCACCTTGGTGCGCATGACAGCTTCGGAGAGCTTCAGCTGGCGGTCGAGTTCCTTGGTGGAGTCGGCCGTCGCGGTCAGCTTCACGACGGCGTAGATGCCTTCGGTCTTCTTGTTGATCTCGTAAGCCAGGCGACGTCGGCCCCAGATGTCGACGCTGTCGACGGTACCGCCATCCTTGCGGATGACGTTGAGGAATTTGTCGAGGCTCGGAGCCACGGTGCGCTCATCGATTTCTGGATCGAGGATGACCATGAGTTCGTATTTGTGCGTCACTAACCCACCTCCTTTGGACTAGATCGGTCACAGACGTTCTGTGACAGGAGGGTGTGTGCAGCAGTCGCCATCCGCGTGAGAGAACCCCACTGGATGCAGACAACCTGTAGAGCCTACCAGATCAGGCATTAGAGTGGGCCAGTGAATCTCGAGCGGATCGGCCTGGTGTCACTGCACACATCGCCGCTCGCGGCTCCGGGTTCCGGTGACGCCGGCGGTATGAACGTCTACGTCGTGGCACTGGGCGAGGCGATGCACCGTGCGGGGTACGACGTCGAACTGCTCACGCGCGCGACGAGTGCCGATCAACCGCCCCTCGACCACACGGCCGGGGGAGTACCGGTGCGCTTCCTCGTGGCGGGCCCTCTCCGAGCCGTCCCCAAGCGTGACCTGCCGGCGATGGTCGGGCGCTTCCAGGGTGCCCTGGCCGAAGTCCCCCGGTTCGACGTTCTGCATTCGCACTACTGGCTGTCGGGCCTCGCCGCGCTGCCGGTGGCAGCCATGGGGGGCATTCCGCACATCCAGAGCCTGCACACGGTCGCTGCCCTCAAGAACGCGCGCCTGGCACCCGGCGACCCGGCCGAACCCACGAACCGCCTCAACTCCGAGCGGATGCTCGTGACGCGCTCCCGCGGAACGATCGTCTCGACGGCCGCCGAGCGCGATTCCATCCTCGCCGACTACCAGGCGCGCCCCGAGCGGGTGCACGTCGTGGCACCGGGTGTCGACACGACGCTGTTCCACCCCGCCCCGGTGCCTCCGGCGAGCGGGATGACCGGCAGGGCGACGCGCACAGAGAGCGGGATGACCGGCAGCACCCGCACCGCACCGCACCGTCCGTTCATCCTGACCCTGGGTCGTATCCAGCGCCTGAAGGGGCAGGACCTCGCCATCCGCACTCTCGCGGCCATCCCGCCCGCCGTGCGGCCTGACCTCGTGATCGCCGGCGCCGCGACCCCCGGAACGGAGCAGTACCTCGACGAGCTGAAGGCTCTCGCTACCGGGCTCGGCATCGCCGACCGCGTCAGGTTCGCCGGCACGCAGAGCCGCCAGGACGCAGCTCAGCTGTTGCGCGATGCGTCGCTCGTGCTAATGACCTCGCACTCCGAGACCTTCGGACTGGTCGCCCTCGAGGCGGCAGCCTCCGGTACTCCGGTGGTCGCGGGGCGCACGTCGGGCCTGGTCTCGAGCGTCTCTGACGGCGTCAGCGGTGTGCTGGTCGACGACCGCGAGCCGGCCAGCTGGGCCTGGGTCGTCTCGAGACTGCTGGGCGACCCGGTGCGCTTTGCGCAACTCTCGGCGAGCGCGACCGCCTACGGCGTCCGGCACAGCTGGAACCAGACCGCACACGAGACACTGCTGCTGTACCTGAAAGCGGCCGTGCGATAGCTGGTTAGAATTGTGGTCGCCTCTTCCCCCCTCCCTCACGCCCGCAGCGCGGTGGCAGGTGACAGATGGAAGCCGGCTTCTCCTAGCAATCTGAAAGAACGGCACGCCACATGGGTATCAAGGTCGCTATCGCTGGCGTCGGAAACTGCGCCAACTCCCTCATACAGGGTGTCACCTTCTATCGCGACGCTCCCGTCGATGAGCCGGTTCCCGGCCTCATGCACGTGCGCTTCGGCGGCCACCACGTCGGCGACATCGAGTTCGTCGCGGCCTTCGACGTCGACGCGGCCAAGGTCGGTCTCGACCTGGCCGATGCCATCTGGGCGAGCGAGAACAACACGCTGAAGTTCGCCGACGTCGCGGCGACCGGAGTGACCGTGCAGCGCGGTCCGACCTTCGACGGCCTGGGGGAGTACTACCGCCAGCTGGTCGACGAGTCGGATGCGCCGGTCGTCGACGTGGTCGCCGCCCTCCGCGAGAGCGGTGCCGACGTACTGGTCTGCTACTTGCCGGTGGGGTCAGAGGATGCCGTCAAGTCGTATGCGCAGGCCGCGATCGATGCGGGCGTCGCCTTTGTGAACGCCGTTCCCGTGTTCATCGCGAGCGACCCGGTCTGGGCGGCGAAGTTCCGCGACGCCGGGGTGCCGATCGTCGGCGACGACATCAAGAGCCAGGTCGGGGCGACCATCACGCACCGCGTGCTCGCCCGGCTGATGGAGAGCCGCGGAATCGCGCTCGACCACACCTACCAGCTGAACGTCGGCGGCAACATGGACTTCAAGAACATGCTGGAGCGCAAGCGCCTGCAGTCGAAGAAGATCTCGAAGACCCAGTCGGTCACGAGCAATATCGACGTGACACTGCCGGAACGCGACATCCACATCGGTCCGAGCGATCACGTGCCATGGCTCGACGACCGCAAGTTCGCATTCGTCAGGCTCGAGGGCCACGGTTTCGGCAATGCGCCGATCAACCTCGAGTACAAGCTCGAGGTGTGGGACTCACCGAACTCGGCCGGCGTGGTCATCGACGCCCTGCGCGCCGCGGCGATCGCCCGCGCCGCCGGACTCGGCGGCCCGGTCGAGTCGGCCTCGGCCTACTTCATGAAGAGCCCGTCTGTGCAGCACCCCGACGACGAGGCCCGGGCCCTGCTCGAGGCCTTCATCGCCGACAACACCTAGCCCCCCCCCCCCGCCCCCCAACTCAGCCCGCGTAGAAGAGGATCATCGGGGCCGGTGGGTCGCACGGAAGCCCACCGACCAGCCACATCCTCTCTTACGCTTTCGCCGCCTGCCAGGCCAGGAGGCGGCGGGTGGCCTCCTCCTCGCCGAGCGGGCCCTCTTCGAGCCGCAGCTCGAGGAGGAAGCGGTAGGCCTCGCCGACCTCGCGGCCGGGCGACAGACCCAGGATGCCCATGATCTGTTCGCCGTTCAGGTCGGGCCTGGTCGAATCCAGTTCCTCCTGCGACGCGAGCACAGCGATACGCGCCTCGAGGTCGTCGTACGCGAACGACAGGCGGTCGGCCTTTCGTACGTTTCGGGTGGTGACATCGGCCCGCACCAGGATGTGCAGTCGCTCGAGCAGCGGTCCGGCATCCCGCACGTAGCGGCGAACCGCCGAATCCGTCCAGGCGCCGTCGGTGTACCCGAAGAAGCGCAGATGCAGCTCGATGAGCCGCGAGACGGCGGCGATCGTGTCGTTGTCGTAGCGCAGCGCCTTCAGCCTGCGTTTGGCGAGCTTCGCCCCCAGAACGTCGTGGTGGTGGAACGACACCACGCCGCCGGGCTCAAGCCGCCGGGTCGCAGGCTTGCCGATGTCGTGCAGCAGCGCCGCCAGCCGCAGCACGAGGTCGGGCGATCCGTCGAGCTGCCTCGACCCCTCGAGATCGATCGCCTGGTCGAGCACCGTCAGACTGTGCTGGTAGACGTCTTTGTGGTGGTGGTGTTCGTCCATCTCCAGGCTCAGGGCGGGAACCTCCGGCAGCACGTACGCGGCCAGTCCTGAGTCGACGAGCAGCTCGATACCCCGCCGGGGAGCCGCAGACACCAGCAGTTTGCTGAGTTCTTCATTGACCCGCTCGGCCGAGATGATCTCGATGCGCCCGGCCATCTCGTCGAGCGCGAACCTGGTCTCCTCGTCGACCGTGAAACCGAGTTGGGCGGTGAACCGCACGGCCCGCATCATTCGCAGCGGGTCGTCGCCGAAGGAGACCTCGGGCGTCGACGGGGTTCTCAGGATGCCCGCGAGCAGATCATCCATACCCTTCGACGGGTCGACCAGCACGAGGTCGGGCAGGCGCAGAGCCAGTGCGTTCACGGTGAAGTCGCGTCGCAGGAGGTCGACCTCGAGTGAGGTGCCGAATTCCACGCTGGGCTTTCGTGTGGTCTGGTCGTAGACGTCGGAGCGGTACGTCGTGATCTCCACGGTCTCTCCGCCAATGCGGGCGCCGATCGTTCCGAAGGCGCGGCCGATGTCCCAGTGCGCCTCGGCCAGCGGTTTCATAATCGTGAGGATCTCGTCGGGCGTCGCATCCGTCGTCAGATCGAGGTCGTGCACGACCCGGCCGAGGAAGGCGTCGCGCACGGGACCGCCGACGAGAGCGAGCTCGTGCCCGGCCGCACGGAACGCCGCGGAGAGCAGTGAGATCGGCGGTTTCGAGGCGAGTTCGGCCAGGGAATGGAGGGAGTCCGACACGGATTGCACGTCGTTACCCTACTTGCAGAGCCTTCCCACCAGCGAGGCCTTCACGGTACCGTTCAGGCCGACACCCTAGAATCACAGGCATGGATGCGGCGTTAGATTCGGGTGTCCGCCGCAGCCCGAGACGCGTCTTCCGGCTGGCCGGAGCGGGCGGGCTCCGTCGGCTCACGGCGTCGGTGGCCGTCTCCGCGGGCCTGCTGCTCGGGATGATCGGCAGCCCCCTCACCGCGAGCGCCGACACGTCGCCCTCCCCCGCCCCGACGGTCTCCGGCCAGACGGACGGCTCGGCCCAGACAGACGGCTCGGCACAGACAGACGGCTCGGCCCAGACAGACGGTTCGGCCCAGACCCCGTCGGTCGACACCGGGGCCGTGAGCGTTGCGCTCGCTCCCGACGGCGCGGGAGTGCTCCAGCCCGGCCAGGACCTGGCGATGACGATCTCGATCACGAACACGACGTCGGCGGCGTTGCCGGCCGGCAGCATCCGCACCCTGCTCGACCGCACCCCCCTCAGCACCCGTTCCGACCTCACCGAGTGGCAGAGCCCGTCGACGGCTGACGCGTCGTCACCCGACTCGCTCGCGGTCGACCTCGCGGCGGGCAGCGTCGCCGCCGGCGCGACGGCGGTCTTCCGAACCGCCCTGCCCGCCGCGCAGCTGGGCCTCAGCGCCTGGGGTGCCTATGGCATCGAAGCCACCTACACCGCGGCGTCGACCGTCGTCGACGCGCGCAACACCGTCGTCTGGTCGGTGGGGGCCCCGGCACGGGAGACCTCCGTCGCCGTGATCATGCCGCTCACCGTGCCCGCGGGCGATCGCGGCCTCCTCACCGCAGCCGAACTCGACACCTACACCGCGCCGGGTGGTGTGCTGGCCGACAAACTGGACTCCGTGCTCGACAGTCCCGCCACGCTGGCCATCGACCCGCGCGTGATTGTGTCTATCCGTGTTCTCGGCACGGCCGCCCCCCAGTCGGCCCTGGACTGGCTGGCCCGCCTCGCCGCCGCCTCGAACCCCACCTTCTCCCTGTCGTTCGGCGATGCCGACATCGCCGTCGAACGCCAGGCCGGAGCCGTCGACCTGCTGCGACCCACCTCGTTCGACTACGCGCTTCAGAGCGCGAACTTCCAGACCGTGCCGACTCCCGACCCGTTCGCGCTGCCGGGCCAGACGGGCTCGGCCACTTCGGCCACGGGCACCGGCACCACGGCCGGCGGATCGAACACCACAGCCGCCGGTTCCGGCACCGCCGGCGGCGACACCAGCACCGGAACGCCCACACCCACGCCCACCGGCGTTCCCGCCGCCGGCACGCTCCCCACCACCTCCGAACTTCTCGCGTGGAACTACACCCGAACCGATCTCGCCTGGCCCGCCGCGGGTACCGTGACGACAGACGACCTCAACTTCTTCGCCGCCGCGGGCCTCACCACGAGCATCCTGAGCTCTGACAACGTCGCGCTGCCGGCCGAAGCAGAGACCCTCACACCCAGCGCTCCCGCAACGATCGGCGACAAGACCGCGGTCATCGTCGATTCCAGGCTTTCGGATGCCCTGCAGAACGCCACCGCGGCTACCACCGACACCGGTCGTGACGCCGCCCTCGCAGAAGTCTCGGGCATCCTCGCCGTGGTCTCGGGCCAGGCTTCGTCGTCGGCTCCGGCCCTCGTGGCGAGCCTCGGGCGTGACGCACCGTCTTCGGCCTCGGCCGTCGGCCGCTCCCTCAGCCTGCTCGAGGCACTCCCGTGGTCGACCGAGCGGGGGCTCACCGAAGTGCTGGGCGGCCCCACCCTCGGTGTGAGCGTGAAGAACAGCGACGAGTCTGCCGAACGCAAGGCAACTGTCGCCGCGATGATGTCGTACGAGCGTGAGGTCAGTGATTTCTCCTCCGTCATTGCGAAGCCGGAACTCCTGACCGGC
This sequence comes from Subtercola boreus, assembly GCF_003399645.1. Classification (GTDB taxonomy): domain Bacteria; phylum Actinomycetota; class Actinomycetes; order Actinomycetales; family Microbacteriaceae; genus Subtercola; species Subtercola boreus_A. The sequence goes on from NZ_NBXD01000002.1 coordinate 102,469, forward strand.
CTGCAGCGCGCCACCCTGATGGCGGTGCTCGCCCAGTCATGGGCAGACGATCCGGCCGGCCGCACGATCGCCGAGGCGGCCTACGCCACCCTCGCCGAGAACGCCCTCGGCTCGGTGAAGATCATCGACGGCAGCAACATCAACCTCTTCGCCACGAGCAGCGAGGTTCCGGTGCTCATCAGCAACGACCTGGCCGAGGCAGTCACCGTCGAGTTGCAGGTCACCCCGTCGAACGGCCGGCTCGTGGTGGAGCCCGGGCGCATCGAGGTCGTGGTCGAGGCGAAGTCGCAGAAGACGGCACGCGTACCCGTGAAGGCGGCGGTGGCCAGCGGCGAAGTGAATCTGCGCCTGCAGCTCTTCAATCCCCGCGGTGTCGAGATCGACCAGGCGGCGCCCCGGCAGATCAATGTGAGCGCCGACTGGGAGGGCATCGGAACGATCGTGATCGCCGTGTTGGCGGCCCTTCTGCTGGCCTTCGGCATCGTGCGGCAGGTCATGAAGCGCCGGCGTCTGGAGCGCGGCGTCGCCCCCGGCAATGCCGCGGGTGCTGCCCCGGGCAGCTCCGACACCCTCACCGAGGAGACCCCGAATGGCTGAGCGCACCATCGGCCGCTCCAGCGCCCTGCTCGCCGGCGGCACGATCGTCTCGCGCATCCTGGGCTTCGTGAAGACCATCGTGCTCATCCAGGCCATCGGCGTCTTCGCGGTCGGTGACGCCTTCGCCGCCGCGAACCAGCTGCCGAACACCATCTATGTGATCGTCGCCGGTGGCGCGCTCAGCGCGGTTCTGGTACCCCAGATCGTTCAGAGTGCCCTGCATCTCGACGGCGGCAGGGCCTACATCAACAAGCTCGTGACCATCGCCCTGGTCGTTCTCGCCGGGGCGGCCCTCGTCGCGACCCTGCTCGCGCCGTTACTCGTCTCGATCACCGTGAACGACTTCGCACCCGAGCAGGCATCGCTCGCCACCGCCTTCGCCTACTGGTGCCTGCCGCAGATCTTCTTCTACGGCGTCTACACGATCCTCGGCGAGGTTCTGAACGCCCGGAACTCCTTCGGGCCCTTCACTCTCGCCCCCATCGTCAACAACCTGATCGCGCTCATCGGGCTCATCGTCTTCCTCGCCGTCTACGGGTCGGATGCGGCCGGTGCCCGGCCGTTCGCGTGGTGGACGCCCGACTCGATCGCCGTGCTGGCCGGAACGGCGACGCTGGGTATCGCCGTGCAGGGCCTCATCCTGTTCGCCTTCTGGCGCCGGGTGGGCCTGAGCTACCGTCCCGACTTCCGCTGGAAGGGCGTCGGACTGGCCCAGACCGGCCGCATCGCGGGCTGGTCGTTCGGCATGATCCTCGTCACGACCGGCGCGGGCCTGGTCGAGACCAACGTCGTCTCGACCGCCTCGGGCAGCGACGCCTCCGTCGCTGTGCTGCAGTACGCCTGGCTGATCTTCATGCTGCCGCACTCCATCGTCGCCGTCTCCATCGCAACCGCCTACTTCACTCGGATGAGTGAGAACGCCAGCGCCAAGAGGCTCGACCTCGTCAGGGCCGACATCGCGGCATCCATACGCCAGATCACGGTCGTCATGGTGCTTGCGGCGGTCGTGCTGCTCACAGCCGCCTACCCCTTCGGCCGGGTCTTCGCCGAGGACTACGCGGGCGCGCTCGCGATCGGCAACGTGCTGATCGCCTTCCTGATCGGGCTGCCCGCGTTCAGTATCCTGTTCGTGCTGCAGCGGGCCTTCTTCGCGCTCGGCGACACACGCACACCGTTCTTCACGACCGTCTTCCAGTCCGTCTTCTTCGCCCTCGGCTGTCTCGTCGTACTGCTCATCGCCCCGAAAGACGTCGTGGGCGCGAGCGTTGCGCTCATGCTGTCGATCGCCGGCATCATGCAGGCCCTCCTGCTGGGGATCCTGCTGCACCGCAAGCTCGGCGGGGGTCTCAGCCGTACCGTGTCGAGCTTCGCGAAGGACGCCCTGGCAGCCCTGCCGGCCTCGATCGCCGGGTTTGTGGTGTTCTTCCTGCTGGGCGGGAACTTCGACGACGGGTTCTCGATGTCGGGCCGCTTCCCCGCGATCGTGTCGATGGTGCTGATCGGGCTGGTCATGCTCGGCGTGTATGCGCTCGCCCTTCGGGTGGTGCGCTCGAACGAGTTGAGCGACGCCCTGGGGCCGATCGTGCGGCGCCTCAGGCGCTCGTAGGCCGTAGCCCGTAGCCCGTGACCCTCCGCCCGAGCGTCAGCGCGGCAGCTCCGACAGGAACCCGCGCAACAACTCGATGACCGGGGCTGCCGGGAACAGCGTGTTCGCGTGCCCGCGACCCGGCAGCGGCTCGAAACGCGCGTCCGGCATCAGCCGTGCGGCCCGTTCGGAATCGAGGTAGCGCGGCCGGTCATCCGTGCCCGCAAGAAGCAGGGTGGGGGTCAGGATGCCCGCCAGCCGTGCCTCATCGACGCCCTGTTCGACCTGCAGCTGCCGAAAGTACGCGCGCAGTGCCTCGGGGTCGTTGGCGAGGAACGCCCGGGTCGTCGCAGGATCGATGGACGCCCCGGACCGGGCCTCCCAGCCGTCGATGAACCCGCGCATCCCACCCCGGCGGAGGGCCTCGTCGTATCCCTCGAAGAACAGGCTGGAGACGGCGCCCGCGCCGATGCGGTAGGTGCCCCCGGCCGAGGTGAGGGAGAGCATCCGTTCAGGGTGTGCGTCGGCGAGCGAGAAGCCCACCCGTGCGCCGAAGGAGTATCCGAAGTAGTGCGCGGCGTCGATGCCCGCAGCATCGTAGACAGCGAGCACGTCGGCGACCACCAGCGGCATCGCGTAGTCAGCGGGGTCGTGCGGCTTGCCACTCAGCCCGTGACCGCGCATGTCGATGAGCACGAGGCGGTATTCGTCGCGCAGCGCAGCGACGTAGCCGAAGCCGCGCCAGATGGCCCTCGAGAGTGCCGATCCATGCACCAGCACGAGGGGTGTGCCCTGCCCGACCTCCTGGAAGGCGATGCGGGTTCCGTCGAGGGGATTGAAGGCTTCGCTCACCCCTCCATCATGCCTGTGAGCCACCCGTGGCACCGGAATATGCGGCGGATAGGATGTGTTGAGGCCTTCGTAGCACAAAAGCCGGTGACACCGTCGCCGCGATCAAGGAGCTTGTCGATGCGACAGATAATCATCATCGGGTCCGGTCCCGCCGGTTTCACCGCCGCCATCTACGCTGCGCGAGCCGGCCTCCAGCCGCTGCTCATCGCGTCGAGCGTCGAAGCCGGTGGCGAGCTCATGAAGACCACAGAGGTCGAGAACTTCCCGGGCTTTCCGGAGGGCATCCAGGGCCCAGACCTCATGACGAAGCTGCAGGAGCAGGCCGAGAAGTTCGGTACCGAGGTTCTGCTCGACGATGTGACCAGCGTCGACTTCTCGGGCGACATCAAGAAGGTCTCCACCGGGTACAGCGGCGACTTCGAAGCCCAGGCTGTCATCTTCTCCACCGGTTCTGCCTACCGCAAGCTCGGTCTCGAAGACGAAGAGCGTCTGAGCGGCCGCGGTGTCTCCTGGTGCGCGACCTGCGACGGGTTCTTCTTCAAGAAGAAGACGATCGCCGTCATCGGCGGCGGTGACTCCGCCATGGAGGAGGCGACCTTCCTCACCCGGTTCGCCGAGAAGGTCTACCTCATCCACCGCAAGGACTCGCTGCGGGCATCCAAGATCATGCAGGAGCGCGCGTTCGCGAACGACAAGATCGAATTCGTCTTCAACTCGGCCGTGGTCGGCATCGAGGGCGAGAACACGGTCGAGGGTCTGGAACTCGAGAACACGAAGACCGGTGAGTTCAGCGATCTGGCGGTACAGGGTCTGTTCGTGGCCATCGGCAACGACCCCCGCACCCACCTCGTGCACGGCCAGCTCGACCTCACCGCTTCGGGCACCATCGCCGTCTCGGGTCGGTCGTCGAAGACCAACATCGCCGGTGTCTTCGCAGCCGGCGACGTCATCGACGACACCTACCGCCAGGCGGCAACCGCCGCCGCATCGGGAACCGTCGCAGCCCTCGACGCAGAGCACTACCTCGCGGGTTTAGCGGAGGCCTCCTCCATCGCTGAGCTGCGCGAGGCAGAGGCTGAAATCGAGCTCGTCGAGAGCCTGCAGTCCTAAAAGTCATCCAAATTACCTGATCAGATGCTGTTTATCTGGTCTGAACAGAAAGTGAGAACTCCTATGTCAAGCGCCCTCTCCGTCACCGATGCCAGCTTCGAAGCAGACGTCCTGAACTCAGAAGACACCATCCTGGTCGACTTCTGGGCGGAATGGTGCGGCCCCTGTCGCGCGGTCTCGCCCATTCTCGACCAGATCGCCGATGAGCACTCGAGCAAGATCCGTATCGTAAAGCTGAACGTCGACGACAACCCTCAGACCGCAGCCAAGTACCAGATCACGTCGATTCCGGCGATGAAGGTCTACCGCGGTGGAGAGGTCGTCAAGACCATCATCGGCGCGAAGCCCAAGGCGGCACTTGAGAACGACCTCGCCGACTACCTCGCCTAGAGCGAGGCTCTCGACAGAACCACCCACTGCGGTGTGCCAGCACGGCTGAGCACAGCGGTGCACGGGTCCGGGCCACATGTTGTGTGGCGCCGGGCCCTTTTTCGTTTCGATAGCATGGAATTTCGCCTCTTGATGGAAGTGCACGTGAACAGCCAAAACACCCCGTCGACATCGGGTACCAACCTCGATCCCTGGTACAACAACTACGCCGACCGCGCGGCCGGGCTGTCTGTGTCAGAGGTGCGGGCCCTGTTCGCTGTCGCCTCGCGGCCCGAGGTCGTCTCTCTCGCCGGCGGTATGCCCTACGTCTCCGCGCTGCCCCGCGACCTCGTCATCGACTCCATGAACCGGGTCATGGTCGATCACGGTCCGGTTGCCCTGCAGTACGGGTCTGGCCAGGGCGTACCGAAGCTCCGCGAGCACATTCTCGAGGTGATGGCGCTGGAGGGCATCCGGGGCAGTGTCGACGACGTCGTCGTGACGACCGGTTCGCAGCAGGCGCTCGACCTCATCACCAAGCTCTTCATCAACCCGGGCGATGTCATCCTGGCGGAGGCGCCCAGCTACGTCGGTGCCATCGGGGTGTTCCGTTCCTACCAGGCCGATGTCGAGCACGTTCTGATGGACGATGACGGCTTGATTCCGGATGCACTGCGGGAGGCCATCGCCCGGGTACGGGTGTCGGGTCGCACGATCAAATTCCTCTACACGATCCCGAACTTCCACAACCCCGCCGGAGTGACGCTCTCGGCCTCGAGGCGCGAGGAGATCCTGCAGATCTGCCGGTCCGAGGGCATCCTCGTGCTGGAGGACAACCCGTACGGGCTCCTGTACTTCGACGGTCCGCCGCCGCCCGCGCTGCGCAGCACAGAAGACGAGGGAGTGATCTACCTCGGATCGTTCTCCAAGACTCTGGCGCCCGGTTTTCGCATCGGTTGGGCGATCGCACCGCACGCTATTCGGGAGAAGCTTGTCCTGGCCGCAGAATCTGCGATCCTCTGCCCGAGCTCGTTCAGCCAGCTCGTCATCTCCGAATACCTCGAGACGGCGGACTGGAAGGGGCAGATCAGCACCTTCCGTGGTGTCTACGAAGAGCGCAAGAACACCATGATCTCGGCTCTGACGGAGTACCTGCCCGAGCTGTCGTGGACGACCCCGAACGGCGGCTTCTACGTGTGGGTGACCCTGCCCGACTACCTCGACACGAAGCAGATGCTTCCCCGGGCGGTGAAAGAGCTGGTGGCCTACACCCCCGGCACGGCGTTCTACGCCGATGGGGGAGGCCGCAACAAGATCCGGTTGTCCTTCTGCTACCCCACTCCCGAGCAGATCAGACTGGGCATCCGGCGCCTCACCACCGTCATTCACGGTGAAATGGATCTGCTGGAGTCCTTTCACGCGACCGGGCCTCTGCAGACCATCCGTTCTTCTCCCTCGTTCTCTGCCCCACCACCAGACATGGACTGACAATGACCGACACCAGAGAAATCCGTACCGTCGTCGTGCTGGCTGGAGGCATCTCGCACGAACGTGAGGTGTCGCTCCGGTCGGGACGCCGCGTCGCCGACAGCCTCCTCACCAGGGGTCACAGGGTCATCATGCGAGAGCCAGACGGCTCTCTGCTCGCATACCTCACGGAGACGTCACCAGACCTGGTCTGGCCAGCGCTGCACGGCGCAAGCGGTGAAGACGGCTCGTTGCGCGCCCTGCTGGATGCCCAGGGTGTCGCCTACGTCGGGTCGGAAGCTGCTGCGGCACAACTCGCCTGGCACAAACCGACAGCGAAAGTGCTGGTGTCTCGTGCCGGCTACCGTACGCCTGATTCGATCACCCTCCCACGCGAAACGTTCCGCGAGCTCGGGGCGTCACAGGTTCTCGACGGCGTCCTGAAACATCTCGGCACACCGGTGGTCGTCAAACCGGCCATGGGAGGCTCCGCGCAGGGCGTGACGGTGGTCGAAACGGAGGCCGATCTGCCCCGTGCCGTGGTCGATGCCTACACGTACGGTGAGACGGCGTTGATCGAGCGCAAGGTGTCAGGCACCGAGATCTCGGTCGGAGTCATCGACACCGGAGACGGCCCGTTTGCTCTACCTGCTGTCGAAATCGTGCCCCGATCAGGGGTTTATTCTTTCGAGGCTCGGTACAATGCGGGCGAGACCCAGTTCTACACGCCGGCGCGCATCGACGATGCTTCGGCGGCCAGAGCTGGCGAAGCGGCTTTGGCGATCCATCTGGCACTCGGACTCCGACACATCTCCCGCATCGACCTCATCATCGACAGTGATGGGCTGCCGTGGTTCCTCGAGGCGAACGTGCTGCCCGGCCTCACCGAGACGTCGTTGGTGCCGCAGGGAATCCTCGCCGCCGGGCTCGACCTGGGTTCTGTCTACGAAGCACTCGGCGAAGTGGCGATCCGCGACGCACGCTGACGGGCTAGCGCGTCGAAGGGCTCACGCTGACACGATAGCGCGCCGGGCGGTAGCTGGTTGGGCGGTAGCTGGCTGGGCGGTAGCGCGCTGGGGTAGCGCCGCGCCGTCGCGCTACTCGAACCGCGGCCCGTTCGAACCGAAGGTTGACTCGCCCATCTCCTGCAGGATCCGGTTGAGGTCCTGGATCGTCGCGAAGTCGATGACGATCTGGCCCCTCGTTGCGCCCAAACTGACTTTGACCCGGGTGTTGAGGCGGTCGCCGAGGCGTTCCGCGATCTCGTCCAGGTGGTCGTTCCGACGTCCGGCCGTCGGCCGGACCCTCTTGGCACGCGGAGCCCGGGAGGCGGCGGCCTCGGCGGCTCGCACGGAAAGGTCTTCGTTGACGATCTTGTCGGCGAGGCGGCTCATTTCGTCGACGTCGACCACTGAGAGGATAGCTCGGGCATGTCCTGCGCTCAGTACGCCCGCCGCCACGCGTTTCTGCACCGCCGTCGGAAGTTTCAGCAACCTGATGGTGTTCGTGATCTGCGGCCGGGAGCGGCCGATGCGGTTGGCGAGCTCGTCCTGGGTGATGTCGAAGTCCGAGAGCAGCTGCTGGTACGCCGATGCCTCTTCCAGGGGGTTCAACTGCGAGCGGTGGAGATTCTCGAGCAGCGCATCGCGCAGCATGTTCTCGTCTGCGGTGTCTTTGATCACCGCGGGAATCGCCGAGAGTCCCAGTTCCTTGCTGGCCCGCAGCCGCCGCTCCCCCATGACGAGTTCGTACTGGAGGGGTTCTCCAGCGATCGTCGGCAGCTCGCGCACGACGATCGGCTGCAGCACGCCCACTTCGCGGATGGAATCGACCAACTCGGCGAGATCGTCGGCGTCGAAGTCGGTTCTCGGCTGTTTTGCGTTCGGAACGATGGATTTCGGGTCGAGACTCGCGAGTTTCGCGCCAGGAACCGACAGCAGCTCGGTCTCGGGTTCGCCGCGGTCGGCGAAGAACACGTCCACTGGGCTGCCCGAACGGGATTCGTCCTGTGTGGGGATCAGTGAACCGATACCCCGTCCGAGCCCGGTCCTCTTCGGATTAGCCATTCGTCTCTGCTCCTCGTCGTGCGATTTCTGATGCGGCCTCGAGGTACGAAAGTGCACCTGTCGACTGTGGATCGTAACTGATGACCGTCTGGCCGTAACTCGGGGCCTCCGAGATCCTGACGGTACGGGGGATGATGGCCGTCAGAGTCTGCGCGGGGAAATGGGTGCGCACATCTTCTGCGACCTGCGTTGCCAGACGCGTCCGCCCGTCATACATCGTCAGAAGGATGGTCGAGACCGCAAGCTTGGGATTGAGATGCTTCTCGATGAGCGCAATGTTCGAGAGCAATTGGCTGAGCCCCTCGAGGGCGTAGTACTCACACTGTATCGGGATGAGCACTTCGCGCGCTGCAACGAAGGCGTTGATCGTCAGTAACCCGAGTGACGGTGGGCAGTCGATGAAGACGTAGTTATACGGCTCGCCGGCATCTGCGCTCCGCTGAAGATAGCCGTCGAGGCTCTCGCGAAGACGCAACTCGCGAGCGACCATCGGAACCAGCTCGATCTCCGCGCCCGCGAGATGGATCGTGGCGGGGGCGCAGTACAGGCGGTCGAACTCAGGGCTCTTCTGCACGACCTCTTCGAGTGGCAGGTCATGGATCAGCAGGTCGTACACACTGGGGGTGTCTGAGCGATGGTCTGCTCCGACGGCCGTGGAGGCGTTGCCCTGCGGGTCCAGGTCGATGACGAGGACCTTTGCGCCCGTCTTAGCCAGGGCTGCCGCCAGGTTCACCGTCGTGGTCGTTTTCCCCACTCCGCCCTTTTGATTCGCGATGGTGAATACGCGTGTCTCGTGGGGGAGAGGGTACTCCGCGGCCACTACAGCACGACGGCGTTTGGATAGGTCTGCGATTTCACGGGCCAGCGGCGTGGAAGCGTCGTAACCGGAGGACTCAGCTGGCATGTCGTCTTTCTGTGTTGCTCGTGATTCGGAGGAGGGTTTCACGTGAAACATTGCCGGAGCGGGGGTGGTGAGCGGTCACCAGAATCCACTGACGGATGTTTCACGTGAAACATCCGTGCTCTTCGCTACTTCACAGTAGCGGTGATGACCCGTGTGACATCGTCGAGAACTCCCAGGCCAAGCTCATGCACTTCAACGTCGCTCAACGCGAAGCGGCGAATCTGCTTACCGGCCGCCTCGATCTCCGCGCCTGCGCCCGCGCCCTTCATGAGCACCAACTCGCCACCCGGACGCACCAAAGGTGCGCACATCGGGATGAGCTTCGCGAAAGCCCTCACCGCGCGCGCAGTGATCTGATCCAGCCCGCCGGTGAAACCCACGTCTTCAGCACGGCCACGCATCACGGTGACATTACTCAGGGAGAGTTCGGCAGCCTGATCGTTGAGCCACTTCACCCGACGCTCCATCGGCTCGATCAGAACGAAGTCGACCTCGGGCCGGGCGATGGCCAGAACCAACCCCGGCAAGCCCGCGCCACTCCCGACGTCACCGACGCGGCCAGGCTTCATCAGGGGGGCGACGATCGCGCAGTTCAGGATGTGGCGGCTCCACAGACGCGGAAGCTCCAGTGGCCCGATCAGGCCGTATTCTTCGCCGTGGACGGCGAGATTGGCAGTGAACTGACGGGCGACGTCGAGTGTCGGACCGAAGATCGTGGCAGCCGCCGAGGGTTCAGCCTCGAGTTCATCAGGTAGGTTCACAAATCCAACTCAGGCCGCACTGACCACAGTGTGACGATCCCGGCCTTCACCCTCCGAATTGGAGACGAACCCGCGCTCAGCGACGATGTCGTGCACCACCTTGCGCTCGTACGACGACATGGGCGCAAGGGCGACGGCGGACTCTCCACCGACCTCGATGCGATCGATGGCCGACGCCACAAGCCGCCCCAGCTCCGCCTCACGGATCTGGCGACTACCCCCCACATCGAGGATCAGGCGGGAGAACCCACCCGTCTTGGTCTGTACGGCCAGACGCGTGAGCTCCTGCAGGGCCTGCACCGTGTCGGGGTTCGACAGCAGCCTGAGGTTGCTGTCCTCCGAGGAGTTCACCGACACGTAGGCACGACCACCACGAGCGTCGATGTCGATGTCTCCGTCGAGATCGCAGATGTCGAGCAACTCCTCGATGTAGTCCGCTGCAATGTCGCCCTCCTCTTCGAGGGTGCCCTCTGCAACGCCACCGGTCGCCTCCGCAACACCACCGGGCGCCTCCGCAGCGCCACCAGTGGCCCCCGCAGCGCCACCAGTGGCCCCCGCAGCGCCACCAGTGGCCTCCGCAGCACCGTCGGGCGCCCCGTCAATCACGCCAGTCGCCTCACCGGTCGCACCAGCCCCTGAACCGGCATAGCCGCCGGCCGCAGCGCTGACATCGACCTCGCTGTCGACCCCCGTCGTGGTGATCTCACTCACGTCGCTCACTTCTTCTCACCCTGTTTCTTGGCTCTGGTCTTGCCCACCGGCTGCTGGCGCTGGGTCGTTTTCGGAGCCTCGAGGATCACGTGGTTGACCGTGCCGTCGGCTGCCGCGACAACGTTCAATTTACCCTTCTTCGCCAACCGGGCTTCGCGCGCCTTGGCCGCCTCGCTACCGGGTGTCGGCATGTTGCGGATCACCAGGAACTGCTGCCCCATGGTCCAGAAGTTCGAGGTCAGCCAGTAGAACATCACGCCGAGCGGGAAGCTGAAACCCGAGAACGCGAACACGAGCGGCAGGATGTACAGCAGAATGCGCTGCTGCTTGAACATCGGGCTGTTCTTGGCCTCGGGGGACTGGTTGCGCGACATGATCTGCAGCTGGGTGATGAACTGCGAACCGGTCATCAGAATCACCATGACGACCGCGATGATCATCACCGCGACATCCCCGGTGACCGTCGCCTGCTGGAAGCTCTCGTGCAGCGGGGCCACACCGAAGAGCTTGGCGTTACCGAACTGCAGGGCCAGGTCGGAGTTCAGCCAGAAAACGCCGGCCGTACCCTTCTGGGCATCGTTCAGCACAGAGAACAGGGAGAAGAAGATCGGCATCTGCAGCAAGAGCGGCAGGCACGAACTCAGGGGGTTCGTGCCTGTCTTCTTGTAGAGCTCCATCGTCTCCCGCGACATCGCCTCGCGCGAGAACTGGTCTTTCTTGCCCTTGTACTTGTCCTGGATCTTCTTCAGCTGCGGCGCGACTTCGAGCATCTTCCGCTGGCTCTTGATCTGCTTGACGAAGATCGGAATCAGAGCCGCCCTGATCACGAGGACCATGCCGACGATCGACAGAACCCAGGTCAGGCCTTCGGCCGGCTCCATGCCGAGACCCGAGAGGATGGTGTGGAACAGCACGAGCAGTCCCTCGACCACCCATTTGATGGGCCACAGGATGGTGCTGATAAAACCGGGGATGTCCATGCTTCGGGTTAGCCCTTTCCTTGGCTACTGGCTACGACGAAACCGAATCTGGTGACACGGAAGTGTTGTCTGCGGAGGGGAGGAACGTCATCGATCCCGCCCGCCGCCCACGGATTGCACCGCACGAGACGGTACGCTCCGAGCGCTGTGCCGACGAAGAGGCCCCGCTGCTGGATCGCTTGCAGGGTATACGACGAACATGAGGGGTAGTAGCGGCAGACGTCGCCGTAGAGCGGGGAGATGACAGCCCGGTAGGTCCGCAGAAGCAACACCGCAATGTTCCGGGGCAGAAGATAAGCGCCGATGACGAGCGTACGGATGATCGGCAGAAGAGCCGGCGGGGCCACCGCCGTCATGGAGCTCACGAGAGCACCGCCGCTTTGGTGAACGACCGGCTGACCTCGGCGCGCAGCGCCTCATATGACAGGACGGCCGTACCCGGAAGGGCGCGGATCACAATCTCGGCGCCAGGCTCGACCTGCGCCTGCAGCGCGTAACAGACCGCCTTCAGCCGACGGCGGACGAGGTTTCGGGTCACGGCGACACCGACCGCCTTCGACACGATGAAACCGAACCTCGCCGTAGCCCCGCCGGGTCGGCGAACGTAGGTCACCGTGTTCGGGGCCACGAACCTGGCACCGCGACGTACGGCAGCACGATAGTCATCTGCTGTCGTCACCCGAGCGGTCTTGGCCAGCACCTGAAGCGGAAATCGCGTGGAAGGAGGCGGAGGCCTAAGCGGAGAGCTCGGTACGGCCCTTACGACGACGTGCCGAAAGGATCGAACGGCCGGCGCGCGTACGCATACGCAGACGGAAGCCGTGCACCTTGGCGCGACGACGGTTGTTCGGCTGGAAGGTTCTCTTGCTCATGATGTGTTCTCCGTGACCCGGGCGGCAAGCGCCGGGAAGCTTCGTAAGGTGTGCCGATGCACACAAGTCAACTGATTAAAACTACGGCCTGAGGCGGGAATGGTCAAACCGGATCGGCCCAAACGCCCAATTATCCACAGTCGTTTACCAGTGGGTGTCGAAGACACGCCAAACCCCGACACAATCAACTTGATCTCGGTCTCGCCAGTCACTAGCTTAGGTCCTTAGGTTTGTGACGGCGATCCCGGGGGGCGCGGTCATCCGCACGTCCTGCAGTTCCCCGCAGCCGCTTGGGCTCACACATCCGTTCCGACAGGAGTTCCATGGCCGACGATCCCGGTTCACCGGAAGCCAACTGGCGCACTGTTCTCGACACTCTCTCCACCGACGAGCGCATCACTCCCCAGTTGCACGGTTTTCTCGGCCTGGTCGTTCCCAAGGGCATCATGGCGGGATCGTTCTACCTCGAAGTGCCCAACGATCTGACCCGCGGGATGCTCGAGCAGCGCATCCGGGTCCCCCTGCTGTCTGCGCTCGGCAGACTCGACGAGTCGTACGGGGTGAGCAACTTCGCGGTGGTGGTCAATCCCGATATCGGTGGGAACGACTACCTCAAGCAGGCGGAGGTCATCGAAATCGTTCCCGCCCCCGCGGCCGGATACGTCGAGACCACCCCGGTACAGGAGACCGTCGGGCCGCTGCGCAACAACGACACCCGGCTGAACCCGAAGTACAGCTTCGACAACTTCGTCATCGGTGGCTCGAACCGGTTCGCGCACGCCGCCGCCGTCGCCGTGGCCGAAGCGCCGGCGAAAGCGTACAACCCGCTCTTCATCTACGGTGACTCCGGCCTCGGCAAGACACACCTGTTGCACGCCATCGGCCACTACGCGATGAGCCTCTACCCGGGAGTGCGAGTGCGTTACGTGAGTTCCGAGGAATTCACGAACGACTTCATCAACTCGATCGCCAACAACCGCGGTGCTGCGTTTCATTCGAGGTACCGCGACATCGATCTTCTGCTGATCGACGACATCCAGTTCCTTCAGGGCAAAGCGGAGACCCAGGAAGCCTTCTTCCACACCTTCAACACGCTGCACGACCACAACAAACAGGTCGTCATCACCAGCGACCTCCCGCCGAAGCACCTCACGGGCTTCGAAGACCGGATGCGCACACGCTTCGAGTGGGGTCTGATCACCGATGTGCAGACACCCGACCTCGAGACGCGCATCGCCATCCTTCGCAAGAAGGCGCAGAGCGAGCGCCTCCAGGTTCCCGACGAGATCCTCGAGTACATGGCCTCCAAGGTCTCCTCGAACGTGCGGGAACTGGAGGGCACCCTCATCCGCGTGACCGCGTATGCCAGCCTCACCCGCAATCCGGTCGACCTCGCCCTGGTACAGACGGTACTGAAAGACCTGATCACGCTCGACGACGACAATGTGATCGCGCCGGTCGACATCATCGGCCACACCGCCGAGTACTTCAAACTGAGCGTCGACGACCTGTACGGCTCGTCACGGTCGCAGGCCATAGCCACGGCCCGCCAGATCGCCATGTACCTGTGCCGGGAGCTGACGAGTCTGTCGCTGCCCAAGATCGGGCAACTCTTCGGTGGTCGCGACCACACCACCGTCATGTACGCGAACAACAAGATCGGCAAACTCATGACCGAGAAGCGTTCGATCTACAACCAGGTCACCGAAATCAGCAGCCGCATCAAGCACAACCAGCGGTACAAGGGCATCTGAGCCGCTTTTCACACGGCGGTATTCCTGATTCCACATGTTGTGCACAACCCTGTGCATAACTGCCGTCAACATGTTGAACGGTTGTGGAGGCCTGTGGGATCGGGGTGCACGGCCACAGCTCTTCACCCCGGTAATTACAAGAAGTTAACTCGGTCATTCAACAAGTCACACGGCTGTAGTTTCCCGCTGAATGCTGTGATCCGAACGGGTTATCCACATATCCACGTCGGTTAAGAAGATTAACAAGAAATCCATTAAACAATCCGGCCAATAACTTCTACAGGCGCCGAACTGCGTCGTGCCCAGCTCTTCGAAGAAGCGCACATGCAGTCCGACGCCACGGGCTAACATTGACCGACCGACACGGACAAACTGAGGTGAAGAGTGAAGTTCCAAGCCAACAGAGACGTTTTCAGCGAAGCCGTATCGTTCGCCGTCAAGCTGCTGCCGCAACGAACCACCCTGCCGATCCTGAGCGGCGTGCTCATCGAAGCGAGCGGTGACGGGCTGACTCTGTCGTCCTTCGACTACGAGGTGTCGTCCCAGACGCAGATCACCGCCGATGTCGAGGAGCCCGGTCGCGTTCTCGTCTCCGGCCGTCTGCTGTCAGACATCGCGAACCGTCTCCCGAATGCCCCCGTGCGCTTCTACACCGAAGACACCCACATCATCGTCACCGCCGGCTCTGCCAAGTTCACCCTGCTGAACATGCCGGTCGAGGAATATCCCAGCCTGCCCGTCGTGGGTGACCAGTCCGGCCTGCTCAAATCCGACGAGTTCTCGGCTGCGATCGCCCAGGTGGCCGTCGCCGCCTCCCGAGACGATGTCACACCGGTCATCACCGGCGTACAGCTCGAGATCTCCGACAACAGCCTCTCCCTCGTGGCAACGGACCGCTACCGCGTTGCGGTCCGCAACATCGACTGGGACTCAGGCACGTCGAGCATCGACACCGCGACCGCGCTGGTTCCGGCCAAGACGCTGCAGGAGATCGGCAAGACCTTCGGAAACAGCGGCACCATCTCGGTGGCCATCACCAACACCGACGACCGCGAACTGATCGCGTTCAAGGCCGACCGCAAGACGGTCACATCGCTGCTGATCAAGGGAAACTTCCCACCGGTCAAGAGGCTCTTTCCCGAGTCGGTCGACAACTACGCCGTCATCAACACGGCCGACCTCATCGAGGCGACGAGGCGTGTCTCCCTGGTTCTCGAGCGCGAGGCAGCGCTGCGTTTCACGTTCACCATCGACGGTGTCACCCTCGAAGCCATCGGATCGGAGCAGGCACAGGCGTCGGAGTCGATCGACGCGCTGCTCACCGGCACCGACACCGTGGTGTCGCTGAAGCCGCAGTTCCTGCTCGACGGGCTCGGGGCGGTGAAGTCGGAGTACGTGCGCATCTCGTTCACCAAGACCGACAACCCGAACAAGCCCGGTCCCGTGCTGATCACGAGCCAGTCGTCGAAAGACCAGCCGGGCTCCGACGACTACAAGTACCTGCTCCAACCGAACCTGCTTCTGCGCTAGGGAGACAAAATGAACCTCGGACTCATCGGCCTCGGAAAAATGGGCAACAACATGCGTGAGCGTCTGCGCGCGGCCGACATCGACGTGGTCGGCTACGACAGCAACCCTGCGGTGAGCGACGTGGCCGACCTGGCAGCGCTCGCCAAGGCCCTGCCCGCCCCCCGCATCGTTTGGGTCATGGTGCCGGCCGGCAAGATCACCGACTCCGTCATCCGTGACCTCTCCGAGGTTCTCGACGAGGGCGACCTCATCATCGACGGTGGCAACTCGCGGTTCACCGAAGACTTCGCGCACTCCGAGCTTCTCGCTCCGAAGGGCATCACCTTCGTCGATGCTGGTGTCTCGGGCGGTATCTGGGGTCTGAAGAACGGTTACGGCCTGATGGTCGGCGGCCGTGACGAAGATGTGGCGCGCGCGATGCCCATCTTCGACGCCCTCCGTCCTGAGGGTCCGCGCGAAGAAGGGTTCGTGCACGCGGGTGAGGTCGGCGCCGGCCACTACGCCAAGATGGTGCACAACGGCATCGAGTATGCGCTGATGCAGGCATACGCCGAGGGGTACGAACTTCTCGACACCAAGAAGGACATCATCAAAGATGTCACCGGAACCTTCAAGGCCTGGCAGCGCGGAACCGTCGTTCGCTCCTGGCTGCTCGAGCTGCTGGTTCTCGCCCTCGAACAGGATCCCGAGTTCGAAGACATCGAAGGCTACGTCGACGATTCCGGCGAAGGCCGGTGGACCATCGAGGAGGCCCTGGCCAACGCGGTGCCCGTCCCCACGATCAGCGCTTCCATCTTCGCTCGCTTCGTCTCCCGCCAGGAGGACTCACCGTCGATGAAGGCCGTCGCCGCACTCCGCAACCAGTTCGGTGGCCACGCCGTCAAGAAGGCCGACTGACCCGAGTTCTGGCACCCGCTCGCCGTCGTTCTGCGGGGCCTGAACCCGCCAGGTATCCGTGTTAGTCCGTCACCTCAGCCTCACCGACTTTCGCAACTATCCCGTTGCCGAGGTCGAGTTGAGCGCCGGGCCGAATCTGTTCGTCGGCAGCAACGGTCAGGGCAAGACCAATCTCGTCGAGGCACTCGGCTACCTCAGTACGCTCGGTTCGCACCGGGTGTCGAGCGACCAGGCCCTGATCCGCAGTGGGCAGCAGTCAGCGGTCATCCGGGCCCGGCTCGAGCATGCCGGGCGGGAGATTCTCGTCGAGGTTCAGATCAACAGGTCCGAGGCGAACCGGGCCCAGGTGAATCGCTCGGTCACCAAGGTGCGGGAGATTCCCCGGTTCTTCTCGAGCGTGCTGTTCGCACCCGAAGACCTCGCCCTGGTGCGCGGCGATCCTTCCGGCCGTCGACGGTTCATCGACCAGCTGCTCTTCGCGCGGAGTCCGCGGCTGGCCGGGGTCGCGAGCGACTACGACCGGGTGCTCCGCCAACGAAACACTCTGCTGAAGTCGGTGCGCAGCTCGGGAGTCAAAGGCAACCAGCTCTCCACACTGGAGATCTGGGATGACCGACTCATCACCCTCGGCGCCGAGATCATCACCGAACGCGACGCCCTGGTAGCCCTCCTGCGACCCCACGTCGAAGCGGCCTACCGTGCGGTGGCCGGTTCAGACCATTCCCCGAAGCTCACCAGCAGACTGAGCATTCTGTCACCGGCACCAACGGACGACGACTTGGACGACCAGACCGCAGCCTCCTCGATCTCTCTCGGTTCACCTTTCCGACGTGAGTCGGTCGAGGCACAGTTCCGGGCAGCTGTCGCCGGTGTGCGTCGCCAGGAGTTGGAACGGGGAATCACTCTCTGCGGGCCGCACCGCGACGACATCGTGTTCGAACTGAACGGGCTGCCTGCCAAGGGGTATGCCAGCCACGGTGAATCGTGGTCTTTCGCGTTGGCGCTCAAGATCGCCTCGGCCGACCTGCTCAGGGCGGACTCGTCGACGGGGGATCCCGTCGTCATCCTCGACGACGTGTTCGCCGAGCTCGATAAGGCTCGGCGAACACGATTGGCAGCTGCCGTGGCCGACTATGAGCAGGTGCTGATCACGGCTGCGGTGTTCGGCGATGTTCCCGTCGAACTGACCGCCCGAACCGTGCACATCGCAGCGGGCACGATCGTTGGGGAACCGACCGATGCCTGACGAGACTGCGGGTGACGAAGGGGCCGTTCCGGAGACAGAGTCCCAGGCTGTCTACCTGCGCTTCAAGCGCGCGTTCGGCGACGCGAAGTCGATGAGTCGCACGAGACTGCGGCAGCGTCGGCAACCGGTCGGTGAAACGATTCCGTATGGAACGGGGAGAGACCCCCGGGGCATCAGTTCGGTCATGGATTCCCTGACGAATGAGCTGGGCTGGTCGGGTTCGCTCGCCAAATCCGACCTCATGTTGGCGTGGTCGCAGATTGCGGGGGCCGAAACAGCCGAACACAGTCATCCGGTAGGTATCACCGACGCTGTTCTGAGCGTTCAGTGCGATTCGACAGCGTGGGCCACACAGTTGAGACATATGCGCACGATGATCATGACGCGCATCGCCCAGGAGTACCCCGACGCGGGTATCGAGTCTGTGAGGTTTTTGGCCCCGGACGCCCCATCGTGGAAAAGAGGCTCCAGATCAATTCCAGGGCGGGGTCCACGCGATACCTATGGGTAGCAAGGCAAAACAGGTCACCGACCAAAAATAAACGCCCCAGAACGCCTTCAAAGCGACGGCGGCGAGCGATGGTTTGGTAGAATGAAGGGTCTTCTCACCCCTCGTTGGAGCCCATATATCTATGACATCCCCACTTGACCAGTCCGACTCCGAAGAGGAATATGGCGCCGATGCCATCCAGATTCTCGAGGGGCTCGAGGCGGTTCGCAAACGGCCCGGCATGTACATCGGCTCGACCGGTCCGAGGGGATTGCACCACCTGGTCTACGAGATCGTCGACAACTCGGTCGACGAGGCGCTCGCGGGTTACTGCGACACGATTCTCATCACGATTCTGAAAGACGGCGGCCTTCGCGTCGTCGACAACGGCCGCGGAATCCCGGTCGACCTGAACAAGCACGAGAACAAGTCGACGGTCGAGGTCGTCCTGACCATCCTGCACGCCGGCGGAAAGTTCGGTGGTGGCGGGTACTCCGTCTCGGGCGGGCTGCACGGGGTCGGCAGCTCTGTCGTGAACGCGCTCTCTGCCGAGCTCGACGTAGAGGTGCGCCGCCAGGGGCACGTCTACCGCCAGAGCTACAAGCACGGTGTGCCGCAGGCGCCGCTCGAGCAGGGCGAGGCTTCGACCGAGACGGGCACGACGATCTCGTTCTGGCCGAGCCGTCAGACCTTCGAGACCGTCGAGTTCGACTATGAGACACTCCGCGCGCGTTTCCAGCAGATGGCATTCCTCAACAAGGGGCTGCGTCTCACGCTCACCGATGAGCGTGGCGAAGACGATGTCGTCGTCAGCTACCTCTATGAAAGAGGCCTCGTCGATTACGTCGAGTACCTCAACCGGGCGAAGAAGAACGAGCTGGTCCACGAGGAGGTCATCTCGTTCGAGAGCGAGGCCGCCGATCGCAAGATCTCGCTCGAGGTCGCGATGCAGTGGACGAACGGATACACCGAGAGTGTGCACACCTACGCGAACACCATCAACACGCACGAGGGCGGTACCCATGAAGAGGGATTCCGTGCTGCTCTGACCTCGCTGGTGAATCGTTACGCCCGTGAGAAGGGCATCATCAAGGAGAAAGACGAGAACCTCACGGGTGACGACGTTCGTGAAGGGTTGACCGCCGTCATCTCCGTCAAGCTCGCCGAGCCCCAGTTCGAAGGCCAGACCAAGACCAAGCTCGGCAACACCGAGGCGAAGGCGTTCGTGCAGCGCGTGGCCGGCAAAGAACTCGCGGACTGGTTCGACCGCAAGCCGACAGAGGCCCGCGAGATCATCCGCAAGGCCATCCAGGCGTCGCAGGCCCGAATGGCAGCCCGCAAGGCGCGCGAGCAGACCCGTCGGAAGGGCCTGCTCGAGGGTGGAGGCATGCCCGGCAAACTGAAGGACTGCTCGAGCCGTGACCCGGTGAAGAGCGAGATCTTCATCGTCGAGGGTGACTCGGCCGGTGGCTCGGCCATCCAGGGCCGAAACCCCGAGACCCAGGCCATCCTGCCCCTCCGCGGCAAGATCCTGAACGTCGAGAAGGCGAGACTCGACCGCGCCCTCGGCAACAATGAGGTGCAGGCGATGATCACGGCGTTCGGCGCCGGCATCGGCGAGGACTTCAACCCCGACAAGGCCCGGTACCACAAGATCGTGCTCATGGCCGATGCCGACGTGGATGGCCAGCACATCACGACGCTGCTGCTCACCCTGGTGTTCCGCTATATGCGGCCGCTCATCGAACTCGGTTATGTGTACCTCGCCATGCCCCCGCTCTACCGGCTCAAGTGGTCGAATGCGCCGCACGAGTACGTGTACTCCGACGCCGAGCGAGATGCCCTGCTCGAGCACGGCGCCGCCACCGGCAAGCGCATTCCGAAGGAGAATGCCATCCAGCGCTACAAGGGTCTCGGCGAGATGGACTACCGCGAGCTGTGGGACACGACGATGGACCCGGCGACACGCACCCTTCGCCAGATCACCCTCGACGATGCTGCCGCGGCCGACCAGATCTTCTCGACGCTGATGGGTGAAGATGTCGAATCCCGGCGTAACTTCATCCAGAAGAATGCCAAAGACGTCCGTTTTCTCGACATCTAGAAAAGAATCATGACTGACGAAACACCTCCCGACGACTCCATCGCTCCCGATTCACGCGGCATGACGACCGACCGCATCGAGCAGGTCGATCTCCAGCTCGAGATGCAGCGCTCCTACCTCGACTACGCGATGAGCGTGATCGTCGGTCGTGCGCTGCCCGATGTGCGCGACGGGCTCAAGCCGGTTCACCGCCGTGTCATCTATGCCATGTACGACGGCGGCTACCGTCCTGACCGGGCCTTCTCCAAGTCGGCCCGTGTCGTCGGAGAGGTCATGGGCCAGTTCCATCCGCACGGCGACACCTCCATCTATGACGCGCTGGTGCGTCTGATCCAGCCCTGGAGTCTGCGGTACCCCCTCGCCCTCGGCCAGGGCAACTTCGGTTCGGCCGGCAACGACGGCGCCGCGGCTCCCCGGTACACCGAGACGAAGATGGCTCCCCTCGCGCTCGAGATGGTGCGCGACATCCAAGAGGAGACCGTCGACTTTCAGGACAACTACGACGGCCGCACCCTCGAACCCGTGGTTCTGCCGAGCCGGTTCCCGAACCTCCTCGTCAACGGTTCCGTGGGCATCGCGGTCGGTATGGCCACGAACATCCCGCCCCACAACCTGCGCGAGGTCGTCTCGGGCGCGGTCTGGTGCCTCGAGCACCCGGATGCCACGCGGGAAGAACTGCAGGACGCCCTGATCGGGCTGATCAAGGGGCCCGACTTTCCAACCGGCGCCCAGATCCTCGGGGTGAAGGGCATCCACGACGCCTACCGCACCGGCCGGGGATCGATCACGATGCGCGCCGTGGTCAACGTCGAGGAGCTGCAGGGCCGCACCTGCCTCGTCGTGACCGAACTGCCGTACCAGGTGAACCCCGACAACCTCGCGATCAAGATCGCCGAGCTGGTCAAAGACGGCAAGATCGGTGGCATCGCCGACATCCGCGACGAGACGTCGGGCCGTACTGGCCAGCGCCTCGTCATCGTGTTGAAGCGTGACGCTGTTGCCAAGGTCGTGCTGAACAACCTCTACAAGCACACCTCCCTGCAGGAGAACTTCGGCGCCAACATGCTGGCGATCGTCGACGGTATCCCGCGCACGCTGCCCGTCGACGGGTTCATCACCGAGTGGGTCGCCCACCAGATCGATGTCATCGTTCGGCGCACCCAGTTCCGGTTGCGCCGTGCCGAGGACCGCATGCACATCCTGCGCGGGTATCTGAAGGCCCTGGATGCTCTCGACGACGTGATCGCGCTCATCCGCGCCTCGTCCACTGTCGACGACGCCCGCACGGGCCTGATGAACCTGCTCGAGGTCGACGAGATCCAGGCGGATGCCATCCTCACGATGCAGCTGCGGCGCCTCGCGGCTCTCGAACGACAGAAGATCGTCGACGAGGCGGCCGAACTGCAGGTCGAGATCGACGGCTTCCACGTCATTCTGGGCAGCCCCGAGCGGCAGCGCGAGATCATCATCGACGAGGTCACCGAGATCGCGGCGAAATTCGGCGACGACCGGCGCACCGAGATCATGTTCGGCTTCGACGGCGACATGAACATGGAAGACCTCATCCCTGAAGAGGAGATGGTGGTCACGGTGACGCGCGGCGGCTACATCAAGCGAACCCGCAGTGACAACTACCGCAGCCAGCACCGCGGCGGCAAAGGCGTCAAGGGTGCGCAGCTGCGCGCGGACGACGTCGTCGAGCACTTCTTCGTGACGACCACCCACCACTGGCTGCTGTTCTTCACGAACACGGGCCGCGTGTACCGGGCGAAGGCCTACGAGTTGCAGGAGGCCGGTCGCGATGCGAAGGGCCAGCATGTCGCCAACCTGCTGGCGCTGGCACCCGGCGAGCAGATCGCCCAGATCCTCGACATTCGCGACTACAGAGCTGCGACCTATCTGGTGCTCGCCA
The DNA here is from genome assembly GCF_003399645.1 of Subtercola boreus. Lineage (GTDB taxonomy): Bacteria > Actinomycetota > Actinomycetes > Actinomycetales > Microbacteriaceae > Subtercola > Subtercola boreus_A. The sequence continues at coordinate 124,676 of NZ_NBXD01000002.1, forward strand.
CGCGCGAGGGCCTGCTCAAGAAGACCGCGCTCAGCGAGTACGACACCAACCGCTCCGGTGGAATCATCGCGATCAACCTCCGGGAGGGCGACGAGCTGGTCTCCGCACTGCTCGTCGAAGAGACGAGCGACGTTCTGCTCGTCTCGAAGAAGGGTATGAGCATCCGGTTCACCGCCTCGAACGAGGCACTTCGCCCGATGGGTCGTTCGACCGCGGGCGTCATCGGAATGAAGTTCAGAGACGACGACTACCTGCTCGACGCCTCAATGGTCTCCGACAACGGCTTCGTGTTCGTCGTCACCGAGGGTGGTTTCGCCAAGCGCACCTCTGTCGACCAGTACCGGCTGCAGGGTCGGGGCGGTCTCGGCATCAAGGTGGCCAAGCTGCAGGATGCCCGTGGTGACCTCGCCGGGTCGCTGATCGTCGAAGAGGAGGACGAGGTCCTGGTGGTTCTTGCCAGTGGCAAGGTGGTACGCTCCTCCGTGGCCGAAGTCCCGGTCAAAGGCCGAGACACCATGGGTGTCGTCTTCGCGCGATTTGCTGAAGACGACCGAATCATCGCACTGGCCAAGAACACCGAACGCACCGTGGTGGAGGAGATTGTCGAGGCGGAGACCGCCGAGGCAGATCCCGACACAGCTTCCACAGATGCTGGAGAGGAAAGCGAAGACCTGTGAGCAACGTAGCGGAGAAACTCGCCAAGAAGTCGTCCCGGCCCGCCCAGACGAAGCAGGTACGCCTGCGCCTGGTGTACATCGACTTCTGGTCGATTCTGAAGCTCTCGTTCCTGTGGTCGATCATCCTCGGCATCATCACGGTGGTGGCCGCCTTCCTGATCTGGTCGCTGCTCAACCAGACCGGGGTCTTCGACTCGGTCAACAAAGTGCTCACCGAGATCGCGGGTACGGGCAGCAACTTCGACATCAACTCCTTCGCATCGCTCGGCCAGGTGATGGGCTTCGCGATCATCGTGGCGATCCTCGACGTGATCGTGATCACGGCGCTCGGCGCCATCGCGGCCGTTCTGTACAACCTCACCGTGAAGATCACAGGTGGAGTGATGCTCGGTTTCACGAACAAGTAGGTTGTGGGTAAGATAGAAAAGTTGCATTCCACGAGTCTGCAACCGCCCAAACGGGGGTATAGCTCAGTTGGTTAGAGCGCTTCACTGATAATGAAGAGGTCCCAGGTTCAAATCCCGGTACCCCCACCACATCCCTCCACGGGGCCTTAGCTCAATTGGTAGAGCGCCTGCTTTGCAAGCAGGAGGTCAGGAGTTCGATTCTCCTAGGCTCCACTCGATCAAAAAATGACCGGCCGGTGGGCCGGTCATTTTTCGTTCGAGCGTCGCTTGGTGTTAATTTTCTGGCTGCGCCGGTCCTTGCCCGGCGCAGCGCGCAGGGCGCGCCGCGCGCGGGCTCCACGCCCTGCGCTTCGCGGCCACCGCCTCTGGTGAGTGGTGGCGATGGTTTTGGCGTGCCGGTGATTGTTGTTCAAGCTCTGTCCGTGGGGACGGAAAAGGCCCGGTCACCGCGAGGTGCCGGGCCTTTATCGGTGTGGTCTAGACAGTGGGGGCGGTGTCGATCTCGTCTTCGCTGATCCAGAGCTCGTCGTCGGCGCGGAAGGTCTGCCAGACGGCGTAACCGATTCCGACGAGTGCGGCCGCTGCGGTGGCGAAGGCCACGTAGGTGCCGACGTGCGACTGCTTCTTGGCGGCCTTCGGGCTCACTTTGGAGATCGCGGTCTTCACCGTCTTGTTGTCGCTGAGACCCACCGCGCCGGCAGCAGAGGCGAGTCCGCCACCGATGGCGGGAAGGACATCGGAGTTGAACTTCGACTTGGCCTGCTCGCCGGCGACCTTCACGTTCGCCAGGTTGCGGGCCGAGACCTTTGCCACCGTGTCGGAGGCGTTCTTCGTCGCGATGCGTACGCGCGGCACGACCTCCTCCTTGGTGTACTCACCGAGTTGAAGAGACGCCTCGCGCGCGACGTGGTTGGCGCGGTCGAGAATTTCCTGCTGGTCATTCCAGAGTCTGTCGGCACTTGAACGCAAGTTCTTGAGCGCCTTCTGGCGTTTACGGGTGGAACTCATCAGAAACCTCCATCGGCTGAGAACGCGGTCGAACCCAATCTTGCCACGCAAATCCGAACCGCCGAACATCGAGACCTGACTATCCTCCTTCTTTACGCTGACCCTTGACTGTGTGCTGCGGCCCATGTGTGAGAATTGAGGCATGGCCAAGCACACCCACGTCGCGACCCTGCACACCAACCTCGGCGACATCTCTGTCAACCTCTTCGGCAACCACGCGCCGCAGACCGTCAAGAACTTCGTCGGTCTCGCCACGGGCGAGCGCGAGTGGACCGACCCGAAGACGGGTGCCGCCACCAGCGCCAAGCTCTACGACGGCAGCGTCTTCCACCGCATCATTCCGGGGTTCATGATCCAGGGCGGAGACCCCCTCGGCAACGGAACCGGTGGTCCCGGCTTTCGATTCAACGATGAGATCAACCCCGAGCTGAACTTCGCCGAGCCGTACATTCTCGCGATGGCCAACGCCGGCATCCAGGGCGGCCAGGGCACGAACGGTTCACAGTTCTTCATCACCGTCGGCCCGACCACGTGGTTGCAGGGCAAGCACACCATCTTCGGTGAGGTGGCCGACGACTCTTCCCGGCGCATCGTCGACAAACTCGCTGCTGTCGCCACAGACTCGTACGACCGCCCCCTCGACGCCATCGTGATCGAGAGCGTCGAGGTCGCCGACGCCTAAGTGCGAATCGAGACACAGCTGCCGCTGACGGAGGTTCGAGCACCATGACCTCCGTTCCGGTGCCCTCGGCCGGCCACTGCTACCGCCATCCCGACCGGCAGAGCTACATCCTGTGCCAGCGCTGCGGCAAGACGGTGTGCCCCGAGTGCTCCGTCCAGGCGGCGGTCGGCGTGCACTGCGTCGACTGTGCCCGCGAGGCGAGCCGCTCCCACCCGTCGAACCGCCGCCCGGCGTACGTTCGGGCGGCGCGATCGCTGACCCGGTCATCCGGAGCACCCGTCGTGACCTACGGCATCATGGCCGTGACGGTGTTCGTCTTCGTGCTCCAGCTTGTTCCTCTGTTGGGCATCACCGACGCACTGCAGTTCGCCGGAGCGTATGTGCAGCCCGACGCTGGTTACGCGGTCGGCCTCGAGCCGTGGCGCATGCTCACGTATGCGCTCGTGCACACCCCCTTCTCCATCAGCTCGCCGTTCACCATCCTGCACATTCTCTTCAACATGTACTCGCTGTACATCTTCGGGCGCATTCTCGAGCCGATGATCGGCCGGTGGCGGTTTCTCGCGCTGTACGTGCTCGCGGCCATCGGCGGGGCCTTCGCCGTCGACCTGCTCAACGACCCGGGCCAGGCTGTCATCGGAGCGTCTGGCGCGATCTTCGGCCTGATGGCCGCGTACTTCATCATTGCCAGGCGGCTGGGCGGCAATACGTCGCAGCTCGTCGTTCTCGTTGTGTTGAACCTCGCGATCGGGTTCTTCGTTCCGGGCATCTCGTGGCAGGCGCACGTCGGTGGCCTCCTCGTCGGAGCGCTGGTCGGCGTCATCTACATTGAAACGCGCAAAAAGCAGCAGCAGTGGATCCAGGCACTGCTGACGGCGGCAGTCTTCGCGGTGATCATCGTCGCCACGGTCGTTCGTTCACTGGTCTGAGTCGGCCGCACAACGTCAGTCGCACTGTGCCAGTCGCACTGTGCCAGCGAGCCGCCGCCAGCGAGCTGCTGAGTTATCCACAGGCTTATGCACATTGGGGATAATTACAGTAGTGTAATTGTCGGTCGTTCTAAGGGCGTGCCGTCTTCGATGTGAGGTTAACGCCAACGGGTCGTCATGAGAAAGCCGATGAAGGCGATACCGAAGCCGATGAGGATGTTCCAGCTGCCCAGGTCGGGAATCGGGAGGACGCCCTGGCTGACGTAGAAGACGATGATCCAGATGAGACCGATGAGCATGAAACCGAACATGACAGGCTTGAACCACACCGGGTTCGGAGCGGACTCATCGCTCGTTCGCTGAACGGCTTGCTGGGAACGGGTCTTTTCGCGGGCCATGCCGACGATCTTAGCTGGGAATACTGGCGGGTTGCAGTATGGCCGCCTTGATACGCTGTGAGTAACTCAGCTTTTCGCAAACCACTTCTTCTAAGATGACCGGCGTGACAGACATATTCTCACTTTCCCCCGATGAGCCCGACGAGGTGCCCGCGGCCAGGGGCGGGCCCGCCTCCGACAAGCGGCCCCGGCAGCACGGGCGGCGGTCCCGCGTGGCACCGGGGCCGCGGCCACGCTCCGTGGTGCGGGGGGTCATCGGGGTGGCTGGCGAACTCCTCATCACGGCGGGGGTTCTGGTGTTCCTCTTCCTGGGTTGGCAGCTGTGGATCCAGGGCATCGCGCTGAACAGCGCGCAAAACAGCGACGCTTCGGGGCTCTCCCAGCAGTGGAACGCCTCGCCCGTCGGACCGGTCGCGCCCGATGGCTCGACAAAGGGGGCCCCGTCGACGGGTGCTCCGCCTGCGGGTACGGTCGACGCATCCGGAGCGTCCCCGGTGGTCATGGCTGCACCGGCAGAGACGAAACAGTTCGCTGTGCTCTACGTGCCGCGGTTCGGTGCAGACTACAAGCGCACCGTTGCCGAGGGCGTCGACGCGAAGGCGGTGCTGAACGCCGGTGGCGCCGGGCACTACGAGACAAGCCAGATGCCGGGTGACATGGGCAACTTCGCCATCGCCGCACACCGCGACGGGTGGGGCAGTCCTTTCATCAAGATCAACGAGCTGCAGATCGGCGACCCCATCTACGTCGAGACACAAGACGGCTGGTACACCTACCGTTACCGCGATACCGAGTACGTCACCCCCGAGGGTGTCGATGTGTTGAGCGCCGTTCCGCAGGTACCGGATGCTGCGCCCACCGATCGGCTGATCACCCTGACCAGCTGCAACCCTCTGTACATCGCCTCCGAGCGCATCATCGCCTACGGGGTACTCGAGTCGTTCACCCCGCGGAGTGCGGGTGCGCCCGCAGAGATCGCAGGCCTCACCGGAAAGGGGGCCTAGCGCGTGTACGGTGCTCTCTGGCGTGGCCTGCCCGGGCCGGTGTGGCTGCGCGTCCTGATGCTGGTCGTTCTGGTGGCGGCTCTGCTGTTCGTTCTGTCGACGTGGGTGTTTCCCTGGGTCGACGGGGTGTTGACCCCGAGCCAACCGGTTACGGTTGATCCATGACCCATGTGCTCGTCATCGACAACTACGACAGCTTCGTCTACACGCTGAACGGGTACCTGCACCAGCTCGGTGCCGAGACCACGGTCGTGCGCAACGACGCCTTCTCCGGTGAAGACGCTGCGGCCGCGATCGAACAGTACGACGCGGTGCTGATCTCCCCGGGGCCGGGCAAACCCTCCGAGGCCGGGGTCTCGGTCGCCGTCGTGCATGCCGCGGTCGAGTCGGCGACACCCCTGCTCGGCGTGTGCCTCGGGCACCAGGCGATCGCCGAGGCGATGGGAGCCACGGTCACGAACGCCGAAGAACTCATGCACGGCAAGACCTCGGTCATCGTGCACGACGGCAGCGCCTTCTACGACGGGGTGAACCAGAACTTCACCGCCACCCGGTACCACTCGCTCGCGGTCGTCGACGGCACGGTGCCCGATTCGCTCGTGGTGACCTCGCGCACCCAGGGAGGCGTCATCATGGGGCTGCGGCACTCGACCGAGCCGGTCTTCGGGGTGCAGTTCCACCCGGAGTCGGTGCTCACCGAGGGGGGCTACCGGATGCTCGCCAACTGGCTCACGGCCGCCGGTCTCGAGTCGGCGCAGCACGCGGCCGACGGGCTCAGCCCGCTCGTTCGGGTCGGTTAGCCCGCTGTCGGCGTGGCTGTCGCTGTCGGCGTCGCTGTCGGTGCCGGGCCGGGCGTACCGCCGCTGCTCGGTCCGGTGCAGTACCGCAGCACGATCCGCGAGCCCTGGGGAGCGTCTCCGGCCGGGATCGACTGGTTGGTGACGATGTTGTCGTCGTTCGACGCACACGAGGGGTCGAGTTCGGCCGCGATGGCGAAGTTCGTGGGCTGAAGCGCCCGCTGGGCCGACTCGAGCGGCATGTTGACGACGTTCGGAACGGTGACGAGCCCGTTCGACACCACGAACGTCACCGTCGATCCGGCGAAGCTCTGGGCACCCGCGGTCGGTGCCGTGCTGATGATGACATCGGCGGGAACGGAGGCCGAGTTCTCCTTCGACGTCGCGCCGATGAGGAGCCCCAGCGCGGTGATCGTGGGTGTCGCCGCCGCGACCGTACTGCCGGCGACGCTCGGCATCGCGACAGGCTTCGGCCCGAGAGAGACGTAGACGCTGACCGTCGTTTTCGGCTGCACCACGGTCAGCGCGACCGGGTCTGTACGGATGACCTGGCCCAGGGGCACCGTCGGATCGTTCACGTCGAACCGCTGGGTCAGGAGGTCGAGTTGCTGAAGCGTCGCGTTCGCGGCGTCGTAGGTCTGCCCCGTGGTCGCCGGGATGATGCGCGAGGCCTCAGGGATGATGTTGGTCTCGCGCAGGGAGAAGACCCAGAACAGAATGGCGATGAGGATGACGGCCACGCTGGCGATGCCGGCCCAGATCCAGATGACGGGTGGCCGCGACTGGGTGCGCACGGCGTAGTCGTCCCCACCGGCGAGCTGGGTGAGTGCGGCATCCGACCCTCCCGTCAGTGTCGGCGGGGCGCCGAACAGGGAGGCCTGGAAGTCTTCGGCGGGCAGACGCTTCGACGGGATCTTGCCCGCGCCGGCGATCTGCAGGTCGACCTTGAAGTCGGCAGCGCTCTGGAAGCGAGCGAACCGGTCTTTCGCCAGGGCGTGTGCGACGACCTGGTCGAGCGCGGGAGAGACCTTCTGGTTGATCGAACTCGGCGCCACAGGGGCTTCGCTGACGTGCTGGTACGCGACGGCTACCGGAGTCTCTCCCCGGAACGGCGCCCGCCCGGTGAGGAGCTCGAACAGCACGATGCCCGTGGAGTAGAGGTCGGTGCGCGCATCGACAGACTCGCCGCGGGCCTGCTCCGGTGAGAAGTACTGGGCCGTTCCGAGGATGGCGGTGGTCTGCGCGACAGTCGCCGAAGAGTCGGAGATCGCGCGGGCGATGCCGAAGTCCATCACCTTCACCTGGCCGGAATTGGTGAGCATGATGTTGCCCGGCTTGATGTCGCGGTGAACGACCCCGGCACGGTGCGAGTACTCGAGGGCGGTCAGGATGCCGTCGGTGATACGAACGGCCTCGGCCGGGTCGACCGGGCCCTGCCTGATCAGATCTTTGAGCAGGATGCCCTGCACGTACTCCATGACGATGAACGGCACGATCTCTTCGCTGCCCCCGGCCTCGGCGACGCGCTCCTCGCCGGCATCGAACACCCGCACGATGGTCGGATGCGCCATGCGCGACACAGCCTGCGCCTCCTGGCGGAAACGGGTGCGAAAGATGGGGTCACCGGCCAGCGACGACTTCAGCAGTTTGATCGCCACCGGGCGCCCCAGCCGTTCGTCGCGGCCGACGTAGACGTTCGACATCCCGCCGCGACCGATGATGTCACCGATGCGGTATCGCCCGGCGAGAAGGCGATTGTCATCGGTCACGGTGTGGCTCCATGGTCGGCTGGCTTCGTGCCAGTGCGGGGGGTCAAGGTGGCGGACGGGGTTGGGGGCTGTTCCGGATGCCCGGCTGCAGGCTCTCGGTGTGGGGCTACTTGGTCGGTGTCGGGGTAGGGGTGATCGTGACCGGGGCGGAGATGTCGAGCGTCAGCGCGGGAGACGAGGCAGACTGCAGCCCGCTCGACGCACCGGTCGCCGTGCAGGTCACTTTGTACGAGATGTTGATCTGCCCTGGTGTCTCCGGTGCGGTGAGGGCTGCGGCCGGTGACGTTCCCGGCTGCACGTTCACCGTGGCGCCGCCCGGGTCGAGGTCATAGCTCGTGAGATTAGTACCCGACGGGCAGCTGTACGCGCCCCACGAGAGTCGGAACTCGGCTCCTGCTGCCACGGTCTTCGGGGTCGACGTCGGGGTGGAGGTGGGTGCCGGCGGGGCGACGGTGTCGCCGTAGACCGTCAGGCTGATGGTGGTTCCCTTGGTGATGTTGCCGACCGGTGACACGGAGTAGACCACGTCGACCAGATCGGTGCTCGGGGCGGCGTTCTTGGTGACCCGCTCTGCGGCCAGGCCCTGGCCCTGCAGGATCTTCGCGGCATCGTCGAACTTCTTGCCCTTCAGGTCGCCCTCTGTCACGACGACCGTGTTCGGGGTCTGCGTGGGAGTGGGCGTCGTGGGCGGTGGAGTGCTGGGTGGAGCCGTGCTCGCGGCGGCCGCGGTGGTGGCGGGGGCGGGGGTGCTGTTCGCGGTCGTCGTGAGGGCGTAGACGGTTCCCGCGAGAACGAGGGCCAGAATGATGATCAGAACGATGAGCGGCCAGAACCACGGGCTGCGTTTTTTCTCGACCTCGCCCTGATCGAGACCGGCGGCGCTGAGGGACGCCGTCGAGGGGCCGTTCAGCGACGCCCCGCTGGCGGTGTTCTGCCCGATGAGCGAGCCGAACGCGGCCCCCGCACCGGCGGCACCCGCGGCACCACGGGCACCGAGCACGGTCGTCGCGGCGGTGGGATCGACGCCGACGCCCGCGGTCGGCATGAGTACCGTCGCTGTGTCGGCGGGGGCCTGCCCGCCGCCGAGGATCGCCGGAACGGCTGCGGCCGCCAGAGCGATGTCGCCCTGGCGCAGGGCGGTCGCCGCGCGTGCGAGCGCCGCTGTGGAGGCCGGACGGTCGACGGGCTTCTTGGCGATGCACGAGAGAACGAGGTTGCGAACAGGTTCGGCGATGGTCACCGGCAGGGGCGGGGGCGCGTCGTTGATCTGGGCCATGGCGATGGCCACCTGCGACTCACCGCTGAAGGGGCGCTTGCCCGCGAGGCACTCGTAGGCGACGATGCCGAGCGAGTAGATGTCGGTGGTCGAGGAGGCCGACTGGCCGCTGGCCTGCTCGGGCGAGAGGTACTGCACGGTGCCCATGACCTGGCCGGTGGCGGTGAGCGGAACCTGGTCGGCGATGCGGGCGATACCGAAGTCGGTGATCTTGACCCGGCCGTCGGGCGTGATGAGCAGGTTGCCCGGCTTGATGTCGCGGTGCACGAGGCCCGCGTTGTGCGCGGCCTGCAGGGCGGATGCGGTCTGCGCCATGATGTCGAGCACGCGGTCGGTCGAGAGCACGTGCTCCCGCTCGAGGATGACCGAGAGGGCTTCGCCCGGAACGAGCTCCATGACGAGGTAGGCGCTGCCCTCTTCCTCTCCGTAGTCGAAGACATTGGCGATGCCCTCGTGGTTGACGAGCGCAGCGTGCCGTGCCTCGGCGCGAAACCGCTCGAGGAAGCCCGGGTCGCCCAGGTACTCGTCTTTCAGGATCTTGATCGCGACGTTGCGGCCGATGACCAGGTCGGTCGCCTGCCAGACCTCTCCCATTCCACCGATCGCGATGCGCGTGGACAGCTCGTACCTTCCCCCGAAGGTGAGCCCTGCTGTGGGTCTCATTTATTCAGCACCGCCTCAAGTACTTTTTTGGCGATCGGTGCAGCAACCTCGTTGCCTGAACCGGATTCGCCTAGTCCGCCGCCATTTTGTACCACTACTGCAACGGCAACCTGAGGGTTGTCTGCAGGAGCGAAACCTGTGAACCAGAGGGTGTACGGATCGCCCGCCCCGTTCTCCGCAGTTCCCGTCTTACCGGCCACTCTGACTCCATCTATTCTTGCATTAGTCGCCGCGCCCGAATTGACCGCCTCGACCATCCACGACGAAAGAGTCGAAGCTGTTATAGAAGTGATCGGTTCGGTCAGCTTCTTCGCTTCGAACTGCTGCAGCACGGTCAGATCGGGTGCCCTGACATCGTCGACGAGGGTCGGCTGCATCACCGTTCCGCCGTTAGCCACAGCCATCGACTGTTCGACGATCTGCATGGGCGAGGACCGCACGCTGGCCTGGCCGAACGACGACAGCGCGAGGGTGGCGTCGTCGGTGATGGGCGGGAACTGGCTCGCCTGGACGGGGATGGGGGAGTCGAACCCGGCGTTGTACCCGTAGGACGCCGCCATGTCGGTCAGTGCCTTGTCGCCGATCTCGACGCCGAGCTCGGCCATCGGGATGTTGCACGACAGCACGAAGGCGACCTTGATACTGACCGTGTCGCCGGGACCGCAGGTGCCGCCCCCCGCATTCTGCACCGTTCGATCACTCTCGGGCAGGAGGTACCGGGCGGGATTGGGCAGTTGGTGATCTTCGGTGAGTCCGGCGTTCTGCAGGGCAGCAGACGAAGTGACGATCTTGAACGTCGAACCGGGCGGGTCGAGGTTGCCGTCCAGCGTGCGGTTGATCAGAGGATTGCCGGAGTCGTTGATGAGAGCGTTGTACTGCTGGATGACCTGGTCGGTGTCGTGCGCGGCGAGGGCATTCGGGTCGTAGTCGGGCTTGGACACCATCGCCAGGATGCGCCCGGTCTTCGGCTCGACAGCGATGACCGCGCCAGTCTGGTCGCCGAGCGCGTCGTAGGCGGCCTGCTGCACCGCGGGGTCGATGGTGAGTTCGACGGACGCGCCCTGCGGGTTCTGGCCGGTGACGATGCTGTTCAGCTGGCTGAGGAACTGCGAGCCCGACGTGCCGCTGAGCTCGTCGTTCAGCGCGCTCTCGATACCGCTCGAGCCCTGGTCGAGAGTGAAGTAGCCCGTGATGGCGCTGTAGAGCGGCCCGTTCGTGTAGGTGCGCTGGTACTTGTACTGATCCGACGACGGCACGCTCTGCGCGATCGGCTGCCCCGCGACGAGGATCGCCCCGCGCTCCTTGGAGTAGCTGTTGTTGATGGTGCGCGCGTTGCGCGAATCATTGGCCAGCGCATCCGCCGAGAAGAACTGGATGGTGGTGACAGAGAGGAAGAGGGCGGCGAACATCGCCAGAATGACGATCGTCACGCGCTTCAGTTCACGGTTCATCGGTCTAGACCACCAGTCTTGGCTGGTTGCGCACGGTATCGGAGAGTCTCAGCAGCAGGGCGACGATGATCCAGTTCGCGACCAGCGACGACCCGCCGGCCGCGAGGAACGGCGTGGTCAGGCCGGTGAGCGGGATGACCCTGGTGACCCCTCCGATGACGATGAAGCACTGCAGGGCGATGACGAACGTGAGACCGATGCCGAGCAGCCGACCGAAGTCGTCGTTGCCGGCGAAGCTGATGCGGAGCCCGCGGGCGATGAACAGCAGGTACAGGGCGAGGATGGCGAAGAGGCCGGCCATACCGAGCTCTTCGCCGAGACTCGCGACGATGTAGTCGCTTTGGGCGAGGGGGGTGATGCTCGGTTGGCCCTGTCCGAGGCCGGTGCCGATCAGCCCGCCATTGGCCAGGCCGAAGAGACCCTGCACGAGCTGGTAGCTGCCGCCGTCGGCGTCGTAGTTGGTCGGGTCGAAGGGGTTCAGCCAGTTCGAGAACCGATCATTCACGTAGACGAGCACCTGGCTCGCGACGAGTGCGCCCCCGAGGAAGAGACCGACTCCCAGAACGACCCAGCTGAGCCGGGCGGTCGCCACGTAGATCATCACGACGAACAGGCCGAAGTAGAGCAGCGCCGTACCGAGGTCGCGCTGGAAGATGATGACCGACATCGAGGCCGCCCAGATGACCAGGATGGGGCCGAGGTCGCGCGCCCGGGGGAACCGCATGCCGAGGAACTTGCGACCGACCGCCGAGAGGCTGTCGCGCCTCGAGACGAGATAGCCCGCGAAGAAGATGGCGAGTGCGATCTTCGCGACCTCGCCCGGCTGGAACGACAGTGGTCCGACGCCGATCCAGACTCGTGCGCCATAGACCTCCTTGCCGATGCCGGGGAGGAGGGGAAGCAGCAGCAGAAGGCCCGAGATCGCCATGAAGACATAGGTGTAGCGCTGCAGCACACGGTGGTTTCGCAGCGCGATGATCACCACGAGGGCTGCAACGATCGCGATCGCGCTCCACACCACCTGCCGCACGGCCGTGCTCTCCCAGCCCACGTTGCCGGGCACCTGCAGGTCGATGCGATAGATCTCGGCGATACCGATCCCGTTCAGCAGTGTCGCAATGGGCAGGATGAATGGATCGGCGTTCGGCGCGACGAACCGCAGCGCGATGTGGGCGCCGACGACCAGTACGGTCAGCCCGGCGCCGAGCAGCGCGACCTGGTTGTAGTCGACGGCACCGGTGGCCCCCAGCTGCACCATGACGACGGCGCCCGCGCTGATCAGGCACGAGAAGAACAGGAGGAAGATCTCGAGGTTCCTGAGTTTCTCGGGCACATGGATGCGCCGAACCGGCCTGTCGGCCGCACTCGTCGTCACCGGGGAATCCGCCACACCGGGCCCGCCGCTAACCACCCGGCACCGTGGCGGCGATGTTCTCCACCGTCGTCTTCGCCGCGTCGATGGAGTCGGCGCTGATCGTGTTCTCCACCTGGGTCTGCATGTAGGCCGGAAGCTGGCTGACACTGATGCCGGTGTCTTCGTAGACGTGTGACAGGGAGACCGGGCCGATGGTCTGCTGAACGCCCTGGTAGATGGCCACGTGGCCGTTCGTCTGGCCGACGAAGTACCGGGTCTGGGTCCACTGGTAGGCCAGCAGCAGCGAGAGGGCGATGGCGATCGCCACGACGATGCTGCCGGCGAGCCAGGTCAGCTTGCGACGGCGGCTGCGGCGACGGTCTTCGTCGATCAACTCGTCGAGGTAGTCGTCGCTCTGCGCCTCGAAGTGCGAGGGCTCGGTGGAACCCGCCGCCCTCGGGTGCAGGCGGAGCCCGGGCATCCGTGTCGCCTTGCGCCCCTGTGCGCCACCGAAGGCGATCGGCCGGGATGCCGCGCCGACGGTCTGGGCGATGTAGGTGCTGCCGGTGAACGACTCGCTGATGTCGACGACCACGACCGTGACGTTGTCGGGTGCACCGTGGTCGAGGCTTGTCTTGACGAGCAGGTCGGCGACCTCCTGGGGCGACGGATGCTCGGCGAGCGTCTGGGCGATGTCGTCGTTCTCGACCACACCGGTCAGCCCGTCGGAGCAGAGCAGCCAGCGGTCGCCCGGGCGGGTGTCCATCACCTGGAGGTCGACATCCGGCGTGGAATCGACGTCGCCCAGCACGCGCATCAGCACCGAGCGGCGCGGATGCACCTTGGCTTCTTCGGCAGTGATGCGACCGTTGTCGACCAGGCGCTGCACAAAGGTGTGGTCGGTGGTGATCTGCGTGAGCTTGCTGTCGCGAAACCGGTAGATGCGTGAGTCTCCGATGTGCGCCAGGGCGACGCTGTGGCCGACCCGCACGAGGGCGGAGAGCGTCGTGCCCATTCCGGTGAGCTCCGGATGTTCGTACACCGCTTCGGCGAGAATGGCGTTGGCGCTCACGATCGCCTCCTGCAGCGCGAACTCGGCATCGACGGCAGAACTGTACTCGCCGTCGATCTCGAGGAGTTTGTTCAGCGCGAGGGCGCTCGCCACGTCTCCGCCGGCATGGCCACCCATCCCGTCGGCGACGGCGAACAACGACTGGCCGGCGTACCCGCTGTCCTGGTTGTTCGAGCGCACTCGGCCGACGTGCGAGACCGCCGCGCTCTCTGTGACCAACGCCATGTCGTGTTCCGCCTAGCGCCGCAGTTCAAAACTGGTCGAACCAATTCTGACCGGGGTGTTCAGGGGTACGGGAGCGGGCTGGGTGATGCGCTTGCCGTCGAGGTAGGTGCCGTTCGTCGAGTCGAGGTCCTGGATGACCCACTCGTTGTTCCAGTTCAGGAGACGGGCGTGATGGGTGGAGGTGTAGTCATCGCGAATGACGACGCTCGAGTCGGTGGAGCGACCGATGGTCAGCGGTTCGACGCCCAGCTCGATCTCGGTGCCCGACTTGGTGCCAGAGGTGATGACCAGTTTGTGGGCGTTGCTGGTGGTGGCTCGCGGATGCACACCCGCACTCGAGCCCTCGAGGGGCGTGAACACCGGAACCTTCGACTGCGGTGCCGGTGTGGGCGGGTGCGAGGGTTCGGGCAGCCGGGTCGCGCTGGCCGCTGCCCCGACGACGACCCCCTGCACCGCGGGAGCGGCCTGGGCGGGGGCTGCTGCTCCGACAGCGGCTGCGGGCGGCGCCGAGGAGCTGCCCGCAGCTCCAGCGGCAGCTGTACCCGACGGGTCGCGCATCTTGCGCACACGCTGGCCGAAAAGGTCGGAGCGCATGGCGTAGACGATCACGAAGACGAAGACCCAGAGCAGTGCGAGAAAACCGAATCGCAGGACCAGGAGGGTGAGTTCGCTCATAGATTCCACCGGAACGCGCCGGGCTCGGGAGGCTGGCGATCGTCTGGCGCCGGTTCGTCGAGGGGAAAGGCGGGCTTCTCGGCGCGGATCGCCGCTTCGTCGGCGGCGGGTTTCGGTTTGAGCGGAGCGCGCTTGGCGCGCCGGGGCGGGTCGGCGGAGGGGAAGGACTTGCGCGGAGCCGCCGCAGCGGTCTCTGCGGCGGGGGGCGGCGCAGCCGACTGTGCGGCGGGGAGCGGCGCAGCCGGCTGTTCGGAGGGTCGGGGTGCGGCTTCGGGGGCCGCCGCCGGCGCGGCGGATTCGCGCCGGGCGGGGGCGGCCGCAGCATCCGGAGCGGGTTTTGCCTCAGCGAAGGCCGGCGCGTCGGCCGCCTGTGCCAGAACCCGGAACACGACACGGGTTCGACCGATCTGGATGACGGAGTCGGGCTCGACCACCGAGCGGGTGATCGCCTGCCCGTTCAGCTGGGAGCCGTTCGTCGAGTCGAGGTCGTGCACCTCGGCCCTCTTGCCGTCCCACAGGATCTCGATGTGCTTGCGCGAGATACCGGTGTCTTCGACCGTGATGTCGGCCTCGCGGCCGCGGCCGATCACGGTTCGCGCGCGGGTGATGGGGTAGCGCTTGCCCGCGACGTCGAGCACCGGGCTCCAGGTGACGTCGCGCTGGATGGTCGAGCTCTCGATCTCGAGCAGGCCCGCGCTCAGGCGCGGTTGCTCGACGAGCGTCACACTGACACTGCCCGCGAACTGGAAGCTCTGGGCGGCAGCGTGCTTCTGCACGACCTGGGTGAGCTCGTCGACCAGGGTCGGCCCGAGGCTCTTCATGCGCGCGAAATCGCTCGTGCCCACCAGCACGCGAAAGCTGTTGGGAACGAGAATGCGGTCGCGCGAGACCACGGCCGCCTTGGTGTCGAGCTCTCTCTTCAGTGCGGAGCTGATCTCAACCGGTTGCAGCCCCGAGCGAAAGGTCTTCGCGAATGCGCCGTTCACTGCGCGCTCGAGACCCTTCTCGAAGTTGTCCAGTATTCCCACACGTCTCCCATATTTGGTGTGTCAGACAGTGGGTCTGGCACAAGGCGTCGGCATGAATGCTATGACAGATGTTACTTGCCATGGGCGGCAAAGGGTCGATGTGCACATCTTCACCGGTCTTTCGCACCTGTGGAGGAGAGGTTCCGGGCGGGCGTCGTTTTCGGGATCAGGGCATTAGGTGCTAACCTCGCTGAGTTGGCGCGAGTGGCGGAATTGGTAGACGCGCACGGTTCAGGTCCGTGTGTTCGTAAGGACGTGGGGGTTCAAGTCCCCCTTCGCGCACAGACAGATCACCGCATCACATGCAGAGTCAGGTGATGCGGGGATTTTTCATGGGCAGGCCGCACAAGACCGCCGTGCTGTGCTGCTGAACTGCATCTTCCTATGAGGTTCAGAGTCATCAGGTGCAGAATCACCAGTGATTCAGGCTCTGGTTGCGCAGAATGCGGGCAGGTAGTCATGAGGTATGGCCGAACCCCACTCCGAAGCGGCGAGAATCGTCGGTGAGCGCATGCGCGAGACCCGACTGCGTCTCGGCCTGAGCCAGGAAGACGTTGCCGAGCTTGCCGAGATGCACGTCACGAACGTGGGCAAGATCGAGCGGGGCCAGACCAACCCCAGCCTGTCCACCATCGTGGCGATCGCGGGTTCGATGAACGCCGACCCCGGCGAATGGGTCACAGGTCTGACCGCCGACATGATTCCGGGTCGCACGCACAAGTTCACCGCCGCCGACCTGATCCGGGAGCAGAAGCGCCGCCAGGGCTGAGCCGCAGGCTCAGCGCATCCGTCAGCCCAGGATGCCCGGCAGAGCGTCGAGGATGGTCTCGACCTCGGTGCGGGTCGTGTAGTCGACGTGCACGTCGGCGAAGCCCACGGTGCGGTCAGCGTCGACGATCAGCACGGTGGGGAACGGGATGTCGCCGGTCGCGTCGGCGTTGCTGTCTGCCACATCGAAACCCAGCGCGGTGTGGGCCCTGCGGGCATCGGCAGAAGGCTCGGTGAGGATTCCCAGCTGGCGCACGAGCACGTTGGAGGCGTCGGAGAGAACGGTGAACTCGAGCTCACCGCCCTCGACCGCCGCCCGGGACCCGTCGGGAGTCTGCGGGCTGATCGCGATGAGGGCGACACCCTTCTGGGTCAGGGCCGGGAGCAGGTCACGCTGGTAGGTCTTGAGGGTCAGGTTGCAGTAGGGGCACCAGGCTCCGCGGTAGAAGACGATCACCGCCGGTCGACCGGCGAGGGCTGCGGTGAGCGTGACACTGTCTCCATCGGGGGTCTGGAGGTCGGCGTCGGGTACCGTGTCGCCGATCTTCACAGCGTGGTCCGGGGTGCCGGCGTCGTTGAGGGCGACCTGTTCGTCGGCGAAGACGGAGGAGAGTTCCGGGCCGATCTGGGCTGTGAAGCCCTCATTGAAGTCGGTGACCTGTGCGGCGATGGTGGCGGGTGCGGTTGACATGGGTCGAGAGTACGTCGGTGCACTGTGCAGGCCACCCGGCGACGTAACAACTCGTCATGAGCGCGCCGGGCGCATCCGGCACCCCCCCCACGCCGCCCGCTGTGCGGAAAAGCACGCAAACGTGCGGGCTTGGGTGCTTTTGCGCAAAATGCGGCCGCGCGGGCGGGGCTCAGACCCGAGCGGCGGCGGTCAGACCAGAGCGGCGGTCAGACCAGGGCGGGGCTCAGACCAGAGCGGCGGCGGTCAGACCAGGAGGGAGCGGAGCTGGTCGACCGAGTGCACGACCGCGATGGCGCCGGCCGCCTCAGCGGGCGAGCCGTAGCCCCACTCCACCATGATGGGCGGGATGCCGTGCTCGGCCGCTCCCTCCATATCGTGAATGCGGTCGCCCACGAGCACCAGGTTAGACAGGTCGACTCCGGCTTCACGCAGCCGCACCAGGGCCTCAGCGATCACGTCGCCCTTGGCGCTTCGGCTCTCGTCTTCGCTCGACCCCGTGATGACCACGAAGGCCTCTTCGAGGCGGAGGTGCTCGAGGATGCGGTGTGCCTGCACCTCGGACTTCGAGGTGGTGATGGCCAGGGGAACCCCGGCCTTGTGCAGGAACCTCACCAGCCCGACCATGCCCGGGAACGTGACCGCGTCGTCCTGCGGTCCCTCGCTGGCCGCCAGCGCGCGGTAGATACCGAGCGCTTCGGTGGCCTCGGTCTGGTTCATGCCCGCGACGAGCTCGAATCCCTCGAGAATGGGGGGCCCCACGAAGTGCACCAGCTCGGCGGGCAGCGGCACCGGGCGACCCAGGGCGATGAGCGTTCGCGAGAGTCGGCCGATGATGCCCGGGGCCGAGTCGGTGATCGTTCCGTCGAGGTCGAAGAGGATGCACGACCACGGTTTCTGGGGTGACGGGGCTGGGGTAGTCATCACCGACAATCCTAGGGCGCGGCTGTGAGCGGAGCTCGCCTTGGCGCCCGCCCCGTTGGCACATAGGATCGGCTCATCGTGAACACCGGCTCCGTCGACGCACCGCGCAAGCGACCCTCCACCGCGGTCATCCTGACGCTGGTGCTCGTTGTCGTCGCGGCGGTCGTGGTGCTGACGGGCATCCTGCCCCTCGCCGACTCGCTCGCGCTCGCCGACCGGGTCGTTCCGGTGCTGGGGTTTGTGGTGGGCATCACCATCGTCACGGAACTCGCGGCCGAGGCGGGCCTCTTCTCCGTCGTTTCGGGCTGGCTGGCCCGGTGGGGTCGACGCCGGGTGTGGATGCTCTGGCTCTTCGTCATCGTGCTGGCCACCCTGAGTACGATCTTCCTCTCGCTGGACACGACCGCCGTGCTCGTGACACCGGTCGTCGTGCTGCTGGCGCTCGACGCCGGGCTGCCGCCCGTGCCGTTCGCGCTCGCCACGGTCTGGCTCGCGAACACGGCGTCACTGCTGCTGCCCATTTCGAATCTGACCAACCTGTTGGCCGCGACAGAGCTCGCGAGTGTGGCTCCGGATGCTGCGACCATCGATCTGACGAGCCCGCTGGGGTTCGCGTCGCTGGTGTGGGCTCCCGCCCTCGTGGGCATCGTCGTACCCGTGATTCTGCTGTCGCTGCTGTTCCGCCGGCAGCTTCGCGGAACGTACAGGGTGCCGGAACGGGCATCCGTCGTCGACCGGCCCTTGCTCGTGGTGTCGGCCGTCGTCGTCGTGGTGCTGCTGCCGCTGTTGGTCTCGGGGATTCCGGTGTGGATTCCGGCAGCGGCCGGAGCGGTGGTCCTGGTGATCGCGTTCGCATGGCGGCGACCGGCGGCGCTCGGTGTGGGGCTCGGTGTGGGGCTCGTACCGTGGTCGCCCGTCGCCATCGCGTCGGGGTTGTTCGTGCTGGTGGAGGCTCTGCAGGTGCACGGGCTGGGCGCGGCCGTGTCGGCGGTTGCGGGCTCGGGATCGTCGTTCGCGGCCCTGCTGCAGCTCGCAGGGCTCGGCGTCGTCTCGGCGAACGGCATCAACAACCTGCCCGCCTATCTGGTGCTGGAGCCCGCGGCGGGATCGCCGGTGAGGCTCGTCGCGCTGCTGATCGGGGTGAACCTCGGCCCGCTCGTCACACCGTGGGCGTCACTCGCGACCCTGCTGTGGCACGAGAAGGTCACCGCGCAGGGCGTGTCGATCCGCTGGGGCCGCTTCGTGTTTGCCGGGCTGGTGGCGGTCGTGGTGACGGTGCCGCTCGCTGTACTGGCGCTCTGGCTGAGCGCCGGTGCGCCCCAGATGTGAGCATTGTTCGCTAATGTGATGCGATGGACCTCGACGACGGCATAGCTGAACTCGACGATCGTGCAGACCTCGCCGACCTCACCGACCTCGATCGCCTCGCGGAGGAGCTCTGCGGGCTTCTGGCCAGCCAGGGGGACGAAGCGTGGCGGCAATTCCTCACCCGGTGGGCGGTCGGTTTGCGCACAGGCTCCATCGAGCCGGAGCAGTTCTTCTGGGGCTGGGGCGGCATGGGAGGTTTCTCGGACTACTACATCGATCCCGTCGACGCCGACAGAAACCGAAGTGAGACCGTTGATGCCTTCAACCGGGCGTTTCGCGACCTGCAGGGCAGACTCATGCTGACGGCCGAAAAGATCCGGGCGGCGCGAACGGCGCCAGCGGGCGGCAGTGGCGACTCAGAATAGCCTGCTCTCGCTGTCGTCGAGGCCGCGCATGGCGTCGTAGTCGAGCAGCAGGGTACGGATGCCGCGGTCGTGCGCGAGCGTTCGGGCCTGCGGCTTGATCTCCTGGGCCGCGAAGATTCCGGTCACGGGAGCGAGGTGCGGATCGCGGTTCATTAGTTCGAGGTACCGCGTCAGCTGTTCGACCCCGTCGATGTCTCCGCGGCGTTTCAGCTCGACCGCGACCGCGGCCCCCTTCGCATCTCGGGCGAGGATGTCGACCGGCCCGATCGCGGTCATGTATTCGCGACGTACCAGCACGTGGCCCTCGCCCAGCAACTCGATCTGCTCGGCCAGCAGCTTCTGGAGATGGGCTTCCACTCCGTCCTTCACCAGACCGGGATCGACTCCGAGATCGTGCGACGCATCGGAGAACACCTCGTGGATCGACACCACGAGAAGATCAGCCGTCTTCGCATGGGTGACCTTCCAGAGCTGGGTGATACCGGCATCCCGCTGCTCGTCGTCTGGCTCCAGAATTTGGAGCGTGCACGGCGGGCTCATCCAGTTGAGGGGCTTGTAGGAGCCGCCGTCGCTGTGCACGAGGATGCTGCCGTCGTTCTTCAGCATCAACAGGCGGGTCGCGAGGGGCAGGTGAGCGCTCAGTCGACCGGCGTAGTCGACGGCGCATCGGGCTATGACAAGACGCACCCCCCGAGTTTAGGCGTGGGTTCAGGGCCGAACGAAGCGCCCCGAACGCTCGCGGGCGGCGGGGGAGGCCAGCGCGGCGAGGATGAGCAGCGCCAGAATCACGTAGAGGGCGTTCAGGATGCCGAACTGCTGACCGAGAAAGCCGAGCAGGGGCGGTCCCGCGAGAAACGCGAGATAGCCGATCATCGCGACGGCGCTGACGCGCGCGGTGGCCTTCACGGGGTCGTCTGCGGCCGCAGACATGCCCACGGGGAATCCGAGCGAGGCGCCGAGGCCCCACAGCACAGCTCCGACCACAGCCATCCAGAAGCTCGGCGCGAGGATGAAACCGAGCAGGCCGATCGCGCCGAAAAGCGCCGACCAGCGGAGGATCGGCACGCGCCCGAAACGGTCGAGGAGGGGCCCGCCGGCTACGCGGCCGAGCGTCATTGCCGCGACGAAGACGCCGAAGACGAGGGCGCCGGTCGTGTTGCTCTGGTGATGCCCGTCGACCGTGGCGATGGCCAACCAGTCGTTCGCCGAACCCTCGGCGAACGCCATCCCGAGCATGATGAGGCCGATCAACAGCAGGCGGGTGTCGGCCCAGACCGAGAGGTTCTCCCGCATCCGCACCGCCAGGGGGGCCTGGGGAGTATCGACCGCCGCTTTCGCATCGATGTGCTCGGGGATGTACCTCACGATGACGACCCCGGTCACCGCGATCAGCACGGCCATCACCCCGAGGTGCCAGGCGACGGGGATGTCGAGGGCCGAGGCGGCCGCGCCGATCCCTGCGCCCGCCACCGTGCCGAAGCTGAAGAAGGCGTGCATGAGGGGGAGGAGCGTTCGTCCGACGGCGCGTTCGACCGCGGCGCCCTCGACGTTGATCATGACGTCGGCGGCGCCGTTGCCGAAGCCGAGGATGGCGAGGAAGATCATGCCCAGCGCGAGCTCGGGGAAGAAGGTCGCCGTGACCCCGACGCCGGCGATGCCGACAGCGACGAGGGCCATGCTGAACGCAATGCCCCGACGCGGGCCGAGGTGGGAGAGCAGCTGCTGGGAGGCGATGAGGCCGATCACCGCGCCGCCGGAGAGGCCGAGGATGAGCAGGCCCACCTGAGAGGTGTCGAGGCGCAGGTCATCGCGAACGGCAGGAAGACGGGAGACCCAGGTTGCGATCGCCAGACCGCTGAGAGTGAAGACGACGAAGATCGCGTTTCGCCAGGCGCGGAGGCCGGGGGTGCTCGAGAGCTTCGCGACGGCGCCCTGGGTTGCGTCGGCTGTGCCCCGGGGTGTTTCGGCTGTGCCCCGGGGTGTTTCGGCGGTGTCCGGGGTTGCGTCGGCTGTGCCCGGGGTTGCGTCGGCGGCCGGTGCGGTGAAGTCGGCGGGCTTCGGCATGGGGGTTCCTCGGGGCTCTGATGCTGTGGGTTCAGGGGGAATGCGGTGCGGGAGGGCCGCTATCGAATCGATTCGATCGGCCCATGACTAGGCTATGGGATGTGGGTGCAGACAATCAACCTCATGTCGACGGCGACGTGGTGACGAAGGCGGGCCAGGCTCGGCCGACCCTCGCAGACGTTGCGAAACGTGCCGGGGTTTCGGGTTCCACCGCGTCCATCGCGTTCAGTGGCGTCGGCTCCATCTCCGAGGCGACGCGCTCGCGCGTGCTGCGGGCGGCCGATGAGCTGCGGTACTTCGGGCCCGATCCGCGCGCACGCTCCCTGCGGCAGGGTCGGTCGGGCATCGTGGGCGTGGTGCTGGAGGATCGTGTGCTGCACTCCTTCCGAGATCCCATGACGATCGCAGTGCTCGACGGAATCTCGCAGGAACTCGATGCGGAGCACGGCGGGATGCTGCTGCTCACGTCGACCGGTGTCGGGGAGTCGACAATCCAGAGCGCGGTCTTCGATGCCGCCGTCTTTCTCGGCTGCAGCCCTCACCTCCGGCGGTCGATCGAGGTGATGCGGCAGCGCAACATCCCGATGGTCGCGATCGAGGGCCAACCATTCGACGGGGTTTTGAGCGTCGCGCTCGACAATCGCGAGGCATCCGCTCGCCTGGCAGCGCACCTGCACGGTCTTGGGCACCGTGCAGTTGCCACCGTGACCCTGCCGATGGATGCCCGGCGGGAGCTGCTGGAACTCGATGCGTCGGTCGTCGCCGGGGCCACGACGGCGGTGAGTATCGACCGGCTGGCCGGTGCGCGTGAGGTGTATCCCGCGCTGGGCGGGTTCGTGGCGGCGAACTCGTCGAGCGACGAGGGGTATGCGGCTGGGTTGAGGGTGCTCGGGGCGGGCGGCGGCTCGGGGCGCCCCACCGCGATCATGGCACAGAGCGACCTGCTCGCCGTGGGGGTCATCCGCGCGGCGGAGTCGCTCGGCCTCCGCGTGCCCGCCGACCTGACTGTGGTCGGTTTCGACGGTGCCCGTATCGAGGGCCTCAGCGACCACGACCTGACGACCATGGTTCAGCCCGCGACCGAGAAAGGCCGTGCCGCCGGGCGTGCGGTGACCGAGCTGCTGGCGGGCGAGCACCCGCCCGACGTCGCCTTCACCTGCGACCTGCACATCGGCACGACCTCCGGGCCGCCGCACCGCTGATGACGGCGACCCGTTGATGCCGCAGTGCCACTGATCTCCCGCCCCACCGACGCGGCGCGGAGGCGTCAACTCTGACTTTTTTCTCATCGATTCTGCAGAGTGACGTAATAGTGCGGCTCACAACGACTCTCTGTCTGTGACAGGCCAGCGGGTCGCCGTCACACATCGTGACTGAGTTCGTGCGCTGGTGAAGAACCAACCCGAAAGAGACCTCCGTGAAGATCAATCACTCGTTTGCACGCAAAGCCGTCGTCGTTGCCACCACGCTCGCCCTCACCGCAGCCATCTCTGCGTCTGGTGCGGGCGCGGCGAATGCCTTCACCTGCAGCGCCCACGGCACGACCGGGCCCATCTGCATACCTGCGAAGCGTTAGGTCAACGCGCATTCAGACCGTGCGCAGAGGCCTGGGAGAAGCGCGCACGGCAGGATGGGTGCATGCTTCTCACCGTTCTCGGAACAGCCAACCCCTTCCCCGTGCCCGGCAACGCCTGCTCGGGATACCTGTTGCGGTCGGCGGCGGCTCCGGATGCCCGCCCGACCGCCCTCTGGATCGACGCCGGTTCGGGCACTCTCGCCGAGCTGCAGCGGCACATCGCCCTCGATGAACTCGACGCGGTGTTCGTCTCGCACCGGCATGCAGACCACACGTCCGACCTCCTCGTGGCCTCGTATGCGCTGAGGTTCGGGGTTGAGGGGGCGGCTGACGCCGCCGCCGGCGGTGTCGGCGGGTCGGGGCTGGCCCGGCGCGTGCGGGTGTTCGGCCCCGAGGGTCTTGCGGAGCGGCTGGCCGATTTTCTCGGTCCGGGCTCGCTCGCGGGACTTCTGACGGTGTTCGAGTTCGTCGAGTTGCACGGCTGGGGCGAAGCGGTGGTCGGAGAGCTCGGACTCGCGTGGGGTCCGGTGTCGCACGGCGTGCCGGCGTTCGGGCTGACCGTTCGCGGCGCCACCACCGCCAGCGCTGCCCCGCGCAGCGGGTTCACGTACTCCGGCGACACGGCGCCCTGTATCTCGCTCGTCGAGCTGGCGGAGGAGTCGTCGACGCTGCTCTGCGAGGTCGGGTACTCTGTGGCGCCGGACGACGAGTACGTGCACTGCACGCCCGAAGACGCCGGGCGCCAGGCGACCGAAGCCGGCGTCGAAACCCTCATCCTCACGCACCTCGCTCAGGGCCTCGAGGCGTCAGCCGCCGTCGAACGCGCGCGCACCACCTTCGAGGGGACCGTGCAGGTGGCGACACCCGGCGCGACCTTCGCCGTCTGAACCGGCACCCTATGGGGCCCACTGTGCGGCGACACGCGTACATGCCCCGTCCGCCAGCGACCCCGCCCCGCCGACGCCTTCGCCCCGCCAGCGACCCGACCGCCAGCGACTCCGCCCCGCCGCCGACCAGCGGTGCGCCGACGCCGGCGCTACGCGGGCGCCCCGGCGATCATCCAGCGCTCCGTGCGCGCCCGAAGCCCCAGCGTCAGCGCACGCGCGCCGATGTACCCGTACCCGAACGCCGCCCACAACCACACCAGCGCCGCATCGCCACCCGGCGCCAGCACCACTGCGAGTCCGAGCAGCGGAGCGTAGACCGCCAGGTTCACGAGCCCGCTGATCGCCAGGTAGCGCGCGTCGCCCGCCCCGATCAGCACCCCGTCGAGCACGAAGACGTATCCCGCGAGCGGGATGCCCGCCGCCATCGCCAGCGCCGTCACCCCGAGGGCCCGCTGCACCTCGCTGCTCGATGTGAAGACAGGCCCCAGAAGTCCCAGCGCGGCGACCAGCGCCAGGAGCCCTCCGAGCACGGCACCCGCGGCCAGCCCCCAGAGCACGAGCCGCCGCGTGACCTCCCTCACCCGCGCGACATCGCCGGAGCCGAGACCGTGGCCCACCATCGCCTGCCCGGCGATCGCCAGAGCGTCGAGAATGAACGCCAGCGTCGTGAACAGCGTCAGCGCGATCTGGAAGGCGCCGAGTTCGACGACGCCGAGCGTCGCTGCGACGGCGACCGTGGCGAGGATGGCTGCCCGGAGGCTCACCGTGCGAACGAACAGCCAGGCTCCGGATGCTGCGGCCGACCCCACTCCGTCGAGGCCCGGTCGGAGGCTCGCGCCACTGGCCCGGGCCGCTCGCACAGCGATGACGAGGTAGACCGCTGCCATCCCCCACTGCGCGATGACCGTTCCGGCCGCGGAGCCGGCGATTCCCCACCCGAATCCGTAGATGAACAGCGCGTTCAGGCCCGCATTCGCGGCGAAGCCGGCGACCGCGACCACGAGCGGAGTTCGGGTGTCCTGCAGGCCTCGCAGCAGCCCGGTCGCCGCGATGACCAGCAGCATGGCGGGCAGACCGGCCAGCGAGACGGTGAGGTAGGTGACGGCATCCGATGCCACGGCAGTATCGGCGGTGAACAGGCCGACGACGGGCCGCGCGAAGAGGAGGCCGAGCAGAACCACGACCACACCGAGGCCCAGCGCGAGCCAGAGCCCGTCGACACCGGCCCGGATGGCCCCCGTGCGGTCGCCGGCCCCCAGGCGCCGGGCCACCGCGGGGGTCGTCGCGTATGCGAGGAAGATCAACAGCCCGATGACCGTCTGCACGATTGCGCTCGCGATGGAGAGGGCCGCCAGCGGTACCTCCCCCAGGTGACCGATGAGAGCCGTGTCGGTGAGCAGGAACAGAGGCTCGGCCACGAGGGCGCCGAGCGCGGGCACGGCGAGACCCAGGATGTCGCGGTCGAGGCTCGGAACGGGCATCCACCAAACGTAGCCATCACCGCCGACACCCGGTGCAACGGGGTCTTCGGATGCGCGGAGCCCCCGCTCTGCCGAGTGTCAGACGGCGTCGGTAGTGTGGGGGGTATGAGCGAAACCGGCATCGACACCACCGAACTCGACCCCGAGACCCGTGCGCAGGACGACCTGTTCAGGCACGTCAACGGCCGCTGGATCGAGCGCACAGAGATCCCCGCCGACAAGGCGCGGTACGGCTCCTTCTACGAGCTCGCCGAAGAGGCCGAGAAGGCCGTGCAACAGATCATCACCGAGGCCCAGGCGGCGTCGGAGGGTACTGAAGAGCGCAAGTTCGGCGACCTCTACACGAGCTTCATGGACGAGCAGCGCATCGAGCAGCTCGGCACGGCGCCGATCGACGGGCAATTGGCGCTGGTCGCCGGCATCCACTCGATCGAGGATTTCATTCGTACGGTCGGGCGCCTCGAACGCCAGGGTGTGGGCGGCTTCTTCCACCTGTTCGTCGACAACGACCCCGGCAACCCTGAGCGCTACCTCGTCTTCGTCGAGCAGGGCGGCATCACGCTGCCCGACGAGAGCTACTACCGCGAGGAGAAGTTCGAGAGCATCCGGGAGGCGTACGTCGCGCACATCCAGCGCATGTTCGAGCTGGTCAGCGCGTCCGGGCCGGAAAGCGCTGCCGACCGCGCCCGGCTCGTCTTCGACCTCGAGACCGCCGTCGCGGGCAAGCATTGGGACAACGTGAAGACCCGCGACGCCCAGGCCACGTACAACCTGTTTTCGTGGGCCGACCTGCTGGCCCTCTTCTCCGGTGCGGCCGGTGACGACTCCCCCGCCGGCGCCCTCACCCTGTGGCGCGATGCCCTCGATGCGCCGGTGGGCGTGCTCGACGAGGTCGTGGTGCGCGAGCCCAGCTTCCTCGAGGGCCTGTCGTCGCTCCTCACCGAAGACCGCCTGGAGCAGTGGAAGAGCTGGCTGTCGTGGAAGATCATCCACGGCGCAGCGGCCTTCCTCCCCTCGGTCTTCGTGGAGGAGAACTTCGAGTTCTACGGCCACGCCCTCACCGGAACGCCGTCGATCCGAGCCCGCTGGAAGCGCGGCGTCTCGCTCGTCGAGGGCTCCATGGGTGAGGCCGTCGGGCGCATCTACGTCGAGCGTCACTTCGGCGGCACGGCCAAGGCCGCGATGGATGTCCTGGTGGCCAACCTCATCGAGGCCTACCGCCGGTCGATCACCGAGCTCGCCTGGATGACGCCGTCGACCCGCGAACGCGCACTCGAGAAACTGACCAAGTTCACGCCGAAGATCGGTTTCCCGGCGAAGTGGCGCGACTACTCGGCTCTCGACCTCGATGCGTCGAGCCTGTTCGACAACGTTCGCGCGACAGCCGAGTTCGAGTTCCAGCGTGAGCTCGGCAAGGTCGGCAGACCGCTCGACCGTGACGAATGGTTCATGACCCCGCAGACGATCAACGCGTACTACAACCCCGGGTTCAACGAGATCGTGTTCCCGGCGGCCATTCTGCAGTATCCGTTCTTCGACGAGACGCGTGATGCCGCGGCCAACTACGGTGCGATCGGCGCTGTCATCGGGCACGAGATCGGCCATGGGTTCGACGACCAGGGTTCGCGCTTCGACGGAGGCGGCCGCCTCACCGACTGGTGGACATCCGAAGACCGGGAAGCCTTCGAGAAGCTCACCGCCTCGCTGATCGCGCAGTACGACGCCCTTGCCCCGGCACAGGTGCCCGACAATCACGTGAACGGTGCGTTGACAATCGGGGAGAACATCGGCGACCTCGGCGGGCTGGGCATAGCGTGGAAGGCGTATCTGATCTCGCTCGACGGCGCAGAGCCGCCGGTGATCGAGGGGCTGAGCGGCGCCCAGCGGTTCTTCCTGTCGTGGGCACAGGCCTGGCAGCAGAAGTCGAGAGACGAAGAGGTGATCCGTTTGCTCGCGATCGATCCGCATTCGCCGAACGAGTTCCGGTGCAACCAGATCGTGCGCAACATCGGTGAGTTCTACGAAGCATTCTCGGTCGTCGAGACCGACGGGCTCTGGTTGGCACCGGATGATCGGGTGACCATCTGGTAGGTTCGACGTTCCGACAGCGGGGGTTGAGCGACCCCGGCAAGGTGCTTGCGATGCGGCTGGCGACGACTGCAGACAAGGGAAGACAACGGTGGTACAGGCGATGCGAAAAGACCGGCGGAGGGCCCAGTCCGGTCTTCCGAGCGGGCGACGATCGAGCGCATCACACGACACCGAGACGTTCAAGCGCGGCTTCGTCTCGCTGACGAAGCTTGCCCTGTCGGGCGTTCAGATCACCGCGTCGGCGCTCGACGTCACCTCGGAGAAGGTGCTGTTCTCGATCGACGACCACCTGTCGGTTCCGACCGCCAGCCTGGGCAAGGTGCTGCTGCTGATCGAGGTGGCCGCGCGACTCACCCAGCGCGACATCTCGGCACACGGGCTCCTCGACCGCACGGTGGTCGACTCGGCCGCAGACACCGGGCTCTGGCAGCACCTGCAGGTGCCCACCCTCCCGGTCGCCGATCTCGCCGTTCTGGTCGGAGCGACGAGCGACAACCTCGCCACGAATGTTCTGCTCCGGCACATCGGGCTCGACGCGGTGCGGGCGCGCGGTGAGGCGCTGGGGCTGCACCGCACTTTTCTGCTCGACAAGGTGCGCGACTTCCGTGGCCCCGACGACGCCCCGCACTTCTCTGTCGGTTCGGCGCGCGAACTGGCCACGCTGTTCCGCAACCTCGCCGAGGGCAGCGTGGTCGATGTCGCGACCAGCCAGCAGGTGCTCGCCTGGCTCGGGCTCGGCAGCGACTTGTCGATGGTGGCCAGCGCGTTCGGGCTCGATCCGCTGTCGCACCAGCACTCCGATCACGGGTTGCTGCTCATCAACAAGACCGGCTCGGGCGAGGGCATCCGTTCGGAGGTCGGCGTTCTCCGCGGCCAGCGCGCGAGCGTGGCCTACGCCATCACCATGCGGTTCAACGACTCGGAGCTCACCGGTCGCCTCGCGGTGCTCGAGGGCATGCGAACCCTGGGCACCGACATCCTGGAGTACGTGTACTGACGCATCGCCCCGGCCGCCGCGCGCACTCTCTTCAAGCAGGCAAGCAGGCAGGCAGGCAGCGCTGCGGCGCTCGTGGTGGCTTCGTCGTCGCCCTCTGCCTGAATTGCGGTGCGTCAGGGTGCGGCCCTCATCAGTCGATCAGGGAGAGGGCGCGCAGGCGGGCCAGGGTTTCGACGCCGGCCGGGGGGCAGCGGTGCGCGTCGGCGGAGGTCACCCAGTGCACGGAGTCGACCTCCGCCGACGCGGTGGGCTCGTCGGGTGTCGTGGCGGCGAAGAGTTCCATCTCGACCATCCTCCCTTCGGGTTCGCCGTGCGCCTGCACGGTGACGGTGAAGAGGCTCCGGATGCTCGGCTGATCGAGTGCGACCGCGATCTCCTCGCGGCACTCACGCACGAGCGCAGCGGCGGAGGTCTCGCCGGGATCGATCTTGCCGCCGGGGAGGTACAGCACGTCGCGGGCGCGGGCGGTGACCATCAGCACGCAGCGCTCCCGCAGCAGCACGACGGCGGCCACGCGGATCGGCGCCAGGGCGCTCACGTGTTGCCCGCGCTCGCTGCGCTGCCCGCGTGATCCACGCTGCCCGCGCCAGCTGCGTTGTCCGCGTGATCCACGCTGCCCGCGCCAGCTGCGTTGTCCGCGTGATCCACGCTGCCCGCGCCAGGCGCGCCGCCTGAGCCGCCTGCGCCCGCGTCCCCCTGCGAACGCCCCGCGACGCGTGTCGCGCGCTCGTGACGCAGGATGCCGTAGACCGCGGTGTCACCCCAGGCACCCTTGAACAGGAGGTTCTCGCGGAGCAGGGCGTCCCGCTGCATCCCGAGCCGCAGGCACACCGCCGCCGAGGCCGCGTTGTGGGGATCGAGGTGGGCCTCGATCCGATGAACGTCGAGCTCGGCGAAGGCCCAGTCGAGCATCCCGCTCGCCGCCTCGGAGGCGAACCCGTGGCCCTGGAAGTCGGGATGGAACGCCCAGCCGATCTCCGCCTGACCGTTTGCGACGCTGTGCAGGAAGAGGGTGATCTCGCCGATCAGGCGGGCCGGATGCTCGGGGCCCGCCAGCTCGACCCCGACGACCAGCACATCGCCATCGTTCTCGAGCGCCGTCGTGAGCAGACGCTTTTCGAGATGCTCACGGGTCTCGGCGAGGGTGCGCACCTCCCAGAACATGTACTGAACCACCTCGGGCAGGCTCTGGTAGGAGTTGATGGCCTCGGCGTCGTCCGCTCGCAGGGGCCGCAGCAGGAGGCGTTCGGTGCGCACCGACGGGAAGGAGGTCATGACCCCACCCTGCCAGACCGGTTCAGGAGGCGGCGGATTCCCCGTCGGCGGGTGTCGCTGCGGGAAGGATCGCGAACGGAGCGACCGCAGAGGCCGGCTTCACGCCGTACAGCGACTCGAGCGCGGCCACGAAGGCCGGGCCGTTGCCGGAGCGTGCGAGGTCGCGGGCGCGTACCGAGGGGGTGTGCAGCAGCACTCCCACGAGATGGCGGAGCGCCGCCTCGGTCTCGGGCGAGTGGTCTCCGCGGGCGTGGGCCCGCGCGAGTTCGGCGTCGAGGGCGTCGAAGAAGTGCGAGCGCAGGGCCACGACGGCCGGGGTGACCTCGGATTCGACGCGGGCCGCGCTGTACTCGGCAGCCGCCTCATCCACCATCGCCCGTGCGCTGGTGGTGGAGGCGAATTCGTCGATCGGGGCGTGCAGGCTGATTGTTTCGAGATCGAGAAGCTCGACTCCGGCGAGGGAGGCCACCGCCGCGTCGACGTTGCGGGGCAGGCCGAGATCGATGACGAGGCGGCGCTGCAGGGCATCCGGAGCCGCAGCCGCCCGGACGAAGTGGGCGGCCGTGAGAACCGCGACGGGTGACTGGCTGGCGGTGACGATCACGTCGGAGCGGCCGATCGCCGCGGCGAGACCCTCGGCCCAGACCTGTGGAATGCCGAGGCGGGCGGCGAACGGCGCGGTGCGACCCGAGGGTGAGTAGACCGTGAAGTCGGTGGCGCCGCGCTCCTGCAGGGCGGTGAGGCTGACCCGGGCGTACTTGCCGGTGCCGACGACCAGCACGCGCGTCTGGGACCAGTCGGTGACGCGGCTCTCGGCCAGCTCGAGGGCGAGGCGTACGAGCGATCGGCCCGCTCCACCGACGCCGGTCTTCGTCTTGACGTCGCGGGAGGTGTGTGAGGCGCGCTGGAACAGGCGCTCGAGAGCCGACGATGTGGTGCCCTCGACGCGGGCGGTCTGCAGCGCGCGCCTTACCTGGCCGGCGATCTCGTCTTCGCCGACGACGACCGATTCGAGTCCGCTCGATACCGAGAAGAGGTGTTCGGCGACAGTGTCGCCCGAGAGAACGGTGACGACGTCGAACACGTCGGCCGCTTCGACTCCGGATGCCCGGCTCACGGCCTCGATGACCTCGCTGGCCGCGAGGGCACTGCCGGCGGTGAGAGGCTCGTCGACATCGAGGTAGGCCTCGAAGCGGTTGCAGGTCGCCAGCACGACGGCGCCCTGGATGAAATCGCTGTCACCGACGAGCGACGGAGCCACGGACGGTGCGCCGATGGACAACTTCTCCAGAAGGGTGAAGCTGGCGTTGCGATGGCTCGCAGTCAGGCAGATCAGCACCAATACATCGTATGCGACGAAAGCCGCCCACTACGACGTCTTGTAGAACTCACACACAGGATCCCCCCTTCGCCCGCGTGAGACACTGGAGCACGTGACTTCTCCGACGATTGACGCCGACCTGCGGGTGCTGCCGGCCTCGCATCCGCTTCAGGCCGGCCGAACATCGGGCAGCGCGCTCGTGTCGACCTACCAGGGCGTTCGCGGGCCCGTGACGCCGGTGTGGATGATGCGCCAGGCCGGCCGCTCATTGCCCGAGTACCGCGCGCTGCGAGTCGGTACCGACATGCTCGACGCCTGCCTCGACCCTGCGATGGCTAGCGAGATCACCCTGCAGCCGGTGCGGCGCCACGGTGTCGACGCAGGCATCTTCTTCAGCGACATCGTCGTACCGATCAAGCTCGCCGGGGTCGATGTCTCGATCGTCGCCGGCAGGGGCCCGGTGCTGCCGCATCCGGTGCGCACGGCCGACGACGTGCGAAATCTGCCCGAGCTCGACGAATCCGCACTCTCTCCCATCTCCGAGGCCGTCGCCCTAACCGTCGCGGCTCTGGGACAGACCCCGCTGATCGGGTTCGCCGGAGCGCCCTTCACTCTGGCGGCCTACCTCGTCGAGGGCGGTCCGTCGAAGGACCACCTCGCCGCGCGCACGATGATGCACTCCGACCCCGACACCTGGCAGGCGCTGATGCGCTGGACCGCCACGATCACCGGTGCGTTCCTCCGCGCTCAGATCATCGCGGGCGCCAGCGCCGCGCAGCTCTTCGACTCCTGGGCCGGTGCGCTCTCGCTCGCCGACTACACGGCCCATGTCGCGCCCGCCTCCGCGCTCGCCCTTTCGCGCGTGCACGGTCTGCAGTACACGGCTCCGGATGCTTCGACCCGCACGGTTCCGATGGTGCACTTCGGCGTGGGAACGGGCGAGCTGCTCGGTGCGATGCACGACGTCGGCGCTGACGTGATGGGCGTCGACTGGCGCATCCCCCTGGACGAGGCATCGCGTCGTCTCGGCGGCACGGTTCCGCTGCAGGGCAACATCGATCCCGCGTTCCTCAGGGCACCCTGGTCGGTGCTCGAGGCGCACGTGCTCGACGTGCTCGCGCGGGGCAAGGCGGCGCCGTCGCACGTGCTCAACCTGGGGCACGGGGTTCCGCCCGACGCAGACCCCGACGTGCTCTCGCGCGTCGTGCGGTTCGTACACGACGTCGCCGGCGAGGGGCATGCCGCCGCTGGCGCCGCCGCCGGTGGGTCTGCTCCCGCGTTCGCCGGCCCGGTCGCCTGAGCCCATGCCGACAGGGCAGAGCGTGGTCGTGGTCGGCGCGGGGGTCGCCGGGCTCGTGGCCGCTCGAACGCTCGCGCGCTCAGGTTTTCGCGTCACGGTGGTCGATTCCGCGCCCACACCCGGCGGCTGCGTCGCCACCCACACTGTGGCGGGCATCCGGCTCGATGCGGGGGCCGAGAGTTTCGCGACCCGGGGCGGAACTGTGGCAGCCTACCTGGCCGGCCTGGGGCTCGGCGGGGCGGTCGTCACCCCCAACCCGAAGGGCGCGTGGGTACAGCTCGACGGCGATGCCGCACCGCTTCCGAAGAACACGGTGCTGGGCATCCCCGGCGTTCCGCTCGCCGATGACGTGCGCCGCATCATCGGCTGGTCGGGTGCACTGCGCGCGCAGCTCGACCGCTACATCCCGCTCGTGCGGGTGAAGAAGTCGACCGATCTCGGCGACCTCGTCCGTCGCCGCATGGGCCAGAAGGTGCTCGACCGTCTCGTCGCGCCCATCGTCTCCGGCGTGCACTCGGCGCATCCCGACCTGATCGACACCGACGCCGTCGCACCCGGACTGACCGCTGCGATGGGCGTGCAGGGCTCTCTCTCGGGCGCTGTGATGTCGCTCATCGCACGTCGCGGTACGCATGGCGTTCGCCCGGCCGCCTCGAAGGCACCCGGGGGCAGCCCGAGCGACGCCGAGACAGTGCGCGGATCTGAGACGAGTGGCGGGCGCCCGCATGCCGCCGGGACAGAGGGTGCGAGGGCCGGCTCCGCGGTGGGCGGGATCGACGGGGGCATGTTCCGCCTCGTCGAGGCTCTCGTGGCAGACTGCGAGCGGCTCGGCGTCGACCTGCGGTTCGGGGTCGAAGTGCGGAGCATCCGCCGCGTCGACATGTCGCACTCCTCTGCTGGTGCGCCGGCGTCCGCTGACGCTGACGCTGACGCACTCGGGCCCGCGAGAGGACTCGAAGGGCTCGAAAGTGACGGTGCGGGTGCGGGCGAGGGCAGTGCGGGCGAGGGCAGGCCGGCCGAGTGGATGACCGTGCTCGACGATGGCCAGGTGCTGGGGTCGAACGGGGTGATCGTCGCGGCCGGGTTCCGCGCAGCGCTGACGCTGCTGCAGGGTTTCGACGGCCTGCGCGATCAGAGCACGGATGCGGCCTGGCCCGGTTCCTCGGCCGTCACACTCGCGACTCTGGTGCTGGCCGCCCCGGAGCTCGATGCCGCCCCGCGCGGAACCGGCGTTCTGGTCGCCGAAGACGTCCGGACGGTCGGGGCGAAGGCTCTGACGCACGCCACCGCGAAGTGGTCGTGGCTGGCTTCGGCCGCCGGCCCGGGCCGGCACGTCGTGCGCCTCTCCTATGGGCGCGGTGCGCCCGCCGCCACCGGTCGGCGCGTCGCGGCTGCCGGCGCGACAACCGCCGCTGCCCCGCACGACGCCCCCGCGCCCACCGTCTCCGAGGCCCAGGCGCTCCGGGATGCGAGCATCCTGCTCGGCATCCCACTCCGCCCCGAGCAGGTGGAGGGGTTCGCTCTGTTTGAATGGCGCGATTCGCTGGCGTTCGCGACCGGCGGCCACCGCGCGCGGGTCGACGCTCTCGTCGAAGCGGTGCACGAGCATCCGGGGCTCGAAGTCGTGGGTGCCTGGATCTCGGGAACCGGCCTGGCCTACGTCATCGACGGATCAAGCGTCAAGGCCTCGGAGCTTGCTGTCAGCCTGCTCAGTTCATAGGTCTACGATTTACACCACAGGCAATTCACGACTGATCGGAGTAATCATGCGCGGAAAGCTGCTTTTCGTGGTCGGCATCGGTGCGGGCTACGTTCTCGGCTCACGAGCCGGCCGCCAGCGGTACGAGCAGATCAAGGCGGGTGCCGACAGAGTATGGCAGTCCCAGCCGGTGCAGGCGGGTGTCACCCAGGTTCACGGCTTCGCGAACCAGCGTCTCGACGCCGCGTCGGGCAAGATCGCCGACCAGGTTCGGAAGGGTCTCGGTGCTGTTCTCCGGCTCGACAAGAACGCGGCAAGCGCGTCGAAGCGTTCGGCGAGCTCCCCGTCGACGAAGGCTCCCACGCGATCGGGTGCCGCGTCGCCCGACTCCGACGCTGTCATTCCCCCGCTGACCGGCTTCGTCGAGTAGTCGACACCATGGCTGAACCCGGCGCTTCGCTCACGAAACCGAGCAACCCCAAGACGAAACAGTCCCTGCCCGAACTCATCAGCGCGCTTCCGAGCCTGTTGACCACCCTCGTCAAAGACGAAATCACCCTGCTCAAGTCCGAGGTCATCAGCCGCGTCTCGAAGCTGGGTATCGGTGCCGGGCTCATCGCTGCGGCCCTCTTCCTGCTGTTCTTCGTGTTCGCCGTGCTGGTCGCGGCCGCGGTGCTCGGCATCGCCACGGCGCTGCCGGCCTGGCTCTCGGCGCTGATCGTCGCGGGTGCGCTGCTGATCGTCGCGATCATCCTGATTCTCATCGGCATCAGATCGATCAAGAAGGGCGTGCCTCCCGTGCCCGCCGAGTCGATCGAAAGCCTCAAGAAAGACGTAAACGCCGTGAAGGGACTGGGTGAGACCCATGAGTGACAAGAAGGCCCCCAGCGCCGGCGCACGAACGATGAAGGCGTCGAAGGCCGCGTCGAAGAGCATCCGTAAGAACGCTCCCGACGCCGTCGAGAAACCGGAGGACACACGTTCGCACGACGAGATCAAGAACGCGGTCGTCAAGAACCGCGACGATCTGGCTATGACCCTCGACGCCATCGAGTTCAAGCTGAATGTGCCCAGGCAGGTGCGGTTCAGGGTCGACAGGGTCAAGGCCCGGCTCGTGACGCTTCGCGACGAACAGCCTGCTGTTCTGGTTGCCGGGGCAGCGGGAGTCGTGGCGCTGCTCGGCACGGGCGTTTTCCTCGGCATCCGTGCAGCCCGGCGAGACTGACACCCCCCGCACGACCGGCCCGCACGACCACCGGCCCGCACGACCACCGACCCGAACGACCGGCGACAGACAACACGACAGCACGACAGCACGAAAGCACGACCGCACCAAGCGGGGGAGACCTCCCACCGAATCAGCGGGCCGGGGTGGCCCGCTTACGAAAGAAGACAATGACAATCCCGACATCCGATCGGGCTGACAGCCCGGCCGAGTCCGCCGCTCCCGGAGCGGAATCACCCACCCAGACGGGCCCTGCGCCCAGCACCATCGAATCGACAACCGAACCCGTCATGGTGACGGCGTACGCCCTGTGGGCGGTCTTTCGTCGAAATCCCGCGTCGCCCTTCGAACTCGACGGCTATGACGTTCCCTCCGCCGTCGCCGAACTGGATGATGCGGTGCTCAGCCTCGAGGCCGAAGACGTCACCGTGCGCGGCTTCTACGACGTCTCGGGCCTCCGTTCCGACGCCGATGTGATGGTCTGGATCCACGGCGAGACGCCCGAGACACTGCAGTGGGGCCTCCGGCAGCTGCGTCGCTCCACTCTGCTGAAGGGGCTCCTGCCGGTCTGGAACGCGCTCGGCGTGCACCGCGACGCAGAGTTCAACAAGCGCCACATGCCCTCGTTCATGCTCGGCAAGCCGCCGCAGGGCTGGGTCACGGTCTACCCGTTCGTGCGCTCCTACGAGTGGTACCTGTTGCCCGAAGAGGAGCGCAGCGCCATGCTGCGCGACCACGGCATCAAGGGTTCGGCCTTCCGCACCACACTCGCCAACACTGTCGCGAGCTTCGCGCTCGGCGACTACGAGTGGATCCTTGCGCTCGAAGACGACGAGCTGCTCAACCTGGTCGACATGATGCGAGACCTCCGGCAGACAGACGCCCGGCGGCACGTACGCGAAGAAGTTCCGTTCTACACCGGGCGCCGTATCACGAGCGCCGAGATCGTGGAGGTTTTACAGTGAGCGACGCAACAGCAGTAGACGCGGCCGTGCCCGTCGCCCCGGCGACGGATGCGGCCCCTGCCGCAGACCCGAACGC
Organism: Subtercola boreus; assembly: GCF_003399645.1. Lineage (GTDB taxonomy): Bacteria > Actinomycetota > Actinomycetes > Actinomycetales > Microbacteriaceae > Subtercola > Subtercola boreus_A. The sequence goes on from NZ_NBXD01000002.1 coordinate 161,161, forward strand.
CTTCCCCGAGGGCGTGCTCGTTCGCGCAGCGACCCCGGCCGCAGCATCCGGAGCAGAGCACGTCGAGGAGGCCGTCGCCTACGACGCCATCCTGCTCGCGTCGTTCGGCGGGCCTGAGGGGCAGGACGACGTCATCCCGTTCCTCCGCAACGTCACGCGCGGCCGGGGTATCCCCGACGAGCGCCTAGAAGAGGTCGCGCACCACTACCGCGCGTTCGGCGGCATCAGCCCGATCAACGAGCAGAACCGTGAGCTGAAGGCGGCCCTCGAGGCCGAACTCGCCCGTCGCGGCATCGACCTGCCCGTGCTCTGGGGCAACCGTAACTGGGCGCCCTACCTGCCCGAAGCTCTTCGCGAGGCGAACGAGCGCGGGTTCACCAAGCTCATCGCCATCGGTACCAGCGCCTACAGCTCCTACTCGAGTTGCCGCCAGTACCGCGAGGACTACGCGAAGGCCCTCACCGAGACCGGGCTCGAGGGCACCCTGCAGATCGACAAGGTGCGCCAGTTCTTCGACCACCCCGGTTTCGTGGCGCCGTTCATCGACGGCGTCGCCGCAGCGTTCGACCAGATCGAGGCGGCGCTGCCCGGCATCGACCTGGGCTCCGAGGTCGAGGTGCTGTTCTCGACGCATTCCATTCCGTCGACGGATGCCGACCGCTCGGGCCCGCCCGAACGTGGCTTCGGTCCGGGCGGTGCATACCAGGCTCAGCACCGTGCCGTGGCCGAAGTGGTCATGGAGGCGGTCGGCGTCGGCCGGTCATCCATGCCGCAGTGGCAGCTGGTCTTCCAGAGCCGCAGTGGCCCGCCCACCCAGCCGTGGCTCGAGCCCGACGTGAACGACGCGATCGGCGAGCTGCCCGCGCGGGGCATCAGGGCCGTCGTGATCGTTCCACTCGGCTTCGTCAGCGACCACATGGAGGTGAAGTGGGACCTAGACAAGGAGGCCACCGACACGGCCAATGAGAACGCGCTGTACAGTGTTCGCGTTCCGACGCCGGGTGTTCACCAGAAGTACGTCAGCGGCCTCATCGACCTCGTTCTCGAGCGTGTCAATGGCGTGAAGACCGCCGACCGGCCATCGTTGACCGAGCTCGGGCCCTGGTACGACGTGTGCCGCACCGGCTGCTGCGAGAACGTGCGACTCGGGTTCAGGCCTGCCCTCGCCGGTTTGGCCCCATGACCCGAAAGCTCAGGATCGCGACGAGGGGCAGCGCTCTCGCTCTGGCCCAGACCGGGATGATCGGGGCCGAGCTCACACGACTCACCGGTGTCGACGTGACGATCACCGTCATCACGACCGAGGGTGACACGTCGCGGGCCTCGCTCGCGAGCATCGGCGGTACCGGAGTCTTCGCGAGTGCGCTGCGCGCGGCGCTGGTCGAGGGGTCGTGCGACCTCGTCGTGCATTCGCTGAAAGACCTGCCGACGGCGAACTATCCGGGTCTCGTGCTCGGAGCGATTCCGCGGCGCGAAGATCCGCGCGACGCGCTGTGCGCCCGCGACGGCCTCACACTTGCGGAGCTCCCACCGGGCGCGCGCATCGGAACGGGCTCGCCCCGGCGAGTCGCCCAGCTGCTTAGTCTGCGCCCGGATGTCACGGTGGTCGACATTAGAGGTAATGTCGACACCAGGTTGGCAAAGGTGTCGAGCGGGGAATTGGACGCTGTGGTGCTTGCTGCCGCCGGTCTGACGAGGCTTCAGAGGCTTGACGCCGTGTCTGAGTTCTTCGATCTCGCCATCTGGCCCACCGCACCCGGTCAGGGGGCTCTGGCCATCGAAGCGCGCGAGGAGGACAGCATTCCCGAGTTGATGACGATCCACGACGCGAACACAGGCCTGTCGATCGCTGCGGAGCGCGCCGTGCTGGCCGCCCTCGAGGCTGGCTGCAGTGCGCCGGTCGGAGCTTCCGCAGTGCTGGAGGGCTCGTCGCTGAATCTTTCGGCCGTCGTGTACGCGGCGGATGGATCTTCGGAGCTGGAAAGCAACCGCAGTGCCGTTCTGCCTTCCGGGGTGTCGGCGGGCGTCTCTTCGTCTGGCCTTTCGCGCTCGGCGGGCGAGGCCGCCGCGGCAGAGCTCGGCTCGGCGGTCGCGCGGCAGCTTCTCGACGGCGGCGCTGGCGAGCTCGCGGCGCTGGGGGCGGCATCCTGATGGGCGTCTCGACCGGCTCGACCCCCAAACCCCTCGCCGGTTGGCGCGTCCTCGTTCCGCGCGGCGGGCCCTGGGGCCACGGAGTCGCCTCCGACCTCCGAACCGTCGGGGCCGTGCCCATCGTGGCGCCCCTCATCAACTTCGCCCCGACGGCGGATTCGGCGGCGCTCGAGAGTGCGCTCGAACGTCTGGCGGCCGGTGACTTCGACTGGCTCACGGTGACCAGCGCCACGACGGTCGACGTGCTCTCGGCGCACCAGGCCGAGGTGCCCGCATCCACGCGGATTGCCGCGGTCGGCGAGACGACGGCAGCAGCGCTGTCGTCGGCGGGCTACCGGGTCGATCTCGTGCCGCTCGAAGACAACTCGGCGAAGGGCCTGCTCAGCGAGATGAAGCAGTTCGAGGAGGCGGGTGCGTCCCTTCGCATCCTGACCCTCCGCAGCGAGATCGCGAAGCCGGTTCTCAGCCTCGGGCTCGCGCAGCGCGGGCACGCCGTCGAGTCGGTCGTGGCCTACCGCACCATCGGGGTCGCCGTCGACCCGGCCCTCCGCGAAGAGGTCGAGGCGGGCCTGATCCGCGCCATCCTCGTCACGTCGGGCAGCGTCGCGGAGCAGGTCCAGCTTCAGCTCGGGCCCATCCCCGAGTCGACGATCGTGGCGTGCATCGGCCCGGTGACGGCACAGGATGCCCGCAGCTACGGTCTGCGCGTCGACCTCATCGCGGCGAAGCGCTCGGCCGAGTCGCTCATCGAGTCCCTCATCGGCGCGGCGGCCGCCCTGCGCTGACGCGGCCGTGCTGACGCCGTTTCGTCTGGCACCGCAGGAACGGACACAGTTTCCGGGGTCCGAGCCGCATAGGGGTGCGGATCGCCCAGACCGTATCCGTTCGGCGTGCCGGGGTGCGTCTGCCGAGGTGTTCGAGGCTCGGGTTCGGGGTCAGTTCGCGGCGGGGGCGAACAGCTCGAGGGCGATGTTATCGGGGTCGCGGAACTCGAGGATGAAGCCCGATCCGATGTCCTTCACTCCCCCGTGCTCGATGCCGAGCCCATCGAGCAGCCCGGCTGCATCGTCGAGGTCGGAGCGGGCCGGCACGGCGAAACTGAGGTGGTCGAGCCCGACCCGGTCTTCGTCGTAGCGGTCACCCGCGGGCGCGACGGGGCGAAGACCCAGAACCCCGCCGCCGAACTGGTAGATCACCCCGCCGAAGACGAAGGCAAGCTGGTCTTTCGTGGCCTGGTCCGCGTCGGCGGGAGGTGCCTCGACGAGCACATCGAACCCGAACACCGCGTCGTAGAACCTGCGGGAGACGGCGATGTCGGTGACAGTGAGACGGAGGTGGGCATAGTCCACGGCGGCGACGGGCATAGTGGGGTGCTCCTTGGGGTGGGCGATGGATGATCGTGGGCGTCGGGCTGCGCCCCGGCCTCGTTCGACCGACTATGCCAGCGGAGGCTGGGAGCGACCAGACCCTTGCGCATGACCCCTGGAACGGGCATCCTGAGCCCTGGCAGCCCCGCGGAAGCATTCCCAGCGACGAAGCGTAGGCTTGCGGTATGACTTCTCACGGGAACGGCCCCTCGGCCGGTCTGACTGTTCGACCCCGGCGCCTGCGTGCGACGCCCGCGATGCGGCGGCTCGTCTCCGAGACGCGTCTGCACCCGGCCGACCTCATCCTTCCGATCTTCGTCAAGGAGGGTGCCGAGCCGCGTGCCCTGAACTCCATGCCCGGCATCATGCAGCACACGACCGAGAGCGTGCGTGCCGCCGTGAACGAGGCGGCTGACCTCGGGCTGGGTGGGGTGATGCTCTTCGGTGTTCCCGACGCGAAGGATGCGATCGGGTCGGGGGCCACAGACCCAGACGGCATCCTGAACCAGGCGACGCGCGTCGTGGTCGCCGAGGTGGGCGATGCGCTGGTGGTGCAGACCGACCTCTGCCTCGACGAGTTCACCGACCACGGTCACTGCGGTGTGCTCGACGCTGACGGGCGCGTCGACAACGACGCGACACTGCTGAGGTATCGCGACATGGCGGTGGCGCAGGCCTCGGCCGGGAGCGAGTTGCTGGGCCTGTCGGGAATGATGGACGGCCAGGTCGCTGCCGTTCGCGACGAGCTCGACGCCCACGGCTTTCAGAACACCGCGATTCTGGCGTATACGGCGAAGTATGCGTCGGCGTTCTACGGCCCGTTCCGCGAGGCCGTCGGATCCACACTGCGCGGCGACCGCAAGACCTATCAGCAAGACCCGGCCAACCGGCGCGAGGGCATGCGCGAGACCCTGCTCGATCTGGAGGAGGGTGCTGACATCGTCATGGTGAAACCTGCCATGAGTTACCTCGACGTGCTTGCCGACGTGGCGGCCATGTCTCCTGTTCCGGTGTGGGCCTACCAGGTGTCAGGCGAGTACGCGATGATCGAGGCGGCCTCGGCCAATGGCTGGATCGACCGCGAACGGGCGATCCTCGAATCGGTGACCGGCATTCGCCGTGCCGGCGCCGACGCGGTGCTGACGTATTACGCGCCCGAGATCGCGCGCACGCTGCGCGAGCAGCAGTGACATATTCCCCAACCGTTTTTGAAAGGCCTGACGTGTCCGAGTCCGACGTTCTGTTCGCCCGTGCGAGCGTTTCCATTCCGGGTGGGGTCAATTCCCCGGTGAGGGCGTTCCGTTCGGTAGGAGGTACGCCGCGTTTCCTGGTCGCGGCCAAAGGCGCCCATGTGACCGACGCCGACGGGATCGAATACGTCGACCTCGTGAACTCGTGGGGCCCGGCGATCCTGGGGCACGCGCATCCGGAGGTTGTCACAGCAGTTCAGGATGCTGCCGCCCGCGGTCTGTCGTTCGGTGCGTCGACCCCCGGCGAGACCGAACTGGCCGAGGCGGTGCGGGCGCGGATCTCTGCGGCGGGCCTCTCGCCCGTCGAGAAGGTCCGGCTTGTGTCGACCGGTACCGAAGCGACGATGACGGCCATCCGTCTGGCACGGGGTTTCACCGGTCGCGATCTGCTCGTCAAGTTCGCCGGGCACTACCACGGTCATTCGGATTCGCTGCTCGCCGAGGCGGGTTCTGGGCTGGCGACGCTCGCGCTGCCGGCTTCGGCCGGGGTGACCGCGGCGACCGCGGCCCAGACGCTGGTGCTCCCCTACAACGATCTCGAGGCGGTGCGGGAAGTCTTCGAAGCCCACCCGGGGCAGATCGCTGCGGTGATCACCGAGGCTGCGGCGGCGAACATGGGCGTGGTGGCTCCAGACGCCGGGTTCAACGCGGCACTCGCCGGCATCGTGCACGAGAACGGCGCTCTGCTCATCGTGGATGAGGTGCTGACCGGGTTCCGTGTCGGGCCGGCCGGGTGGTGGGGCCTCGAGGTGTCGGGGGCGCCCGACCAGCCCTACGCGCCCGACCTGTTCACCTTCGGCAAGGTGGTGGGCGGGGGTCTTCCCCTCGCGGCGCTCGGCGGGCGGTCCGACGTGATGGACTACCTCGCGCCCCTCGGGCCGGTCTACCAGGCGGGAACGCTGTCGGGCAACCCGGTCGCGGTCGCCGCCGGACTCGCGACTCTAAGACTCGCCGACGACACCGTCTACGCGAAGCTCGACAGCACGGCATCCGTTCTCTCCAACGCCGTGTCTGAGGCGCTCGCCGCAGAAGGTGTCGCGCATTCGGTCCAGCGCGCCGGGAGCCTGTTCAGCTTCGCCTTCGGCGACTTCCCGGTCGGCGGACCCCGCACCTATGCCGAGGTGCAGTCGCAGGAGTCGTTCCGCTACGCCCCGTTCTTTCACGCGATGCTCGACGCGGGCGTGTCGCTTCCTCCATCGGTGTTCGAGGCGTGGTTCGTGTCTGCGGCGCTCGACGACTCGGCAATCGAGCGGATCGTGTCGGCGCTCCCGGGCGCGGCTCGTTCCGCTGCGGCGGTTTCGCGGGCACACTAGACCCATGGCTGTTCTGTTCGTTCACCCCGATCGTCTTGAGATCAGGTTGACGCGGGCCGAGAAGATCCTCTCGCTTCGGCGGAGCGATATCGAGGTACCGCTGGAGAACATCCGTTCTGCGGTGCTGACCGACGACCCGTGGATCTGGGTGCGGGGCATCCGGGCACCCGGTACGGCCGTACCGCTGACGCTCGCGGTGGGCTCGTGGAAGTTTCATGACGGCAAAGACTTTCTGCTGATCAAGGGAACGCGCACGTCGGTGGTCATCGACATCGAGGGGGCCGAGTTCTCCCGCATCATCGTGACGACCCGGCACTCGCTGACGCTGTTGCGGGCGCTGCGTCTCCCGCCCGTGGAGTCGGCCGCCGCGACGGAGATCGCCGCGGACTAGGGCGTCACTGCCGCTGCGGCGCCAGCGGGTGGCGCGACGCGTGCCCCGATTGCCCGAAACTCCGCCACGGCCAGCTCGACGACCGGTGTCTCGAGGGGGAGAAGGTCCAGAGCCCGGCGATACACCGGCAGAGCCTCGTCGAAGCGGCCCAGCGTCACGAGCAGTCGCGCCGTGAACAAGTGCGCGTGGCCCGCGGATGCCCGGTCTGACAGTCGCTCGTACAACCGCGCCGCTCGTGCTGCCGTCACCAGGGCATCCTCGTCTAAGCCGAGGTTGTCGAGCGCCCGCGCCCGCGACTCAGTGACGGTCGCCAGCAGCGCGTCGATGTCGAAGGAGTATTGCGCAGCACGATCGAGCGCACGATCGAAGGTCTGCAGCCCCTCCACGTCGCCGAATGCACATTGCGCGATGCCGTAGAGGTGCAGCGCGTCGACCTCGGCTGACGGTTCGTCGGGGATGCGTCGCGCCTGGGCGAGAGTGTGTTCGAGCACGTCGAGACTGTCGGGGTCATCGCGCTCGAGCAGCAGCCGCCCGAGCGCGAGGCCCGCCCTAACGGCTGCCCGAGCATCCCGGGCCAGCGAGCAGAGGGTGAGCGACAGGCTCCACGATGCGTAGGCGGCGTCATCGTCGTCCTCGAGCCGGTAGGCGTGCCCCAGCCAGAACAGCAGCTCGGCGCGCTCGGCCGGCACGTCGGTCGGGGCCGCGTCGAGGATGCGGTGCAGTTCGGCGGCGGCCTCGGATCCACGCTCCGACGCGATCAGCGCGCGGGCCAGCCTGAAACGCAGGCCCAGCAGGTCGGGATGATCGGCGGCGCCGTGATCGAAACCCGTTGTCGCCTCGGTGACAGCCATTCGCCAGGCTTCGACGACCCCGGGCCGCACCTTGAGGTGCTCGAGCAGCGAAGCGAGGTTGGCACACGCGGCGATCGTGCCTGCACCGTCGTGCAGCTCGAGAGAGAGCGAGAGAGCACGATCTGCGTCGTCGAGTGCGGCGCGCGCTTCGTCTGCGCCCAACAGGAGAGAGGCGCGCAGCAGCAGGGCATCGGCACGCATCGCCCTGTCGAGGTCGTGACGCAGCAGCCGGTCGAGGGTCGCCCGGGCCCAGACCGGTTGTTCGATGGCGACCTGTGCGCGGGAGAGAAGCATGAGCGGACGCTGTACGGCGACACAGTCGGGATCGTGCCCGCAGAGGGTGACAGACGAGAGGAGAAACTCGATCGCCTCCCTCGGACGCTGCTGTTTCAGCCGCAGTTCGCCGAGCGCGTTCAGGACGCTCACCTGTGCCTCGGGGTCGACCGCACCCCTCCGGGCCGCGGTCAGCTCGCGTTCCAGGTCTCCGCGGCGGCGCTCCGGCTCGACACCGAACAGCAGGAGTCCGAGCTCGAGTTCGACTTCGGCCAGGTCGAGGCGATCCTCGGCGATGAGCTGGTCGACCCGCCACGCCGCGACCTTCTCGGCCCGGGCGAGGTCGCCGCGTTCGATGGCGAGCCGGACCTCGAGGTCGTAGAGGGCGACCCGGACGCCGCGGGCGGGATCGGGTGGGGCGGGGGTGCCGTCGGCAGGTCCGGGCCGGGCGAGCGTTCGCAGAGCGCGGTCGCCTGGGGCGGGGGTGCGCCTGCCGGGGGTGCTGTGCGGTGGCGCGACCGGCGAAACGGTTGCGCCGGTGACGAGATCGTCGAAGGCGGGGGTCGTCTTCCGACGGGCGGCAGCCCCGCGTGCTCGCGGTTTGTTCGACGGCCCGGGGTTCGCCGGCGCGGAGTTCACGAGAGGCCGTGGCTTCGCGCGTGCCAGGCTGCGGGCGCTGTCGTCGTGCGGCAGGAGTTCGGCCGACGATTCCCGGTCGAGCATGTCGTGGGCCTGCTGGATCGCCCAGAGTGCCCCGGCCGGATCTGCCACACTCGCCCGTTCCCGCGCCGCCCGCAGCCACTGGATGCTCGGCAACATGCTGTGGGGATCGATCGTTCGAAAGGCGGCCGGCGTCTCGTGCGTGACGGCGCGAGTGCCCTGCCGGGCATCCGTCTCGGCGAGGGCGGCGCAGCGAACATCGCTCCGTGCTTCTGCGGCGGCGCAACGATCAAGAAAAGTGCTCGACCCATTGCGATCGTCGAACCGCTGAGCCACCGTGCGGGCGAGGGCCCAGCATGCGTCGGAGAGGCTCTCCGCCGTCACGGCCCCCGTGGGCATCCCGAGCAATAGGCGAAGGCCCGGATGCTCGGCCGCCCCCACCCGTACGTCGGGCCCGTGCCCCTCGGCGTCAGACTCGCAGACGAGGTCGAGCAGGCATCCCACGGCGAGCAGTGCATCGAAGCGCGCGAGTTCGTCATGCGGATCCACGACGAGCCAGTGCAGGTGCCGACCGACGAGCTGGAGTCCGCGGGTGAGGTCCCCGATGTCAGCGCAGTACTCGATGTGCATCGCGATCTCGGCGAGATGGCGTGGGTCGTGGCGCACCAGCTCGTATCCGCGAAGATGCGCGAGTCGGGCATCCGACAGCTGGCCTCTCTGCAGCAGGGGTAGGAGGCTCTCGGCGATGCGACGAGGGGGAGGGGGATGATCGGCAGCGCCGTCGCCGCGGGCATCGTCGTGGTGGGTGGGGTCGTCGGCGTGGGCGGGGTCATCGTGGTGCGTGGGAGTGTCGGCATCGGCGTGGGCGTGTCCGGCGGGGTGGGATTCGTCGCCGGCAGCGGTGCGGAGCAGGCGTAGCCGGCTCAATGCCGTGCGCTGGCTCGCGGCTTCCCGGTGGCGACCGGTGGCCTCTAACACGTGCCGGCGGGCGCGGGTGAGGAGAAAGTCGGAGTCGAGGCGGGTGGTGGCCGCGCCGCTGCTGTCGGGAGGATGCGTCGAAAGCGCTCGCTCGTCTGGCTCGTCTGGCTCGTCTCGCAAGTCTCGCTCGGCGAGCAGCTGTTGCAGCTCGGAGAGCGACTGGTCGATCGTGGCGAGCGAGAAGCTCGGGCTGGCGGCGAGAGTGGGCGGTACGGCTGCGAACACCGCCGCCAGTTCGACGGGTCCACTGCGTGCGGCGAAGCGCTCGGAATCGGTGAGGTGCCGCTCGAGGCACCACTCGATGTTGTCCAGGAGTTCTGTGCTTCGAGCACTCATCCCCGCAGCCGCCGCAAGCCGCAGCCGAGCACAGTATTCGAGCTCCTCGCTGCCCGCGGCCACGGCGACCCGGGCGGCTTCGACCAGAAGGGCGTGCTGGAACACGCCCCGGTCACGTCGATCGGCCTCGTCGATCAGGCGCCTCGCGTGCGTCTCATGCTGCATGGGTGCTGTCTCCCAAGTGGGTGGTGGGTGGTGAGTGGTGGGTCGGGGTGCGGGTTGCAGAGCGGAGTGGGTCCGCGGGTCGGGGTGCGGGTTGCGCAGTGCGGTGCGGTGCGTCGGTGTCGGTGTCGCGAGCGGAGTTGCGGCCCGAACCCGTCACCGCCGGCCCCCGGCTCAGTAGGGCAGCCTGCCGAGCGACTGGCCGGGGTTCCACTTCGTTATCGACGGCGCCCGGGGCGTTTCGGCGCCAGGGATGGGTTCGTACGTCTCAGGTTCCGGGGGGCGTCTGGCCCCGCGACCCGATCGGCCCGTCTGCTGCGGTCTCTGCCGCGGCGCGGGAGGCTGCTCGTACTCGGGTCTCGCGGCGGTCGATCGTCGCTCACGAGGAGAGGCGGTCTCGGCCGCCTGCCCATCTCGAACGGTCTGCCTTCTCGCGTCACGATCCTCTCGCCGCTCACGAGCCCGTGCGTCCCGCGCAGCGCGGCGGCGGTGGGCGCCCTCCTCACGGTCGGCGCGTCGGCTGGCCGCGCCTTCCCCTCGCCCCGCCCGTCGATCACCGGCATCGTCACGCCGATCGGTGCTCGTTCGACGTGGCTCCCTACCCCCGATCGAGTATCGACTGCCCGGAGCCAGGCTGTCTCCCGGAGCCAGGCTGTCGCCCGGAGACCGGCTGTCGCCCCTAGGCCGGCCGTCGCCCGGAGACCGGTCCGCGTTATCCGCCGGCAACCGCCAGTCGAAACCGCGCGAGTGATCCGGGCCCGACGTCGCGCCGATGTCGCCACCCACCTCTTCCGCGAATTCCGCACCGCGGTCGCTCGCAGTCCCGGGCTCGGTGCGGCGCACGGCGTCGGTACCGGTCTCGGGGCCGCTCTCATGCGCACTGCGGCTGGTGCGTGCGACGAGGCCGCCGCTCGCGGTGAAGAGCCGTTCGATGGGGCCGGCGGCGAAGATCGCACGCCACAGAGTCGTCGTCAGTGCCACGCCCGCCATCACGACGAACAGCGACCCCACCGGGAGGATCGCCGCGGTGTCCCTGATGCCCAGCGGGGCGAGCAGGGCGCTGGTCGCCTGCGCGAGACGTGTGCCCGCGTCCGGGGCGAGGAGGCAGGTGGCGAGGATGGCCGCCGACACCGTCAGAGCCTGCGATCCGAGGGCCGACAGGGGCAGGAGCAGCCAGCGCAGGGGCTGCCCGACGAGCAGGCACAGCGCGAGGATCGCCAGCGCGAGGGTGGATGCGCCCAGCACGTCGACAACGCCCGGCGAGGTAGCGAACAAGATTTCGGAGGCGGAGAGGTCCGCGGCTCTGCCAATGCCCGCGGCGTCGAAACCCAGCCCGGAGGCGAAGAGGAGGTGCAGGCTGCTGCCGCGCGGGGCGCGATCCAGGGCTGCTCCAGCGGCGGCCGCGAAGAGGGTGCCACTGGCGGCGAGCAGGGTGAATGCGCACCGGGCGCGGTCGTGAGGGAGGCGCCCGACAGCCATCCCGCAGAGGAACGGTGAGCACCAGGTCAGCACGGGAAACGTGCCGGAGCAGACCATCGAGCCGAGCACCCGGACAGTGGGCGAGGGTTCGGGCGTCGCAAGCCACAGTTGGAGGAGGACATTGGCGCTCGGGAGTGCGACCAGGCAGACGCCCGCGACCAGGAAGAGGGTTCTCGCCCGCAGGCGCTGCAGCAGGAGGGCGAGCAGACTGAGCGTCGCGACGAGCTGCAGTATCTCGGCAGGCATCGCCGTGCCCGCTGTACCGAGCGATGCACACACTCCACCCGTCGCGAACAGCAGCACGGCCCGTACGGCAACGCGCAGGCTCCTGGCTGCGCCCGGCGCAGCGACAGGGCCCGCGCCGAGCGCCAGCGTCACCGCGACCCCCGACACCACCACGAAGAGGGCGGCGGAGGCGAGCCCTGTGAGCGGAACCGCCGCACCCATCAGGCCGCCCGCAGCGCCACCACTCGTAAGACCCGCACTTCCCACAGCGTCACCGCCCGCACTGCTCGCTGCCACGAACCAGCAGAACAGCAGCCCGACGACGGCGACGCCGCGGGCGACGTCGACTCCGATCATCCGGCCCGCTCCACCGAACAGGCGCTCGGGCATTCTCGCCAGCCACCCCCGTCGACCCTCGAAGGGCGCATCCGTCACGTCGCCACCCCGGTGCCCAGACGCCGGCGACGCTGCGGGTGCTGGGCCCTCGCGACCGCGTCGCGGGGGCCGCTCGCGAACCACCGCCACACCGACCGAGTACGACCCGGAGGAACGGTATGGCTCGCGGGAGGGTGAGCGGGTGGCGGTGCTCGTCATGCCGGGTTTCCTTCTCGTCGTGGGTTACCCCCCGACAAGAGTAAACGAGTTTCACTCAGTAATGAAGTTTGCTCAGCCCAGGTCGATCGTTTGTTCAGCTGTCACCGGGAAAGGGGCTCAGCGGCGCACGTCGACGACCGTGCGGCCCCGGACCGTTCCGGCGAGAATCCGGTCGGCGACGCCGAAGACCTCCGCGAGCCCGACCGTCGTGGTCATCGAATCGAGCAGCACTCCGTCGAGCTCCTCGGCCAGTGCCGCCCAGGCGCGCTCCCGTAATTCGATCGGCGCATTCACCGAGTTCGCTCCGGTCAGGGTGACGGCGCGCAGGATGAACGGCAGCACCGTCACGGGCAGATCGCTACCCTGGGCGAGCCCGCACGCGACGACCGTGCCTTTGTACTTCGTCTGTGCGAGCACATTCGCGAGGGTCGCGCTGCCGACAGAATCGATGGCCCCGGCAAAGCGCTGCGTCTGCAGTGGCTTGCCCGGCTCCGAGAACTCCGCCCGGTCGATCACGTCGGAAGCCCCCAGTGTGCGGAGGTACGCACCGTGCTCCTCGAGGCGACCCGTCGATGCGGTGACCGTGTAGCCGCGTGCGGCCAGCAGCGCGATCGCGATCGATCCGACTCCGCCCGCGGCTCCGGTGACGAGCACGGGCCCGTCGGAGGGCGAGACTTCCGCGTCGCCCAGCGCGAGCACGGCGATCATCGCGGCGAACCCCGCGGTGCCGATGGCGGCGGCACGCTCGGGCGTGATCGCCCGAGGCAGAAGGAGCAGAGCATCCGGTCGCACCTTCGCCCTCTCGGCGAGACCTCCGAACCGCGTCTCGCCGATGCCGTCGCCGTTCAGAACCACCCGATCACCCGGCGTGAAGCGCGGCGACTTCGAGGCGGTGACCGTACCCACGAGATCGATGCCCGGAACGAGCGGCAGAGTGCGCACGATCGAACCCTTGCCGCGCAGCGCGAGCCCGTCTTTGTAGTTGATGCTCGAGAACAGGACGTCGATCGAGACCTCGGCGTCGGGCAGGGAATCGTCATCGATCTCTGTGAGTGCGGCGGGCAGGTCTTCGGCGACCACGATGGCTCGGAACATGCCTTCACCCTAGCCCGGCCAGTGCTTTACGGTTGAGGCATGACGCACAGCGGGCTGCAGCAGACCGGGACGAGCCCCACGCCCTTCGTGCCGCGATCGACGCGGGCGCTGCCGGCGCCCGAGCGACGCCGCGCCTCGCTCATGGTCATTCTCGACAACGTCTTCTTCTTTCTCGGGGCCGTCGCCGCGGGGTGGCTCGCCTACCTGATCCTCACCGAGACGTTCAGTCGCGGGTTCCAGTACGTGTGGTTCCTTCTGGTGTTCTGGCTGTTGCTCGCCTACCTGCTGCTGCCTCGCATCCACAGCATGCTGACCCTGATCTATGTTCCCGACTATTTCATCGGGCGGGCGCGCACGCACGAGGGCCTGCTGGGCGACCCGGTCAATCTCGCGCTGTTCGGCTCCGAGGCGCAGCTGCACACGGCGATGCTGGCGGCCGGATGGCACAGGGCCGACGAGGTCGGCTTTCGCAGTGCGCTCCGCATTGTCACGTCGACGATCTTTCGTCGCAGCTACTCCGATGCGCCGGTGAGCCCGCTCTACCTCTTCGGCAACATCCAGGACTTCACGTACCAGCAGGAGGTCGCGGGCAACCCGGCGAAACGCCACCACGTGCGGTTCTGGAAGACGCCGCCCGGCTGGCTTCTGCCCGGCGGATATTCAGCCGAATGGATGGCCGCCGGCACGTACGATCGCAATGTCGGACTCTCGCTGTTCACTCTGCAGGTGACGCACCGCATCGAGCGCGAGACCGATATCGAGCGCGACCACATCGTGACCACGCTGGAGCAGGCGAACCCCGAGGGCGTGTTCACGGTCATCCGCAACTTCTCGACCGGGTACCACGCCGTCAACGGCGGTGGCGACGCGATCACGACCGACGGTGACCTGCCGATCATCGACCTGGGCGCGGTGACGCCGTCTGCCGCGGGAATGTCGAGCGCGGCGATCGTTGACTCGTCCCTCCTGCCCGCCGATGCCTCGCTGCTCGGGCAGAAGGTGATGAAGACGGCACGGGACTCGGGGGCGTCGAACCGCGTGAAGCGGCCGATCACCATCTACGTGAGCTACCTGCTGATGATCGCGCGCGGGGCGATCGGTGTCGCCTCGGTGATCTCCGTGCTGACGACCTGGGCGGATTCGGTACAGACCGTCACCATCGACGTGCCGGTCGGCCCGGATGTGAACACGCAAGAGGTGGCGAACGCGGTGCTCTGGGCAGTGATCATCGTCTCGATCGGAGGGTTCGCAGCGTACCTGCTGCTGGCGCAACTGATCTTCGCAGGGTTCAACGGCGCACGCTTCTTCGCGATGAGCGTCAGCCTGCTCGGTGCGGCCGCTGTTGCCGTGGACTACTTCACCAATGGAACGGCGATCACTCTCACGACGGGGCTCGTGAACCTGTCGTTCGACATTCTCGTGCTGTTCGCTCTGTCGAGTGCCGATGCCCGCACCTTCGCCCGGCAACGCCGCGCGCGCCGCCTGTCCCGGAACGGCGTGGGCCGCGAAGCACTCGGCGGCTGAGGAACGCTTCAAGGTGCGCCGGGCGCTGGCTCATGCGCTCGCGCAGGTGCTACAACTGACGATGTGTCGGGTTATGAGGTGCAGTTGAGCGGTGCGGCCGCCTCACGCCTCGTCGTGCATGACGAGATCGTTGACCGCCTGGTCTTCGATGCGCCCGGCCATCGCCTGATGATCGGCCTGAGAGCGGCCATCCTTCCCGGATGCCGCCCCATCAGCGCGGGACGGCATCCGGGTTCTCGACGACTCCCCGCCGCAACACCTGACGTACGTTCGTCTGAGTGTGTCGAGCTGGAGTGAGCTGAATCTTCGGCAGTACAGCAGACAGACGGATCAGTCGTGCTCCCCAGAGACCGTCGACTTCCTGGAACTTAGCTGGTTCGAGACGACAAAACGGTCGGTCACGGTGAGCGGCCCCACGAGAATCCCAGGCGATCTGCAGCATCTGACGGTGAGCGGCCCGAACCTGCGAATCGAGGTGCGGGCGGGGCTCAGTTGAGGGGGCGGGTGCCGCCGGGGAGTTCGCCGTTTGCGTAGAGGTCGATGGCGAGGTCGGCGAGGGCGGTGAGGGCGACCCGCTGGGTCCAGGGGCCGTACGAGATACGGGCCACGCCGAGCTTCTCGAGGGTGGCGGGTGCGAGTGACCCGGGAACGCCGATGACGCTCACGCGGTACTGGCCGATGCCCTCGACCAGGCGCTCGACGGTGGTGAGGTCGAGCTTGCCGGGCACGAAGACGCAGGCCGCGCCCGCGTCGAGGAACGCCCGCCCGCGCTCGATCGCATCGGCGACGACGTCGTCTACCGGGCGGTCGCCGGCCTTCACGAACGCATCGGTGCGCGCGTTGAGCACGAAGTTCACGTTCTCTGCCCGGCCCGCGGCGACCACGGCTTTGACAGCTGCGACGGCCTCGTCGAGCGGCTTCATCTGGTCTTCGAGGTTCGCGCCGACGATGCCCACGCCGATCGCCCTGCGCGTCGTCTCACCCGCGTTGCCGTAACCCGCCTCGAGGTCGGCGCTGACCGGGAGATCGGTCGAGCCCGCGATGCGCCCGATCATGTCGATCATGAGCTCGACCGGGATGTTCTCGCCGTCTTCGTACCCGTACAGCGCTGCGATGCTGTGGCTCGCCGTAGCCAGCGCCGTGGTCTCGGGAATGTCGGCTACCGCGCGGGCGCTGATCACATCCCACACGTTCACGACAGAGAGAAGTTCGGGCGAGGTGTGCAGGCGGAGGAGTTCATCGGCCTTGGTCTGGATCGAAGTCATGGCCCCAGCCTAGAACCGCCCTCAGAATGTGAGCGTGGCGCTTGACAGATCTGTGTGCAACCGGCAGAAAAGGTCGGCTGTGGAGGAGCAGTCACCGCACACGACGAGTTGGGTGCGGCAGGCCAGGTCGCGACAGTTCTGCATGTGACTCGTGGGGGAACCACAGCGGTGACACGAGCCGATCGGCCGGGCATCCGGAGTGAAATCGATCGACATCCGCTCGTCGAACACGTAGAGCGATCCTTTCCACAGGCCGGCGTCGCCGAACGTCTCGCCGTAGCGCACGATGCCCCCGTCGAGCTGGAATACGCTGCCGAACCCGCGCGCGAGCATCAGCGACGACAACACCTCGCAGCGGATGCCGCCGGTGCAGTAGGTCACGATCGGCCTGTCTTTGAGGTGGTCGTACTTTCCGTTGTCGAGCTCGGCCACGATGTCGCGGGAGTTGCCGACCTCGGGTACGACTGCGCCGTCGAAACGGCCGATCTGGGCCTCGAACGCGTTGCGAGCGTCGAAGAAGACGACCTCGTCGCCGGCATCCTTCTGCTGGTCGACCAGCTCGTGCAGTTCGCTGGGCGAGAGCCTGGTTCCTCCTCCGACGACCCCCCGATCATCCACTCGCAGCTCGTCGGAAGCGCCGAAACTGACGATCTCGTCACGCACTCGCACGCTGAGACGGGGGAAGTCGAGCGAGACACCGGCCTCGTCGAGGGTGCTTCCTTCGCTCCACTTCACATCGATCGTCGAGAACGGCGGATAGTCGCGCGTCTTGCGCAGATAGGTCTTCACGGCGTCGATCTCGCCGCCCAGGGTTGCGTTGATGCCGTGCGACGAGAGGATGATGCGGCCCCGGAGCCCCAGGCCCTCGCAGAGGTCGCGCTGCCAGAGGCGCAGTGCTTCAGCGTCCGGCAGGGGCGTGAAGACATAGAAGAGGATGATCTTCGAAACGGCCACTCTCCGATTTTACCGGAGCGCCTTCGCACCGGCCTCGCTCACAGCCACCCCCGCTTCTTGAACGCGAAGTACAGCGCCACCCCCGACCCGAGCATGAGAGCCAGTGCGAACGGATAGCCGAAGTACCAGTTCAGTTCGGGCATGTTGGTGAAGTTCATCCCGTAGATCGCCGCCACCAGTGTCGGTGCGAACAGCACCGCTGCCCACGACGAGATCTTCTTGACCTGTTCGCCCTGTGCCAGGCTCGTCTCGGTCATGCGCGTCATCTCGTCGTTCTGACGCTCGGCGACAAGTGTCGAATGCACCGTCAGGGCGTTTTCGAGCAGCGACCTGAACGAGTCCGCACGATCGGTGACCCGCGTGACGTGGTCGGCGACATCGCGGAAGTGCCGCTTCATCTCCAGCTCCGCCTCACCGGTCAGCCCGTCGACCAGCCGCGCCATCATGTCGTCGAGCGGCCTCGTCGCACGCTGAAAGTCGATGACCTCCCGCAGCAGATCGTAAATGCGCTTCGACACCTCGCGATCGCCGCTGAAGAGCTGGTCTTCGATCTCGTCGATGTCGTTCTGCAGCCCGTCGAGAACGGGCGCATACTCGTCGACGATGAGATCGAGGATGCCGTACAGAATCATGTGAGGACCCTCAGCGAGCAGATCGGGGTGAGCCTCCAAACGCTTCCGAACCGTGCCGATGTCGGGAAAGTCGGAGTGGCTCACCGACACCATGAAGTCGGGACCCATGAACACGTGCACCTCCCCGAACTTCACCTTCTCGACGTCGTCGAGGTATTCGGCCGGCCGCAGCACGACGAACAGCGTCTCGCCGTAGCGTTCGAGTTTGGAGCGCTGGTGGCCGGTGAGTGCGTCCTCCACCGCAAGGTGATGCAGGTTCAGCTCGTCGGCGACGGCCCGCAGCTCCGTCTTGTCGGGGTGCAGCATGTCGATCCACGCGACTCCCTGGTGCTCGCGCATCACCTCGAACGTCTCGTCGAGGGTCTTCGGCTCGGCCGTGCGCCGGCCGCCGACGTACACCGCGTTGTCTGTGATGGTCACTGGATGCCCGTTCTTCTCTTCGTCTGACTGTCGGCGCACCGCGTGGGGTACCCGCACCTCATTCTGCGCCGGCAGCCTGCAGGCGGCGTGCTTCGAGCACCGCCATGGCAGCCGCGTGACCGCCGAGTGCGCTGACGGCGCCGCCGCGGCGCGAACCGGATCCGCAGAGCAGGATGCGTTCGTGGGCCGTCGCGACGCCCCACCGCTCGGCGGCGGTGTCGAGCGGCTCGTCGTCGCTCGCCCAGGGCCACGAGAGCGGGCCGTGGAAGATATTGCCCCCGGGCATCCGCAGGACGTATTCGAGGTCGAGGGTGGTCTTGGTCTCGATACACGGGTTGCCGGCGGCGTCGCGCATGAGGCACCCTTCGATCGGCTCGGCCAGCACGCTGTTGAGCGAGGCGAGCACCGAGGCCTGCACCTCGGCGCGGAAGGCGTCGTTCGACGCCTCGGTGACGAGTCGGTGGGGCACGTGCAGGGCGAAGACGGTGAGCGTCTGGGCTCCGGATGCCTGCAGCTCGGCCGACAGCTTGCTCGGGTCGGTCAGCGTGTGGCAGTAGATCTCGGCGGGCAGCGGGTTCGGAAGGGTGCCGCCCGCCGCCTGCAGGTACGCGTCGTCGAGCTGGCGGTAGCCCTCGTTGATGTGGAACGTTCCGCCGAACGCCGCCTCGGGGGAGACACTCGCGTCGAGCAGCTTCGGCAGCCGGGTGAGCAGCAGGTTCACCTTCGCCTGGGCGCCCTCCGCCGCACCCGCACCCGCACCCGCGCCCGCGCCCTCGCCCTCACCCTCGCCCTCACCCTCGCCCGCGGTCGACGCGGCGGGGGTCGTGACCAGCAGGTCGAGCACGGCGGGGGCGACGTTCGCGAGCACGGTGTCCGCCTGCAGCGTGATGGTCGGCGAGGCGGATGCAGCGGCGGCACCCGGGGTACCGGCACCGGCCCGGCGGTACGTCACCGCGCCGCCGGGGGTGAGCGCCACGACCTCGGCGCCCGTCACGACCGTGGCACCGGCATCCGTCGCCGCCTTCAGCAGGGCGGCCGTCACCGCGCCCATGCCGCCGATCGGAACGTCCCAGTCGCCCGTTCCACCGCCCATCAGGTGGTAGAGGAAGCAGATGTTCTGGGCCAGGTCGTCGTCGTGGGCGCGGGCGAAGGTGCCGATCAGGGCGTCGGTCAGCATCACTCCGCGAACCGTGTCGTTCTGGATGTACGCCTCGATGATCTCGCCGACGGGCCGCTCGACCATCGCCGTCCAGATGTGAGACCCGCCCGCGTCGATCACCTGCTGCCGCAGCTCATCGCGGCGGCGGAGCGGCTCGGTCACGCTCGGCCAGAGCTGTCGGGCGAGAAAGGCGGTGTGCTCGGAGAACTCGAGAAAGAGGGCCGCGTCGTCTTCGGCACCGATCGCGGCGAAGGATGCGATCGTGGCGGCTAGATCTGCCGTGTCGACGAGCAGCCCGCGGTCCGACCCGGGAACGGGGGTGTACGACGAGAAACGGCGCCTGACCAGGGTGATGTCGAGTTCGAGGTCGTCGATGATCTTCTGCGGCAGGAGGCTGACCAGGTACGAATAGCGGGAGAGGCGGGCATCCACCCCCTCGAACGGCGACGCTGAAACAGCGGCTCCGCCGACCTCGGGCAGGCGCTCGAGGAGCGTGACGTCGAGGCCGGCCCGGGCGAGGTAGGCGGCTGCGGCCAGGCCGTTGTGCCCTCCGCCCACGATGACGACGTCGGCGAACCGGCCGGTCGTCGCGCCGTCGTCGCCGGCGAATGGATGATCGATCACCCGTCGAGCATACGACCCGGGCCGGCGCAGGCTAGAGTGTGAGCATGCACAGTCGTTGGTATGCGTATTTCGGGTCGGCTCTGGGAGGGCCGACGCTGTAAGCGCGCACCACCCCCCAGAGCCACCCGGCAGAGACAACGGTCTCTGCCTTTCGCCTTTAAATGGCGGGTCGGCCGGGTGGTCGCTCGCCGGAACGGAACCGTTTCATGAGTACCACCGGCACTGCCGCATCCACCGAAGACCTGCGGGTCACCCGTTTCGCGCCGCTGCCCACCCCGGCCGACCTGCGCACCGAACTGCCGCTCTCGGCCGCGCAGGCCGAGCTCGTGTCCTCGACGCGCGAGCAGGTCGAGGCGATCGTCGCCGGGCGCGATCCGCGGCTTCTGCTCGTGGTCGGGCCCTGCTCGGTGCACGACCCCGAAGCGGCGCTGGAGTACGCCCGGCGCCTCGCACCGCTCGCGCACGAAGTGAGGGAGTCGGTGCTCGTCGTGATGCGGGTGTACTTCGAGAAGCCCCGATCCACGGGCGGATGGAAGGGGCTCATCAACGATCCGTACCTGAACGGTACGCACCGGGTGGCCGACGGATTGCGCATCGCCAGGCTGCTGCTCCGCGACATCCTGAGCCTCGGACTGCCGGTGGGATGCGAGTTCCTCGAGCCCACGAGCCCGCAGTACATCGCCGATGCCGTGAGCTGGGGCGCGATCGGTGCGCGCACGACCGAGAGCCAGATCCACCGGCAGCTCGCGTCGGGGCTCTCGATGCCGGTCGGCTTCAAGAATGCAACCGACGGTGACGTGCAGGTGGCGGTCGACGGATGCGTGTCGTCGGCCCAGCCGCACGTCTTCTTCGGAATCGATGAGCACGGTTTGGCGGCTGCGGTCGAGACGACCGGCAATGCGGCGGGGCACGTCATCCTCCGCGGCGGGCGCCAGGGGCCGAACTCGTCGTCGGAGTCGGTCGCAGCCGCAGCCGCCCTGCTCGCGCGGGCCGGCCTCGAGCCACGGATGATCGTCGACGCGAGCCACGCCAACAGCGGCAAGGACCACGTGCGCCAGGTGGCGGTCGTGCGTGAGCTGGCCGCACAACTGGAGTCGGGCGATCCGATCTCGGGAATCATGATGGAGAGCTTTCTCGTCGGCGGGGCGCAGAAGCTCGATGCACAGGCGCTCGGGTCGCTCATGTTCGGGCAGAGCGCGACGGATGCGTGCATCGACTGGGCCACGACCGAGGTTCTCGTGCGGGAGCTCGCGGTGGCGGCATCCGCTCGCCTGCCCGTACCCCTCCCCCTGCCCCTGACCGTGCCCGCCTCCTGAATCGGCCACTGAGGGGCCGGAATCGTTCCCTAGGCGCACGGGATCCACGATTCGGGTCCCCTCGCTACGCTCCGCGGGTTCGCGAGTGTCGGGCGGGCGAACTAGGGTGGCGGGCAGAATGAGAATGGATGCTCTGCGCGCCGGTTCGCGGCCCCTGACAATGACGTATTCACCGGCGCGCCCGGTGAATCTGCGCCAGACCGTCGGTCCGCTGCTGCGAGGGCAGCACGAGCCCACCATGCGGTTCACGGCGAACGGGTTCTGGCGGGTGTTCCTGACGCCGTGCGGCCCGGCGACGCTTCACGCCGAGGAGCGCGGTGGTTCGATTGCCGCGACGGCGTGGGGCGAGGGCGCCGAATGGGTGCTGGATGCTCTGCCCGAACTGCTGGGCAGGGGCGACGACTGGAGCGAGCTCGACCTGTCGCGGGTGCCGCCGCTCGCGGAGGTGCGGCGGCAGCATCCGGGGCTGTGGCTCACGTCGACCTCGCTCGTGTTCGAGGTGCTCGTGCCCGCGATTCTCGAGCAGAAGGTCACGACGCTCGAGGCCCGGCGGGCGTGGCGGTACCTCGTGCTGAAGTACGGGCAGGTGCCGCCGGGGCCTGCGCCCGAGGGTATGCGGGTGCAGCCGAGCCCCCGCGAGTGGCAGCTCATTCCGTCGTGGGAGTGGCACCGGGCGGGAGTGGGGCCCGAGCGGTCGCGGGCGGTGCTGGCGGCGGCGGCGGTCGCGGCGGGGTTGGATCGGCTGTGCGCGGGTGGCGCGGGCGGTGCGGGCGGTGCTCGGCTCGTCGAGGGCGTGCTCGAGAAGCTGCAGAGCGTGCGTGGCATCGGACCGTGGACCGCCGCGGAGACGAGCCAACGCTCCCACGGGCATCCTGATGCCGTCAGTGTCGGCGACTACCACCTCGCGGCGCACGTCGGCTGGGTGCTGATCGGCGAGCCCGTCGACGACGCCGGAATGCTCGAACTGCTGGAGCCGTGGCGCGGGCATCGACAGCGGGTGGTGCGCCTGATTCTCGCCAGCGGCGTCGCAAAGCCCCGGTTCGGTCCGCGGGCCACGATCCAGGATCATCGCTGGCACTGACGCATCCATCGGCGGCGACCATCGGCGGCGCGGTCTGTCGTCACCGGCTGCGGGTGACACCGGCGTTATCCTCAGGGCATGGTCGAGAAGGTACTTCCGAACGGCTCGGTCCGCGAGGCCCACGGCGACGAAGCGGTCGGGGGTGCCGACGGGGCGGTAGCGGCGCACCCAGGCGGAGTGGGCGTAGCGGCAGCGGTGTGGCCCGATGCGGTGGGCGGCGCCTATCGTGGCGGCGATCGCAGCGCCGACCGCAGCGCCGATCGTGGTGAGTTCGCGGGGCTCGGGCCTGAGGTTGTCGCGCTCGTGCGGCGGTGGCTCGACGAGGGCCCGCAAGCCGAGACATCCGCGGCCCGACTGGCGACCGTGCTCCGTGACCCCCGGGGGCTCGAGTTCACGACGGAGTTCGTCGATGGGGTCGTGCGTCCCGAAGACAGCGTCGTCGCTGCGAAGAACCTCGAGCGGCTCGCTGCCCTCAGACCGGAGTTTCTGCCACGGAGCCTCCGAACGGCCATCCGTGTCGCCAGTTCTGTCGGTGAAGCGCTGCCGTGGGCGGTCGTCCCCACGTCCAGACGCGTGCTCCGACGGATGACCGGTCACCTCATCGCCGACGCCACGCCGTCCAAGCTCGGCCAGACGATCGCCGAGC
Source organism: Subtercola boreus (assembly GCF_003399645.1). Classification (GTDB taxonomy): domain Bacteria; phylum Actinomycetota; class Actinomycetes; order Actinomycetales; family Microbacteriaceae; genus Subtercola; species Subtercola boreus_A. The sequence continues at coordinate 183,907 of NZ_NBXD01000002.1, forward strand.
TCCGTGCCGACGGATCGCGCGTCGACCTCGACCTCGTGGGCCCGGCAGTGCTGGGGAACTCCGGGGCCGCACGGCGCCTGCGCGGGATCTGCGAACTCCTCGCCCGCGACGATGTCGACCGTGTGTCGCTCAGGGTGTCGTCTGTGGCGTCCGGCCTCTCGCTGTGGGCGTTCGACGAGACGGTCGAGCGGGTCGCCGAGTCACTCGTTCCGCTCTTCGAGCTGGCCCTGCCCCGGGCATCCGGTGCCGGCGGACTGGTCGGCTGGTCGAAACTCGTCACCCTCGTCATCCAGACGCCCCGTGATGCCGAGCTGACGGTCGCCGTGCTGCAGAACATCCTCGCTCGACCGAAGTTCGCTGCACTCGAGGCCGGAATCGAGCTTCCGGCCTCTCTTCCCGGAGCTTTCGGCGTGCTGCAGGGGGTGCAGGCGTGGGCTGCGGCCCGCGTGGAGAAGGGGAATGCGGCGGTGCGGGTACGGCTTGTCGAGGGCGACCGCCCGGCGGAACAGCGAGATGCTGCAGAACAGCGAGAGGCTGCGGAACTGCGAGAGGCTGCGGAACTGCGAGAGGCTGCGGAACTGCGAGAGGCTGCGGAACTGCGAGAGGCTGCGGAGCGGGGCGATGCGGCGGCGGGGCGCGAGGCGGGGGAGCGGGGCGATGCGGCGGCCAGGCGCGATGACGCGCTCGGCGGCCCGATCGGGGGCGACGCGAATTACCTGAGCCTGTTGGAATGGGCGCTGCGGCCGGAGCACCTGCGGGCTGTACACCTCGGGGTGGCGACACGAAACCTCTTCCACAGTGCTTTTGCATGGCTGCTGGCCGAGCAGCGCGGGGTGGTGACCGGTGGGGCGGGTATCCGCGATACGGCCGGTACCGCGGATACTGGAGCATCCGCAGCATCCGCAGCATCCGCGGCATCCGCGGCATCCGCGGCACCCGCACCCACACCCGCACCCGCACCCGCATCCGCAGCGCCCGTCGGCGACCGCGAGGCCGCGGCACACCTCGAGTTCGAGGTGCCGCCCGGCGCAGACGGTGCGCAGGTCGACGCGATGCGGCACCAGGTGGGTCCGGTGGTGCTCACCGTTCCGATCGTGCAGCCTCACGACATTTCGTTCGTGACCGCGCGGCTGAGTGCGCTGCTCCGTGCGGCTGCCCGCGACGACAACTTCCTGGCCGATGAACGGGTCTTCGACCGTGAGCGAGCTCGGTTCGTCGCCTCCCTCGCTGGGCTGAGCGCCGGCTGGAACCGTCCTGAGCCGCTCGATGAAGGCGCCGGAGCATCGACGTCCACACCCGACAACAGCCCGATGTCACCCGCTCCTCGGGAGTGGGCCAGGCGCATCCTCGCCCGGGTCGCGTCATCGCAGGATGGCGCACAGACGATAGCGACCGCCCGCGTCATCGATGCCGCAGACCTCGATGGGCTCGTCGCCTGGGCGGCCGCGGCCGGAACCCGGTGGGGCAGCGAACCCACCTCTGCTCGCGTGTCAGCCCTCCACCGCGCAGCGGTATCGATCGAGGCGAACCGCGACCGTCTGATTGTGGTCTCGGCGGGCGAGACCGGAACCACGCTCGCAGAGGGAGACTCCGAGGTGAGTGCGGCAATCGCGCTCGCGGCCGAGTACGCACGGCGTGCTCCCGAACTCGAGTCGATCGAGGGCGCCCGCTTCGAGCCGGCGGGGCTGGTCGCCGTACTGCCGTCATGGCGATCCCCTCTGGCAGATGCCGCAGCGGGAGTGTTCTCGGCCCTCGCGGCCGGTTCGGCGGTGATCCTCTCGCCGGCGCCGGAGTCGGCGCGCTCCGCCGCGGTCCTGGCCGAGGCGCTCTGGGAGTCCGGCATCCCGCGCGACCTCCTCGTACTGGTCGATCTCGCCGGCGCGGCGGCGTCTGAGCTCGCTGGGGCGGATCTCGATGGGGCGGATCTCGCTGGGGCGTCCGATCTCGCCGGCGCGGCGGCGCCTGATCTCGCGGGCGCGCCCGCCGGGCCGGGCTCCGGCACCCTCACCCATCACCTCATCACCGATCCCCGGGTCGCCCGCGTTGTCGTGAGCGCGTCGCCGACGATCGCAGCCCGCTACCACTCCTGGCGCCCCGATCCGTCGCTCATCGTGCACGCGGATGGCGGCCCGAACTCCTTCATCGTGACGCCCAGCGCCGACATCGACCTCGCCGTGGCCGATATCGTCGCCAGCGCTTTCGACCGCGCGGGGCAGCGCAGCACGGCAGCGAGCCTTGTCATCCTCGTCGGGTCGGTCGCCACGTCTCAGCGCTTCGTTGCATAACTGGCCGACGCCGTGACAGCGCTTCGTGCGGCCGCGGCGGATGACCTCGCGGCCGACGTCGGTCCGATCATCCGGCCCGCCAGTGGCACGACCCGTGACGCCCTCACCCGCCTCGACGCCGGCGAGCACTGGCTCGTCGAACCCCGCCCCACGGATGAAAGCGGCACTCTGTGGTCTCCCGGCGTGCGCACGGGAGTCACCCCTCTGTCGCCGTTCGCTCTGACGGCACACCCCGCGCCTGTGCTCGGCGTCGTGCACGTCTCGACCCTGGAGGAGGCGATCGCGGTGCAGAACGGCAGCGGAGCCGCTCTCGCCGCGGGGCTGCACTCCCTCGATCCGATGGAGGTCGCCCAGTGGCTGGCAGGTGCCGAGGCCTCGAACCTCGTCATCAATGCGGCTTTCAGCGGGGGTGCCGGGCAGATGGATCCGCTGGACGGTCGCAGGCGAGCATCCGTGATTCCGTTCGATGGGAATGCCCTGCTGCAACTCGGCGACTGGAGGGCCGAACCCGGCACCGAAAGCGCCGACATCAGCCTGGCCGGGCTCGACGACAGAGTTCGAGAGCTGCTCGAATCCACGATCGACGTGCTCGATTGGCGCCAGTTCGACGGCGTGCGGAGTGCGGCACTGAGCGACCAGGACGCCTGGGGCGACGTGTTCGGGGCCGCCGGGGTGAGCGAGCCGGGAGCCGAGCCGGCCGTGCTGCGGTACCGCCCGGTTCCCGTGGTCGTTCGGTTGGCCGAAGGCGAGCCACTCGAGAAGCTCGTGCGTGTGCTCGCGGCGGGAACGCGGGCACACGCATCCCTCGGCGTGACGACAGCGTTGAAGCTGCCGCGGCCCCTGCGCGCCCTCCTCAAGGAGCGGCGGGTGCGCGTGTTCGTCGAGAACGACGCGGCCTGGCTCGAACGTGCGTCCAAGGTCGGCGCAGGTTCCTCACGCATCCGGATGATCGGGGGCGACGTTCGCGCACTCGCAGACGCCCTGGCAGGAAGCCCCGACGTGGCCGTGTTCGCCGGCGAGGTCACGGGCGGAGGCCGCATCGAGCTGCTGCCGTTCCTCCGCGAGCAGACGGTGAGGGCCGGGAACGCACCTACCTCTCGGTGAGGCGGACGCACCTACCTCTTGATGAGGTTCGACAGTACGATCGCGCTTCGCGTGTGGTCGACGTTCGGCGCGATGCGCACCCGCTCGAGGGCGAGTTCGAGGCTCGGGATGTCGCGCGAGCGCATGTGCACGATCGCGTCGGCGCTGCCCGTCACCGTGCCCGCGTCGACGACCTCCGGTACGCCCGACAGGATGCGCTTCAACTCCGCCGGCGCGACCGTGCCCCTGCAGAAGAGTTCGACGTAGGCCTCGGTCACCTTGCCGTCGAGCGAGGTGTCGAGCAGCACCGTGAACCCGCGGATGATTCCGTCTGCGATCAACCGGTCTATCCGCCGTTTCACCGCTGAGGCCGACAGCCCGATGACCTGGCCGATGTCGCCGTATCCCGTGCGGGCATTGAGCTTCAGGAGGTCGATGATACGAAAGTCGAGGTTGTCCATTCCAGGAAGCCTATGACGTTTTCTTGCATCTTGCAGGTATCGACGCACATTTCCAGCGCCATTCGACCACCTGTTGCCATAACAGGCGTGCCAGACTGGAGGCCTGGCGTGCTCTTCGGGGCCTCAGGACGACGTCCGCCATCCGTCACTCACGAAGGATGCCCGTGTCTACACAGTTGCCCCTGCCCCTCGCCGCCGAGCGTCGCGAACGCCTGGCCAAGCCGCACACCTACCTCATGTGCCGCCCCGACTACTTCACGGTCACGTACAAGATCAATCCGTGGATGGACCCCGCCATCCCCACCGACACGAACCTCGCCTTGGCCCAGTGGCAGACCCTCTACGACACCTTCATCGCGCTCGGGCACACCGTCGAACTCATCGACCAGATCGACGGACTGCCCGACATGGTCTACTCGGCCAACGGCGGTTTCGTCATCGACAACCTCGCCTACGGTGCCCGGTTCACGCATCCTGAGCGCCAGGCCGAAGGCCCCGCGTACATGCGCTGGTTCGCGTCGGCCGGCTTCACGGTCGCTGAACCGCAGAACGTCAACGAGGGCGAAGGCGACTTCATGCTGGTCGGCAACACGATCCTCGCCGGCACGGGCTTTCGCAGTGCATCCAACTCACACGAAGAGGTCGCGGGCCTCTACGACCGCGAGGTCGTCACGCTCACGCTCGTGAACCCGAATTTCTACCACCTCGACACCGCCATCGCCGTGCTGAACGAGTCGGCCGATGAGGCTCCGGATGCCGCGACCATCGCCTATCTCCCGAGTGCCTTCGACGCCCCCAGTCGCGCAGAACTCGAGCGGCGGTACCCCGATGCGATCCTCGTCAGCGAAGCCGACGCCGCCGTGCTCGGGCTGAACTCGATCTCCGACGGCTACAACGTGGTCATCGCTTCGCGCGCCACGGGGTTCGAGGAGCAGCTCCGCGAGCGCGGGTACAACCCGATCGGCGTCGACCTCTCCGAGCTGCTACTCGGTGGCGGCGGAGTGAAGTGCTGCACGTTGGAGCTGCGCCGATGACCCCCCTCGACACAGTGTCCGCAACCGACGCCGGTCTCGCCGGAACCCGTCTGGCCGACTCCGGTCTTGCCGACGCCGGCCTCACCCACGAACACCACGCTGACTCGCATCTCACCGACGCGGCTATCGCCCGCGAGGAGGCGCACGCCGCCCACAACTACCTTCCGCTGCCGATCGTCGTCGAATCCGGCGACGGGGCCTGGGTCACCGCGGTCGATGGCCGCCGTTACCTCGACTGCCTCGCCGCCTACTCGGCCGTGAACTTCGGTCACTCGAACCCCGTGCTGCTGGATGCTGCCCGCGAGCAGCTGGGCCGCATCACGCTCACCTCGCGCGCCTTCCACAACGACCGGCTTGGCCCGTTCGTCGAAGCGCTCGCGGCTCTCGCCGGCAAAGACATGGTGCTGCCGATGAACACCGGCGCCGAGGCCGTGGAGTCGGGTATCAAGGTCGCCCGCGCCTGGGGGTACCGCGTGAAAGGTGTCGCCGACGGTATGGCGAACATCGTGGTGGCCGACGGTAACTTCCACGGGCGAACGATCTCGATCGTGAGCTTCTCCGACGATGCCTCGGCACGTGACGGCTTCGGCCCGTTCACTCCCGGCTTCCGCTCGGTGCCCTACGGCGACGCGGCAGCGCTCGAGGCGGCGATCGACGAGAACACGGTGGCCGTGCTGCTCGAGCCCATCCAGGGCGAGGCCGGAATCATCGTGCCGCCCGCCAGCTACCTGCCCGCCGTGCGCGACATCTGCACGGCGCACAGCGTGCTGATGATCGCAGACGAGATCCAGTCCGGCCTCGGCCGAACCGGTACCACCTTCGCGTGCGATCGTGTCGGTGTCGTGCCCGACCTGTACCTGCTCGGCAAGGCGCTCGGCGGTGGTATCGTTCCCGTCTCGGCCGTGGTCGGCAACGCCGACATCCTCGGAGTTCTCCGCCCCGGTGAGCACGGCTCCACGTTCGGCGGCAACCCGCTCGCGGCGGCTGTCGGCTCGGCCGTCGTCGCGATGCTCGCCACGGGCGAGTACCAACGGCTCGCGGATGACCGGGGCGCCCTTCTCGCGGCGCGCCTGCAGGCGCTCCTCGGTCACGGGGTCGTCGCCGTGCGCACCGCGGGTCTCTGGGCCGGGATCGACATCGACCCCGCGCTCGCCTCCGGTCGCGCGGTCTGCGAACGGCTGATGCAGCGCGGCGTGCTCGCAAAAGACACCCACGGCTCGACCATCCGCCTCGCGCCCCCTCTCGTCGTCTCGGCAGAAGACCTCGACTGGGCTGTCGACCAACTCGCCGCGGTTCTCGAGGAGCTTGGGGCGAAGTAACGCGAACCGTTCCAATTTGCGCAAAAGCACCCAAACCGGCCACCTTCGGTGCTTTTGCGCAAAACGGAACTACAGTTCAGCGCGCTCCGCGGCCTCGGCACGGGCCCGCGGCACGAGCCGCTCGAGCTGCGTCACGTGGCGTGGTTCGAGTTCTTCGAGCGAATTCACGCCCAGCAGGCGCATCGTACGCACGATCTCGCCGCTCAGGATCTGGATCATCCGGTCGACCCCCTCTCGCCCGCCGGCCATCAGGCCATAGAGGTAGGCCCGCCCGACCAGCGTGAAGCGTGCACCGAGCGCGACCGCAGCGACGATGTCGGCGCCCGACATGATGCCCGTGTCGAGATGCACCTCGAGGTCGTCGCCCACCTCCCGCACCACCTCCGGAAGCAGATGGAACGGAATCGGCGCCCGGTCGAGCTGGCGCCCGCCGTGGTTCGAGAGCACGATACCGTCGACCCCGAGATCGGCGAGCCGGCGGGCGTCCTCGACGTTCTGCACGCCCTTGACCACGATCTTGCCGGGCCACTGCGCCTTGATCCAGGCCAGGTCGTCGAAGGTGACGGTCGGGTCGAACATCGAGTCGAGCAGTTCGCCGACGGTGCCCGACCAGCGGTCGAGCGACGCGAACGCCAGCGGTTCGGTGGTCAAAAAGTTGATCCACCATTCCGGCCGGGGAAGCGCATTGATGACCGTTCCGGCCGTGAGCTGCGGCGGGATCGAGAACCCGTTCCGTTTGTCGCGGAGCCGCGCACCGGCGACCGGAACGTCGACCGTGACCAGCAGAGTGTCGAACCCTGCTGCGGCTGCCCTTTCGACCAGCGCCATCGAGCGGGGTCGGTCCTTCCACATGTACAGCTGGAACCAGTTGCGACCGTTCGGGTTGGCGGCTTTGACGTCTTCGATGGCTGTCGTGCCCATCGTCGACAACGAGAAGGGGATGCCTGCGGCCGCCGCCGCTCCAGCGCCCGCGATCTCGCCCTCCGTCTGCATCATCCGCGTGAATCCCGTCGGCGCAATACCGAACGGCATCGCGACCGGTGCCCCGAGAACATCCCATCCGGTGCTCACCGTCGAAACGTCGCGCAGGATGGCCGGGTTGAACTGGATGTCTTCGAACGCTTGGCGAGCGCGTGCCAGGCTGATCTCCCCCTCGGCCGCACCCTCGGTGTAGTCGAAGGCGGCCTTCGGCGTGCGACGCTTGGCGATCGTGCGCAGGTCGGCGATGGTCACCGCGCCCTCGAGGCGACGGCGCTTCGCGTTGAGGTCGGGTGCCTTGAAGTGCATGAGTGGCGCAAGGTCGCGCACCTTCGGAATGCGACGGTCAACCATGGTGGGGTCCTTTCGGGGTGGGGTCAGCTACGGAAGAAATACGGGGGCTGGTCGAGGCATGGATGCCCGGCGGCCCGTCCTGTGTCGAAGGGAAAGCGAAAGCCCGGGATGCTGCGACCGCGGCTCTCGGGGGAGTGCCGAATCCGGCTTCCGCGTAGTACCCGGTGATGTGGTCGTCGACGACCCGGCGTGCGTCGGTGGCGTCTGCAGACCGGATCGCTGCGACGATCGCTCGATGTTCGCGCCTGAGGCGGGCGGAGGTCTCCCGCCATGACGCGAGGTTCGGCAGGCCCGCGATCGCGTAACTCTCGATCGAATTGCGGAGCCCGGTCATCATCGCCGCGATCACTTCATTGCCGGCTGCCTCGGCGAGCGCGTAGTGGAACTGCGCGTCGAGCGCCAGAAACTCCTCCGGGGTCGGCTCCGCGGCCCCGGAGGCCTCCATCGCGTCGAGGATCTCGACGGCCGCCGAGAGGTCTGGCGGGATGCCGGGCGAGGCCCCCGATTCGGCGCTTGCCCCAGCCCGGGCGTTGGCCGCAGCCCCTGCCCTAGCCGCTGCCCCTGCCCCGGCCCGGGCGTTGGCCGCAGCCCCGGCCCTAGCCGCTGCCCCTGCCCCGGCCCGGGCGTTGGCCGCAGCCCCGGCCCGGGCGTTGGCCGCAACCGCACCCGCAGCCGCTGCCTCAGCCCCGGCGACCGCCTCAGCGAGCTGCCCCGCGACGGCGGTCTCGAGGATGAGCCGGGTTGACACCACATGATCGACCCGGAACCCCTGGGCCGCGACCTGGAGCCTGATCAGCGACGACATCCCCCCTGACGGCCGCGCGATGATGATGGCCCCGGAGCCCGGCCCTGAGCCGGTCTGCGTGCGCAACAGCCCCAGCACCTCGAGTACTCTCAGTGCCTCGCGAACGGAGGACCGCCCGACCCCGAGCTCAGCCGCGAGAGTGCGCTCCGAGGGGAGGTGGTCGCCGGGCATCAGTTCACCGGCGAGCAGGCGGTTCTCGATGTGGGCGAGCACGTCTTGCCACGCACGAGTACCCGTCGCCGCAGCTGCCTCGCCGATCATCCGGAACCTTCGCCGTTGGGGCGCCGAACCTCCCGACGCCGATGTGGTCTGACCATGTGGTCTGACCACACGATAGCCGTCTTCCCGCTCGAACGCCAGAGCTGCAGGTCATAGCCCTGTCATAGGAAACGCCGAGTGCGCCGGGAGGGTCGAAGCGCACAGTGGCTGCATGACCCCGGATGACTCCCTCGCCCTCGACGTCGTTGTGCCCGTCTACAATGAACAAACAGCCCTCGAGCCCAGTATCCGGCGCCTCGCCGGATACCTGACCGAGGCCGTGCGGGTGCCGTGGCAGATCACGATCGCCGACAACGCGAGTGTCGACGACACGCCGTCGATCGCTGACGCCCTGGCAGCTCGGATGCCCCAGGTGCGAGTCATCCATACCGACCGCAAGGGTCGCGGGCATGCGCTCAAGCTGGCCTGGGGTTCCTCCACGGCTCGGGTGCTCGCCTATGTCGACGTCGACCTGTCGACCGATCTGTCGGCGCTACCGCCACTCATCGCCCCGCTTCTGTCGGGTCACTCAGACCTGGCAATCGGCACCCGGCTCTCCCGATCCTCCCGGGTGGTGCGAGGGGGCAAGCGCGAGTTCATCTCCCGCAGCTACAACGTGCTGCTGCACGGGATGCTCGGGGTCAGCTTCTCCGACGCCCAGTGCGGCTTCAAGGCCATTCGATCGGATGTCGCGGCCAAACTCCTGCCACTCGTGCACGATGACGCGTGGTTCTTCGACACAGAACTGTTGGTGATCGCGCAGCGGAGCGGTCTACGCATCCACGAGGTGCCCGTCGACTGGATCGACGACCTCGACTCCCGGGTCGACATCGTGCCGACCGCGATGGAAGACCTGCGCGGCGTTGTGCGGGTCGGCCGCGACCTGATGCGAGGGGTCATTCCCGTGCAGTCGGTCTACGCCGAGCTGGGGCGCTCGCCGATCGGGGCGGTGGCGCGACCCTCGTTCCTCGGGCAGGTCGTGCGCTTCGGCGTGGTCGGGGTTGCCTCGACCATCGTCTATGCGCTGCTCTACCTCCTCTTCCAGGGCGTGTTCGGCGCCCAGGGGGCGAACTTCGCGGCACTGCTGCTGACGACAATCGCGAACACCTGGGCCAACCGGCGCTTCACCTTCGGCATTCGGGGGCCCGAGAAGGCTGCCACCCACCAGTTCCAGGGGCTGATCGTCTTCGCGATCGCCTGGGCCATTACGGCCGGCTCCCTGGTGGGGCTGAACCTGCTTGCTCCGGATGCTCCTCCTTCCGTCGAGCTGATCACGCTCACCATCGCCAATCTGGTCGCTACGGCCGTGCGGTTCGTGCTTCTGCGCCGATGGGTGTTCAGGGCGCCGAGAGACTCCTCCACAGATGTTGTCACTGGCGTGTTATCCACAGATTCCACCGGGGCCCGGCGCCCGACCGTTGCGCTCGCCCAGGATGAGTCGCATGGTCGGCTCCCCACTGATTCAGCGTCCCCGACAGCCCTCACCTCCCCCACAGTTTCAGCTCCTCCCGCACAGAAAGCGAACGCCGCCTGATGACCAGCAGCACTCTCCCCAGACCCTCCGCGCCCACCGCGCACGGGGGTACCGCCCAGCTGAACGGGCGCATCCGATCTCTCGGTCGTTCCTTGATACGCGGCCGGGTGGAGCATGCGGCGTGGGAACGACCGGCGTTCCTCGGGCTTCTGCTGGTCACGGCGATCGCGTACTTCACCAACCTGACGAGCAGTGGCTATGCAAACGAGTTCTACTCGGCTGCCGTGCAGGCGGGTTCGACGAACTGGGAGGCCTTTCTCTTCGGGTCGTCTGACGCGGGCAACTCGATCACCGTCGACAAGCCGCCGGCGTCCCTCTGGGTGATGGCGCTCTCCGTTCGGGTCTTCGGGCTGAGTTCGTTCTCCATCCTCATGCCCGAGGTGATCATGGGCCTCGTGACCGTCGCACTGGTCTTCGTCATCGTTCGACGGCACTTCTCGGCGGGCGCGGCGCTGCTCGCCGGCGGTGTGCTGGCGGCGACACCGGTTGCGGCGCTGATGTTCCGTTTCAACAACCCCGACGCGTTGCTCGTGCTGCTCATGACCGCATCGGTGTACTTCACCCTGCGGGCGATCGAGAGCGGGCGGATGCGCTGGCTGCTGCTGGCGGGCACGATGATCGGCTTCGGCTTTCTCACCAAACAGCTCCAGGCGTTCGTGATCCTTCCGCCGCTGGTGCTCGCCTACGGCTGGGCGGCGCCGGTGACCTTCGGTAAGCGCGTGCTCCGTCTCTTCGCGGCACTCGGCGCCGTCATCGTTTCGGCGGGCTGGTGGGTCGCTCTGGTCGAGCTCGTACCCGCCTCGATGCGCCCGTACGTCGGCGGTTCGCAGAACAATGACTTTCTCGAGCTCACCTTCGGCTACAACGGCTTCGGCCGCCTCACCGGCGCCGAGACCGGCAGTGTGACGGGTGGCGGCGGTGCCACGGCCACCGGAGGGCAGTGGGGTGCGACCGGCATCACCCGCCTCCTCGACGGGGAGTTCGGCGGCCAGATCGCCTGGCTCATTCCTGCTGCACTCGTGCTGATGGTGACCGGGTTCGTGCTGCTGCGGCGCCAGAAACGGGTGGATGCCCGCCGAGCCATTCTCATCATGTTCGGAGGATGGCTGCTGGTGACGGGGCTCGTCTTCAGCTTCATGGCCGGCATCTTCCATGCGTACTACACGGTCGCGCTGGCGCCCGCCATCGCGGGCACCGTCGGGGCGGGCGCGATCCTGCTGTGGAACACCCGCCGGCGGTTGTGGGCACGCATTGTGCTCGCGGTGGTCGTGCTCGGCACCGGCGTCTGGGCGTACTCACTGCTCACCCGGGCGACCGACTGGCTGCCGTGGTTGAAGTTCGTGGTTCTCGCGCTCGCCGTGGTGGGGGCCGGGATGCTCGTGGTGCGCTGGAAACGGCGGGCTCTGCGTGTGGCGACCCTCGCCATCGCGGTCACGGCGTCGCTCCTGGCGCCGACCGCCTACACGATCCAGACGCTGAGCACCGCGCACACCGGCTCGATCGTCACGGCGGGGCCGACGGTCGCCTCGTCGACCGGCTTCGGTCGCGGCGGCGGCTTCGGTGGCGCGGGCGGTGGCAGAACGGGGGGCCAGGGCGGTTTCACTCCGCCCGGCGGAACCGCAGGTGGCACTGCGCCCGGCGGAACCGCGGGTGGAACGACCGGTACCCCGCCGGGCGGTACCGCCGTCGGCGGAACGACCGGCACCGGTGCGACGGGCACGACGGGTGGCACGGCCCGCGCCCGCGGCGGAGCCGGCGGCGGTGGGCTGCTTGGCGGAGCAACCGTCAGCAGCCGGGTCAGCGCGCTGCTTTCGGCGAATGCCTCCGACTACACCTGGGCGGCGGCAGCGGTCGGGTCGCAGAACGCGGCCAGCTACCAGCTCGCAAGCCAGGCGGCGGTCATGCCGCTCGGTGGGTTCAACGGCAGCGACCCTTCGCCCACCCTCGACGAGTTCAAGGCCTACGTGGCATCGGGCAAGATCCATTACTTCATCTCGTCAGGATCGATCGGTGCTTCGAACGGCGGCAGCTCGGTCTCGTCGGAGATCGCGAGCTGGGTGGCCTCGACCTTCACCGCGACGACGGTCGACGGCACGACCCTCTACGACCTGACCTCGACCGCCGCGACCAGCTGATCCGGCGCAGTGCCGCTGATCCCGCAGCGTCTCGCTGGCCCAGCGGCACCCGGCGGATAGGCTGGCGGCGACGGAGTGAGAGGTGTTGCCGGTGGGTCGCGTGTTTGTGGTGGGTTCGTTGAACGTCGATTCCGTGGTGCGTGTGGAGCGGCATCCCTCGCCCGGAGAGACCCTGATGGGCGGCGACCTGACCACCTTCTGGGGTGGCAAGGGCGCGAATCAGGCGGTTGCTGCGGCACAGGCGGGGGCCGACGTCGTCTTCATCGGCCGGGTCGGTGACGACACCGAGGGCGCCGAGTACCGCACCCGGCTCGCGTCGCGATCCATCGACGTTCGACCGCTCACCGTCACCCGTGGGGTCTCGACCGGTCACGCCATGATCGCGGTCGCCGACAGCGGCGAGAACACCATCATCGTGTCACCGGGAGCCAATGCGCGGGTGACGATCGACGATCTCGAAGTGCTCCGCGGCGTCGGCGGGGTCTCGACCACCGACACGGTGTTCGACTCAGAACCGTCGGGTATCACGAAGGACGATGTGCTGCTGGCCTCGCTCGAGCTGGATTTCGACGTGGTCTCCGAGGCCATCCGCATCGCCGCTGGAGCGGGAGCGCGGGTGGTGCTGAACCTTGCACCGTTCGCCGTGCTCGATGCCGAGGTGCTGGCGCTCGCCGACCCGGTGATCGTCAACGAGCACGAGGCGGAACAGCTTCGAGCGTCGGGAGCCGCGCCCGACTCGTTGCTCGTGACCCTGGGCTCGGAAGGGTCGCGGTGGGCGGATACGGATGTCGCGGCATCCCGAGTCGCCGAAGTCGTCGACACCACCGGGGCGGGCGACACCTACTGCGGAACTCTCGCGGCCCGCCTGGCGGCGGGAGACGACCGACGCCAGGCCATGGAGGCCGCCAGTGCAGCCGCCGCCCGCTCCGTGGGCTGGCTGGGAGCCCAGCCCGCCTGATCCCCCGACCGGTGCGCGGCGGGTGCGACAGCACCTTGGGCGGGCCCGCGGCACCGGCCATGGCGATCGGTGCCCCCCGCGCAGCATTCCCTCCGCTGGCATCCGACGGCATCCGACGGCATCCGACGGCATCCGACGGCATCCGCCAGGATGACTTCGCCCAGCGTGAGATGCTGATCACTACCCGCGACTGAAACCTGCCCGCGACCGACACCCGCCCACGCCGAGCGGTGCGGCCGGGCATCTGCGAAAGTGGTGACATGACTACGACGTCCAGCGGCATCCGGATCACCGGCGCAGTGCTCGAAGAGATCGGTCGCCCGGGCCCCTACGCCACATCCCGCCCGCTCAGCATCTCCGAGCTTCACCTCGCCCCGCCGCGCTCCGAGGAGGTTCTGGTGCGCATCGAGGCCGCGGGGCTCTGCCACTCCGATCTCTCGGTGGTCGACGGCAACCGCTCCCGGCCCGTGCCGATGCTGCTCGGTCACGAGGCGGCCGGCACCATCGAAGAGGTGGGGCCGGATGTTTCGGGCCACCGCGTCGGCGATCGGGTGGTCATGACGTTCCTGCCCCGGTGCGGTCACTGCGCGGGGTGCGCGACCGACGGCATCCGGCCCTGCATCAACGGGTCGGCATCGAACGGCGCGGGCACCCTTCTCGGCGGCGGATCGCGCCTCGAACGCACGGGCTCGCCCGTGCACCACCACCTCGGCGTCTCGGCCTTCGCCACGCACGCTGTCGTCTCGACGCACTCCATCGTGCCGATCGACGACGACGTGCCGGCAGATCTCGCGGCGGTTCTGGGCTGCGCCGTGCTCACCGGCGGCGGCGCCGTCATCAACGCCGCCCGCCCGGCACCCGGCGACACGGTCATCGTGGTGGGCCTCGGCGGGGTGGGCATGGCGGCCCTCATCACAGCGCTCGCGCTCGACGACATCTCGGTGATCGCAGTCGACGCGCTGCAGGCCAAGCTCGACGTGGCGCTCGAGTTGGGTGCGGTCGCCGCCTACACGCCGACGGATGCTGCGGAAGCGGGCATCCGCGCAACCTCCGTCATCGAAGCGGCAGGCAGCGCCCGTGCTCTCGAGGCGGCAATCTCGTTCACCGACGCCGGCGGACGCACCGTGACGGTCGGACTCCCCGCCCCCGACGCCCGCGTGAGCTTCTCGCCGACGGCGCTCGTGGCCGAGGGCCGCTCCATCATCGGAAGCTACCTCGGTTCAGCGGTACCGAGCCGCGACATCCCGATCTTCGTCGACCTCTGGCGAAGCGGTCGCCTGCCCGTCGAACGCCTGGTCTCGTCGCACATCGCCCTCGCCGACATCAACGAGGGCATGGACGCCCTCTCCCGCGGCGAGGCCATCCGCCAAATCATCGACTTCGCCTGACGCGGCCCCGCCCGTCCCGCCCCCCGCGCGCCGCATCCTCCCACCCCCCGCGTCCTCTCGCCGCATCCCCGGGCTGCGCCCCTTTTTGCGCAAAAGCACCCATAACCGCGCGGTTGGGTGCTTTTGCGCAAAAGGTGCCTTGCCGAGCCTGCGGCATCCTCCCGCGCGCATCCCGCCCGAGCGCACAATGTGCCGCGCCCGGGAGCGCGGTCAGCGCGCGGGGGTGTACCTGACGGGCGGGAAGGACGCCGCGACGAGGGCACGCAGGGCAGCGAGGTCGCCCGAGATGAGGCCTCGTGCCCGCGCCTGCAGCAGCACGTTGCCGATCGCGGTCGCCTCGACGGGGCCGGCGAGCACGGGCAGCCCGGTGCGGTCGGCGGTGAGCTGGCAGAGGAGTGCGTTCTGCGATCCGCCACCGACGATGTGGATGGTGCGCACCACCTTCCCCGACAGCACGCCCGCCTGCCGCAAGGACACGGCGTACGCGTCGGCGAGGCTCTCGAGAATGCTCCGCGCGAACTCCGCCGGCGTCTCCGGAGCGGGCAGCCCGTGCTCGACGCACCATGCTGCAATGCGCGCGGGCATGTCGCCGGGCGCGATGAGCACCGGGTCGCCCGCGTCGAAGACCGCGACGGGGGTCGTGATGGCGGCCGCCTGCTCGAGCAGGTCGGCGAGCGGGATGCTCGTTCCGAGCCGTTCCCAGGTGCGCACCGATTCCGACAGCAGCCAGAGCCCTGAGACGTTCTGCAGGAACCGCACGCGGCCATCCACTCCGCCCTCGTTCGTGAAGTTGGCGGCGCGGCTCTCGTCGCTGACCACCGGATGCTCGAGCTCGACCCCGACGAGCGACCACGTTCCGCTCGAGATGTAGGCGAAGTCCTCGCCCGTGGCCGGAACCGCCAGCACGGCCGAGGCGGTGTCGTGCGATCCGACGGCCGTGACGCGAAGGCCGGCCGGCGCACCGATCTCTGCGGTGACGCTCGGGAGCAGCATCCCGATCGTTTCACCCGGTTCGATCAGCGGAGGGAAGAGGTGGCGGGGGAGTCGCAGCTTCGCGATCAGCTCATCGTTCCACTCGCGCGTGTGCACGTCGAAGAGCCCGGTCGTCGAGGCATTCGTACTCTCCGCCCTGCGTTCGCCTGTCAACCAGAAGGCGATGAGGTCGGGGATGAGGAGGAGGGTGTCGGTCAGATCCAGCGCATCCAGGCCCGCCTGCGCACGCGCTCTCGCACTCGCATCCGGGGCTGCCTCCGGCGCTACTTCAGCGTCGATCCGTTCGGCGGCCAGTTGGTAGACGGTGTTGAAGGGGAGGAATTGCAGGCCGCTGCCGCGGTAGAGCTCAGCCTGGCCGACGAGGGCGTGGGTGGCCTCAACGCCGACCGCAGTGCGGTCGTCGCGGTAGTGGAACGGGTTGCCGAGCATCCGGTCACCGCGCAGCAGCGCGTAGTCGACGGCCCAGGAGTCGACCGCGATGCTCGAGATGCCGGGCTCTCGTCGCACGGCCTCGGTGAGCCCGTCGATCACGTTGCGGTAGAGCTCGAGGATGTTCCAGTGCAGCCCGTCGATGGTGCGCACAGGCACGTTCGCAAAGCGCGCCACGGGCTCGAGCCGAATGCCTGTGGGCCCGACATACCCGAGCATGACCCGCCCACTTGTCGCCCCCAGATCGACGGCGGCGACAACGCCCTGCCCGCCCGCCGCCCCCACCACATCATGCGTGCTCACCGCAGGAACGCCGCCGCCACGCCCGCATCCACCGGCACGTGCAGCCCTGTGGTGTGCGACAGGTCCTCCCCGGTCAGCACGGCCACCGCGTTCGCCACGTTCTCGGGCAGCACCTCGCGCCCGAGGAGGGTGCGCTTGGCGTAGTAGGCACCGAGGTCCTCCTCGGCCACGCCGTACACGGCCGCACGCTTCGCGCCCCAGCCGCCCGCGAAGATGCCCGATCCGCGCACCACCCCGTCGGGGTTGATGCCGTTCACCTTGACTCCGTACTCCCCGAGCTCGGCCGCGAGCAACCTCACCTGGTGCGCTTGGTCGGCCTTCGTCGCCGAGTAGGCGATGTTGTTCGGGCCCGCGAACACCGAGTTCTTCGACGAGATGTACACGATGTCGCCGCCCATTCCCTGGTCGATCAGCACCCGGGCTGCCGCCCGCGACACCATGAACGACCCCTTGGCCATCACATTGTGCTGAAGGTCCCAGTCTGCGTCGGTGGTCTCGAGCAGGGACTTCGAGAGCGACAGCCCGGCGTTGTTCACGACGAGGTCGAGGCCGCCGAAGGCGAGCAGCGCAGTATCCACCGCGGCCTGGATGTCGACCGCCGACGTCACATCGGCGCGAACCCCGATGGCGACATCGGTCGAACCGAGCGCGGCCGCAGCATCCTGGGCCTTCTGCAGGTCGAGGTCCGCGATGACGACGCACGCGCCCTCTTTCGCGAGCCGTGTGGCGATGGCCTTGCCGATTCCGGATGCCGCACCCGTCACCAGGGCGATGCGCGTGGCGTGCGACGCAGGCTTCGGCAGGCGTGCGAGCTTGGCCTCTTCGAGCGCCCAGTACTCGATGCGGAACTTCTCCGACTCATCGATCGGCGCATAGGTAGAGATCGATTCGGCCCCGCGCATCACGTTGATCGCGTTGATGTAGAACTCTCCCGCGACCCGCGCGGTCTGCGCTTTCGCGCCGTAAGAGAACATCCCCACGCCCGGAATCAGCACGATCGCCGGGTCGGCGCCGCGCATTGCCGGGCTGTCGGGCGAGGCGTTGCGGTCGTAGTACGCCGCGTAGTCCTCACGGTAGGTCGCGTGCAGTTCCTTCAGCCGCGCTGCCGAATCCTCGACCGAGGCCGTCGCCGGCAGGTCCAGGATGAGCGGCTTCACCTTGGTGCGCAGGAAGTGGTCGGGGCAGCTGGTGCCGAGAGCGCCGAGACGCGGATGCTCTGCGGCACCCAGGAAGTCGAGCACGACGTCGGCATCGGTGAACGACCCGATCATCGGCTTGTCGGTTGAGGCCAGACCCCGGATGATCGGGGCGAGCGCCGCTGCCTTGGCCCGCCGTTCGGCGGGGTCGAGTGCGGCGTATCCGTCGAGCGCCGGCCCGAAGGGATCAGCCGTCCCGTGCTCCTCTATATAGGAGGCAGCGGTCTCGATGATCCACAGCGAGTTGGCCTCGGCCTCGTCGGAGCTGTCGCCCCACGCGGTGATGCCGTGTCCGCCGAGGATACAGCCGATGGCATCCGGGTTCGCCGCCTTGATTGCGGCGATGTCGAGCCCGAGCTGGAACCCGGGGCGCCGCCACGGCACCCAGACCACGCGGTCGCCGAAGATGGTGGCGGTGAGAGCTTCGCCGTCGGCGGCGGTCGCGATGGCGATACCCGAGTCGGGGTGCAGGTGGTCGACGTGGGCCGCATCCAGCAGCGCGTGCATGGCGGTGTCGATCGACGGCGCCGCCCCGCCCTTGCCGAACAGGGTGTGGTCGAACGCGGCGACCATCTCGTCCTCGTGCTCGATCCCCCGGTACACACCCTGGAGGGAACGGACCCGGTCGACGCGCAGCACGGCGAGACCGGGTTCCTTCAGGGTGCCGAGGTCGCCGCCGGAGCCCTTCACCCAGAGAAGTTCGACATCCTCACCCGTCACCGGGTCGCGCTCGAGCCCCTTCGCCGACGTATTGCCGCCGGCGTAGTTCGTGTTCCTCGGGTCGCTCCCGAGCCTGTTCGACCGGGCGATCAGCGCGGCGGCGGCTTCGTTCGTCATGGTTACGCTCCCCAGCCGGCTTGCACTCCACCGGCACGTTGTTCTGCGATCGTCTTCTGGTATCCGGATGCCGCGTAGGCGGCCATGGGGTCGGCGGGCAGGCCGCGCGACTCGCGCCAGGCGGCGAGGTCACCGCGAACGTCGGTGTAGAACGCGTCCATCAGGATGCCGTTGGCACCGAGCACGTCACCGGCGGTCTGGGCTGCGTCGAGCGCGGAACGGTCGACGAGCAGCGCACGCGCCGTCATCTCCTGCACGTTCAGCACCGAGCGGATCTGCCCCGGGATCTTGTCTTCGACGTTGTGGCACTGGTCGAGCATGAACGCCACCGGCGAGTCGGGGCCGTAGCCGCCGCCCCGCACGACCTCGACGAGGATGCGGAACAGCTGGAACGGATCGGCCGCCCCCACGATCAGGTCGTCGTCGGCGTAGAAGCGGGAGTTGAAGTCGAACGAACCGAGCTTGCCGAGCCGCAGCAGCTGCATCACGATGAACTCGATGTTCGTACCCGGCGCGTGGTGCCCGGTGTCGAGGCAGACCATCGCGCGGTCGCCGAGCGCGGAAACCAGGGCGTAGGAGGTTCCCCAGTCGGGAACGTCGGTGTGGTAGAAAGCCGGCTCGAAGAACTTGTACTCCAGCACCATGCGCTGGCCTTCACCGATCCGGTCGTAGATCGCGGAGAGCGAGGAAGCCAAGCGATCCTGTCGGCCGCGAAGGTCGCCCTGGCCGGGGTAGTTGGTGCCGTCGGCGAGCCAGATCTTCAGGTCCTGCGACCCGATCGCTCCCATGATGTCGATGCACTCGTAGTGGTGGTCGATCGCCTTCTGTCGAATGGCAGGATCGATGTGCGTGAGGCTGCCGAACTTGTAGTCGTCGTCCTGGAACGTGTTCGAGTTCACCGTGCCGAGCGCCACCCCGTGGTCGGCCGCGAACGCGCTGAGGGCGGCGTAGTCGTCGACCCTGTCCCACGGGATGTGGATCGCGACCTTGGGCGAGAGCCCGGTGTGCGTGTTCACCTGGGCGGCGTCGGCGATCTTCTCCTGGGGGGTGCGCGGGGTGCCGGGGGTACCGAACACCTTGAAGCGTGTGCCCGAGTTGCCGAACGCCCAGGACGGCAGCTCGATTGCCTGCGCCTCCAGGTCGGCAGCGATGTCGCTGAACGTGGTCATGTCGTTTCTCCCGGGTCGGTGACGGATGCTGCGTGAGCGAGCTGATCGTCGAGGTTGAAGATTTCGGTGAGGTGCAGGAAGCCCTCATCGGGTCTGCCGTCGAGGGCTTCGAAGAAGTCGTCCATCTCGGCCTGCCAGCGGGCGTTCACGGATGTCTCGGCCATTCCGGCCTGGGCGGCGGCGAGATCAGACGTCTCGAAGTATCCGATCAGCAGGCCGTCGTCGCGCACGAAGAGGGAGTAGTTATGCCATCCGGTGCGGGCCAGCTCGTGCAGGAACTCGGGCCAGACGGCAGCGTGGCGCTCGCGATATTCGGTGAGGCGCTCAGGCTTCACCTGCAGCTGGAAGCAGACCCGCTGCATCCGTCGGCCTGCGATGTCGCTCATAGCGACCCCCACCGCGACCGCGCCGCCATGTCGACGTGCCGGTGCTCGATGCCCAGCAGGCTCGCCGCCGCCCGCACATCGGCGGCGCGGTGCCCGACGCAGAGCGCCCAGTGGTGCCCGATGCCGGTCTGGCTCCATTCGTCGACCCACTCACCGGGGTCGCCGCCGAAGTCGACGCGCGACGTCGTGTTGCCGATCGCGAGCAGCGGGCCGGGAACCACCCTGCCCTCCGACGTGATGAAGGTGTAGCGCCCGTCGCGGTCCTGGCCGATACCGAACGTCGTGACCGGGCCCTGCGTCACGTCGAACTCGACCGAGACCCCCCAGCCGCGCTTGCCGTGGTAGACACCGAGGCCGCGCAGCAGCGGATCGCGCTCGCTCACGGCGAGGTGCGCGGGGCCATCGTGGCCCATCTCGACGACACCGTCGAAGAAGTTCAGCGCCTGGATCTCGGTGAACGACCCGCCCGCGCCCATGGCCTGCGAGGCGAGCATGGCGAGGCTGGTTCGCAACTCGTACTCCCCGGCCATTGGCACGCCGCGGGCGGTGAGAATGGATGCCCCGAGAATCATGCCCGCACCGAGGCGTTCGTGCTGCTCCCCGTTCAATCCTCGGTGGTAGTACGCCAGCGAGTCGAGGTCGAAGTCGTCGACGAGACGATCGAGCGCGACGGAGACACGGGCACCCCAGTCGAAGTCGTTCTGGTCGACGGAGCCGTCAATGGTGAAGAGCTCCCGGGCCAGCGCCACGCGATCGTTCACCTGTGCATCCGTCACCTCATCGACCCGCACGCGCAGGTCGTCGAATTCGAGCACCTCGACGTGGGAGCCGAACTGGGAGGAGACGAGCGTGAGGTCGGTCGAGACATCCAGCATGCCGGGGTACAGGTGGCCCATGAGCCCGTGGCGCGCATGGCGGAGGCGGGCGCGCACATTCGCGGCGTTGACCCACTGGGTGATACGGCGCCAGGCGTTCTCGTCTTTCAGATGACCCGAGACGGAGCGGAATTCGATGCCCGCCCGACGGAAGACATTCGCGACCTCGGGAACCGGGCACTGTCCGCAGTACGCGAGCCACTTGCCGGTGTCGAAGTTGGCGTGGTCCATGGCCTCGGTGGGCTGGAGATCGATCACGAGAACCGGGGTCTTCGAGCGCTGCGCAATGGGCAGCACCATGGAGCTGGTGAGGTAGGTGGTCAGAAAGATCACGATGAGATCGCAGTCGGCGACGCGGAGCTTCTCTGCTGCGACGGCCGCCTCGGGTGCGTCGGAGACGAAGCCCACGTCGACGACCTCGGCGTCGAGTTCATTGAAGCGGTCGGTCACGTACCTGCTCGACTCCTGCAGCTGCGGCAGGAGGTCGGGGAACTGCGGCCAGTATGCCGCGAGCCCGCCGGCGACGAGGCCGATCCTCGTCTTGCGGCGGGTGCGCGGCTGCAGCAGCTCTGAGGCGTGGCGCGTGGGTGTCATTGCCGTGCTTTCTGGGTTCGAAGATGTGGCGGGGCTTACGCCCACCGGTGGTTCAGGATGCTCGTGGGGTGCTGGGCGGGCACACGCGGTGCCCACCCAGCGGGTCGTGCGGGATCAGAAGTCGTACTGGTCGATGTTGTCGGCCGTGAACTCCGTCGGCGGGCCGACGATGATCGTCTGGTCGGCGCCGACCGTCTTCTCACCGAGGTCGCCCGCGGTGAACTTGTCGCCCTCGGCACCGGTGATGGTGCCGTCTTCGAGTGCCTGGCCCGCGTAGGCCGCGACCTCACCGAGCTGTGCCGGGTCCCACAGAGCGAACTCCTTCACGGTGCCGTCCTTCACGAAGGCGCGCATCTCGTTCGGCAGGCCGAGCCCGGTCAGCACGATCTTGCCCTTCGAGTCGGAGGTTGAGAGGTAGCGGGCCGCCGCGGCGATACCGACCGTCGTGGGCGAGATGATGCCCTTCAGGTTCGGGTACGCCGAGATGAGACCCTGCGTCTCCTGGAACGACTTGGTGTCGTCATCGTCGCCGTAGACCGTGGTCACGAGGTTGATGCCCTTGTACGCCGGGTTCGAGGCCAGTTCGGCCTTCATGTCGCTGATCCAGCCGTTCTGGTTGGTCGCATTGGCGGTCGCCGAGAGGATGGCGATGTCGCCCACCCCGCCGATCTGCTCCGACATCTGCTTCAACTGGATGAGGGCGACGTCTTTCGAGACGACCTGGCTGACGAACACGTCGCGGTACTGCGGCGCGGTGTCGGAGTCGAAGGCAACGACCTTGGCGCCGGCATCCCGTGCCTCCTGCAGGGCGGGGCCGACGGCGTCGGGGTCGTTGGCGGCGATCACGATGACGTTCGTGCCCTGCTGGGTGAGCGTGTTGATGAAAGTGACCTGCGACGAGGCGCTGGCCTCGAGCGGTCCGACCACGCTGGAGGTGTAGCCGATGGCGTCGGCACCCTTCTTGCCGCCGCCGAGAACGACGTCGGTGTAGGGGTTGTTGAGCTGCTTGGGCAGGAACGCAATGGTCTTCGCATCCCCACCGCCCGAGCCGCCCGACGACGAGTCGCTCGACGAACCGCCACCGGCGCACCCGGTGGCGATCAGGGCGACCGTTGTGGCGAGAGCGGCGACGGATGCGACGCGGCGGCCCGTGCTCAGCCGCTTGCCTGTAGAGCTGTGAAACAACTTCATTGTTCTTCCTTTCGTTGTGCGCGTGTGGAGTGCTAGGCGCTGGTGGTGGTGGTGGAGGTGGTGGCCGAGGCCCGAGGCCTGGGATCGTGGGAACGCAGCCGCCTTCGGCGCGCCCTCTCCTTCGCCCACGAGAACACGCTCGGAGCGACGACGGAGAGCACCAGCAGTGAGCCGGTGACGATGTTGAGGGCGACATCCGGAATCTTCGCCAGGCGGAGGCCGTAGTTCAGCGTTCCGATGAGGAGCACGCCCGCGATGACGCCGGGCAGTGCTCCCTTGCCGCCGAAGATCGAGACGCCGCCGAGCAGCACAGCCGCGATCACGGTGAGTTCGATGCCCGTCGCGTTGTCGCTGCGGGCGCTGGAGTAGCGCAGCGTCCAGTAGATGCCCACCAGGGAGGCGACGACGCCGGTGCCCACGAAGAGCCAGAACTTGGCGTGGCCGACCCTGATGCCGACGAAGGTCGCCGCTTCCGTGCTGTAGCCGAGCGCGAACAGCCCGCGGCCGAACGGGGTGAAGTGCAGCAGAACCGCGAAGAAGACGATGATCACCAGCACGCCGATCATCACGGTCGGGATGCCCGTGGCGCCGATCTTCGAGGTGAAGAACTTGGTGAGGCCGGGAGGGAAGTTCGCGACGGCGTTGTCGCCGATCACGACGAGCGCGAGCCCGCGGAACAGCGCCAGCGTTCCGATCGTCACCGCGAGTGATGGCAACCCGAGCGTGGTGATCAGAAAGCCGTTCACCGCTCCGGCCACGATGCCGACGATCACGCAGATGCCCAGAACCGTCCAGATGTCCCAGCCCGCGGCGTAGAGAACGCCCATGATGGCGCTGGTCAGGCCGGCGGTGCTGGCGACCGACAGGTCGATCTCGCCCGAGATGATCACCAGGGCCATCGGCATCGCCAGCATCAGGATCGGGATGACGTCGAGCAGCAGGAACCCGACGGTGACGGGCGAGGCGAACCGCGGGATGGTGGCCGAGGCGACGATCACCACCACCAGCAGGGAGTAGATGGTGAGGGCATCCCGGCCCGGCAGGTACTTTCTCACGGTCTCGGTGTTCCTCGTGGTCTTCGTGTCTCTCGTGGTTTCGGTGGTTCCCAGGGCTTCAGACATCACGCGCCTCACTCACTCGCAGCTTGCGGGCCCTCCGGATGCTCGCCACCCGGTCGACGATGATCGAGGCCAGAATCAGCAGTCCCACGATGGCCTGCTGCCAGAACTTGTCGACGCGCACCGCGGTCAGCGCACTGGTGATCGTGGTCAGGAGGAGGGCGCCGATCGCGGCACCGTACACGGTGCCCGATCCGCCGGCGATGGCGACGCCGCCGACCACGGCCGCCGCGACGACATTGAGTTCGAGGCCGTCGCCGGTGGTGGCGCCGACGGAGTTGAAGCGTGAGGCGTAGAGCACGCCGGCCAGCCCGGTCAGAACCCCGTTCGCGACGAACGCATAGAGCACCCGCCGGCTGACGGGGATGCCGAACAGCAGGGCGGCATCCGGATCGGACCCGATCGCGTAGAGATCGCGACCCGACCGCACCGCGTGCATGAAGATGGCCACGGCGACAACCACGAAGACGGCGATCAGCGTAATGATCGGAAAGCCGATGACCGTCTCGGTCGACAGGTCGCTGAACGAGACGGGCCGGTCGCCGGCGAAGTACTGCGTTCCGCCGGCCCAGGCATTCAACACGCCGCGGAAGATGTAGAGCGTGCCCAGCGTGATGACGAGCGCGGGCACCTTGGCTGCCGTGACGAGCAGGCCGTTGATGCCGCCGAGCACGGCGCCGAACACCATTCCGATGAGAAAGACGACGACGATCGGGATGTTCGGAAAGGCGTTGAAGAGGCTGCCGGTGCCGAAGGCGACCAACCCGAGCACTGAGCCGACCGAGAGGTCGACGTTGCGCGTGATGATCACGAGGCTCTGGCCGGCCGCCATGATGATGAGGATCGTGGCGTTCAGAAGCAGGTCTTTGACGCCCTGCGGGTTGAGGAACTGCGAGTTGATCACCGCAGTGATGACGACGAGCACGACGAGAGCGCTCGCAACGGGAATCTCGCGTGCCCGCACGAACGTGCTGAACGCGCTGGCATTCCGATCGGTGGCCGCGGCGCCGCTCCGCGCGGGCGCGCCGGCGCCGGCGGGGTTCGGCTTGGTCGAGAGGGTCATCGGGCGGCTTCTTCCAGGGTGGCTGTGGCGGCGAGCATGATGCGTTCGGCGGTCGCTTCGCTGCGGGGGAGTTCGGCGGTGATGCGGCCCTCATGCATCACGAGCACGCGATCGGCCATGCCGAGCACCTCGGGGAGTTCCGACGAGATCATGAGGATGGCGATGCCGCGGCCGGCGAGATCGGAGATCAGCCGGTGCACCTCGCTCTTCGTGCCCACGTCGATTCCGCGGGTCGGTTCGTCGACGATGAGCAGCTTCGGCTCGGTGGCGAGCCACTTCGCGATGACGACCTTCTGCTGGTTGCCGCCCGAGAGGGTCGACACGGCATAGTCCTGAGAGCCGGTCTTCACCTGCAGTACCTTCGACCACTCCTCGGCCGCGGCGCGCTCGCGCTTGCCGCTGATGAGGCCGAAACGAGCGAGCTTCTTGCGCAGCGTGAGCGTGGCGTTCTTCGCCACGGAGAGATCCATCACCAGCCCCTGCTTGCGGCGGTCTTCGGGAACCATGCCGATGCCTGCGGCGATCGCCGCCTGCGGGCTGTGCCCGGCGAGAGTCCTGCCGCTGAGTGTCACAGTGCCACGGTCGTAGGGGTCGATGCCGAAGATCGCCCGGGCCACTTCGGTGCGGCCGGCTCCCACGAGCCCGCTCAACGCGACGATTTCGCCCGCTTTCACGTCGAAGGTGATGTTCGAGAAGACGCCGGCACGAGCCAGGCCCGAGACTTTCAGCACGGTGTCGCCGATGGGCGCCTCCACCTTGGGAAAGAGCGCGCCGAGCTCTCGGCCGACCATCTCGCGCACGATCTCATCGATTGTCACCGTGTGGGTGTCGTGGGTCGAGATGTACCGGCCATCACGCATCACCGTGATGCGGTCGGTCAGGTCGAACACCTCGTCGAAACGGTGCGAGATGAACAGGATGCCCGCACCCTTGTCGCGCAGCCCCCGCGCCACCCCGAACAGTCGCTCGACCTCGACGCCCGACAGTGCGGCTGTCGGTTCATCCATCACCAGCACCTTCGCGTCGAGCGAGATGGCCTTGGCGATCTCGATGATCTGCTGATCGGCGATCGACAGGCCCTCGGCGACACGGTCGGGATCGATCGGAACACCGAGCCGGGCGAACAGCTCGCGGGCCTGGCGTCGCATCTCGCGCCGGCTGATGAGGCCCGATCGCCCTTTCGGCTGGCGGCCGATGAAGATGTTCTCGGCGACGGTGAGGTCGGGAAAGAGGGTGGGCTCCTGGTAGATGACCGAGACTCCGACCGCTTTGCTCTCGGCCGGGCTCTTGAACGAGACCAGCTCGCCCGCGACGCGGAAGTCGCCGCTGTCGGGCTGGTGTACCCCCGCGAGGATTTTCACGAGCGTCGACTTGCCGGCACCGTTCTCGCCGACGAGGGCGTGGATCTCGCCGGGCCGGATGTCGATGGTGCCGTCGGCGAGGGCGACCACGGGCCCGAAGCTCTTCGCTGCGCCGACGAGCGACAGAACCGATTCGCCGGGTGCTTGCTGCTCAGCCACTCGAGCCTCCTCATTGAGATGTGTGCGTGCGCTCGGTCTGGACCGCAGTAATTGAATCGTTTTATTCGAGCTCGCACCGAACCTACAGGCGCCCCCGGTGCGGCGTCAAGCTGGCTTTACCCAATCGTTATGCGGTCGTCTTGACGATGCGCCGGCGCTCACCCTACGGTGTAGCCAGCCCGGTTTGAAACGAATCATTTCTATCGGTGGTCGCGGGCCGTCGGCACAGCGGCCGGTTGCTGCTCGTTTGCAGTACGCTTCCCCCACACCGGCCGAGTGGTGCGAGAGAACGGAGCGGCACATGGCAGCGGTGAACGTGCGAGACGTGGCGGCGCTCGCCGGCGTCTCGCTGGGCACTGTTTCGAACGCCCTGAACCGCCCCGAACGCGTCTCTCCTGCCACTCTGCTGCGGGTGCAGCAGGCCATCGACAGGCTCGGTTTCGTACGGAACGATGCCGCCCGTCAGCTGCGGGCCGGTCGCAGCCGCAGCATCGGGCTCATCGTGCTCGACATCGGCAACCCGTTCTTCACCGACGTGGCCACGGGTGCCGAAGACCGTGCTTTCGAAGAGGGCTTCGCTGTTCTGCTCGGCAACAGCCAGGGCAACCCCACCCGTGAAGCGGCGCATCTCGACCTGTTCGAAGAACAGCGGGTTCGCGGCATGCTCGTCTCTCCCGTCGCCGAGATCTGGCCGCAGCTCAAGAGACTGCGCACCCGTGAGATCCCGGCCGTGCTGGTCGACCGCGCCATCTCAGACACCTCCTTCTCCTCCGTCTCGGTCGACGACATCGCGGGCGGCACGCTGGCGGTGACGCATCTGCTCGGCCTCGGCCGCCGCCGCATCGCGTTCGTGGGCGGCCCGACGAAGATCAGGCAGGTCTCCGACCGCCTCGAGGGCGCCAGCCGGGCTCTGGACGGCGTGAATGGCGCGACCTTGGAGGTTCTGGGGGCCCAGGCGCTCACCGTTCTCGAGGGCCGACGCATCGGCGAGGCCATCGTCGCCCGCCGGCCTGCCGATCGGCCCGACGCCATCTTCGCCGCGAACGACCTGCTCGCCGTCGGGCTGTTGCAGGGGCTCAGCATGCTCGGCGGGCTGCGGGTTCCCGACGACATCGCGCTCGTGGGGTACGACGACATCGCGTTCGCGGCGGCCGCCGTCGTTCCGCTCACCTCCGTGCGTCAGCCGAGTGCGCTGCTCGGCCGCACCGCCGTAGACCTCCTGCTCGCCGAGTCGCACGACCCCGGGGGCTTCGAGCCCCAGCAGGTGGTGTTCACGCCCGAGCTCGTCGTGCGCGCGTCCACCGGAGGGGGTGCCGGCGCGGGTGTGAGTGCGGGCGCGGGCGGTGGGGCGGGCGACCTGGCGGGCCAGGAGCTGACGTAGCGAAGGTGCAGCCGACGGCCCGACGGAGGCGGGCTCGATCCAGAAACACACCGGCAACAACCCAGCGCTAGGCTCACACGCATGGTTGACCTGTTCGCCGGCTATGGCGCCACACTCCTGCCCCGCAAGCCGATCAAGGGTGCCCCCGCCTACGACGAGATGTTCCCGGAGCCCGACTCCACATCGCCGGTCGAGGCCCGCGCTGCATACAGAGACATCTACAACGCTCTGGCCCGCATGACGCAGGAGGAACTGCGCGGTCGCACCGATGCGCTCGCCAGTTCGTACCTCGCACAGGGCGTGACGTTCGACTTCGCCGGCGAGGAGCGACCGTTCCCGCTCGACGCGGTTCCCCGCGTGATAGAACAGAAAGAATGGGTCGGCGTCGAAGCCGGTATCAAGCAGCGCGTGCGGGCGCTCGAGGCGTTCCTCGCCGACATCTACGGCGCCCAGAACGCAATCCGCGACGGCGTCATCCCGGCCGGTCTGGTCAGCTCGTCGAGCCACTTCCACCGGGAGGCTGCGGGTATCGTCAGCGCCAACGGCGTGCGCATCCAGGTCTCGGGAATCGACCTCATCCGCGATGAGAAGGGTGCCTGGCGGGTGCTCGAAGACAACGTGCGCGTGCCCTCGGGCGTGAGCTACGTCATCTCGAACCGCCGCGTGATGGCCCAGACGCTGCCCGAACTCTTCGTGAGCATGCGGGTGCGCCCGGTCGGCGACTACCCGAATAAGCTCCTGCAGGCCCTCCGCGCCTCTGCCCCCGAGGGCGTCGAAGACCCCAATGTGGTCGTGCTCACGCCGGGTGTCTACAACTCGGCCTATTTCGAGCACACCCTGCTCGCTCGTCTGATGGGCATCGAGCTCGTGGAGGGCCGCGACCTCTTCTGCTCCGGTGGCAGGGTCTGGATGCGCACGACGGCCGGGCCGACGCGCGTCGACGTGATCTACCGTCGCGTCGACGACGAGTTTCTCGACCCGTTGCAGTTCAGGGCGGACTCGATGCTCGGCTCCCCGGGCATCCTGCTCGCCGCCCGGCTCGGCAACGTCACCATCGCCAACGCGGTGGGCAACGGCGTGGCCGACGACAAGCTCGTCTACACCTACCTCCCCGACCTGATCAGGTACTACCTCGCGGAGGAGCCCCTCATCCCGAACGTCGACACCTGGCGGCTCGAAGATCCGGGAGCACTCGAAGAGGTGCTCGACCGCCTCGACGAACTCGTCGTGAAGCCGGTCGACGGCTCCGGCGGGAAGGGACTCGTGGTTGGTCCGGCCGCCACGCAGAAGGAGCTCGAAGCCCTCCGCAAGCGACTCATCAAGGACCCGCGCGGCTGGATCGCGCAGCCCGTGGTGCAGCTCTCGACCATTCCGACCCTGGTCGAAGACGGTATGCGCCCGAGGCACGCCGACCTCCGACCCTTCGCGGTGAACGACGGCAAAGACGTGTGGGTACTGCCCGGCGGACTCACCCGCGTCGCGCTGCCCGAGGGCGAGCTCGTGGTCAACTCCTCGCAGGGCGGCGGATCCAAAGACACCTGGGTGGTCGGTTTCGCGGGCGGGTTCTCACCGATCGATGGCACGGCACAGGTCGCCCAGAACATCCAGGGGCTCGTCGCCGACCAGGCCGCGAACACCCAGGCCATCCCGATCGTGAAGCACACCCCCGACCATTCGCCCTACGACAAACCGCGCTCGCACCACGACCAGCAAGAGCAGCAGCAGCAGCTCGGCGCCCCCCTCTCCCTCGGCTCCCCCCTCCCCCACACCCACCCCCACCCCCACCCCGACAATTGCGACACTTCCGGACAGGTGAGACCGGCCCGCACGTCTCACGTGTCCGCAGGTGTCTCATTTACGGGGGGTGCGGGGGGTGCGGGGGGCACGGGGGCTCCGGATGCCCGTTCCGAGGGTGAGGGGGAGCGCTGATGCTGAGCCGCATTGCTGAGAGCCTGTTCTGGATCGGGCGCTACATCGAACGCAGCGACGGAACCGCGCGCATCCTCGACGTGCACCTCCAACTGCTGCTCGAAGACCCGTGGATCGAGGAGAACCTCGCCTGCCGGTCGCTGCTCGCGGTGATGGGCAGCGAGATCCCGCCCGACGACCACGAGCTGACGCGGGCCGACGTGCTCGATATCCTCGCGGTCGACCGCACCCAGCCCGCATCGATCGCCTACTCGCTCGGCGCCGCCCGCGAGAACGCCCGCCGCGCGCGCGAGATCGTCTCGACCGAGCTGTGGGAGTGCCTCAACACGACCCGGGCGCGCATGCCACGGCGCATCGCGGTCGAGAAGACGCACGAGTTCTTCGCCTGGGTCAGGGAGCGGTCGGCGCTGGCCGTCGGCATCCAGGAGTCCGCAGCATCCCGCGACGAGGCCTGGCACTTCTTCACGCTCGGCCGCTCGCTCGAACGGGCCGACATGACGGCACGCCTGCTCGCGACCCGGTCGCTGACCGAGGCGTCGGGGCCGTCGTGGACCACGATCCTCCGCTCGTGCGGCGCGTACGAGTCGTACCTCCGCACCTATCGCGGTGTGCCGTCGGCCCGCAATGCCGCCGAATTCCTTCTGCTCGACCGGCTCTTCCCGCGCTCGATCCTCTACTCGGTCTCCCGGGCCGAACAGAGCCTCCGCGACATCGAGCCGCGCAACACCCGCCTGGCAGTGACCGACCAGGCGCAGCGCCTGCTCGGCCAGATCCGCAGCCAACTGGAGTACCGACCGATCATGGACATCCTGCACGACCTCCCGCACCAGATGGATCTCGTTCAGGAGGCGACCAGCGAGGCATCCGAGGCCATCCGTCAGCGCTACTTCCCGACGAATGCTGCACCGAGCTGGGTGGGAGAGAACGTATGAACCGCCTGCGCATCCGCCACGTCACGGGTTACCGCTACGAGGGCGAGGTGGGGGCGTCGTACAACGAGGCGCGGATGCTCCCCGTCTCCTCCGACGGACAGTTCGTACTGTCGTCGCACCTCGACATCTCGCCGCTGTCGTCGAACCACACGTACCTCGACTACTGGGGTACTCGCGTTTCGTCCTTCGAGGTGCTGACGCCCCACCGCGAACTGTCGCTCACGGCAAACTCGCTCATCGAGGTGCGGCCCCGCGAGCATTCCGCTCACCAGCTCAGCTGGGAGGGGCTTCGGGATGCTGCGGCACAGGTCACCTCGACCATCGAGCAGGTCAAGCAGACCAAACTGACAGACCCCCCGGCCGAGGTCGCGGCGCTCGCGGCGACGATCGCTGCATCGCACGACAACGTCTGCGACGCTGCCCTGGCCATCTGCGCCGAGATCGGCAACCAGGTCGAATACATGACCGGTGTGACCGGTGTCCACACGAATGCGCGGGAGGCCTGGGTCGAGAAGAAGGGCGTCTGCCAGGACATCACGCACATCGCCCTCGGCGCGCTCCGCTCGGTCGGCATTCCGGCGCGTTACGTGTCGGGGTACCTGCACCCGCGGCCCTCGGCCGGCATCGGCGAGACGGTGACGGGGGAGTCGCACGCCTGGGTGGAGTGGTTCTGCGGCGACTGGCGTGGCTTCAACCCGACGAACTCGATCGACATCGGCGACCGGCACGTGACGGTGGGTCGCGGGCGCGACTACAACGACGTGGCTCCGCTGCGCGGGGTGTACGCGGGCCCCTTCGGCTCCCGACTCTTCGTGAAGGTCGAGATCACCCGCGAGTCGTGACGCGGATGCGCCCCCCGCCCCCGCCCCGGGCAGCCTGAATGAGGATGGCGCGTCCGGACACGCTCCAGCATGCGCCACCGCAGCTCCCGTCCTCTTCTACGCAAGGCGTGGGGAGCTCCGAACCCGAGGGGACCCGCCGAACGGGGAGTCTGCGGGCGAGCGGGGAGCGGGCACAATGGGACTGTGCCCCACTTCACTGACGAACACGGTGTTCGCGTCACCTACTACCGCTGGCTGGTCGATGACCCCCGTGGCGTGGTGCAGATCTCGCACGGGCTCGGCGAATACGCGGGGCGCTACGTCGAGCTGGCGGGCGAGCTGAACGCCGCCGGGTATTCGGTCTACGCCAACGACCACCGCGGCCACGGTCAGACCGGCCTCGACCAGTACCGCGGCGACCGGTCGCAGTTCGGCAGGCTCGGGCCGGGTGGTCTTCGGGCGACGATCGCGGGCATCCGGCAGTTCACCGCCCTGATCGCCACGAAGAACCCCGAGGTTCCGCTCTTCCTGCTCGGCCAGAGCTGGGGCTCGCTCATGGCGCAGATTATCGTGAACGGCTCGGCGAAACCGTACGCCGGCCTCGTTCTGGTGGGCTCGGCCTACCGGATGCCCGGATCGATGGACGGCGGAGACCTCAGCCGCCGCCACCGCCCCGCTGGCGGCGGCGGTCACGGCTATGAGTGGCTCAGTCGCGATGTCGCTGTACAGACGGCAGCCGCAGAGGACGAGTTCATGTTCGAAGCAAAAGTGCTCAAGCTCTTCGGGCTGGCAGATGGCCTACGGCTCTTCGGTCGGCCGGCACGGCACTTCGATGCACCGCTGCCGGTGCTCATCCTCTCCGGCTCCGACGACATCCTCGGCGGGGAGAAGAGCGCGCAGAAGCTCGCGTCGGCGTACCGGCGCGGTGGCCTCAGCGACGTGACCGTTCGGCTGTATCCGGATGCTCGCCACGAGGTTCTGCGGGAGACCAACCGAGAGGAGGTCGTCACCGACCTCCTCTCCTGGCTCGCCGCCCACTCCGTCGCCCCCTGACCCGCGCCCCCCCTGACCCGCGCCCCCCCTGACCCGCGCGCCCCCCTGACCCGCCCGCCCCCCCCTCCGCCCGCCCCCTCCGCGCGCCGCGCGTTTTGCGCAAAGGCACCCAAAAGCGCCCGTCGACGTGCTTTTGCGCAAAATGGATCCTCTCCTCGGCGATCACTCTGCGAAACCCGGGGAGGGCGGTCGGGCAGGTTTAGGCTGAGGGCATGCACGGTGAATACAAAGTTCCGGGCGGCAAGCTCGTCGTCGTCGATCTCGAGGTGCGCGATGGAGTCTTCGCCGATTTCCGGCTCGCGGGCGACTTCTTCCTCGAACCCGACAGTGCGCTCGACGACATCAACGGGGCGGTGAACGGGCTGTCCGCCGAGAGCGAGGCCTCCGCCATCGCGGCCGCGATCAAGGCAGCACTGCCGAAGGACGCAAACTTGCTCGGCTTCAGCGCCGAGGGTGTGGCTGTCGCAATTCGCCGTTCACTCGCCAAGGCGACGAGCTGGCGAGATTACGACTGGCAGGTCATCCATTCGAAGGCCGTGCCGCCCGTCATGCAGATGGCACTCGACGAGGTGTTGGCCGTCGAGGTCGGCGAAGGCCGCCGCGCGCCGACCCTGCGTATCTGGGAGTGGAACTCCCCGGCCGTCGTCATCGGCAGCTTCCAGTCGCTGAAGAACGAGGTCGACCCCGAGAATGCGGCGAAGTTCGGCTTCGATGTCGTGCGTCGGGTCAGCGGCGGCGGAGCGATGTTCATGGAGGCCGGGTCGGTCGTGACCTACTCGATCTACGCCCCGGCCGACCTTGTGCAGGGCCTCAGCTTCGCCGACTCCTATGCCTTCCTCGACGAGTGGGTGCTGGTCGCCCTGAAGTCGCTCGGCATCGACGCGAGCTACGTGCCGCTGAACGACATCTCGAGCCCGAGCGGCAAGATCGGTGGGGCCGCTCAGAAGCGCCTGGGCAACGGCGCTGTGCTGCACCACGTCACGATGAGCTACGACATCGACGGCGAGAAGATGGTGCAGGTGCTGCGCATCGGCCGCGAGAAGATGAGCGACAAGGGTACGAAGTCGGCCGCGAAGCGGGTCGATCCGCTGCGCAGCCAGACCGGGCTGAGCCGCGAGGACATCATCGACCGGATGATCGAGACCTTCACCTCGCTCTACGGCGCCTCGACGGGCGACGTCACTGACGACGAGTACGCGAAGGCCGAGGCGTTGGTGGAATCGAAGTTCGGCACCCGCGAGTGGATCGAACGCGTTCCCTGAGCCGGGCATCCATTCGCCGGGCCCGCACGGGGCCGTTCGCGTCGGTGCTCGGGGCAACTCTTCGGCCTCTCGGGAGCCCAGCTCCAGCGAATTCAGCGAACCCACCTGGACGGTGGGCCGATCAGCCTCTCTCGACGAGCTCGTGGTACTCCGGATGCACATCGATCCAGTCCGCGACGAAGCTGCACTGTGGAACGACCTTCAGCCCGGTATTGATCCGCACATCATCCAGGGCCCCCCGCACCAGGTTGCCGCCGAGCCCGTGCTTGCGGTGGCGCGGATCGACCTCGGTGTGCGTGAAGACGATCGCATCGCCGGCGGTGCGGTAGTCGGCCAGGCCGGCTTCGCGGTCGTCGATCAGTAGAACGTAACGGTGGTGGTCAGCTTCGTGACGGATCTCAGTACTCATGACCCCTCGACAGTACGCCCGGTGCCGCGCGACTGCGAGTTGTCGCCCCGGCCTGTCAGAATGAGGGGATGCCCGCCCCGACCCGCCCCGACCGTGTCGGTGATGAGGGCTCGGGCCGCATCATCCAGGCCGACAATCTCGACGTGCTGCCCGGTCTCGACAGTGGATCGGTCACTCTCATCTACCTGGACCCACCGTTCAACACGGGTCGCGTGCAGCGTCGGCAGGGTACGACCGCCGTGCGCTCCGAGGCCGGTTCGGGGTCGATCACCGGATTCAAGGGCAACAGTTACGCGCGTATCAAGGGCGACCTGCTGCGCTACGACGACGCGTTCGAGAACTACTGGGAGTTCCTCGAGCCGCGCCTGCTCGAGGCCTGGCGCCTTCTCGCCGACGACGGAACCCTCTACCTGCACCTCGACTATCGCGAAGCCCACTACGCCAAGGTGCTGCTCGATGCGCTGTTCGGGCGCGAGAGCTTTCTGAACGAGATCATCTGGGCCTACGATTACGGCGCCAAGGCGAAGACACGCTGGCCGACGAAGCACGACACGATTCTCGTCTACGTGAAGAACCCTGCTTCGTACTATTTCGACTCGGCGACGGTCGACCGGGAGCCCTACATGGCGCCGGGGCTCGTCACGGCTGAGCGAGCCGCCCGTGGCAAGCTGCCGACGGATGTCTGGTGGCACACGATCGTGTCACCGACCGGCCGCGAGAAGACGGGCTACCCGACCCAGAAGCCCGAGGGTGTGCTTCGGCGTATTGTGCAGGCGTCGTCCCGCGAGGGAGATCTCGTGCTGGACTTCTTCGCGGGATCGGGCACGACCGGTGCTGTCGCCGCCGCGCTCGGGCGCCGCTACCTGCTCGTCGACCAGAATCCGGAGGCGATTGCGGTCATGCGCTCGCGGTTGCCCGGGGCGGCGTTCGAGGAGCGCGCGGCGGGGCCGGGCGATGCGGGGCCCGACCCCGAGGTGCCGCCCGGCGCTGAGGTACCCAGCCCGACGGTACCGCCCGGCGCTTAGGCGCCGTGGCGCGGAGCGTGCGACGAAGCACCCGCGCCCGAGCCGGATCCGACGGTGCTGTCGGCGACCTCGGCGGTGTGCGAGGTTCCGGATGCCCGTGCTCCCGCACCGAAGTCGCCTTCGTCGCTCGTTCCCGGCTCGATCATCGCGCCCGTGGCGTTCGCTGCAGACAGTGCTTCGGCCGCAACCGTGTCGGCCGCAGCATCCAGGTCGCTCGCCTCCTGCATGGCCGACTTCTGGCGAAGCGGAGGAGCCTTCAGGAAAAGTGCGAGAACGAATGCCACCGCGACGACGGCCATCGTGATCCAGAACACGGAGGCGATCGAGTAGGAGAAGCCGGTCAGGAACGGCAGCGCCAAGCGCTGGTCGATCACGCTGAGGAACGCGGTGTTGCCATTGAGGGCCTCGGTGATCGCGCCGAAGTTCTGAGTCTGCAGCCAGCCGAGGATCTGGGTGTTGGCGGAGTTCCCCGTCACGGCCGGGTCTTGAGCCGCGGCGGCCAGACCCGATTTGATCGACGGCGTTGCGAAGGCATCGGTGATGGTTCCCGGCAGTCGGCTGAAGATGAAGGAGAACACGACGGCGGTGCCGAGCGTTCCACCGATCTGGCGGAAGAACGTCGACGCACTCGTCGCTACCCCGATGTCGCGGGGTCCGACGGAGTTCTGCGAGGCGATGGTGAGTGTCTGCATCATCTGGCCGAGCCCCAGGCCGATGACGAACATCCCGAGCATCACGTACCAGAGGGGCGTGTCGACGGTCAGGAACGTCATGATGAAGAAGCCGACCGCCATGAAGGCTGTACCGATCACGGGGAACTTCTTGTAGCGGCCAGTGCGCGCAATGAGTTGGCCACTGACGATGGAGGCGGTCATCAGGCCGAGGATCATGGGCAGCATGAGGAAGCCCGACTCCGTCGGCGTTGCACCCTTCACTATCTGAAGGTAGAGCGGCACGGTCAGCAGGGCCCCGAACATGCCGAACCCGACCAGAACGCCGAGCACGGTGGCGACGGAGAAGGTCGACGACCGGAACAGCTTGAGCGGGATGAGCGCGTTGTCGCCCATCTTGCTCTCGACGTAGACGAATGCGGCGATGCCGACGGCCGAGAGCACGTAACAGACCCACGCGCCGGCCGATCCCCAGCCCCATTCGCGGCCCTGCTCGGCGATCAGCAGCAGCGGAACCAGCGCGACGATGACCGTGACAGCGCCCCACCAGTCGATGCGCACGTTGGCGCGTTTCGTGTGCGGCAGGTGCAGGAAGCGCAACACGACAGCAAAGGCGATCACACCGATGGGGAGGTTGATGAGAAAGACCCAGCGCCATCCGGTGATGAAGAGGATTTCGGGCGTGCCGGAGAGCAACCCGCCGAGCAACGGGCCGATGACGCTCGCGATACCGAAGGTGGCGAGAAAGTAACCCTGGTATTTGGCGCGTTCCCGGGGAGCGAGCATGTCGCCCATGATCGCCAGCGGCAGGGCCATGAGGCCACCGGCGCCGAGGCCCTGGATGCCGCGGAAGACCGCGAGTTCGTACATCGACGTCGAGAGACCGGAGAGAAGGGACCCGACCAGGAAGATGCTGATGGCGATGATGAAAAGTGGGCGGCGGCCGAAGATGTCGGAGAGCTTGCCGTAGATCGGTGTGCTGATGGTCGAGAGGATCAGGTAGGCCGTCGTCACCCACGCCTGAAGGCTCAGACCGTCGAGATCGTCGGCGATGGTGCGCATCGAGGTGCCGACGATGGTCTGGTCGAGGGCGGAGAGGAACATCCCCGCCATGAGGGCGAAGATGATCACAAGGATCTGCCGGTGCGTCATGACGCCGCCGGCGTCTTTGATCGACTGGGCCCGGGCCTGGCCGGCTGTTGTTGCGCGTGACATGGGTGTCCTGATCTGAAAGCTGCCGGCGAGGCCGGGGGAGGGTGCCGTGCCGAAAAATTGCGTAGAGTGCAAAGTTACACCCACCGAAAGATGGTTGCAAGGTGGCAAGTTGCTCCGAATGGGGGGTTTACATTTGTCAAGCCGGGCCCATTCATAGGAACACATGATGTTCTTATAACGTGACGATAACCACGCGACGCTCTTTTATTGCCCTGGCCGCCGGTTCCTCTCTTCTTGCCCTCGCCGGATGTACGGCGACAGGTTCTCTCAGCGAAAAGATCTCTGCACCGGTCCCAGCTACGAATGAGGCACCGGTCGTGGCCTCGCTGGATGTCGCATCCGGCGCCCTGACCGGCGGAACGGTCGTCACCCTCGCGGGTACCGGGCTCGCCACCGTCGTCGGCGTCACCGTCGGAGGTGCCCCCGCGTCATCCGTCGCCGTCGATGCGAACGGGAACGTCTCCTTCGTCACCCCGGCCGCGGTCGACTACCAGCCGGCCGACGCTGCCGTCGCGCTGTCGACCGCTGAAGGAACGGTGCTCGATGCGGGCAAGATGTTCTCGTACCAGGTCATTACGCCAGTCGATCGCCAGCTCCAGTACGCGTTCACCTACTGGAAGGATTACAACCTCGACGAGTGGAGTGTCTTCAGCGACAACGACTGCGGCAACTTCGTGAACCAGACCCTGGTCGCCCGGGGCTGGGAGCAGAACGACGACTGGTACAGCGACTACGGCTCGGGTGGCGGATACAGTCTCAGCTGGATCCGCGGCAACGAGATGGACGACTACCTGAACTCACGCTCCGACACGACCCGACTCGAACTGGCCGACCGTGCCTCCGTCAAGGTCGGCGACGTCGTGATGTTCGACTGGGACCCCCAGAACGACAACGGCGTCGACCACACGATGCTCGTCTCGCGGGTGGACACGAACCCCGACGGAACGACGTCGGTCAAGTTCGCCGGGCACACGGTCGATGCGCAGTACCGCGACCTCGACACGGCCATCACCGTCGAGAATCCGGGTGGCACGGCGCACTTCTACAGCATCGCCTGACCCACCCTCCGTCAGGGCCGATCCGCCCTGCTTCTGAGCATGATGCCTCTACACTGGGCGGGTGTCACAAGCCCCTCCGCCCAGTGGTTCATCGTCGGATCCTGCCGCGCGGTCGGCCAGTCGCGAGACTCCGAACCCGACTCCGGATGATCGGCGTCGACGGTTTCGTCGGCGGCGGTTGGTTGCCGCGGCGCTCATCGTCGTCGTGGTCGCGGTATTCGTCGGAGGAACGGTGGTCGCGTTGAACGTGGTGGCGCAGCAGTTCCAGTCGGGGGCCGCGGCCGCCGCTGGGGCGACGCCCTCCGCGGGGGCCACTCCTGCATCCGCATCCGCATCCGCATCTGCCTCGGCGCCTGCCTCGCCGCCGCCCGCGGCCGTGGCTCCAGCGCCTCCGGCCCCTCCCGCCTTCAACAGGGGGGCTTTCTCGGTCGACGATCCGAACAGTATCTGGGTGGTCGTCGACAAGCTGCGCCCGATCACCGACGGTGCCACGTTCGTGCCACCGGATCTCGTCGATCTGCCGAGTGACATGCCCGACCCGCTCGGATACATGCTGCGGGCGGATGCCGCTGACGCCCTGCATGCGATGTTCGCTGCGGACAAAGCCGAGATCGGTACCCAGTTGGTCGCCCAGAGCGGCTACCGGGATTACGAGGTGCAGGTCAGGGCCTACCAGCATTACAAAGACGCGCTCGGTGTGGCGGGCGCCGACCAGACCAGCGCCCGGCCCGGTTTCAGCGAACACCAGACGGGGCTCGCCATGGACATAATGGACACCTCCAGTGGCTGTGACCTCGAGACTCCCTGCTTCGGCTCGTCGCCCTCAGGCATCTGGCTCGCCGCGAACGCCTACCGGTTCGGCTACATTCTGCGGTACCCGGCCGACAGGGTGGCGGTGACGGGTTACGAGTCCGAGCCCTGGCACTTCCGTTTCGTCGGGGTCGACCTCGCCACCGAGATGCACACGACCGGCGTGAGCACCCTGGAGGAGTTCTTCGGCCTCCCCGCAGCGCCCGGCTACGCGGGCTGACGCCTGCCGAGCGCGCCGACTCGAGGCCCGGCCTCAGGCGCCGAGCGCGCCGTCGACGATGACTTTCGCCTCGGCCTGAACCTCCTTCAGGTGCTCGGCGCCGAGGAACGACTCGGCGTAGATCTTGTAGACGTCTTCGGTACCGGAGGGGCGCGCCGCGAACCAGGCGTTCTTCGTGACGACCTTGAGCCCGCCCACGGCGGCGTCGTTGCCGGGCGCCCTGCTCAGCTTCGCCGTGATCTGCTCGCCCGCCAGCGTCGACGCCTGGATGTCGTCGCCGTCGAGCTTGGCGAGCTGGGCCTTCTGCGCCTTGGAGGCCGCGGCGTCGATGCGCTCGTACACCGGGTCGCCGAACTCGGCGACGAGGTCGGCGTAGTGCTGCGACGGCGTCTTGCCGGTCACCGCGAGAATCTCCGAGGCGAGCAACGCCAGGATGATGCCGTCTTTGTCGGTGGTCCAGACGGTGCCGTCGAAGCGCAGGAACGACGCTCCCGCCGACTCCTCGCCGCCGAAGGCGACGCTTCCGTCGATGAGCCCGGGAACGAACCACTTGAAGCCGACCGGCACCTCCCAGAGCCGACGGCCCAGCGAGGTTGCGACCCGGTCGATCATGGTCGACGACACGAGCGTCTTGCCGATCGCGGCATCCGGTCGCCAGCTCGTGCGATTGCCGTAGAGGTACTGGATTGCGACGGCGAGGTAGTGGTTCGGGTTCATGATGCCGGCGTCGGGGGTGACGACTCCGTGCCGGTCGGCATCTGCGTCGTTGCCCGTCGAGATGTCGTAGTCGTGGCGGCGGGCCACCAGCGATGCCATGGCGTACGGCGAGGAGCAGTCCATGCGGATCTTGCCGTCCCAGTCGAGCGTCATGAACGCCCACTGCGGGTCGACCTCGGTGTTGACGACTTCGAGGTTCAGCCCGAAGCGCTCGCCGATCAGCTCCCAGTACTCGACGCTCGCGCCGCCCAGCGGGTCTGCACCGATGCGGATCTTCGACTTCGCGATCTTGTCGAGATCGATGACGCTCGGCAGGTCGGCCACGTAGTGCTCGCGGAAGTCGTAGGTGTCGCTCGGGGTCGCCTCCCCGCGCAGCACATCGACGAGCCCACCCTCGACCAGCTCGTTCGCCCGGGCCGCGATCCATCCCGTGGCGTCGGAGTCGGCCGGACCGCCGTGCGGGGGGTTGTACTTGAAGCCGCCGTCGCGCGGAGGATTGTGGCTCGGCGTGATGACGATGCCGTCGGCCTGGTCGGAGTGGCCCGAGGCCGGGTTGTTGTAGCGGAGGATCGCGTGTGAGACGGCCGGCGTCGGTGTGTAGCTGTTTCGCGAGTCTGTCCAGACGGTGACCCGGTTCGCGTTCAGCACCTCGAGTGCCGTGTCTTCGGCCGGCTTGGAGAGGCCGTGCGTGTCGCGCCCGATGAAGAGCGGCCCCGTGATGCCCTGCAACGCCCGGTATTCCACGATCGCCTGCGTGATCGCGAGGATGTGGTTCTCGTTGAAGGCCGTGTCGAGGGACGACCCCCGGTGCCCGCTCGTGCCGAACACGACCTTCTGCTCGGGGTTCGACACATCAGGCTTCAGGTCGTAGTAGGCCGCCACCAGGGCATCGACATCCACCAGGTCTTCGGGAAGGGCCTGCAGCCCGGCGCGCTCGTTCATGCCTTCATCTTGGCACCCGTCGCCAGCGGGATGCGAGCACTTGCGCCATCTGTGGACAAATGGTCTTCTCCCCCGCCTGTGAGGGAGAAGACCACCGCCCCGCGTTTCACAGCGGGAACTTACTCATCGTCGGAGACGCTCGGGTCGACCACGGCCATGTCGATGGTTCGGACGGCCGAGCCGCCCTGCCCGGTGATCTTCACCGTGAAGTGGAACGTACCCGGCTTCGTCGGCGTCCCCGAGATCGCACCGGTTCTCCTGTCGATCTTGAGGCCGTCAGGAAGGCTGCCCGAGGTCACCTGGAACTGCGACGAGGAGCCCAGCGAGGTATGCCCTGAGTAACTGTACGACTGACCGAGCACGGCGGTCGGCGGTTGGTCGCTCACGACGTGAATGGTGACGGTGGAGGTTTCGCTGCGCGCTCCGAGCGGGCCGTTCAGGTGGTAGGTGAACGAGACATCGCCGGTGAAGGACTGTGCTGGGTCGAAGCGCAGAGATCCGTCAGCTGCCACATTCACCTTCCCCGTGGCGGGGTTGGCGTCCACCGCAGCGCTCCAGCCATCCCGACCACTCGGAAAGATGTCGTTTGCCGTCAGGCCGTTTGCAGCATCGAGCACGAGGGGTGTGTCTGCGTCGACTGTCTGGTCATCGTCGGCTGAGACCGCTGACCCGCCAACACGCACGTGGATGGCTGTCGGCAGACTCGCAACCCCAGCGGCATTCTCGGTGTAGACGAAGATCGTGTCGTCACCGGTGTAGGTGGCGGAAGCCGGTGTGTAACTGATCTCGTCGCTGACGACTCGGAACGCACCGGCCCCCCGGCTGTCTCCGGTCCACGCTTTCAGGGTCGTCGACACCGGGGTGGTGCAGTGGATGCCACGGAGAAGAGTGGCTTGGGTTCCGACAGCCGCGACCCCTTTTCCTTCCTTCGTTCCCGGTGTCGTGCAGACGGGCGAGTCGGGGCGCACCTGGACGACCGAACTCGCTGTTGTTCCATTGCCATCCGCAACCACATACGCCTCAGCCAATCCCGTCACCGTCAGGTGCAGCCGTGCTGTCGAAATGTCTCCCGGGTTGAGCGACGGAATGAGATAGACGACGTACTCGCTGGAAAGGTCGCTGAGGCGCACCCAGTCGCTGGGAATGGAATCCTCGGTGGTGTCTCGGAAACCGACGACGTGTAGGCGTACAAGCGTCGATCCGCCCGTGGCAGCCCGCACGCTCACCGAATAGTCCGCGCGTTTGTCGCTCCCGCTCACCGAGGTAGGGCTGATAGTCGAGCTGACGGAGACGGAGTTAGCGTTCTCGATGTCTGCGTCTGCGGACGAGTCGACCGAGAGGAAGCCCTTGGAGGTACCGATGTAGGTACCAGTACCACCGGTGCCCTTTCCGTCATTCCTGTACCAGGAGACCTGGGGGGTATTGAGCTCGCCCGAGGACGAGTAGGTATACATGGCATCCGCCGTGTACTTCGGGAAGACGACTGTCGTCTTGAAACATTGGAGAGTCGACGTGCAGTGGATGGAGTCGTCCTCGACCCAGCTGAGAACGCTGCCGCGATTGGCCTGCGCCTTGAGCTGTGAGAGCGATGCGTTGTCGATACCCGGAAGAGGGCTCTGCGCGGTGGAACGCTCGCAGAGGTTGGAACCGTTTGAGGCGGGGGTGCATTCGTACC
This sequence comes from Subtercola boreus, assembly GCF_003399645.1. Lineage (GTDB taxonomy): Bacteria > Actinomycetota > Actinomycetes > Actinomycetales > Microbacteriaceae > Subtercola > Subtercola boreus_A. Next base: position 226,293 of record NZ_NBXD01000002.1, read on the forward strand.
CCGAGTCCGATGAGGGAAAGAGCTTCGTGTTGTTCAGCACCTCCCACGGGCTGAAATCCTTCGTGTCCGTGTAGATCGAACGGTCGTAGCCCCAGGTCGGCCCGCCGGTCGGGTCGCCCGATGCGCCACCTCCGGAGGAACCCCTGTACCCGCACCCCATGTCGGGCTGCAGGCCCCCGATCACGTCTGATCCCCTCTTGCAGGCGAGAGGCCGGTGATTCAGCGCCTGCGAATTGGCCGAGGCCAGCCCCGCACTCCCGCCCGTCACCAAACCGGCCCCCAGGAGTACCGCTACGGCGGCACCCGCCACCATCTTCGACAGCTTCATCAACTTTTTCCTTCTCGTTTGCGGCTCGTGGTGAGTCGGGGACTACCGGACGGATTCCGGATTCCGGGTTCCTAGGTGGAGAGAGTTGACTGTCAGCGATTTCTTACAGCAAATGATGAAAATTCAGCAAAAGGTAAGGTTGGGTGAAGGAATTCCGCGCGAATCACTCCTGAATGGGGGTCAAAGTGCGGCGCGCTAGGCTCGCACCATGCCCGACAGCACACCCGCAGCGTCTAAGACCTACAGCTACCTCGGCCCGAGCGGAACCTTCACCGAGGCGGCACTCGCACAGGTGCCGGAGGCCGCAGGGCAGACCTGGCGGAGCGTCAACAACGTCGGCGAGGCGCTCGACGATGTGACGAGTGGCCGCAGCGTCGCCGCCATGATCGCGATCGAGAACTCGGTCGAGGGTGGCGTGAGCGCCACCCAGGATGCGCTGGCGAGCATCCCGAACCTGCGCATCGTGGGGGAGTACCTGGTCAGGGTGCAGTTCGCGCTCGTCGCGCGGCCCGGCATCGAGCTGAAAGACGTGCACGTCGTGAACGCCCACCCGGTCGCCTACGCGCAGTGCCGCGGCTGGCTCGAGGCGAACCTGCCCACGCACGGGCACATCCCGTCGACCTCGAACGTGGCGAGTGCGCTCAGCCTGTTCGACAGCGATCTGGCGGATGCCGCGATCGCCCCGCCCCGCATCGTCGAGCACCACGAGCTGAACGTGCTGGCCGAGAATATCGGTGACAACCAGAACGCGGTCACACGGTTCGTTCTGGTGAGCCGCACGGATTCGTTGCCGACGCCGACGGGTGCCGACAAGACGAGCATCATCGCCGAGCTGCCCGCGGACCGTTCGGGTGCCCTGCTCGAGCTGCTCGAACAGTTCTCGACGCGGGGGGTGAACCTGAGTCTGCTGCAGTCGCGTCCGATCGGGGATGCGCTCGGACGGTACCGGTTCATCATCGATGCCGATGGCCACATCCTCGACGAACGGGTCGCGGATGCGATGCTCGGCGTGCGGCGTTTCAGTCCGCGCGTGATCTTTCTCGGTTCGTATCCGCGGGCCGACCGGGCGCCGGTCGAGTACGTCGAACGCTACGACGACGGTGTCTTCATCGAAGCGCGCGACTGGCTGCGTTCCCTGCTCAGCGAAGAGCCTGGTACCCGCTAGACCCGCACGCGCAGCGCGCCCGGGTCGACCCGGATGTGCAGCGACGTCGCCGCACCGAACTCGTCGCCGTCGAGCTGAATCTCCTGCGGTTCCTCGAGCAGCAGCCGCAGGTCGGTGCCCTGCGCGTAGATGACGTCTTTCACCTCGGGCGAGATGTCGATCAACCTGCGACCCGCGGCCGACTTCGCCAGCACGCCGTTCTCGATCGTCACCTTGTTCCACGCGCGGATCCAGCCGAACGGCCCCTGCGGCCGCAGCGCCATGAAGTCGAGCACCCCGTCGTCGGGTTTCGCTTCGGGAATGAGCAGGATGCCGCCGGGCAGCAGTCCGCAATTGCCCGCCATCACGGAGTGGGACGACACGGAGCGCCACGGCTCCTCGCCATCGATCGAGACCTGCATTCTGATGGAGCGCAGTTCGGGGAGCGCCCGAATACCGCCGTCGACGTAGGCCAGCCAGCCGACGGCCTTTTTGAGCTTCGAGTTGGTGTTCGCGATCATCTTCGCGTCGATGCCGAGCCCCGCGATCACGAGGAAGACGTGGGTGGAGGCGGCTCCGCCGTCTGGACGCAGGATGTCGATCAGGCCGAGGTCGATGCTGCGGTCGTACCCGGTGAACATGAGCGTGATGGCCTCGTCGAAGTCCATCGTGAGGTCGAGGTTCCGGGCGAGGAGGTTGCCCGTTCCCGACGGAAGCAGGGCGAGCGGTACTCCGGTTCCGCGCAGCGCTTCGGCCACCGCTCGCACGGTTCCGTCGCCGCCCGCAGCCATGACGACGGCCGCCCCGGCCCGTACCGCTTCGGAGGTGACGAGTTGCCCCGCATCCGTCGTCGTGGTCTCGTACCAGAGCGTTTCGCCCCAGCCGGCCTCTGACGTTCTGCGTTCGACTGCCGCGCGGAGTTTCACGGCATCCACCTTGATCGGATTCAGCACGACCGCCGCTCGTTCAATGCCCGGAAGAGGTGTCGGTTGCTCTGCTTCAGCCACAAGTCACAGGGTAGGGCATCGCTAAGATTGTGCAGGTGATCGATCCAGTACTCCTGCGCGAAGACCCTGACCTCGTTCGACGATCCCAGGCGGCGCGGGGCGACTCGGTCGAGCTGGTCGAGCGGGCTCTGGCGGCAGATGCCGAGCGTCGCGCCGCGATCGGCGAGTACGACACCCTGCGCGCTTCGCAGAACGCTTTCGGCAAGCAGGTCGCGGCGGCCGCAAAAGACGAGAAGAAGGCGCTGGTCGCCGAGGCCCAGTCCCTCGCCGCATCGGTGAAGCAGGCCAACCAGCGGGTACAGGATGCCGAACGGCAGTTCAGCGAACTGGTCGGTGCGATCGCCAACCCCATCCTCGCGGGCGTTCCCTCGGGCGGCGAGGAGAACTTCATCACCCTGCGCGAGGTCGGAACCCGCCCGGCCTTCGACTTCGAGCCGCGCGACCACGTCGAGATCGCGGAGCTGGTCGGTGCATTCGACCTGCAGCGCGGCGCCAAGGTGAGCGGGGCGCGCTTCTACTTCCTCACCGGAATCGGCGCCCGGCTCGAACTCGCCCTGATGAACCTCGCTCTGCAGAAGGCGCTCGACGCGGGGTTCACGCCGATGATCACGCCGACGCTGGTGCGCCCCGAGATCATGCGCGGCACCGGTTTTCTCGGGGAGCACGCCGACGAGATCTACTACCTGCCGGCCGACGACCTCTACCTCACGGGTACGAGTGAGGTGGCGCTCGCCGGGTACCACTCCGATGAGATCCTCGATCTGACCGAGGGGCCCTACCGCTACGCCGGATGGTCCACCTGCTATCGCAGGGAGGCCGGCTCGGGCGGAAAGGACACCCGCGGCATCCTGCGCGTTCACCAGTTCAACAAGCTCGAGATGTTCTCATATGTGCTGCCCGAAGACGCCGAAGCCGAACACCTGCGCCTTCTGGGCTACCAGGAGGAGCTGCTGGCCTCCCTCGGCCTCAACTACCGCGTGATCGACGTCGCGGCGGGCGACCTCGGTTCGTCGGCCGCCCGCAAGTACGACATCGAGGCGTGGGTGCCGACGCAGGGCACGTTCCGGGAGCTCACGTCGACCTCGAACTGCACGACGTACCAGGCGAGACGGCTGGATACCCGGTACCGCACCGAATCGGGCAAGACCGCACCCGTGGCGACGCTCAACGGCACGCTCGCGACGACGCGGTGGATCGTGGCCATCCTCGAGACGCACCAGCAGTCCGACGGTTCGGTGCGCGTGCCCGAGGTGTTGCGCCCCTACCTCGGCGGCCTCGAGGTCATCGAGCCGCTGAACGGGCGGCGCCCGTGAGCGCGGGCGACATGCCGGCCGGTGACGTTCCGTTCGGGGATGCGGAGGAGGCGGCTCGCGAGGCGGAGGAGGGCGAGACTCCGATGGTGGATGAGCCTGCCGCCGTTTCGAGCACCGAGAAGCCCGACTCCGCGGCGCGACCGGGGCAGGTCGATCTGCCGCGAGGCGCCGTCGCGGACGCTCCGGGCTCTGCCGATCATCCGGAGACCAACCCCACCAACCCCGAACGCTGGCTCATCGCGCTCGACATCGACGGAACCGTGCTCACCGAAGACGGAACGATCGGCGCCGCCCTCACCGACCAGGTCGCCCGCCTCACCGGCCTCGGCCACGAGGTCATGCTCGCGACCGGGCGCTCCGTGGCATCGACACTGCCCGTGCTCGACCTGCTCGGCATCACGCCCGAGTACGTCGTGTGCTCGAACGGTGCGATCACCATGCAACGGGATGCGGATGCTCCCCTCGGCTATCGGCGGGAGATCGTCGAGACCTTCAACCCTGGCGCCGTGCTGAACCAGATCCGCGCGCATCTGGCGAATGCCCACTACGCGGTCGAGGATGCCGACGGATACTTCCGTTACACCGGTGACTTTCCGAACGGGGCGACGGATGTCGGGGGTGAAGCCGTTACGTTCGACGAGCTGCTCGACGTGGAGGCGACACGCGTCGTCGTCATCTCACCCGGACACGACATGGAGGACTTCCTCGCCATCGTCGAGACCATGGGCCTGCACCGCGTCTCGTACTCGGTCGGCTGGACGGCCTGGCTCGACATCGCACCCGACGGCGTGAACAAGTCGACCTCGCTCGAGCGGGTGCGGCAGCTGCTCGGTATCCCCGGGGCGCGCGTGCTGGCGGCCGGCGACGGGCGGAACGACATCGAAATGCTCACGTGGGCTTCGGTCGAGGGTCGCGCAGTGGCGATGGGCCAGGCGCCCGATGACGTGAAGGCGGTCGCGACGGAGGTGACCGCCTCGATCTACGACGACGGCCTCGCTCACGCGCTCGCGCAGCTGCGCTGACGCGTCCGATCTTGGGGTGACATTGGCACGATGGTATTAATGAGCTATTGTCACCTGCGTGAACCTCTCTCGCCGTGTTCTTGCTCCGGTCTTCTGCATAGCCCTCGTTGCGATCGGGGGCGCCGCGTCCGCGACGCCGGTGACCGCTGACCCGTTCGTCACGATCGGAGCGGGGTCGAGCCCACAGGCGGTGGCCGTCGCATTCAGCGGCGAATTCTTCGTCGCCAATCTCGGGTCGGACTCCATCACGGCCTACACCGCGGGCGGCGTGCTCGAAACCGGTCGGTCGATGTCGATGCCGGCTGGCTCGAATCCCATCGACGTGAAGGTGGAGCACGGCACCACCGCGGTGTGGAGCGCCAACGTCGACACGCACTCCATCGCGCGCTTCGTTCCGGGGGCGACAGTGCCCACGATCTTCGACCTCGGAGCAGCGATCAAGCCGGACGCGCTCGCCATCACACCGACCGACGTCGTCTACAGCGCGAATTCTTCGTCAGATACGGTCTCTCAGGTCAAGCTGGTCGGCGCCACCTACCAATCGACAGCGGTCTACGCGCGGCTTCCTGCAGGGTCTGCGCCGGTGGGGATCGTGTCCGACCCGGACGGTGTCATCTACACGGCAAATTCGGGTAACGGCACGGTCTCCCGCATCACCCCGGCCAAGACCGAGCAGGTGGCTCAGCTTCCGACGGGTGCGCCTTTTGCGATCGCCATCGACCACAGGGGAAAGCTGTGGGTCGCCAACTCGGCCGCCGACACCGTCGTTCAGATCGACCCCGCCAAGGCGTCCGGCTCCAATATCGTGTCGAGCGTTCGACTGCTGCCCGGCTCGGTACCCTCCAGATTGACTGTGGACGGAGCCGACAACGTCTATGTGACCAGCCGAGGCGCGAACAGTGTCAGCGTGATTCCTGCCGGAGCCTCCACGGCGGTCACGATCCAGACCATGCCCGCCGGCTCGGGGGTCTTCGGGATCGCTGTCTCGCCACAGAACGTACTCCTCACGACGAGCTTCGCCCGGGGTGTCGTCTCGTCGATCGATCTCGCGACGGCTGTCACGCTGCAGGCACCCGTGACGGGCGCGCAGGTCGGCTCTCGGGTGACGGGAACGGTGACGGCGACGGGTATCGACCCCATCACCTTCTCCTCGACGACTCTTCCGGCGTGGCTGACGCTCGATCCCAAGACCGGTGTCTTCACGGGCATGCCGCCCACGCCTGGCTCCGTCAGCTTCACCGTCGTCGCGACCAGTCTGGTGTCAAAGAGCGAGCCGTTCACCGTCAGCTTTGCTGTAGGTGGGGTTGCGCCGACGGCGTCCCCGACGCCCCCTTCGACGGTAACCGCGATTCCGACGGCGACGGCCACGGCGGGGGCTGGAGGCCAGTCGGCAGGCACCGGAGCGCACTCGACCGGGGTTCTCGCAAGCACGGGCGCTTCCGACGGTAGTCGGTGGGGTATCGCGGGTGCGATCGCCTTCATCCTCGGGGTCGTGGGCGCCTGCGCGGCAAGAGTGCATCGGCGCCAACACGCCTGACGAAGGTGGAGGCTTCCGTTACACTGAGGCGAGCTGTCGGCGACTTTCGCCTATGGCCAGGGAGGGCTGTCCGAGCGGCCGATGGAGCCAGTCTTGAAAACTGGTGGGCAGAAATGTCTCGCGAGTTCGAATCTCGCGCCCTCCGCACGGCCCCCCGCGCGCTACGCGATGTGCAGCACGTGCGTCTTCAGGTCGCGCAGGGTCTGCGCCATGTGGGCGTCCATCGCCTGGCGGGACCGTTCGGGGTCGCCCGAGCGCAGGGCCTCGACGATCAGGCCGTGGACCGCGATGGCGTGGGCCTGGATCTCGGGCACCCGAGACGTCTGGGTGCGGCGCACCGCGAGAACGCGGGCGAGGGGTTCAAAGAGAACGGCGAGGAAGACGTTGCCGGATGCCCTCAGGATGATGTCGTGGAAGGCGAGGTCTGCCTCGACGAACTTCGCGACATCGTTGACGTGGTGGGCGGCGATCATGGTTGCGAGGCGCCGGTCGAGGCGCTCGATCTCCTCGCCGGTGATGCGGGTCGCGGCGAGTTCTGCTGCGCCGGTCTCGAGCATGCGGCGCAGTTCGATGAGCTGGATGGCAGCGGTCGCGTCGTTCTTACCGTTGGAGGCTGCCCGCAGAACCGCCTCCAACGAGGTCCACTCGCTCAGCGGGTTGACGAAGGTGCCCCTGCCCCGCTCGATGCGGGCGACCCCCATCGCTTCGAGGGTCTTGACCGCCTCGCGCACGGTCACGCGGCTGACATCGTGTCGTGCCACGAGATCCTGTTCGCCGGGCAGCGTGGAACCGGGGGCGAACTCGCCCGAGACGATGCGCGTCAGAAGCTCGTCGGAGATCATGGCGACGAGAGACTGACGAGCCACGGTGACCTCCGGTTCATGCGCGCTGTTCGCGTGAGTGAAGCCTATTCCGTCTGCCGCCGCCTCTGACCGGTGAAGGTAGGATGACTGACATGTCTGACTCGAACCTCGAAACCGAAAATGTGGCGGATGCTGCCTCAACCGTTGCTGTGTTGGGTCTCGGTGCCATGGGGCTGCCGATGGCGACCAGACTGGCCGGCGCCTTCACCGTCAGAGGTTTCGACATCAACGAAGACCGCCGCCAGGAGGCGGAGGGTCACGGCGTCTCCACGTTCGGCAGCGCGCGTGAGGCGGCGACCGGAGCAGATGCCGTGCTCCTCGCCGTTCGGAACGAAGAGCAACTCCTGGAATCGCTGTTCGGTGAGACCGGCGTCGCCGGGGTGCTCCCCGAGGGCTGCGTCATCATTCTCACGAGCACTGTCGGGGGCAGCGCCATCCCCGCGGTCGCAGAGCGCCTCGCGGGCTCGGGTGTCGGGCTGGTGGATGCGCCGCTCTCGGGCGGTCCCATCCGGGCGGGCGAGGGTGACCTCCTCATCGTGGTCGGCGCAGACCCGGAGGTTCTCGCCCGCGCCCGGCCGGTTCTCGACAGGCTCTCCTCGACCCTCATCATTGTCGGCGACACCCCCGGCGACGGCCAGGCGCTCAAGACGGTGAACCAGTTGCTCTGCGGCATCCACATCGCCGCAGCCGCGGAGGCCCTTGCTCTTGCGGCCGCCCTCGGACTCGACCAGGCGAAAGCGCTCGAGGCGCTCGGAGCCGGGGCCGCCGCATCCTTCATGCTCGCCAACCGCGGCCCGCGGATGATCGAGGAGCACGAAGGAGATGAAGCAGCCGTGCTGAGCCGTCTCGACATCTTCGTCAAAGACATGGGAATCGTCGGCCGAGCCGCGCGCACGGCAGGCTTGCCGGCTCCGCTCGCAGCCTCCGCGGAGCAGGTCTACCTCCTGGCGCAGGCGCAGGGCCTGGGTATGAAGGACGATTCTGCCGTGATCAGGATGCTGACCCCGCGTCCGTAACCGGATCGAGACATCCGGCGGCCCCGTCGGGTTGACTTCTCGATCGCTGTGGCTAAAGATAAGACAACTGACGTCTTGCGTCATACATCAAAGGAGATCAGACGTGTCAATGAAGATCGCGGTGCTGCACACGAGTTTCGTCTTCGTTTCTGTCGAGCCGGTCATCAACGACCTGATTGCAGAGATGATGCCCGACGCCGAGGTGATGCATTTCGTCGACTCCGACGTGCTCGCGACGGTCGTTCGCGAAGGCGGCATCTCCGCCCGCAGCGAAGAGCGCATGACCCACCTCGCCCAGGCGGCCGAGGCCGCGGGAGCGGACATCATCTTCTCCGCCTGCTCATCGCTCGGCCCGGCGCTGGACGTCGCCGCGCGGGCTGTGCAGACGCCGGTCGTCAAGGTCGACGAGGCGATGGCCATCGTGGCCGCGCAGACCGGCAGCCGCATCGGTGTGCTCGCGACCGTTCCCACCACGCTCGCCCCGACGAGTGACCTGATCCAGGCGAAGGCCGACGAGCTCGGCCGTGAGGTCACGATCGAACAGCGCCTCACCGCGGGTGCCTTCGACATCCTGATGGGCGGTGACCGCGAGACCCACGACAGGATGGTCATCGCCGAAGCCGCGGAGCTCGCGAAGAATGTCGACCTGATCGTGCTGGCCCAGGCATCCATGGGTCGTCTGGCCGGCACCCTGCAGGAGACGACCGGCCTGCAGGTACTCACCAGCCCCCGCATCGGCGTCGAACTGCTGGCTGAACGCGTTCGCGAGCTCGCCCGATGACGACCGAGCAGACCGTGTCGACGGCCCGCTCGGTCGCTGAACTGCTGCAGTCCGCCCCCGAGCCACGAGTGGTTCCGGATGCCCGTTCGAGCATCCGCGCCGCAAACCGCTCGGCAGGGAGCTGGGTCATCGTTCTCGACGACGACCCCACCGGCACCCAGGCCGTGCACGGCATTCCCGTGCTCACACGGTGGAGCGACGACGACCTCCGCTGGGCGTTCGGTCACCCGACCCACGGATTCTTCATCCTCACGAACACCCGAGGCTTGAACGATGCCGAAGCGAAGAGCGTCGTGCAGGAGATCGCCGCAGCGATCGCCCGCACCGCGGCCGCAGGCGGGCAGCGGTACACGCTCATCACCCGAAGCGATTCGACCCTGCGTGGCCACTATCCGTTGGAGACCGATGTGCTGGCCGATCTGGCCCGCACCGCCGGTGAACCGTTCGACGCTCTGCTTCTGGCACCCGCGTACATCGCCGCCGGTCGGGTCACGGCCGACGACACGCACTTCGTCACGGTGGGGGAGACGGTCGTTCCGGTCGGCGAAACGAACTACGCCCGCGACGCCACCTTCGGGTTTCGAAGCTCGAACCTGGCCGACTATGTCGAAGAGAAGTCTGCCGGCGCCATCGTCGCGGCTGATGTGAGGTCGCTGACCCTTGACGACATCAGAACCGGTGGCCCTGAGCGGGTGCGCGACATCCTCCTGTCGTGTTCCGACGGGGTGCCGGTGATCGTCAACGCCCTCGCCGACAGCGACCTCGACATCGTCGCACTCGGACTGGTGCTCGCCGAGGAGGCGGGAGCCCGCGTGCTCTGTCGCACGGGCCCGTCGTTCGTCGCGGCCCGGCTCGGAGTGGCGGACCGCGGTCCGCTCTCGCACGCAGAGATCTTCGCGGCGGGCGATCGCGCCGGGCACGGGCTCATCGTCGTCGGATCGCACGTCGAGCTGACCTCGCGGCAGGTGGCCACGCTGATGCGTGACGTGCCTGCCATCGCGTCTGTCGAGCTCGACGTACCCCGGCTGCTCGATGCCGCTTCGGCGGCGCGGGAGGTCGAGCGGTGCACGCTCGCCCTAGTCGAAGCGCTGCGCGAGTCCGATGCGATGCTGGTGTCGAGCAGGCAGGAGATCACCGGTGACTCGGGCCACTCCAGCCTCGTGATCGCACAGGCCGTGTCGAAGGCGCTCGTCGAGGCGACGGAGAACGCTGTCGCGAAGGTCGACGTTGCCTGGGTGCTCGCCAAGGGCGGCATCACATCCAGCGATGTCGCCACCGATGGGCTGCGCATCGAGCGCGCCGAAGTCGTCGGCCAACTCTTTCCCGGCATCGTCTCGGTGTGGCTGAACGACAGCGCCGAGCAGCCGAGACTCTCCGGGCTTCCCTATGTGGTCTTCGCGGGCAATGTCGGAGACGGGAACTCCCTGGCCCGGGCCGTCGAGCTTCTTCGGGGAGACGCCCTATAGCCCCACATCACCCCGAGCATCCCTTCCCTCTCTTTCCTCAACCCCCACACCCCCGGATCATCCGATCCACACCCGAGTGAACAGCACTCATTACAAAGGAGTAATAATGCGCAAAGCCATCGCCTTCACCGCCGTTCTCGCGGCGGCCACGCTCGCCCTCGCCGGGTGCAGCGGAGCAGCATCCGGAGGCACCGCCGTCGCCGGCGACTCGGCCAATGACACGGCCGGTGCCTACGTCTTTCTTCCGAAGTCCCTGAACAACCCCTACTGGGTCGACGCACGGAAGGGCATGGAGGATGCCGCAGCGAAGCTCGGCGTCACCGCCAAGTTCCTCGGCCCCGACACTGACGACGCGGCCGCCCAGGTCGCGATCTTCGACTCGATCCTCGCCACCAACCCGGCCGGCATCGCGATCTCGCCGAACGACCCCGCGAGCGTGGTCGACGACATCGCCAAGGCGAGGGCGGCCGGCATCCCGGTCATCGCCTGGGACGGCCCCGTGCCGAACAGCGAGGTACTGGGATACGTCGGTACCGACAACGTCGCGGCGGGCGAGGCGGCCGGCGAGGCGCTGGCCACCAGTGTCGGCCAGAAAGGCAAGGTCGCCGTCGTGATCGGCAGCCTCAGCGCCGTGAACCTCAACCAGCGTCTCGAGGGCGTCAAGAAGGCCATCGCTAAGTACCCCGACATGCAGATCGTCGACACCCAGGTCTCGAACGAGTCGATCGCGACGGCCCAGTCGGCTGCCGAGACAGTGCTGCAGGCCAACCCCGACCTCGCCGGTTTCATCGGCATCGGCGGCTCTGACCTGCCCGGCATCGCCGGCGCCCTGCAGTCCGCGAGCAAGTGCGGCCAGGTCAAGTCGGTCGGCTTCGACGTCGTGCCGCAGGGTGTCGACGGTATGAACGCCGGCTGCGTCGATGCACTCATCTCGCAGAAGCCGTTCGGCATGACCGGGCAGGCCCTGCAGATTCTGATCGACTACAAGAACAAGGCGTCGAAGCTGACGGATGGCTTCACGGTCGACACCGGTGTGGTCACGGTCACCCCCGACACTCTCGCTGAGTTCCAGAAGACAGCCCACTGACGATGGAATCGCTCATCGCCATGAAGGGTGTCGTCAAGCGCTATCCGGGGGTCATCGCCCTGCGCGACGTCAGCCTCTCGGTACGCCCCGGCGAGGTGATGGCGCTGGTCGGTGAGAACGGGGCCGGTAAGAGCACGCTGTTGAAGGTGCTCGCCGGCGCGGTTCAGGCAGACGAGGGAACGATCGAGGTCAACGGCACGGTCGTGCAGATCTCCTCGCCCCGTGATTCGCAGGCGAGCGGCATCGCCGTCATCTACCAGGAGCTGAACCTCGCGAACGATCTCAGCGTCGCTGAGAATATCTACGTCGGGCGGGAGCCGCGCACCCGTTTCGGCACCGTCGACTTCAAGGCGATGGATCGCGGGGCCACCGAGCTGCTGACCGGCCTCGGCATCAGCATCTCCCCTCGAGACCTCGTCGGCGACCTCAACATCGCGCTGCGGCAGATGGTCGAGATCGCGAAGGCGCTGCTGGTGGATGCCCGGGTGGTGGTGATGGACGAACCGACGTCGTCGCTGACCGAGGAGGAGGTCGACACGCTGCTCACTCTGGTGCGCCGACTGCGTTCCAACGGCGTCAGTGTCATCTACGTCTCGCACCGGATGCGTGAGATCTATGAGATCGCCGACCGCATCACGGTGATGCGTGACGGTGCGGTGGTCGGTGTGTGCGAAGCGGCCGAGACGGCACCCGGCGAGGTCATTCAGATGATGGTCGGTCGCGAGCTCGACGATCTCTACGGAGTGCGTTCGAAGCCGGTCGACTACAGCGTCCCCGCAGCTCTGGAGGTTCGAGGGCTCAGTTCGGGTGCGCTGTTGCACGACGTGAGCTTCTCGGTGCAGCCCGGCGAGATCCTCGTGCTCGCCGGACTCATCGGCGCCGGCCGAAGCGATGCGGCCCTCACGATCTTCGGGGCGACAAAACGAAGCGGAGGCGAGATCCTCGTCGACCAGAAGGCGCTGGCGCTTCGCAACCCGAGCGAGGCCATGGCGGCCGGTATCGGCTTCGTGCCGGAGGACCGCAAGCAGCAGGGTCTGTTTCTCGGACTGTCGGTGCGGGAGAACATCTCCTCAGCTTCGCTGCCCTCGATCAGCCGGCTGTCGTTCGTCTCGAGACGGCGCGACCGCGACCTGGCCAAACGGCTCGCGGGCGACCTCTCGCTGCGGCAGTCGGCGGTCGAGGTCGCAGCCGGAACCCTGAGCGGCGGCAACCAGCAGAAGGTGGTGCTCGCGCGGTGGTTGGCGCGAAAGCCGCGCACGCTCATCCTCGACGAACCGACGCGGGGCGTGGATGTCGGGGCGAAAGCCGAGATCTACAGACTGATCCGCACCATCGCAGACGAGGGGGTCGCCGTCGTGGTGATCTCGTCGGAGCTGACCGAGGTGCTGGGAATCGCCGATCGCATCCTGGTGATGCGTGAAGGCTACGGGGTCGGCGAACTCGCCGTCGCCAGTGCAAGTGAGACGCGGATCATGGCCATGGCCACCGGACTAGAGGGAGAACAGTCATGACGATCAAAGAGGCCGTCGTCGGAACCGGCGGAACGGCTGGGGGTACGGTGCCGAACGGCACTCCGCCCGCCCGTCAGGGCGTGGGGCAGCGCATCCGCGGCCAGGCGTGGAAGGTTCTGACCGCCCGCGAGTCGAGCCTGGCGGGCGTGGTCATCGTGCTGGTGATCTTTCTCTCGTTCGCCTCGCCGTACTTCATGACGGTCGGCAACCTGACGGTCGTGGGCCGGCAGATCGCCCTCGCTCTCATCATCAGCGTCGGCATGACTTTCGTCATCCTGATCGGGGGTATCGACCTCTCCGTCGGTTCGACGGTCGCGCTGGTGAGCGTGCTCACCGGCCAGCTCATGGTCACGTCGGGTCTCCCGCCCGCGCTGGCCGTGATTCTGGCCCTGATCGGAGGCACCCTCGTCGGGTTGGTCAACGGCACGATCAACGCCTTCGTGGGCATACCCTCCTTCGTCGTCACACTCGGGATGCTCGCGGTCGCCCGCGGTCTCGCCCTCGGTACCACGGGCGGTTCGACCATCAGCGGTTTTCCGGCGGCTTTTCTCTACCTCGGGCAGGGATCGTTCCTCGGCATCCCGATTCCGGTGTGGATCGCGGTCGTCATCGCCTTTGCGGCCCACTTCGTACTGACGCGCACCACCTTCGGCCGGCACATCTACTTCGTCGGCTCGAACGAGGAGGCGGCGAAGCTCTCCGGCATCCGGGTGCGACGGGTGAAGATCGCGGTCTTCATGATCTCGGCTTCCCTCGCATCGGTCTCCGGTATCCTCGAGACAGCGCGGCTGAGTGTCGGCCAACCGGCTGCGGGCAACGGATACGAGTTGCTGGCGATCGGTGCCGCTGTGATCGGCGGCGCGAGCCTCTTCGGCGGTGTCGGTGGCATCCTCGGCACGGCGCTCGGAACCTCGCTGCTGCTGCTCATTCAGAACGCCCTCATTCTGCTCGGCATCTCGGCGTACTGGCAGCAGGTCTTCAGCGGCGTCATCATCGTCGCCGCCGTCGCTCTCAACATGTGGCGCCGCGGCAGACGCTGACTTTTTCACCCGGAACCGTGCCCGACGGGCACACAGAACGTCACTCACAAACGAAGGAAGAATCATGAAGGTTGTTGTCACTGGAGCCCACGGCAAGGTCGGTCGCGCGACAGTTCAGGCGCTGCTCGAGGCCGGGCACGACGTGCTCGAGACAGATCTGACCCGCCCCGGGTTCGAGCGTAAAGAACCGGGCGCCGCCGACTACCGTATGGCCGACCTCACTGATGCCGGCGAGGCCTACGCGGTCATCCGGGGCGCGGATGCCGTGGTGCACGTCGCGGCCATTCCCGAGCCGACCGGCAACCCGCCGCACGTCGTGTTCAAGACGAACCTGATGGCGACGTTCAACGTTCTCGAGGCGGCGGTGCGCTTCGGCGTGAAGCGCTTCGTCAACATTTCGAGCGAGACGGTTCCCGGGTTCTTCTTTCCCGAGCGGCCGTTCCTGCCCGACTATGCGCCGGTCGACGAGCTGCATTCCGTGCACCCGCAGGACCCGTATGCGCTGTCGAAGACGTTCGGCGAGCAGCTGATGACCGCCGCGGTCGAGCGGAGCGACATCAGGGTGATCTCGATCCGGCCGAGCTGGGTGCAGAACGAGGGCAACTACGAGCAGAACCTCGGCCCGCAGATCCGGGATGCCTCGGTGCTGAGCCCCAACCTCTGGAGCTACATCGACGCCTACGACCTGGCCGACGCGATCGTGCTGGCGACCGAGTCCGACCTCCCCGGCCACGAGGTCTTCTACATCGCCTCGCCCGACAATGTCGGCGGCCACGACTTCGCCGAGATCCTGCACACCTACTACGGTGACAAGATCGAACTGCGCGAGCTCGACCGCCCCGATGCCTCCGGCATCTCGAGCGCGAAGGCCCAGCGGATGCTCGGCTGGACCCCGAAGCGTTCGTGGCGGGACTACCTCGACGCAGACGGACGGGCGCTCGCCCGATGAGGAGCACCGACGGCATCATCCACCCGGCGCTGTCCCGCGTCATCTCGGAGTGCGGCCACACCGACGCGATCGTGATCGCCGACGCCGGCCTGCCGATTCCGATGGGGGTCGAGCGCATCGACCTCGCCTACCGGCCCGGCTCGCCCGCCTTCCTCGACGTGCTCGACACCGTTCTGGCTGAATTCGTCGTCGAGCGGGCCGTCGTCTCGGCCGAAATGGAGGCGGCGAGCCCGGGTGTGCTGGGTGAGGTCAGGTCGCGGCTCGAAGCCGCGGGCGTCGAGGTCGAACTGGTGCCCCACGCCGACTTCAAGGCGAGCAGCCGCGACGCGCGGGCAATCGTTCGCACGGGCGAGTACACCCCGTTCTCGAACGTGATGCTGTTCTCCGGAGCGCCCTTCTAGGCCGTCGTACCCTGCGCGGAAAGGGCCGCGCCGTGCCCCACCGGGCCGGCGCGGCCCTCGTCGTGTCAGGCCGAATCCCGCCAGACGACCTCGGTCTGCAGCAGGGTGCCGCCCGTGGGTCTGGGTCCGCCGCGCAGCTGGTCGAGCACCTGGAGGGCGGCCTGCCGGCCGAGTTCGTCGGCGGGCTGGCGCACGGTCGAGAGGGCCGGGTGGCAGCGGATGGCCCACGAGCTGTCGTCGAAGCCCACGATGCCGACGTCGTCGGGCACGCGGCGGCCGGCGTTCCGTAACACGTCCATCGCTCCTGCCGCGACCGCGTCCGAAGCGGCGAACACCCCGTCGATGGCCGGCTCACGCGCGAGGAGCTGACGCATGCCTTCGGCCCCGGTGTCGTAGGCGTAGAGCGGAAAGTCCACCACGAGGGTCGGGTCGAACCTCTCGCCCAGGGCCGCGGTGAATCCGGTGAGCCGGTCCTGCCCCGAGTCGCGGTCTAGGGCGGCGGCGATCATCCCGATCCTCTTCCGGCCGGTCTTCAGCAGCCGGGTCGTGATCTGGCGCGCGGCGCTCGTGTTGTCGATACCGATATAGGGAATGTCGGGCGCGTTCGGCGGGTGACCGACGAAGGCGGCCGGGATGCCCAGTTCGGCGACGGCGAGCGCGATCGGGTCGCCCACCCGGGCCGAGAGGATGATGGCACCGTCGACGAATCCGCCGCGGAGGTATTCGGCCACCCTCTCGCTGTCTCTGGCGGAGTCGAGGATGAGCGTGACCATCTGATAGTCGGCATTCGACAGTTCGGCGTTCGTGCCGATGAGGATGTTGCCGATGTTGGGGTCTTCGAGCACCAGCGAATGGGGCTCGTGCACGATGAGCGCCACCGCACGGGACCGCTGCGTGACCAGGTTGCGAGCGGCCGTGTTGCGCACATAACCGACCTCGCGGATCGCTGCTTCGACCGCCTGTCGCGCGTGGTCGGAGACGTAGGGCTCCCCGTTCAGCACCCGTGAGACGGTGCCGCGGGAGATGCCGGAGACGGCAGCGACGTCATGGATCGTCGCCCGCCGGGGGAGCGACCTGTCACGTGCCATGGGAGTCACTGTACCGTCTGCACGGCTCGAGGTTTGACAATCCGGCGCTCTTCTGTTTATGGTTGGGAACGTTCACAGAAGGCTTGCACCGACACCGGTCCACGTCGCACTGTGAACCTTCACAGAGCGGCAGCCCACCGGCGGCCGTGCACGAGCAGAACCGCCAACGAAGTCGAGGAAACACACGTGATCCCTGCGGGAACCCCGCTGACCAGCCCCCTGGGACTCGGCACTGACGGACTCGTCTTCGGCTGCGACTACAACCCGGAGCAGTGGGACAAGCAGGTCTGGCACGACGACGTTCGCCTCATGCGCGAAGCCGGTGTCAACCTGGTGGCCATCAACGTCTTCGGCTGGTCGCACATCGAACCGCGCCGGGGCGACTTCCACTTCGACGACCTCGACGAGATCATCGCTCTGCTCGCGGCGAACGGCATCGGGGTCAACCTCGGCACCGGAACCTCGTCGCCCCCGCCGTGGCTCACCACGCTGCATCCCGAGATCCTCCCCCAGGTCGGTGACGGCACGACGCGCTGGCCCGGTGGCCGCCAGGCCTGGTGCCCCAGTTCGCCCATGTTCCGCGAGCACGCCCTCGCTCTGGCCGAGGCCACTGCACTCCGCTACGGCCAGAATGCCGCCGTGAAGCTCTGGCACGTGTCGAACGAACTCGGCTGCCACAACGCGCTCTGCTACTGCGACGTCTCGGCCGCGGCCTTCCGGGGCTGGCTCGAGCGGCGGTACGTGAGCATCGAGGCACTCAACGAGGCGTGGGGCACCGCGTTCTGGAGCCAGCACTACGCCGAGTGGGCCGAGATCCTCCCGCCGCGGGACACGCTGTCGTTCATCAACCCGAGCCAGCAGCTCGACTTCTTTCGCTTCAGCTCTGACGAGCTGCTCGACTACTACCGGGCAGAGGCTGAGGTCATCCGCGCCGTGAGCGCCATCCCGGTCACCACCAATTTCATGGTCACCGCCCACATCAAGACGCAGGACTACTGGAGCTGGGCGCCCGAGATGGATGTGGTCGCGAACGACCACTACCTCGATCACCGCCTGGGCGTTCCGCACCGCGAACTCTCGTTCTCGGCGGATGCGACGCGGGGTCTCGCCGGCGGGCGCCCCTGGTTGCTCATGGAGCACTCCACCAGCGCAGTGAACTGGCAGCCGCAGAACCATGCGAAAGCACCGGGGGAGATGATGCGCAACTCCCTCACGCACGTGGCCCGGGGGGCCGACGGAGTCTGCTTCTTCCAGTGGCGCGCCTCGCTTCGCGGAACCGAGAAGTTCCACTCCGCCCTCCTTCCGCACAGCGGCACCGACTCCCGGGTCTGGCGCGAAGTGGTCGAACTCGGCTCGCTGATGCACCGGCTCGGCGAGCTCGCGGGCTCGGTCGTGCGCTCCGACATCGCGCTCGTCTTCAGCTGGGAGGCCTGGTGGGCCACCGACCAGGATGCTCACCCCTCATCGGAGCTGCGCTACCTCGAGCAGGTGCACCTGGCCTATGAGGGCCTGCTCGCCATCGGGGCAACGGTCGACATCGTCGCGCCGGGCGCCGACCTCAGCGGATACCGTCTCGTCGTCGTACCGTGCCTGTACCTCGTCTCGGATGCCGACGCCCAGGTGATCACCGACTTCGTCGCGGGTGGTGGCCACGCGGTGATCAGCTTCTTCAGCGGTATCGTCGACGAACACGACTCGGTGCGGCCCGGCTCCTACCCGGGCGCCTTCCGCGATGTCGCGGGAATCTCCACCGAGGAGTTCTACCCGCTCGACAGGGCGGAGACGATCCGTCTCAGCGGCGGCGCCACCGCCGGATTGTGGAGCGAGCTGCTGCACCTGAGGGGCGCCGAAGCCACTGCCCGGTATGTCGACGGTCCGCTGACCGGGATGCCGGCGGTCACCCGCAACGAATACGGCACAGGTGTCGCGCGCTACCTCGCCACTATGCTCGACCCTGCGTCACTCGCCGAGGAGCTCGCCCGCGCAGCATCCGAAGCCGGAGCATCCTCCCTCGCTCCGGTTGCCGACGGCATCGAGATCGTTCGGCGCAGCGGAACCGAACACGACTATGTGTTCGTCATCAATCACACGGATGCCGAGACCCCGCACCCTTTCTCCGGTCACGACCTCGTCTCAGAGGCTGACATCGCTCCGGGCGGCACCGTCGCCCCCGGGGGAGTACAGATCATCCGCCAGACCAAGGAGGCATCATGAGCACGTCGACCCTGCCCGCTGCGGCGGCGGCTGCCGGCGCACGGCCGGCGAAGACGCCGCGCCCCACCCGGGGCAAGCTCCGCAACAAGCGTGCCGTCGCCATCCTGATCCTGCCCTTCGGGTTGTTGTTCGCCGCGTTCTACCTCTTCCCGGTGATCTACGCGGTCGTCGAATCACTCCAGGTCATCAAACGCGAGGGAACGTTCGGAATTCCGCATCTCGAGTTCGGCGGGCTCACGCAATACGTGCTCGTCTTTCAGAACACCGAGTTCTGGGCCTCCATCGCCCGCGTGCTCGCCTTCGGCGTGGTCCAGGTTCCCATCATGCTGGGCCTCGCACTGCTGTTCGCGCTCCTGCTAGATTCCCCGCTGGTGAAGGGCAAGAAGTTCTTCAGGCTCGCCTTCTTCGCGCCCTATGCGGTGCCCGGTGTGATCGCCGCGATCATGTGGGGGTACCTCTACTCCCCGTCGCTCTCGCCCTTCCAATTCGTCACGTCGCAGGTCAACCTGCTCGACGGCGGCACCGTGCTCTGGGCCGTCGCGAATGTGGTGACCTGGGTCTATGTGGGCTACAACATGCTCATCATCTACTCGGCGCTGCTGGCCATCCCGGCCGAGCTGTACGAGGCCGCCCGCCTCGATGGGGCGTCGCAGATGCGCATTGCGTGGTCGATCAAGATTCCGCTGGTGATGCCGGCCATCGTGCTCACCGCCGTCTTCTCCGTGATCGGCACCCTGCAGCTCATCACCGAACCGCAGGTGTTCAAGCAGTTCACCTCGTCGATCACGAGCACCTTCACACCGAACCTCCTCGTCTACACGACGGCGGCCGTGCCGAACCTCAACCTCGCAGCTGCCTTCTCGGTCGTGCTGGCGATCGCCACGTTCATCCTGTCGTTCGCCGTTCTGCGACTGACCCAGCGAAGGGTAGCTCTGTGACCACCTCGACCCCCACCCTCACGAAGACCCCCCGCCCCGGCAGGTCGGGAGGTGCCCCGCGCGAGAGCCGCCTCTCCCGCAGCGCCGCCATGGTGATCATGGGCGCCTTCACCCTTTACTTCCTCCTGCCGATCTGGTGGTTGCTGGTCTCGTCGACGAAGACCCTGGGCAACTTCAACTCGACCTTCTCGCTCTGGTTCATCCCCACATCGCTCGCCGACGCCGGCGACAACATCGTGAAACTGTTCACCTACAACGAGGGCGTCTTTCCGAGATGGATGCTCAACAGCATCGTCTATGCAACGGTCGCCGGTGGGATCGGCACGATTCTCGCGGCGATGTGCGGGTATGCGCTGTCGAAGTACCAGTTCCGCGGGCGCGAGCTCATCTTCAACACCGTGCTCGGCGGCGTGCTGGTGCCCGCCACCGCGCTCGCCCTGCCGCTGTTCCTCATCTTCAGCCAGATGCAGTTGACGAACACGTTCTGGGCCGTCTTCCTGCCCAGTCTGGTGAGCCCGTTCGGGGTCTATCTGAGTCGCATCTACGCGGCATCCAGTGTTCCCGACGAGATCATCGAGGCCGCGCGCATCGACGGGTCGGGTGAGATCCGCACCTTCTTCACCGTGGCTGTGCGGCTCATGTCGCCGGCGCTCGTGACGATCTTCCTGTTCCAGTTCGTCTCCATCTGGAACAACTTCTTTCTGCCGCTCGTCATGCTGCGCGACCAGACACTCTTCCCGGTGACGCTCGGCCTCTACACCTGGAATTCGCAGGTGAGCCAGATTCCCGACATCCGAACCCTCGTCATCGTGGGCGCGCTCGTGTCGATCGTTCCGCTTCTCGTCGCCTTCCTGAGCCTGCAGCGGTTCTGGCGCAACGGCCTCGGCGCCGGCGGGCTGAAGTAACCCCTCCCTCCCTCTCCTCACATCCCACACATCACTCACTGAATGGAAATCACATGGCACTGAAGAATCTCCGCATCGCCGCGGTGGCTACAGCCGCGCTCGTGGCCCTGGCGGGCTGCTCGGCAGGCGGGTCGAGCGACAGCTCCGGCTCGACCGCGTCCGACTGCGCCGCCTCGACCGGAAAGGTCGACCTGAGCTTCACCACCTGGGTTCCCGGAATGGACAAGGTCGTCGACATCTGGAACAAGGCCAACCCCGACATCCAGGTCACCGTCTCCACCGTCCCGAACGGCAACAGCGGCACCTACCAGAACTTCTTCACCCAGCTGAAGGCCGGCAACGCGCCCGACCTCGGCCAGGTCGAATACGACACGCTGCCCGCGTTCCGGGTTCAGGACGGCCTGGCGAACATCGCGTCGTGCGACGGCGTTCAAGCAGCCAAGGCCGACTTCGCCGACGGGCTGTGGAACCAGGTGACGTTCGGCGAAGACAACTCCGTCTACGCCATCCCGCAGGACTCCGGCCCCATGGCCCTGTACTACCGCAAAGACCTGTTCGAGAAGAACAACATCCCGATTCCGACCACGTGGGACGAATACGCGGCCGACGCCGTGAAGATCAAGGCGCTCGGCGGCCAGATCACGAACTTCCCCAAAGGCGACGTCAACTGGTTCGCGGGTCTCGTCTCGCAGGCGGGCGGCCAGTGGTTCGACACCTCCGACGGCACCTGGGACGTGAACCTGACGTCGGATGTCTCGACCAAGGTCGCGAACTACTGGCAGGACCTGCTCGACAAGCAGCTCGTCTCGACCATCCCCGGTTTCACCGACCAGTGGAACAACGCCTACGACACCGGCGCCGACTGGACCTGGGTCTCGGCCGTCTGGGGAGCCAACACCATCTCGAGCGGCGCCCCGAGCACAACCGGTGACTGGGCCGTCGCACCGATGCCGCAGTGGGACGCGGCAGCGCCCACATCAGGCGCCTGGGGCGGATCGTCGAGCGTCGTCTTCAAGGGAACGAAGCACCCGGCAGAGGCCTCCAAGTTCCTGCTCTGGCTGAACACCAGCACCGAGGCGCTGACCGCCCTGAACACCGAGGCGAACCTGTTCCCGGCGAGCAGCACGGGCGCCACGCTGCCCGCACTGTCTGAGGGTGTGCCCTTCTACGGAGACCAGAAGATCTACGAGCTGTTCTCCGAGCAGAGCAAGGTCGTCAGCCCCTTCACCTGGGGCCCCACGATGACGCAGACCTACAGCGACGTCTCCGACGGCTTCGCTGCAGCGATCGGCGGCAGCGGCACCCTCCTCGACGCACTGAAAGACGGCCAGACCAAGACGGTCGCCGCCCTGCAGGCGCAGTCGATCCCCGTAAAGTAAGCACCATCGAAGCTGTCATCCACCTCCGTGCCGCGGGCACCAGTCTTGTACTGGATGCCCGCGGCACGGCTGTGCCCGCCTTCGTCCACTGGGGCGCCGACCTCGGAGACCTGACACCGGCGCAGCTCAGCGACCTCGCCGATGCACAGGTGCCGGCCGCGCCGAACGCTGCCGTGGACTCGCCGGTGCGCCCTCTCATCCTGCCGCTGCTCGACACGGCCTGGCAGGGCCGGCCGGCGCTGTCGGGCGACCGCAGGCTGGCACCCTTCGAGCTGGTGGGCATCGAGGCCGACGAATCCGGAGCCGTGCGGTTCACGCTCGTGTCGGGTGCAGCATCCGTGGGCGTGGGCGTGGGCGTGGGCGAGGTCGCCTCCGTCGAGGTCGTCGTCGAGTTCCGGATGACCGTCGAGGGCCTTCTGCGCAGCCGGAGCACCCTCACCAACCGCTCTGCAGATCCCTACGAACTCGACGAGCTCAGTGTCGTGCTGCCGCTGCCGTCGCGGGCGGCCGAGGTGCTGGACTTCTCGGGGCACTGGGCCGGCGAACGCCGCCCGCAGCGCACCGCCATCCAGCACGGTGCCACCCTCCGCGAATCGCGGCACGGCCGCCCCGGCCACGATGCCTCGTACCTCACCCTCGCGGGGACCGGCTCGTTCGGTTTTCGCTCGGGTGAGGTCTGGGCCGTGCACCTCGGTTTCAGCGGCAGCCAGCGCAGCTGGGTCGAGCGCCAGGTCTCGGGCCTCTCTGTCGTGGGAGCGGGCGAGCTGCTCGCGCGCGGCGAGGTGGTGTTGCAGCAGAACAGCAGCTACCAGACGCCCTGGGTGTCGGCCTCGTACTCGCCCGAAGGGATGGATGCGGCATCCGCCCGCTTCCATCGCTACCTGCGCCGTGAACGGGGCTTCTCGAGCCGGCCGCACCCGATCATCCTGAACACCTGGGAGGCCGTCTACTTCGACCACGACGAAGCCGCCCTCCGTCGGCTCGCCGACGCCGGAGCGCGCGTGGGCGCCGAGCGTTTCGTGCTCGACGACGGTTGGATGTCGGGGCGTACCGACGCGAAACGCGCCCTCGGCGACTGGACGGTCGACACCGAGCGCTGGCCGAACGGCCTCGGCCCGTTGATCGACTACGTGACGGGCCTCGGCCTCGACTTCGGGCTGTGGGTCGAGCCCGAGATGGTGAACCCCGACTCGCGGATGGCGCGAGAACACCCCGAATGGATACTCGCCGAGGCGCCCGGCACCCGCTCCCTCCTGGCGCGGGACCAGCTCGTCGTCGACCTGGCCGACCCCGAGGCGTTCGCCGCCGTCTTCGCGATGCTCGATGCGCTGCTTTCGGAGTACGACATCCGGTACCTGAAATGGGACCACAATCGCGACCTTCTCGTGACCCGGTCGCACGAACAGACTCTCGCCGCCTACCGGCTGATGGACCAGCTCCTGGCCCGGCACCCGCAGATCGAGATCGAGTCGTGCGCCTCGGGTGGAGCGCGCGCCGACCTCGGCATCCTCGAACGCACGACACGGGTCTGGGCGAGCGACACGAACGACCCGCTCGAACGTCAGTCGATCTACCGCTACTCCTCCCTGCTGCTACCGCCTGAGCTGCTCGGGGTGCACCTCGGGGCGCCGACCGCGCACACCACGGGTCGCACTCACTCGCCCGCGTTCAGGTTCGCGACCGCGCTGTTCGGCTGGGCCGGCATCGAGTGGAACCTGTCTCTCGCGAGCGAGACCGAACTCGATCAGGTCGCGCGCTGGCTCGACGCCTACAGAGAGGTGCGGCCCATCCTCCACGCGGGCACGGTCGTGCGCGCCGACCGCCGCGACACGGCGCTCTGGGTGCACGGCGTGGTCGACGACGAGCAGTCCGAAGCCGTGTTCGCGGTGGTCGCGATGAGCGCGCAGCAGGATGCGATCCCCGACGCGGTGCAGCTGCCGGGGCTCGACCCCGATCGCGAGTACACGGTCTCCGTGCTCGATGTGGGGGCGGAGCCGCGGTACTTCGCCGCCGCTCTTCCGCCGTGGCTGGTGCGCGGGTCGCTCACGCTCAGCGGGCGGGCGCTCGCCGAGGTCGGATTCGCCGCGCCACCGCTGGCGCCGGAGCAGGCGGTCGTGCTGCGGGTGAGGGTGCTGGCGTAGAGTCGACGCGATGAACGAGACACAGCTGCCCGTGACGCGGGTCGTCGTGCTGCACGGCTACACCGCGAACCCCGGCCGGCACTGGTTCCGGTGGCTCGCCGACGAGCTCTCCCCGCACGGCATCACAGTCACGACACCCGCCCTGCCGGATTCGAGCGAGCCGCAGCCCGAGGCGTGGGTGCAGGCGGCCCGCGAGGCGATCGGCGAACCCGATGAGGGCCTGGTGGTCGTCGGCCACAGCCTCGGTTGCATCACCGCGCTCGAGGCGCTGGCGGGTACCCGGGGCGGTTCGGCCGCTGGGCCCGGCTCCGACAGGGGGAGCGACTGGCGGCTCGGCGCGCTCATCCTCGTGGCGGGCTTCGACACCGGCCTGTCGAGCCTCCCGGCCCTCGACGGCTTCACCGCCCGGCCGATCGACTATGCCCCGATCATCCGGAACACCCGTGTTCGCCGCATGATCGCGTCCGACAACGATCCCGTCGTCGCACCCGCTCTCAGCCACGATCTGGCCGCCTCTCTGCGCGCCGATGTGACGGTGGTCGCGGGCGGCGGTCACTTCGGAACCGACGACGGTTTCGACACCTTCCCGCTGCTCGCAGAGCTGGTGCGCTCGCTGTAGACGCACGGGGCCGGCGGATGCTGTCAAGCACCCCGAAGGCGCGTCACCGGTGCGTGGGTGGCTGGGTTACGATCATCGGGTAGGCGTCGATCTCGCCTGTCGACCGTCGGCCCCTCGGGCCGAGCGATCAGAAGTGGGCAGCAGTGACCGGCGCGCAGCACGAGACCGAGGGCGAAGCACGGCCGGCCGAGAAGGTGCTCGGCGGCCGTTACCTGCTCGAGGAGGCCATCGGACAGGGTGGCATGGCCACGGTCTTCCGCGCTCGCGACACCGTGCTGGGGCGGGACGTGGCCGTGAAGCTGTTCCACAACGGTGCCCTCGAGACGGTCCCCGGGCAGGGCGAGCTGTCGCTGCTGTCGGGTCGGCAGGAGAGCGAACTCGCCGTTCTGGCCGGGCTCGACCACCACGCCCTGGTGCAGCTGCACGACGCCGGGCTCGACACCGACGACTACGGCCGCTCGCACCGCTACCTCGTGATGGCGCTCGTGAACGGGAGCGACCTGCACCAGCGCATCCGCTCCCACCCGCTCTCAGCCAGGCACATCGCCGAGGTGGGGTACGACCTCGCGGAAGCGCTCGACTACATCCACGCACGAAACGTCGTACACCGCGACATCAAGCCCTCGAACGTGCTGCTGGTCGACTACGGAGACGGTTCGCCCCGCGCCCGCGCCAAGCTGACCGACTTCGGTGTCGCGCTCGCCGACGACCGGGAACGCATGACCACCGACGGTTCGACGACGGGAACCGCCGGGTACCTGAGCCCGGAGCAGGCCTCGGGCCGGCCCATCGGCCCGGCATCCGATGTCTATTCACTCGGACTCGTGCTGCTCGAATGTTTCACCCTGCACCTCGAGTTCGCGGGCGGGGTCGTGGAGTCGGCTCTCGCGCGGCTGTCGCGGAGCCCGCGCATTCCTGACGACCTGCCCGAACACTGGCAGCAGCTTCTCGCCGCGATGACCGCGAGCAACCCCGACGAGCGGCCGACCCGGCACGAGCTGGTGGCCCTGCTGAAAATGGTGGTGATCGCCGAGAGCGGGCGACACAGTCTCGACGAGATGGAGCCGCTGTTCCCGGAGGGCCAGGCCCAAGGCGGTGCGGTGGGTCACCGGGGATCGGGCCCTGGCAGCGGCGGCTTTGCGGGCCCGAACGTGCTCGACACGCTCCCCGACGAGGCGCTCGAACGGGTCACCGGCATGGCCGCGCGACTCTTCTCGGCACCGATCTCGCTCGTGAGCATCGTCGACCACGACCGGGTGTGGTTCAGTGCCCACTACAGCTCCGAGGTCGAACGGGTGGCCCGCAAGCTCGATCTCACGATGAACGCCGTGCCGGCCTCCGAACCGGTGATTGTCGAAGATGCCCGAACCGACCCGCGCACACGGGACCATGTTCTCGTGACGGGCCCTCTCGGGCTGCGGTTCTACGTCGGAGTGCCACTGAAACGCGTCGACGGAACGGTCATCGGAACGCTCTGCGTCATGCACAACCTCGCGGGAACGGCGAGCCGGGCCGAGGTCGAGAACCTGCAGGACCTCGCGGCGCTCGTCGTGAGCCAGCTGGAGCTGCGGCAGGTGGGTATGCAGACGACGACCGAGATCCCGGCGGCGTTCCCCGCGCCGGTGCGCGCAGCCGACCTGGTGCAGGGGGAGTAGTCGCGGCGGGTGCGCTCAGCGCTCGGCGGCGCGGCGCGTTCAGCGCGACTGGCGGCGCTTGCCGTTTCGTGAGGCGCCCTTCACGGCGGGTGCGCGCCCCTTGCCCTTCGACGCCTTCGCCTTACCGCCGGGCGGTGCGACGTTCGCCGCGGCGGCTGCCGCAGACTTCGCCCACTGGATCCTGGTGGTCTCGAGCAGGGCGATGCCCGCGGGCGTCAGCGTGGTCGTGGCCGCGGAGTAGTCGAACACCGGGTGGCCGAGCTCCGCCTCGAGCTCCTTCACCGACGCCACCAGGGTCGCGCGGGAGACGCCCTGCGAACGGGCGGCGTGCGCGAAGTTCAGCTGCTCGGCAGCCTCCACGAAATGGCGCATCAGTTCGCTGTTCACGCGGCCCAGACTACGCCAGTGAGGTAGTTTCGAACCGGGAGAGCCGTGAGTCGGCCGCCCAGAGAGCAGGCGAACGGGATGACCGAACACGAGCTTCACGCGATGTGGGCGTCGGCGCGGCTGCAGATCATCCTGTCCCAGCTCGGGCCGATCGTGCTGCTGACGGCGAGTGTCGGTCTCGTGATGGCGGGACTCGGGCACCAGCCCACCCCCATCCGCCTCGCGGCAGCACTCATTCTGCTGTCGACGGGCATTCTCGGGGCTCTCGTACAGTTCTCCGCGGCATCCGAAGCCCAGGCCATCGCTCGTGATCTCGAGGCTCTGGATGCGCCCAGCGCCGTCAGCCGGCGCATCGTCGCGCAGGCCGGTTTCGCGAGTGTGGTGAAGTACGTCACACCGGTGATCTTCGTGCTGACCTTCCTCGCCCTGCTCTGGGCGATCTTCGCGCCCGTGTCGATGGGCGGCATGCAGTAGGTCGTCCGATCGCCCCGGTCGTCAGTACACGAACGCGCCGGTCGCGTCGAAATGCGCTGGCCGTGCATCCTGCACCCACGCCGGATCGATGCTGCCGAAGATGTGCGGATAGCTCTGGCCATCGTCGGCGGGCTCGTGCCGCACGGCGGTTCCGGCGGCTTCGATCTGCCGGTCATCCATCACCAGCACCACCAGTGGCGCCGTCTCATCGCGATAGAAGCGCGCCGCGACCCCGCCGACC
Source organism: Subtercola boreus (assembly GCF_003399645.1). Classification (GTDB taxonomy): domain Bacteria; phylum Actinomycetota; class Actinomycetes; order Actinomycetales; family Microbacteriaceae; genus Subtercola; species Subtercola boreus_A. The sequence goes on from NZ_NBXD01000002.1 coordinate 253,799, forward strand.
TGCTCCTTTGTCGAGGCGTGGATGAAGCCCTCCTCGGCGAGCGTCGCCGTTCGCGTCGACACCTCATAGGCGCCCGCTGCGCGCGCCGCCTCCCAGTCGCCGGCCCGCGCAATGTGAAAGATCACCATGACGCCACTCTAGGCCGCCTCTACTTCCACCACTTTCCACAAACCGCGTAATCGAATCGCGAGCGACGACTCTCTCTTCGTGAGGCACGGTTGTGTGCCCGATCATGACGAATGGTTCGATGAATGAAATCCCGATTCCTGATGGCGGCGGCAAGTCTTGCCGCGCTAGCAATACTCACTCCGGCGATGCCCGCTCTGGCTCTCGACGACAACCCTGCTGACAGACTGAGGATCTACGAGCATTCGGGTGACGAGCTCGACTTCCCCGGTTCGGTGACCCTGCCGGGGAGCGGCGCCGGCGGGAGCTTCTCGGTGCCGGGGGGAGGGGGCTCGGGCGGTGGTTCCGGCAAGGGCGGTGACAGCAGCAAGGGCGGAGACAAGAAGAAGAAGACCGCCACCCTGGTCGTGAACAATCCCGATGCGGGAAAGAACCGGGCGCGGCAGACGATGATTCTCGAGATCAAGAAGAGCTACAGCTCGACCGAGACGGAGGTCCTCCACGTGGAGACGACCAAGGACTTCCAGAAGTACGCCAACCTGACCCCAGAGGTCGCGGTCGCCGCCGACGGCACCCGAACACAGACTGGCGAGAACTTCACCATCGATCCCATCATCGCCAGTTCCATGGAACAAGTGGCAAACCAGATCTTTGCCTTCTCGGGTGGACTCTTCTCCAAATGCGAGGCCTACGGCACGGAGCACTTGACGTGTACATTCACCACTCCGCGCGTACTGCCCAAAAATGCCCCGAGTCCGGGCAAGCCGTTCGTGGCCGACCTGGCTCCGGGTACTGTACGGCGCGATATCCCGATGTGCTCGGGCGCCTACGCCGACGGCGGGCCCGGAATACAGACGGTCGTCACGCTCGCCGACGTCCAGTGCGAGTCGAACCACGACAATGAACCGGTTCGCATCGAGATCGGCACGATCTACTCCGACGCGAGCCTCGGTATTCCCACCACCCGCGGTGGCGACGGCAGCATCATCTACGAGGCTCCGGCCTCCGCCGAGGGCTACTACGTGTACGCCGACGCCTGGGCCATCACGGCCGACGGTCAGTACTCATGGCCCTTCCCCATCGTGATCCGCAACCACTACGCGCCGGTTGCCCAGAACGTTCCGACGATCGAGGCCGTCCGCGGGGTGGACACGGTGGTTCCGGCCGCACAGCTGTTCAGCGATGTCGATGTCGAGCACCAGGCCGAGAGCAGTGACCACCTGACCCCGACGGTGCTGGCGCAGCCGGCGCAGGGCGGTGCGTGGTTCGACTCGAGCGGCAACCTCCACTTCCAGTCGATAGACGTCATCCGTGGTGAGTACACCGACCACGTCACCGTCAAGGCCAGCGACACCTTCGGCCTGTCGTCGACAGACCTGACGCTGAACGTTCACATCACCGATCTGACCCCCGGGTGCGAGACGGGCGGTGTGACAACCGACGCCAACACCCCGGTGCGCATCCAGCTGTCGTGCTCCGTCACGCCGGTTGCCGGATGGCGGCAGATCTCCGGGTTGTCCTACGCGATCACGGCGGTCCCCGAGTTCGGCACCCTCAGCGGCTTCGACCCGGTTTCCGGCACGGCGACCTACACGCCCGACGCGGGTCACCCCGGCCCGGTTGCGATCGGTTTCACCGCAGACAACAACGGTGCGAGTCGCCAGGCGACATACGCGGTGAACGTTCTTCCCGCTCCGTAGCTGCGTCTCACCCTCCTGCTGATGTCCCTGTCTGGGCTTCGTCAGGAGGGTGACGCTTCCGCGTTCGGCCCCGCGGCCTCGGCGGCGGCGCGCGCTACGGCGGCGGAGGCACACCTGCGTGAAGACCACGTCGTTGAGCACCTCGACGCCGGGCAGCTCGACGAGCCCTTCCGCGAGTGCGCGGGCCGTCGTCGCGAGGCGGTCGACCATGGCGATCGTGCCTTCGGTTCCCAGGGAGCGGAGCGCGGCCCAGACTGTGGTCGCCCGGGCCCGCCTGGACATCTCGGGAACCCGCTCGAACGGATCGGTCGACCCGGCGGCATCCTGAATCAGATAGCTCGTATGGGTGCCGAACGCCGAGCGGAGAACCTCGGGGTGCGCCACGATCGCCACGCCGCAGTCATAGGGAACGTTGAGCGTCTTATGCGCATCCGTCGCCTAGGAATCGGCGAGCGTCATGCCCTTCGCGAGACCGCCGAGGCGCTCGCTGATGCCGGCCCAGAGCCCGAAGGCACCGTCGATATGAACCCAGGCACCGTGCTCGTGGGCGAGGGAGATGGCCTCCTCGAAGGGATCGAAGGCTCCCGAATGGAGGTTCCCCGCCTGCAGGCAGACGATGACGGGGCCCCCGACGCTCTGCAGTGCGGTATCGAGGGAACGGGCATCCATTCGCCCCTGTTCGTCTGCCTCCACGACCACCGGGGTTCCGAGGGCGAGGTAGCGAAGCGCCAGGTCGACGGAGGCGTGCCGCTCGGCACCGACGATCACGGTGATGCGGGGAGCGCCGGTGAGTCCGTGGGCGTTAAGGTCGTAGCCGACATCGGCGAGAACCTTCTCACGGCCGCAGGCGAGGCCGACGAAGTTCGCCATGGTGGCGCCGGTGGTGGAGCCGACGCCACAGTCGGCCGGAAAGCCGAAGAGGTCGATCAGCCATCGGGCTGCGGTCTCTTCGATGGCGGCGGTCGCGGGGGTCGCGTAGCGCATGGCCGAGTTCTGGTCCCAGGCGCTGACCAGGCAGTCTGCGGCGAGCGCCGCGGGCAGGGTGCCGCCGATCACCCAGCCGTAGAACCGGCCGGAGGGCATGGCCATGAGGCCCGGTTCGACCAGCCGCGCCAGCTCGTCGATCACTTCGGAGGGGTCGAGAGGGCCCGCCTGCAGGGGCCCGGCGAAGTCGGCCGACAGGTCAGCGACATTCCTCCGTGGCCCGATGGGCCGGTCGGGCACCGATTCGAGCCAGGCGAGTGCATGCTCTTGAGCGCGGCTGAGCGCGGGTTCGAAGTAGTCTCCGTCGATGGACACGGTTAGACAGTAGAACTGCGGGCGCGTCGGGCGCCAGTGTCACTTTCGGCTATGATTGCCGAGGCAACACGTATGGAGCTGTCGCATAGTTCGGCCTAGTGCACCACCCTGCTAAGGTGGAGTGGGCGTCAAGCCCACCGTGGGTTCAAATCCCACCGGCTCCGCACTTCTGGCTTCGGCCACGAAAAACCCCCTCCGGTCCAGGCCGTCGAGGGGGTTTCCTCGTTGGTCGCGCGCTATCCGCAGCCAGCGCCGACCGCGAGCCTCAGCTGCTGGCGTTCCGCAGCTCGAGGTACTTCGCGATCAGCGAGGCGGTCGAGGAGTCCTGCTCGGCAAGCGCCTTCTCGTCACCACCGACGGCCGGCGTGACCTGCAGGGCGAGCTGCTTGCCGAGCTCCACACCCCATTGGTCGAACGAGTCGATGCCCCAGATCGTGCCCTCGGTGAACACGATGTGCTCGTAGAGCGCGATGAGCTGCCCGACGACGCTCGGCGTGAGCGCGGGGGCCAGGATCGACGTGGTGGGCCGGTTGCCGCTGAACACCCGCGCGGGAACGACCGACTCCGCCGTACCCTCGGCACGTACTTCGTCGGCCGTCTTGCCGAAGGCCAGCGCCTTGGTCTGTGCGAAGAAGTTCGCCATGAACAGGTCGTGCACATCCTGGCCCGGTGCCACGGCACCGCCGTCACCGGTCTCATCCTTCAGCGGGTGCGCCGGGTTCGCGATTGCGATGAAGTCCGCGGGAATGAGCCGGGTGCCCTGGTGGATCAGCTGGTAGAACGCGTGCTGGCCGTTCGTTCCGGGCTCTCCCCAGAAGACCTCGCCCGTGTCGCCGGTCACGGGCGACCCGTCCCACTTCACGGTCTTACCGTTCGACTCCATCGTGAGCTGCTGAAGGTAGGCAGGAAACCGGTGCAGGTACTGCGCGTACGGAAGCACCGCATGGCTCTGCGCCTTCAGGAAGTTCGAGTACCAGACGTTCAGCAGCCCCATCAGCACGGGCACATTCTGCTCGAGCGGGGTCGTTCGCATGTGCTCGTCGATGGCGTGGAAGCCGGCGAGGAACTCCTTCCAGCGCGCGGGCCCGACGGCGATGACCACGGAGGTGCCGATCGCCGAGTCGACCGAGTAACGGCCTCCCACCCAGTCCCAGAACCCGAACGCGTTCTTCGGGTCGATGCCGAACGCCGCGACCTTGTCGAGTGCGGTCGACACGGCGACGAAGTGTTTCGCAACGGCGTTCGTGCGGTCGTCCTCGCTGTCGCCGATGGCTCCGGATGCCCCGAGCCGCTCCCAGAGCCACTGGCGCGCCAGGCGCGCATTGGTCAGCGTCTCGAGGGTGCCGAAGGTCTTCGATGCGACGATGAAGAGCGTGGTCTCGGGGTCGAGGTCGGCGGTCTTCTCGTAGATGTCGCTCGGATCGATGTTCGACACGAAACGGCACTGGAGGCCCGCCTGAACGTACGGCTTCAGTGCCTCGTATACCATCACCGGCCCGAGGTCGGAGCCACCGATGCCGATGTTGACCACGGTCTCGATGCGCTTGCCCGTGACCCCGGTCCACTGACCCGACCGCACGTCGTCGGCGAAGGCGTAGACACGGTCGAGCACCTCGTGCACCCCGGCATCGATGTTCTCCCCGTCCACCTCGAAGCCCTCGGGCGGAACCAGCCCGTCGGCCCCCTTCGGACGGCGGAGGGCGGTGTGCAGAACCGCGCGGCCCTCGGTGACGTTGATGTGTTCGCCAGCGATCATGGCCTGGTAGCGACCGGCGACGCCGGCATCCTGGGCCAGCTGCAGCAGGTGACCGAGCACTTCTTCGGTGAGGAACGACTTCGACAGGTCGACGGTGAGGTCGGCGGCCTGGAATGTGTAGCGCTCGGCGCGTGTGGCGTCGTCGGCGAACCAGGCGCGGAGGTCCGGCGTGAAACCCTCGGCGATGCCGGCGAGCTGTTTCCAGGCCTCGGTCGCTGTGGAATCGATGGGAACGGATTCTGACACTGGGCTCTCCCTCTGCGCGGCTGCCGCCCTGTCGCGTGCGGCCCCCTCAAGGGTATTACGCCCGGGCTGCGCTGCGACTCCAGTCAGCCCCGCGCCAGCATCCAGGCGACCACGTCGTCGGTGATCTCGCCGCGGTTCGTCTCGTTGAAGATCTCGTGGCGGGCGCCGGGGTAGACCGTCAGCGTCACATCTCTCACGCCCGCCTCGGTGTAGCGGCCGGCGAGAATCCCGACGAGCTGGCCGTGGCCCGAGAGCGGGTCGTCTTCTCCCGAGACCACGAGAATGGGCAGGTCTGAACGGATGCCCGCCAGCGCGTCGGGGTCGGCCAGCCGTTCGGCAGCGCTGAAGAGCTGCGGAACGGTGTCGTCAGCGAGGTCGAACCCGCTGAGCGGATCGGCGACGTAGGCATCCACCTCCGCCTCATCGCGGCTGAGCCATTCGTAACCGGTGCGGTTCTGGAACGCCGCATTGAATGCCGTGAGCTCCACCGGGCCGTCGCCCGCCGACTCGGCGAGGGCTCCGGCCAGCACGTCGAGCGCGGTCGAACCGGAGAGCACGACACCGTCGTACAGCTCGGAATCATCGAGCAGCACCTCCTGCGCCGCGAACGACCCCATCGAGTGGGCCACCAGGTAGAGCGGGAGCCCGGGGTGCGACGCGCGGATCGCTCGGCCGAACTGCACCATGTCGGCGACCAGCCCCGGCCAGGCGCCGACGCCAAAGGCCCCGAGCGGTGTCGCGTCGTCGATCGAGCCTCCGTGACCCCGGTGATCGTTTGCGTACACCTCGTAGCCCGCTGCGTTCAGGTCGAGGGCGAGCCGGTCGTAGCGCGCGGCGTGCTCTGCGACGCCATGGGCCAGCTGCACGACGCCGCGCGGCGGCTCGGCGTCGGTACTCCAGTGGGAGGTCGCAATGCGCAGGCCGTCAGCCTCCGAGACGAACGCGGACGATTTCATGGACATTCTCTCTACTCGGTGGGGCGGAGCGCATAGGTCAGCACGGCGTTCCCCTTGCTCGTGATGTTCGACCGCAGGAGTTCGAGCCGCGTTGTCGCATCCGTCTTCTCGAAGAGGTGCTGGCCCGAACCCGCGACCACCGGATGGATCATCAGAGTCAGTTCGTCGAGCAACCCGCCGAAGAGCAGCTGGCGCACGAGCGAAATACTCGAGAACACCGAGATGTCGCCCCCCTCGGTCTGCTTCAGTTCGGTGAGGAAGGTGCTCAGGTCGCCGTCGATGAGGGTCGCGTTCTGCCAGGTGAGCGGGCCGCTGAGCGTTCTCGAGGCCACGAACTTCTCGATCGGATTGATGAACGCACCGAACGGGTCGTCGGCGGGGGCGCTGGGCCAGTAGTCCGACCACTGCTCGTACCCGATTCTGCCGAGCACCGCCGTCTGCACGGAGCCCATCATGGCTCCCATCTGTGCACCGAGTTGCTCGTCGAAGCTGTCGAACTGCCAGAGGTTGGGTGACTCGACGACTCCATCGACAGACATGAAAAGCCCGGCGGTGAGTTTGCGCATGAGGTGTCTCCTTCGACAGCTGCGGTGGTGTCTTCCAGCATGCCGCAGGATGGTGCCGCGGCGAAAGGCGGCGCCGCTGACGGATGCTCGCCAGCTGTGCCGCGTAACATGACGCTGTGCCCCCGACCCGCCGACAGCTCGTTGTTCGCCGGAGCGTCGCCCTGATCATCCTGTTGCTCGTCGTGGTCGCGGGAATCTACGTTCCCGTGGTGCTGACGGCGCCCCTGCCGGCCGCAGCCGAGACGCTCGACCTGCCCGCGATCGAGGCGCAGCCCGCTGCGGTGGTCGCAACCCCCGCCCAGGGCTCGAGTGCGATCGCGCTGCAGGGGTCGACCGAGCTGTTGGCCACAAGCGGAGAGACGGGGTCGGTCCCCATCGCCAGTGTCACGAAGATTCTCACGGCTCTGGTCGTGCTCGACGCCAAGCCGCTGACCCTCGATGACAACGGCCCGAGCATCACCATGAGCGCCACGGACCTCGGCTTCCTCGACTCGACGCGGGCCGTCGGTGGGTCGTACGTCCTCGTCAACGTGGGGCAGGTGCTGACCGAACGGCAGGTCATCGACATCATGCTGCTCGAATCAGCCAACAACTACAGCGAGACCCTTGTCACCTGGGCCTTTGGATCGATCCCGAACTACCTGATCGCCGCGCAGGCATATATCCAGGCACACGGCCTCACCGGCACGAGCGTCGTCGATTCGAGCGGACTCGATCCCCGAAGTGTGAGCACGACCACCGATCTGCTCACGCTGGCCTCCCTTGCCCTCGACCACCCCGTGCTCGCCGCAGTGGTCTCGACGAAGACCGAGAACATCGCGGATCTCGACCAGCTCGACAACACCAATACGCTGCTCGGAACCGACGGCATCGATGGCCTCAAGACGGGAACCACCGACGAGGCGGGGTCATGCCTGCTGTTTTCCGCCGAGTTCACCGTGCCCGGGTCATCGACGCCGCAGAGCATCGTCGGCGTGGTGCTGGGAGCGGCGACCTCCGAGTCCGCGCGGCAGTCGGTGAGCGCGCTGCTCGACAGTACGAAGGCCGGGTTTAACGACGTCGTGCTCGCGTCTGCCGGCCAGGTGGTCGGCAGCTATACGACGGCCTGGGGGGCGGCGCAAACGATCGTCGTGACTCAGGATGTCTCCACGGTTCTGTTCTCGAACGCCCCCGTGAGCGTGAGGGCCGACCCGGCGGCCCTCGCCGGCACGGAGGCGGGAACACCTGCGGGCGAGCTGCGCCTCACCGCGGGCGCGTCGGACGTCACGGTTCCGCTCGCCCTGGCGGGCGAGCTTCCAGGGCCCGACCCGTGGTGGCGACTCACACACCCGGGCGAGCTGCTGGGCTGACGCCGGCGCCCGCCGACTCGAGTTCGAGCAGTGCCGCCTTCGCCGCGAGACCGCCGATGTAACCGCCGAGACTGCCATCGGAGCGCAACACCCGGTGGCACGGCACGACCACGGGCAGCGGATTGGTGGCGCACGCCGATCCCACCGCGCGCACCGCCTGCGGGTTGCCGACCAGTGCAGCGACCTCTTTGTAGGTCTCGGTGCTCCCGTAGGCGATGTCGGGCAGGTGCTGTTGCACGAGCCGGCGGAATCCACTCGAAAGCGAGGGATCGAGGGGCACGTCGAACGCCCGGCGGGTACCGGCGAAGTACTGCTCGAGTTCTGCGGCTACGGTGTCGAGTCGCCGAGGCGCCCGGAGGATGCGCGCGCTGATCCTCTGCGAAAGCGTCTCCAGCACGGCATCGTGGTCTTCGACGGCGTAGGCGACACGAACCAGCCCCCTGTCGCTGGCGGCGAGGAGCAGTGAGCCGACGGGGGAGTCGACCGTGGTGTATGCCAGATCGAGCATATGTGCGTCCTGGGCCCGTCGCTCGAGGAGGAGATGCAGCTCGGTGATCGATGCCTCGAGTTCCGCGAGCTCGTCGGTGCTGGGCGCCAGAAGATCGAGATTCTCTGCAGCGGGGTCGTTCACGGTTTCTGGCCTTTCGTTCGGGATGACGGATGACCGCCGGACTGTTCATGCGAGTAGACCCGTCGCAGGGCCTTCACCCCGTCGGAGGAGGCACGGCGTGCGGCCTCGACCGACCCGCCCAGCAGCTCGGCGACTTCGGCGAACGGCAGCCCGCCGAGGTAGTGGTAGGCGACGGCCTGTCTCTGCTTGTCGGGGAGGGCGCCGACGGCCTGCCAGAGCGCGACCCGGTCGTGCGGGTCGGTGCTGTCGTCGCCGGCTCCACCGGTGAGAGCGCTGCTGCCGACCGATACCCGTTCCGGCAGCTCCCCGACCGCAACGGGTTGCCGGCCCCGCTGCCGGGTGACGTCGATCGCCTTGCGGTGGGCGATGGTCACCAGCCACGCTTCGACGTTCGCGTCGGGCGGCAGCTCAGGGTAGGCCTTCAGTGCAGAGAGGAATGTCTCCGACCATGCGTCGTCGGCGTCGTGCACCCCGAGTACCGCACGGCAAACCCTCAGCACGGTGGTGCCGTGCGCGGCGACGATCTTCTCGAAGGGCTGTTTCGTGTTCATCACTGGGTAGACGCTCACCTTGATCGAAACGTGAGGTCAACCGTAGCGGTGATCCTGTGAGCACTCACACCGTTATGAAATCGTGACCCGCGAACGGGGGGTGGCAAATCGCCGGAATGACGCGGATGTTCGACCGCCGTGAACGACTCGGTGAACATCTCGGGTCGAGAACGACTCCGTCGGTCATGCACAGGACACCTGGATTTTGCAGGCTGGTCGAAGCGCCGCGTCAGCAGCGCGCACGAATCCGAGATCGAGGAGATCCGCCGATGCATCCACTCACTCTGAAGAGGGCGAAGGTCTCGCTCGCCCTGGCGACAGGGCTCGTGCTCGTCGCCACACTACTGACGGCGATCGCCGCGTCGGCGAACACCGCAGGCACGGGAGTGGTGATCAACGAGGCCTACCTCAACGGAGGGAGCGCCGGCGCGACCTACCTGAACAAGTTCATCGAGCTCTACAACCCGACGGATGCTCCCATCGACCTCTCCTCGATGTCGCTGCAGTACCGATCGGCGACCGGTACGGTCAATCCGACCGGGGTCGCGGCCCTGACCGGCTCGATCGCCGCACACGGGCACTACCTCGTTCAGGGCAGCTCGAACGCCGCGAACGGTGCGGCTCTCCCCACGCCCGACGCCACCTTCGGGGCATCGTTCGCCGGGGGTGGGGGCACGCTCTTTCTCGCATCCCAGACCACCGCGCTCACCGCCCCGCCCACCGGGTCTGTGACGGGCACCAGCGGCATCGTCGACCTGCTCGGCTACGGCACGTCGAACACGTTCGAGACGGCACCGGCGAGTGCAGCATCCGTCTCCACCTCGCTCGGCCGCACGAACGCGGCAGACTCCGAGAGCAACGCAGCCGACTTCACGGCCGGCGCCCCCACCCCGCAGAATGCCGCGTCTGACGGCGGCGCGACAACAGGCCCGACGCCGACGCCGACTCCCACACCGACCCCGCCGGCCCCCACGGCCCCGGTCACCATCGCGGCAATCCAGGGCACGACCGACACCAGCCCCCTCGTCGGCCAGACCGTCACGACCCGCGGCTACGTCACAGCGAGCTACCCGACCGGTGGGCTGAACGGCTACTACATCCAGACCGCGGGCACCGGCGGCGGCATCGACCTCGCCTCGCACACCGCATCCGACGCACTCTTCGTCTTCTCCTCGGCGACCGTCGCCCAGGCCACCGTCGGCAGCTACGTCGAGGTGACCGGTTCTGTCTCGGAGTTCGCCGGACTCACCGAGTTGAGCGTCGCCGCCGGTGGGCTCCGGACGCTCAGCGGCACCGACGCGCCGGGCTCCGTTGCACCCGCCCCCGCCGCACTCGTGCTGCCCACCGACGCCGCGAAGCGCGAGACGCTCGAGGGCATGCTGCTCGCGCCGCAGGGCGACTACACCGTCACCGACAACTACGACACGAATTTCTACGGATCGATCGTGCTCGCGGAGGGCGCGACTCCCCTGCAGACGCCGACCGCCGTGGTCGAGCCGGGCAGCGCCGACTACACCGCGCTGGTCGCCTCGAACCTCGCGCGATCCGTCACCCTCGACGACGGATCGAGCCTGAACTTCAACACAGCCGCGAACAAGGCGACCCCACTGCCGTACCTGTCCGTTGCGAACCCCGTGCGCATCGGCGCCGCGACCACGTTCACGAAGCCTGTCGTGCTCGACTACCGCTTCGGCACCTGGAACCTCCAGCCGACGTCGCAGCTGACGGCCGCGAATGCTGCAGCCGTGCAGCCCGCGACCTTCGCGAACACCCGCACCGCGAGCCCCGATGACGTGGGCGGTGACATCACGCTCGCCTCGTTCAACGTGCTGAACTACTTCACAACGACGGGCGATTCGATCACCGGATGCACGTACTACACCGATCGCGACGGAAACCCGAACACCGTGAACAGCGGATGCGACGCCCGCGGCGCGGCGAACGCCGACGACCTGGCGCGCCAGCAGGCGAAGATCGTCTCGGCGATCAACGGGCTGAGCGCCGATGTGGTGTCGCTCGAGGAGATCGAGAACTCGGCCCGCTTCGGCAAGAACCGCGACACCGCGCTCGCCGCCCTCGTTGCGGCACTGAACTCGGCCGCCGGTGCCGGAACGTGGGCCTTCGTGCCCTCGCCCGCCGTGCTTCCGGCATCCGAAGACGTCATTCGCACGGCCTTCATCTACAGGCCCGCGCTGGTTCGTACGGTGGGGGAGTCAGTGATCCTGGATGATCCGGCCTTCGCGAATGCGCGCCAGCCGCTCGCCCAGGCGTTCCAGCTCGCCGCGCTCAAGGCAGGTTCTGACGCGGCCGCCTCCTCCTCGTTCCTCGCGATCGTGAACCACTTCAAGTCGAAGGGTTCCGGCTCCGGAGCCGACGCCGACCAGGGTGACGGGCAGGGAGCATCCACTCTCTCGCGCGTGAACCAGGCGAAGGCGCTCGTCGCCTTCGCCGATGCGCAGAAGGCGGCCACGAAGATCGACCGTGTGCTGCTGAGCGGTGACTTCAACGCCTACCTGAAGGAAGACCCGATCGACGTCATCACGGCGGCGGGCTACACCGACCTGGGCAGCACGACGGGTAAGTCGACCTACGCGTTCGACGGGGCGGTCGGCTCGCTCGACCACATCTTCGCCTCGACCGGGGCGAAGGCAGCGGTCAACGATGTCGACGTGTGGAACATCAACTCGGTCGAGTCGATCGCGCTGGAGTACAGCCGCTTCAACTACAACGCGACCGACTTCTTCCAGCCGAACGCGTTCCGCTCGAGCGATCACGATCCGATTCTGGTCGGGTTGAAGCTGGCGCCCGCACCCACCGATCCGGGTACGCCGGTGCCGCCGAAGTGGGCCGCGCAGCTGCTGTACGAGTTGCTGCTGGCGCTCATCAAGGCGCTCTTCGGTCCGCATCACCACTAGCCGGCTCCGCCTGAGCTGACTTTGCGCAAAAGCACCCAAGACTCGACGTGTGGGTGCTTTTGCGCAAGATGGGCGGGCCCACAGGGTGTGGTCGAGTCGGTGCCGGCTGTCGGTCAGCGGGTGGGATCGGCCTCCGCCGGGGACTCGCTGGAGTCGGTGCCGGGTGCGGTGGGGTCGGTGCCCGCAGCGGCGTGGTGGGCGCGCAGCCGCCGTGTCGTGAGATACAGCCGGTGCGCGGTGATCACCAGTGCGAGCCAGGCGGCCCCGAGCACCCACCCCGCCAGCACGTCGGTGAACCAGTGGTGCCCGAGAAACACCCGGCTGAGCCCGACCGTCAGCGCGAAGAACCCCGCGGCGACGATCAACAGCACGCGTGCATGGGTGGAGTGCCGGCGCAGAATGAGCAGGTACGCGATGATGCCCGCCACCACGAGTGCGTTCAGGGTGTGGCCGCTCGGGAACGACGGGGAGTACTCGTAGGGCGGCACGGCGTCGGCGAGCGGCGGTCGGACCCGGCCGATCAGGTCTTTTCCGGCGATCGTCATCAGCACCGACCCACCGCCGGCTGCCACGATCAGGATGACCGGGGTCAGGGAACGGCGATGGATCGCCAGGATCAGCAGCGCGACGACTGCGACGATGGGCATGCCGATGGGCCCCGCGATGTCGGTGTAGCCGGTTGCGACCGAATCGACGAGCGGTGAACGCAGCGTGATCGCGTAATTCAGCAGCGGTTGGTCCAGGCCCGAGACGCCGTCGGATTCCGTCACCGCGTCGTAGACCTGCGCGCCCGCGACGCTGAGCAGAATGGCGATGAGAACCCCGACCACGAGTGTGATCACGAGAGCGGCGTTCGGCCCGAGCCGGGTGGTGACACGGTCGGTCTGGCGTGCAAGCAGGCGTCCGGCCGGGGTGTACCAGTGCGTGAGGTCGCGGGTGCCCAAGTAGCGGTCGTCGGCGAGTTCGCCGCGCGGACCCTTTCCGTTGTGGTCGGGCTGCGGGGGGGCGTCAGTCATGGGGTGTCGTTCCGGTCGGTTGCGTTTGTGTGCTGTTCACGGGCCGTTCGTCTTTCGTTCAGATCGAACCCGGCCATCCATTCGACCATGATTGCCTCCAGACCTCGCTATCCACGGAGATTCCGATCATTTCCCGGTCGCTGTGCGGTTCTGAAGAGCCGGCAGAGTCCGGAGAGGTTCGGATGCGATACTTCACGGTATGACGCGTGCGATCCAACCCGAGAACGAGGGGGCCCGCGACGTCTTCGACCCGCCCATCGAGGTACGGGTCGGTGGTCGCACCACCCTCGCGGTGTTCGTGGCGGCGTGGGGGCTGCTGATCGTGTCGGTGCCGCTGTACGCCGCGTTCCTGCTCGGCAACCTGCCCGAGGTGCTCGTCATGGTGTCGAACCTGCAGGTCGCGGCCGCCCAGCGCCGCGCCGCACGGGTGGAGCGCCGCGGGCGCTGATCGCGGGCGCGTTGCGCGGCAGAGAGCCCAGAGAGCGCCCGACCCCGGCTCGGCTCAGCCGCCGAGCGGGCCCGATCCGGGGGTGCGGGAGTTGTGTGCCAACCCCGCCACGATCGAGGCGAGAGCGTCGGTCGACGACACCGTCGGGGTCCAGCCGAGTACCTCGCGGGCGCGGGCGGTCGACATGATCGGAACGTTCGCGGCGATGTCGACCCAGCCGGAGGGTGTCGGCTGCAGGTGCAGTCGCCAGGTCAGCCACACCACGAACTTGGCGGCCAGAAGGCGAACCGGCACGGCCCGCCGCGCGCCGAGCACCTGGGCGATCAGCTGTGGATCGAGCACCGGCTCCGCCGCGATATTGAAGGCACCCGGCGCCCGGCGATCGATCGCACGCCAGAACGCGTCGCCGACATCTGACGCGTGAATGGCCTGGAAGATCATCTGCGCCGGAAGCGGGATGACCGGTGGCCGCACGAACTTCAGCCATCCGGTCGGCAGCAGCCGGCCGAGGAACAGCCCCTTGATCTCGTGACCCGCGCCTTCTTGGAAGACGAGTCCGGGGCGAAAACGGGTGAGCAGAACGTCTGGATTCTCCCGCTCGAACCTGTCGAACGCCCGTTCGTTCACGGCCTTGTGCCGTGCGTAGTGCGAGGTGGGCAGCCCACCGGTGGGCCAGCTCTCGTCGACGCGCTTGTGCTTCGGGCCGGTGCTGTAGGCGCCGACCGACGACGCGGCGAGCACGTGCCCGACTGTCGCCGCGGCGGCGGCCCGTAAGACGTTCGCCGTGCCGGTGACGTTCGTTCGCCACATGGCAGGTTCGTCGTGGCTGGGCTGCAGCGCCCACCCCAGGTGAACGACTGCATCGGCACCGGTGAAGGCGTGGGTCAACTCGGCGACGGCGCTCGGCCCGCCGATGTCGATGCTCTTCCACTGCACGCCGCTGTAGGGAGGCTCCGTCTGGGTGGGCGTGCGCCGGGCGACCCCCACGATCTCGGTGACCCCAGGGGCGTCGGCGAGGCGCCGGAGCGTAGCCGTTCCCAGGTTGCCCGTTGCTCCGACGACGACGATCCTCATGCTGCACCTCTGCCCGCGCGGCTCGTGCCGTCGCCCCTCCATGCTCGCGCTCCCCGGGCCGCCGACCCTAATCTCGCGCGGGGGCTTGCGGACATTCCGCCGAGGTGGGCCGGCAGGCCCGCCGAGGAGGGGCGGGTCCGTAAGCGGCGCGCGTCAGGCGGTGGGGGCGCCCAGGCGGGTGGCGGTGTCGCGGGCGGCGGCGTGGGCCGCGGCGAGTTCGGCGTTGCTGCGATCGAGCTGGGGTGCGAGTGCTTCGACCGTGTCGGCGAGGGTGAGGCTCGTCTGGATGACGGTGATCTCCATGCCGAGAGCCGCGCCGAGGATGAGGCTGAGGGCCGGTACCTCGTGATCCCAGTCGGCGGTCGGGGTTCCGGCGTCGTAGACCGCACCGCGGCTCGAGAGAATGACGGCCGGTTTTCCTTTCATCGGCTGCGTGTCGACGTCGAACGGAGCGGTGACCGCGGGCACGTGGATGTGGTCGATCCATGCCTTCAGCGTCGACGGAAGGGAGTAGTTGTAGAGCGGAGCACCGACGACGAGCACATCGGCGGCGATCAGTTCCTCGAGGAGCTCGGTCTGCAGGGCTTCGGCCTCGGCGGGCGGGTTGGACCCGGCCGGCCTCAATCGGGCGGGCCAGTGCAGCGATGCGTCGGCCAGGTGCGGCACCGGATGCACGTGCAGATCACGGTGGGTGATGGTGTTCGACGGGTCGGCGTTCAGCCAGGCCTCCTCGAACGTGCGCCCGATGGCGCGGGAGCGTGACCGCTCGAGATCGGCGGAGGAATCGAGATGCAGGAGGTGAGCCATGCCTCCCACGTTACCGCCGGGCCGCACCTACCCTCGCGCCGCCCCAGGACCCCGCGCAGCGCTACCCCGAGAGCAAGCGCCCCCCGGCAGCGCTGCCCCGAGACCCCGCCCCCCGGGCAGCGCGCCCTCAGCTCTCGCCTCGCATCACCGCGAACACCCCACCCTGCGGGTCGGCCAGTATCGCCATGCGGCCCACCCCGTCGATGTCGAACGCGGGTGCCAGTACCGTCGCCCCGATCGACTCAGCGAGTCGCGCCGTCTCGTCGGGGTCATTCGCACCGAAGTACACGAGCCAGACGTTCGGTTCGTCGCCCGACTGCTTCGGCATCACCCCGGCAGACGATGTACCGTCGGCGTAGAGCTCGGTGTAGGAGATGTCACCGACCTCCGACGTCTTCGCCTCGACCCCGAGCACGGCCGAGTAGAACGCAGCCGCGGCCGCCGGATCGCCGCTCTGCAGTTCGTGCCAGAGTGGAGCGCCGTGTTCGTTCACGACGGCCGAACCGATGTGGCCCGTCGTCTGCCACACGCCGAATCTCGCTCCCTCGGTGTCGAGGGCGATTGTCATGCGACCCGACCCGGGTATCTCGTCGACAGGAAAGAGCAGGGTTCCGCCGGCTTCGGTGACACGGGCGGCCGCGGCCTCGGCATCGTCTACCGCGATGTAGGTCTGCCAGGAGGTCGGCCCGGCGTCGGGGGTCGGTTGCTGCATGAGCCCGGCGACGTTCTTGCCGCCGATGGTGCTCATGTAATAGGTGGCGTCGCCCGGCATGGGGTAGGCGTCGTAGTTCCAGCCGAACAGCTCGCCGTAGAACGCGCGGGCGCCGTCGACGTCGGTGGTGATGAGATCGATCCAGCACGGAGCGCCCTGCGGGTATTTCTCGACGATGGACATGGGAGTCTGCCTTTCTGATCGCGGGCCGCGCCGGCGGCCACCGGCGTCTGTGGCCCCCACGGTACCCGCGCCGCCGCGGGCCCGACAAGGCTTCGATACACATCTGTGGACAGTGTTCACAATTCCCGTCCCTGTGCAGGACAGAAGAACGTCGTCAGTTCACAAAGTGTTCGAACACGATGCTCGTACGGGTCGAGGCGACCGCCGGATGGGCCGACAGGTTCGACACCACGAACTCCCGCAGGTGGTCGCTGTCGCGCGTCGCCACGTGGATGACGAAGTCCTCAGCCCCGCCCAGGAAGAACAGCTCCACCACCTCGGTAAGCGTGCGGAGCTCGTCGCTGAACGTCGTCAGGGTGCGCCGCGCGCCCGATTTGATGTTCACACTGATCAGGGCCTGCAGGCTGAGTCCGATCGCCGCGGGCGAGATGCGGGCGGTGTACCCCGTGATGACGCCGCGCTCTTCGAGCGACCTCACCCGCGCGATGCATGTCGACTGCGCAATACCGGTCAGCTCGGCCAGACGACTGTTGGGCATCCGGGCCCCTGTTCGCAACAGCTCGACCAGGCGTGCGTCGACGTCGTCGAGAGGGCCGGATACCCGTGGATTGTTCATCGGAACCATGGACTTCTGCCTCCCGCACCGAAGAAAACCGACGGCAATCGCTGATTTGAAACGAATTATTCGGAGTTTACCTCTGTGAAACGAGCTATTCACAGAATTGAACGCACAGACAACCAACGAGTCGCGCGAGAGAAGACGAGCATGCGGGTAGGCATTCCGAGCGAGGTCAAGAACAATGAGGCGCGCGTGGCGATCACGCCGGCCGGAGTGCACGAGCTCGCGCGCCGCGGGCACCGGGTGCTGGTGCAGAGCGGCGCCGGCACCGGGTCGCGCATCACTGACGAGAACTACCTCGACGCCGGTGCAGAGATTCTCGCGACGGCCGACGAGGTATGGGGCGAGGCCGACCTGCTCCTCAAGGTGAAGGAGCCGATCGCGTCGGAGTACGGCCGGATGCGCGCGGGCCAGGTGCTCTTCACCTACCTGCACCTCGCTGCCTCGCGGGAGTGCACCGACGCGCTGCTCGCCTCGGGTACCACCGCCATCGCCTACGAGACCGTGCAGCTCGAGAACCGCAGTCTTCCCCTGCTCTCGCCGATGAGCGAGGTCGCAGGCCGGCTGTCGGTGCAGGTCGGCGGCTACCACCTCATGAGTGCGGCGGGCGGTCGCGGAGTGCTGCTCGGCGGCGTACCCGGAACCTGCAAGGCCAAGGTCGTCGTCATCGGCGGCGGTGTCGCGGGCGAGCACGCCGCGGCCAACGCGCTCGGAATGGGCGCCGACGTCACGGTCATCGACCTGTCGCTGCCCCGCCTGCGCCAGCTCGAAGTGCAGTTCGGCGGGCGCATCCAGACCCGCGCGTCGTCGGCGTACGAGATCGCTCGGCAGGTTCAGGATGCCGATCTCGTTGTGGGTTCGGTGCTGATTCCGGGGGCGGCGGCCCCCAAGCTCGTCACCGACGACATGATCGCCGCCATGAAGCCCGGATCGGTGCTGGTCGACATCGCCATCGACCAGGGCGGCTGCTTCGAGGGCTCGCACCCGACCACGCACGACGACCCCATCTTCGCGGTGCACAACAGCGTCTTCTACTGCGTGGCGAACATGCCGGGGGCCGTTCCCGAGACGTCGACCACGGCGTTGACGAACGCGACGCTGCCCTATGTGCTGACCCTGGCAGACAAGGGCTGGCAGCGCGCCATCACCGACGACGCGGCGCTCGCGCGCGGCCTCAACGTGCACGCCGGCCAGGTGACGAACGCGCTGGTCGCGTCGGCGCTCGGCCTGCCGTTCACCGACCCCGCCGTGGCGGCCGCCGCATAGTGCCGCCCTCCCGGCGCTGACTTGCGCCCTGCCCGCCGCCTCTACGCCGCGAAGGGGAACCATTCGGGCAGCAACCGGCCGTAGATCGCAAGGAACGCCTCGACCTCCCGCGGTTCCGGCGAACGCAGCCACGCCACGATCGCTCCGACCGACCCGTCGGCGATGAGCCGGATCGCCATCTCCGTCTCTAGCGCAGTTGCCTCCCCGCCCGACCGCTCGACCCCGCCGAACACGACGGTGTGCTGCGCCAGCAGCAGCCGAATGGATGCCTCGAAGTGCCCGGCGAGCATCGGATGAAGACTCGCAGGCCCGCTGTTCTCATCCAGCCCCAGCAGATAGACCGCGCGGTGGTGGTCGATGTGCTCCACCACCGCTCGCGTCACCCCACCGATCGCCCCCGCGGCCTCTCTGACCCCCGCGCCCGCGAGGTAGCGGTCGCGCAACTCGTCGAGCTCCTCGCGCAGCACGTCTTCGAGCAGCGCGGTCGGTGACGGAGCGTGCACATAGAGGGTCGAGCGGTTCACTCCCGCCAGAGCCGCCAGCTGCGCGGGCAGGATGCTGCTGGCCGGCTGCTCGGCCGCCAGCGCGAGCACGGCGCCTCGGAGTCTCTCGCGGCTTCGGCGCTGTCGGGCATCCATTCGTCCACTCTATCCAACTAGTGTCGGATAAAAGTGATTGAATGAGGGTAGTCAATCCACCACACCAAGAGAGAAGTGCAGAGATCATGGCAACCTACGATGTCGCAGACCGTTCGGCGATCGTTACCGGAGCCGGTTCGGGAATCGGGCGCGCGATCGCGCTGCAGCTCGCGGTGAGCGGCGCATCCGTTCTCGTCACCGACCTCAACGAAGACGGTGCTAACGCCGTCGTGGCGGAGATCCGCGCCGCGGGCGGCACGGCCGAGGCGTTGACCGGCGATGTCTCCGACCCGGCCTTCTCTGAAGCGGCCGTCGCTGCCGCCAACGCTCTGGCACCCCTGAAGATCGCGGTCAACAACGCCGGTATCGGTGGAATGGCCGCCGACATCGGCGACTACACCGTCGAGAGCTGGCGCAAAGTCATCGAGATCAATCTCAACGCCGTCTTCTACGGCCTGAAGTACCAGCTGCCGGCGATGGCGGCCAACGGTGGTGGCTCGATCATCAACATGGCCTCCGTGCTCGGCAGCGTCGGTATCGCCCAGTCGTCGGCCTACGTGACGGCGAAGCACGGTCTGGTGGGCCTGACGAAGAACGCTGCCCTCGAGTACGGCGCCGCGAAGGTCAGAACGAACGCCGTGGGCCCCGGGTTCATCCACACCCCGCTGGTCGACGCGAATCTCACGGACGAGGCCCAGGAGTTCCTCGCCGCGAAGCACGCCCTCGGCCGCCTCGGCCAGCCCGAAGAGGTCGCCGCGCTGGTGGCATTCCTCGCGAGCGATGCCGCTTCGTTCATCTCCGGCAGCTACCACCTGGTCGACGGCGGGTACGCAGCCCAGTAGCCGGGCGGTGCGCCCGAAGCCCCGCCTGTGGTAACGTTCTCTCTTGTGTGATTTGCGCCCATAGCTCAGCTGGATAGAGCGTCTGACTACGGATCAGAAGGCCGGGGGTTCGAATCCCTCTGGGCGCACCACCCGAAAACCCTCGCCTCGGCGAGGGTTTTCCTGGTTTCACGGGTGCGCCTACAGTCGCGGGCCGGTGCGCGCCACGAGGCGCGCGAAGGCGATGTCGGTGTCAGGCCCGAGACCGGCGGCCGTACCGAGCAGGTCGGCGGCGACCATCCGCCCCAGTGCCGCCGATGTCTGGATGCCGTAGCCGCCCTGCCCGGCCAGCCAGTAGAAGCTCGGGTCATCGGTGTCACGACCCACGACGGGCAGGCCATCGGGGGTCATCGTGCGAAGGCCCGTCCAGGAGCGGCGCGAGGAACCGAGCTCGAGATCGGTGACGGTGTTGATGCGCTGTTTCACGAGTTCGATGATCTCGGGCAGCGGCTGGGCATCCTCGGCGTCGCTCTTCGTGTCTTCGAGCGGCGAGGCCAGGATGTCGCTGCCGATCGACCGGAAGTAGAACGAGTTGCCCACATCGCAGGCCATCGGCCAGCCCGGATCGACCTGCCGTGCCGTCGACGGTGCGACGGTGATGGTGCGGCGGTAGGGCTGGAGCCCCCGCGGCTCCTTGCCGAAGAGCCCGGCGACGGTGTCGGCCCAGGCACCCGCCGCGTTGACCACGACGCGTGCGCTGATGGTGTGCTCGCCCGCCTCGAGCCGCCAGCCGTCGGCGGTCTTCTCGGCCTCGGGGGAGGCCGCCGTCAGGCGCGCCCCGCCGAGCACGGACACCCCATTGGAGCGCAACACCCTCTGGTAGTACGAGAGCAGGGCCGCGACATCCACCTCCTTCGCGTTGTCGTCGAAGGCGGCCGAGGCCAGCGCGTCGGCGCGCAGCGCGGGCAGCCGCTCGACGGCTTCGGCGACAGAGCCCAGCCGGGCATCCGGAACCGAAGCGACGACCTCGTCGGCCTGCTGGTCGCTGCCCCGGAGCCCGCACCAGATGAGCGGGCGGGGGCTCAGGATGCTCGTTCCGAGCGTCTGCTCGATGTCGGGCATGAGCGTGAGACTCGCGGCCGTCAGGGCGCGGATCTCGGCGGGGCCGTAGGAGGGCTGCATCTGAGAGGCGGAACGGCTGCTCGTGTGGTAGCCCAGAGTGTTCTCGCTCTCGAGCAGAAGCACCCGCTGGCTCCGACCGAGCGAAGCGGCGAGCGATTGGCCGGCGATACCGCCGCCGATGATGGCGATGTCGACCTCGTGGTGTGGTGTGGGCGGCATTCTCCCTTTCTAGCACGCCGGTTTTCGGTGCATGATTGCCCCATGAAGAGGGATGCGCTTGTGGCGCTCGCGCTCCGGGTCGCGAATGCGCTGCCCGCTGCTGCCCAGAGCCAGCCGTTCGGCGAGGATGTCGAGGTGTTCAAGGTCGTGGGCAAGGTCTTCGCGCTGGTCGACACCGGCGAGGGGGAGGTGGTCGTGACGCTGAAGTGCGCCCCGCCGCATGCCTCGTCTCTCGTCGAGACGCACGCGAGCATCACGCCCGGCTATCACATGAACAAACAGCACTGGATCTCGCTTGGGGCGGGCGACGACATCGACCCCGTGCTGGTCGAGGATCTGGTGGGTAACTCCTACGACATCGTGGTGTCGCTGCTGCCGCGCGACCGGCGTCCGCTGTAGACGGCGGCGGTGACTGTAGCGTTGACCCGGGAGCCCCCGGACTGTCTGGCAGGTGGGGCCGACACTTCACCGAACGAGAGATGAGCACGATGACGTACTTGGCAGATGAGACGCGCTACGACGCGATGCAGTACCGGCGGGTAGGGAAGAGCGGCCTCAAGCTGCCGGCGCTCTCTCTCGGGCTGTGGCACAACTTCGGTGACACATCGCCGATCGACGTGCAGCGCGACATCGTCCGCCGTGCGTTCGACCTGGGGATCACGCACTTCGACCTCGCGAACAACTACGGCCCTCCGTACGGCTCGGCGGAGACGAACTTCGGGCGCCTGTTCGCCGAAGACCTGGCGCCCTACCGGGACGAGCTCGTCATCTCGTCGAAGGCCGGCTATGACATGTGGCCGGGCCCGTACGGCGAGTGGGGATCGCGCAAGTACATGCTCTCGTCGCTCGACGCGAGCCTCGGCCGCCTCGGACTCGATTACGTGGACATCTTCTACTCGCACCGACCCGACCCCGAGACGCCGATCGAGGAGACAATGGGGGCGCTCGCCACCGCCGTGCAGCAGGGCAAGGCGCTGTACGTCGGTGTCTCGAACTACTCACCCGAGCAGACCGTCGCCGCGCGGGCCGCGCTGGCCGAGCTCGGGGTGCCGCTGTTCATTCACCAGCCGCGGTACTCCCTGCTCGACCGTCGCCCTGAGGAGTCGGGGCTGCTCGACCAGCTCGAGGAGTCCGGTACGGGCGCGATCGTCTTCTCGCCGCTCGAGCAGGGGCTGCTGACGAGCCGCTACCTCGACGGCAACATCCCCGAGACCTCGCGGGCAGCGGTCGGGCACTTCCTTACCCCGGAGAAGGTGCATGACTACCTCGCTATGGCACGCAGCCTCAACGAGATAGCGGATGCCCGGGGTCAGACCCTTGCGCAGCTGGCGCTGACGTGGGTGCTTCGGCGCCCCAGGGTCACGTCGGCGATCGTCGGCGCGAGCTCGGTGCGCCAGCTGGAGCAGAACGTGGCGGCCCTTGCGGGCGCGCCGCTGTCGCCCGAAGAGGAGCAGTCGATCGGCGCGCTCGTCGCGTCGGTGCCGCCGACGCGCTGACGCGTTGCGCGCCGCCCCGAACCCGCCCGCCGGCCCGATCGAGCAGCGGGCGGGGGGTCAGGCGGCCGTGGCCGCCGTGAGGAGGCGCAGCAGTTCTTCGCCCGCGAGGATGCCCGTGGCAGCGGTCACGGTGAGGTTCGGGGCTGTGAAGCCCGCGTCGTGCAGTTCGCCGTGGGCGGGGCGGAAGGCGAGGTCGGCCTGCTCGAGCATCGGCGCATCGAGCAGGGAGTCGCCGGCGGCGAGTACCCGGGCGGCGCCGAGGCGGCGGCGGACCTCGGCCACGGCGGCGCTCTTCGTCACGGGGTTCGGCACGCAGTAGAGCTTCCGCCCCTGCACCGAGACCGTCCAGCCGAGCCCGAGGCAGCGGGCCTCGAGCGCTGCGAGCCACGCCGCAGGCATCAGCTCTCTGTCGACGATGGCGTAGACGAAGAGGTTCTCCGCGTTGTTCAGCTTTGTGATCCACGCCGCGGCCGAGTGGTCGGCGAGCAGCGCTGTCACCTCCCCGATCGGGGCCGCCTCCTCGCTCAGCCGGTGCCGCACTGCGGCGCCCCACGCAGCATCCGGAACCCCATCGACCAGAATCACGCCGCCGTTGCTGGTGACCGCGAACGACGGCACGGCACCCGGCAGCTGCACGCGCTGGTATTGCGCGACCGTGCGCGTGGTGACGGGCACGAATTCGGCGAGTGCGCGAAGGGCCAGCAGGAGGTCTTCGGATGCCCGGGTCAGGAACGAGATCGGCACACCGTTGTAGAGTTCGGCGACGACGATGCGAGGGGCGAGCGGATCGGGTGTCTCGAGCCAGAACGCTTTCGCGGAGTAGATCAGGGTGCGGTCGAGGTCGCAGGCGACAAGGTCGGTCACGGGGTGACTCCCGGTGCAGCGCCCGGAGCGGTGGGGGCCGCACCAGATGCTCCCGCGTCATCGGGGTCGGCCGCGAGCGGATTGATGAGCCCGACGCAGCTGTAGGGCAGCCCCGGCACGAGCTCGACCTCCACCCCGCGCTGCTCGGCGAGCAGCAGCACGTGGGCGATCTCGGCCTCGGATCCGGGCCGCACCAGCACCTTCCACGGCACCCGCCGAAGCAGCACGCGGGTGGTCTCGCCGACGCCCGGCTTGACCAGGTTGACGTTGTCGATGCCGTACGCGCTGCTGATGCGTTCGACGGCCTGCCAGCCGATCCAGGATGCCGACCTGTCTTGGTGCTGCCGAGCTTCGACGCCGGCCGCGACCTCATCCTGCACCTCGTCGAAGTACGAGCAGATCGTGTCGAGGAACTCCGCCGACACGTCGCGCGGCGACAGCTCGCGGTAGAACTTCGCGCCGTGAAAGTCGTTCGGGCCGATCAGGTCGCGGTTGAAGACCGTGCGGGAGACGAGCCCGGAGACGGTGGAGTTCAGGCACGCCGACGGAATGAGGTAGTCGTCGCGGGTGCCGTAGACCGACACGCAGTGACCCGGATCGGCCAGCACCGCGAGATCGTCGCCGAACACGGTGCCCGTGGTCTCGGCGAAGAGGGCGAGCGCCGCGGTGAGTTCGCGGGCGATGGCGCCCTTGCCCGTCCAGCCGTCGATGAAGACGACGTCGGCCGGGTCGTGGTGGGTGGCGAGGTACCGCAGAGCGGTCTGGTCGAGCCCGACGCCCCGCACGATGCTCATCGTGTAGTGCGGGGCGTCGACCCCGCGCATCCGGCCCGCCCAACGCCTCGCGAGGATGCCGATGGGGGTGCCGGCGCGGGCGAGGGAGACGAGCACCGGATGCCCGCCCCGCGCGGCGAGGATGAGCTCGGTGACGATACCGACGGCGACCGCGACGCGGCGGCCCGAGCGGGAGAGGGCCTCGTCGTACAGCGCACGGTACTCGGCCGAGGGCAGATATTCGACGGGGAGCGATTCGGCATAGTTGGCTCGTCCGCTCTGGATGGCGCTCTCACGCAGGGCGGCGGGGGCCTCGAGCACCACGTCACCGAGGTCCTTCAGCAGCCAGCGCACGTCGTCGGCGGCGTACGAGCCGAAGGCGGGGCCGACCAGCGGGTCGGGGAGGGGGGCGGCGGGGTCTGCTGTGGATGCCCGGAGCTCTGTTGTCGGCGGTATGGCGGCGCTCGTCACGAGGTTCGGCTCCAATCGGTGGGGGGCGGGTGCCGCAGCGGGCAGGAGTGCGACGATGACGTGGTCGGTGACGCGCTGGAGCGCCTCGACGATCCCGCCGGGGGCGAGCATCCGGTTTCGCGGTGTGCCGGGCTCGGGGAGCACGACGATGGTGTCGGGGCGGCGGCCGCCGCGGGTGAGGTTGTAGGCGAACCGGGCGCTGACGCCGTCGGGCGTCACGTCGTGGCTCTGGAAGCCGAGTGCACTCGCGATGGCGTAGTCGGGTCGGTCGATCGCGGCGATCGGGGAGCGCGTCGTGGTGGAGAAGCGCACGGTGAGGGGGATGTCGCGGCCTCGGCCCGCATCGAGGCGGTCGGCGACGGCGAGGGGGAGGGCGATGAACTCCTCCGAGCCGAGCACGATCACCTCCTGCGTGGAGCGCAGGTCGGCTGAGTACAGGTGGGGCCGGACCGCCGCGGCGATCTGCTCTGCAACGGCGGCCTCGATGCCTTCGAACACGCCGAACCGGGCACTGCGGACGGGCGCGGTGGCAACGTCGAGCAGGGTGACGGCGCCGAGGTGGGGGGTGGGTGCGAGATTCGGTGCGGCCGTGGTGACGGTGACGGTGGCGTCATTGCCCGGATCGGGCCCGTCGAGTTCGGCAGGCGCGGCGGCGGCGGCGCCGAGGCCGTTCAGCAGGATGGCCGCGCGCGCGGCGGCGTCGCGGGGGAGTGTGGTCGAGCCCGCCCCGAGGGCGACGACCGAGATCGTGCAGCCGAGGGCCGCCGCGAGGTCGTCGAAACGAGTCCGATCGGCGGCGGAACGCAAGTCGATGAGGCTCGCGACCACCCACCGTCGCTGCGGAACCGCCGCCTGCAGTGCCGTGATCGTGTTGACGACCGTGGTTCCGGTGCTGAGTTCGTCATCGACGAGCACGACGGTGCCCCCCGGCTTCAGCCAGTCACTGTCGGTCGGAAACAGCTGGTGTGCGGTGGCGTGCGAGTGCTCCTCCTCGAATCCGGCGAACGCGACCGTTCGGTCTGGGGCATGCCGGGTCGAGTGCAGGTAGTACGAGCCGATCGTGCCGGCGACAAGGTGCCCGAGCCCGGTGGCGGTCTCGGCGTAGCCGAGCGTGACGACCTCCGGATGCTCGGGGCCGACCGACCCGGCCACGTCGCGTCGCAGGGCGTGCAGGGCGGCGCGGGTCGCGGCATCCCGCTCGCCGGGCGGCGCTGGTACGCGGCCGACCGGTGCCGACCCCGGCTCTGCCACCGACGCCTGTCCTGCCGCGACAGCCAGGATGCGCCCCAGCCGCCGGCAGAGCTCCACCGGCACCGGGCCGCCGTCGAGCTCTGCCGCGACGAGCAGCCCGAGCAGCTCGCCGGCCACGATCGCCAGTCCCGGCACGGTCGGAACGTGCTTCGCCAGCACGTTCGACACGAGCAGGTGCGCCCGCTTCGGATTGCGGCGGAGCGCCACCCCCACCAGGGCTTCGACGGGCACGAGGCTCCGCGAGGCATCCGAGTGCACCTCGATGCCGAGGCTCGTGCGAACGTAGTCCCCCGTGTAGACGGAGGCAGCCGTCACCGCATGCTCGTCTCGAGCAAGTCGACGAAGGTGGTGCTCTCGGCGGCCACCCCGAAGGCTTCGGCGCGCAGCAGCGTCTTCTCAGCCCACGCCTGGTGCGGTTTCATCTCGTTCATCTTGTTGCGGTACGGCGAGGCGCTGGCCCCGCCACCGACATTGCCGACGATGGCCTGGGCATCCAGGTACTCCTCGTGGCTCACGACGGAGAGGGCGTGTACGACGGGAACGTGGGTGGGATGGATGACGGTCTTGCCCAGCAGCCCGTTGGCCGAGTCGAGCGAGATCTCACGGATGAGCCCATCGAGTCCCGCCAGCATCAGTCGCTTGCGCAGCTCGTTCTCGTTGGCCTCGACGAACGGGGTGAGTCGCAGCTGGGGACGCAGGATGCGCTCGGAGGTGTCGTAGTGCTCCCAGACCGGTCCGGTGATGACGAAGTCATCGCACGGGCGGCCGAGCACGTTCACAATGTCGGCGATCACCGCCGAGACGACCTTGACGTCGTAGACGGTGAGGTCGCGCGAGCGACGCAGGCCGAACACGCTCGAGAGATCGGTGGCTCCGATGCGCACGGCCAGCACATCCTCACGATGCGCGCGGGTGACGTCGACGATGGCCGAGAGCGCGGCCGTGCGCGTCTCCGAATGGACCATGGTCGGTGACTCGAGAATCGGCATGACGCGCAGCCGTCGTGTGCCGCCTTCGCCTCCCTGTTCGTACTCCCGGTGGATGCGGTGCAGGGCCTGGAAGAACCGCTCGGCGTAGCCGGTGTCGTTCTCGAATTTCGGGATGACGAAGCCGCTCAACAACTCCAGCGCGGGGCCGCAGAGGTCGGCCATCCGAAGCATCTGTTCGGGGCTCCGTACCCGGATGAACAGCAGCGGCAGGCCCTCGGCGGGCTCGTCGAGCAGGGCGGTGATGGCGCTCGCGACATTCGTCTCGGCGAACTCGACCGAGCTGTCGGCGATCGAGTCTTCGAGGCAGAGCACCATGCTGACGCAGCCGCGGGCGGCCTGCTTGATGACGTCGGCCGCGATGGTGGGCCGGTCGCCGGGGCAGTAGAGCGTCGCGCCAAGGGCGGCGGCGAGCAGGGTCGGGGGCGAGTCGATGCTCAGCGGCTGTGGCAGGCGAAAGAAGAGGTCGGAGGCCTCGGTCGGGCTGACGGCGCTGAAATGTCGCATCGGCTATCTCCTCCGGGGTTCGCGGGCGGTGAGGTGTGGTGTCATCGAGAACCCGAATTCCCGGTGGAGCTGTGCTGGCGTCGCCTCCCGGGTGACCGGTTCGGCGCGGAATTCGATCAGGTTGCCGACCCGAAGCAACGAGAGGACAAACAGCGGGGAACCGTTCGGTGTCGAGACAGTGAAGCTCGACCCGTCGAAGAGCTGCACGCCGATCACGCCGGAGGCCGCACCGATGAAGAGGGCACGCCGCAGCCGGTGCAGGTGGCGCAGGGAGACGATCGCATCGGGGCCGTCGTAACCGACCAGAGCGCGGTTGCCCGTGGTCGAGACGGAGGTGCCCTCGGTGCCGCCGTCGGCGTACGCGGCGCCGGCGATGAGGTCGGTGGTCTCCCATGCGACGGCGGAGGTGCCCGACACGATGAGGCTGCCGATGGCCGATTCGCGAGCGTTGAGTCGCAGCACCGGCTCCTCAGTACCGAGTTCCCGCACATCGCCGATGGCGGGCGCGGGGAAGGGGCCGGGCAGCTCGGGCCGTGCGGGCCGCCCGCGCGGTGCGGCGGGGGTGGAGCGGGGCGTTCCGCCGGGTGCTCCGGATGCCCGGGGCGCAGCCGGGCGCGCACCCGCGCTCTGCGGGGCCGGAGAGCTGCGGGCACCGAGGTCGAGCCCGGTGCCCCCACCACTCGGTCGCGCGAGGCTGAGTCCACCCGAGGGAACGGAGGAGGTGGGTGCAGCAGGCGGCTCAGCGGAAGCAGGCGCAGGCGCGGGCGCAGGCGTAGGCGCGGGCACGGGCGCCTTCACGCGCCGGCGCAGGTACGGGAGGTCGCGGCGTACCGCCGCCGGGTTCAGGGCCACGGCCTAGAGGTCGATCCTGAAGTCTTTGGCCACGCCCGCCAGCCCGCTCGTGTACCCCTGCCCGACGGCCCGGAACTTCCAGTCGTCGCGGTGACGGTACAGCTCGCCGAAGAGCATGGCGTGCACGCTGCGGTTGTCGCCGAGAGGCAGGTCGAAGCGCACCAGCTCCCGCCCGTCTCTCGTTGCGACCCGCACGTAGGCCGAGCGCACAGCCGAGAAGTCGGTGGCACCGCGCACGTCGGGGTCGACATAGACGAGGAAGGCGATTTTGGCGACCTCGGTCGGCACGAGTGCGAGATCGACGTCGATCTCCTCGACGTCGGTGCCGGTCGCGAACACGACCGATCCGTCCTGGCTCTCGAGCTGGTTGAAGAACACCAGATGGTCGTTCGAGAGGGCGTGGTCGTCGGCTCCGCACATGATCGCCAGCGGCACGAGTTCGGCCTGCGGTCCGCGGCTCGGGATGACCTCCCAGCCGAACCCGACGAGCACGTCTTCCAAGCCCGGGTTCTCTGCGGTGAGGGCGGCATTCGCCCCCGAAATGAGCGTGGCCATCAGCGCCCGCCCAGCGTGAGCCCGGCATCGGGAGCCCGGCCCGCAGCATCCGCGCTGCTCCCACCCAGCGTGAGCGCAGCATCCGGAGCCTGGAATTTGTCGGCCAGGAAGCGCCCGTGCGTCGACAACTCGGCGATAGCGCCGATGCGGATCTGGTTGAGCAGGTCGCGCACCGTCTCTTCGAGCAGGCCGAGCTGGTTCGCGAAGAGCAGTGTGGCCTGGGCGTCGTCGGCTCGATCCTCTTCCGGCAGGGCGAGATAGGCGCGAAGCGGGGTCGGGATGTAGTCGTTCACCATCGCCGCCAGCAGCACCCGCTGTTCGGTTGAGGCGTCCTGCGCCGCGATCGTCGAGACGACCTCCCGCAGCAGATCGTCGATCTGCCCGAGCCGCGACAGGAGCAGGGTGGGCAGTTCGCGTCCCGCGAGGCGCGTCGAGCTCCGCAGGGCGCCCAGGGCCCGCTCCGTCTGCACGTCTTCGTTCTCCACCGTCGCTTCTGGCACGGTGTCGATGACGGCCGGCGGTTGCGGGGCCCCGCCGAAGAGGGAATTCACGAACCTGCCGAATGCCATGGTGTCACCTCTCTCGTCACACCTGACTGTAATGGGTCAGCGCAGTTCACCCTGCTCGGTCTGGCGGCTGCGTTCGAGGTACGGCTTGGCCTTCAGCAGCCCGGTCTCGAGCGCCGAAACCGTGCCCTCCATGTTCTTGGCGGCAGAGGCGCGGAAGGTGTCGATGGCATCCATCGTCTGGAACACGTTGTCGAACGCCTTCTGCAGCGTCTCGACGCTGACACCCGACGTGCTTGCCTGCTGCTGGATGCGAACCGTCTGGTCTTTCAGCATCTCGCTCGTCTTCAGGATCATGTTGTTCGTGGTGGTGTTGATCGCGTCGATCTGGTCGAGCACCATCTTCTGGTTCGCCAGGGCCTGGGCCACGATGACCGCCGTGCGGAGCGCCGCGATCGTGGTGGTTCGCGCGCGGTCGACACCCTTGATGAGCTCGAGGTTGTTCTTGCGGATGAGGTCCATCGCGAGATAGCCCTGCACCGACACCGCGAGCTGGGTCAGGATGTCCTGGTGGCGCTGCCGGATCGGGAACAGCACGTCGGCTTCGAGCTTCTGCGCCTCGTCGATACGCCCGGAGGCGCGGCTGGACTCGATCTTCTCGACGGTCGCGGCATCCAGCGCCTTCGCGAAGACGGCGTACTCGCTGAGCGCCTGCATGGTCTCCCACAGCTGCACCTTCTCACCGGCGAGCGAGGCGTTGTCTTTCAGCAGTTCGTCCTGCCCGGCCATCAGCGACTTGATGATCTTGTCGAGCTGCGTCTGGGCGCTCTCGTACTTCTGGAAGTAGCGGGCCAGCTTGTTGCCGCCCGGGATGAAGCCCAGGATCTTTCGCCCGACGCCGAGGTCTGCCGCGTTCGGCGTCAGGTCTTCGACCGTCGTGCGCAGGTCTCCGAGGGTCGCCGCCACCTGCACCTGGGCGCTGTTGCCGCTGCGCTTGCTGCCGGCGACCGAGGTGGAGGAGCGTTCGAGCATGCGCGACGAGTAGCCGCCCGACTGCACCATCTCCTTGCCGCCGATCTGCGAGATGCCCTCCACCTTCTGCGTGAACTCGGGCGTGCGCGGATCGAGCGTCGCGACCTCCGCCACGAACTCGCGGGCCTGGCGCTGGATCTCGCTCTGCCGGTCGGCGGGCACCGGAACCATGCCCGGCGCCTCCTCTGCCTCGACGATGGCCGGGGCATCCGGAGCACGCAGCACCAGCGAGGCCTGGGCCTGGTCGCCGGCGTCGGGGGGAGTGAGCGGTGTACTCATGGTGTGTGCCTAACTCGCGTGAAAGGTCGTCTGTGGAGGGAGGAGCGGGGGAGGGGGATGCCCGGGGCTCAGCCGAGCTGAACGCCGAAGTCGCCGGCGATGCCGGCGAGACCGGTGGTGTAGCCCTGGCCGACGGCCTTGAACTTCCACTCGGCGCCGTTGCGGTAGACCTCGGCGAAGACCATGGCGGTCTCGGGGGCCGCGTCTTCGCTGAGGTCGAAGCGCACGATCTCCTGGCCG
The DNA here is from genome assembly GCF_003399645.1 of Subtercola boreus. GTDB lineage: Bacteria > Actinomycetota > Actinomycetes > Actinomycetales > Microbacteriaceae > Subtercola > Subtercola boreus_A. Next base: position 284,631 of record NZ_NBXD01000002.1, read on the forward strand.
TCCTGGTCGACGACCCGGCAGTAGGCGGCGCGAACCTGGCCGAAGTTCTGCCGGCGGTCGTCGGCCTTGTCGATCGAGACGGCGATGACGATGCGCTGAACGTCGCCTGTGACCTTCTGCAGGTCGATGTTGATCTGCTCGTCGTCGCCGTCACCCTCGCCGGTGCGGTTGTCGCCCATGTGCTTGACCGACTCGTCGGGCGTCGCGGGCTGGTTGTAGAAGATGAAGTCGGCGCTCGAGCGCACCTTGCCGTCGGCGCCGAGCAGCAGGGCCGAGGCGTCGAGGTCGAACTGCTCGCCACTGGTGGTGCGTGGGTCCCAGCCGAGGCCGACGGTGGCGATCGTGAGTCCGGGGCTGACCTTCGTCAGCGAGAGGTTGTTTCCCTTTTCGAGTGAGAGACCAGCCATGGTGTTCAGTGCTCCTTGTGTTCGGGTCGTGCAGTTGTGGGGGAGTGTCGGAGGGTCGGAGTCGAGATTACCTCGACCCTCCGACATCGGGTCAGAGTGCCTTGGCGGCGGGGGTCAGCAGGTCCATCACCGAGCGGCCGTTCGCGCGCTCACCGATGGCCTTGAAGCTCCAGCCGTCGCCGTCGCGGGAGACTTTCGACATGATCATCGCGGTGTGGTTTCCCGAGTCGGTGAGCTGGTACCGGGCGACCTCCGGTGAACCGGAGGTCGAATCATCCACCACCCGGCTGAAGGCGTTCTCGACCAGATCGAAGGTCTGCTGGCTGTAGCTCGAGATCACGAAGACGATCTGCGAGACCGCGGGGGCGACCCTCGAGAGGTCGACCAGGATGGTCTCGTCGTCGCCGTCACCGGCCCCTGTCAGGTTGTCGCCCGTGTGCTGGGCCGACCCGTCTTTGCTCGCCAGCTGCTGGAACCAGACGGTGTCGAGAACGCGGCCGGCTGCGTCGAAGAAGATGGCCGAGGCGTCGAGGTCGATCTCAGCGGCGGCCTTCGGCCTGCCGAACAGGCCGCGCTTCGTCGGCGTGGCGCTGTCCCAGCCGAGACCCAGGCGGATCTTCGTGAGAGCGCCACCGTCTTTCTTCGTCAGTGACAGTGACTGGCCTTTTTCCAAGCTCAGACCCATGATGTGTACTCCCTGTTCGTGGTGCAATTGCGGAGCGTGGGGGAGAAACCTTCCCCACGCTAGAGGATACGGCTTTACTTCGAACCCTGGCCGTGCAGTTCGTGAGCCTGTGCGATGAGTTCTTTCAGCTCATCGTCTTCGGTCAGCTTCGCGCGCTGCCTGTCTGAGAGGGTGTCGAACTGGTTCTCGCGGGCGACCATCTTCCTGTAGGTGGCGCTTCGCTCGGCATCGTCACCCTTGAAGTCGTGCTCGACGTACTTCTTGGCCTGCAGACGGGAGTCGCTGATGATCGTGTTCGCCTTGCCGGCCGGGCTGAAGAGCGAGGCCAGAACGGTCACGGTGAGAACTCCGATGATGACGATCAGGGAGAGCTCGGTGCTGATCTCGAACACGGGGATGGGCTGGCCACCGTTCAGGAACGGCAGGTTGTTCTCGTGCAGAGCGTGCAGCACCAGCTTCACGCCGATGAAGGCCAGAATCGCGGCCAGGCCGTAGCTGAGGAAGATGAGGCGGTCGAGCAGACCGTCGATCAGGAAGAACAGCTGGCGCAGACCCATCAACGAGAAGGCTGTGGCGGTGAACACGATGTAGGTGTTCTGCGTGAGGCCGAAGATGGCGGGCACCGAGTCGAGCGCGAAGAGCAGGTCGGTTCCACCGATGGCGACCATCACCAGGAGCATCGGGGTGAGAACCTTCTTGCCGTTCTCGATCGTGAAGAACTTGTCGCCGTCGTAGCGCTCCGTGGTGTTGAACAGGCGCTTCGCGAGACGGATGATCACATTGTCGGCGTCATCACCCTCTGACTCGGGGCGCAGCAGCTTGATGGCGGTGAAGATCAGGAACCCGCCGAACAGATAGAACAGCCACGCGAAGGAGTTGATGGCCGCTGCACCGATGAAAATGAATCCGGTGCGGGCGATGAGGGCGAAGATGATGCCGAACAGCAGCACCTTCTGCTGGTCGGCGCGCGGCACCCTGAAGCTCGCGATGATGATCAGGAAGACGAAGAGGTTGTCGACCGACAGGGCCTTCTCCGTGATGTAGCCGGCGAAGTACTCGGTGCCGAGGGTCTGGCCGCCGAACGTGAGCACGCCGATACCGAAGGCGATGGCGATGCCCACGTAGATGGCCGACCATTTGGCGGCCTCTTTCAGCGTGGGCTCGTGGGCCTTCCGCACGTGGAAGATGAAGTCGAAGGCAAGAAGGGCCAGGATGCCGACGATTGTCAGCAGCCAGACGTAGCCGGGGATGTCCATGGTTTGCGCGTTCTCCGCTTGTTCGAGGGTTGATGTGATTTAGTTGGTGTGTTCCCACTATATTAGTTGGGCCAATCCAACCATTCATCGCTTGCGATTCGACAGGAAACACTCAGGTATGGAGAACACTCCGCAGGAGACCGGCGTCGATGTCGGTGAGTCGATCGAGGCGACCCTGTCGCTCATCGCTCGCTGGTCATCTCGCGCCGACAACCGCCGAACCCTCCACGACGCCGAGGGAGCGGCCCTCTCGAGTACAGACTCCTGGCTGCTCGAACGCCTCGTCGCGTCGAAGCCGATCCGCATGTCCCGGTTGGCCGAATGGCTCTCGGTCGACAAGTCGACGATGACCACCGAGATCCGGCGGCTCGAGGCTGCCGGCCTCGTCGCGCGCGCGCCCGACCCTGCCGACCGTCGCGCTGTGCTGGTCAGCGCTACCGAGGCCGGCGCGATCGCCATCGACCGGCACCGCCGCATCGCCCAGGATGTCTACAACACGCTCGTCGGCAAGTGGAACGAACACGACCGGGCCGAGTTCTCCCGCCTGCTCGGCCGCTTTGCCGACGAGCTCTCCTGGGTCACCGACGCGGTCTGGCGACACAACGAGACGCGGTGAGGCCGGGGCGTCGGGGGTGCGGCGTAGCGTGAAGGGGTGAGCCGAGCATCCTGTTGCAGCGTCGACGACGACGGTGGGGTCTGCGGCGCGCCGGTCGAGGGGGATGCTCCGCTGGCACTCTGCGCGCACCACCTGCTCCTCGCGCACGACTTCGTCGCCCGTGACGTGGGAACGACCGACGTACTGCCCTCGCCGTGCGTGGCCTGCGGCTCCCGGCTGGGGGTGCGGTACCCCTCGGGCTGGCTGTGCGCCATCTGCGAGTGGCGGGTCGGTGAGGTGCCCGATGCCGGGGTGCGGGTCGAGCGGGTCGAGGTCGTCTATTACATCCGCTCCGGTGATCGCATCAAGATCGGTACCTCCGCCAACCCGAGGCAGCGGCTCGGCAGCCTCTTCTATGAGGAGTTGCTCGCCTTCGAGCGGGGAGGGCGGCTGCTCGAGCGCCGTCGGCACGAGCGGTTCGCTTCGGCACGGGTGCCGCGCAGCGAGTGGTTCGCCGTGCATCCGGAGCTGAGTTCGCACATCGCGGTTCTCGCGTACGGTGTCGACGACCCGTGGGGGCTGTACGCGCGCTGGCTGAGCGAGCGGCGAGCGCTCGGCGGCTAGAGGGTCGCCGGCTCAGTACAGCCGCAACGCCACCACGCGGATGTCGGTGGTGCGCCCGGCGACGAGTGTGATCACTCTCGCGCCCCCCGGCGCTCCCTCGCCCCACACCGCCTCGGGGTAACTACCCGTCACCGGGTGGACCCGGATCGTGTAGCGACCGGCCGGGAGCCCGTCAGCGCTGAAACGACCCAGCTCGTCGGTGCTCTTCACCGTCGTCGGGAGGATGTCGAGCGCGTTGGCCTCCGGCACCAGCGTGATGTCGCTCTGGATCGGCAGCTCAGTGTCCTGAGCGATGATCACCCCGGTCAGCACCGCTTCCGTCGGTATCGCGACCGTCACCCCGCCGACCGTGTCGCCGTTCTTCACCGTGAAGACCCGGGCGGTCTCGAACGAGGTGCCGCCGATGAAGGTGACGGCAAGCCCCTCCCCGGCGGGCGGTCGCGCAACCAGCTTGTACGAACCGGGCTCGAGGAGCGGGGCCCGGAAGCGGCCGTCGGTCTCGGTCTGGCTCGAATCGACGAACCCGTCGGACGCCCCGCCGACGCTGTACACCTCGATGAGCGTGTACGGGGAGGGCGACCCGGTGTCCTTCAGCGTGGCGACTCCCGCGATGACGGGTGCCGGTTTCATCACGATTGCGATGCCTGTCGTCGTGCGGTCGGCCGCCACAGGGACCCGGCCGGGGGTCGCGTTCGGACCGACGGTGTAGACGCCGGTGTTGTAGATCGACACCTGGTCACGATTGTTGGAGGTGTGCACGGCCAGGGTGTACGAACCGCCGGGCAGGCCGCTGATCGTGAAGGTGCCGTCGGCGGCCGCGACGGCGTAGTCGAACCCTTTGCTCGAGGTCGCCTCGACCACGAAGGCGTCGTCGGGCGAAGCCGGGGGGCCGTCGAGGGTCAGAACCCCCGAGATCGAGCCGGTCGCACTGAAGGTGTAGTTCCTCGTGGTCTGCCGCCCGGAGGTCACGGTGATCGCCGTGGAACCGCCGGCGGTGTTGCCGCCGCCGATGAAGGCCTGCTGGCCGGTGCTCTCGTCGGTGAACCGTACCGTGTACTCGCCGGGAACGAGACCGGCGAAGGAATAGGTGCCGTTGACGAGAACGGTGCGCGCCAGGGGCTCCGTGTACCTGCCGGCATCGCCGGTGAAGAGCGCCACCGATCCATTCGTCACGATTCTCACGGGCGCCGCGCTCGCGTAGACCGTTCCGGCGATCGATCCGAGCTGGGTGACGCTGCCGGTCAGCGCCGCGATGCGGGTAGCCGGGGTCGCGCCGGGGTAGGAGCCCGTGATCGACACGGTGACGCGTTTCGCGGCATCCGCAGCCGTCGGCGTGTACGTCTTCGCGGCCGCGCCCGCCACGGCCCGGCCGCCGACCGACCACTGGTAGGTGAAGGCAATCGGGTCGGGTATCCAGCCCGCGGCGACGGCAGTGAGCGTCTGGCCGACGAGGCCGCTGCCGGTGACGGATGCCGTACCCGGCCTCACGAGGGAGACCCCGGCCGACACGGCAGCTGTCGGTGCACTCGTTCGGACCAGTCGCTCGTAACCGGGCAGCTGGCTGACGACGGTGAAGGTGACCGGCTTGCCCACGTCGCCCGCGGTCAGAAGCAGCGTCGGGGAGTTGACGCTGCGGGTGAGGGTGGTGCCTCCGACGCTCCACGAGGTGAGGTACGACGACGGTTCGATGCTGGGTTTCCATGTGCCGATGGTGGCGGTGAGCGTGAGGCCGGCGCGCGGGGTGCCCGACACGGTCGGTGTGGGTGCGGCGGCGAAGCGCTGGGCGTTCGGCGCCGGCGACGGTATGGCGGGGGCGTTCGGTGCCACGCTGGGTACGCTGGCGGCGTTCGGTGTGGCGGTGGCCGACTCGAGCCCCCCGCCGGCGACGAGCAGAGCAGCGAGCGCTCCGGCAAGCATCGACCCGGCAATTCGGCCCCGGGGTCTGATTCCTCTGCGAAGCGACGACGGCGACGGATGCCCGGCAGTTCGATCCACGACGCGTATCCCCCCTCGTACACGACGCCGGCGGCGTGTGCGCCCACTGTGGCAGCCGGACGGACCGTCGTCAAGCATCCTTCACCTTCGGGAACTTCTTTTTCATTGTGCACAATTTAACGGCGCACAATGTAGTAGGGTCGGAACATGTCGCCGAGCCCCGCTGTCAGCCCCCTCCTGGACGACCAGATCTGCTTCGCGCTCTACAACGCTTCGCGTGCCCTGACCGCCCGCTACCGTCCGCTGCTCGACCCGCTCGGTCTCACCTATCCGCAGTACCTCGCGCTTCTGGTGTTGTGGGAGGAAGGGCCGTCGACGGTGCTGCATCTCGGCGAGCGTCTGATGCTCGATTCGGGAACACTCTCCCCGCTGGTGCGCCGACTCGAGGGTGCAGGGCTTGTGACACGGATGCGCCTGCCCGAAGACGAGCGATCGGTGCTCATCACTCTCACCGAGGCCGGCGATCGTCTGCGCGAGCGCACCGCGGGCATCCAGAGCCAGATCTGCGGGGCCACCGGTCTCGACCTGCCCGACCTGCACGCTCTCCGTGACCAGATCGCCGATGTTTCCGCGCACGTGCGAGAAACTGCCCAGCCGTAGCCGACGTGGCCGGTGCTGCCGGTCATCCATCCCGAGAACCACCCCTAGAGAACACCGAAAGAAAAGAGACACTCATGCCCACACGTACCGCTCGCACCGCCTGGAACGGCAGCCTCGAGACCGGCGAGGGCCAGGTCGAGCTGTCGAGCTCGAAGCTCGGCACCTACGATGTCTCGTTCCCCAAGCGCGCCGCTGACGACGCCAACGGCGCCACCAGCCCCGAAGAGTTGCTCGCTGCAGCGCACTCCGCGTGCTACGCCATGCAGTTCTCCGCCGTGCTCGGTGCAGCCGGTGGCACGGTCGAGGCGCTCGACGTCAAGGCTGAAGTGTCGCTCGGCCCCGACCCCGAGGGCGGCTTCCGCCTCACCGGAATCGCACTGCGTGTGCGCGGCGAAGTGAGCGGCATCGACGAGGCGACCTTCCTGCAGGCCGCGACCGACGCCAAGAACACCTGCCCCGTCAGCAAGGCCCTCACCGGCGTCGAGATCACCCTCGACGCCGGCCTCGAGGCCTAGGCTCCCGCCCCCCCTCGACACCTCAGAAGTTGTCGCTCCGATCACTCGGGGCGGCAACTTCGAAGGTTTCAGTCGGTCGGTGCGTCGGCCCAGCAGTAAACGGGGTTCAGCGCAACGCCCACCCTGCCCGGGGGTAGGCGACGTAGGGTGGCCGTTCGAGCACAGTGAACGGGGCCACAGCCATGACCGACAGCAGCACCGAACACCACGAGGTCGTCGTCATCGGCGGCGGCAACGCCGGGCTCTCCGTCGCCGGCCGGCTGCGGCGGTACGGGGTTCAGGATGTCGCGGTGATCGAACCACGGACGCATCACCTCTACCAGCCGATGTTCTCGCACGTCGCGGGCGGTACCGCCCCGGCGGGTGCCGCGACGAGGCCCCAGGAGTCCGTCATCCCGAAGGGTGTCACGTGGGTGAAGGCCCGCGTCGAGAGCATCGATCCCGAACGAAAGACGGTGGCGCTGGCGTCGGGCCGTTCGATCTCGTACTCCCAGCTCGTCGTGTGCCCGGGTATCCAGAAGGACTGGAACTCCGTGCCGGGCCTGACAGATGCCATGCAGACGTCGTCGGGCATCTCGAACTACGAGTTCGAGTACGCGCAGAAGGCCTGGGATGTGCTCCGGAGTGTTCGTACCGGAACGGTCGTCTTCACCCAGCCCTCGGGGCCGGCCACCTGCGCGGGGGCGTCGCAGAAGCCGATGTACCTCGCCTGCGACCACTGGCGTGAGACCGGCGTGCTGAAGGACATCAGAGTGGTGCTGGTGGTGCCCACTCCGACGATGTTCGGCATGCCGCTGATCGACGCCGAGCTCGAACGGAAGGTCGCCGAGTACGGAATCGAGGTGCACTTCGACCGCGAGCTGGTCGAGGTGGATGCCCGGCAGAAGACAGTCGTGATCGCCGGCGTCGACGGCATCGATCGTGTGCCGGGCGCGGAGAGCACCCGGGGCGCCACCGCCGACGTCGACGTCGAACGGGAGACCCTCTCCTACGACGTTCTGCACGCGGTTCCGCCTCAGTCCGCGCCGGACTGGCTCGTGGGCACGGGTCTCGCGGCCGGGGGCGACGCGGGCGGCTTCGTGGAGGTCGACTCGCTGACGCTGCGCCATCCGCGTTTTCCCGACGTGTGGGCCCTCGGCGATGCTGCCGCGACGATGAACTCCAAGTCGGGCGGCGCGCTTCGCCAGCAGACGCTGGTGCTGGCGAAGAACCTCGTCGCCGCTCAGAAGGGCAAGCCGTTGCCGCAGGTCTACAACGGCTACTCGGTGTGTCCGTTCACCGTTTCGCGATCGACGGTGGTGTTCTCGGAGTTCGACGACCGCTACCGGCCAAAACCGACCATTCCGTTCTGGAAGGGCCTGGCGAAGGAGCGACGCCTGACGTTTGTGGCCGACCGCTACGTTCTGCCCTGGGTCTACTGGAACCTCATCCTCAAGGGCCGCGCCTGATCCGCACCTGATCCGCACCGGATCCGCACCGCGGATGCAGTCGCGTCAGGCCGGCCCGATCATATGCGCCAGAAGCGTCTCGGGGCTGGCCGCGCGGGTGTCCAGGTCGGCGGTCACCCGGCCCGCCACGAAGGTGTAGACGCGGTTCGTCATCACGAGGAGCTCGTCGAGGTCGTCGGAAGCGAAAAGCACCGCGGTGCCTCCCGCCGCGAGCTCGACGATCAGGTCGCGCACGACCTGCAGGCTCGCAGTGTCGAGCCGGGCGGTCGGATGATCGAGCACCACCACGACGGGCCGCCGCTCCAGGGGCAGGTCGAGCCAGGCCGTGAGGGCGTCGAGGTGCCGCCGGGCATCCGTCGTCCACGTGCCACCGGCACCCGGACCGCCGAAATCGGAGCCGTCGATGCCGCCGCCCGCACTCCCGCGCCGACCGCCGCCCACCAGAGCCGAGATGCCGCCGAGGCCGAAAGCCGGCGCCGCCGTCTTGTAGTCCCGGTCGCGGTCGACCAGGCCGAGCCTGGCGAAGCGGGCGAGCATCGACGACGAGATGCGTGAGGGGATGCCGCCCAGCAGGTTCAGGTCGTACTTCAGGTTCGCCGCCGTCGACAACCCGATTCCCCCGGCCACCGATTCCTGCGGCGTCGAGGCGACCAGCGGATGCCCGTTCACCCGCAACTCGCCCGTCACCTTCGAGCTGAACGATCGTCCGAACAGGCTGAGCGCGAGGTCGCTGACACCCGAACCCTCGAGCCCGGCGAGCCCGACGATCTCGCCTCGCCTCGCCGTCAGGGAGACGTTCTCGACCACCGCACGGGCGGTGTCGACGGGGTGGTGGGCCGTGAAGTCCACGAGTTCCAAGACCACGTCACCGGGCGCGATGCTCTCGTGGGTCGGCCGGGGGGTGACCACGATGTTGGCCGTCATCAGTTCGATGAGGCGGGAGGTCGCGCTCAAACGTCTCGCGGCCGGGGCGGAACCGGTGCTGACCGTCTCGACCGCCAGCCCGCGCGACATCACCGTCACCTCGGATGCGACCCGCCGCAGGGTGTCGATACGGTGACTCGCCACGACCACGGTGACCCCCTCGGCGGCGAGCCGCCCGATGCCGGCCGCGACGAGGTCGAGCCCCCGGGCATCCAGCCCCGTGAAGGGTTCGTCGAGCAGCACCACGGTGCGCTCGGCGACGAGGCAGCGCAGCAGCTCCACGATCCAGCGCTCGGCGCGGCTCAGGGTGGAGGCGGGGGCCGCCGGGTTCGTGACGGCGCCGAGACCGAAACGGGTGAGCAACTCGGCGGCGTTCGCGTTCAGACGGCCGAACCGGATGAACCCGCGCACCGCGCCCTCGCGCCCGAGGTAGATGTTCTCGGCGACCGAGAGGTGCGGCACGATGGCCGGCTCGCCGCGCACCACCCGCACGCCCAGGGCCTCGGCGGCCTCGTGCGCCGCGAAGTGCTGCTCGACACCGCCGACGGTGAGCGTTCCTCCGTCAACCGGCAGGTAGCCACCGATCACCGCGAGCACTTCGGATGCCCCGGAGAGGTTCTCGCCGAGGATGCCGTGCACGGCCCCCGCCGACACCTCCACCGACACAGAACGGATGCCCGTGCCGGCTGCCGACCTCGCTGAGACGGAACTCAGGGTGAGGGGCAGGCCGTGCACGGGCATCCGTTCAGACCGATCGCGAGATCAACGACCGCCGGAGCGGCGCTTGTTGTACACGTCGAAGGCGACGGCCAGCAGCAGCACGAGGCCCTTGACGGCCTGCTGCCACTCGATACCGATACCCATGATCGACATACCGTTGTTCAGCACACCGATGATGAGACCACCGATGATGGCACCGCTGATGGTTCCGACGCCACCGGTCACCGCCGCGCCACCGATGAAGGCGGCAGAGATGGCCTCGAGCTCGAAGCCGTCACCGGCCTTCGGGCCGGCCAGGTTCAGGCGGGCCGTGAAGACGAGACCGGCGAGAGCCGCGAGAACGCCCATGTTGACGAACAACCAGAAGGTGACGTTGCGGGTCTTGATGCCCGAGAGCTCAGCGGCGTGGAGGTTGCCGCCGATCGCGTAGATGTGGCGGCCGAAGACCGAGCGGCCCATGACCATGCCGTAGATCAGGATGAGCACGGCGAGGATGATCAGGGTGACCGGGATGCCCTTGAAGGTGGCGAGGGCGTAGGCGAAGAGCAGAATGACGACGGAGACCAGCACGAGCTTGCCGATGAACCAGCCGATCGGCTCGACGGCCTGGCCGTAGCTCTGGCGACCGCGACGGGTGCGGATCGACTGCACGATCAGCGCAACGATGGCGATGGCGGCGACGCCCATGGTGAGCGGGTCGACGTTCAGGTCGCCGAACACGTTCGTGAGGAAGCCGTTGCCGATGGCGCGGTACTCCTCGGGGAACGAGCCGATGTTCGCGTTGCCGAGCACGACGAGGGCAAGCCCTCGGAAGATGAGCATGCCGGCCAGGGTCACGATGAACGCGGGTATGCCGACGTACGCGATCCAGAACCCCTGCCAGGCGCCGACCACGGCGCCGATCAGCAGCGAGAGGATGATCGACAGCCACCACGGGAGCCCCATGTTGACGGCGAACACACCGGAGACGGCACCGACGAAGGCGGCGACGGAGCCCACCGACAGGTCGATGTGGCCAGCTACGATGACCATCACCATGCCGATGGCGAGGATCAGGATGTAGCCGTTCTGAACGATCAGGTTGCTGACGTTCTGCGGGCGGAGCAGCACGCCGTTCGTGAGGACCTGGAAGACCACGACGACCAGAACGAGGGCGATGAAGATGCCGTTCTTGCCGAGGTCGCTGAGCACGTGGCTGAGCGCGGTGGTGAACTTGTTCTCGACCGGGTTGACCCGGCCGCCCGCCGCCGTGTCGTCGGACGGCTTCGTTTCGAGGTTGGACATCAGGCTCGTTCCTTTTCCATGGTCATGTACTTGATCAGCGTTTCGGGGGTGGCTTCTGCGATGGGCAGTTCGCCGGTGATGCGGCCTTCGGCGATCGCGTAGATGCGGTCGCAGATGCCGAGCAGTTCGGGCAGCTCGCTCGAGATCACGATGACACCCTTCCCGGCGGCCGCCAGGCGGTTGATGATCGTGTAGATCTCGTATTTCGCACCCACGTCGATGCCGCGGGTGGGCTCATCGAGAATGAGCACGTCGGGGTCGGAGTAGATCCACTTGCTCAGCACGACCTTCTGCTGGTTGCCACCGCTGAGCTTGCCGACCTTCGACAGCACCGACGGTGCCTTGATGTTCATCGACTTGCGGTAGCCGTCGGCGACCTCGTACTCCTTGTTGTCGTCGACCAGGCCGCCGCGCTCGAGCTTCTTCAGCGAGGCCATCGAGATGTTGCGCTTGATGTCCTCGATCAGGTTGAGGCCGTAGAACTTGCGGTCTTCGGTGGCGTAGGCGAGGCCGTTGTCGATGGCCTCCGACACGGTGCGGGTCTTGATCTCGACACCGTGCTTGTAGACCTGGCCCGAGATGCGGGTTCCGTACGAGCGGCCGAACAGGCTCATCGCGAATTCGGTTCGCCCGGCTCCCATCAGCCCCGCAATGCCCACGATCTCGCCGCGTTTCACGTTGAGGTTGACGTTGTCGACCATGATGCGCGTCGGGTCCTGCGGGTGGTACGCCGTCCAGTTCTCGACCCGGAGGATCTCTTCGCCGATGTGGGGCGTGTGGTCGGGGTAGCGGTGTTCGAGGTCGCGCCCCACCATGTCCTTGATGATGCGCTCTTCGGTTACGTCCTGCTTGGCGATCGTCTCGATGGCCTTGCCGTCACGGATGACGGTCACGGTGTCGGAGATCTTCTTGATCTCGTTCAGCTTGTGGCTGATGATGATCGACGTGATGTTCTGGCCCTTGAGGCTGAGGATCAGGTCGAGCAGGTGATCGCTGTCCTCGTCGTTGAGGGCGGCGGTCGGTTCATCCAGAATCAGCAGCTTGACCCGCTTGGAGAGCGCCTTCGCGATCTCGACCAGCTGTTGCTTGCCGACACCGAGCTCCCGCACCTTGGTGGTGGGGTTCTCTCGCAGGCCGACGCGCGCGAGCAGCTTGGAGGCCTCGATGTTCGTCTTGTTCCAGTCGATCAGGCCGAACGCGCCCTTGATCTCGTTGTTGAGGAAGATGTTCTCGGCGATCGACAGGAACGGGCTGAGCGCCAGCTCCTGGTGGATGATGACGATGCCCTTGGCCTCGCTGTCCCGGATGTCGCGAAACTCCATCGTCTCGTTCTCGAACACGATGTCGCCTTCGTAGGTGCCGAAGGGGTAGACCCCGCTCAGAACCTTCATCAGGGTCGACTTGCCCGCACCGTTCTCGCCGCAGATCGCGTGGACTTCACCGCGGCCGACGGCGAGCGTCACGTTCTGCAGCGCCTTGACGCCCGGGAACGTCTTCGTGATGCTGAGCATTTCCAGGATATTGGTGGTCACAATATCTCTTCCTCTAAGTGTGTGGGTGGTGCTGGGGTGGTGAAGACTTTGCGCAAAAGCACCCAAACCGGGAGGTTTGGGTGCTTTTGCGCAAAGCGTAGCGGTGCAGGTGAGACTAGCCGTTGACCTGAGCGTCGGTGTAGTAGCCGCCGTCGATCAGAACGCTCTTGATGAGGTCCTTGGTGACGATGACGGGCTGCAGGAGCTGGGCCGGAACGACCTTCTTGCCGTTGTCGTAGGTCTTGTCGTCGTTCGTCTCGGGCGTCTTGCCCTCGAGAACGGCGCTGGCCATGGCGACGGCGACCTTCGCGAGCTCGCGAGTGTCCTTGTAGACGGTGGAGTACTGCTCTCCGCCGTTGATGGCCTTGACCGAGTCGAGCTCAGCGTCCTGGCCGGTGATGATCGGGAACGAGGCACCGACGGTGTAACCCGCCGACGTGACTGCCGAGATCAGACCGCGCGAGATACCGTCGTAGGGCGACAGGATGCCGTTGACCTTCGTGGTTCCGTCGGAGTAGGTCGACGTGAGGATGTTCTCCATACGCGACTGGGCGGTTGCCGGGTCCCAACGCAGGGTGGCGACCGTGTTGAAGTCGGTCTGGCCACTCTTGACGACGAGCGTTCCGTCGGCGATGTAGGGCTTCAGGGTGTCCATCGCGCCGTTGAAGAAGAACGTGGCGTTGTTGTCGTCGGGGCTACCGGCGAACAGCTCGATGTTGAACGGGCCCTTGGTGCCGGTCTTGTTGCCGCTGGCGTCGAGAACGCCGAGGCCGGTGAGCAGTGACGTGCCCTGCTCGACACCGACCTTGTAGTTGTCGAACGTCGCGTAGTAGTCCACGTTCTCGGAGTCACGGATCAGGCGGTCATAGGCAATGACAGGAATGTTGTTGTCTTTGGCGTTCTGAAGCGTGTTCGTCAGCGTGGTGCCGTCGATCGAGGCGACGATCAGGGCCTTGGCGCCCTTGGTGATCATGTTCTCGAGCTGGCTGACCTGGGTGGGGATGTCGTCTTCTGCGTACTCGAGGTCGACGGTGTAACCGGCTGCCTCGAGCTGGGTCTTGATGCTGTTGCCATCGGCGATCCAGCGCTCGGAGGACTTGGTCGGCATCGCGACGCCGATGAGACCGCCAGCACCCGCGGCAGCGCCGTCGGTGGAGGAGCCTGATGATGAGCTGCCCGAGGAGCAGGCTGCAAGTGAAACCACCATGGCCGCTGAGGCCAGGAGGGAAAGTACAACTTTCTTCTTCACTGTATTTCCTTTCAGAGTTGTGCGTTGAGACTTCGTTGTCAGCAGGTGCTGTGTGAAGGTGTTGCGATTGCTGCAGTGGTGTGACTGCGGTGGTTACAGGCCCTGTGCCAAACGGTAGTAGGCCTGGTTCCAGCGCACTTCCCGGTGGAAGGTGCGCAGGTCTGTGTTCTCGTCGATGACGAGAAGTTCTGTCTTCGCGATGTCGGCGAAGTCGGTGAAGGCGTCGAGCCCCACTGCTGTCGACATCACGGTGTGGTGGGCGGCGCCGGCGGTGAGCCACGCGGCGGCGCTGACCTCGAAGGAGGGTTCGGGCTTCCAGACGGCGCGGCCGACAGGCAGCTTCGGCAGGGGAGCGGTGGGTTCGACGACCTCGACGACGTTCGCGACGAGCCGGAACCGGTCGCGCATGTCGCTCATCGCGACGACGACGGCGGGGCCGGGGTCGGCCGTGAAGACAAGCCGCACGGGGTCTTCGCGGCCCCCGATGCCGAGCGGGTGGATCTCGAGGGTCGGCTTGGCGGAGGTGAGGGAGGGGCTGACCTCGAGCATGTGTGCGCCGAGGATGACTTCGGAGCCGGGGGTGAGGTCGTAGGTGTAGTCCTCCATCAGCGACGCGCCGCCGGGCAGTCCGGAACCCATCACGTTGGCGGCGTGCACGAGGATGGCCGTCTTCCAGTCGCCCTCCGCACCGAACCCGTAGCCGTCGGCCATCAGGCGCTGCACGGCGAGGCCGGGCAGCTGGCGGAGCGCGCCGAGGTCTTCGAAGCTCGTCGTGAAGGCGCCGAATCCACCCTCCTCGAGGAACGAACGCAGCCCGATCTCGATCGCGGCGCCATTGCGCAGCGATTCGTGGCGAGCGGCACCGGCGCGCAGCTCGGGAGCCACATCGTAGAGCTCTTCGTATTCGGCGACGAGAGAGTCGATCTGAGCATCCGTCGCCTGGGCAACGGCCTCGGCCAGTTCGTTGACGCCCCAGGTGTTGACCTGCACGCCGAAGCGCAGCTCGGCCTCGGTCTTGTCGCCCTCGGTGACGGCGACGAAGCGCATGTTGTCGCCGAACCGGGCGAGCTTCAGGGTCTTCGTGGCGGCCCACCCGGCAGCAGCGCGCGACCAGGTGCCGATCTGCGCGGTGACGGCGGGGTTTGTGGCGTGGCCGACGACGGTCTTGCGGGCGACGCCGAGGCGGGTCTGGATGTAGCCGAACTCGCGGTCGCCGTGCGCGGCCTGGTTCAGGTTCATGAAGTCCATGTCGATCTCTGCCCAGGGCAGCTCGACGTTGGCCTGCGTGTGCAGGTGCAGCAGCGGCTTCTGCAGGGCGTCGAGCCCCGAGATCCACATCTTCGCGGGGCTGAAGGTGTGCATCCACGCAATCAGGCCGATGACGCTGTCATTGGCGTTGGCCTCGAGGATGGCGCGCTTGATCGACTCCGAGTCCTTCAGAACCGGCTTCCACACGATGGTGACGGGAATGCCTTCTGCTGCAGCGAGTGTGTCGGCGATGGTCTTCGACTGCTCGGCGACCTGTCGCAGGGTCTCGTCGCCGTAGAGGTTCTGGCTTCCGGTGAAGAACCAGACCTCGTAGCGGTGCAGATCGGGGGTGATGCGGCTCACGCGAGAGCTCCTTCGGGGGCTTGTCCGTAGACGTTCTGATAACGGTTGAAGAGGGCGTCGATGGCATCCTGCGGGATGGGCAGCGGATCGCCGAGCTGGCGGGCGAGGTGCACCGTGCGGGCCACGTCTTCGACCATGACGGCGGCCTTGACCGCGTCGGAGGCGTTCTTGCCGATCGTGAAGACGCCGTGGTTCTGCATCAGCACGGCGCGCGAACGGTGGCCGGTGAGCGTGTCGACCACGCCGACGCCGATCGAGTCGTCGCCGATGATGGCGAAGGGGCCGACCGGGATGGGGCCACCGAACTCGTCGGCCATCGCGGTGATGACGCAGGGAATCTCCTCGCCCCGGGCCGCCCACGCCGTGGCGTAGGTGGAGTGCGTGTGCACGACCCCGCCGACCTGCGGCATGTTGCGGTACACGTAGGCGTGGGCTGCAGTGTCGCTCGAGGGGGAGCGGTTGCTGCCGGGCGTCTCGGCGATCACCTCTCCGTCGAGGTCGCAGAGGATCATGTTGTCGGGGCCGAGCTCGTCGTACCGCACACCGGAGGGCTTGATCACGAACAGGTCGGCGCCGGGCACGCGGCCGGAGATGTTGCCTCCGGTCCACACGACGAGGCCGTTGGCGGTCAACTCGGAGTGCAGGCGGGCCACATCTTCACGGATTCCCGCGATGACCACCTCGATTTCGGGTCCGTAGTTCATCGTGCCTGCTCCGTGGTTCGGTGGGTGAGATTCTCGATCGCTGCGCTCTCGACGGCGAGGCCGGCGCGGTAGCGGTCGAGATAGGTCGAGAACCCGGCGACATCGGCCGGGTCGGCGGGGGTCTGGCTGAACTGGTTCTCGTCGAAGACCCGGGTGCGCAGGTAGTCGTCGAGTGAGACTCCGGATGCTGCGGGGCCGACGTACGAGGCGAGAACGGCCATGCCCCAGGCGCCGCCCTCCGATGCGGTCTCGGTGACGACGACGGGTGCGTCGAGGGAACCGGCGAGGAAGCGCTGTGCGACGCCGGCGGTGCGGAACATGCCGCCGTGGGCGAACATCCGGTCGACGGCGACGCCTTCCGACGCCAGAACCCGCATGCCGAGGCTGAGGGTGGCGAACGCGGCGTAGAGCTGGGCGCGCATGAAGTTGCCCAGGTCGAGGCGGCTGTCGGGGGTGCGCACGACGAGCGGCCGGCCCTCGTCGAGCCCGGTGATGGGTTCACCCGCCAGATTGTTGAAGGCCAACAGGCCGCCGGCATCCGCTTCGCCCTCGAGGGCCTCGCGGAACAGCGTCTCGAAGACGGCATCGCTGCTGAGCGGAAGACCGGCGGCGGCGGCGAAGCGCACGAAGAGGCCGGCCCACGCGCCGAGTTCGCTGGCGCCGTTGTTGCAGTGCACCATGGCGACGGGGTGGCCGTCGGGGGTGGTGACCAGGTCGATCTCGTGGTGGAGCTTCTCGAGCGGGCTCTCGAGCACGATCATGGCGAAGATGCTGGTGCCGGCGCTGACGTTGCCGGTGCGCGGGGCGACGGAGCAGGTGGCGACCATGCCGGTACCGGCGTCACCCTCGGGCGGGCAGAAGACGGCGCCCGGCTGAAGCGTGCCGCTCGGGTCGAGAAGGGCCGCGCCCTCGGGGGTGAGCGTTCCGGCGGGGGTGCCGGCGACGAGAACCGTCGGCAGCAGGTCGACGAGATCGAAGCCCGGTGCCCTCGAGCCGACGAGGTCGGCGTAACGGCCGAGCAGCTCGGCATCGTAGGTCGCGGTCTGGGCGTCGATGGGGAACATGCCCGAGGCGTCGCCGACGCCGATGACCTTCTCGCCCGTCAGCTTCCAGTGCACATAGCCGGCCAGGGTCGTGAGAAAGCGTACGTCGCCGACGTGTTGCTCGCTGTCGAGCACGGCCTGGTGCAGGTGGGCGATCGACCAGCGCAGCGGGATGTTGACACCGAACGCCTCGGTCAACTCAGCGGCTGCGGTGCCGGTGGTGGTGTTGCGCCACGACCGGAACGGCACGAGCTGCTCGTCGGCTGCGCCGAAGGGAAGGTAACCGTGCATCATCGCCGAGATGCCGATGGCACCGAAGGTCGCGGGGCGTTCGCCGCCCCGACGCTCGACGTCGGCGACGAGATCGGCGTAGGCGGCGCGGATGCCCGACCAGACGTTCTCGAGAGAGTAGGTCCAGACGCGGCCTTCGAACTCGTTCTCCCAGTCGTGGCTGCCGACGCCGAGCACCACGGAGGGGTCTTCGCCGATGAGGCAGACCTTGATGCGGGTGGAGCCGAGCTCGATACCGAGGGAGGTCGCGGCGCTGTCGATCACCGGCGGGGCGGTGAGGGGCACGTCTGACACGCTGCAAACTCCTTTGTCTGGTTCAGGCATGCCGACAGCCCCCGTGGGAAGGGCCGGCAGAGCCGGGAGGAAGCCACTCTGTGACGGTGCATGTGAACGGTCACATTGGGCTTGGACTCATGTTAGTACCACAATCCGGCCCTCTGTCAACCTCGACAGAAACCCGTCGGTCACGGTTCGATAACTGTCGGTCGGAGGCTCACCGGCCCTTTCGACGAACGGATCAGCGCGAGACGGCGCGGGTACTGCCGCGCACGATGAGTTCGGGAACGATGAGCTCGGGTGCGGCATGATCGCCCGCTGAGACTCCCCCGCTGAGCAGCAGCGCGATGGCCCGGCGGCCCAGTTCGGCGAAGTCCTGGCGCACGGTGGTCAGCGGCGGCCAGAAGTGCCGGGCCTCGGGAATATCGTCGAACCCGATGATGCTCACGTCGCCGGGAACGTCGAGTCCAGCGTCCCGAACCGCGTGGATCAGGCCGAGTGCCATCTGGTCGTTCGAGGAGAAGATGGCGGTGAAGTCGCGTACCCGCAGCAGTTCGCGACCGGCGAAGTACCCGAACTCCGCAGTCCAGTCGCCGAGGATCGGCGCGGTCGTCGCCACGTCGTTCTCCGACATCTCGGTGAGGAAGCCGTGCATGCGGGCCTCGGCTTCGATCCAGTCCTGTGGGCCGGCGAGGTGGTAGATGTTGCGGTGCCCCAGCTCGATGAGGTGGCGCGTGGCCAGTCGCGCGCCAGCGATCTGGTCGACCGAGAGAGCGTGGTCGGAGGTGCCGGTCGACTGCAGTGTCACGAATGGCACGGAGAGCTTCATCTCGGTGAAGGCGTTGAAGACGCGCACCTGTGGCGCAATTACCACCAGCCCCTCGATCGCCTGGTCGAGCAGGTGGTTCAGCGCCTTCTCGATCGATTCCCGATCGCTGCCGTCGAGGTTGACGGTATTCACGAAGTAACCTTCGGCCCGGGCTGCCTGCTCGATGGCGGTGATGCTCGAGGCCGGCCCGTACTGGTAGCCCGAGGCCGAGATGACGCCGATGGTGCGCGACCGGCTCGTCACCAGCATGCGGGCCGCCCGGTTGGGGCGGTACTGCAGTTCGTCCATCACCTGCTGAACGCGCTGCTTCGTCTCTTCACGAAGGCTCGTGGAGTTGTTCAGAACACGCGAAACCGTCTGGTGCGACACCCCGGCGAGGCGGGCTACATCCCGGATGCTCGGGGCGCGGTTCCGGGTCGGGTCGCTGTCCACCCGCCCATTATGCCCCCGCCCGATGGGGGGCGTCCGAATGGGATGTGACAGTCACATGCTCGCGCCATGCCATCGATCCGTGAAACAATGCCCTTTTCGACAGTAGAGGTCATCCCGTGAGCTACACGCCCGCCCCGCAAGAGCCCGACGACCCCAATCGCCCCAAGAGGCCGACCACCGCCCGCATCACCATCTGGATCGTGGTCGCGGCCGTCGGCCTCTACTTTCTCGGTACCGGGATCTACGGCATCGTCACCGGCGGCAACTGAGCGTCACCGCCGGCAACGGAGCGTCACCGGCGGCAGCGCTGGAGCGCTAGGCGACCGCTGACTCGCGGCGCGGCAGCTTCCAGCCCGCGCGCACGAAGTGGCAGGTGTACCCGTTCGGGTAGACCTCGAGGTAGTCCTGGTGCTCGGGCTCGGCCTCCCAGAAGTCGCCCGCGGGCTCGACCTCGGTGACGACCTTGCCCGGCCAGAGGCCTGACGCGTCGACATCGGCGATGGTGTCGAGAGCGGTGTTCTTCTGCTGGTCGTCGGTGTAGTAGATCGCGGAGCGATAGCTCGTGCCGCGGTCGCCTCCCTGGCGGTTCTTGGTCGACGGGTCGTGGATCTGGAAGAAGAACTCCAGCAGGTCACGGTACGTCTCGACCGCGGGGTCATAGGTGATCTCGATGGCCTCGGCGTGCAGGCCGTGGTTGCGGTAGGTCGCGTTCGGGGTGTCTCCGCCGGTGTAGCCGACGCGGGTCGACACGACGCCCGCGCGCTTGCGGATCAGGTCCTGCATTCCCCAGAAGCAGCCGCCTGCGAGGATCGCCTTCTCAGTTGTAGCCATGGTGTTCTCCTTTGCACTCAACATCGATTACAACAGCGCGTCGGGGCTGTGTGTTCCTGCCGACGAGGCTCTCAGCAAGCTGTCAGCCAGCGCTGCACCAGTCGGGTTGGGAGCCCGGGAAGGTGCGCGGTTCGGCCGAGCCGGCGAGCGGGATGTAGGTGGTGCCTGCGCTCGTCGAGGTGACGGCATAGCGACCATTCGTCGACAGGCAGAAATGGGTGATCGGGGTGCCGTCGGGTGTTGTGAACACCGTCGTGCTCGCGCTGGCGTCGCGCTTCACGAGGGCGGTGGCATCGCTGCTTCGGGCGACCACGGTTCCCGAGGCGTCGAGCGGCAGGGCGGTCTGCGTCTGGACGGGCGGCGAGACGCCGGCGCCTGACCCGGCGCCGGCTGCCCCGCTCGCTTCAGTAAAGGGCGCTGTCACCGGGGTGCCCGGTGTGCCGAAGTCGATGGTGAACGTGGCCCCGCCCCGTTCGGTCACCAGCGACTTCGTGCCGGGTACGAACCCCTGGAGAGCATCTGCCGACCCGACGCCGACGGTGCCCGACGACCCGTCGAGCAGCCCGAGCACGTCGGCGAGGTAGAGCGATCCGTCAGGGCTCCGGGCGACCAGCGAGGTGGTTCCCGGCACGAAGAACCAGCTCGTCACGTCGAGCAGCTCGTGGTCGGGGCCGGTCACCGGAATCGAGAACGCCTGCCCGAGGGTGGTGTCGTAGATGTAGAGCTGCTCATTGGCGGTCGGGTAGTAGGGCGACGGGGCCGCGCGATAGGTGTAGCCGAACAGGTTGCTCTTCGCCGAGGCCGTGAGCCCGGTGACCGTGCCGGGCCCTGCGAGCTGCACGGGTATGGGCGCGGCAGATCCGTCGGGGGTGATGATGTCGAGAAGGTCGTAGCCGTCGGCGTCCGTCGTGGCGACGACGAGTTTCTGTCCCATTGTCGCGAACCTGCTGATGTGCGGCGCGCTGTAGAGGGTCTCGGTCGTACCTCCGGTCAGCGAGGCGCGTTCGATCCGGTCATCCGGAGCCGGTTCCGCGGTCGACACCGCGGAACCGGGCACCAGGAAGGCCACGTTCGCGTCGGGTGTGGTGAAGGAGTAACTGAAGGTCGATTCGGCGTTCTGGGAGGCGCTCTTCACGCCGGTCGCCGTCACCGTGTAGGTGGTGTTGTACTCCAGGATGCTGGTGAACTCGACCTGGATGCTCGTCTGGTTCGATGTCGTCGCCACGCCGACAGATGGGGTGACGCTGATCTGCGCGTCACCGACGGGCGCGAGGACCTCGTTGGACTCGAGCAGCAGGCGCTGGCCCGCCCGCTCGACACTGGTCTGCACGTTGAGCTGGGCGGAGGTGAGGCGGGGGCCCTGGGAGAGGTTGAGCGCGACGAGGCCGAGGGCGAGCAGCGCGAACACCGCGATGCTGCCGTACAGCAGCCGCCGGAACGCGCGAGACGACGGCGCAGCCCTCGGCGGCCCCGTCAGATCGGCGTCAGTAGACATAGGGATCGGAGGGCTGGGCGATGCCCGTGATCGCGTCGGGCTGCAGCACGATGTTCGCGGTACTCAGAACGCTCGGGTCGGCCCCGAAGGTGCCGTCGACACTCACCCAGCTGTCGGTGGGGTACGAGCTCTGCCAGCCCGGTCGGTAGACCGCGACCCCCACCGGCTGGGCGTCGACCGCGCAGCAGGTGACCACGAATCGGGCGACGAAGAACACGTTGTCGGGGTCGTCGGCATCGGGGGTGACGAAGCCGGTGACGGTGGCGGCCCGGCCGTCGAAGTAGTCGAGCCCGACGCCCTGGCGCATCAGCAGCGACCAGTTCTTCACTGTGTACGAGGAGGTGTCGTCACCGGCGCTCGCAGCGCTGGCCGAGCCTTCGCCCGGCAGAGTGGCGGAGGCGTTGTTGATGCTGCGCTGCGCGACCGTCGAGGAGGTGAGCGTCGTGGGCGGCACCACGAGCAGGGCGGTGACAGCGGCCGCGACGACGGCGAGGCTCGCGGCGGTGCCGGTGAGCATCCGGAGCCTGCGGGTGCGCGGGGAGCGCCCGGATCGCGCGACGGCGGCCGGGTGGAGGTCGTGCCCGCCCGCAGCGTGGTCGTGTGCGTGCTCGTGCCCGCCCGGTGCGTGGTCGTGCGCGTCGTCGTCGCCCTCCGTCGGCACCACCGCGAACGCGCCCACGATCAGCACCACCGCGATCGCGGCCATGACCAGCGTGAAGACGTAGTAGCGGGGGTGGATGTAGAGCCCGAGCTGCCCGGCGAACCCCAGCCAGACGGTCGCTGTGACGCCGATGAGGCTGAGCGCGAGACCCTGCCAGCGCGAGACGAGACGGCTAAAAGACATAGTTGACCGCCAGTCCGAGAGTCGCTGCACACATCGCGATCAGGATACTGACCTGCACGAGGGTCTTTGCTGTGAACGTCGTGCGCAGCAGTGCGAGCATCTTCACATCGATCATCGGTCCGAAAACCAGGAACGCCACGATGCCGCCCGGTAGGAAGGTCGATCCGAACGACAGAATGAAGAACGCATCGACGTTCGAGCAGATCGCCACCACGAACGCGAGGGTCATCAGCGCCAGCACCGACCAGAGCGGATTGCTGCCGAGCGCCACCAGCACGTTGCGCGAGACCGCCACCTGGATGAACCCCGCAATGCCGGCCCCGATGAAGAGCGCCGGCATCATGGCGCTGGTCTCGCGCGAGAACTGCAGGAAGGTGCGGCGCACCCGGCGGTTGCGGGGGGCCGCCTCGTCGATGGCGCACGCCTCCTGGAACCCCGTCGTCAGCAGCTTCTCGGGGGACGGGTGGCGGCTGAAGATGAAGCCGACCAGGTTGGCGATCAGCAGCCCGCCGATGATGCGGGAGACCAGGATGCCGTCGTTCCAGCCGAACGCCTGGTACGTCGTGACGATCGTGATCGGGTTGATGATGGGCGCGGCGAAGAGGAAGGTCATCGAGTCGGCCACCGTCAGCCCGCTCATGATGAGCCCGCGCGCGAGCGGAACGTTGCCGCACTCGCAGACCGGCAGCAGAACCCCGAGCAGCGAGATCGTGAAACGGCGAAGCGCCGGATTCCGCGGCAAGCGGCGCAGCAGGAACCCCTCCGGCAGCCACACCTGCACCAGGCTCGACAGCACGATGCCCAGAAAGACGAAGGGCAGCGATTCGATGATGACGCTGATCGAGAGAGTGACGAAGTCACGGGCCGGGTCGGTCATCCACTCGGTCACCGAGGCCGGGGTGAGGTACCGGATGCCCAGCAGCACCAGCACCGCGACGACGCCGACGACCGGGGCCCACTGGAACTCCGAAGCGGTCAGCTCGCGGAGGGACGGCTCGCGTGGCGACGAGTCACGGTGCGACGCGTCGCCACGCGGCGGCTCGTGGGTCAGCGAACGAGACAGTGGGCCCTCCCGAGGTTCGTCCCCAGTGTATTGAGGGTGTCGCTGACCGTTTGCTCAGACGGCGCAGCGCAGACTCGCTCAGACGGCGCGGCCCCGGCGGAGGGCCGCGATGAAGCCGCCCACGAAGGAGTCACCGAGACCGATCGTGGTGGGTGCCGGGTCTTCGAGCAGGAAGGCCGGGATGAAGACGGCCCTGGGCAGCGCGGCCTCGAGCGCGGAGGCCAGCGCCACACCCCGGGGGTTCAGCTGTTCGAGCATCATCCCCTCGTAGTCGGCGAGGGTGAACGAGTCGCCGAAGCGGTACCGTGTGCTCGCCATCAGGATGCCGCCCTGCAGGGCCTGGCGGTAACGGTGCGCACTCTCACCGATCGCCGCCGACCAGAACTTCGTGTGCACCACCAGTTGGCGGGCCGGAATGAGCCACCGGATGTCGCCCAGCGCCTTCTGCACGTCGCCGGCGTCGAGCAGGTCGACCGGCCGACCGAGGTGGTTCTCGAGTTCGTCTTCGTTCATCGAGTAGACGTCGATGAACTCGAGCAGCGCGTCGCGAACCCGCACGTTGAGTTCGGGACGGTGGAATCCGGAGTCTTCGTAGCACACCGTCGCCCCGGGCGGCAGCGAACGCATGGCGGCGCGGAGTTGGCCGAGGCGCTCGTCGAGGGCCGCGGCATCCTGCATCGAATTGAAACCCGAGATGAGAAAGAGCGAGGAATCCGCGAGCGCTTGCGGCAGATCGTCGGCCAGGTAAAG
The DNA here is from genome assembly GCF_003399645.1 of Subtercola boreus. Taxonomy (GTDB): domain Bacteria; phylum Actinomycetota; class Actinomycetes; order Actinomycetales; family Microbacteriaceae; genus Subtercola; species Subtercola boreus_A. Next base: position 308,634 of record NZ_NBXD01000002.1, read on the forward strand.
CGTCTGGTTCGGCGGGTCGTTGGAGTAGATGAGCCGGTTGGCGTGCGTCGCGGTGAGAGTGACCTCGCCGAGGCGCACCGTCGCTCCGACGGGGTACTGGATGATCAGGTGCGGGTCGGTCGTGTCGCGCAGGGCACTGCTGACGTAGCCGCAGCCGGGCGGCAGCAGGCGCCTGACGTGGTCGTCGATGCTCACCAGATGCAGGATGCTCGTGACTCCCAGCACCTGCATCGCCAACGCAGCACGTACCCCTGTTCCACCGAGGGTGATGCGGCTGGTGAAGCGGGCGGCGAACTGCTCGACGATGCCGGAGGAGGCGACGAAGCGCTCTCCCCCGGAACCGGCTTCGAGGAACGCGAGCACTGAGACCACGAGGTCCCGTTCGCTCGCGATCGGGCGGTGGGTGGTGAGCTCCGAGGCCGTCACACCGTAGTCGAGTGCCAGGGCCTCGAGCACCGACGACTGCCAGTCGATCTCGTAGTCGACGGTGCCGCCGAGGCCCAGTACGGTTTCGGAGCTCACCATGATGCTCAGTACAGCTCGGCCTTGCCGGCAGCGTTGAACAGGTCGATCTTGTGCGCGGCGACCTTCTTCATGGCGGCGATCGCCGGCGGCTGGATGGTGTTCGGCTCGCGCAGGCTCTTGTTCTCGAGCTCGATGCGCATGGCGTCGTGGTAGGCCGCCTTGATGTCGCTGGAGATGTTGATCTTGTTGATGCCGTACTTCACGGCCTCGGCGATCTCGGTATCGGGGTTGTTCGAGCCACCGTGCAGTACGAGCGGAATCGGCAGCAGTGCCTTGATCTCCTGCAGGAGATCGATGCGCAGCTTGGGGTCGAGATCTTTCGGGTACAGGCCGTGGCTGGTGCCGATGGCGATGGCGAGGCTGTCGACACCGGTCTGGTGCACGAAGTCGACGGCCTCCGACGGCACGGTGTAGATGATCTCGCCGCCCTCCTCAGCCTCTTCGTCGAGCTTTCCGATGGTGCCGAGCTCGCCCTCGACCGAGAGGCCCACTCTGTGTGCGGTGTCGACGACGCGGCGGGTGACGGCCACGTTCTCATCGAAGGGCTGCATCGACATGTCGATCATCACGGAGGTGAAGCCCGACTGGATGGCCGTCAGCATCTGCTCGTACGACCCACCGTGGTCCCAGTGGATGGCGACCGGCACGCTCGACTTGTGGGCCCGCTCACGGATGGCGAGGATCGCCTCGACGCCCAGGTGGCTCACCTCGTCGGGGTGGATGGCCACGATCATCGGTGCGTTCTTCTCCTCGCTGATCTCGAAGAGACCGTTCATCATCGCGTAGTCGCTGACATTGAAGGCCGGAATCGCGAACTTGTGTTCGTTGGCGACTGCGAGCAGGTCTTTGCCGTTCATCAACATAGCTGGTTGTTCTCCTTAATAGGGGTGGTGCGGGGGGAGGGTGAAAACGAAGGGGTCAGCTCTTCACGGAGCCGGAGGTGAGTCCGCCTATGAAGTAGCGCTGAAAGACGAGGAAGAGAAGCAGAACCGGGATGCTGCCCATGATCGAGATGGCCATCATCTGGTTCCACTCGTAGGAGTTCTGCCCGATCAGCAGCTGGATGCCGACGGGAACGGTCCGCAGGTCATTGGTTCGCGTCAGGGTGAGCGCGAACAGGTACTCGTTCCACGAGATCATGAACGTGTAGACGGCGACCGAGACGATACCGGGCACTGAGATCGGCACCAGGATGCGCCAGAGGGCCGTCCAGGCGCCGGCGCCATCCACCTTCACCGCCTCGTCGAGCTCCTTCGGGAGGGTGTTGAAGTAGGCGGTCATCATGATGATCGCGTAGGGGAGCGTGAACACGATGTAGGTCAGGATCAGGCCCGCATAGGTGTTGTACAGACCGAGCGAGACCATCAGCCCGAAGAACGGGATAATCAGGGCGATCGGTGGCACGGCCTGGGTGCCGATGATGATCACGTTCATGATGCGCTTGCCGCGGAACTCGTACCGGCTGAACGCGTAGGCCGCCAGAATGGCGAACAGCACGGTCAGCGCGGTCACCGACAGGGCCACCACGTAGCTGTTGATGAAGAACCGGATCTCCTCCGGGTCGTTCAGTACGGCGAGGTAGGCATCGAAACTGAACCCCTGCGTGATGATCTGCGGTGGGTACGCGAAGATCTCGGTGTTCGTCTTGAAGCTGCTGATGAGCATCCAGAACACCGGGAAGCCGGCGAACACGGCACCGACCAGCAGACCGATGACGAGCGCGATGCGCAGGCCGATCTTGCGGGGCGCGCGGTGGATCGCGAGTGCATCGGCGCGGTTCGCGGCCCGGGCCTTCGGAACGGCCCTGGCGGGTGTGCGGGTGATGATGGCGTCGGCCATGATCAGCTCTCCGATCGTTGCGAGCGTACGTAGAAGATGGCGACGATGAGCGAGAAGACCAGAACGATCACGGCGCTCGCCGAGGCCATCGAGAAATCGAAGCCCGTGAACGCGAGCTTGTAGGTGAAGGTGCTCAGCATCTCGGTGACGCTGATCGGCCCGCCGCCGGTGGTGAGCCAGATGAGGGCGAACTGCTGCGTGGTCCAGAGCACATCGAGCATCGCCATCGAGATGATGATCGGACGCAGCTGCGGCAGCGTCACGTTGAGGAACTGCTGCCAGGGCGACGCCCCGTCGACCCGAGCCGCCTCGTAGAGGTCTGCGGGCACACCCTGCAGGCCTGCCAGCAGGCTGATCATGAAGAACGGATAGCCGGCCCAGATGTTCATGACCGTCACCGCGAGCAGTGCCGTGCCCGGGTCGCCGAACCAGGCGACGGGGCTGTCAGTGAGATGCACCGACTGCAACAGGTAGTTGATGACGCCCTGCGGGTCGAGCAGCAACCGCCAGAGCACCGCGATGATAGCGGCGGTGAACAGCCACGGGAGGATGTAGATGACGCGGAAGAAGGCCCGCGGTACCGATCCGATGAGCTTCGAGTTCAGCATCATCGAGAAGCCGAGGCCGATGAGCAGGTGGGCGACCACACTCGAGACCGTGAAGATGAGCGTGTTGAGCGCCGCGTTCCAGAACTCCGGGTCCGTCAGCAGTGTGACGTAGTTGGTGAGACCGGCGAACGAGGCGTTCTTGGTGGTGATCGCACCGTCTGAGACCGAGTAGCCGATCACCAGGATGATCGGCACCACCATCAGGGCGATGAGGAGAATCGCGGTGGGGGCGACGAACCCGTAGGGAGTGCCCTTGCGCGCCAGCCGGGTGGAGCCGAACCGGGACAGGGGGCGTCCCGCTCGAAGAGCAGTCATGGTGGTCCTTCTTTCTTACAGCGGATGGGGCCGCGCCGCGGTGGTGTCTCGGCCGTGGCGCGGCCCGCTGGGTGCACGTGTGGTGTCAGTGCCCGCCTAGAAGGCTTTCTTCCAGCTGTCCTGGGTGCTGCTGAGCATGTCGCCCACGCTCCCGTCGCCGTTCAGTGTCTTCTGGAAGTTGGTGTCGAAGTCGCGCATCAGCTGGTCGGAGGTCGGCAGTCCGACGAACTCGTTGGCGGGGTATCCGGCCTGGTAGATCTTGAACGCCTCTTCGTAGAGGGGGTCGGATCCGGTGAAGTCGGGCGTCGCCGTGCTGTTCGCCGGGAAGCCGTGGGCGAGGCTGGAGATGTTCGCGTTGACGTCTTTGCTCATCATGTACTGCACGAACTTCCACGCTTCGGCCTTGTGCTCGGACTTGTCGGAGACGCCGATGCCCCAGGAGGCGAACGGGATGCCACGCTTGCCGGTGTAGCTGTCCGCCGCGGGAACGGCAGAGATGCTGAACTTCAGGTCGGGGTTGGCCTTCCGGATGGTGGTGATGTGGGCGAGCGAGTCGACCATCATGCCGACCTGGCCGTTCGTGAACTGGGTCACCTTGTCGGGCTCCTGCAGCGTGAAGGTGCCGTCGGCCACGACCTTGGCGTCATAGAGCGACTTCACGTAGTCGACCGCGCTCTTCACGCCGTCGTTGGTGAGGTCGGGTTGGCCGTCCTTCAGCATGCTTCCGCCGGAAGCCCAGAGCCACGACATCACGTCGTTCTGCACGCCGTTGGGGTTGGTCGTGCCAAGCGGAAGGATCCAGCCCTTGGCCGAGGTCTTCTCTGTTATCGCCTTGGCATCGGTGAGGAACTCGCTGCGCGTGGCCGGGGGAGTGGTGACGCCGGCCTGTGCGAGCAGGTCGTCGTTCGTGAAGAGGGGGTAGACGAAGTTGACCACCGGGATGGCGTAGGTGGAGCCGTCGATCTGCACCTGGCTCGAGAGCTGGCTGGCGTCGTAGTTCGTCGACGTCATCTCGGTGCTGAGGTTGTCGAGGGCGCCCTGCTTGACCAGGTTGTTGACCCAGGCGCCGTCGAGGCCGACCACGTCGGCCAGGGTTCCGGAGACACCGGCGGTGGTCGTCTGGTCCTGCAGGGAGGAGTAGGGCTGCGTCAGGAGTTTGACGGTGACGTTCGGGTTCTCGGCCTGGAAGCCGTCGACGATCTTCTGCAGGTCGCCGTCGGGGAGTTCGGAGCCCCACCACTGCGAGAACTCGATCGTGACCTTGCCGTCTGCGCTGGTGGAACTGCTGCTGCCGCTGCAGGCAGAGGTGAGAAGAACCGCGGTCGTCGCGAGGACGACCCCGGCGAGTCTGACCTTACGGTTTCGAGCAACGTTGCTCATGTTCATCCAATCTTCGGTGATTGCGTTCGTGATGGTGCGGGAGGTGTTGCTTGATGCGTATATGTTGAGAACTACTGCGACTTTATGCGCTTCTCTGCGCGTATTGGAATGCTAATACGCATGAACCTTGACGTCAATGCTAAAAACAGCACGAATGCGCTCTTGTTCGCATCGGTCTGCTACAACTGGTTCTGTGAAAGACAGCAGTGCACGAAAGAACGGGCAACTCGTGCGTCTTCCGGCGGGTCGAAAGGCCGAGATCGCCGCGTTCGTTGCCGAGTCTGAGCAGGTCACCGTCGCCGTGCTCTCGGAGCGTTTCGGGGTGTCGAGCGACACCATCCGGCGTGACCTCGACCAGCTCGACGCTGACGGCATCCTGGTTCGAACGCACGGCGGGGCGGTCAGTCGGTCGGCCATGGTCGTCACCGAGAAGAAGCTCGACGTGCGGCTGCAGCTGCACACCACAGCGAAGGAGAAGATCGGGGCTCTCGCGGCGACGCTCGTCGACGACGCCTCGGTCATCATGATCAACGCCGGCACGACGTCGCTGGCGCTGGCCAGGCATCTGCGTGATCACCGGGAACTCACCATCGCCACCAACAACCTGCGCATTCCAGCGGAGGTGTCGCCGAAGGCTGTCAACGACCTCTACATCTTCGGCGGTGCGGTGCGGTTCGCCGGGCAGTCGACGATCGGCCCCATCAACTTCCGTGTCGCCGGCCGCAGCGGCGACCTCGAGCTCCGGTGCGACCTGGCGTTGATCTCGGTCGGTGCGGTGTCGGCCGATGTGGGGTACTCGACGAGCAACGTGGGCGAGGCCGTGATGATGGGGGAGATGATCTCGCGGGCGTCGCGGGTCGCGATTCTCGCCGACTCGTCGAAGTTCGGTCCGCCGCTCTTCGCGCAGGTCGCCGAGCTCGGCACCGCCGACTACCTCATCACGGAGGAGGCGCCGCCGCCCGAACTCGCGGCCGCGCTGAAGCGCAACGGGGTGCAGGTGCTTCTGCCGCCCGACCGGGTGGGGTGAGTGTGCGGAGGGGTTGAGCCTGCGGAAGGTCGCGCGTGCGGAAGGATCTGAGTGCGCGGAGTGGGGTGACGGCGCACCGACGGGTCGACGTGGCGGCATATTCCCCGCGCGGAGTCACATTCCCGGCGCGGCGTCGACGCATCTGCGGGATACTGGATGTCAGACGTCGGTGTTCGTTTTCGCATCGGGGACTTCTCACGACCGGAAGGATGCCGCATGCTGAGTGCCAAACCCTTCCGAGCGGCGCGTGAGGGCCTCGAGGCCGCCCGCGTCGGGCTGGAGACGGCTCGCGTCGGCCTCGAATCGGCCCGCGTGGGTTTCGAATCCGCCCGTGTGGGGCTCGAAGCGGGCCACCTCCCCAGCCCGGCCGCCGTCGCTGCGCTCGGCCTGAGTTGCGCCCACCAGCTGCGGGATGCTGCGCCCCTCGTTCTGCTCTCCCTCACCCGGGCGCTGCCGCACGCCGTCGAGCCGGCGTGCGTCGCCTGTGAACCCGTGCCGCGCACCTGCCACGTCACCATCCACGAATGGGACCTCGGCCGCTGGTTCGTCGTCGACGAGCAGCTCGGGATGCTGGGGGAGATCGAGCACGTCGCATCCGGTTATCGAGTGCTGCACACCGCCGACGCCAAGGGCGCCGTGCTCGGCTTCGACACCCTCCCCCTCGCCACCGTCTACTTCGAGGACTACGCCGAGGCACTGGCCCTCTGACCCCCACCGCCCCGCCGTTCCGCTGCCGGTTCGGTTGCGGGCATCCGTTTTTTCAAGGAGAACAATGATCACCGCCCTGCTCGAACTGCGCATCAAGCCCGAATCTGTGGATGGCGCGCTCGGCGTCATCACCGAGGTGCTGGCCGCCACCCGCGCCCGCGAGGGCAACCTCGGAGTGGAGGTTCTGGTCGATGCTGCCGACGAGTCCCACATCACCATCGTCGAGCACTGGGAGTCGATCGAGGCCGACAACGCGTACCGCGCCTGGCGTGCCACCGATGAGGGTAAGAGCGCTCTCGGTACGATCGTCGCGTCGGCCCCCGTGCTGACGGTCAACACCACCGCTGCGACCCTGTAACCGCCGCCGCCGCCCCCCTCCGCGCTTCAAGGGAGGCGGGGGGAGGCGGCGAGCAGGCTCTGGGTGTAGTCGTGGGCGGGGTGGGCGAAGACGTCGGCCGCAGAGCCCTGCTCGACGATGCGGCCGGCGCGCATGACGGCGACCGTGTCGCTCATGTGCTGCACGACGCCGAGGTCGTGCGAAATGAAGAGATAGCTCAGGCCACGTTCGCGCTGCAGGTCGTCGAGCAGGTCGAGCACCTGCGCCTGCACCGAGACGTCGAGCGCCGACACAGGCTCGTCGCAGATGAGGATGTCGGGGCGCGGCGCGAGCGCACGGGCGATGGCTGTGCGCTGGCGCTGTCCGCCCGAGAGGTGCAGCGGGCGACGATCGGCGAGCGAGAGCGGCAGGCCCACGGCGTCGAGCAGCTCGGTGAGGGCTCGAGTCTCCGCACGGCTCCGGATGCTGCGACCGAAGGTGAGCGCGTCGGTGAGGATCTCGCGCACCGTCCACCGCGGGTCGAAGGAGCCGAGCGGATCCTGGTACACCGCCCCGATCCGCCGCCGGAGCGGGCGACGTTCGCGCTCGGTGAGGGCACTCCACGGCTGGGCGTCGAGGGTCACTGTTCCGGCGTCGGGTGCGGTGATGCCGAGCACCAGCCGCGCGACGGTGGTCTTGCCCGAACCCGACTCGCCGACGAGTCCGAGGGTGCGTCCGCGCTCCAGCACCACCGAGACGTCGTCCACCACGCTGCGGCTGCCGCCGTCGGCGCCCGCATACCTCTTCACGAGCCCCCGCGCCTCGAGCACCACGTCGCGCCCGCCCGCGCGTCCGCGCTCCTCTGCGCCTGCGCCCGCACCCGCGCCCTCGGGAGGCATCGAAGGGGCCGATATCGTTCCACCCCGGGAGGGTTGCCACGATATGGGCCCCTTCGTGGGCGTGGGCGTGGGCGTGGGTGTGGGCGTGGGTGTGGGTGCGGGGGGTGCGGGTGCGGGGGTGAGGGGGGTGGGCGCGGGTACGGGTGCGGGGGGTGGCGTCAGGCGGGCACCGCGGGGGCGACCCGCGGGAACTGCGCGGATGAGGCGCCTGGTGTACTCGTGCCGGGGCGCCCCGAGCACCTCTGCCGCGGGGCCCTGCTCGACGATGCGGCCGCCCGTCATGACCGCGATCGTGTCGGCGATGCGTGCGACCACCGCCAGGTCGTGGCTGATGAGCAGCACCGCGGTTCCCTCCCGCTTCAGCCGTTCGAGCAGCCGCAGAATCTGCTCCTGCACGGTCGTGTCGAGCGCCGTGGTGGGCTCGTCGGCAATTAGCAGCGGCGGATCCAGCGCGATCGCCGACGCTATGAGGGCACGCTGGCGCAGTCCGCCCGAGAGCTCGCCCGAGCGCTGCCCGGCGCGGAACGCCGGCTCCGGCACGCCCGCGTCAGCCAGCAGTTCGACGACACGTGCCCTCCGCGCCAACGGGGTCATGCGTGTGTGCAGCCGCAGGGCATCCGCTATCTCGCGCCCTACCGGGCGGAGCGGATCGAGCGAGACGAGGGCATCCTGCAGCACCAGCCCGGCGGAGGCGCCGCGCAGGGCGCGGAGCTTCGAGGGCGTGAGCTCGAGCACGTCTGCCCCGTTCACGCGGAGGCATTCGGCGCTCGTCACGGCACTGTCGCCCGCCAGGCCCAGGATGCTGCGGGCCGTCACGCTCTTGCCCGACCCCGATTCGCCCACCAGCGCGAGGCACTGCCCCGGCGCGAGCGCGAAGGTGACGCCCTCGACAACGGTGGTGAGCTCGCGGCCGGAACGGAACGCGACACGGAGGTTCCGCACGTCGAGCACCGGCGCAGAGGTCGCCGCGCCCGCGGGCGCGGGCGCAGGCGTGGGCGTGGGCACGTCAGGCGCGGGCGCGGCATCTGGTTCGCTCATCAGCGCTCCCGGTTGCGGCGTTGGAGGCTGCGGCCGAGCACGGTCGCCGCTGCGGCGCTCAGCACCACGAACGCACCCGGAAAGAAGGTCAGCCACCACGCAAGAGAGATGTAGGTACGCCCGGCCGACAGCATCGCGCCCCATTCGGCAGCGGGCGGCACCGCCCCGAGTCCGAGGAAGCTGAGCGCCGATGCCCACACGATGGCCTGCCCGACCCCGAGTGTGGCGAGCGCGAACAGACCTGCCGCCACGTTCGGCAGGATGTTGCGGCGGAAGATCTGCGCGGGGCTCCGCCCGAGCACCACGGCCGCCTCGATGTGCCCCGACAACCGGATCGACCGGATCTCCGACCGGATGATGCGCGCGTACCCGGGCGCGGTCGCCAGCCCCACCGCTACCGTTGCGCTTGTCACGCCGACTCCGAAGATCGTGATGAAGACGAGCGCGAGCAGCAGTCCCGGGAACGCGAAGAGCACTTCGAGCAGCCGGTTGACCCCGAAATCGACGGGCCGCGGGCCGAGCCCGGCGAGCGATCCGAGCAGGAGGGCAAGAAGCATCCCGATCGCCGTCGCGCAGAGGCCGATGAGCAGAGAGGTGCGCGCGCCGTAGATGACGCGGGTGAAGATGTCGCGGCCCGATTCGTCGGTACCGAACCAGTGCCCGGGCGAGGGCGGAGTGAAGGCGCTGGCAGGCGCGATCGCGAGGGGATCGGTGGCCGTGAACAGCTGCGGCGCGAGGGCAGCGGCGACCAGCAGTATCAGAATGACGGCCGAGACGACCTCGGCCGGTCGCGGTCGCGGTCGCCCGAGGCTCCGGATGCCGGCACCCGCCTCCCGCAACGACGGTTCGCCAGGCGCCCGCACCGGCGCCGAGCCGCGGCCGGTGCGCGCCGCACCAGCCGAGCCGGGCAGCAGCGGCGCCCCCGCCGAGCCGCTCACCGGCCGCGCAATCGCGGGTCGGCGATCCGGTCGGCGAGATCTGTCGCGATCGTCACGACGATGTACACCAGCGCCACCACCATCACTACGCCGATGACGACGGGAACGTCCCTGATCAACACCGCGTTCAGCAGGGTACGGCCTAGCCCGGGCCGGGCGAACACCGTCTCCACCACCACCGCAGAGCTGATGAGCGATCCGAACGCCCAGCCCGAGAGACTGATCGCGGGCAGGGCGGCGTGCCGCAGGGCATGGATCAGCCGAACCCCGGTCTCGCTCTCACCCCGCGCGCGCGCCGAGACCACGAACGGGGCATCCAGAGCGTTCAGCACCGACTCGCGCATGAGCTGCCCCAGGAAACCGGCCAGCGGAACCGCCAGCGTCAGCACGGGCAGCACCAGGCCCGGGATGCCCGGGGTGCTGATCGCCGGCAGCCACCCCAGCGCCACGCTGAACACCAGGATGAGGATCGTTCCGAGCCAGAAGTTGGGCACGGCCGCCGCAACGATCTCGAGCACCGTCGACACGGCGCCCGCGACCCGCCCACCCCGAGTCGCCCACAGCGCGAGTGCGATCGCGAGCAGCCACGCCACCGCGAGCGACGCGATGGCCAGCACGAGCGTGTTGCCCAACCCGTCGAGGAGCACCTGGGCCACCGGCACCTTCAGTGCATACGACGTACCGAAGTCGAAAGAGGCGAGCCGGCCGAGTTCGTGCAGGTACTGGGTGAGGAGCGGCTGATCGAGACCGAACTCGGCGCGGGCCTGGGCCAGCGCCTCGGGCGTCGCACGCGATCCCGGTCCACCGAGAATCGCTTCGGCCGGGTCCCCGGGAATGAGCCTGATGCCGAAGAAGATGAGCGTGGCGACCGCCCACAGTACGAACAGCGCCCCGGCGAGACGGCTGCCCACCCAGGTCAGCGCGCCGAGCGGCCTCCGGGGCGGGGCGCTGGCGAGGGTCGTCACGTGACGAGCCTAGGCGCTCCCACCCGCACCGCCCCAGCCGTCTGGCCGCCGCATTCCCAGCCGCAGCCGTTGCGGCTTCCCCAAGCCGATGGGTATAACGTCGTTGTTCGAGATGCTTGGAGAAGCCATGACGATAGACACCCTCCCGGCCGGCACGCTGGCCCGCGACCTGGTCGGCGGTGAGCTGACCGATTCGAACCTCCGCCGCTACCTCGAGGGCATCCCGGGTGTCGATGCGGTCGGGCTCGAGCAGCGCGCGGCGTCGCTCGGAACCCGCTCGATCAAGACGTCGTCCAAAGCGTGGGCGCTCGACCGCATCATCCAGCTCATCGACCTCACCACGCTCGAGGGTGCCGACACCCCGGGCAAGGTGCGCTCGCTCGTCGCCAAGGCGATGGTTCCGGATGCTGCCGACCCCACCACCCCGCGGGTGGCCGCTGTGTGCGTGTACGGCGACATGGTCGGTGACGCGGTGGCCGCGCTCGGGGCCTCGCACGGCGACCCCGACCAGGGCGGAATCAGCGTTGCGGCCGTCGCCACCGCATTCCCCAGCGGGCGCGCGTCGCTCGCGGTGAAGCTGGCCGACACCGCCGACGCCGTTTCGGCCGGCGCCGACGAGATCGACATGGTGATCGACCGCGGCGCATTCCTCTCCGGTCGCTACGGGCTCGTCCACGACCAGATCGTCGCGGTCAAAGACGCCTGCCGCCGCGCTGACGGCAGTTTCGCGAACCTCAAGGTGATTCTCGAGACGGGCGAACTGAACACCTACGACAACGTGCGCCGGGCATCCTGGCTCTCGATCCTCGCCGGTGGCGACTTCATCAAGACGTCGACCGGAAAGGTCGCACCGGCCGCAACGCTGCCCGTCACGCTGTCGATGCTCGAGGTGGTTCGCGACTGGCACCGTCTGACCGGCGTGAAGATCGGTGTGAAGCCGGCCGGCGGCATCCGTTCGTCGAAAGACGCGATCAAGTACCTCGTGACCGTCGCCGAGACCGTGGGCGAGGAGTGGCTGACGCCGCACCTGTTCCGTTTCGGAGCGTCGAGCCTGCTCAATGACGTGCTGTTGCAGCGTCAGAAGCTCACCTCCGGCCACTATTCGGGCGCTGACTACGTCACCATCGACTGACTCTGCTAGGAACACCATGACTTTTCTCGAGTACGCACCCGCCCCCGAATCGACCGGCCTGCTGAGCCTCAGGGAGGCCTACGGCCTCTTCATCGACGGTGAGTTCGTCGACGGCCGCGGTGAGTCGTTCGCCACCATCTCGCCGGCCACCGAGAAGACCATCGCAGAGATCTCGACCGCCTCCGACGAGGATGTGGATGCTGCGGTCGCCGCCGCGCGGCGCGCCTACGACACGACGTGGTCACGCCTGTCGGGCCGCGACCGGGGCAAATACCTCTTTCGCATCGCTCGGCTGGTGCAGGAGCGTGCGCGCGAACTCGCGGTCGCCGAGACGCTCGACAACGGCAAGCCGATCAAGGAGAGCCGCGACTTCGACATCCCCACGGTCGCGGCCTGGTTCTTCTACTACGCCGGCTGGGCCGACAAGCTCGACCACGCGGGGCTCGGTGCCAACCCGGCCGCGCTGGGGGTGGCCGCCCAGGTCATCCCGTGGAACTTCCCGCTGATGATGCTGGCGTGGAAGGTCGCGCCGGCGCTCGCCGCGGGCAACACGGTGGTGCTGAAGCCGGCCGAGACGACGTCGCTGACGGCTTTGCTGTTCGCCGAGATCCTGCAGCAGGCCGACCTCCCGGCCGGTGTGGTCAACATCATCACGGGGGCCGGGGCGACCGGGCGCGCGCTGGTGAACCATCCGGATGTCAACAAGGTCGCGTTCACCGGCTCGACGGCGGTCGGCCGCGAGATCGCGCGCTCACTCGCCGGAACATCGAAGAAGATCACCCTCGAGCTGGGTGGCAAGGCGGCGAACATCGTGTTCGACGACGCTCCCATCGACCAGGCGATCGAGGGGATCGTGAACGGCATCTTCTTCAACCAGGGCCAGGTGTGCTGCGCAGGGTCACGGCTGTTGGTGCAGGAGAACGTGCACGACGAGGTCGTCGCGCGACTCAAGGAACGGCTGTCGACACTCCGGGTGGGCGATCCGCTCGACAAGAACACCGACGTGGGCGCGATCAACAGTGCGGCGCAGCTCGCGCGCATCACCGAACTGACGGCGGCCGGCGAGGCCGAGGGCGCAGAGCGGTGGAGCCCCCCCTGCGATCTCCCGGCGGAGGGATTCTGGTTCGCGCCGACGATCTTCACGAACGTGCAGGCCAGTCACCGCATCGCCCGTGACGAGATCTTCGGGCCGGTGCTGTCTGTGTTGACGTTCCGCACGCCGGCAGAGGCGATCGCCAAGGCGAACAACACCCCCTACGGCCTGTCGGCCGGCATCTGGAGCGACAAGGGCAGCCGGGTGCTGGCGGTGGCCGACAAGCTGCGCGCCGGGGTGGTGTGGGCGAACACGTTCAACAAGTTCGATCCGTCTTCGCCGTTCGGCGGGTACAAGGAGTCGGGTTACGGCCGCGAGGGCGGTCGGCCCGGGCTGGCCGCGTACCTGAAGCCGGCACCGCTCGGCGGCAGCGTTGGCGAGCCTGCCGCGCCTGCCGCGCCTGCGATGTACGCCGGCGCTCCGGCCACGTGGGTCGAGGGCAGTGCGACTCCGATGTACGTGCCGGAGGCCGCCAGCCTCCGGGTGCACGCGAATGCCACGGCATCCGAGTCCGACGTCGGTGCCGCCATCGGTGCGGCCGCCGACGGCACCGCGTCTGCGGGAGAGGCCACCGCCGCCGCGGCGGCGACGTCTGCTACCACCGCCAGCACTGCGGTGCCCTCCGCCCCATCCGACACCGCGGCGCCATCTGCCGCCACTGCGGTGCCCTCCGCCGCCTCCGACACCGCGGCATCCTCCGCCGCCACCCGACGTTCCGCCCGGAAGAAGGCCGACAAGTGACCCACCTCGCCATACCGAAGACCTACAAGCTGTACATCGGCGGGGCCTTTCCCCGAAGCGAGTCGGGGTATACGACAGAGGTTCGGAGTGCATCCGGAGCCTTCATCGCCAACGCGGCGAAGGCGTCGCGCAAAGACGCCCGGGATGCGGTCGTCGCGGCCCGCGCCGCCGTCTCGAAGTGGTCGGGCGCGACCGCGTACAACCGCGGACAGGTGCTCTACCGCATCGCCGAGGTGCTCGAGGGGCGCCGGGCGCAGTTCGTCGACGAGATCGTGCAGGCCGAGAACGTGTCGAGCCAGGATGCCGGTGCCCAGGTCGACGAGGCCATCGACCGCTGGGTCTGGTACGCCGGCTGGTGCGACAAGTACGCGCAGGTGGCGGGCAACGCGAACCCCGTCGCGGGGCCGTACTTCAACATCTCGGTGCCAGAGCCGACGGGGGTGGTGGCGATCGTCGCCCCGCAGGACACCTCGCTGCTCGGCTTCGTCAGCGCGCTGGCGCCCGCGCTGGTCAGCGGGAACACTGTCGTGATTCTGGCGAGCGAGCGCTTTCCGCTCTCGTCCATCAGCTTCGCCGAGGTGCTCGCGACGAGTGATGTGCCGGGTGGGGTCGTGAACATCCTCACCGGATCGGTCGCCCAGATCGCGCCGTGGCTCGCCTCGCACGCCGACGTGAATGCGCTCGACCTGGTGGGTGCCGGTTCGGTCGACTGGGTGTCGCTCGAGATCCAGGCGGCCGAGACCCTGAAGCGCGTGCTCCCGCCCGAGGGCGGGCCGGATGCCGCGGCCCCCGCCCTCGCCCGCATCACCGCGTTCACCGAGACGAAGACGGTCTGGCACACGAAGAGCCTGCTCTAGCCCCACCCGCCGCGCTCCGCGGCGCCGCGCGGCCCTCCGCCGCGCTCCGCCGCGCCGAGCACGAACGGACACGATTCCGGTCATCCCCGACGTTATCCGCCGGGGATCTCCAGAACCGTGTCCGTTCGCTGCGTGGAGGCCGCCGCTAGCGGCGGCGGGTGCCGACCGGGCCTTCGACGATGGCCGCGATCTCCGAGGTGGAGACGCGCGGGTCGTGGGGTGCGCCGTCGGCCGCACCCGCGGCATCCGGAGCACCTGCATCAGCACTCGTGCCGACGCCCGTGCCCGCATCGACAGCAGGGTCGGCGTCTTCGGTGCTCATCGTCGCCTCGTCGAAGGGGAGCTGGCGCGAGAGCACGGCCCGCACACGGTCACGGTCGATCTGGTGCGTCCAGGTGCCGATCAGGATGGTCGCCACGGCGTTCCCGGTGAAGTTCGTCAGAGCGCGGGCCTCCGACATGAAGCGGTCGATGCCGACGATCACGCCGACACCGTTCACGAGGTCGGGGCGGTGCGCCTGCAGGCCGCCGGCGAGGGTCGCGATTCCGGCGCCGGAGACCCCGGCCGCACCCTTCGACGCGATCATCATGAACAGCAGCAGCGAGATCTGCTCGCCGATGCTGAGCGGAGTTCCCATCGCGTTGGCGATGAACAGCGACGACATGGTGAGGTAGATCGCGGTGCCGTCGAGGTTGAACGAGTACCCGGTCGGAACCGTGATGCCGACAACGGACTTCGTCACGCCAACGTGCTCCATCTTCGCGATGAGGCGGGGCAGCGCGACCTCGCTCGACGACGTCGACACGATGAGCAGGTACTCCCGCCCGAGGTAGCGCATCAGCGAGAAGATGTTGGTGCGGGCCGACAGCCACAGGATGCCGCCCAGAATCACCACGATGAACAGTGCGCAGGTGATGTAGAACGCGATCATCAGCGTTCCGAGGCTCACGAGTGCCGCGGCCCCGCTCGAACCGACGACCGCGGCGATGGCGCCGAAGGCACCGATCGGTGCCACCCACATGATCATCGACAGGATGCGGAACACCAGAACCTGGATCTGCCCGATGGCCGTCAGAATCGGTTTTCCCTTCGCGCCCAGGTGCTGCAGCGCGAACCCGACCAGCAGGGCCACGAACAGCACCTGCAGGATGTTTCCGGCCGTCAGCGACGACAGCAGCGATGTCGGGATGATACCCAGGATGAACTGCGTCGAATCCGCCGGCGCCAGGGCCGAGGTGTCGTAGGTCGAGTTCGCGATGTTCAGGCCCTCACCGGGGTGGATGATGTTGCCCACGACGAGCCCGATGCCGAGCGCGAACGTCGACATGACGATGAAGTAACCGAGCGCGAGCCCGCCGATGCGGCCGACCGTCGCCGCCTTCGCGATGGATCCGACGCCCAGCACGATCGTGCAGAAGATGATGGGCGCGATCATCATCTTGATCAAGCTCACGAACCCGTCACCGAGCGGCTTCAGCCCTTTCGCGAATTCGGGGGCGAGGAGCCCCACGGCGATACCCGCCGCGACAGCGACGATGACCGCGAGGTAGAGGTAGTGTGCGCGGTCGAGGCGCCGTCTGGTGCCGACCGGGTGGGGCGTCTTTGCCATGGGTTTTCCCTTTCGAAGGTCGCCGCACTGCTTTGTGGGCGCTTGTCGTTGCCACAGTCTGTGACAGAACAACAGACGGTCGGGGGTTGTGTTCATACTGTTCGCGAGCATCCGGAAGCCCGCCGGTCTACCCTGAGGTGACCGACTGGCCCGCACCGCCGCGAGCAGAGAGCAGGGCACGCCGCATGATCGCCTGGATCCGCCGCTGGAGCATCTCCCGCCGGCTCTTCGCGCTGCAGTTCGTGTTCGTCGTGGTGCTCACGGTGGCCGCTCTCGCCTGGCTCTACAACGACGCCCGGGGCATCGTCGAGCAGGGCGCCGCCGACCACAGCCTGTCGGTGGCGACGTCGATCGCCGACAATCCGTTCGTGGTCGAAGCGCTCGAGACTGCGGGCCCGGATGCCGCGGGGTCTGCCGGCAGCGGAGTCGCCGGGGCCGACGCGAGCCTCGTTCTCGAGCCGTACGCGCAGAAGCTGATGACCGACACCGCCACCGACTTCATCACGATCATGGCTCCCGACCGCACGCGTTTCACGCATCCGAACCCCGCCGAGATCGGGCGTCCCTTCGTCGGCACCGTCGAGCCCGCGCTCGAGGGGCGGGTGTTCACCGAGACCTACACCGGCACTCTGGGGCCGTCGGTGCGGGCGGTCGTGCCCATCCTGAACCAGCAGGGGAACGTCATCGCGCTGGTGGCGGCGGGCGTGACAGTGGCGAAGGTGTCGGGGGCGCTCGGCGAGCGGCTGCCGCTGGTCTTCGGATTCGCCGGGCTGACGCTGCTGTTCGGCGCGCTCGCCTCGTGGCTGCTGAGCCGGTACCTGCGGCGGGTCACCTGGGGGCGGGGGCCCGAGGAGCTCGGGCGCATGTTCCTGTACTACGAAGGCGTGCTGCACTCGGTGCGCGAAGGGCTGGTGCTGGTGGATGCCCGCGGGCGGTTGGTGCTGCACAACGACCGGGCGGCCGAGTTGCTCGGCCTTCCGCCGTCGGGTGGAGCGCCGGTTGCCGTGAATGGGTTGCAGATTCCGGATGCTCTGCGGAGCCTGCTCGCCGGGGGTGCCCGTGCGGTCGACGAGATCTTCGTCACGGAGAACCGGGTGCTCGTGGTGAACCAGGAGCCGGCGGTCAGTGTGCCCGCGGGGGCTGAGCGCGGTGCGGCTGGTGCGCGCGGCCCGAAGCGCGGAGCGCGGGATCCGGTGGGCGGGCGTGCAGCGGCTGCGGGCGTGCGGGCCGGAGGCGCGGCCCGGGTGATGGGAACCGTCACCACCCTGCGCGACCACACCGACCTGCTGCGCATCTCGGGGGAGCTGCAGAACATGCGCACGCTCTCCGATGCCCTGCGCTCGCAGACGCACGAGCACGCAAACCGGCTGCACACGATCGTCGCGCTGATCGAACTGGGGCGACCGGAGGAGGCGATCGCGCTGGCCGCCGGCGAGCTCGATCGCGGGCAGAACCTCGCCGACCAGCTCGTCGAGGCGATCGAGGAGCCGGTGCTGGCGGCCCTCCTGGTGGGCAAATCGGCGGAGGCCCGGGAGCGCGGGGTGGCTCTGGGCCTCGAGGTCGATCCGGCGCTCGGCGCTCTCGGCGTGCCGGCCGACGACCTCATCACGATCGTGGGAAACCTCGTCGACAATGCGCTCGATGCGGCTGCCGGCGCAGCGTCCGCCGGAACCTCTGCCGCAGCGTCGGCGGGAACCTCCGAATGGACACGGTTACCCGCATCCGCCGGGGCTGGCGAGGAGGATGCCCGGGAACGTGTCGATTCTGACCCCGGGGGCGTGGCGCTGCGCGGCGAGGCGAGGGTGGACGTGTCGGTCGGCGGCGGCGAGGGTGGTTCTGTTGTCATCCGCGTCGCCGACACCGGCCCGGGGATCGCGGATGTCGCCCAGGCGTTCGAGCGCGGATACTCCTCGAAGCCCGCCGGTCCGCACGGCCGGGGCATCGGCCTGGCTCTGGTGGGGCAGAGCGTTCGGCGACTCGGCGGCACGATCGAGGTCGACGACGACGGCGGCGCCGTGGTCACCGTGACCCTCCCGCGCCCCCTCGGCGGAGCGCAGCTCGGGGGAGCGCTCGCCGGGACGGGTGCCGCCGAGCGGAACGGGGTGCGCCGATGAGTCCGGAGCTGGCGCGCGGCGCAGCTCCGGTGCGCACGCTGGTGGTCGACGACGAGGAGATCACCGCCAGCGCCCACGCCGCCTACCTCGGCCGCGTCGGTGGATTCGAGGTGGCTGGTATTGCGCACACCGGTCGGGAGGCGGTGCGCCAGCTGCGCGTTGCACTCGGCGATTCGGCTGGCAGTGTTCCTGCTCGCGACGATCCGGTGCCCGATTCCGCATCGCGGGCTCTGGCGACGCCGGCTCCGGATGATCGGCCGGCAGGCATCGACCTGGTGCTCCTCGACATGAACCTGCCCGACTTGCACGGGCTCGACCTGTGCCGGCAGATCCGCAGTGCGGGGCTCGAGACCGACGTCATCGCCATCACCGCTGTTCGCGAAGTGGGGGTGGTGCGGGCATCCCTCTCGCTGGGAATCGTGCAGTACCTGATCAAGCCGTTCACCTACGCCACATTCGCCGACCGGCTTCGCACCTACCTCGACTTTCGGCGCGGGTTCGGCGACGACCGGTTGCTCGCCACTCAGGGCGAGGTCGATGACACGTTCGTGCGGATGCGTTCGGTCGCCCCGGCGGCCTACGAGAAGGGTCTGTCTGAGGGAACCCTGCAGCTCGTGGTGCAGGCACTCGCGGGGGCGCCGCACGCGCTTTCGGCGACCGAGCTCAGCGACGCGGCGGCGGTGTCGCGGGTGACAGCGCGGCGTTACCTCGAGCATCTCGTGGCCACGGGTGTCGCAGCGAAGAGTTCACGCTACGGAGCCCCGGGCCGCCCCGAGGTGGAGTACCGGCTCACCGGTCGCTGACGCCGGCCCCCGCCCCGGACTGCGCCGCCCCGCCCCGCGGGTCGCCCGATTACCGTCCGGCCGGAACTGGGCCACATCGACGCTCTCTGGGCGTTGTTTTCGCCCTGCTCCGCCCGGGTGGTCGACCCCGGATGCCCGGGTACCTGATCGACCGGAGGCAGCTGTCCTCGACCGGAGGCGCCGCGCCTGCGCTTGGTCGACCCGCCGCCGCGCCCGCAACATACCGCGCCGCAAGCGGGTGACGAGCCGGAAACTGGTTCAGGCAGGACAACCTTTCATGAACTCGGACGTGTCGACCTGAACTCCGTGTGAAGCCCAGACGACGCCTTCGACGGCGATCCCGATTGCCCCGTTTCGACCGTGAGGCCCCGAATACCATCGCCCTTGTGCAAAAAACGAAGGCAGCCTGAGGAGATGACGTCGACAGCGACGCGACCCGCGCGAATCGAGCCGGACCAGAGGGCGAAGACCCGGGTCATCCCGACCCCGGCCGAGCAGGCGAGGGCCCGAAAGGTTCGCTCGCGTCGCACCCGCCGGCACAACCGGCTATTGTTCGCCCTGCTCGCGGGCCCCAACATCGCCCTGCTCATCGCCTTCACCTACAAGCCGCTGCTGCAGTCGTTCTACTACTCCACCCTGCAGTGGAACATCGGTTCCCAGCGTGCCATCTCGGTGGGGTTCCGCAACTACACGGACTGGTTCACCGACTCCGAGACCCCACACGTCATCGGGGTGACCGTCGTCTTCACCCTCGCCACGGTGGGCGGGGGCATGGTGATCGGCTTGGCGCTGGCCGTACTGCTCAACCGCAAGCTCAAGCTGCGCGGGCCTGCGCGAACGATTGTCGTCGCCCCCTATGTGCTGTCGGGCGTCGCGGTCGGGCTGCTGTGGCTCTTCGTCTTCGACCCGAACTTCGGTATCGTCGCCGCAGCGCTGGGAGCGGTTGGACTGCCCTCACCCGCCTGGTACAACGACCCGCAGTGGGCGCTCGTGATGGTGATCATCGTGCAGCTCTGGAAGAACGTGGGCTACATCGCCCTGATCTACCTGGCGGGGCTGCAGGCGATTCCGCAGGACGTGCTCGAGGCGGCCGCGCTCGACGGCGCGGGTCCGGCCCGAACGTTCCGGCGCGTCATCCTGCCCCTGCTCAGCCCGACCTCCTTCTTTCTGAGCGTGACGACGCTGCTCAGTTCGCTGCAGAGCTTCGACATCATCCAGGCGATGACGAAGGGCGGCCCGCTCGAGGGCACGACCACGATGATGTACGAGATCTACCGTGATGGCTTCGTCGCCGGCCGGGCCGGGTACTCCTCGGCGGTCGCCACCATCCTCTTCGTCGTGCTGCTCATCGTGACGCTCGTTCAACTGCGCTTCGTCGAACGAAAGGTGCATTACGCATGATCCGCAGATTTCCGCTCGGGGGGTACATCGCCCTGGCGATCGCCGTCGTCGTCATGGTTCTTCCGCTGGTGTGGATGCTGCTGGCCAGTTTCAAGGGACAGAGCGAGATCTACTCCCTGCCGATCCAGTGGCTCCCGTCGTCTTTCGCTCCGACGAACTACACCGATGCGCTCGACGTGGTGCCGTTCGGCTCGTTCTTTGTGAACAGCGCCATCACCACCGTCTTCGGGGCCGGGATCAAGATCATCCTGGGCCTGATGACGGCCTATGCGCTGGTCTTCATCGAGGTGCCGTTCAAGAAGGTGTTCTTCGGCATCGTGATCTTCGCGCTGCTCGTTCCGCAGCAGATCGTGATCATTCCGAACTACACGCTCATCGCGAGCCTCGGTTGGCTGAACACCTACCAGGGCATCATCGTGCCCGGGCTGGCGAGTGCGTTCGGCACCTTCCTGTTCCGGCAGCACTTTCTGTCGTTGCCGCCCTCCGTGCTCGAGGCGGCCGCGCTCGACGGCGCCGGGCACCTGCGCAGGCTCTGGGCGTTCGTGCTGCCGATGTCGACGCCGACCATCGCCGCCGTGGCGCTGGTCTCGGTTGTGACCGAGTGGAACGAATACCTCTGGCCGCTGCTCGTCGTCGACCGGCCGAACATGATGACGCTGCCCATCGGGCTCACCCTCCTGCAGAACACCGATGGCATCACGAACTGGGGCGTGCTGATGGCGGGCACCGTGCTCGTGACGCTGCCGATCCTGATCGTGTTCTTCGTGATGCAGCGCAAGATCGTGGCCGGGCTCACCGCCGGCGCGGTCACCGGCTAGGCGAACGTCAGCGCGCTTCACCGCGTGGTTCCGGATGCACGGCAGCCGGTCATCCACAACCCGAACTCTTCTCCTCCCCACCCGTGCCCCACCCGTTCCCGACCAGGAAGACCAGATCCATGACGCCTCGATTCGACCTCTCCCACGCCTTTCCGAACGGCGTGACCCGCCGCAACGTTCTCGCGTTCGGCGCCGCCCTCTCGGGCACCGCACTGCTCGCGGCCTGCGCCGGGCCGTCCGTCGGCGGTGACGTCGGAGCCGTTTCGTCCACACCCTTGCAGGACTGGACGAACATCAAGCCCGCTTCATCCATCACCTGGTGGACCAACCACCCCGGCAACTCGATGGCCACCGAACAGGCCATGATCGACGGCTTCCAGAAGGCCAACCCGGGCATCGTGGTCAACATGGTGACCGCGGGTGCGAACTACGACGAGATCGCGCAGAAGTTCCAGGCGGCCTCCGGCACCGACAGTGTGCCCGACCTGGTCGGCGCGAGCGACGTGTGGTGGTTCCGCTACATGATCAACCAGCAGATCATTCCGCTCGACGACCTGGCTGCGCACCTGAACGCGAACACCGACGACTTCAACACGACGCTCTACGACGACTACAAGTACAACGACAGCCACTGGGCGATGCCGTACGCCCGGTCGACGCCGCTGTTCTACTACAACCGGTCGCTGTGGACGGCTGCGGGCCTGCCCGACCGCGCACCCGAGACCTGGGACGAGTTCGACGAGTGGGCGCCGAAACTCAGTGCGGTGATGAACGGTGCAGCTCCGCTCGGCATCGGCAAGGGCACCTCGTGGGCTGCGTGGTGGTTCTGCAACATCATGTGGGGCAAGGGCGGGGCGTACTCCGACCAGTGGACGACCAAGCTCGACATGCCCGAGACGATCGAGGCCGGCGAGTACCTGCGCGCGATGATCAACGAGAACAAGAGCGCGGCGGTGTCTGCGACCGACTCGGCCGCAGACTTCGGGGCCGGGTTGAGCGCCTGCACGGTGGCCTCGACCGGTGCGCTGACGGGCATCCTGAAGTCGGCGACGTTCGACGTGGGCACGGGCTTTCTGCCGGCCGGGCCGAAGGGCGCGTTCACGCCGACCGGCGGTACGGGTATGGCGATCGCCTCGGGCAAGAGCCCGGAGCAGCAGCTTGCGGCAGGGATGTTCCTGAAGTACCTGACGGATGCCGACCAGACCGCGACCTTCTCTGCCGCGACGGGCTACATGCCGGTGCGCACCTCGGCAATGGACGGTGCGACGATGAGCGCGATCTACACCCAGAAGCCGCAGTTCCGCACGGCCGTCGACCAGCTGAAGAACGCGCGCTCGCAGGATTGGGCCCGCGCCTTCGTTCCGTCGGGCGACAAATACCTCACAACCGCCCTCGAGCAGATCATGCTGCAGAACTCGGCGGCGGCCGACGCGTTCCCGAAGGCTGCGGCCGACATCACCACGTCGTACGATCAGAACGTGAAAGCGTACCTGTGACGATGGGGAATGCACGGGGTGCCGCGGGCGGCGGCGCTCCCAGCGCGGGCGGCGGGCCTCGGGTGGACGAGAATCTGCCGCGGGTGATCGCGCACCGCGGCAACTCGTCGGAAGCGCCAGAGAACACCCTCGCCGCATTCGAGGCCGCGCTCGCCGCGGGCGCCGACGCGATCGAGGTCGACCTGCAGCCCACCTCCGACGGTGTCGCCGTGGTGATCCATGACGATCGGCTCGACCGCACGACCGACCTGGTCGGCGAGGTCGGTCAGACGGATGCCGCGACCATCGCCTCGGCCGACGCCGGATCGTGGTTCGCGAACCCCTTCGCCGGCATCCGGGTGCCCACGTTCGACGACCTGATCGCCTGGGGCCGGGCGAACCCGGGCATCCATTGGCTGCTGGAGTTCAAGGGTCGCTGGAACGGGGCTCTGCTCGCCCCCGAGCTCGAGAAGCTGCGGGCGGCCGGTATGGTCTCGCGCGCCGTCGTGCAGAGCTTCGATGTCGAGACGGTGCGGGCA
Organism: Subtercola boreus; assembly: GCF_003399645.1. Taxonomy (GTDB): domain Bacteria; phylum Actinomycetota; class Actinomycetes; order Actinomycetales; family Microbacteriaceae; genus Subtercola; species Subtercola boreus_A. The sequence continues at coordinate 331,774 of NZ_NBXD01000002.1, forward strand.
CTCAGCGCGGTCGGCCCCGACTTCAGGCGCGAGCTGCTCGTCGCGGAGCTGCCGGGGGTGCCCGCGGTGCGGGAGTGGATGACCGGGGCCGAAGTCGATGCCGCCCAGTCGGCCCTCGCCTCCGTCGACCCCGAGATGGTGCGTCAGGGGATCGGCCAGCTCCTCGAGCTGCTCCGTGAGGTTGGTGCCGTGGGGTGCAACCCCCACGGGATGCTGCCGGTCGAGCATCCTGCGCTCGTTTCCGCGCTGCACGCAGAAGGTTTCACCCTCAGCGTGTGGACGATCGACGAGCCCGCGCACTGGCAGCTCGCCGTCGAGGCAGGGGTCGACGCCATCATCACGAACCGCCCGCTTGAACTTGCGACGTGGTTGGCGCGCGAGGTGGCCGCGGTCTGAGGCGTCGGGCCGGCTGCCGCGAACCCCGCGCTGCAGAGTGCGGCGTGAGCGACCCCGGTCGTGGGAGGGTGGAGCGGTGACGGAACTGCTGATTGCCGGAGTGCTGGCCCTGCTGGGCATTGCCGCGGCTGCGCTGCTCGGGCCGAAGGTTCGCGTCGCGTCGCCGCTGGTGCTGGTGGCGCTCGGGATCGCGGTCAGTTTTCTGCCGTTCGTGCCGGCGGTGCGGGTGGAGCCCGAGCTGATTCTCGCCGGGGTGCTTCCTCCGCTTCTGTACTCGGCGTCTGTCTCGATGCCGGCCATGAACTTCCGGCGCGAGTTCGCCGCGATCAGTGGGCTGTCGATCGTGCTGGTGATCGCGTCGTCGGTGGTGCTGGGGCTCTTCTTCGCCTGGGTGATTCCGGGGCTGGGGCTCTGGTGGGGAATCGCGCTCGGCGCGATCGTCAGCCCCACGGATGCCGTCGCCACCTCGATCGTCAAGAGATCGCCGGTCTCCTCCCGCGCTGTGGCCATTCTCGAGGGCGAGAGCCTTCTGAACGATGCGACCGCCCTCGTGCTGCTGCGCACGGCCATCGCCGGAGCTGCGGCAGCGGTCTCGGTCTGGGGCACGATCGGCGGGTTCGTGTTCGCGGTCGTCATCGCCGCAGCACTCGGGTTCGCGGTGGGGCGGCTCAATCTGTTCGTGCGGGCACGCATCCCGAACGCGACCGTCGGTACGGTGATCTCGTTCACGGTGCCGTTCCTGGCATCGATTCCGGCGGAGCTGCTCGGCGCCTCAGGGCTGGTCGCGGCGGTGGTCGCCGGGCTCGTGACCGGGCGGCTGGCCCCGCGGATGCTGTCGCCCCAGAGCCGGCAGTCGGATGCCCAGAACTGGAGCACGGTCGAGATGGTCCTCGAGGGTGCCGTCTTCCTGCTGATGGGGCTGGAACTGTCATCGATCGTCGGCGACGTGGGCCAGGAGCAGGAGGGAATCGCCCCGACCCTGCTGATCGCGCTGGGTGCCCTGCTGCTGACGGTGCTCGTGCGGGCGGCGTATGTGGCTCCACTGCTTCGGGGGCTCGCACGGCGCGCTGCCCGCACGGCGAAGATGAAGCCGCGGCTGACCGTGATGCAGGAGCGGCTCGCCGACCCGACGGCCGCCGTGGAACGGGCTGCGGCGAACCCCACCGACTGGTACCGCCCGTCGCCCGAACTCGAGCGGGGCGGGGTGGATGCCGGCCGGCCCTCCCGCCCGAAGCCCGGGGCGGGCCGCGGTGACGACGACGGAGTACTCCGCGCGGAACTCAGCGAGCGTGCCCGCCGGCGCATCCGTCGGCGGGTGAGTCGGCGCCGCACACCGACCGTCGCCGACATGACGCGTTTCACCACCCGCGTCACGCGCACGCTCGCGGACATCGACTATCTGGTGCAGGCGCCCCTGGGCTGGCGCGAAGGCGGCGTCGTCGTCTGGGCCGGCATGCGCGGGGCGGTGACGGTCGCGGCCGCCCAGACGCTCCCGGCCGACACGCCGAACCGTTCGCTGCTCGTGCTGGTCGCGTTCGCGGTGGCGGCGCTGTCGCTGCTCATCCAGGGCGGAACGCTGCCGCTGGTCATCCGTCTGCTGAAACTGACGCCCACCGACCCTCTGCTCGCGCACGCCGAGCGGGAGCGCATCTTCACCCTGCTCAGCGACGTGACCATGGCCGAGCACGCCGCCGCGCTGGAGGGTGCCGGGGTCAATGACGGCCCCGCGCCGGGCGACGCCGCCGCCCTGGAGGCCACGACGGGAGGCGTCCCCACGCACCCCGCGACCACGCCGAAGCAGGATGCGCTCGCCCTCATCGCCGCGAAGCGCACCGCGCTGCTCGACGCGCGTGACGACGGAACGTTCAACGCCGACACCCTCGATGCCGTGCTGCGCGCCCTCGACGCCGAGCAGGTCGCCCTCCAGCTTCAGGGCGACCCCGACCGCTGACGCGCGAGGCGACGACCGCTGACGCGCGCGGCGCGGCGCCCTCTCAGAGACCGGCCGCGACCACTCCAGCCCCCGCGCCGACGCGGTACTGCGCCCCGAGATGCTCGGCCGGCAGCCGGTCGCCCCGCCCGTGCAGTTTATTGCGCAGGGTTCCGGGCTGGTAGTCGGTGGGGTACGCCCCGCGCGCCTGCAGCTCCGGAATCACGTAGGTCACCACATCTTCGAACGTGCCGGGCGTGATCGCGTAGGCGAGGTTGAATCCGTCGACGTCGGTCTCCTCCACCCACTCCTGTAGATGATCGGCGATCTCCGATGGCGACCCCACGATGAACGGCCCCAGCCCCCCGATGGCTCCCAGGCGTGCGATGTCGCGCACCTTCCACTCCTCGCCCCCGTTGCTTGCGCCCTGGAAGTTCGCCACGGCCGACTGGATGGCGTTGCTCTTCACATTGCCGATCGGCTCGTCGAGGTCGTACTGCGAGAGGTCGACGCCCATCCAGCCCGACATGAACACCAGGGCTCCCTCCTCGCTGGCATACGACAGGTAGTCCCGGTGCTTCGCGTGGGCCTTCTCGCTGGTCTCGTCGGTGATGATGGTCAGCAGCGTGTAGATCTTCGCCGCGTACCGATCGCGCCCGGCCTCCTCGAGGGCGTCCCTGATGCGTTTGACCGTGCCCGCGAGCAGCTCCTTCGTCGGTGCAGCCACGAAGATCGCCTCCGCATTGCCCGCAGCGAACTGGATGCCGCGGGGCGACGCCCCAGCCTGGTAGATCACGGGCGAGCGCTGCAGAGACGGTTCAGACAGATGGATGCCCGGCACGGTGTAGTTCTTGCCGTAGTGCCCGATCTCGTGCACCTTCGCCGGGTCGGTGAACACTCCGGTCTCGCGATTGCGCACAACCGCGTCGTCCTCCCACGACCCCTCCCACAGCTTGTAGAGAACCTCGAGGTACTCGTCAGCCACGTCGTACCGGTCGTCGTGCTCGAGCTGGTCGTCGTGGCCCATGTTGCGGGCGGCGCTCGGCAGGTATCCGGTCACGACATTCCAGCCCACCCGACCCTTCGTGAGGTGGTCGAGCGTCGACATGCGCCGTGCGAACGGGTACGGATGCTCGTAGGCCGTGCCGGCGGTGATGCCGAACCCGAGGTTCTCGGTGACGGCCGCCATCGCGCTGACCAGCAGCACCGGGTCGTTCACCGGAACCTGCGCACCGTGCCGGATCGCCGCCTCGTTCGACCCGCCGTAGACGTCGTACGTTCCGAGCACATCCGCGATGAAGATGCCGTCGAATCTGCCGCGCTCGAGCAGTTTCGCCAGCTCCGTCCAGTACGACAACTCCTTGTACCGAAAGGACTGGTCATCGGGGTGTCGCCACATGCCCGATGACTGGTGGGCGACGCAGTTCATGTCGAAGGCGTTGAAACGGATCTGCTTGGTCATCCCTCCATCCTGCGGTGCGCGCACCGTCCGCGCCCGGGTGGACGTTACACGGCGTCACATTCACGGCGGGCCGGTGCGTGGCCGGCGCACGACGGGCGCGACGCGAGCGGATGCCTGTCGGTCAGCTCCCGATCTCACCCGCGGCGATGGCATCCGCGTACTTGCGCACGTCGGGGCCGGGCTTGTAGTCGATGAACCGGCCCTTCAGCCGTTCATTGAGTGCCGCGTAGATCTCATCGGACGACTTCTCCTGCATCGTCCCGTTCAACTCCACGACGGCATCGCGCAGCACCCGGTCGGCGTCGTCGAGCACCTTGGCGCGGGCTTCATCATTCCAGCGGATCTCAGATTCGTTCATGCCTCGACGCTATCCCGATCGCCCGCCCCGACGAGAGGCCTTGCGCTCCGGCCCGGCACCCTTCAAGCTGTGGCCCCTGCCCGGCCCTGCCGTGACCCTGCCCGGCCCCTGCTGGCGGCGGGCCCGGTGCGCGACTACGGTGGCCTGATGGATGACCGAGGGCAGCTCGACGCAGCCGCAGCGGTCGTAGCGGCAGAGCTCCGGCTGCTCGACCCCGAGGTGCGGCAGGATGCCGCCGCCGTCGACGGGTTGCTCGACCCGGCGTTCCGCGAGATCGGACAGTCGGGGCGGCTGTGGTCACGGCAGGACATGGTCGAGGCGCTCGCCGACGCAGCGATGTCGGACACCCTGGGGGCACCAGTCGTGTCGCAGGCGACCGTCGAGCAGCTGGCCCCGGGCACGTACCTGCTGACCTACCTGCTCGCCAGCGGATCGGGCCTCACCCGGCGTTCCTCGATCTGGCGCGCCACCGCCGGAGGGTGGCGCTGCGTCTTCCACCAGGGGACTCGCGCCGAGGACGGCTAGCCGCCGAGCGCCTGCGATGCCGGGGTCGCCGGCTCGGTAAGAGCCCTGCCGCCCAGGGAGCCGCGCACGCGCAGGGCGCCCGGCTCGATCCAGGCGCGGGCGCTCAACACCTTTCCGAGGTACTCGCCGTCGATCTCGAAGTCCTGCGCCGTGCCGACCGACAGGGTCACCGCACGGGCGCGGGCGTGCTGCACGGCGGCCGAGTCCACCGGCACCGAGCCGTCTGCCGCCGCCCGTGCGGCGGGGCGCCTCGGCAGGTAGGTGGTGTTCGTTCGCCAGAACCACTGGATCGCGCGCGCCCACTCGCCGGCACCCAGCGGGCGAAGCAGCACCACGTCGAGCAGACCGTCGTCGATGAGGGCGCCGGGAATCATCCGGATGCCTGCCGGCAGCACCCCGCCGTTGCCGAGCACGATCGTGTGGGCCGGTGTCTCGGGCTCTGCGGTGTCGTCGAGCGAGTACGTGAGGTCGAAGCGGCGGTTGCGCACGAAGGATTCCATGATGGCCGAGACGTAGCCCGTCCAGCCGAGCGTGTCCTTGCCCCTCGGCGACGTGTTGACGACCATCTGCGCATCGACACCCATGCCGGCCATCACCGTGAAGGCTCGTTCGATCGTCTCGCCGCTGTCGAGCACGGCCTCCACCCGGCCGACGTCGACGGTGCGGATCGTGTCGCTGAAGGCCGCCCGCAGGGCCTTCCGTTCGTTGACGTACGGCAGCCCGATCACGCCGAGCGGAAGCCCGAGGGCGCGGGCGAAGAGGTTGGTCGTGCCCGACGGCAGGATGCCCAGCGGCACGGCTTGGTGGCGAAGCGCCTGGGCGACAGAGCTCACTGTGCCGTCACCGCCGGCCGCGATCACCACGTCGGGCGCTTCGTTTAGCAGCTGGAGCGTCACGCCCTCGCCGGAGTCATTGACCGTGGTCGCCGCCCAGAGGGATGGGCCCCACGACTTCTCGGCCTCCACTGCCCTGACCATCGAGCGCAGCCGCTTGACGTCGACCTTCGTCGGGTTGTAGACGATGGCAGCGCGTGGCTGCGGCGGCGTGACCCCCGGAGTCGGCATCGTGAACGCTAGACCGCTGCGATGCCCTGGGCGTCGAACGCATCGGCGACCACGCTGAGACCGGAGAGCCCGGGCATCTTCGCGATGTGGGCATCGATGGCGTTGATCGCCTTGCGGCCGTCGATACCGGCGAAGATGTGGTTCATGACGTATTTGACCTCGGTCTGGTCCATGATCGTCGAGCCAACGGGCCCCCAGAACTTCCCCAGCGCGAAACGGGCGAACTTCTGGGCGAGAACACTCTTGCCGAGGCGCTCACGGGCCTGGGTCGCGTAGAACGCCACGTGCCGGGCCTCCTGCATCGCGATGCGCTTCAGCAGCTCGGCGAGCACCGGGTGACCCTCGATCTCGGCGAGGCGCTTGTAGGCGGCGACGGCCGACCACTCATTGGCGGCTCCCCAGATCATGTGCACGGCGATGAAGTCCTTGCCCACGAGGTTCGAGAGCACCGACTGCTTCACCGGGTCGATGCGATCCTTCCAACCGAGCTTGAGGCGCTTCGACTTGAGTTCGTCGAATTCGAGCTCGATGTTGTGCATGCGCAGAACGTCGGCGAGCGCCTCGCCGTGCCAGAACTCCTCGCGGTTCCACATGGTCATGAAGCCGGTGACGTCGCGATCGCGGTGCGAGGGGGTGACGAGCATGTCGCGCATGTAGCAGACGGTGTGGTACTCCACGTCGGCCATGTAGCGGATGACCCGCAGCGTGTCGTCGGGGAGGGGATTCGTCTTGAAGTCTTCGAAGTCGAGGTCTTCCCAGGCGACGTTCTTCGACGTCTTCGTGTAGTTGTCGATATCGAAGGCCATGGGCGCTTGAGACACACACGGGGGTGTGTCTCATCCTCCTGTTTCTGAAATGCCGGATGCTGATGGTGGGCTGTACTGACTATTCTGCTGTGTCTGGCTGAAAAATTCTGCCGCGCCGGTCGAACATCAGGGCTCTCACCGCCACACCCGCCGCCTGGCGTGGCCGGCAGGTGTTGCTGTGGCCTGCCAGACGCGGCGCCAGTCGGCCGCCGCGCCGTCCTCCCGGGGGAGTTCGGTCTGGTCTGCCTGCGACCGCAGGGCTCCGTACCAGCCGAGTGTCTCCTCGGCCAGCCCGGCGGTGATCGCTTTCACGATGCTCCCGGTCACTGCAGAGAGTTCGGCGCCCCGCCCCGCGTGGATTGGTCGCGCGAACACGACGGCGACCCGTGGGCGGCCGGGCAGGGCCGACGTGCGCCACGGCGGCAGCGCTCGGAACGTGCCCTGCAGCGTCACCGGCACGATTGGCACGCCGGTGCGGATACCCAGCGCCGCTGCCCCGAGATCGAACTCTCCGAGCGTTCCGTCGTCGGGGTGCGTGCGCTCGGCGAAGAGCAGAACGCTTGTCCCGCTGGCGAGCAGAGCCGCCAGGCGGGTCGCCGAACGAAGGCTCAGGGCCCGGTCGAGAAGGCCCCGGATGCCTCGCCGGGGGTCGACCGCCACAGACACCAGCCGCGGAGCGACGTCGGCCAGAGCATCCCTCACCAGCGCCTCGTCGAGGGCGCTCGGGTGGTTCGCCACGAAGATGAACGGACCCTTCGCCTCCGTGACGTACTCGAGCCCGTGCACCGAGGGGGTGACCGCGAGCCGCATGGCGAGACGGGGCATCAGCTCACCTCGGAGATGCTCACCGGTGCTCCGTGAACATAGGTGATCGACGGATGAAGGCCCACCGAGTCCGAGGCCATCTCGAGGGCGTCGGTCAGCGTCGTCGCCGACTTGAAGCCCAGCCGACGGGTCGATTCATGGTCGCCGCCGACGAAGATGACCTCGCCGAGGTGCTCGATCGCGGGCGCCGCCGAGTACCAGGCGTGGAACGGGTGCAGCGCGTGGTTCGCGTAACTGGTCTGGTAGACGTGCCGGTACCACGGGTCGGCGGCGAACTTCTCCTCGAAGTCGGTCGAGATGGCCGCCGGATCGGTGCCCCGGCTCAGCACCTCTGCGAAGAAGTCGATGTAGGCGGGGTCGTACAGCGGGTGGAACCACGGGGTCAGCGGGTGGTAGAAGATCGCGGTGCCGCCGGCGCGAACGACGGGTTCGGCGGCCTGGCCGTTGAAGATCTGGCCGAGACCGAGGGCGGCTGCTGTCACCGGGTTGAGGCTCGACCCGATCGAGCCGGGGTTCGGAATACCGAACAGCGCGACATCGGCGGGGTTGTCGAACTGGCCGACCTGCTGCTGGGCCAGAAAGGCCTCGGTGAGCGGATGCACGGAGCTTGGTCGCCCCGCAACCACCGACGTGACCCCGTAGCCGACCCCGGAGACCTGTGCCAGACCGACACGGGCTCGCTTGGGCAGGATGCGCGTGGCGGCCTGCAGCCCGGCGGAGAGGGCGCGGTCGGTGATGCTCCACTCCCGCTCGCGTTTGCTGAGGAACGCGGAGGCCGGGCCGGTGGGCTCGGGCGTGAGGGTGACGTCGACCGTGAACACGCGGGCACGCTCGCCGATGGAGTCGACGAGGTCGTCGAACGGGTCTCGGGCCGTCGAACCGGCCCGGTCGGTGCCGGCCCCGCCGCGTGCGGCGAAGGCACCACGGGCCCTGGCCGTCCGAGCACCGATCAGCTTGGTCGCGACCGCTGCCGCCCCTTCGTTGCCGACCGCTGTGGCCAGCCGCACCGAGATCACGAGGTCGCTCGACGCGACCCGCCCGTTGACCTCGATCGGGGTTCCGTCGGCGAGTTCACCGACGCTCACGAGGGCTTCGTCTTCTGCGTCGTGGCTGCGCACATGATCCGGAGCGAACGACGCGTAGACCCGCTCGCCGAGCACCCGCTGCAGGTCGTGCGCGGTGAGCCGGCGCCGGAGGCCGGTGGCCGCGATCAGCTCGACATCGTCGACACCGGCGGCGGCCGCACGCTCGAGCACATGTTCGATGACGCGCTGCCGAACATCCGGAGCCGTACGGCTCGTGATCGGCTGCGAGAGGTCTTCGAACACGATCGTCACGCGGGAACCGCGCGCCAACAGCACACCGAGCGGCTCGGAATCGACGGGCGCATCGAGGGCGTGCTCGATGGCCGCATCCAGCGACGGGATGCCCGGCAGCGCGTCGGGCGGGTAGAGCACGCTCGTCTCGAAGGGAAGCCGCTCGAGCAGCACCTTCTCGCCCTGGAAGACGACGAGGGGCGGGGTCTGGGCATCGACGCTCAGAACGAAGCCTGGTCTACTCATGAGTGCTGCTTTCCGTGGGTCGTGAGGTGGTCGTGTCGCCGCGCAGCAGCTCGCTGATGGTCTCGATGCGGCTGTGGTTGTGGTCGCTCCACTGGTGGATGCGCCAGTGCTTCGTCGTGGCGTGCTGAAAGAGAGCGGCGTCGGGGTTGACCGCCTGCGGATTGCCCGCGAGCTCGAGCCAGGCGCGGTCGGCGATGCTGTCACCGTAGGCGTACGACTTCGCCAGGTCGATGCCCTCCCGCACGGCATAGAGCCGCAACCAGGCGGCGCGCGCTTCGTCGACGAGCGGCGGCTTGGAGAGGTGGCCCGTCCAGATGCCGTTGTCGGCGTGCATGTGGCTCGAGACGACGTCGTCGAAAAGCGTGACGAAGGGCTCGACGAGCACGTCGATCGCTCCGGTGACGAGCACGGTCCTGTGGCCCGCCTCGCGGTGCTTGCGAATCTGGCGCACGGCCTCGGGACGGATGCGCTGCAGCAGCACGTCACCGACTGTGTCGTGGATCAGCTCGCGGAGCGCCTGCTCATCGACGCCCTCATAGCGCCGGTAGAACGTGCGGATGAACTCGCCGCGGTCGCGCCGGTCGGCCGCGATGTAGCGGGGCAGCGAGCTGAACAGGTTCGCCAGCTCCTTCGGCCACTTCGACCTGTCGAGGCTGGCGAGGCGCACCCAGAGGTACTGCTCGATGATGTTCGACGCGAGAACGGTGCCCTCGAGGTCGAAGATCGCGGCAGCATCCGGGTTGACGGGAAGCGGCTTCTCCTTCTGCACCTTCGCCCGGGGGCGCGAACTGAACGTGCGCATCAGCGTCGTGACGGCCGGGAAGTGCACCTCCTGCAGGTAGTCGTCCCAGTCGATCTCGGTGGCATCGAATCCGTACGTCTGGCGGGCAGAAGGCGGCAGCTGGTCGTTCAGAGCCGCCGTGCGGGAGTCGTCGTAGATGATCTCGGCCTGCGTGTAGTTCTGGTACAGATCGCTGTACGCGCGCAGCAGTTCGAGGTCGGTCTGGCGGGCCGAGGCCTGCCGCATGAACGTGCGGGTGGTCTTCGTGGAGGGCAGGCGAAGCAGGGTGCGCTGCAGCAGCTGGTTCGTGCGCTCGCCGGTGCGGAGGCTCCGGGCGATCGCCCGGGCGCCCGGAAAGTCCCAGTAGGGCGTGCGGATGTGGCCCCGCTGGTCATCCGGGATCGGATTCGCCCGAAAGTACTTCAGCACGTTCTCGTAGATCTCGCGGAAGGTCAGCGGGTTACGGCCGCCGGAGGAGAGGTGGTAGTACTTCGGGTCGGAGGCGGCCGGTGGGTTCGCGGCCACCGCGAGCGTCGCGTTCACCACGATGTCGACGGGGATGATGTCGAGGATGCTGTCGGGCAGCCCGGGAAACTCGGGAACGAGGCCCCGGCCGTAGGCGATGATGAGCGGATCGGCCACCTTGAAGCCGTCGATCCAGCCCGGGAACGGGTGCTTCAGCGCACTCTCGATGATGGCGGGTCGCACCACAGACAGGCGGTGGCCGTTGCCGGCCCACAGCTCTTCGGCGACGCGCTCGCTCATCGACTTGGTGAACGAGTACACGTCGGCCCAGCCGACGCTCTGCGCGCGCGTGCGGCCGTAGTCGACGAGCCGCTTCGTGACCCACTCGGTGCGGCCGACCTCTGCGGCGATGGCGACGGCGTGCGGGCCGACCTTGCCGTTGTCGAGCTTCGCGTCGGCGATCAGCTTGCGCAGAACCTCGGGGCGCCGGGAGGAGGCCTCGACCGTCGCCCGGGCGGAGAGGGCCGCAGCCATCTCGTCGCGCCACTGGATGGAGTGCTTCAGGCTCTCCTCAACGACCGTGCCTTTGTTGACGCCGCCGACGTAGGCCGTCGAGACGTGCACGACGTGCGGATCGCTGCCGGTGGCGAGCAGGGCCTCATAGAGGCCGACCGCACCACCGACGTTCGTCTTGAACGCATCGTCGATCGGCGGGTCGAACGAGACGGTCGACGCGCTGTGGATCAGCACATCGAGGTCGGCAGGGAGGCCGGCGACCGACCCCATGCTCGACTCGATGACACTGATGCGCTCCGTCATCGCGCGGTCGACCTCCTCTTGCCCCACGCGCTCGCGCCACTTCGAGAACACCGGCTTGCGCAGCAGGCTCTTCAGGCGGGCCTGGCCGGTGAGCGAACCCTTCGGCCTGATCAGCAGCGTCATGCGGGTCGTCGGGTAGTCGGCGAGGAGCTTCTCGAGGATGGCCTGTCCCACGAAGCCTGTCGCGCCGGTCAGCATGATGTGCTGGCTCTCGAGGGGAGAGAAGGCCGACAGGGCGCCTGGCTCTGCGGCCCCGGTGTCGGGCGCGGTGTCGGGCGCGGTCACGCGGTGGCCTTCACGCCGTAGCGCCGGGCGGCCCGCGACATCACGGCGAGGCCCCGGAGGCCCGGCAGCGAATCGACGACGCTGTCGATCCGAGCGATGCCGGCGTGCCCTTCGGCATCACTGAACAGGTTCGTCATCATCAATCGGGTCTCCTGGATCGGTTGCTCGTGCGTGCCCGTCGGCGCCCACGACCGCTTGAGCGACGACCGGGTGAGCGTGCGAGCCGACACCGATTCTTCCAGTCTCCTCAGGCTTTCGCCCGCAAAAAAGTGCAAGTGGCGATCCCGAAGCAGCTGGAAGCCGTTCAGAACCTCCTCGAGCGCCGGGTTCGGGTCGTGCAGGGCGAGCTGGGAGTACGTCACCCGGCTCACCAATTCGTCGATGTAGCCCCGCGTCACGTGGATGGAGATGAAGTCCTCGCCGATCAGGTTCGACCGCAGGGCCGTGACGATCGGCGAGACGCGGTCGATCGCTTCGCGTGCGAAACGGATGACCCGTGGCCGGCTGCGAATGGCCGCGGGCGTGAAGTCCGGGTGGGCGTTCAGGATGCGATCGAAGGCATCCGCGATCCAGAACTTCTCGTACGCCCAGGTGGCGAGAAAGGCCGTGAGCCGGGCGTCCTTGTGGCTCGGGGTCACCAGAACGTCGCGCATGTGATGCATGGTGAAGTCTTCGAGGTCACGCAGATAGTCCAGTGCCATGAGCGTCCGGTTGCTGAGCGGATGCTCGGCGAACGCCTCCAGCGGCAGGGTCTTCTCATGGCTGCCCGCCGCCGTGCGCGTGTACTCGCGAATGTCGAAGTCGTCGGTCACGGGGGGCCTTCCATCGGGTGCGGGCAAAGGTGAGAATTCATAGAACGGTGCGTCTGTCATTCGTCAGGGTCCCGTATCGTGATTGCCATGGTTCTGGCAATGGTCACCGGCGGCACATCGGGAATCGGTGCAGCCTTCGCGCGCGCACTGGCGAACAGGGGCGACGATCTGGTCATCGTCGCCCGAGACCAGGCCAGACTCGACGAGACCGCCCTGGCGCTCCGCACAGAGTACGGGGTGGAGGTCGAGATCATCTCGGCCGACCTCGCCGACCGCGCTGATGTGGTGCGGGTCGCCGCGCGGCTGTCAGACGCCACCCGGCCGGTCGGCCTGCTCGTGAACAACGCGGGGTTCGGAGTGCACACCTCGTTGCTCGCCGAAGACACGACGCCGCACGAGCGTGCGCTCGACGTCATGGTGCGCGCCGTGCTGATGCTGGGCGCGGCCGCCGGGCGCGCGATGCGCACGCGCGGAACAGGCAGCATCATCAATGTCTCCAGCGTCGCCGGGTTCATCACCATGGGCAGCTATTCTGCCGTCAAGGCGTGGGTCGCGTCGTACAGCCAGGGGCTGGCCGTCGAGCTTGCGGGCTCGGGCGTGCGGGTGACGACCCTGTGTCCCGGCTGGGTTCGCACAGAGTTCCACTCGCGGGCGGGCATCCGCGAGTCGTCCATCCCCGAGTTCCTCTGGGTCGACGTCGACGAGCTCGTCGCGGCGTGCCTGGCCGACGCGGCGAAGGGCAAGGTCATGTCTGTTCCTTCGCGTCGGTTCAAGTTTCTGATGTTCGTGATCAAGCACGCGCCCCGGGGCGGAATCCGCTGGGCGTCGGGCCGCATCTCGTCGAGTCGCAAAGACTAAATCGTACCGGCCCGCCCGTCGTTTCGGTTCCTCAGGGAGTGTGGGTACGCTGGGCAGGTGGAATTCGGCAACAGATATACGTCGCGGGCCCAGGCAGGTGCACGCTTCGTCGCCCAGCGCCTGCTGCTGAAACCTGTCATCTGGTCGATGGTGAAGGTGCACATCACGGGCAGGCCCCTTCTCAAAGAGGTCAAGGGTCCGTTCATCGTCGTGGCGAACCATTCGAGCCACCTGGATGCCCCGCTCATTCTCGGCTCTCTGCCGAGCCGCCTCTCGCGCTACCTGGCAGCGGCCGCCGCCGCCGACTACTTCTTCGACGTGTGGTGGAGAAAGGGCCTGACGGCTCTGTTCTTCAATGCCTTCCCGGTCGACCGCAGCGCGAACGCCAAGTCGAACGGCTTCACCGGCAAGCTGCTCAAGGCCGGTGTTCCGCTCCTGGTCTTCCCCGAGGGCACCCGGTCGAAAGACGGCACGATCGCCCCGTTCAAGGCCGGTGCCGCAGCGCTGTGCATGAAGGCGAACATCCCGTGCATCCCGATGGCCCTCGTCGGCGCGACACAGGCGATGCCCCGCGGCCGCAACTGGCCCGTTCCCGGCCGACCGCCGGTGCGCGTCTCCTTCGGCGAGCCGCTCCGCGCGGCCGAGGGTGAGACCGTCATCGAGTTCAACGAACGCATCGAGAAGGTCGTGCGGGGGATGCATGCCGCCGAGTTGGCGCTGTACCTCACCGACACCGGCGCGAACATCCGCAACCACCCCACCATCGGCACCACCTCCGGCACTACCGCCACGGGCGACTCCGACGAACACCCCCGTGAAGGAGCCGCATGACCGACGTCAAGCACATGAAATGGTGGGGCTGGGGCGTCGAGGGTGTGGGTTTCCACCACGAAGACAAACCCGGTTTCGCACCATTCGTGGTCAATGCCGTCGGAATCGACGTCTGGCGCGAATCCGTGCCGCCCGTCGACTTCTCCGAGCTGAACGTTCCGGCCTCTCAGGCTCCGGATGAGTTGTTCGGGGCCCTCACGACGATCGTCGGCCCCGAGTATGCAACGAAAGACGACGAAGAGCGGGTCGTGCACACGTACGGCAAGAGCATCCGGGATCTGATCCGTGTTCGCGCGAGCGACTTCCCCCGCACGCCCGACGTCGTGGTCTACCCGGCCGACGAGAGCGCCGTTCAGCGCATCGTCGACCTGGCCGTGGCTTCTGACGCCGTCATCATCCCGTTCGGTGGCGGCAGCAACATCGTCGGTTCGCTCGAGCCCATGCCCGCCGAGACCCGGCCCGTCATCTCGCTCGACATGGGGCGGATGTCGCGGGTGCTCGACATCGACGAGTACTCCGGTCTCGCGGTCATCCAGGCCGGTGTGCTCGGGCCCGACATGGAAGAGCAGCTGCAGGCCCGCGGGTGGACCATGGGGCACCAGCCCGACAGCTTCACCCACTCGACCCTCGGCGGCTGGATCGCGACCCGCTCCTCGGGCATGCAGAGCGACAAGTACGGCGACATCGCCGAGATCACGAAGGGCCTGCGGGTCGTGCAGCCCGGCAAGCTGCTGGTCGTTCGGCCCATCCCGTCGTCGGCCACCGGGCCGAGCGTGCGGGAGGCCATCCTCGGCAGTGAGGGACGTCTCGGCGTCATCACCGAGGCGACCGTACAGGTGCACCGCCTGCCCGAGAAGCGCGAGATCATCGGCTACCTCTTCCGCGACTGGGAGTCGGGCCTCGCCGCCATGCACGACATCAACAAGAGCGATGCCACCCCCTCCATCACGAGGGTCTCGGATGCCCGGGAGACCGCGTTCTCCTTCTCCACGTCGAAGGCATCGCACGGCATCAGCGGCCAGGTGCAGAAGGCTCTCTTCGCTTTTCTGCAGAAGCGCGGCTGGAACCTCGACGAGGTCTGCCTCTCGTTCATCGGCTACGAGGGGTCGCCCGCGAACGTGTCCTACCAGAAGGGCATCGTCGGCGGCATCCTGAAGAAGCACGGCGCGATCACACTGGGCAAGGGCCCGGGCGCTCTGTACGACCAGAAGAAGTTCGACACCCCGTACCTGCGAGACTTCCTGCTCGACCGGGGCGCTGCCGCAGACGTGTCGGAGACGGCGGCACCGTGGTCGCGCCTCAAGCCGCTCTACGACAACGTCTTCGCGGCCGCGAACAAGGCCTACGCCTCGCTCGGTGAAAGCGGCTGGATCATGTGCCACCTCTCGCACTCGATGCACTCGGGAGCCTGCCTGTACTTCACGTTCGCGTTCACCCACGACGGGGTCGACCCGATCGCGCAGTACGACGTCGTGAAATCGGCCATCCAGCAGGCCTTCCTCGACTCGGGCGGAACGCTCTCACACCACCACAGCGTGGGTGTGGAGCACTCGCAGTGGACGGAAGAGGACATCTCCGTGGCCGGGGCCGACCTCATCCAGGGGATGTTCACGGCGGTCGACCCGGGCAAGCACCTCAACCCGGGAAAGATCCTGCGGCGCAACTGAGGCTGGGTTGATAGAAGGGGACGCCTTTGGGCGTCCCCTTCTTTTGTTGCCTCTCGGGTTCGGCCCTGCTTCATGCGATATGTCGTCGGCCAACATGGTGTGGGCTATAGTTACTGAGCAATACTCAGCCATACTATTTCTGCGAGGAACCCATGCCCCATTCGTCTCGAACCTCTCATCGACTCCTCCGGGCCATCACGGTAGTCGCCGTTGTCGGTGCGTTCGGCGCGGTAGGTATCTTCTCGCTCGAAACAGCCACCGCGGCTCTACCTGTTGCGGGTGAGACAGTGATGACGAGCGTCGACACCTCATCTCCGCCTGCAAGGGCCAACGCGGGTGCTGGGCAGAGTTCGCTCTCGTCGGATGGTCGCTATGTAGCCTTTTCGTCCGCGTCGAGCAACCTGGTCTCAGTCGGCAATCACGCAACAACACAGATCTACAAGCGCGATCTGCTCACCGGAGCCACGGAGTTGGTCAGCGTCGTGCCTGCCGGCGCAGATTCGGGTGACAAGCCGTCGACAGACCCGTCGATCTCAGCCGATGGGCGATTCGTGGCATTCACCTCGAGAGCAACCAACCTCACGCTTCCGGCCGACCTCACCAACTCCTTCTCGCAGGTTTACGTGAGGGACACGACAGGAGGGCTGACCAGAAAACTGAGCCTGACGCCGGGTCTGGTTCTCGGGGGCAACGAGAATTCCAATACGCCCTCGATCTCGGCTGACGGCTCCCTCGTGGCATTCCAATCCGGGGCCAACAACCTCGTCAACGGTCTGACCCCAACGACCTATCAGGTGTACCTGGCGAGCAATGCGGTCGACCCGATGGTCAGGCTGGTCAGCGCCCGAAACGGTACAGCCAGCGGGCTCCCGGACGGAGCGGCGGTACAGCCGTCGATTTCCGGTGATGGCGCGACGGTGGTGTTCGTGTCCGGCTCGAGCGATCTAGCCGGTGTCTCGGGCGCCGGAAACGGCCAAATCTACGCTCGAAGTCTGGCCACCGCTACGACCAGACTTCTGACGCTCGACCGATCGAATGCGTCTGTCGCCGGAGACAACGCGTCAGGTGAACCGGTTGTTTCGTTTGACGGCTCGCGAGTGGCCTATACCTCCAAAGCGAGCAACCTTGTTCCCCAGCCGCTCGGGTCCGCCACTCAGATCCTCCTGTTCGACCGAGCGACAGGGCAGAACTCACTCGTCAGTGCCGCACTCGTCAGCGGCAACGGCGCGAGTGGCGAATCGAAGCAACCATCGATTTCAGCCGACGGGCAGAAGGTCGTCTTTCCTTCCACACCGGGAAACCTGAGCAGCACTCCCGCCAATGGCTTCGAGCAGGTCTTCCTCCGTGATCTCGTCACGGCGACAACCAGGATGGTGAGTACCCTTCCTGGCCTGCCGATATCAGGATGCCTGGAGGACTGCTTCGATGCGTCGCTGTCTGCCGACGCGAGATTCGTTGCCTTCACGTCTAATTCACCAGGCCTCTCCGCCACTCCCGCGACCGGGGGCTTTCTCCAAACGTACGTTCGTTCTCTCGTTGCCGAGGAGCCGACGCCGACACCAAGCGCCACCGCGCCCATGCCGCCGACCGGGGGCACAGTCACACCCGTGGCGACACAGGAGGCGGTTGTGGCCGGTCAGGGCGGATCGGGCCCCACAAGGGGTCGGCTGGCATCTACCGGTGTCTCGCCGATGCAGATCCTGGCCGCAGGCCTGGGTGGTGCGATGTTGGCGCTTGTCGGGGGATCAGTTCTCTACGGCTCCGGGCACGTTCGTAGCCGGAGAAGCCGAGCCTAGGTAGCGGGCCACCCGTGTAGTTACACGCCCGTGCTTCATGCACAGGCGGGGATAGCCACGTGCATCCCCGCCTGTGTCGTCGTGCCGTCTGTGCTTACTCGACGCCGTCGAAGACCGGATTGTGCGGGTCGGTGTCGGCATCCTGGGTCTCGGCCGCCTCATGGCGGGCCGGGCGGTTCAGAACCTCGGCCGTGATGAGAATCGGGCGGTGGTCGGAGAGGCCCTTCGGCAGCGTCTCGACGAGCTGCACATCCATGCCCTTCGACGTCGCGAAGTCGAAGTGGTACGCGACCGACTTGGAGTAGTAGTAGGTGGGGCCGTCGCTGAGCGACAGGCTGTAACCCGACTTCTCGACCTCTTTGATGAGCTTGCTGCGCAACAGCGGGTAGTTGAAGTCGCCCGTCATCACCGTGGGCACGTCGTCGCCGGCGAGCTCGGTGAGGTGCAGGTGCGCCTGGGCGATCTGGCGACGCCGAAGAAGGTTCGTCGCAGAGAGAGGCGAGGCGTGGAAAGACGCGAGCTGAACATCCTGGCCCGACTGCAGGTCGACGAGGCGCGTTGTGAGCAGACGCTCGATGCCGGGGAGCAGAACGCGGTCGTGCATGGCCTTGTGCAGTGTGAAGGCGTGCGAGTCGAGAGCCGTGAAGCGGTCGGGCCGGTAGTAGATGGCCAGGCCGAGCTCGCTTTTGAAGGTCGCCGCAGCGAGCTGCAGGTCGCCGATCTCGGCGGGCATGCGAACACCGTCGCCCTCCTGCAGGCACAGTGCGTCGACGGGGTACTGCTCAACCATGTCGACCAGTTCGGCGACTGCCGCGTGGCGGCGCAGGTTGTAGCTCAAGATCTTCAGAACGAACCACCCAACTGTTGCACCCCTGTCTGTCACCAGTATTCTAACCAGCTTCGCTGAGGGGCTCGTGCGAGCACTCGGCTGCACGGCGGTACGTATTCGGAGGGGGCGGTCCCGTCGGTTTGGTGACGCCGGGTTGCGTCGGCGAGGGATCATCGCTATGGTTGCCGAGTATTACTCAGCTTCGGCTGAATGCGCGCTTTCCGACCCACCTACTCACCTCCCGTATTCACTCCGTCTGACCCTGACTCACCGCTGAGGAACCCATGCCCCACCTTGCTCTCCCCCGCCCCCGCTCGGCCGTCGCGCTCGGCGTCGCCGCTCTCGCGCTGGGCGCAGCGGGACTTCTCGCTTCCGGGTCGGCGTTCGCCGCACTGCCGGCGCCCGACACCACGGCGATGGTGAGTGTCACCCCACTCGTGCCGTCGACCGCGGGCAACAACATCTCTAATGAGGTAAGCGTCTCCGGTGACGGAAGGTTCGTGGCATTCACCTCCCTCGCCGATAACCTGGTGGGCATCGGAAGTCACGACAAGAGCCAGGTCTACAAGCGAGACCTGCTGACCGGAACCACAACTCTGGTTAGCGCCGCCCTCATCGGCGTTGATTCGGGGACCGATGACTCGACGGATCCATCGATCTCGGCCGACGGACGGTACGTATCGTTCACATCCATGGCCCTTAACCTTGGCCCCTCCGACGACCCACGAAACGTGCACAACCAGATCTTCGTTCGGGACACGCTTCTCGGTACGACGCGTGAGTTGAGTCTGATTCCTGGGGGGCTCACTGGCGGCGACGACGATTCCACGAGTTCCTCGATCTCCGCCGACGGTTCAAAGGTCGCCTTCCAGTCTGCGGCCACAGATCTTCTCGTGGGAGTCACCACGACCGACACGCAGGTCTACCTCGCTCCGAACGTGGCCGACCCCGTCATTCAGGCGGTGAGTCTCCGGGACGGCGCCTCGTTGCGTCTCCCTGACGACGATTCACTCCAGCCCGCGATCTCGGGAGACGGCAACACTGTCGCGTTCGTGTCTGCGGCCAGCAATCTGGCAGCTGTTCCCGGCAACGGTAGTACTCAGGTCTACACCCGCACCCTCTCGACGTCGACGACCAAGCTTCTGAGCTTCACCAGTACCGACAAGACGATGGCTGCGCACAACATCTCCGCTGGCCCCTCGGTTTCCTTCGACGGCAGTCGTGTCGCCTACCAGTCCAAGGCGGCTGACCTCATACCAGAGAGCGCGGGTATCGCCACCCAGGTCATTGTCTTCGACCGGAGTCTTGACGCCAACTCCCTCGTCAGCTTCAACCGGGCGAACACTGGTGCCGGCACCGGTATTTCGGGCCAGCCTTCAATCAGTGCTGACGGCAACGCCGTAGCCTTCGCGTCCCTCTCCGACCTCACCGCTGTTCCCGGCGGTGGACTGTCGCAGGTCTATCGGCGCGATCTCCGCACAAAGACCACGACCATCGTCAGCGTCCAGGCCGGCACCGCGCTCGCGGCAGGCACCCGGGATTCTCTGGCACCGGCCCTCTCCGGTGACGGAAACTTCGTCGGGTTCACCTCGAGCGCCCCCTCGCTGACGGACATCGCCACTCGTCCCATTCAGACGCAGACGTACCTGCGCGCGGCGGGTGCCGCTGCTCCGCCCACCGCACCGGCTACTCCGACGGCGACAACCACCCCGGCGCCGCCTGCGACGGGTACCCCGGGTACCGGTGGGAGCACGGGCTCTGGGCAGGGCGGCTCCGGGTCGGGCGGGTCCGGCTCGGGCGGCGCCGGTGGGTCCGGCAGCGGTCACCTCGCGTCCACAGGGATGAGCCAGGCACCGATCATGGCGGCCGGGGTGAGTGCGGCAGTGCTGGCGCTGGTCGGCGGGTCGATCCTGTTCGGTGCCCGAGCGGCCAGGCGTCGGAGGCTGGCGCTGGGTTCCGCAGGTGGCTCTGGCTCGGTAGGTGGCGCTGACGCGGCGGGTGTGGCCGAGTCGATCGGCGACTCCGGGCCCACGCCATCACCCCGCTCCACCGAGCACCCCACGACCGGGGCGGACGAATAGTCCGCTTCCCTCAGACCGAGGCGGACGAATCGTCCGCCTCGGTCTAGGCTCTCGCGGCCGTCGTCTACACCCCCCCTTGGATGGCGGCCGCGAGTGTTGGAACGCACCCTGACCCGCCAGAACGGTGGCGGGTCAGGGTGTTTTACGATTGTCCGATGGGCGATGCGGGTGACGAGCACGGGAGCGAGTTGGCCTACCGGTACGACGTCGCGATCGCCCACCTCCTGGCGTCACCGGTGCACCGGTACGAGGGGCGACCCACCGATGGCCCCCGGGGGTTGCCGGCGGGCACCGCGGCCGAGTCGCGCGAACGCATCGAGGTGCGGGCGCACCTGGGTGTGGTCGGTGACCGGCACTTCGGGCACGCGGCGCACCGCACCGCATCCGTCACGGTCATGGCACTGGAGTCGGTCGAGCACGTGCAGCGTGTACTCGGGCTCGAGGCCCCGCTTGATCCTTACGCGACGAGGCGCAACATCCTGATTCGCGGAATCGACGTCGACCTGCTGAAGAGGGCGCGATTCAGCCTCGATTCGGGGCAGGGGGCGGTCGGATTCCAGGGGCATCGTCCCGCGAACCCGTGTGCCTGGATGAACGTGACGCTCGCCGAGGGAGCCCACCAGGCGCTCCGCGGTCGGGGCGGGGTGCGGTGCGAGCCGCTCACGAGCGGAACCCTGGCCCTGGGCCCGGCAGTGCTCCGATCATCCATCCCCCTCGAACAGAACGGCGCCGTACTGTTCTGAGCTCCCGCCCGGGCGGATTGTACTCGCGGAGCGGGGCGGCGGTTCGGCGGGTTGACACTCCCGTCATGAGGGCGAAATGTGGACAGTACGACCACTACGCAGGAGGAATCATGACCCGCTTCGGATACACGCTGATGACCGAGCAGAGCGGCCCGAAGGAGCTGGTGAAGTACGCGGTCGACGCCGAGAACGCGGGGTTCGACTTCGAGGTCTCGAGCGACCACTACTCCCCGTGGCTGACGTCGCAGGGGCACGCCTCCTACGCCTGGACCATGCTCGGCGCCGTCGCACAGGCGACCTCGCGGGTTGAGCTCGCTACCTACGTGACGTGCCCGACTGTGCGTTATCACCCCGCGATCGTCGCCCAGAAAGCCGCGACTCTGCAGTTACTGTCCGATGGTCGCTTCATCCTGGGCCTCGGCGCGGGCGAGAACCTGAACGAGCACGTCGTCGGCGAGGGCTGGCCGATGGTGGATGCCCGGCAGGACATGCTCGAAGAAGCGGTTCAGATCATCCGCGAACTGCACAAGGGTGAGCTCGTGACGTGGGAGGGTGAGTACTTTCGTGTCGACTCCGCCCGCATCTGGGACCTGCCGGAGGGTGGCGTCCCGATCGGGCTGGCGGTCTCGGGACCGAAATCGATCGAGCGCTTCGCTCCTCTGGGCGATCACCTGATCTCGACCGAGCCCGAGGCCGACCTGATCACCGGCTGGAACGATGCCCGGGGCAGCGGGGCGCCGGCATCCCGCTCGATCGGCCAGATCCCGATCTGCTGGGGGCCTGACAAAGACGAGGCGATCGAGCTCGCGTACGACCAGTTCCGGTGGTTCGCCGGCGGGTGGTCGGTCAACGCCGATCTGCCCACGACCGCCGGGTTCGCCGGGGCCAGCCAGTTCGTGCGCCCGGAAGACGTGGCAGACAGCATCGCCTGCGGCCCTGACCTCGACGAGCTCGCCGAGAGCGTCAGGCCGTTCCTGGAGGCCGGCTACACCGATGTCGCGCTGGTGCAGGTCGGCGACCGCCGCCAGCAGGAGTTCCTCGACACGGTCGCCGAGCCCCTGCTCGAGAAGCTCCGCTCCCTCTAATACTTCAGGCACCGCAATTCAGGCGGTAGTGGCTGGTGACGCGGAATACACTGCGTCACCACGACGTACCTGAAATGAAGTGCAACGCGGTGGAGGCTGTGGGTGGTAGCGGGCAGCGCGGGTAGGCTCAGCCCATGACTGCACCGGATGCGCCCACCGTCAGCGACATCGACCTCACCGGCCAAGCGCTGCCCGGCATGAGCCCCGGGTTGCACGGGGTGCTCGCGGTTCCCGCAGGGGAGGGCCCGTGGCCGGCCGTCGTCATGGTGCACGAGGCGTTCGGCCTCACCGAGGTGATGCGGCGACAGGTCGAGCGGATGGCCGCCGCCGGCTTCCTCGTGCTGATGCCCGACCTCTTCGTCGACGGCGGCGCGCGCAAGTGCCTTCGAGCGACCTTCCAGGCCATCTCGACCGGACAGGGCCGCGCCTGGGTCGACGTCGAGGCAGCGAGGGCCGCCCTCGTCGCCCGCGCGGACTGCACCGGCCGGGTCGGCGTGCTCGGGTTCTGCATGGGCGGCGGTTTCGCGCTCGTCGCGGCCGCCGACCGGGGCTTCGACGCCGCTTCGGTGAACTACGGGCGCCTCCCGAGCGACATGGACACGGCGCTCGCTGGCGCCTGCCCGATCGTCGGCAGCTACGGCGGCCGAGACAACTCCCTCCGCGGCGCGGCGGCCAAGCTCGACGCGGAACTCGCCAAGCGCGACATCCCGCGCGACGTGAAGGAGTACCCCACCGCCGGCCACTCGTTCCTCAATGACGCCCCCACGGGTCCCGCGTGGATGCGCCCGGTCATGAAGGCCATCCTCGGCGCCGGGCCCGAACCCATTGCCGCGGCTGACGCCTGGGCGCGCATCGACGCCTTCTTCCACACCCATCTCGCGGCCTGACCCCCGCCCGTTTTGCGCAAAAGCACCCAAACCGCAGGAGTTGGGTGCTTTTGCGCAAAACGCAAGCGCGCGCGGGGGGTCAGGCGCCGCCGAAGCGCTCCGTGAAGATGCACTCGGCGGGGTGGCCGAGCGCGAGCAACCACTGCGAGACGCTCTCGACGAAGCTGTTGGGGCCGCAGAGGTAGGTGGTGGGCGAGGCTGAGGCGGGCAGGGCGAGCGTCGAGAGTTCCTCGAGCGTCAGTCGCCCGACAGAACGGTCCGCGCCGGCCGGCGCCGTTCGCGTGTACACGTAGTCGACCGTCACCGCCCCGCCCGATGCCGCCGCGATCCGTTGCAATTCCTCGGCGTAGAACGCGAACTGCGGCCCGCGCACCGAGTACAGCAGGCGCATTGGCGACGGATGCCCGGCAGCGGCATGGGTGCGCAGCATCGACATCAGCGGCACGACCCCCGACCCGCCGGCAATGAGTTGCACGGGTTCGGTCTGCGACGGCTGCCAGACGAAGTATCCGCCGACGGGACCGCGCACCTCGAGGTGGTCCCCGACCTCCAGCCCCCGCACCAGATACGGCGACACCTCCCCGTCGTCGAGCTCTTCGACCGACAGCTCGACATTGACCCCGGAGTCGGGCATCGCCGGCAGGTCGGGGGGCGGAGCATCCACCTCGCCCGACGCGATCGAGTACTCACGCGAGGCCGTGTACCCGTCGGGCGCCGTGACGCGCACGTCGACGTGCTGCCCCGCGAGGTGCCCGGGCCAGCCCGGGATGTCGAAGACCAGCGTGCGAGCCGTCGCGGTCTCGTCGTGAGCGGCGACGAGTCGGGCGGCCTGCCACTCAGGAATAGCGCTCCTCCTTCCACGGGTCACCGATGTCGTGGTACCCGTACTGCTCCCAGAAACCGAGCTCGTGGTGGTCCATCAGCGTGATGCGGTTGATCCACTTCGCGCTCTTCCAGAGGTAGAGGTGTGGAACCAGCAGCCGCGCGGGGCCGCCGTGCGCGGGGGCGAGGTCTTCGCCGTCGAACTGGAACGCGATCCAGGCCTTGCTGCCGACGAGGTCGGTCGTCTGCATGTTGGTCGTGTATCCGCCGTAGCTGGACGCCATCGCGAACTGCGCCGACGTGTCGACGCCCTCGAACAGATGGTCGAGCGAGACGCCCCGCCAGCCCATGCCGAACTGCGACCACCGGGTGACGCAGTGCAGGTCGACCGTGATGTCGTCGATCGGGTTCTGCATCAGCGTCGCCCAGTTCCACGCCTTCACCGAGCCGTCCTGAGCGCGGATCGACAGCGCCCAGTCGTCTTTCGTGACCTTCGGTGTGGGCCCTGCCGAGAGAACCGGGAAGTTGGTGACCTCGTACTGGCCCGGCGGCAGCAGCGGGTTGGCGTCTCGCCGCCGCCCGACGAAGCCCGGTGAGAATATGCCCATACGATAGCCCTTTCACGAAGGTGGTACTGACGGGATGGTGCCGGCGCGATCTAAAATCAATCTAGCGCCGCGAGGCGAGAAGTGGGGAGGCGTGGCGTGACGCTCTTCGACTTCGATTCGCTCGAGGGCGGGCAGGGTGCAGACGGACAGTGGATGCCGGAGGGCGATGCTCCGCCACCGCGAAGCCGGGCATCCGTCATTCTCCGGCGCATCGCGCTGATCGCCGTGATCGTCATCATCATCGGTGTGCCGACCGCCGCCGTGGGCTGGGGTTTTCTGCACCAGCGCATCGGCGACCAGCTCGCGGTGTGGCAGTACGACCCCAGCGCCGATGTCGCGGGCATGGCAGCGGACTCGGGTATGAACGACGAGGGCCGCTTCTACTTCTATGCCAGCTCGCCGACCGTCGAGAATGCAGCCGACTTTCAGACGGTCTGCGGCTCGTCGAGCGACGATTTCGTGCTCCTCGGCTGCTACACCGGGTCGAGCATCCACGTCTTCAATGTGTCGGATGCCCGGCTGAGCGGCATCCGCGGCGTGACGGCCGCACACGAGATGTTGCACGCGGTCTATGCGCGGCTCAGTGACTCCGACCGGGTCGAGATCGACCGCGAGCTCGAGGCGCAGTACGAAGCGGTGAAGGACGACCCCGGGCTGGCAGCCCGCATGGCCAGCTACGCGACGACCGAACCGGGCGAGCGCGACAATGAGTTGCATTCGATCTTCGGCACGGAGCTGGCGAGCCTCAGCCCGGAGCTCGAGGCGCACTACGCGAAGTACTTCGCCGACCGGTCGAAGGTGGTCGCGCTGAACACCTCGTTCGAGGCAGTCTTCGACCAGCTGCACTCGCAGGAGGATGCGCTGGCCGTTCAGCTGACAGCCGCGGGTGACGCGATCGAGCACGAGAGCGCGACCTACACGTCCGACAGCGACACGCTGGGTGCCGATGTCGCCGACTTCAACGGGAGGGCGGACTCGGGCGGCTTCGACACCCAGGAGCAGTTCGACCGCGAGAGGTCGGCACTCGAAGACCGGCAGGCCGAGTTGCAGACGCGGTACGACAGCATCCAAAAGGACATCGCCGGCTACGACGATCTGCGCCACCAGCTCGAGGCGCTCGACTCGCAGGCGTCCGAGCTCAACCGCAGCCTCGACAGCACCCTGCAGGCACCGCCCTCCGCGGGCTGAGGCCCGCCCGCCCCTACAGACCCTTGATCGTTTCGTACGCTGCGAGCGCGCGCTTGCGCGACTCACCCAGGTCGACGATCGGCTCGGGATAGGCGGGCGTTCCCACCTCGGGCACGTACTGGTTGATGTATTCGCCGTGCCCGTCGAACTTCTTCGCCTGCAACTCGGGGTTGAACACGCGGAAGTACGGTGCGGCATCCGCCCCGGAACCGGCGACCCACTGCCAGTTCATGGTGTTGGAGGCCGGGTCGGCGTCGACCAGTGTGTCCCAGAACCAGGCCTCGCCGAGCCGCCAGTCGAGCAGCAGGTTCTTGATGAGGAACGATGCCGTCACCATGCGGATGCGGTTGTGCATCACGCCCGTCTGCCACAGCTCGCGCATGCCGGCGTCGACGAGCGGGATGCCCGTCTGGCCCTGCTGCCAGCGACCCAGAACCTCGGGGTCGGGATCGTTCCACGGAAAGGAGTCGAAGGCCGGCTTCATGTTGTCGATGCCGAGCCTCGGCCAGTGGAACAGCAGGTGGTAGGCGAACTCGCGCCAGCCGACCTCACGGAGGAAGGAAGCGGCACCCTCCTTCGACGACGCGTCACGCACGCCGTGCCAGACCTGGAACGGGCTCAGCTCGCCCCAGCGGAGGCGTGCGGAGAGCCGGGAGGTGACATCCTGAGCCGGAAAGTCGCGCTGTTTCTGGTAGTCGCCCAGCCCATCTTTCTCGAACGAGATCATGTCGGCGTGCGCAGCCTTCTCCCCGGGGGTCCAGGTGTCGCGTATTCCCGCGGCCCAGTCGGGCCTCGTCGGCAGGAACTGCCAGTCGGCCAGGTCGTCGGACGCAAGCGAGGCCCCGTCGAACCCCGTGACGTCGTCAGCCGCGGGAGCGGGCAGCGGATGCCGCGGGGCAGGTGTCGACAGGCACGCCCGCCAGAACGGCGTGAAGACCCGGAACGGAGCGCCCTGGCCGGTCTGTACGGTCCACGGTTCGAACAGCAGGTTGGCCTGGAAACTCTTCGCCTCGACGCCGAGCTCTTTCAGTGAAGCTTTGATCGCGGTGTCGAGCTCGCGCTCGGCAAGGCCGTACCGGCGGTTCCAGTACACGGCGCCGGCCTCGCTCTCGCGCTGGAGGTCGGCCATGACGGTGGCCGCGGGGCCGGAACGGAGCGTCAGGGTGAGACCCCGGGCAGCCAACTCGCCCGCCAGGGCCTCGAGCGAGTGGTGCAACCACCACTTCGCCGCCCCACCGAGCGGCCGGATACCGGGAGAGTTCTCGCTGAAGACGTCGGTGTCTGTGTAGTCGGTCTGCTCGTCGAAGATGTAGACGCACGCGATGGGTTCGCCGCGCTCGACGGCGGCGTGGAGGGCCGGATGATCGGCCACCCTCAGGTCGTCGCGAAACCAGACGATGCTGGGCGACGTCATCAGGTGCCCGCCGTCTCGACCACGCAGTCGTCGGCAGCACCGCCGGTGCCGCCCGTCACGCCGAGGCGCAGCTTGTCGCAGAGTTCCTTCAACTGCGCGAGCTCGTCGTCGGAGAGCGCCTTCGTCATCTGGCCGGTGATCGAACGCCCGTGGGTGCGCGCGGCGGTGCGGTAGACGCTGTAGCCCTCGTCGGTGAGCGTGACGACGGTGCCGCGGCCGTCGGCCGGGTCGACGGACTTCTCGAGCATGCCGCGAGCGGTGAGTCTGTCGACCAGCCGCGAGACGCTCGGTTGGGTGAGCAGGGTGCGAACGTTCAGGTCGCGGATGCGCATGCGGCGGGAGGGCTGGGTGGAGAGGGTGTAGAGCACGTCGTACTCGGTGAGCGAGATGGTCTGCGACGGGAAGTCGGCCGAGAGCGTGCGGATCACCGTCACCTGGGCCCGGAACAGGGCCTCCCATGCAGCGATGGGCAACACCTTCGTCGCCGGTTGTGCGTCAGTCATGCCTGTCCTCTCCGTGTGAGTAACAGGTTAGTCGGCACCGCCGACACGGGCCCGGTGCGGGGCCGCTTAAACAGACAAGAGCCGGTCGTAGAGGCTAACGACCGGCTCTTTCCCTTGCACCAAGAGTGTCCTGCAATCACATTCCGCGCTTCGCTGCCACAGCAAACAACTAACGCTCTTGAACTATATAACGGTTGCGTAACGGAGCGCTAGTTACCAAAACGTTATTTTCCCAAGAGTTTGCCCAGAGGACACTTTCGGCGGTCAGGCCGGCCGGATCAGGCCGCGTCGAGGTATCCGTTCGGGTTCAGCACGTACTTCGTGGCCGCGCCGGCATCGAACTCGGCGTAACCCCGGGGGGCGTCGTCGAGGCTGATCGCCTTGGCGTTGACGTTCTTGGCGATGTGCACGCGATCGTGCAGGATCGCCTGCATCAGGCCGTGGTTGTACTTCATCACCGGGCACTGCCCTGTGGTGAACGACAGCGACTTCGCCCAGCCGGTACCGAGGCTGAGACTGAGGGAGCCCTTCTGGGCGGCCTCGTCGACTCCGCCCGGGTCGCCGGTGACGTAGAGCCCGGGAATGCCGAGGGCGCCGCCCGCCGCCGTCACGTCCATCAGTGAATTGAGTACCGTCGCCGGCGCTTCTGCAGCGTCGGCACCATGGCCCTGGCCGCGGGCTTCGAACCCCACGGCGTCGACGCCGCAGTCGACCTCGGGCACACCGAGGATCTGCTCGATCTGGTCGACGATGTCACCCTGGCTGAGATCGATCGTCTCGCATCCGAAGCTCCTGGCCTGCTCGAGACGCCCAGCATTCATGTCGCCGACGATGACAGCCGCCGCACCGAGAAGCAGAGCGGATGTCGCGGCCGCCAGTCCGACGGGACCGGCACCTGCGACATACACCGTCGAGCCGACGCCGACGCCCGCCGTCACGGCACCGTGGAAGCCCGTGGGAAAGATGTCGGAGAGCATGGTCAGGTCGAGGATCTTCTCCAGGGCCTGATCGCGGTCGGGGAACTTCAGCAGGTTCCAGTCGGCGTAGGGAACGAGCACGAACTCAGCCTGGCCACCGACCCATCCACCCATGTCGACGTAACCGTAGGCGCTGCCCGGGCGGTCGGGGTTGACGTTCAGGCAGATGCCGGTCTTGCGTTCCTTGCAGTTGCGACAGCGCCCGCAGGAGATGTTGAACGGCACCGAGACGATGTCGCCCACCTTGATGAACTCGACACCCGGCCCGACCTCGACGACCTCACCGGTGATTTCGTGGCCGAGCACCAGGTTCACTGGTGCGGTGGTGCGGCCCCGCACCATGTGCTGGTCGGAACCGCAGATGTTCGTTGCCACGGTTCGGATGATCGCGCCGTGCGGAACCTTGCGACCGACGTTCTCGGGGTTCACCCCCGGCCCGTCCTTCAGCTCGAACGTCGGATAGTCGATGTCGATGACTTCGACGACGCCCGGAGCCTTGTATGCCACTGCCCTGTTGTCTGCCACGTTGATCCTCCTTGATCGCCCGGCCCGGTTGGGGCCGGTGACTTCAGACTATGACCCGACCGATTTCGCGGCGAGAGGCTGGACAAACCCACAGCAGACCCATAACGGCACGGTGCAGCACAGAGGCGGCGGCGCACCCCACGCGGTCGGGGGAAAGCGGCGGCGTGTACGTCGCTTTCCCCGGCCCCCGGGCACTCCGTGCTGTGGCGCGACCTCTCCCGGCAGTGCGCCGCAGGGCGGCGGCGCACAAATCAACTCAGATGCGGTCGGGGGAGGGGGTGCTGCTCTGCTGCACCGAGACGTCGGCGTGGCGGTCGAAGCGGTACCCGACACCACGCACGGTGCGCACGATGTCCTCGTAGTCGCCGAGCTTCGCGCGCAGGCGTCGCACGTGCACGTCGATGGTGCGCTCGTTCGGGATGTCGTCGAGGTCTTCGTCGCCAGCACTCCAGAGCGAACTGATGAGCTCGTGGCGCTCGATAGTGCGGCCTTCGCGCAGCACGAGGTACTGCAGCAGCTCGAATTCCTTGTACGTCAGGTTGGCCGACTCGTTGTCGAGCAGCAGGCGCTTGCGCGAGAGGTCGATGACTACGCCGGCGCGCGCTCGGTCCTCGGATGTCGCGGCCTCGGGGTCTCCCGCCTGGCGGTGCTTCGCGAGGGCGGCCGGGTCTTGCAGGGCCAGGCGAACGACGTCGACATCACGACCACCGGAGCCGCGGGGAGCCAGGGCGACGGCGGCGTAGGTCTCGGAGCTCGGGGAGAGCCGGGCGACGAGCGCCCGGATCTCGGAGACGATCGAGCCGAGCGAGGTTCCGTCTGCCTCGGCCTTCTCCTCGTCGACGCCGACGTAAAGAACGAAGCCGCGCGCCTCTGTGCCGGCCGGAACGGCGCGGATGTGCGGGGCCGGGGCGGTCGAGGTCGACGCGGTCGTTGCCGGCTCGGTCGTTGCCGGCTCGGTCGATACCGGGGCGGCAACTGCCGACGCGATCGCGACGGGGCCGGTGGTGTACGAGGTGGTGCGGGGGGTGGTGAGGTGTGCGATGGACAAGGTCGTGATCCTTTGGATGATGATACTGCGCACCGCGGGCAGCCTCAGGGCTGGGAGGGCGGTGCAGTGAGTCGATGCGGCGTGAACCGGGGAACGGCATCCGGGGTGCGGGAGGCCGGGAGTTCGAGGGTGATCGCCCAATGCGAACGGGGGATCAGCGACCTGAACTCAGCGAGAGGGTGGTCTCGTCAGGCACACATTCGACAACGCATGGCGTCGCGGCCGGGCATCATCATGCCGGCGTTCCTCAGAGCCTCGAAGGAGGTTGGGGTGAGCGCGCTGTCATACATACCCCGAGTAAAGCCGATAATCGGCGTCCCTGTCAATTCTTTTGCGTCAATCCCCGGCATGCACAACGAGAAGCGCGGCTAAACCAGTCCGTAGAGGCGGTCGCCCGCGTCACCCAGGCCGGGCACGATGTAGCCGTTCTCGTTGAGTCGCTGGTCGAGCGCACCGAGTACCAGCGTGACCTCGCGGCCCGCCGTGCGCTTCTCCAGCGCCGCCACACCCTCGGGGGCGGCCAACAGGCAGATCGCGGTCACGTCGATCGCACCCCGGTCGAAGAGGAAGTCGATGGCGGCCCCGAGCGACCCGCCGGTGGCGAGCATCGGGTCGAGCACGAAGCACTGGCGGTCGGAGAGGTCGTCGGGCAGGCGCTCCGCGTAGGTGCTCGGCTCGAGGGTGTCTTCGTTGCGAACCACGCCGAGAAAGCCGACCTCGGCGGTCGGAACGAGTTTCACCATGCCCTCGAGCATGCCGAGCCCCGCTCGCAGGATGGGCACCACCAGAGGACGCGGTTCGCTCAACGCCACGCCGACCGTCGTGGTCACGGGCGTTTCGATGGTGACCTCGTTGACCCGCACCCCGCGGGTGGCCTCGTAGGCGAGCAGCGTCACGAGTTCCTCGGTGAGTGCTCGGAATGTGGCCGACGGAGTTGTCTTGTCGCGCAGCACGGTCAGTTTGTGCGTGATGAGCGGGTGGTCGGCAACGTGTACTCGCATAGGCTCAATCTACAGGTGCGCCCGCTGCGGGGCACTCGTCGAACGGAACGGAGGCCGGCATGCCAGGCCTCCCGCTGCCCGCCTCCGCACAACACGACGAATGGATGATCGAGGCTCTCGCCGAGGCGCGCGCCACCCGCGATTCGGGCGATGTACCCGTCGGGGCGATCGTGCTCGACGCCTCGGGGGTCGTGATCGGTCGCGGCCACAACGAGCGGGAGCTGCACCACGATCCCACCGCCCACGCCGAAGTCGTCGCGCTGCGGCAGGCCGCGGCGCGGACGGGTGACTGGCAGCTGCCGGGCAGTACCCTCGTCGTCACCCTCGAACCCTGCGTGATGTGTGCCGGCGCCATCCTGGCCGCACGGGTGCAGCGCGTCGTCTTCGGCGCATGGGATGACAAGGCCGGCGCCGCGGGATCGATCTACGACCTGTTGCGGGACCGACGCCTGAACCACCGTGTCGAGGTCTTTACCGGGGTGCGCTCTGAGGAGTGCGCGGAACTGCTGCGACAGTTCTTCCCGCGGCGCCGACCATAACCGACGGACCGCCGAATGGTAAGCCCGGCCCCCGATAAAAGCTGGGACTGGTGCATCCGCGGCCTCCGGGCTGACAATGGAGGTTCCTAGCAACACCGTCGTGCGCTTCTGTGCGCGGCCCCCGCGGTCGGCTCCGAATCCGCCCGCAGACAGTGAGTTTCACAATGAACTCGTTGACCGTTGTCGAGCGCGCTTCTGCAACGCCACACTCCGCTGAGGTGCCCGCCACGCCCGACTCGATCGTGCCAGCCGGCCGGCTGCACGCTGCCGCAGCCCTCGCCCGCCGTCACCGTTCGTCGATGCTGTGGTCGCTGCCTGTCTTCGTTCTGGGTCTCATCGTCACCCTCATCGTGTTCACCGACCGCACAGATCCGTCCACGTTCGGCGGGGCGGCGGTCGCCCTCGCCTGCACTCTGACAGCCGCCCCGCTCGTCTGGGTTCTCGCGCATCAGCTGCGCATGCCCCGCCCGCTGGCGGCGACCGCCCTGCTCCTCTTTCTTCTCTCCCCGCTCGGGCTCGTGGTGCACACCTCGCCCTCGGCCGACGCCGTGCCGTTCCTGCTGGCTGGCGCCGTGGTGACGATTTCGCGACGGTCCCGGTGGTTCCGGATGACCGTGGCCGCCCTTTCGGCATCCGTTCTCGTCGGTGCACTGGCCCTGTGCGCGGCCTTTCCGACCGGCGGGTCGGCGCCGACCGGAGCGTCTGGGTCTGCCTCGGCCGCGGGTGCCGCTCAGGGGCTGGCCCAGTGGTGGATGCTCGACCCCGCCCTGCTCGTGCTGGGCGCAGCGGCGTCGGTCGTCGCTCTCGCGGTGCAGGGACTGCGGCCGTTCGCGGTGCTGGCGCTGGGGCTGATCGGTGTGGGCCTGGTGGCTGGCGCCGTGCCGGGGGGTTCCGGGATGCTCGCCGGGGCCGTCGCTGTCTGGCTTCCTCTCGCAGTCATCCTCCTGGCCGGCGTGGTTCAGGTCGCCGTCGACAACGCGTTCGACGCCGACCCGGCGAGAGTCTGGATCGAGGTGCTCTCGGGCGCGTTCCTGGTAGCGATCGCGGGGGTGTTCATCTTCGCGGCACCTGCTCTCGCGTCGTCCTATCGCGGTCTTGCGCCGGGATCCGCCGCCGCGGGGGCTGCTCCGGCGGGTGCTGCGCCGACGGGTGCTGCGCCGACCGCCGTCGCGCCGACCGCCGTCGCGCCGACCGCCGCCGCGCCCAGCTCTGCCGCGCCGCTCGTGCAGCCCCAGCCGACGGGCGGGGCGTCGGGTGCCGAGACGGGCGCGGCCCGGGAGTCGGCGGCACGGGCATCCGTGGGCCTGGAACTGAGTGCGAACCCGGGTCTCACTCTGACGCCGAACGCGGCCGCAGAACTCACCGCGGGCTCCGTCGATGTGCGGTCGGTTCTGGCGCTGGGGCAGCTGCTCTCGTCGACCTCTCTGACGGTCGATGACTTCCCCGCCCTCGCCGACGGAGGCGGGCAACCGCGACGGCAGATCCTCATCACCCGGCTCGGCAACGATTCGGTCGGAGGCAACGGCGGCAGTGGCACGGCCACAGCCGATGACGCGGTGGTGCGAGCCGTCACCTCGTACTTCACGGGCCTTCCGGCTCCGCTGAACGGCGCCAGCGTCGTTCCGACTGCGACCGGTGCGCTCGTGATCTTTCCCTTCGGTGAGCCACAGAACCTTCTGCCAGCGGGAGTCACGCAATGACCCGACCGACCCCGGCCCGAACCTCGACGCGTTTTTCTGTGAAAGGACCTGCCATGACACTCTCCCCTCACTTCGACACCCCGCGCTGGGCGCGATGGGGCGCCCTCGCCACCCTCGCCGGCGCGGCAGCGGCACTCATCGTGGGAGGCGTCGGCGTCAGCGCTGCCTCGGCGGCCGAGACCTCGGCGGCGCCGTCGGCGCTCGTGGCCGGCGAGCAGACGGCGCCGTCGACCACGGGCTGGGTTCGGCTCGCGCACCTCTCACCCGACACCACGGCGGTGGATGTGCAGCTCTCCGCACTCGCGGGCGGCACCGTCGTGACCTCGCTGAAGGACATCGGTTA
The DNA here is from genome assembly GCF_003399645.1 of Subtercola boreus. GTDB lineage: Bacteria > Actinomycetota > Actinomycetes > Actinomycetales > Microbacteriaceae > Subtercola > Subtercola boreus_A. The sequence goes on from NZ_NBXD01000002.1 coordinate 365,309, forward strand.
CGGCGCGGTCTCGTCGTACATGGCGCTGCCGGCGGGTACTTACGTCGTGGCGATGGTGCCTTCCGGGGGCGCCTTCGCCTCGCCCGTCATCTCGGCGACGATCTCGGTCGTCGCCGGGGAGCCGCAGACTGTCGCCGCATACGGCAAGAACGCGAGCCTCGCCACAGCGGTCTTCCAAGACGATCTCGCGGCACCGGGCGCCGGGCAGTCGCGCGTGCGGGTGGTGCAGGCCTCCACGATCGTGCCGACGGTCAATGTCTCGACATCGACCGGTACGGCGATCGCGAGCAATGCCAAGGAGGGCACCGCAACGACCTATGCGAATGTGCCGGCAGGCCAGTGGAAGCTCTCGCTCACCAGTCCGACGGTCACCTCGAGCGCCGATGTGAACCTGGTGGCGGGTTCGGTGTCCACCCTGTTCGTGCTCGACGACGCCTCGGGCGGGCTGGCTCTGAAGGCGGTGCTCGATTCGTCGAGCGTGGGTGACCTGCCCACCGGCGGCATCCAGACCGGGGCGGGCGGAACCGCCACGCAGCACATCGGCACGACGGCGACCCCCACCGAGACCGCGGCCGATTCCACCACGTCTGCCTCCGACACCACACGCCGCGCAATCGACGAGGTGACCGGCTGGGCATTCCTGGCGGCCGGCCTGGTCGCGGTGCTGCTCATCCGCCGCCGCGACGCCCGCAGCAGCGCCCAGCAGGGCAGCGACGGCCGCAATGGACGCCCCGGCGGTGCGCACCCCGGCGGCGACGGATCGCCTGTCGCCTCCACTACCGCCGTTCCGCGCACTGGTGCCAGTTCCCCGCGGCACGCCGCACCTCCGCTCGAGCCGCGCGGCACCCTGACGCGCACCCGGTGACGCCCGCCCGGTTGGGCAGCGCACCGGCGGAGCGCCGCGCCCGAACCCGAACCCGAGCGGCGTTCCGCAGTCGCCCAGTCCGCAGTCGCCCAGTCGCCGGGCGAGTGTTCGGCGCTGCAGTGGCCGTCGCTGTCGCGGCGGCTGTCGTCACCGGATGCTCGGCCTCCCCGTCGCCCGAAACCGGTGCAGGCGGGGCCGGTCGAGGGGCGGCCGTCGCACCCTCCACGCTCGCACCCACCGAGCCCCGGGCATCCGGAGCCGCCACCGGAGCCGCCACCGACACGGCCGAAGGGGCGTCCCGCGGATCGGCCGGCGGCTACCAGAACCCCGATCTCGGCGGCACCGACAGCACCCCCGTCAGCGCCGCCACGCCCGTGAGGGTGCAGATTCCGGCCATCGGAGTGGACTCCGGCCTGGAGTCGCTCTCGCGGGACGCCGCCGGCTCGATCCTCCCGCCCGTCGACTTCGGCTCGGCGGGCTGGTACAGCCAGGGCGTCGTTCCGGGTCGCATCGGTCCGGCGGTCATCGCCGGGCACATCGACTCCTCTGTCGGCCCTGCGGTCTTCTTCCGGCTCTCGTCTCTCACGGCCGGCGACGTGATCACAGTCACGCTCTCCGACGGCACCGAGACGCGCTTCGCCGTCGACAGCTCGATCCAGGTCGCGAAGGCCGATTTTCCGACCGGGCAGGTCTACGGGCCCACTCCCACCGCCCAGCTGCGCCTCGTGACCTGTGGCGGGGTGTTCGACGACTCCTGGGGTCACTACCTCGACAACGTCGTCGTCTTCGCGAGCCTCAGTCCGACGCCTTGATCACGATCGCCTCGGTGGGCATCGCCGGTTCGGCCGGCGGCACGTACACGTCGGGCTCGAGGTAGATCACCCGCGCGATCGGCACCGCCTCGCGGATGCGCGCCTCGACCGCGTTGATCGTGTTCGCCACGTCGGCCAGCTTCGCCGACGCGGGCAGCGCGATCTTCGCCGCCACCAGCAGCTCCTCCGGCCCGAGGTAGAGCGTCTTCATGTGGATGATGCGCTCGACCCCCTCGTCGACCTCGATCGATGCCCTGATCGCCCGGGTGTCGACCTCGCTCGCACCTTCGCCGACCAGCAGGCTCTTCGTCTCGATCGCCAGCACGACGGCGACCAGGATGAGCAGCACGCCGATGCCGATTGTTCCGATGCCGTCGAACACGCCGTTGCCCGTGACAACCGCAAGCACGATACCGACGAATGCGAGCGCAAGCCCGGTGAGCGCGGCGACGTCTTCGAGCAGCACCACAGGCATCTCGGGCGCCTTCGCGCGACGCACGAACTGCACCCACGTCTGCTTTCCGCGGGTGTGGTTGCTCTCCTTCATCGCCGTGCGCAGCGAGAAGCCCTCCAGAACCATCGCCGCCAGGAGCACCACGATCGGTAGCCACGGGGTCTCGATGGGGTGCGGTTCGGCGACCTTCTCGATGCCTTCGTACAGCGAGAAGACGCCACCCACCGAGAACAGGATGATCGACACGACGAACGCGTACACGTACCGTTCGCGGCCGTAGCCGAACGGGTGATCGATGTCGGCGCTCTTTCGCGACTTGCGCCCGCCCAGCAGCAGCAGCAGCTGGTTGCCGGAGTCGGCGAGCGAGTGCACGCTCTCGGCGAGCATCGACGACGACCCCGAGAAGACGAACGCGATGAACTTGATCACCGCGATGCCGAGGTTGGCGCCGAGTGCCGCGAAGATCGCCCTGTTGCCGCCGCCTGTGCTCACGTGGTATCCCCGTCTGGTCGCGTCGCCCCGACCGGTGGCGCCTCGCTCAAGCTTAAGCTGCTCGCCCTCAGCGCGGCAGCCGGGCGAACGCGTCGATGTCGGGCGCCGTGCCCGACACGACGATGAAGTCGCCTTCACCCACCACTGTGTCGGAGCCGGCGTAGACGAACGGAGCACCGTGCGATTTCACCCCGACGATGGTGATGCCGAAGCGGCTCCGCAGTGTGAGGCCGGCCAGCGGAGCATCACGAGCCACCACCGGCGGCCGGAGCTTCGCCAGCGACAGCTCGTCGTCGAACTCGATGAAGTCGAGCACCTGGCCCGAGACGAGGTGGGCGATGCGGTCGCCCGACTCGGCCTCGGGGTAGAGCACGTGGTTGGCTCCGATGCGCTCGAGGATCTTGCCGTGCGAGCGTGACATCGCCTTGGCCCAGATCTGGGTGACACCGAGGTCGACGAGATTGGCGGTGATCAGCACGCTGCCCTCGACCGAGGAGCCGACGGCCATGATCGCGGTGTCGAAGTCCTGCCCACCGATCTGCCGCAGGGCATCGAGGTCGGTGGCGTCGGCCTGCACCACGTGGGTCACGCGGGTCGCCCACTTCTGCACCAGCGTCGCATCGGTGTCGATGACGAGCACCTCCCGCCCGAGCTGCTCGAGCTTGTCGGCCGCCGCAGCACCGAACCGGCCCAGCCCGATCACGAGCACGGGTGCTCCGGTCGACCTGTCTTTAGCCAACGATCGGCCTCTCCTCGGGGTTCTGGAACAGCTGGCGACGCTGGCGGAGGGCCAGCGCGGCAGCGAACGTCACTGTACCAATCCGGCCCATGAACATCGTGGCCGCCATGACGTAGACGCCGACATCCGGCAGCTCGGCCGTGAGTCCGGTCGACAGGCCTGAAGTGCCGAACGCCGACACCACGTCGAAGAGCACGAGATCGAGAGGGGCCTTCGAGATCTGCAGGATGACGATGGCCGAGATCACGATGGTGCTCGCCCCCCACAGCACCACGCTCACCGCGAGCCGCAGGATGTCGACCGGGATGCGCCGACGGAAGGCCTGCACCTGGTCGTTGCCGCGGGCCTCGGCGAAAGCCGCGAGAAAGAGGATGGCGAGCGTCGTCACCTTGATGCCACCGGCGGTGGAAGCCGAACCCCCACCGATGAACATCAGCATGTCGGTCACGAGCATGCTCGACCCGTTCAGCTGGTCGATGGGGATGGTGGAGAACCCGCCCGACCGGGTCATGGTCGAGAGGAAGAGGGACTGGAAGCCCTTCTCGAAGCCGTTCATCGGCCCGAAGGTGGCCGGGTTCGCGAACTCCAGCGCGAAGAACAGGACGGCTCCGGCGGCGAGCAGAATGACCGAGGTCACGAGGGTGAGCTTGACGTGAAGCGACCACTGGTTGCGGCCGGGCGTTCGGAGCGCCCGCGAGAACGCATGGATCACGGGAAAGCCGATGCTGCCGAGGAACACTCCCACCATCAGGATGGTCAGGAAGTAGTAGTCCGAGGCGTAGGGTGCCAGACCCTCGGCGTTGGGCGTGAACCCCGTGTTGGTGAACGCCATCGCCGAGTAGTACAGGCTCTGCAGGGCGGCGCTGCCGGGCGGGATGCCGCCGATGAGCATCCGGGGGAACAGCAGGGCGGCGAGCCCGAGCTCGATCACCAGCGCGCTGACCGCCACCGTGGCGAGCAGCCCGCCCACCTCACCGAGCCGCACCGCCTGGCTCGCACCGGCGACGCCGGAGTGTGTGCGTGACGGATCCGCCTCGCCCGCCGCGAGCAGCCGGGAGCGAAGGCCCAACCGCCTGGACACGACGAGCCCGAGAATGGAGGCCAGGGTCAGCACCCCGAGAGCACCGATCTGCACCCCGGTGTAGATGATGAGCTCGCCGAAGAACGACCAGTGTGTCGCCATGTCGACGGTCGAGAGCCCAGTCACGCAGATCACGCTGACGGCGGTGAAGAGGGAGTCGGCGAGTCCGGTGGGGCGCCCGGTCGCGCTGGCGAACGGCAACGAGAGCAGGAAGGTGAACAGAACGATGAGAACGACGAAGACGAGTACGGCGAACCGCGATGGCGACCGGCCCGAGAAGTCCTCGACCGCGTCGCGGAAGCGCCGGGTGCTGGTGCGCATTCCATAGCGGGGTTGCCTGATCGGAGTGCCCTGGCTCACGCACACCTCCGACTCGCTCAGGGGCGCGAGCGGTGACGAACCCGGCGCCCGCGGGGAGCACCAGCTTGACACCCGTTCTGCGCTGCCACAACCGCGGCCGGGCCACTACCCTGTAGCCATGGCCGACATCTTCTCCGTGATCGCTGACCCCACGCGCCGCCACGTGCTCTCGCTGTTGCTGGAACGCTATGTGGGTGCCGACCGCGACGACAGTGAGGCCGGGTCGGGTGTTCTCGCGGGTGCGACGGCGACGGATGCGGCCCATCGCCCCCTCGGGGAGATCAGCGTCTCCGAGCTGGTTTCCCAGCTCGAACTCAGCCAGCCCACGGTCTCGAAGCATCTGCGGGTCCTGCGCGATGCGGGCCTCGTGAGTGTCAGGGAGGTCGGCCAACACCGCTACTACGCTCTCGACGCATCGCCTCTCGAAGAGGTGGAGGATTTTGTCATTCCCTTTCTCAGCGCGGACTTCGACGAGCTCGACGACGAGGCTGGCTCCGGCGTCGAGGGCGAACGGGCGGGCCTTTCGGAGCACGCGAAGTCGCAGGCCTCGCTGGTGGGCGAACGGGTGGGCCAGTCGGTCGCGACGGCAACAGGTCGAGCGCGCTCGATTTTCGAAGATGTCACCCGGCGCTTTCCGAACATTTCACGCAGCAGCGATTAGGCGCACATAACGACCGTTCGCGCGCCAAATACGCTGAGTAGGTGCTGTGAGCGCAATTTTTCTGTGCGAACTCTCACAGTTAACACAACTGAAACATAGGCACCTCCTGTAGGGCCCTCGAACTGCTTAGGGTGGTCGAACGAGTTCGGGCCGGATCCATGCCCGAACGCTGTCCGTTCACAGATAGAGGTTCCTGCGTGAGTAGTCTCCGGCGACGTTCTTCCTTGCCCTTCCCCTTTCCCCGTTCCAGAAGAAGCGCAACGATCGCCGCGGCAGCTGCGATCGTGCTCGCCGTCTCGGGTGCCGCCGGCAGTGCTGCTGCGTTCGCACCCCCGTCCGCCGGGTCTGCCGTCTCCACCGGCACCGGCCTAGGGCTGGCCCCGCTGCCCGGTGGCCTGTCGAAGCCGGCCACCGATTTCACTGCGGGCCGGTACATCGTCACGATGACCAACCCGGCGGTCTCCACCTACTCGGGCGGTATCGGCAGCTTCGCTGCAACGAAGCCCGCCGAGGGTGACCAGATGAACGCGCGCTCGGCGCCCGTGACGAGCTACAGCAACTTCCTGGCCACCCGCCAGCGCGAAGTCGCTGACAGCGCCGGCGTCTCCATCGGCTACTCCTACACCCTCGCCCTCAACGCATTCAGCGCGAACCTCACCCCGGAGCAGGCCTCGGCCCTCACGTCGAGCAGAGACGTCGCGCAGGTCACCCCCGACGAGATCAAGCACATCACCGCGGCGGAGCCCTCGACCACCTACCTCGGCCTCGACGGTGCGACCGGAGTCTGGGCCCAGAACGGTGGCGTCTCAGAAGCCGGCAAGGGCATCGTGATCGGCGATCTCGACACCGGTATCGCTCCGGAGAACCCCTCATTCGCCGGGGCCGCACTCGGAACGACGGCGGGCGATGCGCCCTACCTCACCTCCGAGGTCGACCCCGAGCATCCTGACACCACCATCCGTTTCGACAAGGCCGACGGTGGAACCTTCTACGGTGCCTGCGTGACGGGCCAGCAGTTCACGGCCAGTGACTGCTCCACCAAGATCGTCGGCGCGCGGTACTTCGTCGACGGCTTCGGCGCCGACAACATCGGCACCGTGGCGACGGGCGAGTACGTCTCGCCGCGCGACGGTGACGGCCACGGCTCGCACACCGCGAGCACCGCGGGCGGCAACAACGCGACCGACGCCACCATCGGTGGCGACAGCTTCGGCAACATCAGCGGTGTTGCCCCGGCGGCGAAGATCGCGGCCTACAAGGTCTGCTGGTCTGGCCCCGACCCCGTCGCGACCGACGACGACGGATGCTCGACGGCCGACATGCTCGCCGCCATCGACCAGGCCGTGCTCGACGGCGTCGACGTACTGAACTTCTCCATCGGGGGAAGCTCAGCGCAGACCACGGTGTCGCTCACCGACCAGGCCTTCCTCGGTGCTGCCTCGGCGGGTATCTTCGTCTCGGCTTCGGCCGGCAACTCGGGCCCCGGTGCCTCGACGCTCGACAACGCCTCGCCGTGGTACACCACCGTGGCCGCCTCGACCATCCCCAGCTACGAAGCGACCGCCACCCTCGGTGACGGTACGAAGTTCGCCGGTGGATCGATCACGGTGCAGACCGGCGACAAGCCGGCACTCGAGGGCGACCTCGTTCGCGCCGACCTGGTGAAGCTCGCCAGCGCCTCCGTCGCCGATGCCCTGCTCTGCGCACCCGATTCGCTCGACCCCGCGAAGGTCGACGGAAAGATCGTCTTCTGCCAGCGCGGTGTCTACGACCGCACAGCGAAGTCTGCCGAGGTCAAGCGGGCCGGCGGAATCGGCATGCTGCTGGTCAACAAGACCCCCAGTTCCATCGATCTCGATGAGCACTCCGTACCCACCGTGCACCTCGACGCTGCGGCATGGGATGCGACGTATGCGTACGCGGCTGAGCCCGGCGCGACCGTCACCTTCAGCAAGGGCAACACCGCCGGGCCCTCGCCCGCCGTGCCCGTTCTGGCCGGATTCTCGAGCCACGGGCCCGTCGAGGCCGATGGCAGCGACATCCTGAAGCCCGACGTGTCAGCCCCCGGTGTGGCTATTCTCGCCGCCGGTGCGAACGCGGCAGGTGAAGACCCGACATGGGAGTTCCTCTCGGGAACCTCGATGGCGGCGCCCCACGTCACCGGTCTCGCGGCGCTCTACCTGGGCATCCACCCGAACGCCTCCGTCTCGGAGATCAAGTCGGCCCTGATGACCACCGCGACCGACACCGTCGACAACACGGGCGCTCCCGTCGAAGACGTCTTCGGACAGGGCGCCGGCAACGTCGTTCCGACGAAGTACCTCGACGCCGGGCTGCTCTACCTCAACGACGTTCCTGACTGGCTGGCCTACATCCAGGGCATCGGCTACGACGTCGGCGTGAACCCGATCGATGCCAGCGACCTCAACCTCGCCTCCATCGCCATCGGTTCGCTGACCGGCACACAGACCGTCACCCGTACGGTGACCGCGACCGCGGCGGGCAGCTTCACGGTCGCCCCCGTCTCGATTCCCGGCATCGACACCGTCGTGACCCCGTCGACGCTCGACTTCTCTGCCGCGGGCGAGTCGAAGAGCTACACGGTGCAGTTCACGCGAACGGATGCTCCGCTGAACGAGTACACGACCGGATACATGACCTGGTCGAACGGTGACATCGAGGTGCGCAGCCCCATCGCGCTGCAGCCCGTGCCCATCGCTGCTCCGTTCGAGGTCGACGGCACCGGAACCACCGGCTCGGTCGACATCTCGGTGATCCCCGGCTCCGGCGGCGACATCCCGCTCACGGTCGAAGGTCTGGCCAAGGGCAACCTGCTCACAGCCGACAACCAGGACCCGAGCATCCCGCTGGACGGACACTCGGCGGTCACGCCGCTCAAGGAGACGGCCGAGTTCGCCGTCACCATTCCCGAGGGTGTGAGCGAGGCGCGGTTCGACCTGACCTCGATCGCGACCGCCGAGGAGGGCGCCGACCTCGACCTGTTCGTCGACCAGCTCGACGCAGACGGGGAGGTCGTCGCGACCTACACGTCGGCGACGGGTGCTGCCGACGAGCGGATCGACATCCTGGCGCCGGAGGCCGGTAACTATGCCGTGCGTGCCGACGTGTTCGCCCTTCCCGCGGGCCAGGCGAACGGTGCGATGGACCTGAAGGCGTACTACGTGGAGCCTGCGACGGGCGAGGGTGACTTCACGGCACCCGCGACCATCGCCGGTACCCAGGGCGAGCCGGTGAGCTTCACGGCATCGTGGGCGGGGCTCGACTACTCCTCGAGCTACCTCGGACTGGTGTCGTACCGCGACTCGGGGGTGTCGACCTTCGTGGGAGTGACCACCGAGGCTGCACCGACCCCGACCCCGACCGGTTCGCCGACGCCCACCGCCACCGCGGTGCCGCCGGTTCCCACGCCGACCCCCACGACGCCGGGTTCGAGCAGCTCGCCCACACCGCCCCCCGGTGATGGGTCGGGCACGCCCGGTGACTCTCTGGCCAGCACGGGACTCAGCACCATCCTGCCGCTGGGTCTGGCGGGCATCCTGCTGCTCGCCGGTATCGCCGCCCTGATCGTTCGTCGCCAGCGCAAGCTCGGCCACGCGAACAGCAGCGACGAGTAACACCGGCTGACGCCTGGGGCCGGGTCGCATCCGTGACGGGTGCGGGCCGGCCCCTCGGTCGTTCAGGCGGGTGGACAGTCGTTCACACCAGCCCCTAGAGTTCACTCAGACAACATCCATCTCCACACCGAAACGAGAGGCGTACGATGCCGAACGATCTGGCTGACGTGCGTTTTCTCACGGTGGCCGAGGTGGCCGACATGATGCGCGTCTCGAAGATGACGGTGTACCGCATGGTGCACTCGGGGGAGCTGCCCGCGATTCGATTCGGTCGATCCTTCCGCGTGCCCGAGACGGCGGTGGCCGAGGTGCTCGGTCGGCCCGCGTCGGGGCTGCAGGAGAACGGGCAAGCGCTCTAGTGCGCTAGACTGCTCCGAGGCAAAATTTCCTTCTCGGTCGAGCCAGGCACGTGATTTCCTGCCGGCACGATCAAACCCAAATCTTGTGAGGTATCAATGGGTTCCGTAATTAAGAAGCGTCGTAAGCGCATGGCGAAGAAGAAGCACCGCAAACTGCTTCGCAAGACGCGCCACCAGCGACGCAACAAGAAGTAGATCTTCTTCCGGGCGATCACCGATCTCCGGTCAGCGTCCGTGTTCAATCAGCGTCAGGCCCTTCGGGTCTGGCGCTTTTTGTCGGTCATCACACTCCAGCCCTCGGCGGTGGCGACGCTTGACAACCTCTTGTCGGGGTTGACGGCGACCGGATGACCGACCGACCTGAGCAGCGGCAGGTCGTTGGCGGAGTCGGAATAGGCCCAGCAGTCTCCGAGGTCGGCCCCGAGATCGTCGGCGAGCCTGCGTGCAGCCGTGCTCTTCTCGGTGCCGTGCAGCATCTCGCCGCTCAGACGCCCCGTGAAGACCCCATCGACGGCCTCGAACAGCGTGCCGAGCGCGCCGGTGGCCCCGAGCCGCCGGGCGATGACCTGCGCCACGATGTCGCCCGTCGCCGAGACGAGCCACACCTGGTGGCCGCGTTCGAGGTGCTGACGGGCCTCCGCCACCACGTCGGCGCGCAGTCGAGCCTCGATCTGCCGGTCGTAGACGTCTTCGCCGAGTCGGCGCAGTTCATCCTCGGTGTGGCCGGCGAGCATCGCGAGGGTACGATCCCGCGTGCTCTCGGTGTGCCGCATGTTCTCGCCAACCGCGATGAAGCGCGCCTGCTGCCAGGCGAAGGCGGCGACATCCCGAACCGTCAGCAGGTGCAGCCGCCAGGCCCCGAAGCCGACGAAATAGACTGTCGCGCCGCGCACCAGCGTGTTGTCGATGTCGAAGAAGGCGATGACCGGGCGGTGCTCGGGCTCGTGCTCGGGGGCTGGCATGGCGCCACCCTACCCGGGCCGACTGCGGGGGTGCCGCGCTAGAGTGATGAGGTGTCCCGCGCCGAACTCACGCTCGTCTCGAAGCCCGGCTGTCACCTCTGCGATGACGCACGCACCGTCATCGCCGATGTTGTCGGGGCGCTCGGTGCTCGCGATGGAGCCCCCGAGGTCGTCGTGACCGAGGTCTCGATCTTCGACGACCAGGCGCTCTACGACGAACACGTCGAAGACATTCCCGTCGTGCTCATCAACGGCAGGGTCCACACGTTCTGGCGAGTCGACCCTGACCGTCTCACCGCCGCACTGCTGGGAGTCTCATGATCCGCCACATCGTCACCTTCACCCTCGCGGCCACCTCGCCCGAGGAGCGCCGCGAGCACGCCGACTTCGTCGCCTCGCAGCTGACCTCCCTCGTGGGCCTCGTGCCGGAGGTGCTCTCGCTCGAAGTCGTGCACGATGTCGAGCAGACGGCGGGCAACGCCCACGTTGCGCTGATCGCCGACTACGACGACCAGGCTGCGCTCGACCGGTACCAGGCGAACCCCGACCACGTACGCGTGTCGACGTCGATCAAGCCGCTCTTCTCGGGGCGCGCGGCGATCGACTTCGAGGTCTAGCGCACCGCTTCTGCCTGCAGCCGTCTCCGCAGCCCGGCACCCGGGCCCTCGACGGTCTCGGGCTGCCCGTGGGTGGACGGCGAAGCCTCGTTCTCCACCGCCGGCCGGTCGGCGAGTTATCCACAGATTCCGCGGGGACTCCCTCTCGGCGGCGAGGGGCGCTTAGCGTGGGCCGCATGACAACGTCCCGCGCATCACTCTGGACCGTCGCGCCCGAAGACCGGCCCCGCGAGCGGCTCGAACGGCTGGGCCCCGGTGGGCTCAGCGACTCCGAGCTCGTCGCGCTCGTGCTGGGCTCGGGGATGCCCGGGGTCAACGTGCTCGACAGTGCCCGGTCACTGCTTGCCCAGGCCGGCGGCGTCACCGAACTCATGACCATGACGGTCGGCGAGCTTCGCGCCCTGATGGGTGTCGGCGTGGCGACGGCCGGTCGCGTGGTGGCGGTGGCCGAACTGTGGCGCCGGGCCAACGACCCGCCCCCGGGCGCGGTGCTCGCCCACCCGGTCGACGTGGTCACAGCGGTACGCACCTTCGCGGCCGCCCGCTCGCCCGGCTCAGGTGCGGGCGCATGCGCGACGGTGTTCGTAATCGTCGCCGACAGCGAGTTGAGGCTTCGCGTGGTGGTGCCGCTCGCGGGAACCGATACCAGAGCACTCGTCGCGGGTGCGCTGCACGAGGTGCTCTACCGCGGCGGCACGGCGTTCGCGCTGGCCCTCGCCGACGGTCTGTCGACCAACGTCGGCCCACGGGGGCCCGATGACGTCTCCTCCGGCGCGCTCGATCTCGACGCGGGCGCGAAGGGCGCCGTGCCCGGCGCACAGAGCGAGGGGTCCGTGGTCGACGAGACGCAGCTGCGCGCGGTACGCGACGTGCTGAAGCTGGCCGCCTCGACCGTGGGGCTCCGCTACCTCTCGAGTGTTCGCGTCACCGCCGACGGGTGGTCGCCCCTCGACTGACCCCGCGCGCGGCGCTGCAGAGTGAGGCTCCGGGCCGCGCTGGCCGGTTGACTGACGGGCGGGCTAGCGGGCGGGCGGTGAACCTAGGGCGTGAGGCGGGTGGGGCCGCGGAAGAGATAGGTGACCTCCCGCAGGTTGCCCTGGTGCAGCATCAGCATCAGAACGCGAGCGAGCCCCATCCCGAATCCACCGTGTGGCGGCACTCCGTAACGGAAGAAGTCGAGATAATAATCGAGCTCCCGCGGGTCGAGACCCTTCTCCACCGCCTGCGCCTCGAGAATATCGACCCGGTGCTCACGCTGGGCGCCTGTGGTGATCTCGGTACCACGAAAGATGAGGTCGTAGCTCTTCGTGAGGGCCGGGTTCTCGTCGGAGTGCATGTGGTAGAAAGGCCGGATGCTCGTGGGGTAGTCGGTCAGGAAGACGAACTGGTGCCCGAACGTCTCCTCGACGTAGGCCGCGATCTGGCGCTCGCCCTCCGGATCCATGTCGTCGTCGTTGCGATCGACGACGTGACCTCTCGAGGCGACGATCTCCTTCGCGTCGAGCAGGGGAATGCGGGGGAACGGGGTGCTCGGTACGACGATGTCGACGCCGAACAGCTCCTTGATCTCTGCGCCGTGCTTCTCGGCCACGGCGGAGAAGCCCGCCACGAGCAGCTCCTCCTGCATCGCCATGACATCTTCATGGCCGTCGATCCAGCTGATCTCCGCGTCCACGCCGGTGTACTCCGTGGCGTGCCTCGACGTGAACGACGGGTCGGCGCGAAAGACCGGGCCGATGTCGAAGATCTTGCCGAACCCGGCAGACTGCGCCATCTGCTTGAAGAACTGTGGGCTCTGTGCGAGGTATGCGGTCGTGTCGAAGTAGTCGAGCTTGAAGAGTTCTGCGTTCGACTCCGACGGGCTCGCCATCAGCTTCGGAGTGTGGATCTCCACATAGTCGCGATCGATCCAGTACGTGCGAAAAGCGTGTTCGAGCGTCGTCTGGATGCGGAAGATGAGCGCGTTCTTCGGAACCCGCAGGTCGAGGAAGCGCCAGTCCATCCGCTTGTCGAGGCCACTGTCGGCAGCGATCGGCGTCTCGGCAATGGCCAGGGAGGCCACGGTGAGCGAGCTGAGCTTGATCTCGATACCGCCGAGCTTGACGCGCTCGTCGTGCTTGAGCTCGCCCGTCACCGTGACGAACGAACCCTGGGTGAGTGCCGAGATCGTGGTGGCAGGCTCGTCGGCGATCACGACGCCGTCGGCGTCGGAGGAGCGCGGGTTGACAAGCTGAACGGCACCGGTCTCGTCGCGCAGAACGACGAACTGCACCTTCTTCTGGTCGCGCACGACTTCGACCCACCCGGCTACGCTCACGGGGCCGTCGGCCAGGGCGGAAAGGTCTTTGATGAGTACGCGTTCAGTCACGGGCACCAATCCTATGCCTTCCGCCCGTCTACCCTCGGAGGGAGCGAGGCTGACGAGGGCCTACGGGAGGCGGCGGTAGTACGAGCGCGTGGCGACCTGGCCGTAACCATCGGTGACGGTCTGCAGGATGGCGGCCACGATGCCCGCGAGAGCGAGGAGTGCGAAGACGGAGAGAACGATGATGAGTGCCATGAGTGAACCTTTCTGAGGTCAATGCTTCCACCGACAACTGTTCAGCACAATCTCATTTAGCTTGGATTTCATTGTAGTCGCGCTACTGCTTTGGAGGGGCGTTCAGGTGGCGGGCAGCTTTGCGAGTTCTACGCTCCGTAAACTGTCTGTCGTGGTAGCTAGCCAACTTCATCTCGTGCGTCACGGCGAGGTCTTCAACCCCGAGCACGTGCTGTACGGCCGCCTGCCCGGCTTCGGGCTCTCCGAGCTCGGGCGGGCCATCGCGCAGTCCGCCGCCGACGAGCTCGTCGCACGCGACCGGCCCGTTTCGGCGCTGTTCGCCTCGCCCCTCCAGCGCGCCCAGGAGTCGGCGGCACCGATCGAGGCGGCCTTCGCTCTGCCCATCCAGACCGAGCCACGCATCATCGAGCCGACGAACAGGTTCGAGGGCATGAGCCCGGCCATGCGCAACAGGGCGCTTCGCAATCCGAAGAACTGGCCGTGGGTGCGCAACCCCTTCCAGCCGAGCTGGGGTGAGGCCTACACCAGCATTACCTCGCGGATGATCGCGGCCATGAACGATGCATACGACTCGGTCGATGATGGCGATGTCATCATGGTCAGCCACCAGCTGCCGATCTGGTCGACCCATCTCGAGATCACCGGGCAGCACCTCTGGCACGATCCCCGCAAGCGCCGCTGCAACCTCTCGAGCATCACGACGTTCGAACGGCGTGGCGCGCGTTTCGTCGAGGTCGGTTACGAAGACCCGGCGAGCGAACTCCTCGCGTCGGCCGTCGACGACGGGGCGGTGTGAGCTCGGTGCCGCCTATCTCCTCTCCGCGTCGCGCCGGGCTGCTCGTGGCTGTTTCGGTGCTGGCGCTCGGGCTGCTCGCCGGATGCACGAGCGATCCGCTCGCGGCCCAGTATCGAAGCGGTGACAGCAAGCAGTACATCGCGGGCGACGGTACGGTGACCGAGATTCCGCTGGCCGATCGCACTGCCGCGGTACCTTTCACCGGCACCACCGAGACGGGTGCGAGCGTCGACTCGACGCAGTACCTGGGCCAGGTGCTCGTGCTCAACTTCTGGTACGCGGGCTGTGCCCCCTGCCGCGCCGAGGCTCCGGCACTCGAGACCCTCAATGCGAAGTACACCGGCAACGGCGCCTCGTTCCTCGGGGTCAACGTGCGTGACCAGGCCGCCACCGCTGTCGCCTTCGGAACCTCCTTCGGCATCACCTATCCCTCGGTCATCGACACCGACGGTGCCGTGCAGCTGGCGATGAGTGGAGTCGTCGCACCCAATGCCGTGCCGACCACGCTGGTGATCGACAAACAGGGCAGGGTCGCCGCGCGCATCCTGGGCCAGGCGACGGCCCCGAGCATCCTCGACACCCTCATCTCCAGCACTGTCGCCGAGACGGGCTAGCGCGTGGTCAACCCGTTCGCCGATGCGGTGCTGAACGGCCAGCTCATCGTCGCGATCCCCATCGCCATGCTCGCCGGTCTCGTCTCCTTCGCGTCACCCTGTGTGCTCCCGCTCGTTCCCGGGTACCTCGCGTACGTCGGTGGGCTGAGCGATCCGAGCGCCCGCAGCAACCGCCGCCGCGTGTTGCTGGGTATCAGTCTCTTCGTGCTGGGCTTCTCGCTCGTCTTCGTCGCGGCATCCACTCTCTTCGGCGCGCTCGGTGTGTGGCTGCTGGTCTGGGGCGAGATCATCACCCGGGTGCTGGGTGTCGTCGTCATTCTGCTCGGTCTGGTCTTCATCGGCCAGTTCTCCTTTCTGCAGCGCACCCTCAAGACATCGTGGCGACCCGCGACAGGCCTCGCCGGCGCTCCCATTCTCGGCATCGTCTTCGGTCTCGGCTGGACTCCCTGCATCGGTCCGACCCTCGGCGCCATCCAGGCACTCAGTCTCACCGGCGGATCGGCCTGGAGTGGCGCCCTGCTCGGGCTGTTCTACTGCTTCGGGCTCGGCGTTCCGTTCCTTCTGGTGGCGCTCGGCCTCAACTGGGTGACCCACACCATCAAATTCCTCAAGCGGCATATTCGCCTGATCAACATTCTCGGGGGCGCAGGTCTTGTGCTCATCGGCATCCTCATGGTCAGCGGTCTCTGGACCGCGTGGACCTACCAATTGCAGGCGGTGATCACCGGTTTTGTCCCGGCCATCTGACCACTACGACTCACCCGACCCCGCAGCTTCACGCGCGGGCGTCGCGCCCGGCGACGGCGCCGGCGACGGATCCGGCGGCGACATCGCCCAGCCGCGCCTCGGCGTCGTCGGCTGGCTGCGCTGGTTCTGGCGCCAGCTCACCAGCATGCGCACCGCGCTCTTCCTCCTTCTGCTGCTCGCGCTCGCCGCCGTGCCGGGTTCGCTCGTGCCGCAGCGCGCCGCCGACCCCAACGGCGTCACGCAGTACTTCGTCGACAACCCCGACCTCGCTCCCGTGCTCGACAAGATCCAGGCCTTCGACGTCTACACGTCGGTGTGGTTCTCGAGCATCTACCTGCTTCTCTTCATCTCGCTGGTGGGCTGCGTCATCCCGCGGGCGAAGCACCACTTCGATGCCCTGCGGGCGAAGCCGCCGCGCACGCCGGCACGCCTGTCGAGGCTGGCGGGGTTCCAGAAGCGCACGGCCGAGCCCGGCACGAACGGCGCCGCCGCCATCGAGTCGGCCCGGGCGCTGCTCCGCAAGCAGGGCTATCGGGCGGTCGTCTTCACGGCTCCCGGCGCCAACGGCAGTGAGGTCACCTCGGTCTCGGCAGAACGCGGCTACGCACGGGAGACGGGCAACCTCGTCTTCCATGCAGCGCTGGTGGGCATCCTGATCACCGTCGGTGTCGGCGGGGGCTACGGCTTCAGCGGCCAGCGCGTGCTCGTCGAGAACGGACAGACGTTCGTCAACACTCTCAGCGCCTTCGACTCGTTCAACCCGGGACGCTTCTTCAGTGAGAGTTCTCTCACGCCCTACTCGATGAAGCTCGATAAGTTCACTGCGACGTACGAGACCAAGGCCGACGGAGCGTTCGGCCAGCCCCTCGACTACGACGCCCAGGTCACCACCCAGGAGCGTGGGCAGAGTGACCAGCAGTCCGACATCAAAGTGAACTCGCCGCTGCGCATCGGTGGTACCGACGTGTACCTGCTGGGGAATGGGTACGCACCCACCATCACGGTGAAAGACCCGAGTGGCACGGTCGTCTTCACCGACTCGGTGCCCTTCCTGCCACAGGATGCCTCGCTCACGAGCGTCGGTGTCGTCAAGATTCCGGATGGTCTCGCTGACCAGTTGGGCATGATCGGGTTCTTCTACCCGACTCAGGCCGTCTCGACCACCGGGGCCTTCTACTCGACCTACCCCGACGACGACTACCCCGTCCTGACGCTGAACGTCTACGACGGCGACCTCGGACTGAACGGCGGCAAACCGACCTCCGTCTACTCCCTCGACACCGACACCCTGACCCAGCTCACCGGCGGAACGACCGGGGTGAAGTCGATCGAGTTGAAACCGGGCGACACCGCACAGCTGCCGAACGGGCTCGGCACCATCAGTTTCGACAACGTGGCGCGGTACGCCTCGCTCGACATCCACCACGACCCGACGCAGGGCTTCGTGCTGCTGTTCGCGAGCCTCGCGCTGCTCGGACTGCTGATCTCGCTCTTCATTCCGCGGCGGCGGGTGTGGGTGAAGGCGACCGAACGGGCAGACGGTACCGTGACCCTCGAATACGCCGGTCTGGCGCGCGGGGAAGACCCCCGACTGGTGCCCGCGGTGGCTGAGATCGCAGACCGGCATGCGAAGTTGCTCAGCGACCGGTCAACCCCGGAATCTAACGCTTAGGCTGTCACTGTGCCCCTAACCATCGACGAGTACTCCGTCTTCTTCCTCTACGCGGCCATGGCGGTGTACGCCGCTGCCTTCATCGCCTTCGCGCTCGACCTCGCACGCCGTTCGGCCCAGGTCGGCGCAGGCAACCAGGTCGCCGTCGACGGGTCGGTCACGACGCGGGAGCGCGTGCTCGAGACGGTCGGGGCGCGTGCCGGTGGGTCGACGACGGTGGCCTCGGGCTCCGGTTCGCGCGGCGGGGTGGCCGCGACATCCGCAACCGACGGCGACGCCGTCACGGGGGCTTCGGCCGGCTCGACCTCCGGCGCCAAGCGCTCGCTGAGCCTGCGGTTGGGCGTGGGGTTCACGCTGATCGGGTTCCTGCTCGAGCTCACCGCCGACGTGCTGCGCGGCATTGCCGCCTCACGCGTGCCGTGGGCCAACATGTACGAGTTCTCGATGACCGGCACGGTGCTCATCGTGGGAGTGTTCCTGATCGTCATCACGCGGGTCGATCTGCGCTTCCTCGGCACGTTCATCACCGGGCTGGTGCTGATTCTGCTCGGCATCTCGACCGTCAACTACTATGTGGGCGTCGCCCCGTTGCCGCCGGCGCTGCAGTCGGCCTGGCTGGTCATCCACGTCTTCGTCGCGAGTCTCGGCACGGCCTTCTTCGCCCTGGGTTTCGCCCTGTCGGGTATCCAGCTGCTGCAGTATCGGCGCGAGTCGATCACGACCGGTGCGAAGTTCCTGAAGCTGAAGTTCCTCGCGTCACTGCCCGACTCGAAGCGTCTCGAGAACCTCGCCTACCGCGTCAACATCGTCGGCTTCGTCTTCTGGACCTTCACGCTCATCGCCGGCGCGGTCTGGGCCGAGCGCGCCTGGGGCCGTTACTGGGGCTGGGACACCAAAGAGGTCTGGACCTTCATCATCTGGGTCATCTACGCCGGTTACATCCACGCCCGGGCCACCCGCGGCTGGCGCGGATCGCGCTCGGCCGTGCTGGCGATCATCGGCTTCGCCGCCGTGCTCTTCAACTTCGGCATCGTGAATGTCTTCTTCCACGGCCTGCACTCCTACTCCGGCCTGTAGGCCGCCGCGCTCGCGCCTTGCGCTGCGAGTGGCGCTCGTCGAACGGACACGTATCCGGCGGTCCTCCCCGCATGGGTCGGCGGATGGCCGTAATCGTGTCCGTTCCGCCACTCACTCGGCGGCGGCGGGGGCCGCGGCGGCGGGGGCCGCGTGCCGGCCGGTCGACTGCGACCAGCCTTCCAGCACCGCATAGACGCGGCCGAGACGCTCGCGCCACCACTCGTCGCGGTCAGGGGCGGCACCGTTCTGCCGCACGAGGGCCTCATCGAGTTCGGGGCGGAGAACGGGGATACGGCCGCCTGTGGGCACCAGCGGGTCGGCCGTCACATCGGTGGTGAGCAGAGCCGCCGTCGCCAGGCCGCAGTCGTATTCCAGTTCGGGAATGCACGCGGCGAGGTGGGCGCCCATCGCGATTCCGATCGATGTCTCGAGGGCCGACGAGACCACGACCGGCAGACCGGCCCGGTTCACGATGTCGAGGGCCGAGTGGATTCCCCCCAGAGGTTGCGCCTTGACGACCAACACGTCGGCGGCCCCGCGGCGAGCAACGTCGAGGGGATCATCCGCTTTGCGTACGCTCTCATCGGCCGCGACAGGGATGCCCATGTACTTCACGCGCTGCCTGATCTCCCAGAGGTCGTCGACGCTCGCGCACGGCTGTTCGACATATTCGAGGTCGAACTCGGCCAGGGCGTGGATGGCGTGCTCGGCCTCGTCGACGTTCCAGCCGCCGTTGGCATCGAGTCGGATGCGGCCCTCCGATCCGAGCAGCTGCCTCGCCCGGTGCACGCGTGCCAGGTCGTCGTCGAGCGTCTGGCCCCGTTCGGCGACCTTGATCTTGATCGTGCGGCAGCCCTGGTAGCGGTCGAGCACGGCCTCCACCTCGCTCTCACCCACGGCCGGCAGGGTAGCGTTCACCGGGATGCTGTCGCGCAGCCGCGGGGGGGCTGGCGCCCAGCCGAAGTCGATCGCTGCCGCGAGCCAGGCGGCGGCCTCCTCGTCGCCGTACTCCACGAAGGGCGAGAACTCGGTGGCCCCCTCGGGCCCGCGGATGATGACGGCCTCCCGAACATCCACTCCGCGGAACCGTGTGGTGAGCGGCAGCGAGACGACGCTCGCGTTCTCGAGCAGTTCTGTCAGCGTCGGCAGAGGGCGGAGCATTTGGGTCATGCCCCATTGTGGCCCGTGCGGCGGGTGCGCGGCGAACGCGAACCGCCTGCTGCGTGGGGATGTGCTGGGTCAGGGGTGGCCTCTAGGGTGGATGAATGACGAGACGACTCGAGGTGCTGGGCGCGGCAGACGTCGGCGGGGTCAGCGCTCGGCTCCGTGCGGCGCTGAACGGTGTCGGGCCGGCCATCCTGCCGCTCGAGGAGCCACCGGTTGTGCGAGCACGGCATGCGTCCGGTGTCGCCGGCGCACCGGGTGCCCCCGCCCTGGCCGCCGCCGAGCATCCGGTGCCCGCCGAGGTCGCGAAGAACGTCGCCCTCGTCATCGAGACCTCCGGCAGCTCGGGCGTGCCGAAGCGCGTCGCCCTCAGCGCGAACGCGCTGCTGGCCAGTGCCGCCGCCACCGAAACGGCCCTGGGCGGCAGCGGGCAGTGGCTGCTCGCCCTGCCGGCCCACTACATCGCGGGCGTGCAGGTTCTGGTGCGCTCGATCGCCGCCGGAACGTCGCCGGTGCTGATGCCGCCCGGCCACTTCAGCGCGCGAACCTTCGCCGGTCTCGTCGACAGCATCGAGGCGCCACTGAAGTTCTCGTCGATCGTGCCGGCGCAACTCGCCAGGCTGGTCGATGCCGCCGAGAGCGACGAGGGCGTGCGGGACTCGCTGCGGCGACTCGATGCCCTGCTGATCGGTGGCCAGGCCGTACCGGCCGCGCTGTTCACCCGCGCCACCGACATCGGACTGAACGTGATGCGAACCTACGGGTCGAGCGAGACGGCCGGCGGTTGTGTGTACGACGGGCATCCGATCGGCAGGGCCGAGGCCCGCGTCACCGGGGGAGAGATCGAGCTCTCGGGGCCGATGCTGGCCGAGGGGTACCTCGATGACCCCGAGCTGACCGAGCGCAAGTTCGCCACCGATGCAGGTCACCGCTGGTACCGCACGGCCGACAGTGGTGACGTGCGCACGGTCGACGGCGTCGTGACCGTCACGGTGACCGGTCGGATGGACAACGTCATCATCTCGGGCGGAATCAAAGTCGCTCTCGATCGTGTCGAACGGGCCGTTCAGGCGCTGCCGGGCTTTCAGTCGTCCATCGTCGTGCCGCAGCCGAGCGCCCAGTGGGGGCAGACGTCCGTCGTCGTCACCGCCGAGGCGTTCGGTGACGGTGCTCTCGAACGGCTACGGTCCGCAGTCACCGAGGCCGTCGGGCGCGCCGCAGCGCCGTCGCGCATTGTGCGGATCGGGCGCATCCCGACGCTCAGCTCGGGCAAGCCCGACCGGCTCAGCGTTGCCCGAACGCTCGCCGCAGAACCATCCGGCGAACCGCAGCAACTTCCAGCCGGGTGACAGGTCGATCACTAGAATCTTCTGGTGGCGCAAACGAAACGTAAGAGGTCCGGGCACCCGGCCGGCAAGAAGCAGCACTCGGCTCCCAACCGGCTTGTGAAGCCGATCCCGGCGATGTGGATCGCGGGAGCACGCATCCGCACCCTGCCCCTCGCCATCGCGCCGGTCGCCCTGGGCGCCGGTGCAGCGTCGCTGATCGTGGGCGGGCCCGGTTCGCTCGACTGGGGCCTCGTGCTGCTGAGCCTCGCGGTTGCGCTGTTCCTGCAGATCGGGGTGAACTATTCGAACGACTACTCCGACGGCGTGCGCGGCACCGACGAGTTCCGGGTGGGGCCGCCCCGGTTGACCGGATCGGGTGTCGCCAACCCGAAGCGGGTGCTCGCCGTGGCGCTCGCGTTCTTCGGTCTGGGCGCCCTCGCCGGCATCGCGATCGTCATTCTGACCGGGCACTACTGGCTGCTCATCCCGGGCGCCCTCGCCATCGCCGCCGCCTACTTCTACACCGGCGGTAAGCGGCCCTATGGCTACTACGGGCTGGGCGAGGTGTTCGTCTTCCTCTTCTTCGGCGTGGTCGCGACGGTCGGCACGACCTACATCGCCTCGGGGTCGTTCAACTTCGAGAGTGTCTGGGCGAGTGTGGCCGCCGGCCTCATCGCCTGTGCGGTGCTCATGGTCAACAACATCCGCGACATCGAACAGGACAGGGTCGCGAAGAAGCGCACTCTGGCGGTGCTGCTCGGCAACCGGGCCTCACGTATCGTGTTCGTCGTCTTCCTGGTGCTCGCCTACGCGGTGCTGTTCTTCTTCGCGCTGCTGTTCCCGCTCGCACCGCTGGTGTTCTTCACGCTGCTGCTGGCGCTGCCTGCGTCGCTGATCGTACTGACGGCGAAGACGGCGCCGGAACTGATTCTGGCGTTGAAACTCACGAGCCTCACGGGGCTGCTGTTCGGAGTGGGGCTGGCGGCCGCGTTCGCGTTCTAGCGGGCGGGCGCGTCACCGGGCGCCGGCGCCGGGTTCTCTGCGATCGCGTCTGACGAAGCGCCGTCGGTGGGCACCACGCCATCGACGACGGCATCTTCGTTCGCCTCGTCAGAGCCGGCCCTCTCGGGCGCGCGCTTCGAGACCGTACCCCCGCCGTGACGGGCCTGGTAGAGCCCGGTCGCCAGCTCTTCCCGCGGTGCGCGCAAGAAGATGTACGACGCGCAGAGCGAGATGACGGCAGCGAGCACGGCAGCGATCCACGGGGTCATCTGCGTGAGCAGCAGCACCGCCAGCGCCACGGCGAAGATGCCGAGGCGGATCAGCGTGTAGAACACCCACGTACGTCCAGTTTTCACGCTTTCAGTTTAGGCGACGCGATCTGACCGCTGCCTGCGAACCCCTCCGAGAGCACTTCGGCAAGAGAGGGGAAACGCTCATTTTCAGGGCGTATGGTTTGTCTATGGCACGTCTCCTGGTTGGTGTGGCCGCACTCGCGGCGGCTTTCTATGTATACGCACTCGTGGACTGCCTGCTGTTCTCACGGGCGCGCGTCCGTGGTCTGCCGAAGCTCGCCTGGGTCTTCATCGTGCTGCTCTTCCCGGTGCTCGGCGGCGTGCTGTGGTTCCTCATCGGGCGGGGTCGCAAGCGCTCCGGTCGCGAGACGGTCTACCGCACGATCGGCCCCGACGACGACCCCGAGTTCCTCGGCAATCTGAAGCCCGACCCCATCTCCGACGAGCAGCTGCGTGAGCTCGAACGCCAGCTCGCCGAGATCGACGAGGACCCTGACAACAAACGAACTGACAACGGCAGAACCGAGCGGTGAGCGCGGCCCCCGGTCCGGCCGCCGATTTCTCCTTCGCCATCCTGCGCGCCTTCGTCGGCCTCGGTGTGACGGATGCCGTGCTCACGCCCGGTTCGCGCTCGCAGGCCCTCGCGCTCACCCTGGCTGAATTCGACCGGGCCGGGGTGCTCGATCTCCGGGTTCGCCTCGACGAACGTGTCGCCGGCTTCACGGCGCTCGGCATCGCCGCTGAGACGGGAATCCCGGCCATCGTCGTCACGACCTCCGGAACCGCGGTCGCGAACCTGCTTCCCGCCGTGCTCGAGGCGTACCACAGCCGTGTGCCGATGCTGATCGTGACGGCCGACCGCCCCGCCGCCATGCGCGGAACGGCCGGCAACCAGACCACCCACCAGCCGGGCATCTTCGGCCGCTTCACACGCCGGGCCATCGACGTCCCCGCCCCCGCAGGCCTGCCGGGTGAGGCCGGGCTGGCCGTGCAGGTCGCGCGCGACGCCTACGCGGCGGCCCTCGGGGAGCACCTCGGAACCCCCGGACCCGTGCACGTCAACCTGCAGTTTCGAGAGCCCCTCTCCGGTGCGGTTCCGGACGTCGCGGCGCTGCTCGCCTCAGGCGAGTGGATGCCCGGGGTCAGCGCGGTTCGTGACACCCCGCCCGCGCAGCCGGCGTTCCTCCTCGATCGCGGCCCGCGTACCGTCGTCATCGCAGGGAACCATGCCGGGCCCGCGGCCGAGGAGCTCGCGCACCGGGGCGGCTGGCCGCTGATCGCCGAACCGTCGAGCGGTGCGCGTTTCGGCCGCAACCTGGTTGTCGCCTACCGCGAGCTGCTCGCCGACGCCGACCTCGGGGGCAGAGTCGAGCGTGCCGTCGTGTTCGGTCACCCGACACTCTCCCGCGAGGTCACGGCCCTCGCCCTGCGCGACGACGTCGAGGTCGTCGTGGTGTCACCGTCGGCCGCCAGCGTGCCCCCCGGCGTGGAAGTGCCCGACGTCTTCAACCCCGGGCACCGGGTTCAGACGTTTGTGACCGCCGCCGAGGTCGTGCCCCCGCCGGCGGCCGGGTCTGTCGACGGCGGCGCGAGTGAGCGCGGCTGGCTGCGCGACTGGGCGCTAGCGAGCCGCGCCGTCACCGACGCCCAGGCCGGCGACGACCCGGTGGCAGCGCCCGACATCGAGCTCGCGAACTCGCCCGAGATTGCCGAACGCCGTGCCTACCGTCTCGCCGAGACCGCGGCCCTGAAGGCGCCGATCACCCGCCGCACTCTCTCGCTCGCCGTCTGGCAGGCCACCTGGCCGCACGACCGGCTCATCCTCGGCGCATCGAGGCTCATCCGCGACCTCGACCGCGCGGTGCCCGGGAAGAAGATCCGCGTTCACGCCAACCGCGGCCTCGCCGGCATCGACGGCACCATCGCCACGGCCACCGGCATCGCCCTCGCCAGCCAGTCCGGTCGGCCCAGCGCCTCGGACGGCAGCAGGCCGACCCGCCCCACTTCCTCCCTCGCGGATGCGCGCCCCCGATCATCCGAAAGCCCCACGCCAGCGGCGCAACACGGCGTCACGCGCGTTCTGCTCGGCGACCTCACGCTGCTGCACGACGCGGGCGCTCTGCTGTTCGGAACCGGGGAGGTGCGGCCGCGCATCCAGCTCATCGTGGCGAACGACGGCGGTGGAACTATCTTCGACACGCTCGAGGTCGCCGCCACCGCCGACCGAGCCGCGTTCGATCGCGTCATGCTGACGCCGCAGACGGTCGATCTCGAGGCCCTGGCCAAGGCGTACGGGTGGTCCTATTCCCGGGTGAGCACCCGCGTCGAACTCGACCGGGCCCTGACCGCCCCCCTCACCGGACCGGCACTCCTCGAGGTTCCCCTCCCGCGCTGACCCGCCCGCCCCCGCACCGCTCGATTCGAGGCGTGCGGCCTAGGGTGGGGAGGAGTAGTCAGCCAGGCAGAGGAAGGTGGGCATCGTGGCCACGAAGAAGTCGCACGGGTCGAGCAGAGTGGGCGAGGCGGGCAGCGGTTGGAGCGAAGACCCCGCCCCGCTGCTGCGGGTGGGCGCCGGATTCCGCCTCAGCGAGACCGACCCCGACGAGACGCCGGGGTTCGACGGTAAGAAGTCCGACGGCGAACGCGAGCTGGCAATCGCGGCCGGCGCGGTCGACACCCTGCAGGAGAAGCTCTTCGCCTCCAGCCTCTTCGACCGCGACGGAGACCAGCACCGCTCCCTGCTGCTCGTGCTGCAGGGCATGGACTCCTCGGGCAAGGGCGGCATCGTTCGCCACGTCGTCGGATCGGTCGACCCGCAGGGCGTCACGCACGCCTCCTTCAAAAGGCCCACCAAACTGGAGCTCAGCCACGATTTTCTCTGGCGCATCCGCAAACGGGTTCCCGAGCCCGGCAAGATCGGCGTCTTCGACCGCTCGCACTACGAAGACGTGCTCGCGGTGAAGGTCCTGGGGCTCGCCAGCCTCGAAGAGGTGGACGGCCGCTACGGCACGATCAACGACTTCGAGCACGAGTTGGTCGAGCAGGGCACCACGGTCGTGAAGGTGTTCCTGAACATCAGCCCCGACGAGCAGAAGGCCCGTCTCGGCGCCCGCCTCGAGCGCGCCGACAAGTACTGGAAGTACAACCCCGGCGACATCGACTCCCGCCTGCTCTGGAACCAGTACCAGGACGCCTACCAGACCGTCTTCGAACGCACGTCGACCGAAGCGGCGCCGTGGTTCGTCGTGCCCGCCAACCCCAGGCAGCCGGCAGGGTGCGCCCCGATATCACCCTCGCCGACATCGTCAATCTCATCTGGTCCACCGGCCGCATGATCGACGCCACCAGGATCGCCGCCCCTGAGGCGTGGCGCCGCCAGCTCCACCTCATGCTCGATGCATACCGCACCGAAGCCGCGCACCCGATACCCGAGCCGCCGATGACCGACACCCAGCTCTACGACGCGATGGTTCAGCTCGGCGGGAGCGACAGGGGTGCGCCGCCTTCACCCAGGAATTGAGCTCCGACTCGAAGCGGCGTCGGAGAGTCTCTTGAGCCGGCCAGCGCTGCGCGGCGTCAGGCGCCGGGACGGCCTCCCGCAGCGAGAGCGCGGGCGGCGACGGCCGACGCGTAGGCGGCGGCGCTCGGCTTGGGGGTGCGCTCGAAGGTGGTGAAGTCGACGGAGTGCAGGCCGAGGTGGCGGGAGTAGCCGAAGATCCACTCGAAGTTGTCCATCAGCGACCAGTGGCAGTAGCCGAGCACGGGGACTCCGTCGGCCATGGCGGTGGCCAGGCCGACGAGCGAAGGTTCGATGAAGCCGGCGCGGAGGGAGTCGTCGGAGGTGCTGATGCGGTGCTCCGTGACGAAGACGGGTACGCCGCTCCTCGCGAAGGCGTACGCGACGGCGCCGCGGAGGGAGTCGGGCTCCACAGCGGTGCCCTGCTCATTGACGGGAGTGCCCGCCGGCAGTTCGACCTCGCCGGAGGCGTCGTAGGTGAGGCGCTCGTAGTTCTGCACTCCGATGAAGTCGTCGCTCTGGGCGAGGTCGAGCCAGTGGTCGTAGACCTCGGCGCGCTTGCGGTCGCGGAGGGTCTCGCCGCCGGGGAGGGCGACGTCGTCGACGATGGCGATCGAGAGTCCGACCGGCAGGGAGGGCTGCCGGGCCTTAATGGCGGCTTTCGCGGCGAGGTGCGCACGCGTCATGCCCTCGGTCATGTCGGCGAAGTCTTCGGGCAGCATGACATTGCCGACGCGGTAGCGCGGCACGCCGGCCGCACGGCCGGCAGCTTCGAGGGTCGCCCGTTCGAGGTCGGCGATGAACGGGGGCAGGTTCGCCCAACTCAGCATCTGGCAGAGGTTGGGTTCGTTGAAGGTCACGGCGAGGGCGATCCGGTCGCCGAAGCGGTCCATGATGACTCCGCAGAAGCGGGCGAAGAGGTCGGCCGATTCCGCGTCGAGAAAGCCGCCACGGGAGGCGAACCAGTGGGGCGCGGTGAAGTGGCTGAAGGTGACGACCGGCGCGAGGCCTCGGGCGAGACATCCATCGACGACTGCTTCGTAGTGCGCGAGGGCGCTTTCAGAGAAGGTGCCGGCGACAGGCTCGATGCGGGCCCATTCGACCGAGAAGCGGAACGCATTCAGGCCCATGTCGGCGGCGAGGTCGAGGTCGGTCTGCCAGAGTTCCCAGCTGTTGCAGGCACTGCCCGACGGGTCGCGGAAGATGGTCGGCGTGACATGCTCGAGGAACCAGGTGTCGCTGGCGGTGTTGTCGCCCTCGACCTGGTGGCCGGCGGTGGCGACGCCCCAGAGGAAGCCTGGCGAGAAGGCGGCGGGCGGAGTGGGCAGGGTCGCGGGCGTGTCAGACATCGAGGGCCGCCGACCGCGTCGGGGGTGCACCGACGACGACGAGGTCGAGTTCGGCTTGGGCCCTGGCGAAACCCTCGCCCGGGAAGAAGAACTCGCCGCCTTCGGGGTAGACCGCATCCGTCGTCGGTTCGTTCATGTAGTCGAAGAACTTCTCGAAGATGGAGGGCGCGAGAAAGCCGACCATCTGCGTGTGGTGCGAGTCGAGAGAGAAGGAGTGGATGGTACCCGCCGGCGCGTGCACGAAGTCGCCCTTGGTGAGCAGCAGCTCGCGTCCGTTGACGTGGAGCCGGATACGGCCCTCGAGGCAGAGGAAGTTCTCGGTGTGCCGCTGGTGGAAGTGCAGGGGGATGTAGCCCGCCTTCGCTCCCGTGGTGTGCATGGCGAAATAGTCCGAACCGGTGTTCTCGCCGCGCGAGAGGAAGGTGTTGAGCTGGTTGAAGTTGCGCGTGCGCTCACCCTCACCCGAGCTCAGAAAGTAGGGCACGACGCCGGCCGGGCGGGTCTCGTCGTGCTGCAGGGCGGCATCCGATTTCTGCAGGTCGGGGTAGCTGATGCCGAACGCGGCGCCGACGTCACGCAGTTCGTCGACGGTCCCCAGATGTTCGGGGCGGGCCGGATGCACGTGGGCATCGATCGGCAGGCCCACGCGGGGCACGAGCCCGAGCGAGGCTCCGCCCGCGGAGTAGAAGAGGATGCGCGTGTAGTTGCTGAGAAAACGGTAGGCGAACGGGGTGCCGGCCGGGATGGAGACGGTGTCTCCGGGGGCGAGCAGGCGGGCCTGGTCTCCGAGCCAGAAGTGCAGGAGGCCGTCGAAGACGACGACGGTCTGGTGCTCGGCGGCGTGCACGGCGAAGGGGGCCTCGGCGCCGCGGCCGCCGGAGACGTAGTGGGCGCCGAACAGGGACCCGGTGTCTTCGGGGCGGGCGATGAGGGTGATGAGGCGTCCGTCGATCTCGTAGCGCGCACCCTCGCCGGCGGTCATCAGGTAGGGGAGGGTCTCACCGGGCAGGCGGTCGACCACGGGGGTGGGTGGGGTGTCGGACATCGGCGTCGCTTTCGTGTCGGGGTGTGGTGGGGCCTGGCGGGGTGTCGGGGTGTGGTGGGGCCTGGTGGGGCAGGGCGGGTGTCAGGGGCGGGTGAGGTGGGTGCGGAAGAAGGATTCGATGAGGTCGAAGGATGCGGCGGGCGCGGCCGACGGCGGAGTTTTGGCGGTATCGCCGGCAGAAGTGGGGTGCACCCGCACTGTCGCGCTCGCGTGCGGGTCGGCCTCGAGGTGGCCCGCGTCGATCGGCGGGCCGGCCAGCTCCTCGCCCCCGACCGGGTTGAAGAAGCCGTGGCCGAAGCCGTCGATCACGTAGAGCGTGACGGGCACGTCTTTGTCGGCCAGCGCCTCGAACAGGGTCACGCTCTGGCTGGCGGGGACGAGCGGATCGGCGCCTCCGTGCAGGATGAGGAACGGCGGGGCCGAGGATGTCACGTGCCGGGCCGGGCTCGCCGCGATGGCGAGGTCGCGGCGCTCCTGCACGGGGCCGCCGAGCAGGCCCACGGTCGGCGGAACGTCCTGGTCGGGGGCGAGTAGGTCTGCGGCTCCGTACCCGTCGACGACCGCGTGCACGGCGGTGGCGACATCCGCCGAGTCTGCTGTCACCGCTGCGAGGGCCGCGAGGTGTCCGCCGGCCGACGAGCCCCAGAGTCCGATCGCGTCGGGATCGAAGCCGTACTCGGCGGCGTGCTCCTTCACCCAGCGGATCGCCGTGCGCACGTCGTCGAGCTGCGCCGGGAACACGGCGTCGCCGCTCAGCCGGTAGTCGACGCTGACCATGGCGAAGCCGCGATCGGCGAAGTACCGCTGCAGGTCGGGGGCGAGGGTGCGGTCACCCACCCGCCAGGCTCCGCCGTGCAACCAGATGATGGTGGGGAGTGGCGTGGGCAAGCCGTCCGCCTCCGCGGGCAGGAAGATGTCGGCCTTCAGCCCGGGCGCGAATTCCGCTGTCTTCATTGCAGTCCCATCGTTCGGTAGCGCTTCAGTCTGGCCGTCAGGCGGTCTTCCGCGCGTTCGGCTGTGAGCTCGGCGAGGGCGTGTTCGACCGCGGCGCCGATCCTCAGGCAGAACGCGGCGGGCTCGTCTGCGGCATCCGGATGCTCGGGCACGACGTGATCGACGATGCCGTTGTTCAGCAGTGCGGTCGAAGCCACCCCCTGCGCTTCGGCGAGTTCGGCAGCGTGCTCGGTGTCGCGGAACAGGATGGCGCTCGCACCCTCGGGCGGCAGTGGCGAGAGCCAGCCGTGCTGGGCCGAGAGCGTGACGTCTGCGGGCAGGAGCGCCAGTGCGCCGCCGCCGGTTCCCTCGCCGAGGATGACCGAGACGGTGGGGCTCGGCAGCATGATGAGCTCGGCGAGGCAGCGGGCGATCTCGCCGGCGAGCCCGCCCTCCTCGGCGGCCTTCGAGAGGGCGGCACCGGGGGTGTCGATGACCGTGACGAGGGGGATGCCGAGCTCGTGCGAGAGGCGGATGCCACGGCGGGCCTCCCGAAGCGCTGCCGGGCCGAGGGGTGCACCGCTTCGGCGAGGGAGCCGGTCGTGGCCGAGCACGATGCAGGGCTGGCTGCCGAAACGGGCGAGGGCGAGGAGGAGGCCCGGGTCGCTCTCGCCCTGCCCGGTGCCGTTCAGCGGGAGCACGTCGGAGGCGGCGGTGCGAAGGAGGGCACGCAGGCCGGGCCTCGTGGCGCGGCGCGAGCGGGTGATCGAATCCCAGGCCGAGACGAGGGTGCCGGTGAAGCGCTCCAGCTCGGCGGGCGGCCCGGCGGGCGGGGTCGTGCCCGCGCCGGGAGCGCCGGCTGCGCCGCCCGCGCTCGGCGTGCGACCCGCCCCGGGCGTGCCAGCTGCGCCACCCGCGCCGCCGCCGCCACCCGCCCCGCCGAGCAGCACCGACAGCGCCCGGTCGATCAGGCCGGGCAGGCGCTCGGGTGCCACCACGGCATCGACGAGCCCGTGGCGGAACATGTTCTCCGACGTCTGCACTCCCTCCGGGAACTCGTCACCGTAGAGTGCCTCGTACACCCGCGGGCCGAGGAAGCCGACGAGCGCACCGGGCTCCGCCACGGTGACGTGCCCGAGCGACGCCCATGACGCCATCACGCCACCGGTCGTCGGATGCCGGAGGTACACGAGGTAGGGCAGTCCGGCCGCGCGATGCGCTGCGACCGCCGCCGAGATCTTCACCATCGAGAGAAACGCGACCGTTCCCTCCTGCATGCGTGTTCCACCCGAGGCGGGCCCGGCGAGGATCGGGATGCGCTCCCGCGTGGCGCGCTCGATCGCCTCGACGAGCCGCTCGGCTGCAGCGACCCCGATCGATCCGGCCAAAAAAGAGAACTCGCAGACGATCACGGCCACCCGTCGGCCCCGGATCAGGCCCTCGCCGGTGAGAACCGACTCGTCGGCTCCGCTCCGGGCAGCGGCGCGCGAGAGCGCGTCGGCATATGCGGCATCCGGATGCACGTCGACGACGGGCTCGTCCCACGAGGCGAAGGTACCGTCGTCGGTGATCAGGTCGATGAGCGCCCGGGCACCCAGGTGGGTGGCGGTGTTGGCTGCGGTGGTCATGGGGTCGGCACCACGTCGCCCACGGTTTCGCCGAGCCAGGCGCGCACGGAGACGGCGTGCTGGTCGAGCGTCGGGGGGGTGCTGTGCGACATCCGGGTGGTCTCGACCTCGCGCTCGCCGCTCGCGTCGAAGAAGCGCAGCGGCGAACCGGGCAGGTCGATGCGGCCCAGCACAGGATGCGAGACGGTCGCGATGAGGTTCTGGGTGCGCACCTGCGGCCAGGCGTACACCTCGTCGAGCGTGCGCACGGTTCCCGCGGGGATACCGGCCTCGGCGAGCAGGGCGAGGAGATCATCCGGAGCGTACGCGGCGAAGACGCGCTCGACCAGCTCGATCGTCGCGGCGCGGTTCGCGACCCGTTCGGCGTTGGTGCCGAAGCCCGGGGCCGCCGGATCGAGGCCGAACCGGGTGCAGAACTTCTGCCAGAGGCTCTCGCTTCCGACGCTGATCTGCACGGCGCCACCTTCGCACCGGAAGAGTCCGTAGGGTGCTATGGAGGGGTGGTGGTTGCCCTGCGCCACGGGCACCTCGCCCGCGACAGTGGTTCGCGTGCCCTGGAAGGCGTGCACGCCGACGATCGAGGCGAGCAGCGAGGTGCGCACGACCTGCCCGCGGCCCGTCGACTCGCGTTCGTAGAGTGCGGCGATCACGCCGGTGGCACCGTGGATGCCCGCCAGCAGGTCGGCGATCGGAACCCCCACGCGCTGGGGGTCCTCCGGCGACGACCCGGTCAGCGACATCAGGCCCGCCTCGCCCTGCACGATCTGGTCGTAGCCCGCACGGCAGCCCTCGGGCCCATCGTGCCCGAACCCGGTGATCGACAGCAGCACGAGCCGCGGGTTCAGCTCGGCGAGGCGGTGCGTCGAGAAGCCGAGCCGTTCCATCACGCCGGTGCGGAAGTTCTCGACCACGACGTCGGCGCGTTCGATCAGGGCGGTCAGCAGCATCCGGCCGTCGTCGCTTTTGAGGTCGACGGCGACCGATTCTTTGTTGCGGTTGCAGCTGAGAAAGTAGGTGGCCTGGCGATCGTCGTCGGGCCCGACGAAGGGTGGTCCCCAGCCGCGGGTGTCGTCACCGGTGCCCGGCGTCTCGAGTTTGATCACACGGGCGCCGAGGTCACCGAGCATCATCGCGGCGTGCGGGCCGGCGAGGGCGCGGCTCAGGTCGACGACCAGCAGGCCGGCGAGCGGGCCGATGGGTGCGGCACCGGCCTCGGAGAGCAGGGTCTCGACGCTCATGCGACCAGCTTTCGGCCGGTCGCGCGTTCGACGAGAACGCGACCGTAGTCGTTCGCATTCGGGGTGCGGATGACCGTGTGGATGTGGAAGTCGCCGGGTTCGTCATTCGAGAGGAACACGCCGGTGTGGTGGTCGAGTTCGAGCATCGTGACGGGGCTCTGGATGCGGAAGTAGAACGGCTCTGCGCCCTCGTGTCCGCCGATCCAGGAGAACCGGGTCTCGTCGAAGTGGGCTTCGATGTGCGCGAGTTTCGCCGCGGCCGGCCCGGCCGGCAGAAAGGCGAAGAACTGTCGTGCCAGCTCCAGCACGAGCTGTTTTCCGCGCTCGCCGAACTCGGTGACCCGCACGCCCTCGTACGGCACAACGGCGTTGTCGCGGAAGCACCCGCCGAGGTGACGCTCGTCGCCGGCATGGATGCGCCCGGGCGGCATCGCGGGATCCACCAGCTGGGCGTAGCTGATGACACGCTGCCGCACTGACGGTTCGAGGGTGCGCATCAGCTCGCGGGCCGTGTGGATGCGGTCGTCGAACACCCGGAGGCCGGCGCGCGGCCCATCGTCGACGACACTCGGCTCTGCCCCGAGAAAGACGGGTGACAGCACGAGCTGGCCGCCGATGACGACGGCGTTCAGCGCGACGTGGTGCCCGAACAGCTGCCAGCCCCACGGTTCGGTTCGGCTCGGTTCGCCGTAGAGCGCGAAGTTGTAGCTCCGCTCGTTCATCAGCGCCGGCAGCTCCACGGCCGCCCCGAGGTACCCGTTGATGTACATCAGGTCGCGCACCAACCGGTACCCCTCGGGGCTCAGGGTCGCTTCGACGATGGCGAGGATGGCGTCGACCGTCTCGTCGGCGAGCTCGTCGAGCCGCAGCCCGGTATCGTGCTGCATGAACTCCGGGTTCGCCCAGGTGCGCCACTCGTGCGCGTCGAGCGGGTAGCGGAGGCGTGCCGTCTGCTCGGCGGGCAGGGCAGCGAGCAGAGAGGATGCCGCGGCCGTCATCTCGCGAACGGGTGCGCTCTCCTCGCGGAGGTCGAACAGCCCGGGCTGAACCTCTCCGTCGGTGGTGAGCCCGACATAGGGCTCGGGGTAGAGCTTCGCCCAGCCCTCGATCATGGGCCCGGCGAAGCTGTCGGTCTTCGCCTGTTCGGCGTACGCGCGCGCATCCAGGCCGCGGAGGGAGGCGACCCTCGCATCGTCGGGGGAATAGAGATAGTCGCGAAAGTTCGAGCTGGTCACGGAGTGGCCTCCTGGAGTGAGTGCGCCCAGCCTGCGGCGAGGTCGAGTGCGGTGGCGGCATCCGAAGCGCTCGATCCGCGCCAGGCGACGTGCTGGTCGGGCCGAACGAGAACGGCGGGGGCGCCCCAGCGGGCGAAGAGGGTGGGTTCGTCGAGCGCGACGGTGTGAACGGGGATGTCGTGCCGGTTGCTGCCCCCGAGGCCGTTGCCGATCTCCGCCCCGGCGGCGACGAGCAGCGTGAACCCTCGGTCGTCGAGCAGGTCGTAGAGAGACGAGCCGTCGGCGAGCCAGGCGTGGGGGAGCAGCATCCCGGGCCGGGCCGACGGCACGTACACGATCGGGCTCTGGGGTGGTTCCGGCTCGGCATCGGCCGCGACGAGCGGCGACTCGGCGTAGGAATACCCGAGCACCAGCCCGAGCGAGCTGAACTCGCTCCGTTTGACCTCCAGGGCGTCGGAGGCCCGGGCGCGAAGCGTCTCGCCCTCTGTGCTGTCGCTGCCGAGGAGGGTGTCAGCGAAGTCGTTGGCGAGAGCGCGGCCGTTGGTGGCGGCATCCCGGATCGTGCGCTCGGCGACCGGCCGGCGTTCGAGCTCGTAGCTGTCGAGCAGTGCTTCGCCGCCCCAACCGTCGAGGGTCGCAGCCAGCTTCCAGCCCAGGTTGGCGGCGTCACCGATGCAGGTGTTGAAGCCGTGGCCACCCCACGGCGGGTTCAGGTGTGCGGCGTCGCCGATCAGGTAGACACCGTCGCGGCCGTAGCTGTCGGCGAGAAGCATACGGGCGGTCCAGGGGTCGGTCGCGACGACCTCGACGTCGATGTCGGCTCCCGCCATCGCCCGAATGAGTGCC
Organism: Subtercola boreus; assembly: GCF_003399645.1. Classification (GTDB taxonomy): domain Bacteria; phylum Actinomycetota; class Actinomycetes; order Actinomycetales; family Microbacteriaceae; genus Subtercola; species Subtercola boreus_A. Next base: position 399,390 of record NZ_NBXD01000002.1, read on the forward strand.
GCCGGGTCGAGGTCGTTCCGCTCGATGTCGACACCCTGCACGATCGCCCACCACCTGTCGGCGAGATCTGCGCGACCGATGATGCCCGAGGCATCCGGGGACATCACCCAGTACTGCACGGCGGGATCGAGCGTGACCGCCTGGGCGAGTTGCGTCGAGCGGAACAGCACATTCAGGTTGGAGCGGTTCGCGGAGCCGCCCTGCATCGCGATACCGAGGCTCTTGCGAACGACGGAGGCGCCGCCATCCGCTCCGACAACGAAATCGGCGTGCACCCGCCGGGTGCCGCCCTCGGAGTCGGAGACGGTCACCGTGTGGCCTTCGACCGAAGTCACGCTGAGGCCGGTGCAGAGCGTGACGAGGTCGGAGCGCCGGGCCGCCGCCCGCAGCACCGTCTCGACGACGGGTTGCGGAACCTGTTGGCCGGCCTCCGGCTGCAGCTCGAACCGGTCACGGTGGAGCTGGAAGGCGTGACGGAACCGCTTCACCTCGAACCCGGTCAGGCTCGAACAGAAGATCACATCCTCCGAGTACCGGGCGTCGAGCGCGGCCGCCGCCCGGAGGTCCTCCGCGAGCCCGAGGCGGCGCAGGTGGGTCATCGTACGGGCGTTCGTCGTCTTCGCCCGCGGCCGGTGCGGGTCGACATCCACTCGCGGTTCGATGACGAGCGACCCGATGCCGCGGTGCGCGAGTTCGAGCGCCAGGAACAGTCCGCTCGGCCCGCCGCCGGCCACCAGCACGGGCACGCGGTCGGGGAGCGAGGCCAGCTCGGCCGGTCCGGCCGGCTCCTCCGGTGGTTCCGGGAGTGGTGTGTTCATCACGCGCCCTCGCGGGCTGACGGCCCACCGATCGGGGTGACCAGGGTGCCGAGACGCTCGATCTCCACCTCGACGGTGTCGCCCTCGCCGAGGTACCACGGCGGGGTGCGCACGTAGCCGACGCCCTCGGGCGTGCCGCTGACGATGACGTCGCCCGGGTGCAGGGTGAGGGTGCTGCTGATCAGGGAGATGATGTTCGGAATGGAGAAGATCAGGTCGCGCGTGTTGCCGTTCTGAACCTCTGTTCCGTTGACACGGGTGCGCACCTGCAGGCCGTCTTCGAGGCTGCCCACCTCGTCGGCCGTCACCAGCGGGCCGGCGGGTCCGCTCTTGTCGGCGTTCTTGCCGAGGGTCCACTGGGCGGTGAGCTTCTGGGCGCGACGGGCGGTGAGGTCGTTGAAGGTCGAATAGCCGAAGACGGATGCCGCGGCCTCCGCCTCGTCGGCGTCGAAGACGTTCGTGCCGACGTAGGCCGCGACCTCGGCCTCCCAGTCGAGGCCCTTTTCGCCGAGCGGCAGCGGAACGGCGACGCCGCTCACCGAGAGCGAGGCGGTCCAGCGGCCGAAGATCGTGGGGTACTCGGGTGGGGTGAAGCCGCCCTCTGCGGCATGGGCCCGGTAGTTGAGCCCGATGCAGAAGACCCGTGCCGACGCGGGGACGAACGGGATCTCCTGACACTCGCCGTGAGAGAGGGCGTCGCCGGTCGCGGTCTCGGCCCGCTTCATCCAGCCGGCTGCGTCGCCCCAGAACTCGGTGACGGTCGCGATCGGCAGTAGGCCATCGTCGTCGAGGCGGGCGACCCACGGGGTGCCGCCGATATCGATGCTGATGAATCTCATGGGGATCCGATCTCCGGCTGCTCTGCCGGCCTCTGGTCGCGCTATGGGCTGAATTAGGTATAACCATTTGGAACGATAGGCGGACTGGCGACGGATGTCAACCGAGGGCGCCGCCCGTTGCCGAGGTCTGTTGCGCGTTCGCCGCCGCCCGGTGCGTCAGCGGCGATGCGAGTGCCGCGCCGCCGCCTCACGAGCCGTGGCCTCGTCGCCCGACGCGACCGCGTCGATGAGATCGAGGTGCAGCGCGATGCGGTGCGCGAAGTACGACTCGTCGTCGGTGGTGTCTTCACGGCTCGCCGCGACCGAGCTGGAGTCGACATATTCGAGCAGGCCGAGGTAGGTGCTCTTCAGCACCTGGTTCCGGCCGATGGCGGCGATACGGCGATGAAGGGCCCAGTTGCGGTGGATGAACAGCTCGGCGTCACCCGTCGAATCCACGATCGACTGCCCGAGCATCCGCAGGTCGTCCACGTCGGCATCGGTGCGGCTCGCAGCGGCCTGCGCCATCACCAGGCCCTCGAGCTCCTCGCGCATCTCGATGGCGTCCGCAATCGAGGAGGGCGAATCCTCCACCCTCAGCAGGGTGCGGCCGAGGCGCACGATCGGATGCTGCGAGGCCACGAACAGGCCGCCGCCCGGGCCCGGCTTCGGCACGACCATCCCTCGGTCCTGCAGCAGACGCACGGCCTCGTTGACGGTGGCCCGGGCCATGCCCGACCCGACGCGCAACTCCTCTTTGTTGGTGATCCAGTCGTCGGGTTTCAGCCCGCGCTCACGGATGTCGGCCTCGACCTGTTCGACGAGCACTTCTGCCCGCGTGAGGGATGTTCGGGTGGCCATGGCTTCATTGTCTCCCAGCCGGGTCGATCCGCATCATCCATAAAAAGAATAAACGGTTATAACTATTTGTGATATTACTTGTGGCAGAACCGATCACACCCGATCGGTCGCGATGCAAAGGTGCCCGCCATGACCAATCCCGTGTCCCGTGACACTGCCGCGGCCTCGCCCGGCCTGTACACCCAGAGCGTTCCGACCGGCGGCTTTGCCAACCCTCGCGGAGGGTTCCTGTTCTTTCTCGGCTTCGCCGCCGTCGGAACGGCGATGGCGCTGCTCGTGCCCGCGGTGCTGACGATCTCCCTGAAGGCGACCGTCATCGATCCGGCCAATGCGGGCACGATCGTCTCCATCGCGGTGGCGGTCGGAGCGCTCTTCTCTCTGGTGGCCCTGCCGCTGTTCGGGCGCATCAGCGACCGCATCACGTCACGCACCGGTCGCCGCCGTCCCCTGCTGGTGCTCGGTGCCCTGCTCATCGCGATCGGCGCCGTTGTGACCTTCGCGTCGAGCACCACGGCCGTGCTGACCGTTGGAAGTGTCTTCACGCAGGTCGGCTTCGCGGCGGCCACCGTGGCGGTCACCTCGGTCATTCCCGACCAGTTCGAGCCGCTGAAACGCGGGCCCGCATCATCCATCGTCGGCGTCTCACTGCCTGTCGGTGCGGTCATCGGACTGTTCATCGCCCAGCTGTTCTCGCCGACCCTCTCGCTGATGATCCTGGTTCCCGCGGCCGTCGGCGTGGTCGGCATCCTGCTGTTCGCCATCGTTCTGAAAGACCGGCAGTTCTCCCGCAAGCAGCGCCCTCCGTTCACCGTCGTCTCGTTCTTCAGCACGTTCTGGGTCAACCCCGTGAAGAGCCCGGCCTTCGCCTGGGCCTGGTGGAGCCGGTTCCTGCTGTTCTTCGGCGTCGCCGCCGTTCAGGCCTACCAGGCCCTCTACCTCATCTTCGTGTTGCACTTCAGCCCGCAGGATGTCGCGGGCGCCGTGTTCCTCTCGACTCTCGTGCTCACCATCGCAGCACTCATCTTCGCCGCCATCGCCGGCAGGGTCTCCGACCGGATCGGCCGCCGCAAGCCCTTCGTCATGGCCTCGTCAGTGCTCTTCGCCATCGGCCTGCTGATCGCCGCCAATGCCAACTCGTTCCCGAGCTTCCTGCTCGCGATCGGAGTCGTGGGCGTCGGCCAGGGCATCTACTTCGCCGTCGACCTCGCGCTCGTCACGCAGGTGCTGCCCGACCCCGACAATCCCGCGAAGGACATGGGCGTGATCGGGTTGGCCAACACCCTGCCCTCGTCTCTGGTGCCGGCCATCGCCCCCGCGATCCTCGCCATCGGTGCAACTGCCGCGCTCACCGCGAACTACTCCGCGCTGTTCATCGCCGGAGCGATCGCCGCCGTGATCGGCGCCGTGCTGGTGCTGCCGATCCGCGGGGTGAAGTAGGGCTTGCGACCTGGCGGTAGTCGGCGTTACTATTTACTGGTAGTCAGTGACATTGAGTAGATAGGCGTCCGAATGGGCAAGCAGCAGATGACCGAGATGCTCAAGGGCACGCTCGAGGGAGTCGTGCTGGCCACCGTGGCCGCGCAACCGGCCTATGGATACGAGATCACGGCACGCCTGCGTGACCTGGGATTCTCCGACATCGTCGAGGGAACCGTCTATGCGCTGCTGATCAGGATCGAGCAGCGTGGATTCGTCGATGTCGCCAAGGTTCCCTCCGAGAAGGGGCCGCCCCGAAAGGTCTACTCACTGAACGCCTCGGGTCACGAGTACCTCGGGGAGTTCTGGACGACGTGGAGCTTTCTCGCCGAACGGATCGAACAGCTCCACCACATCGAGCACCCGCACGAACAAAGAGAGTAGTCATGGCCAACCTGATCGAGAAGGTCACCGGAGATCTCGGCGACAAGAAGCGCTACCGCGAGTACAGGGCACGCGTGAAGAAACTGCCCGAGGGGTACCGGCTGGCTGCGGGGGCGCTCGAGCGCTATCTTCTGAACCTCGGCCCGAGCGACACCGGGAGCAGCCTCATCGCCATGCTGAACGACCTGGCTGACCTGCTCGAGCAGAGCGCCGCGGCCGGCACCCCTCTCCGCGAGGTGATCGGCACGGACCCGGCTGACTTCGCCGACACCTTCATGGACAACTACAGCGGCGGCAGCTGGATTCGCAAAGAACGCCAGCGCCTCACGACCGCGATCGCCAGCGCTGAGAGCATCGACGCCGCTGCTGCCGTGTGAGGATCGATTCCGCGATCAGTGTGGATCGTCGTCGTCGAGGAGCATGCCGACCGAGGTCGCGCAGGCGTCGCCTTTCCACGCTTCGATGCCCTCGCGAACGGCGAAGACGACGATCACGAGGGCGGCGATCGGGTCGGCCCACCACCAGCCGAAGAGGGTGTTCAGAAGCAGCCCGACGAGCACGGCGGCCGAGAGGTAGGTGCAGATGAGGGTCTGCTTCGAGTCGGCGATCGCGGTCGCCGAACCGAGCTCCTCTCCTGTGCGCCGTTCGGTGAGGGAGAGGAACGGCATGATGACGACGCTGAGGGCGGTGAGCACGATGCCGACGGTGCTGTGCTGCACGTCGGCCGCCCGGGTGAGGGTGAGCACGGCGCTCGCGCTGACGTAGATCGCGAGCAGGAAGAACGCGACCGCGATGACGCGGAGGGTTCCCTTCTCCCACCGCTCGGGGTCTTTGCGGGTGAACTGCCAGGCCACGGCCGCGGCGGAGAGAACTTCGATCGTGGAGTCGAGTCCGAATCCGATGAGGGCGCCGGATGATGCGGCGGTACCGGCTGCGATCGCTACGACGGCTTCGATGAGGTTGTAGCCGATCGTTATCGCGACGATCAGTCGGATGCGTCTCTGCAGCACCGCTTTGCGCTGCACGAGCGGGTTCGCGGTGGCGGTCACTGGCCGGCCTCGCAGCAGCCGGGCACGGAGCAGGCCGGGTTGTTGCACGGCGCGTCGGCGTCGACAGCGAGCACTACTCCGACGAGGTCGTTCAACGCCTTCGCGAGGTGCGCGTCGGCTATCTCGTACCGGTTCTGTCGGCCTTCCGGTTCGGCGACAACGATGCCGCAGTCCCGCAGGCACGTCAGGTGGTTCGAGACGTTCTGCCGGGTGAGGCCCAGTGCATCGGCGATACCGGCAGGGTAGGCGGGCTGATCGAGCAGCATCAGGAGAATGCGGGAACGGGTCGGATCGGCCATCGCGCGACCGATCCGGTTCATGACGTCGAGCTGTGTGCTGAGTGCGAGCATGAACCCATTAATACAGCCTTCGCTGTATTAAGCAAACAGACCGACCCGCCCCTCTCTCGTGTCGCTTTTACTCCGTTTCGCCTGTCGCGATGAGGTCCGCGGCGCGGTGGCCGATGAACGCCGCGGGCGCCAAGGTGTGGCCGCGGATGATCTGCGGCATGACGGAGGCGTCGGCGATGCGGAGGCCGAGCACGCCACGCACGCGCAGCTCAGCGTCGGTCACGGCCATCGGATCGGTGTCCGAGCCCATCTTCGCGGTCCCGACCGGGTGGAAGGTCGTTCCCGCGTCCTGGCGGATGTGCTCGACGATCTCAGCGTCGGTCGCCGTCTGCGTCGGGTACATCTGATCGACCCAGGGCTGCAGGAGCGGTGCGGTCAGGTACTGCTGGGTCAGGCGTACCGCTTCGACGAGGCCGGTGAGGTCGCTTTCCGCGCTGAGGAAACGGGGGTCGATGACGGGCCTGTCGGAGGGGTCGGCGGAGGCGAGGCGCACGGTACCGGTGCTTTGGGACTGCAGGAGCACGGAGCCCACGGTGACGCCGGAGCGCTGGTCGGCATTTTGCTCGCCGGGGAACGTGGACGCACTTCGGCGCCCACAGCTCGACCGTCTTCGATGATCACGCGGCTGACGTGGGCGCCGACGCGGATCGTGAGGCTCTCACGTGCGCGGACCTCCTCGGTGAGGTACGCGTCGGCGACGGTGTGCCGCACGCCATCGACGAAGACCGTCTGGTAGCGGTCGGCGACGTCTGCGACCGCACCGTCGGAGTCGCCGCGCGCCCCGAAACCATATTCGACGTACGCGTCGAGGAGCGTGTCCGAGAGCGCGGTGGGAGTCGCGATGTCGTTCAGTCGCAGCGGCCCGTCGCTACCGCGCAGGTCAGCCGGCCCACGGTCTGTCGCTTCGATCGCGAGGAACGCTCTGCGCGCTGCCTCAGCGTTCCATCCGGTGGCTCCCGCCTGCTCCCAGGCGTCGTAGTCCTCGGGGCGCCCGCGAAGCCACGCGCCGATGTTGAGCACGTTGGAGCCGCCGACGGCACGCCCGCGGGGCTCATCGACCACCCGTCCGGCGAGACCGGGCTGCGGAACCGTCTGGTAGGCCCAGTTCTTTTCCGTGTCGCCCCAGGTGAGAAGGAAGGCGCCCTGGCTGCGACCGATATCCAACGGGTTCTCCTGCCCCGCGTCCAACAGCAGCGTGCTGCGATCCGGGTACTCGCTCAGTAGCGAGGCGAGCACGGATCCTGCGACACCTGCACCGACGACGATGTAATCGAATTCTTGTGATGCTGTGCTCATGGCTTCGCTTCCTCTGTGAGGGTTCGCGGCGCACACCGGATCGACACGTCAGTTTAGTTGTGGCTACAACTATCTCCAACAGAACCACGGAAACCTGGAAACTACAACTGAAGATTTGGAGTTGTCGCAACTCAGTTATTCGGGTACTTCACTCACGCGACGGTATGGTGCGCGAACACCGGTACGACCACGGCGGCTCGCACGGCGCGTTCGTCGGTGATCGTCACCCGATGCACCGGCCCGGTGATCGCGAGCGATGTCTCGGTCTCGCGCACATCGCACGACGGCCCGACCCAGAGGTCGACCACTCCGGGTTCGACGATGCGCGTGTAGGCGCGGTCAGTGAACGCGAGCCTCGTCGTGGGAACGGTGAACCGCACCACCGCCTCTGCACCTGCCTCGAGCGACACCCGATGGTAGCCGAGCAGCTGCGCTACCGGACGGGTCACGCTGGCGATGACATCGTGCGCATAGAGCTGTATGAGATCAGTGCCGGCGCGCGTGCCCGTGTTCTTTACCCTCACGGTCACGGTGAACATGTCGCCGGCCACGACCTCCGGGGTTTCGACAGCGAGCTCATCCCGTTCGAAAGTCGTGTACGAGAGGCCGTGCCCGAAGGGCAGCACCGGGGTGCTGTCGGCGCTGGTCACCTCCGACGGCCCGCCGAGGAGCGGGTGCAGGTAGCTGAACGGTTGGGCCCCCGCCGACCTCGGCAGCGAGACCGGGAGGTGCCCCGACGGCGAGACGCGTCCCGAGAGCAGTCCGGCCACCGCCGTGCCTCCTTCCTCGCCCGGAAAGAACGCCTGCACGACCGCCGCAGGTGCAGACGGCCCGGTCACCGCCCAGTCGATCGCATACGGGCGACCGGTCAGGAGCACGAGCACCACGGGCGTGCCGGTGGCGACGATGCGCTCGACGAGTTGTCGCTGCCTGCCGGGCAGTTCCAGGTTCTCGACGTCATTTCCCTCACCGACCGTGCCTCGGCCGAACAGGCCTGCCCGGTCGCCGACGACGACGATCGCGACATCCGCCCGCCGAGCGGCTCGCGCTGCTGGTTCGAAGCCCGAAACGTCGTCGCCCTCGACGCCGCAGCCCGGCTCGAACGTGACGGTGGCACCGTCGAACTCGCTCAGCACGGCATCCAGAACCGTCGGTATCACCAGCCCGGTCGGGGTGTCGGGATGATGCGCCAGCACGTGATTGACAAACGAGTAGCAGCCCATCAGCGCCTCGGCGGAGTCCGCGTTCGGGCCGATGACCGCGACGCGCGCGCTGCCGCCCCTCAGGGGCAGTGACCCGTCGTTCGTCAGGAGCACCAGCGACTCCTCAGCCAGCCGCCGCGCCACACCGCGGTGCGCGGGGCTGTCGAGGTCGACGGATGTCGGGGGCTTCCCGAAATCCGCATCCAGCAGGCCGAGCTCCTCCTTCTGGGAGAGCACGCGCAGCACGGCCGCATCCACGAGTTCTCCGCCGGTATCGCCCGCCCGGATCCGCTCCCCGAGTGCCAGGTACGCATCCCCCGTCGGCAGCTCCACATCGATCCCCGCCGCAAGTGCGAGCGCGGCGGCCTCGGCCCGGTCGGCAGCAACCGCGTGCATCAGGTTCAGGAACGCAACCGAGAAGTAGTCGGAGACGACCGCTCCGTCGAACCCCCACCGGTCGCGCAGAATGCCGGTGAGGTATTCGGGCGTCGAGCCCACCGGCACCCCGTCGATCTCGGCGTAGGAGTTCATCACCGACCGCGCCCCGCCGTCGAGCACCGCCATCTCGAACGGGGGCAGCAACACGTCTTCCAGCTCGCGTCGTCCGAGATGAACGGGCGCGTGGTTGCGCCCGGCCCGCGAGGCCGAGTACCCGACGAAATGCTTGAGCGTTGCATGCACCCCCGCGCTCTGCAGCCCGCGTACGTATGCCGTGCCGAGGGTTCCGACGACGTACGGGTCCTCCGAGATGCACTCGTCGACGCGCCCCCAGCGCGGGTCGCGGATCACGTCGAGCACCGGTGCCAGCCCCTGGTGGATGCCGAGGTCGCGCATGGACCCCCCGATCATCCGTCCCATCTCCTCGACCAGCTGCGGGTCGAACGCCGCGCCCCAGGCGAGCGGCGTCGGGAACGTCGCGGCTTTCCACGCGGCCAGCCCGGTCAGGCACTCCTCGTGCACGAGGGCCGGGATGCCCAGCCGGGTCTCGCTCTGCAGCCTCCGCTGTTCGGCCCAGAGCCACGCGGCCCGCTCGACCGGGTCGACCGGCCGCGTGCCGTAGACGCGCGTGAGGTGGCCGATGCCGTTCACGGTCGCCTCGTCGTAGCCGCTCGAAGTCGCCATCTCGCCCTGCATCGGGGCCACGACCTCGCCGCCCTGATCGACCCAGTACCCGACGAGCTGGGCGATCTTCTCGTCGAGGGTCATCTCGGCATGCAGTGCCCGCACCCGGTCGGAGACAGGGGGCAGCGGAGGGTTGGTCATGGTTGTCATTTCTGTGAAGGGGTCGGTCGGGTGGCGGTGGGGGGGGCGGCGCGGGGCTCAGCCCTTGACCGCGCCCGACAGCCCGCCGACGATGCGGCGCTCGAAGAACGCGAAGAACAGCAGCGCCGGAATCATCGACAGAGCTGTGAACGCCAGCACCTTGGCGGTGTCGACCGAGTACTGCGATGAGAACGCCTGCACCCCGAGCGGCAGTGTGAAGATGGCCGGCTTGTTCAGAATGAACAGCGGCAGCAGGTAGCTGTTCCAGCTGGCGATGAAAGCGAGGATGCCGGTGGTGATCACTCCCGGCGTGGCCAGCGGCACGACCATGCGCCAGAAGAACCCCAGCCGGCTGCATCCGTCGATGAATGCCGCCTCCTGGATCTCGTCGGGGATCGCCCGCAGAAAGGGCACCAGGATGATGATGGTCGTCGGCAGCGCGAACGCGATCTGGGGCAGGATGACCCCGCCGAGCGAATTCATCAGGCCGAGGTTCTTCACCACGATGTAGAGCGGCGTGATGGCGACCGTCATCGGGAACATCAGCCCGGCAGCGAACAGCGCGTACAGCACGCCTCGCCCGCGGAAGCTGTAGCGCGCGAGCACGTAGCTGGCCATCAGCCCGAGCACGACGACACCCAGCGTGGTGGCGAGCGCCACGATCACGGAGTTGAGCACCTCGCCCCAGAACACCCCGCCGGTGAGCACGTCGACGTAGTTCGAGATGTTCCACACGGCGGGCAGTCCGGCCGGGTCGACCGACAGTTCGGAGTTGGTGCGGAACCCGCCGATGATGATGAACACGACAGGCGCGAGCATCAGGATGATCACGACCACCGCGACCGCGTAGGCGATCGGCGTGCCCGGTCGCAGGCGAGTGGATGAACGTGGGGCCGTGACGGGCGCCATCCCGCTGATCGTGCTCATGGCACTCATTCGGTGTTCCCCTTGTCGGTCAGGGCGCCCTGGGTGTCGCGCCGCAGGATGAAGCGCTGGTACACCAGCGCGATGATCAGCGAGATGACGAAGAGCACGACCGCGACCGCGTTGCCGTAGCCGTAGTTGCCGGCGTTCCGCCCGTTCGCGACCATGTAGGTCGCCATCGTCGATGTGCCGGCGGTCGAGCTGACGTACTGCCCCCAGATGATGTAGACGAGGTCGAACAGCTGCAGGGAGCCGATGATCGACAGGAACGCCCAGATACGCAGCGTCGGCCCGAGCAGCGGCAGCGTGATGTTGCGCTGGATCTGCCAGAACGATGCCCCGTCGATCGACGCCGCCTCCGACAGCTCCTCGGGGATGCCCTGGAGACCAGCGAGAAAGAGGATGACGGCGAAGCCGATGTACTTCCACGTGATGATGACCATCAGCGTCCAGATGGCGATATCCGGGTTCGACAGCCAGTCCTCGGCAACAGCCCCGAGCCCGAGGTTCTCGAGCAGGCCGTTGAAGGCACCGTTGGTCTGCAGGATGAGGCTCCACCCGGTTCCGACCACCACCTCGGAGATGACGTACGGCACGAAGATCAGCACCCGGATCAGCGACTGCCCGCGGAGCTTGCGGTTCAGCAGCAGCGCCAGCCCGATCGCGGCCGGCCCCTGGAAGACGAGAGACAGAACGAGAATCGTCCCGTTGTGCGCAAGAGCCTGCTGGAAGGTCGGGTCCTGGAGGATCGTGAGGTAGTTGCGCAGGCCCACCACGTCGGTCGGTGTTCCGTACCCCTGCCAGCTGAAGAAGCCGTAGTAGGCGGCGATCACCACGGGGAACATCACGAAGGCGAGAAAGACGAGCAGGGCGGGCCCCACCAGCAGGGCCACCTCCCAGCGGCTCGCCCGGTTGAAGGGGCGGCGCCTGGGGCCACCCGTCGCCCGGCCGGTCGGCCTTCCGGTCTTGCCCGGCGGGGTGCCCGGAGTCGTGCCGGCCGCAGCCGTCGCCGACCCGGCGGCCGCGCCGGCCTCCACCGGCACGGCCTCTCGAACCGTCATCGTCGCTACGCCTTCTTCGCGGCGTCGTTGACCGTCTGCACGAGCTGCTCCGGGCTACTCTTGCCGGCGAGCAGGTCGACGACTCCGACGTTCAGGGCGTTGCCCACGTTCAGGCCGTAGAGCGTGTCGAGCCACTGCGACACGAACGGCGCTGCGTTGTAGGTCGAGATGATCTGCTGCAGGTACGGCTCTGTCACCGACTTCTGCGCCTCGGTGTTCACGGGGGGAGCGTTGAACGCCACGTAGTACGCCTTCTGCACATCCGAGGTGGCGAGGTAGTTCAGAAAATCGACACAGGCCGACGGAGCATCGACCGAACAGGAATAGCTGTCGACCCCGCCGAGGATCGAGCCGGGCTCGCCGTCGCCGCCGGTGATCTCGGGGAACGGGAACCACGACAGGTCGGCAAGCGGCTTGGCGTCGGGCGTCAGCGAGGCGATGACCCCGGGATCCCATGCGCCCATCAGTTCCATGCCGGCCTGGTGGTTGGCGACGAGGCCTGCAGAGCTGCCGGCACCCTGCTGCGCGGGGGTCGACAGGAATCCGTCGTTGAACGGCTGCGTCGAGGCGAAGTCCTCGAGATCCTGCCCGGCGCGGATCCAGCAGTCATCGCTGAAGTCCTTCGAACTCGTGGCGCCCGAGAGAACCTCCGGGCTGCACTCGCGCAGGGCGAAGAAGAAGTACCAGTGCGCGGCCGGCCAGGCGTCCTTGCCGCCGAGCGCCACGGCCTGCACCCCCGTCGCCTTCAACTTCGTATTGGCGGCCTCGAGCTCGTCGATCGTCGTCGGTGCCGACGTGACCCCAGCGGCCGTGAACAGATCCTGGCTGTAGAAGACGCCGCCGGGCAGCACGGAGACCGGCATTGCGTAGACCTTGTCGTCGATGGATGTCGCACCGAACGTCGCCGCCGGAATCTCCTTCTTCGCGTCGGCCGAGAGCCCCTCGGTCAGGTCTTTCACCTGGCCAGCCGCCACCATTGCGGCCATCTTGCCGCCGCCGCGCTGAAAGAAGAGGTCGGGCGCATCGCCCGAATTCAACGCTGTCTGCAGCTTGCCGTCGAGGTCTTCGTTCTGGATCGCCTGCACATCGATCGTGACACCGGGATTCGCCGCTGTGAAGTCAGCGGCTGTCTTGTCCCAGAACTCCTGGCCGGGGCCGGTGGTCGAGTTCTCCCACAGTGTCATCGACACCGGGCCGCCGTCGGAGCCCGAGCCGCCGCTGTCGCCGCTGCACGCGCTGAGGCCGAGGGCCCCGAGAGCGAGCACCGAGAGGCCGGCGACGATACGTTTCGTCTTCATGTGAATACCTGTTCTCTTCGTTGAGTCGGATGACCGCCGGGCCGGAGTTCGTCGTGCTGTGTGTCTCGCTGTGCTGTGTGTCTCGCTGTGCTGTGTGCCCGGCAGCAATTGAGTGTCGCAAGCAACAAATTCATCGTCAAACGTTTTCGAAAACCTTTTCCATGGGCGCTAGGCTGCCTGCATGACACGGCGGGCCACCATCCACGACGTCGCCCGGGCAGCAGGCGTGTCGGTCTCGACCGTCTCAAAGGCGGTCAACGGCCGCTACGGCATCTCCGAAGAGACAGCCGCCCGCATCCTCGATGTCGTCAAGACACTCGGGTACGAATCCAGCCTCGTCGCGAGCAGCATGCGGTCACGGCGAACGGGGGTCATCGGCATCCTGGTCGCCGACTTCGAGCCCTTCAGCGCCGAGATCCTGAAGGGTGTCGGTACCGCGCTCCGCGAGTCGGGCTTCGATCTGCTCGCCTACAGCGGTTCCCGGCAGAACTCCAGAGACGGCTGGGAGCGACGCTCGCTCTCGCGGCTCAGCGGTACCCTCATCGACGGCGCCATCATCGTCACACCGACCGTCGTCGCGACCTCGACCGAGATCCCCGTGGTCGCGATCGACCCGCACACCGGGCACGCCGACCTTCCGACCGTCGAATCCGACAGCTTCGGTGGCGCCCTCCGCGCCACCCGCTACCTCATCTCACTCGGCCACCGCCGTATCGGATTCCTCGCCGGCCGCCCCGACCTCCAGTCGTCGAACCTCCGCGACGGCGGCTACCGCCGCGCCCTCGCCGAGGCGGGCATCCCCTTCGACCCGGCCCTCGTGCGCGTCGGAATGTACCAGCGCGAGACGGCCCGCGACCCCGCAATGGCCCTCCTCACCCTGCCCGACCGGCCCACCGCGATCTTCGCGGCCAACGACCTCTCGGCCATCGCGACCGTGCAGGTCGCCGCCGAACTCGACATCCGGGTGCCTGAAGAGCTCTCGGTGATCGGATTCGACGACATCCCCGAGGCCTCGCAGGTCAGCCCCGCGCTCACGACCATCCGTCAACCGATTCAGAAGATCGGCGCAGCTGCCGCTCACATGCTCGTCGCGCTCCTCTCCGGAGAGACCCCCGCCCCGATCCACCTGCAGCTCCCGACGCGCCTCGTGGTGCGGGCAACGACGGCGGCCCCGCCTGCCCGTCGACCGGCCGGGTTGTGATGGGCGGGAGTCCACTGTCGCCGGTGCATGCGATCATCCACCCAGCGGATGATCGGGGGTGTGATGCGAGGCGAGGCGACCATCCTGCATGCCGATCTCGACGCTTTCTACGCCTCGGTCGAGCAGCGCGATGCGCCGGCACTGCGCGGCAGACCCGTCATCGTCGGCGGCGGAGTGGTGCTGGCGGCGAGCTACGAGGCGAAGGCGCGCGGGGTGCGCACGGCGATGGGCGGGCGCCAGGCACGTGACCTGTGCCCTGATGCGGTCGTCGTTCCGCCCCGGATGCACGCCTACTCCGCCGCCAGTCGTGACGTCTTCGCGATCTTCCGTGACACCACGCCGCTCGTCGAGGGGCTCTCGATCGATGAGGCATTCCTCGAGGTCGGCGGCCTGCGGCGTATCGCGGGCTCGCCCGAACAGGTCGCGGTGCAGCTGCGCGAGCGGGTTCTCAGGGAGGTCGGGCTCGCGATCTCGGTCGGCGTCGCTCGCACCAAGTTCCTCGCGAAGGTGGCCAGCGCGGTCAGCAAGCCCGACGGGCTGCTCATCGTCGAACCCGACCGGGAGCAGGCGTTCCTCCTCCCGCTCCCGGTGGAACGGTTGTGGGGCGTCGGCGCCGCAACCGCCGAGAAGCTGCACCGGCTCGGCATCAGAACCGTCGGACAGCTCGCCGAGCTCGAAGCCGCCACCGCCGAGAATCTGCTGGGGCGGGCGAACGGGGCGCACCTGCACGCGCTGGCCCGGCTGCAGGATCCGCGGCCCGTCGACGGCACGCGCCGCCGGTCGTCAATCGGTTCCCAGCGCGCACTCGGCAGCCGCCCACGGTCGCCCGACGAGCTCGACATCATCCTCACGCAGTTCATCGATCGGCTGGGCGGGCGCCTGCGCGACGGTGGCCGCGTGTGCCGCTCAGTCGTGCTGCGGCTTCGCTTCGGTGATTTCGCGAAGGCGACGCGGTCGCGCACCCTGGGATCGGCATCCGATCGCACATCGGTGCTGCTCGGCGTCGCCCGCAATCTGCTCGCCGCGGCTCAGCCCGAGATCGCGGAGCGCGGCATCACCCTGATCGGCATCTCGCTGTCGCATCTGGCCCCCTCCGCCAGCCTGCAACCCGAGTTGCCGATCGACTGGAACGACGAGGCGCGGCTCGACACGGTGCTCGACGCGGTGCGCGATCGCTTCGGCGCGACATCGCTCGCCCGTGCCACCCACCTCAACCGCGACCCCGGCTGGTCGTCACCGGTGCTACCCGAGCACCAGTGACCCGCAGCATCCGTCCCGGCGGATCCGCAAGTGAGGCCCGGCGGATCCGCAACACGGCAGCGGCGGATCCGCTATGCATCCTCAGCGCGGCCATGATGAGGGGAATCCCAGCGTGCCGTTCGAGCTCAGCGCGTCGCGTCCGGTAGAGCGCGTCGTCGACCGGGTCCGCGTGCTGCACGGGTCAGAGTTTCGGCAGCTTGGCCAACGCCTCGTCGGCGGCAGACTCGCTGAGGCCGAGCTTTTCGATCAGCAGGGCGCGGGCGGGGGCCTGGTCGCCGCGCCGGAGTGACTGGTACGCCGCGTCGGCGGCCGGTCCGACGTCCGAGCCGGGTCGCGTGGTCACGCCGAGTCGGTCGGCGAGTTCGCCGGCGGTGTCGGCGCCGTATGCCTCGCGGATCGCCAGGGGGAGGGGGTAACCGGTGTAGGGGCCGAGATCCATGGTGGTGTCCTTTCGAGACGTTCATTCGGTTGCGTATGCTGCGGTCTCATGGTGAACCCGCGCGGCGCGCTCCGACAGGGGTTGCAGGATGATCGGGGTTCTGTCTGTCTTATGGCATGGACTTTCAGAACATCGTCGAATTCGCCGGCACACTCATCGATGGCGCCGGAGTACTCATCATCGTGGGTGGCGCGGCGATCTCGACGGTGCTGGTTCGCGTCAGGATCATCCGGGGCCAACGGCCTGTCTATCGCGCGTACCGGCAGTATCTCGGCCGGTCGATTCTGCTCGGGCTCGAGTTTCTGGTCGCGGCAGACATCATCCGCACGGTGGCGGTGACGCCCACTCTCGCCAGCGTCGCGGTGCTCGCGGCGATCATCCTCATCCGCACCTTCTTGAGCTTCTCGCTCGAACTGGAGATCACGGGCCGGTGGCCGTGGCAGACCAGGAAGGCACCCTCGGCGGAGTCGGACCCTGCGCTCGGTTCGAGCGGTGCTGCGGCCTGACTGTGGTCCGCGATGGAGCTTGGTCGTTGCAACTATCGGGCCCCGTTGCGACATCAGGCGGGCAGAACGATGACCTTCCCGGCGACGCCGCCCGCGGCCGCCCCGGCGTGCGGTGAGGGCAGCGCAATTTCTCTCTTGGGGAGAGGGCGCGTCCAGAAGAATTGGTCAGCTGCTCCCGCCCTAGATAACGCGCGCAACAAGCGTGTGCGATCTATCGATCCTTTGCATCAGCCTCTTCCACGATGTCTCGAGCCCACCTGAGCAGGTCGACTGCATCGCTAGCACTGATCGCATCGGCACCGTATTGCACCGGTGTTTTTTGTGTCAGGAGTCGTTTGAGACTGGTCGTCGTTTTGGTCGAGGGGTGCGTGGCTTGCTCAAGAAGACTGATGGCCTGGGTGTGGTCATCGCCGGAACTGCGCTGGCCCAGGACAAGCCCGCATATCGCATCGGCCGCAGCGATACCAGCCAGAATTGCGTTCGATCCAGCCACTTTGTTCTCCGCTGCGCTTCCTAAATCGAGAAGTTCTGCCGCGGCGAGGTAGAGGCGGGCCTCTTTCAAACGGGAACGCGCACCAGCTTTGTCCAGACTCACCGTTCTATGCTGCTTAGGCACGCGCGTACTTCCCCGTGTCGAGTTCACGAAGTAATTCTTCGAACTCGGGGCCAACCAACGCCACTGCGTCTTGTCGAATGGACATCACGACTGGGTCGTTCTTTTCTATCGCGTCACGGAGCCACGATCGCGTCGCGTTGTAGACGTGTCCCTCGTTGCCTGTCCATGCCATGATCTGTTGGCTGAGGTCGTGGGCAAAATCCACGATCGAGTCGTGCGAGCTGTCGTCCGGATGCACGATGAGAACATCAATGTCAGAATCAGGGCCGGCTGATCTCCGCGCGAATGATCCATAGAGGTAGGCCGCGAGTTCGTTGTGCATCGCCAATTCGCCTCGAAGGCGGTCGAGCAATTCCCGACGAGCATTTACAGCCAACTCGATCGAGGGCCAGAGAAGGTGATGGCGGTTTCCGCGCCAGAACGTCGAGTTGCCGTGGATCGTCGACAGAACAAGTCCTGACTCGGCGAGGCGCGCTAGGGCCTTCCGCACACCATAGGGCGACCCAGAATCTATGAGTCGATGGACTTGCGCAGCGCTAAATTCGGTGTCCGCTCCGGCTAGTACACGAAGCGCTTCGGCCTCCACTGGGGGAGCGATTGTACGGAATGGCAACTCAAGGTCCATGGTCCCAGTATGCAATTCGAGTTGTGATAGTGCAACCACGGTTGCACGGATACAACTCTAGTTATCAAAGTGGACGTATTGGCTCAACAGCCAGGCCCACCGCAACCCGGGCCTGGTCATCCCTCAACGCGGGGAAGCACCAGGACGTCACCGCATCCGACTTCGCCGCCGCCCAGTGTGCAGCCCGGTACACCGTCGCCGCGCCCACACTGAACCGTGCGGACAGTTCAGCGACTTTGTAATCCCCGGAATGGTACTCAGCCACAAGGTGTCCCTCCACCGCACGAGACGGCTTGGGTTTTTCCCTTTCAGCCGTCCCTTCGCTTTCGCGACGCGCATGCCCTCTTTCGCGACACGCATGCCCCCTTTTATGCGCGCCCGGATCGGACTCGAACTCCGCGACCATCGCCAACGCGTTAAACAGCAACCGACTGTCGGGTCCTCCGGGTCGTGGACACTCCCACCGATCCGGAGCTCTACCCCTTTCTGGCTGAGTTCGTCGTCGGCAGCCGGTCGATGCGCTGTGATCGGAACTATCGTGCAATCATCGGCGGGGATGGCTTCCCTCTCATCGCAGGGCGAGACTAACTAGGGCGAGGCGTAGCCCTCAAACCCTGCGTGAATGCGGACTTAAAACGGTAGCTGGGGTTGCTGGGCCCGGAGGTCTCTCTTCCGAATGGCAAAGGGTGGTAATGGATCCTCGTCGGCCGATGCTTCTTGGTGAAGCCTCGGTATTTCACGCCGGACCAGTCAGAATGAAGTGTGCCCGACTCCTTACAACGTCATCCCTCGGCGTTCATCTCCTGGGCGCATGTCGATCCTGATTGGTCGCAGCGAGAGATCGATGCTCGTAGGGAATTAGTCTTCAACTTTGCGACCGCGCTTCGAGGCAACGGCGTCGATGCTGACGTAGATCTCTATTACTTGACTGACCCTGTCGATTGGACTCGCTGGGGCCCGAGTCGCGTCGATGAGTGTGAGTTCGTGCTCATCGTGGTGTCGAATAGCTGGCGTCTGGCGTGGGAAGGCGGCGGCGATTCCAGCAAAGGAGCTGGCGCCGCGGCTGAAGCTGACTCGCTCCGCAGCATCTATGCCGCAGATCGGAAGGTTTTCATCGAAAAGGTGCGACTCATACTTCTACCCGGGGCGAACAGTGAGGACATTCCTTCTGGCCTGCACGGTGTGCCGCGCTTCCGCATCGAGACGATAGATGAAGCTGGGCTATCAGACCTCCTTAGGAGTCTCACCAAGCAGCCGGAGTTCATGAAAAATGCACTTGGACCCCTGCCGGAGCTCCCGCCAAACCCTCCGGCTTTTGCGGGCGCGTCGTACGCGGCCGCTCCGACTAACTCAGTTGACGCCGACGAGACCGTTGCACCCCCAATGTCGGATGTCTCACCAGGTCAACGCAATGCACTCGCAAAGGCACGGGAGTATCTGCGGTACACCGCCTTCTCTAGGAGCGGCTTACTAAATCAGCTGGCTTCGGAAGGCTTCTCAATGGACGATGCGGAATTTGCCGTAGCGAGCGCAGGCGCAGCGTGGGACGAACAGGCCGCAAAAAAGGCCGGCCAATACCTCGCGCACATAGCCCTTTCGAGAGAAGGGCTGCTGAACCAGCTTGTCTCCGAGGGATTTTCCGAGTCCGAGTCAGAGCGCGCGCTGGCGAATATCCGTGCGGATTGGACGGAGCAGGCCGTCAAGAAGGCCAAGGAGTATCTCGTACAAGGAGCCTTCTCCCAATCCAGGCTGTCAAGCCAGCTCGTGTTCGATGGCTTCACTGAGAACGAGGCCACGGCCGCCGCTGCGGACACCTATCAGTAAAAGCCGACTACGCCAGGCCGTGGTTTGACCGAGACATATAGATCAACCAGGGGTGATGATGACCGAACGAATAGTTGATACTCGGTCGGTCTTCGTGGTCCACGACCGTAATGAGCCGCTGCGAAAGGCGATGTTCGAATTCCTTCAAAGCATTAATCTCTCTCCGATCATCGTGGGCGGCGCGGCGATCTCGACCGTGCTGGTTCTCGTCAGGATCATCCGGGGCCAACGCCCGGTGTATCGCGCGTACCGGCAGTATCTGGGCCGGTCGATTCTGCTCGGGCTCGAGTTTCTGGTCGCGGCAGACATCATCCGCACGGTGGCGGTGACGCCCACACTCGACAGCGTCGCGGTGCTCGCGGCGATCATCCTCATCCGCACCTTCCTGAGCTTCTCGCTCGAACTGGAGATCACGGGCCGGTGGCCGTGGCAGACCAGCAAGGCGCCCTCGGCGGAGTCGGACCCTGCGCTCGGCTCGAAAGGTGCTAGGGCCTGACCTTCCGGTTGTCTCCCGCACCCTGGGTTCAGGCAGGCAGAACGATGACCTTCCCGGCGACGCCGCCTGCGGCAGCCTCGGCGTGCAGGGCGGGCAGCTCGGTGAGCGGGATGCGACGGGTCACCTCGACGGTGAGCTCACCGCTGTCGACGAGCGACACCAGCTCGGCCAGGCGCTCACGGTTCGGCAGCACAAAGACGGTCGCAGCGCGCACACCACGGCTTTCGTCGCCAGGAGTCGCCATGAACGCGGTAGTACTGACCACAGCGCCCCCATCGCGAACGAGCCCCACGAACGAGGCGAACTGCTCCGGATCGATCGGGGCGAGGTTGAGCAGAACGTCGACCTGCTCGCCGACGGTACTTCGCAGGTCGGTGCTGGTGTGGTCGACGATCTCATCGGCACCCGCCTCGCGCACCGCGTCGATGCTGCGCGGGCTCGCCGTCGCCACGACGTGCACGCCCGCACGCTTGGCGAGCTGGATCGCGTACTTGCCCACGACGCCGCCCGCCCCCACGATGAGCACATGCTGCCCCGCCTCGAGCCGCCCCTCGTCGAAGAGCGCCTGCCACGCGGTCAACGCGACTGAGGGCAATGCCGCGGCGTCGGCGAGCGGGATGCTCGTCGGGGCCTTCACGAACGAATCCGCCGGGGCGACCACGTACTCTGCCGCACCGCCGTCGCGCTCCATCGGCAGGAAGCCGATCACGTCGTCGCCCACCGCGACCCCGTCGACTCCCTCGCCAACCGCGTCGATGGTACCCGAGACGTCGTAGCCAGGCACGTGCGGCAGCACCACCGGGATCGGCAGGAACCCGGCCCGCATCCCGTTGTCGGCCGCATTGAACGCCGACGCCGCAACGCGGATCCGCACCTCGCCGGCCGCCGGTGTCGGCTGCTCGATCTCCTCGTACTTCAGCACCTCGGGGCCGCCCACTTCGTGGAAACGTACTGCCTTCATGATCTATCCCTTCGTCATATGCTTCGAGTTCGTAGCAATAGCTAGAAGGTAGCACTGCTTTGAACTCGAAGCAACACGTAAGATGGGATTCATGACCGAGCCGCCCACATCCCTGACGCCCGCCCAGCTCGGGGCGTACTTCGCCTTCACCGAGGTGAGTAGCCTGGTGCGCCACTCCGTCGAGAAACAGCTGCGCAGCGCCGGCGATCTGAGCTACGTGCAGTTCCAGCTGCTTGCCCGCCTGGGCGACGCTCCCGACGGCCGGCTGCGCATGACCGATCTCGCCGACGGCGTGGTCTACAGCCGCAGCGGCCTGACCTACCAGGCGCAACTCCTCGAACAGCGCGGGCTCGTCACCCGCGCGCCCTCACCCGACGACGAACGCAGCACTGTCGTCGCCCTCGCTGACGCCGGTCGCGCAGTGCTCGCCGCAGTCTTCCCCGGCCACATCGAAGCCGTTCACGAGTTGCTCTTCGCCGCACTCTCCGACCGAGACGTCGGCGAGCTCGCGCGCATCCTCGGCCAGGCGGCCGACCGCCTTCGCGCGACCCCGCCCCGCTCGGCAGCGCCTCGGCAGCGCAAGACCCCCTGAGGTCCGCGCAACCGGCTCGGACAATGCGTGCGTGGAGGGCGTGACGCCCTTGGCTGACAGGCGTGACGGCTCGATACTGGGAACATGGAACCCGAAAAGGAAAAAGAAGCGGTCGGCAAAGTCGCGGAGCGCCTAGCAGAGAAGTTCCCCGACGTCTCCCCAGAACACATCGATGACGTTGTGCAGAGCGAGTACGAGGCCTTGGCCGAAGCGCCTCTGCGCGACTACATCCCCGTTCTCGTGGAGCACGAGGTGCGCGAAGATCTCACCCGAGAGTCGCGTGAATCGGGCGACGCCCACAAATAGGGTAACGCTGGGCGTTATCGTCCATCATCTTTCTTCGGCAAGTTCTGCGTTGGCGCTGCCGCGCCCGCGGGAATCGGATCGCCGCTGCCTTCACTCACCGGCGAGCCGGCGCCGAACCGTTCGGCGCGAACCGCCGGAGTGGGCGCCGAACGCCGGAGACAGGCTCCAACTGGGTTGGCCTCCGCTCGTCGAGGTCAGAGCTCAGTTATCGTCTTCTCGGTGTGTCGACGCTTTGTGCCGTCGACCCTGCCGGTCTTCACATTGCCGCCCCCGCCGCCGCATCCAATCTATGGAAGTGCACCCACATCGCCCGAGCTCTACATCGCTTGCAAACGTGTTCTGGCCTTGCCCGGGAATGGCTCATACGCCTGGCAATGACCGCAAATATAACGGGAGCCGGCAGCGCCGACACCTCCCCGACCGCAAGGCCAACCGAACTCGCGCATGTCTCCTCGCGAGATGCCCCGTGGAAAGCCCGTGCGTAGAACAAGTCCAATACAGAGCCAACGTGACCCGCGGGTAGTAGAACACAAGCTCGTGTTCGTAGACACTAGGTGGGTCTTGAGATGGATTTCGTCTCTCGCGAATGTATCTTGGTTCCCTGGCCGCGAATTGGTGTCCTCGTGATCAACCGACGCGGATTTCGCCCTTTCTGCCAATGATTTTCTGACCAGTCGCTAGATGGACGACAGCCCGAGCTGTCGCCAGGTTCCTGACTCCGGCCGCGTCAGCAATTGCTTCTGCCCGCGCGTAAAACGATGCGCTCGTCCCGGCATCGAGCGTGTATGGGAGTACGGGCGGGGGCGGAAAGTCACCTGGAATCACAACCAAGCTGTTGCCATCCGAAAGCCTGATCCCCCACGGTTGAATCTGAACGGAAGCCGCACCTCGATTGCGAACTAGAATCTCCAAGCACTTGGTATTCCCGGTTCCGGCCCCAACCATCTGCATGTCAGAGTTCACCGACACCACGACACGATGGGCTCCACGGGTCCGCGTGACAATCTGCCAGACGAGCGCCACCACGCCCGTAGCGGCGCCAATCACAGCGATCACGAGGCCAATGATCGAGATGATGAAGGCGGGCAGAGCGAGGGGATCTGGTGACATGCTTCGATCTTGCTAGACCCTAGGGATGCAGCCAAGCTGTGCATGAGACGCAACGGCGACTATTAGAGCTAAAGTCCGTTTAGTTTCAGCTGATGCTCACTACGTCCCCTCATCGTCGTGGCAAGACAGCGACGCCATTGGTGCGCGTTCACTAGGGTCGATCCATGACCGTACTACGCGCAGAGAAATCGACGATCTTTTTTGCCTATCCCGGAAACCCGAAGCTTCGAGCCGAAACAATGCGGGACACGGCTCGGCGCCTTAGCAAGGTCGGTGACAGTGCCCAGACCTGGGAAGACTTGGCCATCGAGGGTCGTGTTCTGGTCGATACGATTTGCGAGGCAATCGACGCGGCGGATTTAGTCATCGCCGAGATCAGCGATTTGAATAGTAACGTTCTCTTCGAAGCAGGATTCGCGCTTGCTCGAAACAAACATCTCTGGTTGATCTTGGACGAGTCGGACGAAGATGCAAATCGCCATTGGAAGGAGATTGAACCGTCCCGGGTTTCGTGCCGTTTTCTTTTTTTGAAAGGATTCGGTTATGTCAAACAAATACCCTGCGGAGGTTCGGGAGCGTTCGACTCGGATGGTGCTCGAACGGTTGACCGATTACCCGTC
>NZ_NBXD01000003.1 GCF_003399645.1 Subtercola boreus
ATCTCGTTCTGCAAAATGGACAACACAATGCGGAGCTTCTTCTCCGCCGGGATCGTCGGTGGACGACTCATGACTCAGACCTCTCAGCTGGGGCGTTGCATCAGCAACTAACTACCCCTGCCAACTATTCTGACGCGCGACACGCCAACGCCGTAGCCGCAACCACCGCGCAACAAGAACGCGATCGACAAGCTGCACAAGGAGCGCAAGCCGATCGTGAAGCCGCAGAACGAAACCGCGACCGGCACTGGACTCCCCCCACCCGGTCTGACCAGGAACGAGACCGCGGCTATGAGAGGTGACTGGTCGAATAGCAATTCAAATAATTATGTCTGGACAGATAGACGTAATTAAACTTATCCGTGTTCCCCATGCTCCGTTAGGTGGGCTATTTAAAATAGCTGGCATAGCCGAGGATCTGAGACCAGCGCCCCAGGACGGCTCATTCTCGTCTGAGTGGTACTCGCGAGCGATACGGAGGAGTCGGTGAAATAAATACGTCATGACAGACGTAATGATAGATAGATTGAAAGACGTAAATAAAGTACGCTCAGAGCGTCGAAGGAGAAGCATGCCCCCCAGGATTACGGCTATTGGTAACAGAAAAGGTGGCGTGGGGAAGACATCTGTGACCCTCGGACTAGCCACCGGTTTAACACTGCTGAACAAGCGAGTACTGGTCGTCGATCTCGATCCGCAGGCTGACACAACTGCCGCACTCGAAGCGCATGGCGAATTCGACATCTTCGACGTTCTGTACGGGGGAGAAGCGGGCACACTCGGGCAAGCAATCACTGAAACCTCCTGGCGGGGGATAGATGCAGTACCCAGCTCCGGCGCGCTATCCAGAATCGAGTCCGAGTCATTGATGACCCCCGAAATGCGACTTAAGACCGCAGCATGGGACGCCGTGGAACTCCAGCAGTACGACCACATTCTCATTGACCTACCCCCAGCATTGGGTCGATTGACTCTGAACGGGTTGATCTGGGCCGAGACAGTTATTGCCGTCACCGAGCCTGCGGCCTTTTCGGTCAAAGGGGTGGGGGAGTTCCTAGACACAATCAACAAGGTAAAGGGCTTACCTCACCTCAATCCGGGCCTCACCTTCCAAGGGATCATCGTCAACAAGCTCAGTTCACCAGCGACTGCGGAACATTCATTCCAGATCAACGAGCTAATCGGCGAGTACGGCGACAGGGTGCTTGAGCCATATCTACCGCTGAGAACTGCAATGCAGGATTCGGTTAGCGGCCGCATACCGCTAACAAAGCTCACGAGCAGAGGTGCGTCAATCATGACGGAGCGTTTCGTGGAGCATGCGCGACGAATAGACGGAGGAACTAAATGAGTCCAATTGACCGCAAGTCTTCTATCCGCAAAGCGCCGGCCGCTGATGTTGTCGAATCGATAACGCGAGCTCCTACGGCGCCGGCTAGCGCCGGCGCAGGCGCCGGGACGGTCAACGGGGGAGGGGAGTCCGTCCCGGCCGACCGGTCAGTACCAGAGCCTCGACGTGTAGGCGCGGGTCGACCAAGAAGTAAACGCCGCATGGAACCCTTCTCGTCAAAGATCGAAATTGCCTTGCGGGATCGCCTAGACGAGTACCTGCAAGCAAACGAAATGACAGTCGTGGATTTCCTAGATGCCGCCATCCGCGACCGGCTTCAGAAGTAATGACACGACCGGTTCTCGTTCTACCGCTTCGCAGACGGCCTCGGTGGTTAGGTCGTCGAGAAGTCTGACCCCATGTAGCCCGGATCGAACGCCGTAGCCCTGATGAATGTCGTTCCAGCACCAGGCGCGTCAAGGTGACAACCAAACTCTGGGCAGACCCGTGGGTCGGGAGGGCTGGTGAAGTGGGCTAGGTCCCGTCGGGTGGCAGACAGTTGGTGATGATTCGTGTGTGTCTGGAGCGGCTCGAGGCGGGTATCCGCGGTTAGTTCTCAGGGATGATGGGGCGGAGTTGGTGTTCGAATCGGCGGCCGCGGATGTCGCGGGGTGTGATGCGTACGTAGAGGTACTCCGCCGTCGGTACCCAACGGGGGAGGGTCTCATCCGCCGTCGACGCGCCGGGGATCTCCGGCCCGAGCACCGTGGCGGTTCCCTTCAGGGTGACGCTCCAGGCGCCGTTCTCCACCTGTTCGTCGACTTCGAAGACGACGCTGTTGTTGCTCAGGAGTTCGTTGAGTTTGGTTCCCCTCGCGGTCCTGAAGACGACGGATGTTCCGTCGGCGATGTAGTTGACCGGGTAGATCTCCGGCTGGTTGTCGACGCTCACGCCGAGCCGCCCGATATTCGTCTCCGTGAGGAGACGCCAGCAGTGTTCGGTGGAGAGTTCGGTGACGGGGCCCTGGGGGGACCATTCGGTGAAGTCCTGTGTGGTCATGACCATGTGAGGCTTTTCCTTTGCCGTTTTCAGATGAGAAAGGGAAGGGGTGATCAGATGAGCCAGCGGTGGCGCTGGACGATCGTCAGCTTCTTCCAGGCGCTGCCGAGGCCCCAGGTGTCTCCGGCCGAGAGGGCGGCGATGGTTATGAGGGCGAGAGCGTAGATGATGTGGTAATCGACAACGGGGTTGGTGGATGCGGCGTTCTGGCCGAAGGACCATTCGGCGAGGTGCATGAACAGCATGATGATGGTGCCGGCTACGGCGCTGACGCGGAGTCCGATGCCGAGGATGACGGCGATGCCGATGGCGAGCATTCCGAGCATGAAGAGGATGTCGGTTGTGGGGCTGGCGATCGCGGCGTAGAACGGCTTCAGCGGCCCGACGACGGAGGGGCTGTTCAGGAATCCCTGGCTCGGGGTTCCGCCGTTGATCCAGGCTTTCGCGGCGGGTGTCGAGTATCCGAGTCCGAGAAGTTTGTCGAGGAAGGCCCAGAGGAAGATGAAGCCGGTCGCGATTCGAAGGACCGCGAGGACCCGTCGGGCCGTCGTAGAGGAGTTCGCGGAAATCGCCTCGTGACCCAGGGGCTGGCTCGGTGTGGCGTGTCGGGTGGCGGGCAGTGCGGTCATGGGGTTCTCTCTCTTAGCCTCGATCCACCGACGTTCTTGGGTGTGAGGGGGTCCGCGGTGTTGTCGGGCTGACTGAGGCGCTGGCTGGTGTTGCGCGCGGCGGAGCCGCGAGCCTCGCTGCCCGTGGTGTTCCACTTGGTCATC
>NZ_NBXD01000004.1 GCF_003399645.1 Subtercola boreus
CGGCCCGTGCGGCATGAGAAACTTGCATCTGCGAGATGCCTCTCTTTTCGGGTCCAATTGTCTCTGTGGTAAGAACAATTATCCCTGATCAGAAAGGTATTCTCCGTTTAACGCGCCGATCTCACCCCATGCCCCATCGGTGGATCCAGGCTTAGTGGTGTGGTGTGGCGCAGGGGTGAGGTCAGGCGGCTGGTGCGGGTCCGTCTGAGGGTGAGGCATCGGGTACGGGGAGAAGCCCCTGCTCGGCGAGGGACGTGTTCAGGATCTCTTCCTCGAGAATGTCTTCGGCCGTCTCGATACGGTCGGCTTCCGAGATGTCTTCTGGGCTTGAGCGGTTCATGCGGATGCGCCTATCTTGAGTAGTTTGCGGGGTGCCGGTGTGGTCTGCGGGGTGATCGCGGGAGGGGTTGGATCTGTGCGAGTCATGGACCTGCTCGTCTTCTGGTTATGAACGCGTGTGGAAGTGAGGAGTCAGTCACCAGGTATAGATGCGGGGGATGATCTGGTCGCGGGGGAGCTTCTCGGGTCCTGGGTACACGACGACGATGGGTACACCGTCGGGTCCTGACCCTTCGACGATGTCGAAACCGTCGACCGTTTGTGCGGTGACGTGGGGAGTAAGTTCCCGAAGGAGCGTTTCGCAGCGGCGAAGGTCTTCCAGCGTCTCGGCGCTCCAGATCAGGTATTGGATCCCGATCGCACCGAGCGGATGTTCGGCGCGTGTGCCCATCTCGCGGAGGTAGAGCTGGTAATCACCGGGACCGACGAGCAACGCAGCTGAGGTGTCGCAGGCGGTGACGGTTGCGGTCAGTAGCTTGGTGTAGAAGTCGACGGACCGGTCAAGTTTCTTGACGAACATGACCGCGGAGGAGAGTCTCATGCCAGGGCCGAGGGTTTAGCCTCGATCCACCGACGTTCTTGGGTGTGAGGGGGTCCGCGGTGTTGTCGGGCTGACTGAGGCGCTGGCTGGTGTTGCGCGCGGCGGAGCCGCGAGCCTCGCTGCCCGTGGTGTTCCACTTGGTCATC
>NZ_NBXD01000005.1 GCF_003399645.1 Subtercola boreus
CGGCCCGTGCGGCATGAGAAACTTGCATCTGCGAGATGCCTCTCTTTTCGGGTCCAATTGTCTCTGTGGTAAGAACAATTATCCCTGATCAGAAAGGTATTCTCCGTTTAACGCGCCGATCTCACCCCATGCCCCATCGGTGGATCCAGGTTTAGGCAGGGTCGTCGTTGTGCATGACGAGGACGGGGCAGTGGGCGTGCTCCGCGCATGCGGTGCTGACCGAGCCGAGGAGGAGCCCGGCAAATCCGCCGTGGCCGCGGCTGCCGACAATGAGCATCTCCGCGCCCTTGCTCTGCGTGATGAGCAGCTCGGCGGGATTGCCCTGGCGGACCAATGGCGTGAACCAGTCCGGGGCGGGCCCATCGAACGCTTCCTTCGTGGTGTCGTCCATGATGCGGAGCGCGTCGGCTTCGGGGGACCAGTCGGTGAAGTTGTAGCCGCCGTACCCATTGGGGTTCTGCCACGCGACGATCCCCTGCACGGCCGAGTGTGACCCGGTCGCGAGCGTCATCGCCTTCTTCAGGGCGGCGACGGATGCTTTGGAGCCGTCGAGTCCGACGACGATGCGGGTTGTTCGGGGGTGCAGGGGGAGTCTGGCGTGCTCGTCGAAGGTGAGAGCGGTGTTGTATTCGTCGGTCGCTACCCCGGTGCCATCGACACCGAACCGGGAGACACGTCCGTCGGTTGTTTCCTCACCGATGGGGGGAACGGTTCGGTCGTTCATTTCAGGTGTCGTTGGGAATGTCATGATGTCAGATTCGCACCAGCGGTTGCCCCGGGACAGGGTCTTTGGTCACAACCCCGCACACGTATTCGATGACGACGGAGGTGGGACCAATGGCCCTGTTCCCGGCCTGACCCGGCGCGGGATAGTCGTTCAATCGGGGCCGATGCCCTGTTCGCGAACGAGGAGTACCTGATGGACCGCGTAGCTGGAAAAGTCGCTCTGATCACAGGAGGATCGCGTGGCATGGGTTCCTCCCACGCCCGCCGCCTCATTGCTGAGGGGGCATCGGTCGTCATCGGGGATGTCTTAGACACCGAAGGTACCGCCCTCGCGGCGGAACTCGGCGACAGGGCCCTGTTCGTGCATCTGGATGTCACCAGCCGCCACGATTGGACCGCTGCGGTACTGGCCGCGAAGGACCGCTTCGGCACCGTCGACGTGCTGGTCAACAATGCCGGTATCGCAACGGGTGAGCGGATCGCGGAGTTCGAGCTTCGGTTGTGGCAGAAGACGATCGACATCAACCTGACCGGCGCATTTCTCGGCATCCAATCCGTCGTCGTCGGAATGGTCGCGCAGCGTAGCGGCTCGATCATCAATATTTCTTCGGTCGAGGGGCTCCGTGGTAGCGCGAACCTGCACGCCTACGTCGCGACGAAGTTCGCACTGAGGGGTCTGACGAAGTCAGTCGCGGTTGAGATCGGGTCGTCCGGGGTGCGGGTGAACTCGATTCATCCCGGGTTCATCACCACACCTATGACGGCGGGCATCTCGGCCGATCAGCTGCAGATCCCGTTGGGCCGGGCGGCTGACCCGTCCGAGGTATCCTCGATGGTGCTCTTTTTGGCCAGCGACGAGTCCCAGTACTCGACCGGGTCCGAGTTCGTCATCGACGGCGGTCTGACCGCCGGGATCCCGCACGCCTGATGAGGAATGCATTCGTCATCATCGGGGACCGACTCGTGACCGTCACCCCCCAGACGACCGCTGACCTGGGCCGGATCGCTGACTGCACACGCATCGCGGAGCAGTTCTACCGCGCCGCAGAATGCCAGCAGCACACCCGGCCGGCGTTCGTCGCCGTTTCGGGTGAGGAGGTGGTGATCAGCGGTGCGAGTCCGATGGGCAGCACGATGATGGTCTGCGCTCCGACTTGCAGCACAGCAGTCGTCGCGAAACACGTGGCAGCGTGCCTCGCCGCCGGAAACACTGTAGAGCTAGCCCTGTTCGAACCCCCCTGCGCCCTGCTCATGGTTCTGCTGATGATTCTGGAAGACGTGCTGCCGGCGAGCCGGTTCCGGGTCGCGTCAGAGCGCACAGGGTGGCAGATCACCGGCACCAATCCGACGGTGATCGTGCTCACCGAGACGGACGCGTTCCTGAACGACGAACCCCGCGTGAGGTTCCGGGACCCGGCGAGCAGCTCGACCACGAACGGACTGGTCGACTTCTACACCAGATCCTCGACCGTGCGTGTCCCTGCCGGTCGGGACTCGAGGTGAAGGATCGCAGCCTGAGTACGGCGTTGCAGCCCGAGCTTGCTCAGCAGGCCTGAGACGTAGTTCTTCACCGTCTTCTCCGCCAAAGACAGCTTCACTCCGATTTCGCGGTTCGTGAGACCGTCAGCGATGAGAGGGAGAATCTGCTTCTCACGGACGGTCAACGTATCGAGTCCTCTGTTACCGGTGGGGGCCACAATCCGTTCGACGACTTTCCGCATCAGCAGCGGGTCGAGCAACTGTTTGCCAGCTGCTACCTTTCGCAGGGCTTCCACGAGCCCGCTGCCCCTGACGTCCTTCAACACATAGCCGGCAGCCCCGGCCAGGACTGCCGCGTCGATGGCGTCATCATCGTCGTAAGCGGTGAGGATCAGGCAGCGGATGGTCGGGCTCGCCGACCTGACCTCCCGGCAGAGGTCGATGCCGCTGCCATCGGGCAGGCGAACGTCGAGCAGAACAACGTCGGGTTGGGTCGCCGCAATGCGGACCTCTGCCTGGTGAACGGTGCCGGCTTCACCCACGATCTCGATGTCCTCCTCGAGCCCGAGAAGGCCGGCGATGCCGCGTCGCACCAATTCGTGGTCATCGACTAAGAACACACGGATCACGGTGTCGGTCCATTCTCAGCGACAGGGGTGAGGGAGTAGGGCACGCTCCACCGCACGGTCGTGCCCGTTTCAGAGGAATGAAACTCCGACGTCCCGCCTCGGAGCGTGGCGCGTTTCTCGATGTTTGCCAGCCCGCTTCGATGGATGGTGATCGGGGTTCCGTGTCCGTCGTCGGTGACCTCTAGCGTGATGTGACCGTCTGTGGCGGTGAGTACCACCGACGAATGTTCGGCCGCGGCGTGTTTGGCGGTGTTCGTCAGCGACTCGCGCATCACCGCGGTGACGTCTGCGGCGAGGTCACCGGTGACGAGCAGGTCGACGGGGCCCGAGAAGCTGACGTACGGGGTGGTGGTGAGGCTCGGGGACAGGTCGTTCACGATGTCGATAATCGAGTGTCGGATCGTGTTGCGAGTCTTTTCGACCGGCGCGGAGAGGGCAAAGATCACCGTTCTGATCTGGGAGATGCTTGCATCCAGATTCGCGACCGTCTGCCCGATCCGCTCGGCGAGGGCCTCGCTCTGCACCCGTCCGGCGATGTTCTGCAGCTCCAGGCCCGAGCCGAAGATTTCTTGGATGACGTGATCGTGCAGGTCCCGGGCGATTCGGCCGCGGTCTTCCAGGAGGGCGAGCTTCTGCCGGTCGCCGCGGGCCCGGCCGAGTTGCATCGCGACGCTGGCCTGGCCGGCGAAGTCGGCCGCCATTTCGAGGTCGGCCGTGGTGAAGAGCTGGGCGCCCTGGGCGCGGGCGAGGAACAGTACACCCTCAGCCGTCCCCGCGGAGATCAGGGGTACAGCCATCACCGGCCCGAGTCTCACGCTGCCGGGGAGGGTGACATCGCTGTCGGCGAGCAGGCGGGGCTGCTTTCCCTCGAGCACGGTGCCGGAGATGGAATCTGCGGCTGAGACCTTGGCGCCTTGCACGTCAGACTCGCCGAGACCGGATGCCGTCTCGACGACGAGAGTGCCGGGCTTGTCTGTCGGAAGGAGAACGCACACCAAATCGGCGCCCGAAAGTCCAAGGACTCGGTTGACGATCAACGAGATCGAATCGCTCCGCTCACCGGACAGGAGGGCCGACGTGATCTCTGCGGATGCGGCAGACCACGCCTGGCGCCTCGTCGTCTCGGCGAACAGGCGAGCGTTCTCGATCGCGATTCCCGCGGTCGCGGCAAGAGCGGTGACGAGCTGCTCGTCCTCGTCAGTGAATTGCCCGTTGGCCTGATTGCTGAGGTAGAGGTTGCCGTAGACCTCATCTCGCACCCGGACGGGCACACCGAGGAAGCTGTCCATCGGGGGGTGCCCACCCGGGAACCCGGAGGATCTCGGGTCGTTGCCGATCGTGTCCAACCGGATCGGGTGCGGGGAATCGATCAGCGCGCCTAGGAGACCCTTACCCTCAGGCAGGTGTCCGATCGTGTTCACCTCGTCCGGGGTCATCCCGACATGGATGAACTGGTCCAACCCGCCAGAGGGTGCGATGACGCCGAGCGCACCGTATTGCGCCCCCACCAATTCGACAGCAGCCTCAACAATCCGGCGGAGCACTGTGGGGAGATCGAGCTGCTCAACAACCGCCCGGTTCGCTATCAGAAGTGCCCGCAGCCTGCTCTCGGTGGTCATGTTGTGAGGCACAATGCACTCCTTCTCATGCGCGGGCAAGGGCCGCTGCCGCGTTGTCTGGAGCAACCCGGCAAGGCTACTCCCCAACACTGTCCATCGCACAGGGTCGGGACTTTCGACTCTGCCAAGACGCCAAGCACCGTGTCAGCCTCAGTTCATGAGTCGTATCGGGAACACGTTGAAGAACCACCCCACAGAGTCGATCGTGGTCGGGGTCGACGGTTCCGCGCCGAGCCGCGCCGCGATCAGGTGGAGTATGCACCGCGCTGCAGCCACGGGCTCTAGCGTCGTTCTGGCCCATATCGTCGAGGATTCTCTGACCGTTCCTCCGGAGCATATCGAAGCCAAAATCCAGCAGACCGGCAACGCGTTCCTGCAGGCCGAACTCGACTTCGCGCACCTCGTCGAAAATCACGTCCCGGTCACCGCCCTGCTGCTGCAGGGCGACCCTCTGGAGCAACTCGCTGCCGCGTCGGAACACATGGTCATGGTTGCAGTCGGCACCCATAAGACCGGGTTTGTTCAGGGACGAGTTTTCGGATCGAAGTTCATACAGCTCGCCGCCCGAGCTTCAAGCCCCGTCGCGTTCATCCCCAACTTCGCAACCCGCCGCCGCGGAGGTGTCGTCGTTGGGGTCGGAGATGTGACAGAAGGGCAAGAGACTATCCGGTTCGCTGCCGCTGAGGCAGCCCGAGACGGTCACGACCTCACCATCGTGCACTGTTGGGAAGCACCCCGAACAACCACCCCACGAACGCCGGAAGAGCAGGCCGAAGCTACCCAATTCGCTGCCCTCCTCTCAGAAACGGTCCTCGCCGACGCGAAGGTCGTCGCCGGGCAGGCGCAGCCAGAGCTCTCGATTCGAGTCCGGAGTGTGCATCGGCCCGCCGCTGAGGGCCTGATCGACGTATCCGCCGCAGTTTCGTTACTCATCATCGGCCGCTCCCACCGAAATGCGAGCCTTCCTGGAACGGTCGGCTCCACCGTTCACGATGTCCTGCTGAACCTCGGCGGCCCCACCGTCGTCATCCACGACACCCTTCCGATCCGGCGCCGAACGTTCGCGCACAAGATGCGTGACGTCACAGCACACCACTGACCCCCACCAGCATCTCCCGGGTCCGGACAGGGTGGGGACCTTCGGCTCTACCCGGGGCCGCTTCGGCACCGCAGTGTTGAAGTATGCAAAACAGTGAAGAACCCACCGTCCTCATCATCGTCGCCGTCGACGGCACCAGATCCTCCGTCGCGGCCCTCCAGTCCGCGAAGAACTACGCCGAGACACACAACGCACGGCTCCGAGCCATCTCGGTATGGAGCAACGTCAACACCTACAGCCCCTTCATGCTCGAATGGTCACCAGGCGAAGACGCTCGTTTCCAGCTCGAGGAATCCTCTCGCGAGGTATTCGGCGACCATCTGCCTGCCTGGTACGACCAAGTGGTCATCGAGGGATCCGCAGCGAAGGTCCTGATCGAAGCGAGCAAAACAGCCGAGCTGCTGGTCGTCGGTAGCCGCGGGCACGGCGGCTTCGCCGGGCTCTTCCTCGGTTCCGTCAGCGTCCAGTGCGCCGCACACGCTCACAGCCCTGTGATGATCGTCCGCGAGCACAACGACCTCACCGCCGTGTCGGCTGACGCGCCGATCGTCGTCGGTCACGACGGATCCGTCAACGGTGACGACGCCCTCGAATGGGCGCTGAACTACGCCGAGAAGCTCGGCGCGCCCGTCGAGGTGGTGCGGACGTGGAGCATCGACCGGATCCCGCCGCAGTTCAACGAGGAATTCGGATACGTGCCCTCGTTCGATGAAGTGACCGCGCGGGTACGCCGGGACCTCATCACCGAAACGGCCTACCGGATCGGGGAGCACACCGGCACAACGGTCACCCTTGTTGCTGCCATGTCGCAACCGGCCGAGGAGCTCATTAAACGTTCCGAGCATGCCCGCCTCCTCGTCGTCGGCTCCCGTGGGCGCGGCGGGTTCGCCGGCCTGATGCTCGGCTCGGTCAGCTCCGAATGCGCCTCCCACGCCCACTGCCCCGTCGCCGTCGTACCCAAGAGCGCCGCCGCGCACCCCGACCTATGATCCACGTGAGCACCTCTGTGATTGTCGCAATCGACGGCTCGAGCGCTTCCATCTCCGCGCTCCGGCACGCCAAACGTTTCGCCGAGGCCCGGAAACTGCGCCTTCGGGCGGTTTCGGTGTGGAGCACCGTAAACACCTACACCCCGTTCCTGCCAGCGGGATTACCGACCGAAGACGCCACCGGCCTTCTGGCTGAGGTATCGCGTGAAGTGTTCGGGGATGACCTCCCCGACTGGTACGAACAAAAAGCCGTCAAGGGATCAACCGTCAGGGCCCTTCTTCGTGAGAGCAGGACTGCGGCCCTTCTTGTGCTCGGCAGCCGCGGGCTCGGCGGATTCACCGGGCTTCTTCTCGGCTCCGTCAGCGCCCAGTGCGCGGCCCACGCCAATTGCCCCGTCATGATTATCCATGAACAGAACGACGCTGCTTCGCTGCCGGCTGACGCACCGATTGTCGTCGGCGACGACGGGTCGGCCGGCAGTAACGCAGCCCTCGAGTGGGCGCTGCAGGCGGCAGAGACCTTCGTCGCTCCCGTTCAGATCGTGCGCTCCTGGACGATCGACCGACTTCCCCTTCAATACGAAGAGCTCGGCTTCAATCTTTCTTCGGAGGACGTCAACACCCGGGTGCTGCACGACCTCGTAACGGACACCCTGAACCGTATCGAAAGGCATCCCACCGTGCGGGTGACCCGTGAAGCGGTAATGGCGCACCCGGTGGCCGAGCTGATCAGCCGCTCGCAGCACGCTCGATTGCTGGTCGTCGGCTCGCGAGGCCGCGGCGGATTCGCGCGTTTGAGACTGGGATCGGTCGGCGCCGAAAGCGCCTCCTATTCCCACTGCCCCGTCGTCGTCGTACCCCCGCGAGCGAACCAGAACCCAAACCATTGACTCGCTTGAGGACATCGGCCATGGCATCAAAAACCACCCCCGGACGCCCTCCGCGCAGGAAAGCGCAGCCTACCCTCCGTGGCAGTGACGTAAGCAGTGGCATAGCGTTGGCACCTCCGCCCGGCCGCTCTTGTTAGAGGTGCGAATGGGCGTCAGCTGACTCTGCTGATTGGTGACTTTGTGCCCTACGGTCAGAAAGGTAGGGGTGGGATGGTCGGACCATGACGACATCCCCTCTGCACTCAACCGTCTCGCGCGACCTCGAACGGACTCAGGCTCAGCCGGCGACAACTGACGCGCCACGAACATCCGCCCCGGTCCTCGTCGGCGTTGACGGGTCCTCTCAGAGCATCTATGCCCTTCGCAGGACCGTTAGGTTGGCCGATAGTCTTGACGCCCCCGTTCGCGCTGCACTGATTTGGAGCCCTGAAGGTGCTGCCGGCCACACTGGTGCGAAAACACATCGCGAGGCAGAACGCGCATTGAATCTCGTGGTCAACTCCGTGTTCGGTATCCGCTCTCCCTCATGGTTCAGCAAAATCGTCAGGGAAGGCTCACCCGCGAGCGTGCTGATCGAGGAAAGTGCCGGGTCTCAGATGCTCGTCGTCGGTCACCACGGTTCCGGAGATCTCAACGACGGCGACCTGGGCTCTGTAAGCGCGGCGTGCGCCGGACGGGCGCACTGCCCCGTGCTCATCACTCATGATGTACGGCCAGGCGCGGAACTTGAGTGAACAACACACGGGCGGCCAAGTCGACACAGCACCACACCGGAATACCACCCCTCCGAATCAGCAGCACACGCTCGTGAGGCTTCGCCAGTCTGCAGAGGTGGTGGACCGCCTCGTCAACGGAAGCTACCGTGATCACCAGCTGGAGGCACCTGCGATCAGGTGCCTTGGCCGGAACCCGGCTATCAGCCCTCACAGGCGCCCGACCGGTAAACGTTCCACTTCCGAGTGTGCTCAGAAGACGACGTAATCCACGACACAGAGATCACTGAAGACGCCCCAACCACGGTTGGCGTCTATTTTCCCGACAGAGTTGTTGCTGGGGGCTCTAAAGACGAAGGTCGCGACGATCCAGGCATGAGGAGTCACAGGGAGGCGGCGCGGCACGATCTCGGAGGACTAGGTCATAGTGGGTTTGATTCGTGTGCGGCGGGATGCCGCTGGCTCTGGAAGCGGACACCGGTCACTGTTTCGGGTGCGACCATGAAATAGTTCCACTTCTCCGAGCTCGTCATGGTGTGAAGGGTCGTCAGCCCGGATTCCTGGATCGTGACGTCGTCATTGAGCCGGCTCACCCGGCCACGCATGACGACACTGAATCGCTTGCCGCCTTCTGTGCCATCGATCTCGACAGCGACCTCGGGCCGCTTGGAGAGTGCGAGGAGCTTCGTCCCCGGGGCGCTTCGGAAATACAGGGCCTTGGACTTGATCAGGAAGTTGATCGGGAAGATATCAGGACCGCGTTCGTCGACCACCGCCAGTCGGGCCACGGCAGTACCGGCCAGCAGCCGGAAACACTCATTTTCATCGAGTGTGTCAAGAATGCTTTCCTCCGGTGAAGTTCCGGAGGCGTAGAAGTCGGAGTACTTGGTCATTTTTGCGTTTCGCTTCCTGTTGGGCACATATTTCGAGCTCGGTCTAGGCTTCACGCCCCAGCCTCTCCGCCCGCTGCGTCACGAACGAGAGTCGTTAGTCCCGAAACCAAACACACCCCGAAAGAACACGGCGAGGCCGAGCGCGTACTAGGCGGTCTGAAGGGGCGAGTATTCCTTGATGATCGTCAGCTCGGCAGAGTTCCGAGCGCTTTGATAGTCCGCTCGCTATGGTGGGCAGCGCAAGTGGTTTTTTGGGACTTTCGGCACTGGCACCTCTCCCGTGGTGGGTCTGGACTGGTCTCATGGTCATGAACGCCGCAATTTCCCTTCACCAGCCGGACGCTCTCCCGTTCGCTCCTTCAACAGTGCCGAACTCGTGGGCGTGGCGCGCCCCGCAGGATCCATCAAACGAGGACCTGCTCCGTTTGAACACATGGTGGCGAACAGCCAATTACCTCTCGATAGGGCAGATCTACCTCCTCGACAATCCGCTGCTCCGAGTCCCTCTGACACGGGACCACATCAAACCGAGGCTGCTCGGGCACTGGGGAACAACGCCGGGCCTGAATTTCATCTACGCCCACCTCAACCGCACCATCCAAGAGCGGGAACTCAACACCATCTACGTGACCGGACCGGGGCATGGCGGACCCGGGATGGTCGCGAACGCCTACCTTGATGGCACCTACAGCGAGGTGTACAACACCATCGACCAGAGCGAGAACGGTCTGCGGAAACTCTTCCGACAGTTCTCCTTCCCTGGGGGTATTCCCAGTCACGCCTCCCCAGAGACGCCGGGGTCGATCCATGAGGGCGGAGAACTCGGCTACTCCCTGTCGCATGCGTATGGTGCGGTGTTCGACAACCCGGACCTGCTCGTCGCGGCGGTGGTCGGTGACGGCGAGGCCGAGACCGGCCCGCTCGCGACGAGCTGGCATTCCAACAAGTTCATCGACCCGCTCCAGGACGGCGTCGTGCTGCCGATCCTTCACCTCAACGGGTACAAGATCGCGAACCCGACTGTTCTGGCCCGCATCCCGGAGCGGGAACTGCTGGACCTGATGCGCGGGTACGGGCACACCCCCTATCTCGTCTCCGGTGGGTTCGATGGAGAAGACCCCATCGAGGTTCACAAACGGTTCGCCGTGATCTTAGACTCCGTTCTCAACCACATCGCGGAGATCAAAGCATCCGCGGCCGCCGGGACCCTTCCGGGGCGCCCCGCATGGCCGATGATCATCCTCCGCACACCGAAGGGGTGGACCTGCCCGAGGGAGATCGACGGTCACCCGGCCGAGAACAACTGGCGCTCCCACCAGGTGCCGTTGGTCGATGCCCGTGATACCGAGGCTCACACCCGGCTTCTCGAAGAGTGGCTCCGCTCATATAGGCCCGAAGAGCTGTTCGATGCATCCGGAGCTCCGGTGGCGCTGGCGACGGCGTTGGCCCCTGAGGGCAATCTGCGGATGAGCGCGAACCCGGTCGCCAATGGCGGGCTGCTCCGAACGGAACTCCGCCTTCCGGATTTCCGGCTCTACGCAGAGCCGGTGCCGGCGCCTGGGAGCACGGTCGCCGAGGCGACGAAGGTGCTGGGCACCTGGCTGCGGGATGTCATCATCGCGAACCCGCACAACTTCCGGATCTTCGGTCCTGACGAGACCGCCTCGAACAGGTTGAGCGCAGTCTTCGAGGCCACCGACAAGCAGTGGGATGCCGAGTACCTCCCCATCGATGCAGACAACCACCTGGCCCGGGCCGGCCGTGTCGTCGAGATGCTGAGCGAGCATCAGTGCGAAGGCTGGCTGGAGGGCTATCTCCTCACCGGTCGTCACGGAATCATCAACTCCTACGAAGCGTTCATCCACATCGTCGACTCGATGTTCAACCAGCACGCGAAATGGTTGAAGACGGCGCGCACCATTCCCTGGCGCCGACCCGTGTCCTCCCTCAACTATCTGCTGAGCTCGCACGTCTGGAGACAGGACAACAACGGGCTCTCCCATCAGGATCCGGGCTTCATCGACCACGTCGTGAACAAGAAATCCGACGTGGTGCGGGTGTACCTGCCGTTCGATGCGAACACCCTGCTCTCGACCTATGACCACTGCCTTCGTTCGGTCGACTACGTCAACGTCGTTGTCGCTGGTAAACAGCCCGAGTTCAACTGGCTCTCCATGGATCAGGCCATCGATCACTGCACCCGCGGGCTCGGCATTTTCGAATGGGCCGGCACCGAGGTCGCCGGAGACGAACCCGATGTCGTCATGGCGGCAGCGGGCGATGTTCCTACCCTGGAGATTCTTGCCGCAGTGTCGATCCTCCGCAAAAGGATCCCGTCGCTGAAGCTCCGGGTCGTCAATGTCGTCGATCTCATGCGGCTGGAGAGTGACACGGAACACCCCCACGGTCTCAGTGACCTGGAGTACGACAGCGTCTTCACCGCCGACCGGCCCGTGATATTCGCGTACCACGGCTACCCGTGGCTCATCCATCGCCTGACCTACCGCCGGCACGGTCACGCCAACCTCCACGTCAGGGGTTACAAGGAGGAGGGCACAACGACCACCCCCTTCGACATGGTGATGCTCAACGATCTGGACCGATTCCGCCTGGTGATGGACGTCATCGACAGGGTTCCCGGGCTGGCCGAAACGCAGTCCGTTCTGCGCCAGGAAATGCAGGACGCACGGCTGCACGCCCGGGAGTACACCCGGGCCCACGGCGCCGACACCCCTGAAGTGGCGGACTGGGTGTGGTCGACGCAGTCGAGTGTGACTCCTCCGCAGGCGGATACCGGAGCCGACAACGTCTGAGCGGAGCGCGTCCGCCTATGAGGAGGCTGTGCGGGCGGTTCGGGCGGGCGAGCTCGATGCGGATGATGCCGCGGAGAGCCTGATCGCCCGGATGACCGAAGGGGAGGTTCTCGGTCTTCTCGATGGAGACTCCCCGCGGTGGTTGCTGCCTTTTATTCCGCTTCTGCTGGGTCGGCGCCACTTTGTGGCAGGGGCGGTCCCCAGGCTCGGTATCCCCGGCATCCGGTTCAGCGACGGTGGTCGAGGCGTCGTGATCGGGGCGTGCACCGCTTTTCCTGTGACGATGGCTCGGGCTGCAACGTGGAATCCCGCACTGGAGGAACGGGTTGGCGTCGCGATCGGTCTGGAGACCAGGGCGCGGGGCGCGAACTATTCTGCGTCGGTCTGCGTCAACCTGCTCCGTCACCCCGCGTGGGGGCGGGCGCAGGAGTGCTATGGGGAGGATCCTGTGCTCACGGGCCGGATGGGGTCTGCCCTGACCCGGGGCGTGCGGGTTAACGTGATGGCCTGTGTGAAGCATTTCGCTCTCAACTCGATGGAGAACGAACGCTTCGAAGTCGATGTGAGGGTCGACGAGCATGCACTTCACGAGGTGTACCTGCCGCACTTCAAGGCCGTTGTCGACGCCGGAGCCGACTCCGTGATGAGTGCGTACAACCGGGTGCGGGGCGAATACATGGACGTTAACCGCGCCCTGCTGACCGATGTGTTGCGGAACGAGTGGGGCTTCACCGGGTTCGTGACGAGTGACTGGGTCTTCGGCACCCACGACGCGATTCTCAGCCTGCGGGCGGGGATGGATGTGGAGATGCCACTCCGACTGCTTCGCGCCCGTGACCTGCCTGCGGCCGTTCGAAGCGGCCAGGTCGATGAGTCGGTACTCCTGCTGTCCACGCGGCGCATCCTTCGAACCAGCGTGCTGCACGCCGCGACCCGAGAGCAGGCGAGTCCAGGCACCGCCGTCATCGCTTCGCCGGCGCACCGTGTTCTTGCCCGACAGGTTGCCGCCGAATCGATCGTGCTGCTGAAGAACGACACCACCGGCCCGGCGCCGCTCCTGCCGTTATCTCCCGCCACCCGCCACCTCGCCGTGATCGGACGACTCGCAACGCGGTCGAACCTCGGCGATCATGGTTCATCACGTGTTCGACCACCGTCAACGGTGTCGCCGCTTCGGGGGCTTCGTGAGGCGCTCCCGCTGGTGCAGATGACAACATCCTCCGGGCGGAATTTGCGAGCGGCCGCCGCGATGGCGGCCGAAGCGGATACAGCGATCGTCATTGTCGGGCTCGACCAGCACGACGAGGGGGAGTCGGTCGTCACCGGAGGCGTCGACGTGGGTGTGCTCGGACGATCCGTCGGATGGGGTGTTCTCCGGCGACCGCTCGTCGGCCTCGCCCATCTCGTATCACTCTTCGTTCGAGGTGGCGACCGCCGTTCGCTAGAACTGCGGCCCCGGGACGTGCGCCTCATCCGCACCGTGGCTGCCGCCAACCCCCGGACCGTCGTCGTACTCATCGGCGGAAGCGCGATCCTGACGGAAGGCTGGCGAAACGTCGTACCGGCGATCCTCCGAGCCTGGTACGGCGGGATGGAGGGGGGTCATGCGCTGGCCAGCGTGCTCACAGGTGCCGCGGAGCCCGGCGGAAGACTGCCCTTCGCGCTACCGACGAACGCCGCACATCTGCCGCCGTTCGACAGCTCCGCGAAATCGGTCCTGTACGACGACAAATGGGGACAACGCCTGCTGGACGCCAATGGACACACCGCCGCGTTCCCGTTCGGGTTCGGCCTGAGCTACACCACGATGGAACACGCACTCCTCCATCACCGGTTCGACGACGCAGACCGAAGCGCTCACGTGCGGGTGGAGAATACGGGCAACCGCCAGGGCTCGACCGTCGTACAGATCTACGCCGCAGACGTATCCGCGAAAAAGCCGGTGGCGCAGCTGCTGGGTTTTACGAAAGTGACGCTCCAGCCCGGCGCCAAGACGACCGTGCGAGTCACGCTCGATGAAGGCCCGACACTACAGCGAGACCCGGCGACACACCAGTGGTCGTCCCGGGCGGGCGATTGGGCTCTGCTCGCCGCGCAGCACAGTCCCGCCAGCTGGGCGAATGCCGTCCCACTGCGACGCGTCGAGGGAAGTCACGCGGGGACGATCTGACCCGGTCCCGAGAGTCGTTCAATACGGACGGGAAGCAGGTCGTCGCCCCGTAACACGGCGCGAATCAACCGCCGCTCCTCCCTCAGCGGCGACGCTGGTGATGCGTTGTGTCGCAGCACCAGGCCATCGCTGGAAGCCCCGTATCGTTTCTGCAAGCCACCCAGCTCCTCGGTTTGCACGAGCGCGATCGTGCTGCCCGCCGTCTCGTCGATCAGGCGAACCAGCGATGAGGGACCTGTCACGTCCGATGCGACGACGCGCCGCTCGCTCGAGGCGAGAATGCTCTTCTGCGCCGCACGGCTCACGACCAGCGGACGGGACGCTCCGCCCAGAAGGCCGTTCAGAACATCTGCGGCGGCATCCGGGCGACCGGTTCTCTTCGCGGCTGCCTGCATCCGCGAAAGCCGTCCCGGCTCGCGGAGCACCTCATCAATCTTCCAACCGATCGTCGCGGCCGTGTTGCAGCGGACCGCCGCACCCTGCTCCATCAGGTAGTCGCCGTTCCGAATCTCCTGACCCGGGATCGGGTCGACCAGCACCATCGGAAGCCCGGCCGCCATGCACTCCGACGCCGACAGCCCACCGGGTTTGCCCACGAACAGGTCTGCGCGGCGCATCAACTGCGGCATTTCGGGCGTGAAGCCCAGTACCCGGTAATGCTCCCCGGCCGGCGCCACCAGCTGTTCGATACGTTGCCGGAGGGCGACATTGCGTCCGCACACGACCGTAGCCGTGAACGGGGAACGCATATGAAGCGTCTGCCGAACGACCGCCACGGCGTCATCGCTGCCGGTTGCGCCCGCGGAGATCAGCAGCATCGGCGGCTCATGACTTCCACGAACCGTTTCGGCGCTCGGCTGGGCGGCGATCGGGATGCCGGTGGCTGCGATCCGGTCAGGGGGCAGACCGAACGCCGACAGCTCCACCCTCGCCTCCTCCCGGGCTACGAAGAGCGCATGGAATGCGCCCGTGAGCCACAGGCCCTGGAAGTCGTAATCCGTCGACACAACCGCGGTCTTGGCGTTGATCACCCCGCTGAGCAGCAGCGACGCCACGAGCTGGGCGGGCAAGAAATGTGTACATACGATCGCGGTGGGTCGGAATCGTTTGATCGCACTGACAACGGGGAGGGCGTTTGCCCGCGTCCAGGGGTCGATCGGGCCGCGGCGCCGGAACGGGGGATCGCTCGCGTCATAGCCCCACTCGACCAGCCAGGGTACGTTCTCGACAAGAACGAAGTAACCCTTCCCCAGCACGTCACGGTACAGAGCACTGCTCGTACGGAGCACGTCCAGCACCTGCACCGCGGTGACATCGGCGCGCAGGTCGCACGCCTCACGCACCGCCGCCGCAGCACTGTTGTGCCCAGATCCCACCCCGGCGGACAGGATGAGTACGCGCTCCCCTCCTCCGATCTGCCGGCCTTCTGCGGGCCGGCTCACTTCCGCACCAGAACGCGGCCCGCCTCGCGTATGGCCAGAAAGATGAGCGCAGCACCCAGCACGAAAGCCCAGTCGAGTATGCCGAGGGGCGCCGTGCCGAAGAGGGTCGCCACGGCAGGCACGTAGACGATGACCAGCATGATGGCCACGGCTACGGCGATCGCCAGCCAGTAGGTGCGGTTCGTGAACTGGTAGCGGGTGAAGAAGCCGTGAACGCTCCGCCGCTGGGTGATGCTCACCAG
This sequence comes from Subtercola boreus, assembly GCF_003399645.1. Classification (GTDB taxonomy): domain Bacteria; phylum Actinomycetota; class Actinomycetes; order Actinomycetales; family Microbacteriaceae; genus Subtercola; species Subtercola boreus_A. The sequence continues at coordinate 15,705 of NZ_NBXD01000005.1, forward strand.
CTGGCAGACCATGATCGTCACGTAGGTGATCGTCATGGCCTGCGCGAGCACCGTCAGCGGAACGACGTCGACGAACGGGTCGACGGAGTTGCGCGAGTACAGCAGCAGGTAGTTCGCGAAGGCCAGCAGACCCATCACGCCGCCGGCGACGACGATGTCGACCAGTGAACGGCGGTTCAGGATGCGCGCCGCAGGGTCGCGGGGTTCGTCCCTCATCGTCTCACCCTCCTCCGGATCACGCCCGAGGGCTGCGATCGGGAAGATCTCGCCGAGGAGATCGATGGCCAGAATCTGCAGCACGTTGAGGGCGAGCGGCACCCCGAACGCCGACGCGAGCCCCAGGCTCGCGGAGTTCACCGTGAACTCCGCGATGTTCGAGGTCAGGCAACTCAGCACGCCCTTGCGGATGTTCTGGTAGATCGTGCGGCCGAGGCGCACGGCGCCGACGAGGCTCGCGAAGCTGTCGTCGAGCAGCACGATCTCTGCCGACTGTTTGGCGACGTCGGTTCCGGATGCTCCCATCGCGACCCCGATGTTGGCGTGCCGGAGCGCGGGGGCGTCGTTGATGCCGTCTCCCGTGACCGCAACGACCCTGCCGGATGCCTTCAGCAGGTCGACGATGCGCACCTTGTCTTCGGGGGCGACTCGGCTGAAAACGGTTCCGCCAGCACCGGCGCGAGCCAGAACGTCGGCGTCGGTCATCGTGGCGAGCTGTGCGCCCGTGACGACCACAAGTTCGCCGCCGGGGCTGCCGTCCGGTGCGACGAGTCCGGCCTGGCGTGCAATGGCAAGAGCGGTCAGCGAGAAGTCTCCGGTGACGATGTCGACCTTGACGCCCGCAGCGAGCACTGTCGCCATGGCAGCCGGAACTTCCGCCCGAATCGGATCGATCATCGAGACCAGGCCCAACAGTGTGAGATCCCGCTCGATGCTCCCGAGATCCCCGGTCGCGGTATCCGTTTCGCTGACCGTGCGCGTGGCGAAGGCGAGATTGCGAAGGCGAGATTGCGAAGAGCGCGAGACGCTTTGTCGGTGTGCAGGGCAAGCAGTGCGTTCGTGTCGGCGGCGGTGATCGGTCGCACCTCGGAGCCTGTGTCGATGTGGCTGCAGCGCTCGAGGATGCTCTCGGGTGCCCCCTTCGAGAACGCCGTGACCACGCCGTGCGCGTCGCGACGCAGCGACGTCATCAGTTTGCGCGTCGAATCGAACGGCAACTCGCCGACCTCGACGTGCGCTTCTGCAGATCATCCAGATCGATGCCGATCTTCCGGGCCGCAACCAGGAGCGAGCCCTCGGTCGGGTCTCCGAGGATGCGCCAGGTCGGGGCATCCTTCGTCGGCGGCGCGAGGCGTGCGTTGCTCGCCAGCACGCCCACCTGGAGAAAGGCGCGAACCCGTGACTCGTTGTCACCAGGCGCAGGCACGAGCTGGCCGGTCGGGTCGTAGCCGATGCCGGTGAGGGAGTAGCTCGCATCGCCGACGACGATCTCGGTGACCGTCATCTCGTTCTTCGTAAGTGTGCCGGTTTTGTCGGTGCAGATCACGTGGGTCGCCCCGAGGGTTTCAACAGCGCTCAGTTTTCTCACGAGCACGTTCTGACGCGCGAGCGAGGCGGCGGCCGCGGCGAGGGCGGTGTTCACCTCGGCGGGTAGCCCCTGGGGGATGAGGGCGCAGGCGAAACCGACCGCGAACAGCAGAGCGACAGTGATCGACATATCGGACTGGATGACGACGGCGAGCACCACCACGGTGAGGAAGCCGACCCCGATCGTCACCCAGTGGGCGATCTTCGCCATCTCGGACTGGAGCGGGCTCGGTGTGGGCGGCGCGGAGTCGCTGAGACGTGCGATGCGCCCGAGCTCCGTCCCCATGCCCGTCGCAGAGACCACGCCAGGCGCGACCCCTGTGGCCACCGTCGTCGCCGCATAGGCCATGTTGTGCCGCTCGGCCACCGGCACCTCGTGAGCGATGTCTTGTGTGGACTTACAAGTCGGGTCGCTCTCCCCGGTGAGTGCGAACTCATTCGTCGAGAAAGCACTCGATTCGACGAGCCGCACATCTGCGGGCACGGACGAACCCTCTGTGAGGCGGATAACATCGCCGACCACCAGGTCACTGGAGGCAACTTCAACGGGAACCCCTGCACGTACGACTTCACTGGTGGGAGCCACCAGACGCCCCAGAGCCTCCATCGTTTTTTCTGCACGGGACTCCTGCACGAATCCGATCAGGGTATTGATACCGACGAGAACGAGGAGTACGACAGTCGTGCCAATATCCCCGAGAACGCCCGTGACGACTGCGCTGGCAAGGAGCAGCAGAATCATCCAGTCCTTGAACTGGCCCAGGTACCGCCGCAGCCTAGACACCTTCTTTAGCGAGACAATGACATTACTGCCATACCGCGCGCGATGGGCGGCCACCTGCGTGTCGGTCAGCCCGCCGGGCGCCGAGTCGAGATCGCCAAGCACCTTCTGAGCGCTCTCGAGGTACGGATGTCCGGGGATAGTCATTCACCAAAGCTAGACGGGGTGAAGGGACAAGCGGCAGAGGCTAAAGTCCCTGCCGGGTACCACCCGGGCATCAGGCCGTTCCTCGCGACGCGTTGCACCGTCCCATGCTCACGTGCGGACCATGCCAATCGCTGACGCCCTCTTCTCAGGCGAATACCGACGTGCTCGCGGCTGCCCAGATACCTGTTTTCCTGCCATGACTCAATCCTCGCTTTCAAGTGTCCCGCGTCAAGTAGTTGGCAGGGTTTCTTCGATTTCGAAGTTGGGGATGGTGGGGTCGGCGAGGCCGGCGTAGACGTCGGCGGGCCGGTTCCAGGCGATCGCTTCGTGCGGGCGGACGTGGTTGTAGTCGGCTCGGTAGGCGTTGATCTGCTCGACCAGTGACAGGCCATGGTCGATCTCCTCGCGGAACAGCCACTCGTATTTCATCGATCCGAAGCCGCGTTCGCGTGACCCGTTCTGGCCCGGCGTACGCACCCGGGTACGAACGTGCCGGAGCTCGGGATGCGCGGCGATGAATGCCTCGAACCG
>NZ_NBXD01000006.1 GCF_003399645.1 Subtercola boreus
CCGCAACCACACCGCAGCATCCGACGAACTACGCCGCATCACCACCGGCACAAACCTGCGCTAACCTAACCCCGCGACCTGGGGAGTTTCAACGAGCAGGACTGGGGAAATTCGCTGAGCGCCGTCAGTGCCTCGACGACCGACGCCATCCGTCTCGTCAGATGATCAAGGAAGCGCTACCGTTTCGGCATTGGAGTGCTGTGTTGGTCAGTCGGCGCGGCTTGAGCTTTCCCGGGCACGGAATGTTGCACGTCTACAGACGCTGCGGAGTTGTTGCGTCTGTGCTGGCGATACGCCCGTAGGCCAGACGGGCCAATTCTGGCGATTGGGATTTTGCGTAGAGGCGTGCGGATGATCGACGCATGAGTTTGAGGGCAAGTTCTCGCATTGGTTCGAGAAGGTCGACAGCTTCGAAGTCTGCGCTGAGGGTTCCGATGGGCATCACTATCTGGTCTGTGCGGGTACCGATGGCGCGGGCTCCTGATCGTGAAACGTCTAGCCACGACAGGCACTCCCCCGTGGGCCATTCAAACGCGTAACCGTCGTCCGGTTCACCGTCCGCCTATCCCATGGTTCCGACCGGGAGGCTCAGCACCGCTGCATGCTCGACAACGGCGACTCGGTCCTCGAGCACCATCTCAAGGGGGTACCGCGGGAAGTACAACAGCTCGAGATAGCCAACATTCAAGGTTGCGTACCGACCTCCCGATGTGGAAGGGAAATCGGACAGTGTCCAGTAGTCACCTTCCAGCTGCAGAGCGTTCGGGATGACGTTCGCAATAGCGACGGCGAGGTCATCAAGAACCGCATCAGCCACCGTTCGACCATCAAAGATGGTCGCTTTACTCTTTCGGCTCGCGGCCAGCCTGGTCGGGGTTTCGGACGATGATCGATCGGCCGCTTGAATGAATGACACGTGGTCAAAAGAGCCATGGCCTGTTGCCCAATGTTGTTGCTCTCGCACCGGGATTTCTGCGTCGAGCGCGCTTGGTAGGTCGTTGTCGATGTTGTAGACCCGGTTACGAATGTGATGGCCGGTGCGGCGTTCCCGGTCGATGATGGCTCGTTCCGCATCGGAGAGTTGGTTGGCGCGAACGTCTACAACCTGAACCGCGACAATGTCTTCCCAAGGTGAGTGGTGGGTGCCTCCGTGACGGTGCTGGGCAAAACGCCTCACAACGTTGATTGCCTGGCCGACGTACCGGTCACCGTTCTTGAATTCGAGAATGTAGATGACCGGACCGCGATCACGCAAAAGAGGCGCGACACTTTCGATGTCATCGACTTGATAGCGGTCAAAAATCAGACTCGCATAGTCGTCGGTTGAATCCCTTAACATCACACCCCCAAATGCTGTGCCGACCAGAGGCTTGAATGCTGTCCCAGCCCGGTACACGCTGTTGCACCCCACCGACACGGTTGTTGTTCAGTCTTGGAGCGGCTGCGTAGCGAAAGCAGTACCAGCATTCTCATTTTTTCTCAGCAGTTCGCGGAGGGAATCTACTACGCTGTCGATTCCGCGAACCGGTTGCGGAGTTCGGTGATAACTGCGCTCTCGAACTTGTTGACGTCACCGTCGATCTCAGCGGTTTTTTGGGCGACGTCGATGAGGTCGGCGAGGTCACCGTTCTCGTCTCCGAGCCGTTGCCAGATCTCGTCCATGTCGATGTCAATGACCCGTTCGAGGTCGTCTTCGGTGACGCCATGTTTCTCGTTAGCGAGTTTGGTGAGCTGCTTCATAAGCAGTGCCTCGTCGTCCGTCACCTTGCCATCGGCCATGATCAGCATCCACGCGACCCAAAGCAGCGATTGAGGATGCTCAGTGCGAGTCGAGAGCCGGTCTGCGACCTCGGTGACTCGTGCGTCGTTCCGGAAGACGGCTCTGGCGTGTCTCCCCGCAAGCAAGGTTGTGTAGAAATTGATCCCCACAGACAGTGGCACCCCGACAAGGGGAATGCCGACTTTAATGACATTTCGCTGCAAAAGATACTTACCAATTACGGGGAGGGCTTTGCCCGCCTCGATCGTCGCCCCCTTATAGAAGGCTCTAACCATGGGTTTGACGATTGCCGGGACAGCTTTCAGGAGTCCCTCGCTCGCAGCTTGGGTGGTTTTGATCGTGAAAGCGACGCGAAGGAGTTTGAAGAGGTCATCCGGGTCATCAAGATTCAGGGGAACCCTATAAAGCACTGCGATGTCGTAGGCGAGGAGCATTTGCAGCCGTGCGGTGTAAGCGACGTCCACGAGCAAGGTGACAGCCGCAGCGGGAATCATGACCGGCGCCGCCACCAACGAAGTCATAGCCGCGGCGCTATAAGCGCTGGCAGAGAGGCCACCCTCGATCGCTGCGTAACGCGCAGCGATCTTGATCCGCTGATCAACAATCGCATCAGCCGGCACCCCCGGATACTTTGCTTTGAACCAGGCTGCGTCTACCTTGGCCGTGTAAGCGTCCAGAGCGTGACCCAGGAGCTTCGTGAACCAGTTCCCCGAGGCGATATCGCTCGGGTCGAGGGACTTAATAAAACCACGAAGTTCCTCCCGATCCCGATCTACTTCTTCGCGTTCGTCATCGGTTGATTCGATCGCGTTTGCATTCATGCCAGGCCCCCAGTGTTCGCCTTCAGATTAACCTCTCGATCCTCGCACGAGCGGTCCTCAAAAACTTCAAGAGAAGTCCCTGGTTTTTGGCGATCCCTATGCCGGCAGATCTACCGCGGCACCCGAAGACTTGCGCCTCTCCCCCGGAGTTCGTTCAGTAAGGCGCGCATGTCTTGTATTGACCTCCCTAACCGGTCAAGAGTGGTCCCAACAAAACTGTCACCGTCGTAAAGAGCATCCAACGCCCGGTCAAACTCCGGCCGGCTTGCCCGCGCCCCGCTCTCCCCGCGATCGATGTGCAGGTCATCCCGGCGGACCCCAGCCGCAATGAAGATCTTTTCCCTTCCGGCCCGTGTGCTGGTTCTTCGTCACTACCCGCGCATACCCAATTAGCCGACTCGGCACACACTCCCCACCCGTCTCACAACCATGCATGACTGCAGAAATTCTGTATCGAAGTCACGAGACATAGATGTGACAATCTGGTCGTTTCATCGGAGTCCTGTAACCTCGCGGAACCAGACCTATATAAGAAGAACGACTATGCGGCCGAAGAGACGTCTCGCATCTCTAGGGATACGAGACTGAGGGATTCATGTGACGAAGTGTATCCCGGCGACTCGGCAGGGCTCGTTGGAGGGTTGATTTGGCGGTCAGGCTCCGAATGCGGCTACAGGCACACCTCGGGTGCCTGTAGCGATTCGGAACACGCTCCCCGCCAGCGGTTCTGCGCGTAGAGTCGCGGCGTCGAGACCTGCCCGTGCCGACGTCACATAGAGTGTGCCGTCGGGGGCGAAGGCACAGCTGGAAGGTTGACTGACCGGCATATCTATTGTGAGCATTAAGCGGCCAGCATGGTCGAATCGGTGGATGGCCGACCCGCCCCACGCTGCGACCCAGAGGCATCCGTCCATATCGACAGCGAGGCCGTCAGGTACGCCGGAGTCAATGGTAGCGAGGGGCCGGAACTCGCCGATCTCCCCGTGCTCTAGGTCAAAATTTGCGTTCATGACCGTGCCTGCTTTGCTGTCAGCTAGATACATCGTGTTGGCTTCAGCGTTCCAACCTAATCCGTTCGGGAGGGTGAGGTTTTCGTACATGAGTGTGCTGGGTGACACGCCGTCCCAACGGTGTAATGCGCCCCGACCTGGCACGAAGTCGAGTGTGGTGCTGCCGGCCCACATTCGTCCGAGCGGATCGCATTTCGCATCATTCATGCGGGTGTTGGAGGCAGGAAGCACGGGATCGACGACGTCGAGTACGCCGTCGACGACGAGTCCGAATCCTTCGGCAACAGCAACCGCAAAACCTGGCTGGTTAGCCCGTGGTGCGGCGGCGCCAAGAACCGTCCCCAGACTCCACCGGCGTTCGACCCCGCGGGCTAGATCGCTTTGAAAGTGGTATCCGTTGGCTAGATCCACCCAGCACATTTGGCCGGTTCGTGAGTCAAAGACGGGGCCTTCACCGATTTCAGCCTCCACGCGGATGGCTACTTGCAGTTCGCCGATTCTCATGTCTTCTTATCGGTTGACCGGGTCGGCGTGGACGCGCTCAAGCTCAGCCCAGGAGGGGGCTCCCTCCCAATCGCCGGGGTTGGAACACGCGGCAGCGCCGGCAATGGTTGCCACACGGAGTCGTTGTTGGACGGCTTCACCTCGTAAAACCTCGGCCAAATATCCTGCGACAAAGGCGTCGCCCGCCCCGACGGTATCAACGACCTCCACCGGTTGGGCGGCGCACCGGCGCACGACGCCGTTCTCAAGCGCGATCGCGCCGAGAGCGCCAAGTTTGATCACAACCTGGGATGGCCCTCTCAACTGAAGCGCTGCGGCGAGTTCTTCGGGGGTGCCTGTACCGCCGACTAAAAGCCGCGCCTCGTCATCACCGGCGAAGAGAATGTCCGCACCGGCCGTCAGTGCCAAATGCGAGGTGACCGCCTCAGCGGAATCGCTCCAAAGACGAGAACGATGGTTGACGTCAACGGACACGAGCACGTCGGCCCGGCGCGCACGCGCCATCAGTTCGGTGACGGCTGCGGCTGCGGATCGGGAGAGCGCCGGGGTGATACCGGTGACGTGGAGCACGCCATAGTCTCTGATATTTACAGCATCGAGGTCGGCCATCTCGAGGCGACTACCCGCGCTCCCGACACGTAGATTCACTACGTCCGTGCGACCGGGCGCGGGCGTCGATTTCAGGAGCACTCCGGTCGCTCCGGCAGGGTCGATCGGAGCGATCACGTCGACGCCCTCCGCGCGGAGCTCGCGGACCACGCGACGGCCGACCGCATCGTTTCCGACCCGTCCGATCCAGGTGACGGCTGTGCCCAATCGAGCGAGGCCGATCGCGACGTTTACTTCGGCTCCTCCGGTACTCAAAACCATGTCGGACACCGTATCGAGGGTGCCGATGCCGCGAGCACGTACGATCCCAAGTCCCTCGCCGATGGTCAGGACGCGGGCGATAATTGGGTCACCAGCTTCGTGGCCTCACGGCTGAGTTCGGCGATCGTCTCGAAATCGCCGTCTGCGATCATCCGTCGGCTAGCCATCCAACTACCACTCACGGCGAACACGGCATCCGAAGATGCGTAGCTTGCGACGTTCTCTCGCGAGACACCACCGCTCGGCAAGAACTGCACCGAGGGAAATGGACCGGCGAGCTGTTCGATTGCGGCACGGCCGCCCGATGCCTCTGCGGGGAAGAACTTAAGATATTCGAGCCCGGACCGGAGGGCTCGCTGTACTTCCGTGGCCGTCGCCACTCCTGGCACCAGCGGAACGCCGTGGTGCGCACACCGTTCGATCACCTCGTCATCAAGGCCAGGAGACACAACGAACTGCGCGCCAGCATCCACTGCGCGATCCACATCTTCTGCGCTCAGCACGGTTCCAGCGCCGATCCTGAACCCGGGAATACGAGCAGCGGATTCGATAGCCAGGAGCGCCCCCGGAGTCCGCAAGGCGATTTCGGCGCAACCGATTCCACCCGCCAGTAAAGCGGAGACTAGCTCTGCCGTGCGCGCTGCGTTGTCGATCACGACCACGGGCACAAGAAGGTCAGTGAAGGGCCGGGGAAGCGGGCGCCTAGTCATGACCGGACCAGCCAAGAAGTTCGCGTGCGTTCCCGCAATCGAAGAAGCCCTCATCGCCAGTGAGCGAGTTACGCACTGGAACATGAGGAAAATGCTCAAAGGCGAGTTCCCGAGTCGGCAGGCGGAGCACGTTGCGGTCGGCGACGATGAAAAATCTTTCATGGCCGACGAAATCGACGGTGAGTGCCGCCAGAACTGCATCGACCCACATCTGATGAGTGGTGTAGCCCCAAAGGCCACGGCGGGCATCATCGGCGTACTCGCCGAAACACCAGCCCGCGGCTTCCTGATGACTGGCCATGAACATGTGAAGACGCAGACTGGCGACGCTCAGCTCAGGATGCAGCCGCACGATGGAATCCGCCTGAATTTCTCCAACCCACTTCGAGAGACTGTAAGGGTCCTCATTCCTGGTCGCGTGACCTTCGTCAATAGGGAAGAAGTCGAAGGCGGGATCTCGGCTCCAGGTGAGTCCGATCGCATTCACGCTCGACGCCATCAGGAGGCGACTGATCCCGAGTTCGGCGGCGACGGTAAGCGCGTTGTAGCTCGCGACAACATTCGTGTTGTGCACGAGTTGAGGTGGTGTTCCGGCCGGCTTTGATATTCCAGCAAGATGCACGATGGAGTCCGCGCCGTCACAAGCTGCGAGCAGCTCGCCATAGTCAGTCGCGTCCGCCCTGACGAAAGAAATGCCAGGAGAAAGATCCTGTTTCGGCGGCGAGGTATCAAGAACGAGTACTTCGTGCCCTGCCCGTGCGAGGGCACGGACGGTCACTTCTCCGACAGTGCCTGTTCCTCCGGTGACAGCTATCCTCATGGGCTTGGCCTCCGTCTCGTCAGTCCTTGATGGCGCCGGCGGTGAGACCGACGGAAATGTAGCGTTGCGCTCCTACGAGGAGGATCATCGCGGGCACCAGCGCGATCGTTGATGTCGCCATGATCCCGCCCCAGTTGGTCTGGAAGTTGCCGACGAATTGGAAGATGCTCAGCGATAGTGGCGTGATGGTGCCGTTCGTATTCAGGGTGAGCGCCCAAAGAAAGTCGCCCCATGCGAAGAGGAAGCTGAACAGGGCCGCGGCCACTATGGCCGAGCGTGTAGTTGGCACAATTACCGAGAAGAGAGTGCGCCACTCACCGGCGCCGTCGAGGTGGGCAGCCTCGCGAAGCGATCCTGGGATGCCGCTCATGAACGCTGTCAGCAGCAGGATAGTGAACGGCACTCCCGCAGCGCTGTTCGCGATCACCAAGCCGACGATCGAATTCAGCAGTCCTAGGCGAGAGAAGGTCAGAAAGAGGGGTGTTGCCACCATCACACCCGGTACTACTTGGGTGATGAGGATGAGGAACATTGCAATTGCGACCCACCTCCAACGGAATACGGCGAGGGCGTAGGCCGCGGGAATACCTATGGCCAGCGACAGCGCGGCTGTGAAGATCGCGATGACTAGCGTAGTGAGTAGCGGTCCGATCTGGGAACTTATCGATGAGTAATTCTCGAGGGTGAAGGTCTGTGGGATCAGCGACGCCACCGGCGCATAGAAGTCCGCCGTCGGCTGGAAGGACGAGAGAACGACCCACACCAAAGGGAAGAGCAGAACCAACAGGATCGCGATCCCGATCAGCGTCAGGCCATAGCCGCGAGAGCGGCGCCAGAACTTATGCATTGCTCTGCTTCCTCTGTACGAGCGTGTACACAACGATGATGATTGCCGACGCGAGGAACAAGAAGTCCGCGACCGCAGCTCCTTGTCCGAAAGCATTGCTATTGAACGAGAGCGTGTACGACCAGGTTGAAAGCAGCTGCGAGGAGTTGCCTGGCCCGCCTTGGGTGAGTGTCCAGATGAGATCGAACTGCTTGAGCGTGTAGACGAAGCCGAGCACGAGAAGGACAGCGATGACCGGCCCGAGCGCCGGCAAGGTAACGTGCCGGAAACGCTGCCAATAGCCTGCGCCGTCGAGCTGGGCGGCCTCGTAGCGGTCGACTGGGACGCTCTGCAATCCCGAATGCAGTAGCACGAGGTTGAAGGCGATGCCGATCCAGATGTTAATAATGATGACCGACACGAGCGCGGTGTCCGAGGATGTCAACCAGTGAACCGGGGGGATTCCAACCACGCCAAGTAGCTGGTTGGCGAATCCGCTCGGATCTTTGAAGATGAATCTCCAGGCCGTGGTGGCGACAATCGAGGGAACCAGCCAGGGCAGCACCAGAAGCGCCCTGATGGCCTTGCTCAGTGGGAAAACATTGTAGAAGAACAGGGCCAAGGCCATACCGATGACGAACTGGATGGCAATCGAAGCGACTGTGAAGATCGCGGTGTTCCTGGCGGCACTAGCGAAGTTGGGGTCAGCCAGTACAGCGGTTATGTTATCCAGACCAACAAACTCCGACACCCCCGAAATCATCGACACGAGGTCGAAAGACTGAAACGTGAGCCAAAGGTTGAATCCGATTGGGTATCCAAAGACCAACGCGAGAAACACCGCCACCGGCACGATGAACAACAGCCGCATGAGAGCGGCACGCCGCTGGTACGACGATCGGCGCGGACGCATCCGACGAGTCCCGGCGGCCTTTGATGGGGTACCGAGAGATGGCGCGAGAGTGTGAGTCATAAAAGTTTCTGTCCGTGGTCCGTGGTCCGTGGTCCGTGGTCCGTAGGGCGGGCAGGGCGCAGACGGCCCCGCCCGCGGGTCGGTTTGCTACTTGTCGGCCGCGGCGGCGGAGGTCTGGGCCGTCTTCATGGCCTCCTCAGGAGTCGCTGCCCCCGTGGCGATCTGCTGGAGTGCAGTCGATACGGCGACCGTTCGAGACTGATAGTTCGGCCCGACCTCCTCCGTGCGACCGCGGGAGTCGGCCAGCTGGTCAGAGAGCACCTGCAGGTAAGGCGTCGCCTTTAGCACTGCGGCCTGAGCAGGGATATACGAGGGTAGGTATCCGAGGAACTCATCTCGCTCGGCGAGCCCCGCGGTGTCGCTGGACCACGAGACGATGCAATCGTTGACGGCCTTTAGCGCGTCACCGGTGGCACTGGCACCCGCAGCCATCACCTCCCCGCCGAATGGCACGACGGGCGCGTCGCCGCTCTTGCTGACCTGGGTCGTGATGCCGATATCAACGCCCGCATCCTTCGCCTCGGAGAGAAGTTTGCTTAACGTCCAGGTACCGACCTGCGCCATTGCAAGACGCCCAGCGGCGACCTCACTGATGAGGTTGTCGGACTGCCACTGCAGGGACGCCTGAGGAGCCGTACCGTCTTTGAGGAAGGAGGCCCAGAAGGTTGCGGATTCAACCGCCGCGGGTGAGTCGAGCTTGGCGATCGAGCCGCCTGCCGACCATAGCTGAGCCCAGTAGTTCCATGACAACGTCTCACCACCCTGGAAGGTCTGGCCGAAACCGTAGCGGTCACTTGTAGTGAGCGCTTTGGCAGCGGCGGTGAGGGTGTCCCACGACGTGGGGACCGCGAGACCGGCATCGGCGAGAAGCTTCTTGTTGTAGACAATCACTTCGCCGTTGTTGCCGACGGGGAGACCGTATTGTTTTCCGTCGAACTGTCCGGACTTCAGGGGTCCTTCGACGAAGTCGCTCGCGCTCAACGAACCAAGGGTGATGGGCGCGAGCGCTTTTGCGTTCGCGAGCCCCGCAATCATCTGGTTGTCTGCAAGGATCACAGCCGGACCGCTGCCGCTGGCGGTGAGCTGCACCGCTTTGTTGAGCAAATCGTTGGCAGGCACCTGGAGTTGCTCGAAGGTATATCCGGTGTCAGCTGAGCACTGGTCGAAGAACTTTTTGTACATCGGCACCTGATCACCCTGGGCGTAGGTGAGCACCTGGAGCGTTTTGGAACCGGAATCTCCGCCTGTGGCGCTACAGCCGGCCAAGACGAGCGCTGTCGCGGACAGTGCCGCTGCAATTGCTAGGACCTTCTTCATGTACTTCCATACCCCTTCGTATGAGACGACTCGTATGAGGTGCCGCCCGGACTCGGCGCGAATGTGCCGCTGTGTGGAGCCAAGCTAACACACTCGTAGCATTTATCACAACGGTGTTGTAGTATGTGAGACGACCTAGTATCAATGTCGAATGGGGACTTTTCAGTGAAAAATCTTGTGAATGATCTGGGCGCGCCGTGGTACGGCTTCAACTTTCAATGGATTTTCCGGGAGGACTTCGAGGCTCCGCGCCCGATTCCTGCAGACGAGAAGGCTCTGGATGCAGTCGCCGACTGGGGATTTAATTTCGTACGGGTTCCGGCTGACTATCGCTTCTGGGCATCCAGTGAGACTTATGAGATCCGCGACGAGGGTCCGCTTCAACTAATCGACGGTTACGTCGAGCAATGCCGCGCACGGGGCCTTCATCTTTCTTTGAACCTGCATCGCGTGCCCGGCTACTGCATCAATGGCGCCCAGTTAGAGAGCCGCAATTTGTGGACCGATGAAGTGGCGCAGGATGCTGTGTGCGCTATGTGGCGCGGGTTCGCCGAACGATACCGTGATGTACCGAGCGAAGTGCTCAGTTTCGATCTGATCAACGAACTCCCCAGCGTTGGCGCTAACGGCTTTACCCGAGATATCCATCAGAGCATCATCAGGAGAATCGCTGGTGAAATTCGTGATGTTACGCCGGATCGTACGATTGTGATCGACGGCATAGACGGCGGCCACACCGCCATTCCTGAGCTTGCCGATGTATCTGACGTGCAGAGTGGGCGCGGCTACGCGCCCACCGGGCTGAGTCACTTCGGAGCGGATTGGTGGGATATCGCCTCTGGGCTCGAGCCCGACGAAACCGTTCGCGCCCGGCTCGCGTCTGCACGCGACGAATGGTGGGCGCAGGCTACCGGTGGCGTAGGCCCCGAGTATCCGGGCGAGATCCGTGGAAAGTGGTGGGATAAGGATGTCCTGCGCGAGCATTTCAATCAGTGGGATGCGGTCGAGCTGGGCGGGTCCCGCGTTCACATCGGCGAGATGGGCTGCTACCGCCGGCTCCCCAATGACACCGCTCTGCGGTGGATGTCCGACATGCTGGAGGTATTCCGTGTACGGCGATGGGGCTGGGCTCTCTGGAATTTTGATGGCCCGTTCGGCATCGTCAACAGCGGTCGCGAAGGCACACGCAAAGATAGGCAGAACGGCTACGAGTTCGACGGCGACATGCTCGATCTCCTCAAAGAAAAGAGGGCTGACTAATGCCAACTTCCCCACAAGACGACCTGGGTGCGGGAAGCGTACGAACCCGGGACAATTCGTCTTCTTTGACGATGCTGAAAGGATTGGCGATCCTCGAGTTCATCGCCAGCCACACTGAACCACTCGCGGTGGGAGACGTAGCCGTTGCGTTGGAAATGGACAAGTCCACGGTCTCGCGCATCCTGGCAGCGCTGCGCACGGCTGGCTATGTTCGCCAGGACCGTGACCGTCGTTATCAGCTCACCTCCAAACTGTTGTTCCTCACTCGCAACTTCATTCCTGCTGTACATCTCCGGGATGTCGCGAGAGAGGCTGCCGCATCGGTACACGAGCAATTCCAAGAGGCCGTGCACGTGGCGGCGATCGACATGGGTGAGATCGTCTTCGTCGACTTCCTCGACTCCCCTCTCGCAGTACGCACTCAGCTACCCACCATTCCCTCGCCGCTGCACCTCACCGCTATCGGCCACGCAGCGCTCTCACAAATGAATGGCAATGCACTCACGACGGCACTGCGCGAATCGGCGATCTCCGCCGGGGTCGCGCTTGCCGATGTCGACACTCTGCAACTCAGGACCTCGCTGGCCGAAGCGCAGATGCGCGGTTACGCCGTTTACCGCAACGGGGATGACGTCACCAGGCTGGCGGCGGCGATCCTAAACGAAACCGGGGATCCTGTCGGTGGCATTAGCGTCTCGGGGCCCGCCTTCCGTGTTGATCCGTGCGTTGAGGAAATCGGCAGTCGCCTCCACGCTGCAGTGTCCGTAGTCCACGGCTAAGCACTCTCGCCGGCCACCCAACTCACCCGAACACCCGTCCGACACAACTGAAGGAACCAACCGTATGCTCGAGCTCGCAGAGATGCTTCATCCGCAACTGGCAGGCACCCCCCTGTGGCCGTTAATGCGACAGGCCGGGATTACGCGCGCCGTTGGTACGTTTTACGGACAGGACAGACTCGATGAGACAGAAAAGCCTTGGGATTTCCTGCCGATGGTCCGCCTCAAGCAGCAGTACAACGACTTCGGCTTTGGCTTAGACGTGATCGAAGATCGCCCGCCGTTAAATCTCACCAAGCGCGGGCTGCCCGGCCGCGACGAAGAAATTGACCAGGTCATCACCCTGATCCAGAACATGGGTCGCCTTCAGATCCCGGTGTGGTGCTACCAGTGGATGGCAGACTTCAGCTGGCTTCGCACCTCGACGACGGTTCCGTCCCGGGGAGGTTCCACCGTGAGCGGCTTCGACCTCGCCCTAGTCGCCGACGCGCCACCAACGGAATTCGGGCCTCTCAGCGAGGAGCAGCTGTGGAGCAGCCTGAGCTATTTCCTCGACCGGGTCCTGCCCGTGGCAGAAGAAGCGGGTGTGACTCTGGCGATGCACCCGGATGACCCGCCCCGCACGCCAGTGCGCGGTGTCGGACGGATCATGAGCAGCATCGAAGGCTTCGACCGGCTCCTCACAATGAGCTCAAGTCCAGCCAACGCCATCACGTTCTGCCAGGGAAACTTCCGCCTCATGACCGATGATCTGCCCACTACAATCCACCGGTTTGGGGACCAGGGCAAAATCGCTTTTGTCCACATGCGCGATGTTGACGGCACCCGCGACCGATTCGTCGAGACCTGGCACGATGCGGGGCCAACCGACATGGCTGCATGCTTCGACGCGTACCGCGACATCGATTTCGACGGTGTAATGCGCGCGGATCACGTCCCCTCGCTAATCGGTGAGGAGGACCAGGTAGCAGGGTACGCCACACTCGGGCGTCTCTTCGCGGTGGGATACCTCCGCGGCCTCCAGCACGCCGCCTACCGCTAAACGCTCCCCTCCATTTAGGAGCCCTGCCACCACCACATCTCACCCCGAAAGGCACGCAATGCACATCCAACCGCCGTCCGACACCATGCTCGCCCTGACCTCAGAATGGACGGGCGAACGCTTCGACGACGGACGACCACGAGTCTCAGACGATGTACTCGAAGAGCTGCGAACCGCGACGACCGAGGCGATCTGGACGGTCCTTTGGGATGAAGGGTACGAACACCAATTTGAGGGCGGCTGGCTGATCACTCATCCCGCCAAGCGCCTCGTCGGCCGTGCGGTCACCGCGCAGTTCCTACCGCGTAGACCCGACCTGGACACCATCATGGTGACCACCGCCAATGATGAAGGTCGACCTACTCGATCGGAGAACCAGAACTGGCTTGTCGTTGAATCGTTGGTTGAGGGTGACGTCATGGTCGTCGACATCTTCGGAAAGATTTACGAAGGCACGGTGATCGGCGATCAGCTCGGCACTGCCATCGACAGCCGCACCAAGGCCGGGGCGGTCATCCACGGTGGAATCCGCGACCTTGAAGGGATATCCCAACTCTCCAACATCAACGTCTACTACCGCGGGACCGACCCAACACCCATTAGAAACGTCACACTCGCAGGTCTGAACATCCCCGTGCGAATAGGTGGCGCGACGGCGATGCCAGGTGACGTGGTTCTGGGAACACCCTCCGGTGTCCTGTTCATTCCGCCGCACCTAGCGGAGAGGGCTGCCCGGCTGAGCGCTGAGACAAAGCGCCGCGACCACTTCGCGAAGACCCGGCTCAGCGAGGGGGTCTACTCAACCTCTCAAATAGACGTCGAGATCTGGGCCGAGGAGATCGAGAGTGACTACACGTCCTGGCAGTCTGCGGTGCGGTAGCCCCCGCGAGAGGAACCCTATGTCATTCACGATCACTGAGACCCACTTCGACAACCTTCCATCATTAACAGTCACGGACGGCTCCACCCGAGTGGTTCTGACCATGCGCGGGGCCACCGTTATCTCATGGGTGGTCAATGACGTCGACCTCATCGACGGCTACGCCGATGAGGTCGAATTCCTGGCTCAAGCCGGGATGCGCAGCGCCATCATGATTCCGTTCAGTAACCGCATCGACAAAGGACGGTACGTCTTCGAAGGGCAAACGATTGACTTCCACACCGAGGATCGACGTCATGTCGGCGAGACGGTCATGCACGGCCTACTACGGCTCGAAGATTTCACAATCACGGGCAACGAAGTAAGCGACGTATCGGCGATCATTCACCTCGCCTGCCGCGCCTTACGGTCTGGCGCGTTCGCCGGGTATCCGTTCTTCGTCGATGTCACAATCGATCTGACGATCACCCGGAGTAGCATCGACTTTGTCGTCACCGGCCACAATCTTGGGGACACCGCGGCACCATTCGCAACCGGCTGGCACCCCTATTTTACGATCGGCGCGGCCCCGATTTCCGAGCTGATCGTGACGGTCCCCGCCGAAACCCGCGTTATTCCGGATTCAAACCTCATCCCTCTAGAAGGCGACCGCGCTTTCGAGAGGGTATCGGGTGAGTGGGACTTTCGTAATGCGAGGCCCATTGGATCCCAGTTCATTGACATGGCCTTCAGTGATCTTGTTCCGGCAGCGGACGGACTAATCCACTCGACCATCTCCGATCCGGACACGGGTCGCGCCATCGACGTCTGGCAAGATCGCGGACTACTCCACCTGTTCACGGCAGACAGCGTTCCACGTCCACGCGGGTCGTTCGCGATGGAACCGGTCGAAGTGATGACGAACTCGGTCAATCGTCCCGACCAGGCCGACGCTGTGATGTTGGTTCCAGGCGGCCGCCGGGCATTCCGATTCGGCGCCAGGACCTTTTTCAACTGATGAGAAGCAATCGTCCACGAACAAGCGTTGCCGTGGCTCCTGCCACTGCTTCACGACCTCAGAATTGTGCGCTCCGTCGGACGGCCCAGAACCCGACCCGAGAAGCTTCGCGGCAATAAGGCCTACTCCTCACGCGCTATCCGAACCCACCTGTGATCACGAGACATCGTGTCGGTGATCCCCGAACCCCGCGACCAGCAAGGCCACCGCGTCCACATACGATCCAGTCGACTACCAGAGCCGCAACGTGATCGAGCGAGGCTTCTGCCGGCTCAAGCACGGGCGAAGCCTGGCAACCCGGTGCGACAAACTCGCCGTCATCTACCGGGCAGCCGTCGCCCTCAACACCGTCATCGCCGGGCTAAGCCATTTAGGAGACACGCCCTAGTTCACTTGAGATCATCATCTGGGTTTGACCTCGGCGGCATTAGTCCATACGAGTGCCGCGGCACCGATCAATGGCCCATCCTCGTTAAGGCCTGTCGGAATTATCTGCATGTCTTGCACGTAGTCAAGTGGTGCGTGACGAAGCACGCTCTGTCGAATAAGCGCAAAGAGGTCTGGGGTGACGCGTGAGGATCCTCCGCCGATGACTACCATCTCAAGGTCAAGGAGCGTGCTCACTGAGGCCAGCGCACGCCCAATGGCTGATGCGCTTCGTTGAACAGCACGCACTGCTACGGTTTCGCCTTCCGCGTAGGAGATAGCGAGATCTTCACCAGTTCTGCCGTTCCATCCGAGCGTACGAGCCCACCTGACCGTGCTTGGCCCCGACGCGATTTCCTCTAGTGTGCATCCGCCAGTTGGCGCGGTATATCCAGCGACTTCAATCTGGCCGATATGTCCAGCATTGCCAGTTGCGCCGAGCGTCATTCGACCTCCGGTGATGATTCCGCCGCCTATTCCGGTTAAAACAATCATTCCGAGAACTGTGTCCCGTCCCATGGCCGCTCCGACCCAATGCTCGGCAAGAGCGATACATAGCCCATCGAGCCTGATCACCGCATTGGATTCGTATCCCATCTCCGCTGCCGCGGCCTCAACGAGGGAACGGATATCGAAGTCCTGCCAGACAGCTAAATTGACAGGTGACACCGACCCGCGCTTGAGGTTGATCGGCCCCGCACTCCCGACGCCGATTCCGCGCAGTTTCGAATCTCCCGGCATCGACGCCAGAGAATCTTGCACAACTGATCGGACTTGCAGCGCCAATGCCTCTGCAGTGCGTTGAGGGCCAGTCGGCTGCCGGTAGCGACTGGCCTCAAGCACCCGACCCTCGGCGTCGACGAGTGCAGCCTCCACTTTCGTACCGCCGCAATCGATTGAGAGAACGAGTTCGTCTGTTTGGGTCAAGATGTCTGGGCCTTCACGAGTTCTCGGTAGCGACCGTTCCGGGCCAGTAGCTCATTGTGCGAACCGACCTCCGCGATGCGACCCTGATCGAGTACGACTATGCGATCTGCTGATGCGATCGTAGAAAGCCTGTGGGCAACAATCAGGGTGGTGCGTCCGCCGATGAGTCGCTGGAGGGCTTGACGGACGAGTAGCTCGGATTCGCTGTCCAGAGCGGAGGTGGCCTCATCGAGCAGCAGGATTCGTGGGTCGCGGATGAGTGCACGGGCGATCGCGAACCGTTGCCGTTGACCGCCCGAGAGTCGTGATCCTCGTTCGCCGATGATGGTATCCCAGCCGTCGGCCATCTCAGCGACGACTTCTGTCGCGTTGGCATCTGCGAGAGCCTGGCGCACCTCGTCGTCGCTGGCGCCCACCAACCCGTGCGTGATGTTTTCGTGAACGGTGCCCTCGAAGAGCACAGACTCTTGGGGAACAACCGCGACGAAGGCCCGCAGGGTGCGCATGTCGAGTTCTGCCATATCCCGGCCGTCGAAAAGAATACGGCCTTCAGTCGGCCGCAGAAATCCCAGAACCAGATTGAGCAGCGTGGACTTACCAGACCCCGACGGGCCGACGAACGCGATTGTTTCACCGCGGCGGATGTGGAGGTCGATGCCGCAGAGTACCGGCCGAACGCCGTCTGAGTGCTCAAAGCCCACGTTTTCAAGACGCACATCGCCGTCTAGGGTCTTCACGACTGCTTTGCCGTTGTTCAATTCGATGTCTGGCTCTTCAAGCACCTCACAGATCGACTTCACCGACTCGATACCCCGAGTGATGACCGGGGCCAGAGAGAGCAGCGCGACGATGCTTCCGGTGAGGATTGTGAAGTAGGTGCTGAGCAGGACGACCTCCCCGGGGGTGATCGCGATGAATCCGGTGAGGGAGGCCAAAGCGGCACCCGTGAGGCAGAGCACGCCGAGGGATTGGTAGGAGATCCAGCTCAGAGCGCCGAAGGAGCCGTTGAGCCGGTCGAGTTTGAGGCCGGCGTCGCGCACTCCTTCTGCACTTCGACCGACGCGTTCAGCTGCGTCGGTTTCGAGACCGTGGGCCCGAGTGATGGGCATCAGTGTCGACATCTCCCCCACCCGCGCAGAGAGGTGCTCGATCGTGTGACGAAACTGTTCGTTGCGGGCGTTCGACCTGCGCCGAAGCCCTCTCACCAGGAGTGCGGCGACCGGAACCGCGATGAAGAAGACTGGCACGAAAGCAGGTACCCGGAGTGCAGTGACAACGATCGCCCCGGCGAGGACGAAGAAGGCAGAGAATCCGGTTTGGGCGGTCTGCTGCATCATCAGTTCGATGTTCTCCACATCACGGATGATTTTGGTCTGGATGATCGAGGAACTCGCCCGGGAGTGATACCCAATCGTGAGCTCCTGGAGTTGGTGGGTTAAACGGTTGCGGATATCCACAGCGAGCTGGCGCACGCTGCCCATGTACAGGGTCACGAAAACTATGTTGGTGGGAAAGTTCTGAATAAGGATGATCAGCGCGGCTCCCAGGAGCCACAACAGCTGCTGGGGAGAACCGTGCGTCACAACAATGTCGATCACCGAGGCGGTGATGACCGGGAGCACCCACTGCGGGCTGTCTTTGATACCGAAGACGAGCATGGATAAAACGATGCGCCTTCGGAACGGCCGCAACCACCCGATGAGGGTGCGGCCCGGATGTGCGGAGTCTGCTCCGGGGCTACGCCTTTCGGTCACACCGACGACCGGATCATCGACGTTGCCTCGCCGCGTAGTGACGCCGCACGATGTCTTCCGCCGGCTTACCGTAGATGCAGTAGTCGTCGTCAGCGCCCGCCGCCTCACGCACGTACAGTAGCGGTGGCCAGTCCCAGAGCATGAAGCCCTGCACCCAGCTCCGTTTCGCGCAGGTCTCGAACGCATCTTTGTACCATTCGGCCTGTTCCGCACCCGACACGGCGCCCTGCAGCGTCCAATCGTTTGGACGCGCAGCTGAGCCGGTACGGCTCGGACATCCCGACTCCATGAAGAAGAACGGTTTGTTCTCTCGGACCACAACGGCACCGATCCGCTCGAGCTGGGTGTCCCACTCCCCCAGCGGGTAATAGCCGCTGGACGAGATGACGTCGACCGCATCCCACCAGGTGACGCGGTCTTCCTGGTATTTGTCGCAGTTGTAAGTGATCAGACCGGTGAAGACTTCCCGCACTTCAGCGATCAGAGCGCGCCATTCAGTATCCCGCTTGTCTGTCTGGACCATCTCGCAGCCGACGCAGAGCATCTCGCAGCCCTCTTCCTCGGCGATGCGGGCATAGTGGATCATGAAGCGGGCAAAGGAAGAGAACCATTCGGCCCAGCTCGGCTCCCCCGGTACTTCTTCGTCGAAGAAGCCGATGAAGGCGCGCCATGTTCCGTCCGCGACGTTGACCACCGGCTTCAAACAGACCTTCAGACCCAACGCCTTCGACTCCCGAATCGCCCACCGTACCTCGTCATCGGTGACCGTGGGCTCATCGCCGAAGCGGATGTCGGTGGACTGCGCCGTCGCCTGCAACGCCCCGAGGGCAATCCCGACCCAGTTCACGTTGAGGTCAACCAATTTGGACAACGAGTCTGCCGCCTCAGCGGTGTTCCAGGTGCCCCTTACACCGGTCCAGCCCCACGTCATACCGCAGAACTGTTCGGTGGCCAGCTCCACCGTCATGCTGTGACCACGAGCTGGTTCGCGCTTCGCAGCACCGTCGATTTAGACCAGTCGGAGTGTTCGATCTGGGCATCGGATGTCACGGTGAACGTGATACTTTCCCCGGGCAGAAGTGTCACGATCTGATCATCGATGTGAGCCCGGACGTCGAGCTTGTCGACGAGGAGCGCAATGTCCCTGACGAGGTTGCCAGCGGTCACGGTGACGGCATATCCTCCCTCGACCGAGGATGAGCGGACGTTCAGCTCCGGCGCTTGAAGCTTCGATTCGCGATATTCGGTGAAGAACCAGAGCGCGCGCTGGCCACCGAGAGTGACCTCGAGCAGCTCGGACGAGGCATCATCTGGGGTCGCCGCAGCCAAGTCGATACGAATCGTCGCCGTTGTGCGCGCCGGAACCTCGCATTCCACCGCAGATGTTGCGAGCTCGGTACCGTCAAAGCGCAGTCGCCGCACAGTCGCCGTTCCCGACCAGGAACTCCCAGTGTCGTTGGAGGCGCTGGCGATCAATTCGTCGCCTCGGGGTTGCAGGGTGAGCATCCGATCGGAGTAGGCATGCTTGATCGCGTACAAAAGCGGTTTGGCTCTTCCGTCCCCGTCGATAGCAGCCCACGAGGTCACGGGCCAGCAGTCGTTGAGCTGCCAGACAATGGACCCCATGCAGTGCGGGGCGAGAGAGCGGAAGTGTTCGATCCCTGTCTGTACCGCAGTCGCCTGGTTCAAAGACATGGCCCAGTGCCAGTCGTCGATGTCATCGGGTAGCTCCAGATGCGCGACGAGACCGTCGATGAGTTTAACGTTTCCGTCTTGAGCCTTCTGGTGCACCAGCATGCCGGGAGATTCCGGGGTCAGCGGTGAGTCGGTAATCGAACGGGTCATCGTTGACCAGGTCGGTGGTCCCTGCCATCCGAATTCCCCGACGAACCTGGGGTTGTGGTCTCGGTAGTGCGGGTAGTCCTGCCTGTTCCAGAGCTCCCAGAGGTGCACGGAGCCATGGTTTGGATCGTTTGGGTGGTGCTCATCCGTGGGTGAGAACGGGCTGCTCGGGGTGTACCCCCGGGTGGGGTCGAGCTCGGCAAGGAGATTGGGCAGCAGGTCAAGGTAGTAGCCGAGTCCCCAGCTGCGCTCACCGAGACGCTTCTCCCATCCCCACTCCTGATAGCCCCAGATGTTCTCGTTGCTGCCGTTCCAGATCACCAGGCTGGGGTGCGGCATCAGCCGCACGATGTTGTCCCGCGCCTCAGCTTCGACTTCGGAACGCATGGGTTCTTCTTCGGAGTACGCGGCGCACGCGAAGAGGAAGTCCTGCCAGGTGAGCATGCCGAGCTCGTCGCAGACATCGTAGAAGTCGTCGCTTTCGTAGATCCCGCCGCCCCAGACCCGCAAGAGGTTGATGTTCGCATGGGTGGCCTGCACGATTCTCCGCTCATACCGTGCCCTATCGACCCGGTGCGGGAAAGCATCGTCGGGAATCCAATTGGCGCCCTTGATATAGATGGGCCGATCGTTGACGAGAATTGTGAAGGGGGTGCCCGACTCGTCAGGTTCAGTATCGATGCGGACGGTGCGGAACCCAATCCGGCCGCGCCACGAGTCGAGCTCGGCCTCACCGTCCGTGAGCACCACGTCAATGTCGTACAGGGGGTGCTCGCCGTGCCCGATCGGCCACCAGAGCTCAGCATCGTTGACAACGATTCTCGCTTCGGCCACGATTTCTCCCGGCTCGAGAGCCACGATTGCAGACATGTCGCCTACTGTGATGTGGGCTGACAGCGCGGATGCTGCGGGCGCAGTGGTTTCACCGCGTTCGATCTCCACCCGAACTGTCGCCACGCCGTCAGTCCCGTTCACCGTCACCGTCGGGCGCACCGATTGCAGACGCGCGCGCGACCAGCTCTGCAGGGTCACGCCACGCCAGAGACCGACCGTTGCGGTATCGGGTCCCCAGTCCCAGCCGAAGCTGCAGGCCATCTTGCGGATGGAGTTGTAGGGATGATGGTTCACGTGGGGGCGATACCCCTGCCGGAGGCTCTCACTGTCGGCGTACCTGACGGCAGAGTCGAACCGAACGGTCAACTCGTTCTTCCCCTTGTGAAGCAACGGCAAAACGTCGAATCGGTAGGTTCGGTGCATGTTCCGCGTCTCTGCGACCAGCGACCCGTTCAACGTGATCGATGCCACCGTGTCCAGGCCCTCGAAAACCAATTCGACGTTTTCTGCCCCGTCGTCGTCCCAGTCGAAGCTCGTGCGGTATTCCCAGTCGCAGGCGCCGATCCATGCCTGCAAGCGCTCGTGATCATCGAGATAGGGGTCTGTGATGAGCCCGGCGGCGAGGAGGTCAGTGTGTACGCTGCCCGGGACGCTCGCGCTGATCGATCGTCCCGCGACCGATGCCTCCACCGGACCCCCGACAGCTTCAACGCTCCAGCCGTCGTGAAGGCGACGGCTGGTCTTCGACTCGGTCACGGTTGGGTTGCGCGTCGTGGTGGTGTTCATTTGGTTGCCCCCTGGGTGAAGCCGTTGTAGATGAAGCGTTGGAGTACGAGAAAGATGATGAGTGTCGGGATGATCACGAGCAGCGCCCCGGCCGAGATGATCTCCCACTGCGATCCGTACGGTCCCTTGAAGGCGAACAACGCTGTGGAGATCACCGCGTTTTCCGGTGACGGAGCGTAGAGGAACGGTTGGTAGAACTCGTTGTAGATGGCGATGCCCTTGATGATGACGACTGTTGCGATCGCCGGCTTCAGCAGGGGAAGAATGACTCGCCAGTAGATGGTGAACTTGTTCGCGCCGTCAAGCATGGCGGCCTCATCGACATCTTTCGGGATCGACTGCATGAACTGCACGAAGATGTAGATCGAGATGATGTCAGTGCCCAGGTTCAGTGCGATCAGCGACAAGAGGGTGTCGTAGAGTCCGAGCCCATTGACGATCTGGAACGTTGCGACCTGCGTTGTCACGCTCGGCACGAGGGTCGCGACGAGGAAGAGGCCGATTACCACCTTCTTGAAACGGAAGTCGAACCTGTCGACCGCGTACGCCGTCATCGACCCGATGAGGATGGTGCCGACGAGTGAGACGACGAGGACGATGGTGGTGTTGGCGAAACCGACCGCCATGTTTCCGTCGGTGAAGGCGGTCGCGAAGTTGTCGAAGTTGAACCAGTTCTGAGGCAACTGCAGTGGCCCGGTCGTTGCGTACTCTGTTTTGGTTTTGAAAGCGGTGATGACCAGAACGATGAGCGGGAGAAGGGTCACCGCACTCGCTACCGTGAGGATGACGTATTTGGAGACAGTGCCGCCCAGCATGCCCGCTCGGCCCTGCCGCGATCGACGCGGATCGGCAGTCCGCTCCCGCGATGCGGGGCGGCGTGTGATGGTTGTCATGTGAGGTTGACCTCCTCGTCTGGAACCAGTTTTCGCTGGATGTAGGTAACGATCAGCACGATGATCAAGAGCACGACGGCCATTGCCGAGGCGAGTCCGACCTGCCGGTAGGTGAATGCCTGCTGGATGGTCTTGATGACGAAGGTGGTGCTGCCGTTCGTGCCCCCGGTGATGATGAAGGGGATCTCGAACACTGACAGGCTCCCGGAGATAGCGAGGATGAAAGAGAGGCTGATGATGCGTTTGATTCCGGGAATGATGATGAACCGGAACTGTTGGAACTTGTTCGCACCGTCCAGGTCGGCTGCCTCGTAGAGGGTCGCGGGAATGGACTGGATCGCCCCGAGGAACAGGATGAAGCTGAGACCGGTGTACCGCCAGATCGATGTCGAGGCGAGCGAGATGTTCACGATGTCCGGATTCCCGAGCCACTGCACCGTGAGTTGCTGCAGGCCGACGATCTTCAGCACACTGTCGAGCGTGCCGTTTGGCTGGAAGAAGTACAGGAACATGAGGCCGATGGCGACACCGTTGAGCAGGGTCGGGAAGAACAAGATCCCTTTGAACAAGTTCCGGAACCGTGTGCTGAAACTCAACACGGTGGCGAAATACAGGGCAAATCCCATCTGCAGGAACGACGCCACAATGTAGTACAGGCTGACCACGAATACGCGAAGGAATTCGGGCTTCGTGAAGATGTCGATGTAGTTCTGCAGACCGATGACGTTCTTGCTGAGATCGATTCCATCCCAGTCCGTGATGCTGTACCAGAACAGGTTCACGGCCGGAACATAAGTGAACACGAGCAGAAACGCGAGCGGAATGAGGAGAAAGAGATACGGCGTGATTCTGCGCTGCCGCACTCCCTTGCGTGGTGGGCGCTTTTTTCCCTCCACCACATCAAGGGATGCGCCAGCACCGGGGAGGATTCCCGCGTCAGTGCCAGTCACTTGAGACATCGTGCCTGTCCTTCCGGGGGGATCCCCCCCAACTGCATTGTCGGTTGACTGAACATGTCACCCCATTGCCCGGGTACGTGTCACCCGGGCAATACGATGCGTACGGGCTATCGGGATTGTGAGCCCTAGGACTTCACACTGTCGATGGCGTCGGCCCACTGTTTGTTCAGATCGGCGAAATACGAATTCATGTCGCCGTCGGCGGCACCACGAGCAATGTCGATCAGTTTCTGGCGGTAGAGCATGCCGAACAGATCGATCTGGGCCTTGTTGTAGATGTCTGAGTCCAGGCTCGGCTTGTCTGCGGCGTTCAGCTCGACGTACTGTACGTCAGCGTCGGTGAAGTCCTGCAGCGTGGAAGGGTTCGGTGAACCGACAACTGACGAAAGCGCCCCCGAGTCCGCCGCGAAGGTGGACTGCGTTGTGAACCAGTCGACCCAGGCGCGAGCTGCAGGCTTGTTCTTAGAGTTGACGTTCACCGCGACGTTGATGTCGCCGCCGATGGTGGAGTGAAATTTTCCGTCGACCTGGTACGGCATCGGCATGAAGCCGATGTCAGCCGGGTCTGCTCCCGCGTCTTTCGCCGCCTGCTGGAACTGCACGATCGCCCACGATCCCAGAACCGCTGACGCAACCTGGCCTGTGGCGAGCATGCCCTTGGAACCTTCCCACGCGGTCGTGGTCGGGTCGGGTTCACTCAGACCGTCGTGCACCACGTTGTAGAGCAACGCATCGGTGGTGTACTGCTCACTGCCGGCGCTCCAGGGCGCACGGTTCGTGTCTCTGTCGGATACGACGTTCGCGTCGTTGCTGAATCCCTGCTGACCCTGCCAGCTGCCAAGAGGCCAGCCGTCTTTGTAATTGGTGTAGTAGGGAATGGCGTCGGTCTTGCTCTTGATGAGCTTGAGGTCGGCGATAAATTCGTCTGGCGTCGTTGGGAGGCTGGTGACGCCGGCTTCCTTCCAGACGCGTTTGTTGTACACGATGCCGTTCGCGTTGCCGAAAGTGGGAAGCCCGTACTGCTTTCCATCAAAGGACTTATCGTTCAAAAAGCGGTACTTGTCTTTGAGTTGCGCCGTATCGCCGAGAGGTTCGAAGAACTGAGGCAATTGATCCGGCGTCACGGATGCCGGGATACCCAGCACGTCACCATAATTCTTGGTACTCAGCCGGGTGGTCACCTCATTCTCATAGTCGGTGATGCCCTGAACCTTGACGGTCACATCCGGGTAGAGCTTCTCGAAAGCCGCTGTGTACCCATCAAAGGTCTTGTCTTTGATGAGGTCGGTGCGATTCGTGAGCACCGTGATCTCTCCCGAAGGCTTCCCGTCGGTTGACTGGTTGTTCGCCGAACATCCGGCAAGCAAGAGGGCAGATATTGCCACTCCCGCGATTGCGATGTGCTTCTTTGCCATCTCTTGATCTCCTGATCTGTGTCGCCCTTGACGAGACAGCGTCATCGCCAAGTTGCGCTGCGTTCTTGCACTACCCGCCGTCCGACCTGACGCTAAGCCAAGAAACACCCGTCGTCAAGTCTCAATGTCAACGTAGACATTACGAATAATCCCGGGCACTAGGTGAATCAGGCACCAGGTTCGTGTGACTTTGACCCGATTTTTGCTAGATGGGATCACAGGGGTAGATATAAAATCCTGCAGCTCACCGCACTGGTGTCCACGATGTCATGTTGCGGCCTCAATGTGCTGCGGTGTTACTGTTGGCGAATGCAGGACTCGATGATGACCAGTCAGACTGAGCTTCAGCCCGCGCCCGAGCGCCTTCAAGTCACCACCCTCCAGCCTCAGTCGCGGGCCACCCTTGCCGATGTTGGACGGTTAGCGGGAGTGAGTTCGAAGACGGTCTCCCGAGTGGTGCTCGACAGCGGCAATGTGTCGAAGGACACTCGAGATAAAGTGTTGGCTGCTGCACGCTCGCTACGATTCCGGCCAAACCATCTCGCCCGCAATCTGCGCCACGGCAGCGTAACGAACACCGTCGCATTCATCATTGGTGACCTCACAAACCCGTTTTACTTTCTGGTCGCGGCCGGAATCGAACGGGAGCTTGCCCGTCACGGACTCATGATGATCCTCGCCGCGACCGACGATGATCCGGCCAGCGAAGAGCGTGTGGTGCAGAATCTCCTTGACCAGCGCGTGCGGGCACTTTTGATGGTGCCGATCGCGGCAGATCAGGGATACCTCGAAGGCGAACGCCAGCTCGGCACCCCGGTGGTCTGCATCGACCGTCCCGCGCGTAACCTGATTGCAGATTCTGTGGTGTTGGGAAGTTTTGAGGCCACTGCAGAGGCAGTACGAGGGCTGATCCGTGCCGGACATCGCCGCATCGCATTTGTCTGCAGTCCGGCCGCCCTTTATACACACCAGGAACGTCTGCGCGGGTATCGGCAGGCTCTTCGCGAAGCGGGTGTTTTGGACTCTTCCCCATGGGAGCGACTAGAGAATCCGGGCGGACCGACGGCTGAGGAGTCTGTGCGAGACCTCCTCGCGATGTCCGAGCCGCCAACCGCCATCATCGCAGGCAATAACCATGCCAGCTTGGGTGTCGTTCGAGCGCTCGGGAACCATTTCGATCGTCTCGCCTTTATCGGCTTCGACGACTTCGAGCTGGCAGACGCCTTGGGCATCAGCGTGATCGCCTACGACCCCGCCGAACTCGGCCGTCGGGCCGCCCAGCTCGTCATCGCACGACTCAACGACTTAATCGGTCCTCCTCAACAGATCGAGATCGCTACCCACCTCATCCATCGCGGATCAGGAGAACTCCTCGTACCGCGCGACCAATAATTCACCGTCTCCGCGGAAAGGACTTTTCAGTATGCCCATTTTTCACGGCCCTGCCCCCATCTCAGTCATCGTCTGGGGGGAAAACCGCCACGAAACGACCGACGCGTCAATTGCCGCGCGCTATCCGCGCGGCATGCACGGCGCCATTCAAGAAGGAATCCAGGAGCACCTCGGCTCAGGCGCGACGGTATCAACAGTCACTCTCGACGATCCAGAGCACGGCCTGACCGAGGAACGTCTTGCTGCAACCGATGTTCTGGTCTGGTGGGGGCACGCAGCGCACGGGGAAGTCTCTGATGAGATCGTGGAACGTGTTCACCGTCATGTGCTCGCAGGTCTGGGACTCATCGTGTTGCACTCCGGTCACTTCTCCAAGATCTTTCAGAAGCTCATGGGCACATCCTGTTCCCTCCGTTGGCGGGCGGAAATCGATCGCGAGTTGGTTTGGACGGTGGATCCCACCCACCCGATCGCTCAGGGAATCTCTCACCCGATCATCATCGAGCAACAGGAGATGTACGGAGAGTTCTTCGACATCCCCACTCCCGACGAGCTGATCTTCATCAGTTCGTTCAGCGGCGGCGAAGTGTTCCGCAGCGGATGCACGTGGAAACGAGGCCACGGCCGTATCTTCTTCTTCAGCCCCGGCGATCAGGAATACCCGGTGTACTTCCAACCCGATGTTCGCCGCGTGATCGCGAACGGTGTCGAGTGGGCCAAAACGAACCGCCCCGACCGTGAGCCTCCTCGGCTCAGCCGCGTCTACAGCGGCGAATTCTTCCCCGAATACGGTCTCGACGGCAATGCAATCAAAGGTTCGGTCACGAAGTGACTACATTCAAAACCCTCACGGACCCCACCGCACCCGTTCGGATCATTCAAGTCGGGGCCGGGGGCATGGGGCGAGTCTGGCTACAACTTCTCCTCGAATCTCCTGACGTTGACCTGGTTGGCCTCGTCGACCTCGATACCGAAGCTGCTCGCCGCGTATTGACAGAACTCGGCCGATCCGATGTTCTGGTCGGGTCGAGCATCTCCGAGGTCGCCGAAGCTGCCTCAGCGCACGCTGTCGTGAACGTGACCGTTCCGGTGGCCCACCACCCGGTCAATATAGAAGCCATGTTCGCCGGCCTTCCAGTGCTCTGCGAAAAACCCATTGCGCCGACAGTCAGCCAGGCTTTCTCGCTCGCAGCGGCCTCCGAAGCCACCGGACAGCTGCTGATGACGAGCCAGTCCCGCCGGTACTATCCCGTACTCACTGACTTCAAAACCTCGCTCCAGTCGCTGGGAGAGGTGGGCATCGCGACCACCGAATTCTTCATGGCGCCTCACTTCGGCGGATTCCGCGACTCGATGGATCAACCCCTGCTGATCGACATGTCGATCCACGCCTTCGATGTCGCCCGCTATCTGCTCGACGCCGACCCTGTCTCCGTGTATTGCGACAGCTACAACCCGTCATGGAGCTGGTACGCCGGAGATGCTGCCACGACGGCGCTCTTCGAATTCGATGGCGGCATCCGCTACACCTTTGTTGGAAGCTGGTGCAGCCCGGGCCTGGAAACGTCGTGGAACGGCAGCTGGCGAGTCAGCGGATCAGCAGGATCGGCATCCTGGGACGGCGAGACGAAGCCGTCGGTGGATATCGGGGCCGCACCCTCCCACCCCACGGCTACCGCAGTGAATTCGACACCCGAGACCATCGCAGGTTCTCTCGCCGAATTCATTGACTCGATCCGAACCGGCCGCGTCCCGTCCGGTGAAGTGCATTCGAATGTGCTCAGCCTGGCGATGGTCGAAGCCGCGGTCGAGTCCTCGTCGTCCGGCCAGCGAGTATTCATCGAGTCCCTGCTCGAGACCTCGTATCATCACGCAGTGGCCGCAGAACAGCGACCAGAGGTATTGACGTCACTGCTCGGGTGGGGTTCCGCCCGTGCCGGACTCCAAATTTCAAACATCGACACAGCACCATGACCGCGTCATCGCGATCCGAACAGATTCTTGCTCAGCTACCGAGTCACCAACGCGATGGTCACGTTCGACGGGAGAGCGCTGGTGAGTGACAAGCCACAGCTCAGGATCGGGATGGTTGGTTACGGCTTCATGGGTGCGGCGCACTCGCAGGCCTGACGAGTGGCGCCGCGTTTTTTTGACCTGCCCTTCGAGCCGGTGATGCAGGTGCTCTCCGGGCGGTCGGGCGAGGCCCTGCGTTCGCGACGGGAGCAGCTCGGCTGGGCGGAGAGCGAGACGGACTGGCGGCGTCTAGTCGAACGCGACGACATTGACCTGATCGATATCTGCTCGCCCGGTGACACCCACGCCGAGGTCGCTCTCGCGGCGCTTGCGGCGGGCAAGCATGTGCTCTGCGAGAAACCGCTCGCGAACACCGTGGCCGAAGCCTCCGAAATGGCGGTGGCGGCACAGAATGCCGCAAGCCGAGGTGTTTTCTCGATGGTGGGGTTCTCCTATCGACGCGTTCCCGCGATCGCGATGGCCCGCCGGCTTATCGCCGAGGGCCGTGTCGGTCAGATCCGTCAGGTACGCGTGTCGTACCTGCAGGATTGGCTGAGTGACCCTGAGGCGCCGATGACCTGGCGACTCGACAAGGCGAAGGCAGGGTTAGGAACTCTGGGTGATCTCGGCGCGCACGCAATCGATCTCGCGCAGTTCGTTTCGGGTGAGACGGTCGACGCGGTGTCCGGGCTGCTGCACACCTTCGTGACCGAACGCCCCCTGCTCGGGAAGACGGTCGGTCTCAGCGGCACCGCTTCGGCCGAGCGCGGCACGGTGACGGTCGGTGATGTCGCCCTGGTCACCGGGCGGCTCAGCGGCGGCGGCCTCGCGTCATTCGAGGCGACCCGATACGCGACCGGACGAAAGAACGCGCTGCGCCTCGAGATCAGCGGCTCGATCGGGGCTGTAGCCTTCGATCTCGAACGGATGAACGAGCTTGAGTTCTACGACGCAGAAGCGCCCCCAGCAACTGCGGGCTTTACCCGCATTCTCGTCACCGAACCCGAGCATCCATACCTCTCCGCGTGGTGGCCAGCCGGGCACACGCTCGGCTACGAACACGGCTTCACCCACCAGGTCGTCGACCTGCTCGAGGCGATCGCTGAAGGTCGCCAGCCGGAACCGTCATTCGACGCCGGGCTGCAGGTGCAGAGCGTTCTTGCGGCGGTCGAGGCGAGCTCCGAGGCAAGCGGCGCGTGGCTGACAACAGACAATCCGGCAAAACCGAGGGAAATGAGCTGAACCATGGCACGACCCATCACCTTGTTCACTGGCCAGTGGGCCGATCTCCCTTTCGAAGAGGTTGCACGACTCGCCGGTAACTGGGGCTATGACGGCCTCGAGATTGCTTGTTGGGGTGATCACCTCGACCCCGACCGTGCCGCCGTTGACGACGACTACGTCGCCGATCGGCTCGCCATTCTTGAGCGGAACGGGCTGCAGGTCTTCGCGATCTCCAACCATCTGAAAGGCCAAGCGGTCTGCGATGATCCAATCGACCAAAGACACCGCAACATCCTGCCTGACAGCATCTGGGGCGACGGAGAGCCAGAAGGGGTCAGGCAGCGGGCAGCTGAGGAGCTGAAAAACACGGCCAGGGCGGCGGCAAGGCTGGGCGCAAAAATAGTGACGGGGTTCACGGGCTCGGCGATCTGGAAATACTCGGCCATGTTTCCACCAGTCAGCCAAGAACTCATCGACGCAGGCTACGACGACTTCGCCAGACGATGGACACCCATCCTTGACGTGTTCTCCGAAGTCGATGTCCGGTTTGCGCTCGAACCTCACCCTTCCGAGATTGCCTACGACTACTGGACGACGAAACGTACCCTCGAGGCGATAGGGGGACACCCCGCTTTCGGGCTGAACTGGGACCCGTCGCACATGGTCTGGCAGGACATCGACCCGGTCGGGTTTCTCCTCGATTTTCGAGAGCACATCATCCACGTGCACTGCAAAGACACAAAGAAGCGTCTCAACGGCCGGAATGGGCGGATCGGATCCCACCTCGCGTGGGCAGACCCGCGCCGCTGCTGGGACTTCATCAGCACAGGCCACGGCGATGTGCCATGGGAAGATGCGTTTCGCATGCTGAATGCGATCAACTACACCGGTCCACTATCAGTGGAATGGGAAGACGGCGGAATGGACCGGCTGCGTGGAGCTCCCGAGGCACTCAACTTCGTGCGTTCCTTTGCCTTCGAGTCCCCCACCAAAGCCTTCGACGCCGCGTTCAGTTCCAGGGCAAACCACACCGCTTCGCGTTCGGTGGATTGAGCCTAACGTCGGTCGGATCCATCTCTGCCACAGGTTAATCCGATGGGACCGATTCGTCCGGCGAACATGACGGCGGTGAGGACGCAGAGCACGAAGGCCTTGAGTCTTTCGCTAAGGCCCCCGCTGAAGTTCACAGGCCGCGAACGCAAAGGTGCTTTCGCGGCGGATCCACTCCAGCGATTCGTCGGCGCCGCGATTAAGTAGCGCGGTCGCGACCAAGACAACCAGAGTGCTGGGCGTGATGCCACACTCGTGCTCCCCAACCCCTCGACCTCGACAAGGCTACCGTCCGGGTCGACGCCGATGTCGGCGTCGACCCACATGTGGCGGATCTGAGATTCGACGACCACGGGTGTGTGAAAAATGAGGTCTACTTGAGAAAGAACGCTACTACTGCTGACCGGTCATCAGTCACGCAGGGTGTCGACCTTGTCTAATGGCACGTAGAATGTGACCTCGCCGGTTTCGATATCGACTCGCGCCTTCAGATCCACTTTCTGCATCACGCGATGCCCATGCGATATTGCTACAGCGTACGACGATGCAGCGTATACGTCACAGTCTTCGATGTGTTCAGCCATGTGTCGACTCTAACCAGCCCTGCAGGGGTCTGCAGCATTGGCTGCTCTGATCGGGCTTGGGGGTTGGACTCGATCGTTGAGGTCTCATCCTCCGGCCTAGCTCTTCGTACGGCATCGACGCGCGTGCAGATCACCAAGAATCGCGCCGGAACGTCGATGACGGCGCCCTCTCTGTGAAGAACCACTGCCAGCGGTCAGACGCTGGCAGTGGATGTGCGATCGACCGGCTGTTGGTTCCAGTCGGCTTACCGGCGGTCGTTGGTGAACGTCGCGAGCAACTCACCGATCCGGTGGTCGCGATCGAGGGGATGCCGTAAGGGCATGTCGGGTTTGAGCCGGTAGATGTTGCGCCGACCGTCGCGTTCGCGCTCCAGATAGCCGGCTTCTTCAAGTTCGGCAACGATGCGCTGGGCTGCACGTTCGGTGATGCCCACGAGAGTGGCGACGTCCCGCAACCGCACGTTCGGGTTCTCGGCGACGCACAGCATTACGTGCGCATGATTCGTGAGAAAGGTCCAATGCGCCATTTTCCCATTGTGCACCCACGAACCCGAATGCCCTCGATCATTTACGCGACTTTCATCATATGCTATATATTTCAGGTAATTGGTTTCTTGGTATGGAGGACGTGTGATGGATGAAGTCGTGCTGGCAGCGACGATCGTTGTGGCGTGGTCGACCACCGCGATCGCTGCAGCCCTGTGTTGGCTCAGGTTCTCGTCGCACATCACGGCCCGGATCGCCGCCGGGATGACGGGTGCGAACTTCGTGATCGCCGTTGCCTCCGCCGTGCTGACACTGGCTACTGGCCCGGTGACCCTCGCGCTCGGGCAGTCAAGCGTGCAGCTCGACCCGCTCTCCGTGCTGCTCTCAGTGCTCGTCCTCGGCCTGAGCGCCCTGATCCAGTCGTTCGCGGTGCGCTACCTCCGAGGCGACCGACGCCAGGGCTGGTTCGTTGTGGTGGCGACTACCCTGACGGCGGCGACCGTGCTGCTCGTCTGTGCGGCATCCGTTCTCGTTTTCGCCCTTGCATGGGTGGCCGCCGGGGCGGCCCTCATCGCAGCGCTGGCGACCTACCCCGACCTGCCTCAGGCGCACGAGGGGATCCGGCGCACCGCCCGTCGATTCGCTCTCGCGGATGCGGGCCTGCTCGTGGGTGTCGGGGTCCTCCTCGTCGCGGGCGGCGGTGACCGGTCCCTGCGGGAGCTCGGGTCGATCGCAGCTTCCCTAGGGGAGCCGCTGAGTCTGACCGTGGCGGCCCTGCTCGTGATCGCGGCGCTCGCCCGCTCCAGCCAGCTCCCCTTCCACGGCTGGCTGCCCTTCACCCTCGCCGCGCCGACCCCCGTATCCGCGCTCATGCACGCGGGCGTTGTGAACGCGGGGGCCATTCTGCTTGTGCGCTTCTCCCCCGTGATCTCGGTGCACGCATGGCTCATGACCACGATCGTGCTCCTCGGCGGTGCGACCCTGGTGTGGGCATCCGCCGCCCGCCTTGTGCGCCCCGATGTGAAAGGCCGGCTTGTCTATTCGACGATGGCGCAAATGGGTTTCATGATCATGGCCTGCGGACTCGGCGCCTACGCCGCTGCGATCTTCCACCTGATCGCGCACTCACTGTTCAAGTCATCCCTGTTCCTCGGTGCAGGCATGGGCGTGCGCCGGTTCGTCACCGAGCGGGATCGGCCGGCAGCGGAACCCGTAACGGGTGTCCGGCGGGCGCTCGCCCTGCTCATCGCAATCGTGGTCCCGGTCTCCGGGCTCATTGTCGCCGAGCTGCTGCTCACCCGCCCGATCGCGCCAGCGAACCTGACCTTGCTGGCATTCGTCGCAGCCACAGGCGTCATCACCCTGGCCGCGACTCTGACCGGCCGGTTCACTGTTGGAACGCTGCTGATCGGTGTCACCGGAATACTGACGCTGATCCTCGCGTACATCGCGTTCCTCAACACCTTCTCCGCGGCGCTCGACCCCGTTCCCGCGTCGGCGTCGGCGCCGGCTTGGCTCGTCGCGATCCCATTCGCGGCGCTCCTCACCCTCGATCTACTCACCCGCACCCGCACGACATCGCGGTTGCGTGATCGGGTCTACGGCCTGGCGCTCACCATCACAGAACTCAACCCGTCCCTCGCGAAAGGCCTCCCCCGATGAGTCTCATTCTCCGCGCCCACGTCGCCGCTGCCGCTCATGACATCGTGCCATCATGGCCGCTCGACTCGTTCATCGCCGTGAACCCCCTCGCAGGGGCCGAGAGCCGTCCGTTCGGGTCGGGTGCCGATCCTGATGTGGCCATCACCCGATCAACCGCCGACTTCGTCACCGACTTTCATCGCGGACGAATCCCTGTCGAAGCGCTTGAGCGGGCCCTTGTCGCCAGGATTCCAACGCTCGCGCAGACAGTACCGCTCGGTGAGAAAACGCTGCCGGCAGCCACCATCGCAGCTCTCGACATGATCGAATGGCCCGATAGCGAGGCCGGGACTGTACCCGCCGAGGACACCGCTCTCGACCGCTCGCTGTGCATATGGATCGCCGCCTATCT
Source organism: Subtercola boreus (assembly GCF_003399645.1). Lineage (GTDB taxonomy): Bacteria > Actinomycetota > Actinomycetes > Actinomycetales > Microbacteriaceae > Subtercola > Subtercola boreus_A. The sequence goes on from NZ_NBXD01000006.1 coordinate 33,228, forward strand.
GAACCCCGACCCACTCTGGGCGATGCCTCATCGGGATCAGGGCTTCTACGCCGCATGGCGCCGGCTCGCCGCGGGCGACCTCGCTCTGCCCCGGCCGTCTCGGCGCCGGATCGCGGATGCGCCCGAGGATGCAGATGCTGCGCTCCAGAAAGCGGTCTCAGCTGTCGCGCCGAGCGAGCTGCACAACTACCTCCGCGCCCAGCTGGCCCCGCTGCCGGGGTGGGTGGCCCACATCAAGTGGCGGGCCGAGAAGGTGGGCGACATCGACCTCACAAACTACCTCGCCGTGCGACTCACTCTCGGAACCACGCTCGAAAGCAATCTGGTGACCCCCGTGACTGCGGTACCCGCGCCCGTTGACACGACGTGGGAGCGGGCGGGCCGCATCGCGGTCTCCGTTACACGGGGAGCTGCAGGGCCGGAGGTTGTCGCGGCCGTCGCGCGGGTGCTCGCCGAGCATCCGCCAGCTGAGCATCTCCTCACCTGGCAGGCCGCGTATGAGGAGGTCTATCGCACCGAACTGGTGGGGATGCTGCGCTCGATCGCTGAGCCGACCGAGCGCCCCGACGTGCAGGTAGTACTGTGCATCGACCCGCGATCAGAAGGCCTGAGACGGCACCTGGAACGCTATCGAGGAGTCGAGACACTGGGATTCGCCGGGTTCTTCGGCGTACCGATTCGGTTCTCGCGCTACGCCGCGCAAGGCGCAATGAATGCCTTGCCTGCACTTCTCACCCCCCGGCACCGCGTCACTGAGCATCCCCTCGACACCCGCGCCGCCGCGCGCACCGTCGCCGCCGCGCGCCGGCGCGGGGCGTTCGGCCACGCGCTGCGCACCGCGGACGCCGCTACCCTCAGCCCGTTCGCGTTCGCCGAGACAGCGGGCTGGTTCTCCGGCGCGTTGACCGCGCTGCGCACGCTCGCACCCTCCACACATGCCCGCCTCGAGCGCGCCCTCTCATCGCGACCCGGCGACCTGCCCGCCCGGCTGACAACAGACGGGAGCTTCACGCTCGACGAACGTGTGTCCATGGCTGCGACAGCGATGCGAGTCATGGGGCTGACCCGGCCAGCCCCACTCGTCGTGCTCACTGGCCACGGCTCGCACTCCACCAACAACCTGTACCAGTCAGCATTGGACTGCGGCGCCTGCGGAGGCAACCCGGGTGGAGTCAACGCTCGTGCGGCGGCGGAGCTGTTCAACGACCCGGAAGTGCGAGCGGCTCTGGCCGGGAACGGCCTGAGGATCCCCGACGACACCGTGTTCGTCGCAGCGGAGCACGATACCGTGCGCGACACAGTCACCGTTCTCGATCGCCACAGCATCCCCCAATCGCACCTCAAGCAGGTTCGGGAATTCGAGGAGCTGCAGGCCGAGGCCGGCACCCGCCTCGTCACCGAACGTGCCCGCACCCTACCGGGGGCACGTTCGCGACGTGCGGTGGAACGGGTGCGGCAGCGGGCTGACGACTGGGCCGAGGTGTACCCGGAGCTCGGCCTCGCAGGAAACGCCGCAATGATCATCGGTCCACGCGAGCTGACCCGCGGCGTCGACCTCAGCCGTCGCGTGTTCCTACATTCCTACCGCACCGAACTCGATCCCGACGGCTCAGCACTGGAGACGATCATGACCGCGCCGCTCATCGTCGCCCAATGGATCAACCACCAGTACTACTTCTCCACACTCAACCCGGGCACCCTGGGGGCCGGGACAAAGACGATCCATAACGCGGTCGGCACCCTCGGGGTGCTAGCCGGACACCGCGGCGACCTCCGACGCGGACTGCCGTGGCAGTCGGTCGGTTTCGGCAGTGAACTGCTCCACGAACCGATGCGTCTCACCGTCGTGATCGAAGCCGCGCTCGATCGGATCGGCCAAATAATCTCCGCCAACCAGGTCTTGCGCAACCTCCTCGACAACGAATGGATCACCCTCACTGCCCGCGACAACATCCACCACCCATGGCACCGCTACACCCGCTACGGGTGGACGCCCACGATCACCCTCACCGCCCGCCAGAACCAGGAGACCCCGGTATGAACAACCTCACCCGCATGACTCGACTCGAAATCATCGTGCCCGCCCGGGATGCTCCGGCGATCCGCGAACTCATCAGCTCCGCCGGAGCCACCGGATATACCTCAGTCACGGGCGTGTCCGGAATCGGCCACCACGGACAACACTCTGGATCGCTGCTCTTCAACGAATACGACACCCTGACGATGCTCATCACTGTGATGCCCGAAGGCAAAGCGGGTGAGCTCATCGACGCCGTGCGCGAACTGCTCAACGCCTCCAGCGGGGTGATGTTCGTCGCCGAGACCTACGTGAGCAGACCCGAATACTTCCAATGACGAATACACCCTCCCCGTACACCGGAAATACAATCGTGTTCGCGACGATGCACGGTAAGGAAAACCTCGCCGCTCCAGCGTTCGCCGAACAACTTGGCGCCATCGTGATCGCACCCGACCACCTCGACACCGACCAGTTCGGGACCTTCGCCGGCGACATCCCCCGCACGCTCAGCCCGCTCGCCGCTGCCACGGAAAAGGCGCGACTGGGTATGCAGCTCACGGGACTGCCCCGTGGCCTCGCCTCCGAAGGAAGTTTCCGCTCGAGTCTGATCGGTGTTGGAACAACCGAAATCCTCCTCTTCGTCGACACAGAACGCGGTATCGAGCTCCTCGAGCGCGCATCCGGCAGTTCACCTCTGCCCGCGGCTGGTCGGGTGAAGACGCTCAACGAGGCCCTCACCGCGGCAGACGCACTAGGATTCCCGGAACAAGGACTGCTACTGCACGCCGTCCGAGGCACGACAATCGACATCCACAAGACAATCAGCACCCGCACCGAGCTCGCAGAACTCGTCACACGCTGCCTCGACAACGAAACGGCGCTCACCATCCTCCCCGACCACCGAGCACACCGGTCACCATCCCGCGCCAACCGCATCCAATTCCTCTGCGTCCGAATGGCGCTCCGCCTCGCAACCCCCTGCCCGACCTGCGCAACCCCCGGCTACGGACTCATCGACGTAGAAACCGGCTTGCCCTGTGTTGCCTGCGGAACGCTCACCAGAGGTATCGCCGCCGACATCCACGGATGCGGGGCCTGCACCCAAAAACAACTACACCCACGTCGCGAAACGCACGCAGACCCAGCCACATGCGACCACTGCAACCCCTGAATCGACCACCAGCCCGCCACTCGAAGCCCCTCTGGCAAGCCACCATCATCATCGTCATCCTCTACACACTCGCCGCTCTCGTTCTCCGCCTAGCCGTCACACTCCTCCGCTACGGATCAATCGAATACCCCAGAAAAGTCAACTTCCGAGACGTTCTCAACCGAAAGTCGGTAACCCCCTAACAACCCCCGGACACCACCTTCAACCCGGACCTCTAAACCTCGATCCACCGATGCGGGGTGGGTTGGGCTCGGCGCGTTAAACGGAGAATGCCTTTCTCATCAGGGAAAATGGAGTTTGTCTAGAACAACACTCGCCTGAAACGAAAGGCATCTCGCAGGTGCAAGTTTCTCACGCCTCCCGCACCGCTGTCGCGT
>NZ_NBXD01000007.1 GCF_003399645.1 Subtercola boreus
AGATGGCGTTCGCGGCGTCGGCGAGTCCCTTGGCGTAGAGGCTCGTGCGGATGATGCCCGCGTGGTACGCCTCGACGGCGAGGATGCCGGCGGCGGCCTCCAGGTACGTCTTGTTCGTGATGAGCGGGGCGGCACCCTTGTACGCGGTGACTCCGACGTCTTCGAAGATGAACGACGCGAGCAGGAAGTTCTCATCGCTCGCGAAGGCATCGAAGGTCTGGCCGGGCTTGATCAGGCCGGCAGCGGTTGCCGCAGCCGTGAACGCGGCGTCGAGGTTGATCGCGGGGCGGGCGACGGCCGAGTTGCCGAGCGCGGCACGCAGGAAGCGCACGTGGTTCTTCTCGTCCTGGGCGATCTCGCGGGCGTACTGGCGGATGTTGTAGTCCTTGAACTGCACCTGGCGGCCACCCGACACGGCGCCGGCGGTACCGGTTCCCGAGATGTCGTTGGGAACAAGGCCCGAGCCGGTCGAGGCGCGCAGGTAGAACTCGGCCTCGAGGTACTCGAGGTTGAGCGCGAAGTTCAGCACAGCAGCATCCGTCGCCGCAGCGTTGGGGTCTTCTGCAGCCTGGGCGCCGATCGTCGGGATCAGCACTGATGCCCCGACGCCGAGACCCGCGAGGCCGAAGCCCTTGAGGAGCAGACGGCGGTCGAGCTCGCTCTGCGAGCTGCGATCAATCGCATTCGCAATAAATTTTTTCTCAAACAAAATGACATCCTTTAGATCAGCGTGTTGTTCGGAGCCCCTCGCGCACAAGTATTGCATTTGGAGGAATATTCTCCAGATAATCTTTCGATCTGACGTCACATATCTATTTGGGTCGATACTGTGTACGCTCTGGTTGCGGTCGGTCGCAGTCCGTCAGCGAATCAGGGGTTCTCCTCCAACTGTTAGGACGCGACATGCTCGGAAATCTTCAGGGATGGCACCTCATCGTCATTCTCGCTATCGTTCTGCTTCTCTTCGGCGCTCCCAAGCTGCCCGGTCTCGCCCGCAGCGTCGGCCAGTCGATGCGCATCTTCAAGAGCGAAGTCAAGACGATGAAAGACGACGAGCCGGCCACGGCTCCCGCCGACACGGCGGCGCCCACGGCAACGACCGCGACTCCTGCCGCTGCGGCCTCGACACAGCCCGTTGCGCCTGCCGCACCCGTTGTGACGGTTGCAGAGACGCCCGTCGCAGAGTCAACCCACACGCGCTGACCGACTGATGACCGCGGTCGCTGAGAAGAAGGTTCGTGGCCACGACGGCCGCATGTCGCTGGGTGCGCACCTGAGGGAGTTTCGCAAGAGACTGTTCCGTGCCGCGCTCGGCATCGTCGTCGGCGGCGTGGTGGGCTGGATCCTCTCGGACCCGATCCTCAGCGCTCTGAACCAGCCCGTACGGGACATCGTCGACTCACAGGGCCGCGCCGCTTCCCTCAACTTCACCGACGTGTCGAGTGCGTTCGACCTGCGCCTGCAGATCGCCTTCACGGTGGGCGTCATCATCTCCTCGCCCATCTGGCTCTATCAGCTGTGGGCGTTCCTGGTTCCTGGCCTCGTGCGCAAAGAGAAGCAGTATGCGGTGGGCTTCGTGCTCACCGCTGTTCCGCTCTTCTTGGCCGGGGCGACCGCCGGGTGGTACGTCCTGCCGCACATGGTCGGGCTCCTCACAGGGTTCGCACCCCAGGGCTCCACCTCGATCATCGACGCGCGGCCCTACTACGACTTCGTTCTGAAGCTCATGGTCGCCATCGGGGTCGCCTTTGTGCTGCCGGTGCTGCTCGTGCTGCTCAACTTCGCGGGCGTCGTCTCGGCGAAGGCGATTCTGAAGAGCTGGCGCATCGCCATCATGGTCATCATCCTGTTCACCGCGATCGCCACGCCCGCTGCGGATGTCGCATCGATGTTCCTGCTGGCGATACCGATGATCGTGCTGTTCTACACCGCCGCTCTCATCGCGACCGTGCACGACCGCCGGGCCGCGAAGAGGGCATTGGAGCCGGAGAAGGACCTCTCGCAGCTGGGCTTCTAGACGCCCGGCCGGGCGGTTCTGCAGCCCGCGCCGAGCCAGCCCGCCACACCCAGCAGCGGCGCGTCGTCGAGGAGTGTCGACGGTGTGATTTCGATCTTCTCTGCGACCTCCGGCCGCGCCTCGGCGACACCGGCCCGGAACGGTGTGTCGAGCAGGTCCCACGACCGCGACATGGATCCGCCGGCCACCAGCACGCTCGCCTCGAAGGCGTCGAGCCAGGGGCCGAGGGCGGCACCCAGCGCGAAGAATGCCGTCTCGAGCACTTCCATCGCCATGGCCTCGCCGCCGCGGGCCCGTTCGGCCATCGCCTTCACCGTGATGGTCTCCGAGGCACGTGCGGAGTACGACGCGACCAGCGCGCGGGTCGACACCGACTCCTCCAGGGGCATGCCGGCGATCTCGAGCAGATGCACGGTTCCGTTCGCCGGAACGTCGTCGCGGTGGTGCACAGGTACGCCGTGGTCGAGAAAACTGGAGCCGACGCCGGTGCCGAGGGTGATGCAGACGGCACGGTCGTGGCCGGAGGCCGCCCCGAACATCCATTCGCCGATGCCGTACGCAGCTGCGTCGTGAACGAACCGCACGGTGCTCGGCTGAGCGCCGAGGCGGGCGGCCAGTTCGCCGCGGATGTCGACGCCCGAGAGGTGCTCGAACTTGCCGACGTCGTCGAAGGTGCCGGTGCCCCGCTCGAAGTCGAAGGGGTCGGGCATCGCGATCCCCCAGGGGGCTCGGCTCGGGAGCCCAGCCTTCGCGGCCGCTGTGCGGCAGGCTCCGGCCCACGCCTGCAGGATGTCGTCGGCCGAGCCGTGCGGGTCGGTGTCTCTCCCCGCAGAGGCGACGACGGTGGCTTCTGACCCGGCGAGCTCGACGACCGCGGCCGTGATGTGGCTGCCCCCGATGTCGGCCACCGAAACGCGTCGTGGGAGTGTCATGCGTGGCCCTGGTTCTTCTCGGCGGCGGCTGGGGAGTCACACTCTACCGCTGGGGCACGGGTAGTACCGTTGGCCCGTCACAGAAGAAGGAAGAGGGCCCGCCCATGAGCCGCCGGTTCGTCGATCTCAGCCACACCATCCACGAGGGCCTGGTCACGTATCCGGGCCTGCCCGCGCCGACCATCACCCCGCACCTCACACGCGAAGACTCGAAGGCGAAGTATGCAGCCGGCACCGAGTTCGCGATGGACATCATCACCATGATCGGCAACACGGGCACCTATCTCGACAGCCCGTACCACCGCTATGCCGACGGGGGAGATCTTTCGACCCTCTCGCTCGAGACGCTGGCCGAGCTGCCGGCCGTGGTGTTCACGTTCCCCGGTGTTGCTGGCGACGAGACTCCGGGAGCTGCGCCCGAAGACCAGTCCGAGCCGGGCTTCGACGGGCGGGGCATCACCCGAGACGCGTTCGGCACCGAAGATCTGCGCGGCACCGCCGTGTTGCTGAACACGGGGTGGGACGCGCTGTTCGGCACCCCGTCATACGCGAGAGGGGCCCCCTTCCTCACCGCAGACGGGGCGCAGCTGCTGGTCGAGCGGGGCGTGGCGCTGGTCGGCATCGACTCCCTGAACATCGACGACACGGAGTCGGGCGGCGAACGACCGGCCCATTCGCTGCTGCTCGACGCGGGTATCCACGTGGTCGAGCACCTCACCGGTCTCGGGGCGCTGCCGTTCCGTGGGTCGCGCTTCACCGCGGTGCCGCCGAAGGTCAGAGGGTTCGGCACGTTCCCGGTGCGGGCGTTCGCAACGGTCGACGCGCCCGCCTGACGTGAGGCTCGCGTAGCCTTGCCGGGTGAGCACCCAACGGGCGACGGGCCGGGATGCCCGTGCCGACGACCCAGGCGCGGGCATCCTGAATCTGCCCTACCGGTGGGTCACCGTGGGAATGCTCGCGCTGATTCTGCTGTCGGCGTTCGAGGCTCTCGCCGTCACGACAGTGATGCCGACGATCAGCGCCGAGTTCGACGGTGGCTCGCTCTATGCACTGGCGTTCTCGGGGCCGCTCGCCGTCGGCATCGTCGGGATGGTCACGGCCGGCAACTGGTCGGACCGCAGTGGCCCGCGGCGACCGCTCTTCACCTCGGTCGCGCTCTTCGCGGGCGGCCTGCTGGTGGCCGGCCTATCGACGAATATGGAGCTGCTCGTGCTGGGGCGCCTGGTCTCCGGGCTCGGCGGCGGCGGCTTGACGGTGGCGCTGTTCGTGCTGGTGGCGCGGGTCTTTCCCGAGCGGCTGCACCCGAAGGTGTTCGCCGCCTTCGCTGCGGCCTGGGTGGTTCCGTCGCTGGTGGGACCGCTCGTGGCGGGCATCGTCGCCCAGACCGTCGGGTGGCGCTGGGTCTTCCTCGGAGTGGTGGTTCTGGTCGTGTTCGCGATGGTGATGGTCGTGCCGGTCATGCGCGGGTTCACCTCGCGCGAGACGGGTGAGCCATGGAAGATCTCGCGCATCGCCTGGTCGGTGGTGGCCGCCACAGCCGTGCTGGCCGCCAGTCTGTCGGGGCAGGTCGCCGAGCGGGCGAGCACCACGGTGGTCTGGATGCTCGCGGTGGGCGCCATCGTGATCGCCGTCGTCGCCCTCTGCACCCTGCTCCCCGCCGGCGCACTGCTGGCCCGCGCTGGGCTGCCTACGATCATCCTGCTGCGCGGACTCGTGTCGGGGTCGTATTTCGCGGCGGAGACCTACCTGCCGTACTTCTTCACGAGCCAGTACGCGCTGTCGCCGGCGCTGGCCGGGCTCGCGCTGTCGATCGCGGGGCTCTCCTGGGCGGGGGCGTCGTGGCTGCAGGGCAGGTATTCGGCGCGCATCAGTGACGTGGCGAGCATCCGGATCGGAATCGGCCTCGTGCTGGTGGCACTCGCGGTCGTGCTGGCCTGCTCGTTGTTCGCGCTGCCCGCTGTGCTGGCGATCGTGGGCTGGCTGATCGCGGGCGCGGGTATGGGGGCGATGTACCCGCGACTGTCGGTGGCGATGCTGCGGTTGTCGAACGCGTCGAACCAGGGTTTCAATTCGTCTGCGCTCGCCATCTCGGACTCGATCGGTGCGGCGTCGGCCCTGGCCCTGACAGCGGCCATCTTCAGCACGGCCGGGAACGTCACCGCGTTCTCCTTCACGGAGTGCTTTCTGCTGGCTGCGGTGCTTTCGCTCGTGGCGTTCGCGGTGAGCGGCAGGGCGCGCTCCTAGGGTGCGCTCCTGGGGTGCGACACGCCGGAACGGCGTGGTGTCAGTGGTCGAAGTTATCCTCAGGCGTGAGGGTCGCTGTTATCCACAGACGAGTCCCGAAAGGCGTCTTCTCGCGGAATTGCCTGTGCACTCAGGGTGTTGAGAAGGTGTGGAAACTCCGCAGAAACTGTGAAAATTACACGGGTGTAACTACTTCATCTAGGGGTCTGTTCCGAAGCTGACAACTAGATGTAGTGTTGGACTCCCGTCACCTGAGTTTGAAGAGAAAGGCGCACACCATGGCAATCACGGTCTACACCAAGCCCTCCTGCGTTCAGTGCACTGCCACCTACCGCGCCCTCGAGAACAAGGGTCTCGAATACGAGATCTTCGACGTTTCCGTCGATGAGAAGGCTCTGGCAGCAGTCAAGGAGCTGGGTTACCTCCAGGCTCCCGTCGTCATCACCGACGACGACCACTGGAGCGGATTCCGCCCCGACAAGATCGCAGAACTCGCACTGCGTAGTGCCTGACTTAGTCTATTTCTCGAGCGTTTCGGGCAACACCAAGCGGTTCGTCGAGAAGCTCGGAAGGCCGGCCCATCGCATCCCGCTCTACGCCACGGATGCACCACTGAAGGTCGACGAACCGTTCGTGCTGGTTCTGCCCACATACGGGGGCGGGGTGAGTGGGGGTGCGGTTCCCAAACAGGTCATCAGGTTCCTGAACGACGCAGAGAACCGATCCCTCATCAAAGGCGTCATAGCGGCGGGGAACACGAATTTCGGCGAGGCCTACTGTCTCGCCGGCGACATCGTCGCCCAGAAGTGCAGTGTCGACACGCTCTATCGATTTGAAGTATTCGGAACGCCCGACGATGTCGAGGCGGTCACAACAGGATTGGAAGCATTTTGGAAAGCACACTGATCGAGTCGCCGGCAGCGGCCTCGGCACTCGACTACCACTCGCTGAACGCGATGCTGAACCTCTATGACACCGCGGGCAACATCCAGTTCGACAAAGACAAAGAGGCGGCGAAGCAGTACTTCCTGCAGCACGTCAACCAGAACACCGTCTTCTTCCACAACCTGCGTGAGCGTCTCGACTACCTGGTCGAGAAGGAGTACTACGAGGGTGCGCTCATCGAGAGCTACTCGTTCGAGTTCATCCAGAAGCTGAACGACCTCGCCTACTCGAAGAAGTTCCGGTTCGAGACGTTCCTCGGGGCGTTCAAGTACTACACCTCGTACACGCTCAAGACGTTCGACGGCAAGCGCTACCTCGAGCGGTTCGAAGACCGCGTGGTCATGACCGCCCTGGGGCTGGCCGACGGCGACGAGGCCCTCGCGATCAACCTCGTCGAGGAGATCATCGGCGGTCGTTTCCAGCCCGCCACCCCCACATTCCTCAACACGGGCAAGGCCCAGCGCGGCGAGCTCGTCTCCTGCTTCCTGCTGCGCATCGAAGACAACATGGAGTCGATTTCCCGGGCGATCAACTCGTCGCTGCAGCTCTCCAAGCGCGGCGGCGGTGTCGCGCTGCTGCTGTCGAACATCCGTGAGGCCGGCGCCCCCATCAAGCAGATCGAGAACCAGTCCTCCGGCATCATCCCCGTGATGAAGCTGCTCGAAGACTCCTTCAGCTACGCCAACCAGCTCGGTGCCCGCCAGGGCGCGGGCGCGGTGTACCTCAGCGCGCACCACCCCGACATCCTGCGCTTCCTCGACACCAAGCGTGAGAACGCCGACGAGAAGATCCGCATCAAGACGCTCTCGCTGGGCGTCGTGGTTCCCGACATCACGTTCGAGCTCGCCAAGAACGACGAGGACATGTACCTGTTCTCGCCGTACGACGTCGAGCGCGTCTACGGCGTGCCGTTCGGCGACATCTCCGTGTCTGAGAAGTACCGCGAGATGGTCGACGACCCGCGCATCCACAAGTCGAAGATCAAGGCGCGCGAGTTCTTCCAGACGCTGGCCGAGATCCAGTTCGAGTCGGGCTACCCGTACATCATGTACGAAGACACCGTCAACAAGGCGAACCCGATCAAGGGCCGCATCAACATGTCGAACCTCTGCTCGGAGATCCTGCAGGTCAACACGCCGACGACCTACAACGAAGACCTGTCGTACGACAACATCGGCAAAGACATCTCCTGCAACCTGGGGTCGCTGAACATCGCGCTCACCATGGACTCGCCCGACTTCGGACTCACGGTCGAAACGGCCATCCGCGGGCTCACCTCGGTGTCGAACCAGAGCCACATCACCTCGGTGCGCTCGATCGAAGCCGGCAACGACCGTTCGCACGCCATCGGCCTCGGCCAGATGAACCTGCACGGCTACCTCGCCAGGGAGCGGGTGTTCTACGGCTCCGACGAGGGCATCGACTTCACGAACATCTACTTCTACACGGTGCTGTTCCACGCGCTGCGGGCCTCCAACCGCATCGCGATCGAGCGTGGCGAGGTGTTCGACGGATTCGCCGACTCGACCTACGCGACGGGTTCGTTCTTCGACAAGTACACCGACGCTGCGTGGACGCCGGCGACGGTGAAGGTCGCGTCGCTGTTCGACAACGCGTCGATCCACATCCCGACGCAGGCCGACTGGGCGGCCCTCCGCTCGTCGGTGATGGAGCACGGCATCTACAACCAGAACCTGCAGGCCGTACCCCCGACCGGCTCGATCTCGTACATCAACAACTCCACGGCATCCATTCACCCGATCGCGTCGAAGATCGAGATCCGCAAGGAAGGCAAGATCGGTCGCGTCTACTACCCCGCGCCGTTCCTGACGAACGACAACCTGGAGTACTACCAGGACGCGTACGAGATCGGTGCCGAGAAGGTCATCGACACGTATGCCGCTGCGACCCAGCACGTCGACCAGGGCCTCTCGCTGACCCTGTTCTTTCGCGACACCGCCACGACCCGCGACATCAACAAGGCGCAGATCTACGCGTGGCGCAAGGGCATCAAGACCATCTACTACATCCGCCTGCGCCAGATGGCGTTGGAGGGCACCGAGGTCGAGGGCTGCGTCAGCTGCACCTTGTGAGGTTCGAGCATCCGTTCGCCTTTCGTTTGTAATGAGAAGAAGAGAAGACCGTGCCTGAAATGCTGAAGCTCGCCCGCCACGTACAGGCGATCAACTGGAACAAGATCCAGGACGACAAAGACGTGGAGGTGTGGAACCGGCTTGTCAACAACTTCTGGCTGCCCGAGAAGGTTCCGCTCTCGAACGACGTGCAGTCGTGGAACACGCTGACTCCGGCCGAGCAGCAGCTCACCATGCGGGTGTTCACCGGGTTGACGCTTCTCGACACGATCCAGGGCACGGTCGGCGCCGTCTCGCTGATCCCCGATGCGGTCACCCCGCACGAAGAGGCGGTGTACACCAACATCGCCTTCATGGAGTCGGTGCACGCCAAGTCGTACTCGTCGATCTTCTCGACGCTGTCGAACACGAAAGACATCGACGAGGCGTTCCGCTGGTCGACCGAGAACCCGAACCTGCAGAAGAAGGCAGACATCGTTCTCGACGACTACCACGGCAATGACCCGCTGAAGCGCAAGGTCGCGTCGACCCTGCTCGAGTCGTTCCTCTTCTACTCGGGGTTCTACCTGCCGATGTACTGGTCGTCGCGGGCCAAGCTCACGAACACGGCCGATCTCATCCGTCTCATCATCCGCGACGAGGCCGTGCACGGGTACTACATCGGCTACAAGTTCCAGAAGGGTCTCGAAAAGGTCGACCAGGCCAAGCGCGACGAGATCAAGGACTACACGTTCTCGCTCGTCTACGATCTCTACGAGAACGAGACGCAGTACACGCAAGACCTGTACGACGAGGTCGGCCTGACCGAAGACGTCAAGAAGTTCCTGCACTACAACGCGAACAAGGCGCTGATGAACCTCGGCTACGAGCCGATGTTCCCGAAGAGCGTGACCGATGTGAACCCGGCCATCCTCTCGGCGCTCTCGCCGAACGCCGACGAGAACCACGACTTCTTCTCAGGGTCGGGCTCGTCGTACGTCATCGGCAAGGCCGTGAACACCGAAGACGAGGACTGGGACTTCTGAGTTCTGGTCTCCCGGCCGCTCCTGCGGTCATGGCATCGTCGACAGCCGGTGCAGGGGCAGGATGGTGGGATGAGCCCCTCCCTGACTGTCGTCGTCGCTCCGGATTCGTTCAAGGGAAGCGCGAGCGCGGCTGAGGCAGCCGCGGCGATCGGGGGTGGGTGGAGTGAGGCGCGGCCCGGCGATACGGTGCTGCTGCGGCCGATGGCCGACGGCGGTGAGGGCACGCTCGATGCTTTTGCGTTGGCTGTCCCGGGGGCGGTACGGATGCCGATCACCATCACGGGGCCGATCGGTGAGCCGGTCGAGGCCGAGTGGTTGTGGTTGCCGCCGGGTGCGGGTGCGGGTGCGGGTGCAGCGAGGGGCGGTGGTGCGCCCGGCGCGGAGGGCGGGATCGGGGTGGTCGAGCTCGCCCGTACGAGTGGTGTGACACTGTTGCGGCACTTGCGGCCGATGGATGCCCAGACGACGGGGTTCGGCGAGGCCATCGCCGCTGCACTCGACCACGGTGTCGAGAGGTTGGTGCTCGCGATCGGCGGCAGTGCGTCGACAGATGGAGGTACTGGCGCTCTCACCGCGCTCGGGGCTCGGTTTCTCGACGCGGATGGTGTGCCGGTGCCGCCCAGCGGTGCGGGGCTCTCCGCGATTGCCGGCGCCGACTTGGGCGCCCTGCGGTCACTGCCCGCGGGCGGCGCCGAGGTGGTCACCGACGTCACGAGCCCGCTCCTCGGCCCGGAGGGAGCGGCGGCGGTGTTCGGGCCGCAGAAGGGCGCGGATGCTCGACAGGTGAGCACACTCGAACGCGGCCTGGCGTCCCTCCTCCGGGTCGTCAACGAAGAACTCCGCCCGCCTGAGCCGCGGGAGTTCCGTGGGCTCGACTCTCGGGGGGCCGTTGGCCCGCTCGATCCGCAGACACCGGGCCGGCTCGATCCGCGGGGGGCCGCGGACCGGCTTGATCCGTGGGCGCCCGGTGCGGGCGCCGCCGGCGGAACAGGGTGGGGCCTGGCTGTGTGGGGCGCCCGCATCCTGAACGGCGCGGCCGTTGTGAGCGAGACGATAGGGCTCGCACGCGACATCGCCGGGGCCGACGTGGTGATCACGGGCGAGGGGCGATTCGATGCGCAGTCGGCGGCGGGCAAGGTGCCGGCGCACGTGGCGGCGCTGGCGGAGCGTCACGGGACGTTCGCGCTGCTGGTCGCTGGGAGCATAGACGCTGACGCTGACGCAGCGGCCTTCGCCGCATCCGTTTCGCTGAGCGAGCTTGCGGGGAGCTCGGCGGCGGCGATCGAGAACCCGCTGCCGTTTCTCTGGGCGGCCGGCCGGGCGCTCGCGACCGGTGCTGCGAAGACGCCCGAGGGCTGATCGCCGTGGCTGGGCGCCGAGGGCTGAGCGCCGTGGCCGGGCACGAGGCTTCGCGTTGGCTGCCGCCGGCTCAGGATGCTTCGCCGAACGGTGTTCCTTGGAGTGGTGAGGCGGCGGATCTCACCGTGGTCGTTGCCGGGGAAAGCGGGTGCAGCCGCTCGGCGGTCAGGGGCGCGGGATGGAGCCGAGCGACTGGGCGCGGCGGTACTGGGCGGTGATGGCCGGGACAGTGTCGGCAGCGAGCTCGGCCGCGAATGACAGGGGCCAGGTGGGGCGTGTGCCGGTGAGGGTCCAGGCGGCCTGGCGTGCGGCTCCGTCGGCGACGTACTCACCGGGGGTGGGAATGGAGACAGCCACATCGAAGACCTGGGCCGCGACCGCCTGTAGGGCGGGGTTCTGGGCGGCGCCGCCGATGAGCAGGATTCGCCGGGCATCCACCCCCAGAGCACGAACGGCGTCGACGCCGTCGGACAGCGCGCAGAGCATCCCCTCGATCGCGGCGCGCGCGAAGTTCTGGCGGGACGCGGATCCGAGGGTGAGCCCGGCGAGGGTGGCCGTCGCGTCGGGCAGGTTCGGGGTGCGTTCGCCCTCGAAGTAGGGCACGAGCACGACCCCGCCGGCGCCCGGTTCGGCGGCCAGGGCGAGGCGCGCGAACTCGTCGTAGTCGACGCCGAGCAGGGTGCTGATCGAGGTGAGTACGCGCGCGGCATTGAGGGTGGCGACAAGGGGGAGGTAGGTGCCGGCGGCGTCGGCGAAACCGGCGACGGTTCCGGTGAGGTCGGCGACCGGATGATCGGTGACCCCGAAAGCGGTCCCCGACGTTCCGATGCTGACGACGATGTCGCCTGCGGTGGCGTCGAGTCCGAGGGCCGCGCCCGCGTTGTCGCCGGCTCCGGGGCCGACACGGATGCCGGCGGGAATGCCCGCGGCCGTGATCGCGACGGTGGTGCCAGCGGTGGCTCCGGCCTCGAGCACCCGGGGGAGGATGACGGGCGCTGAGGCGCCGGGTGTCGTCGTCGCGTCGCCACCGCCTCGAGCGCCTTGCGCCTCGACCGCCGGGCGGCCGAAGGCGAGCTCGAAGAGATCGAGGTCGTAGGCGTTCCGTGCCGGGCTCCAGTAGGAGGTTCCGCTCGCGTCGGAGCGATCGGTGACCAGTGCGTCGAGGTCGGTGCCGAGAGGGCCCGCCGCCGGATCGACTCCGGAAGGCCCAGACCCCGGGCCTTCGCCGACGTCAGCGGCGGGGCCGTAGCCGAGCAGCCGCCAGGTCAGCCAGTCGTGAGGCAGCGCCACTGCCGCGACGCGCGCGGCGTTCGCTGGCTCGGCGTCTCGCAGCCAGCGCAGCTTGGTCGCGGTGAAGGAGGCCACAGGCAGCGATCCGACCCTCTCTGCCAACGCGGCCGCGCCCACCTCTTCGAGCAGCGCGGCCGCCGCCGGGGCGCTGCGGGTGTCGTTCCAGAGCAGGGCGTCGCGGATGACCGCACCCGCAGCATCCAGAACCACCATGCCGTGCTGCTGCCCGGAAATGGAGATCGCAGCGACGTCGTCGAGCCCGCCCGCGTCAGCGATCGCCGTCTGCAGCGCACCCCACCATGCCTCGGGGTCGACTGACGTGCCCTCGGGATGGGCGGCGCGACCGCTCCTGACGAGAGCGCCGGTGGCAGCATCCCGAATCACGATCTTGCAACTCTGGGTCGACGAATCGACACCGGCGACCAACGTCACGATCTGTCCTTACGTTCAGTCCCGCCCGCCCCGCACACCCGCCCGCCCGCCCGCCCGCCCCACCCGCCCCGCCGCCCACGCCGGCGAGCGCCTGTTTTGCTCAAAAGCACTCAAGCCAGGTGCGTTGGGTGCTTTTGCGCAAAACCGAACCGATACAGCGGGAGCGGGGGGAGGGGGGGGTGCAGGAGGGGAGGGGGGTGCAGGAGGGGAGGGGGTGCGGGGTGCGGGAGGGCGGGTGCGGGAAGGGGGGCGGATGCGCCTAGCGGGCGCCGGTGAGGTGCTCGAGCGCGAGCTGGTTGAGGCGCACGAAGCCGAAACCCTTGCCGTCGAAGTAGGGGGTCGGGTCGAAGTCCTCGTAGGCCGAACGGTCGGCGAGCAGGTCGGTGTACGTCTCACCCTCGTTGAGCGTCGGCTGCGCGAGTTCTGGCACGCGCGATGCGGCCAGGGCATCCTGAACCTCGGGATCGGCGCGGAACGCCGCCGCCCGCTCCTTCAGCAGCAGGTAGGTGCGCATGTTCGCCGCGGCCGAGTCCCAGACGCCCGTGATGTCTTCGGTGCGGGAGGGCTTGTAATCGAAGTGGCGGGGGCCGTCGTAGACCGGTCCGCCCTCGGGCGAGCCGTTCTCGAGCAGGTCGACGAGCGCGAACGCGTTGTAGAGGTCGCCGTGGCCGAACACCAGGTCCTGGTCGTATTTGATTCCGCGCTGGCCGTTGAGGTCGATGTGGAAGAGCTTGCCCTGGTACAGCGCCTGCGCGATTCCGGCGGCGAAGTTGAGGCCGGCCATCTGCTCGTGCCCGACTTCGGGGTTCACGCCGACGAGTTCGGGGCGCTCGAGCGTCTGGATGAACGCCATGGCGTGCCCGACGGTCGGCAGCAGGATGTCGCCGCGGGGCTCGTTGGGCTTGGGCTCGATGGCGAACCGGATGTCGTAACCCTTGTCGGTGACATAGTCGCCCAGCAGGTTGACGGCCTCGCGGTACCGTTCCAGCGCCGAACGGATGTCTTTGGCTGCGTCGTACTCGGCGCCCTCGCGCCCGCCCCACATGACGAAGGTCTTGGCGCCGAGCTCGGCGGCGAGGTCGATGTTGCGGATGACCTTGCGGAGTGCGAAGCGGCGAACGGCACGGTCGTTCGAGGTGAAGCCACCGTCTTTGAACACGGGGGCGCTGAACAGGTTCGTCGTGATCATCGGCACTTCGAGACCCGTGGATGCCAGGGCACCCTTCAGGCGGTCGATCTGCGTCTGGCGCTCGGCGTCTGTCGATCCGAAGTCGAAGAGGTCGTCGTCGTGGAAGGTCAGGCCGTAGGCGCCGAGCTCGCTGAGGCGTTCGACGGCCTCGACCACGTCGAGGTGCGAGCGGGTCGGCCCGCCGAACGGGTCGGAGCCGTTGTAGCCGATCGTCCAGAGTCCGAAAGAGAATTTGTCAGCGCGGGTGGGCGTCAAAGACATGCTGTAGTGCTCCAGTCAGCATCGTTGGTGAGGGTACGAGGTCATTTGCGGCCGTTCGCCGTAAAAGTTACCACGCCCAACATATTCCGGATGCACGGCTGCTGTCAAAGGTTTCGACCGTTCCCGTGCCTTTGCCCGGCGACGCGTCGGCGCGATATGTTTCTCGAACGAACAGAGGATGGCGACACGGCGATGACGGATCTTCCGCGCACCAGGCGCACCCTCTCGGCGGGTGTCGGCAACAGCAACGACCAGACACGCCGGCACAATCTGTCGACGATCCTCACCATGCTGCACCACGACGGCGCCCAGACCCGTGCCCGGTTGACCCGTCTCGCCGGGCTCAACCGTTCGACGATCGGCGCGCTCGTCGCCGAGCTCGTCGATCTCGACCTGGCCTATGAGACGGAACCCGCCGAGTCCGGGTTGGTGGGTCGGCCGAGCCCGGTGGTGCATCCGAACGAGCGGATCGCAGCGATCACGATCAACCCCGATGTCGATGCGATCACGGTCGGGGTCGTGGGGCTCGGCGGGGTGCTGCACCGCAGCATCCGTTCTCCGACCGATGCGGTGCCGACCGTGCAGCAGAGCGTCGACGTCGCCTCGGGGCTCGTGCGGGGTCTGCAGGCCGAGCTCGACGCCGGGTTCCGCGTGGTGGGGGTCGGCATCGCGGTGCCTGGGTTGGTCAACTCCCGCGACGGCGTGGTGACGCTCGCCCCGCATTTGGGTTGGCGTGACGCAGACGTGGTCACGCCGTTCGCTGCGGCACTCGGCCGGCCCGTGACGGTCGCCAACGACGCCACGCTGGCGACGGTCGCCGAGAGCCTGTTCGGCGCGGGGCGCGGGGTGCACGACCTCGTCTACCTCAACGGCAGCGCGAGCGGCATCGGCGGGGGAGTGCTCGCCGGGGGCTCGATGCTGCGCGGGGCCCAGGGTTACTCCGCCGAGCTCGGCCACACGCTCGTGAACAGTGCCGGCATCCGGTGTCACTGCGGCAAGACCGGCTGCCTCGAGACGGAGGTCAACCTCGGACGGCTGCAGGCGGTGCTCGGCCACAGCGGGGCGGGGCTCGACGAGCTCGATGCGCTGATTGCAGCGGTTCCGGATGCCCGGCAGGAGATCGATCGACAGCTCGACGTTCTGGCGCTGGCGATCGGCAACTTCGTGAGCATCTTCGACCCCGAATCGATCATTCTGGGCGGCTTTCTCGGGTCGCTGTACGAGGCGAACCCGGCGCGGTTGCGCGCCTCCGTCGACGCGCTGTCGTTCACCGGGCAGGCCCAGCCGGTGCGGCTCGAGCGGGCCCAGCTGCGGTCGCGGCTGCTGACGATCGGGGCCGCGGAGCTCGTGTTGGCGGGGCTGCTCGATGATCCGGCCGGCACGGCGTTCTGAGCGGCGCCGGTGCTGCCGGGCATCCGTCTCTCGCGGTAGTCTCTCGCCATGAAGATTCTGTTGGTCGGAAGCGGTGGCGTCGGGGATTCGATTGCGAAGATCGCCGCGCGGCGCACCTTCTACGAGGTCATCGTGGTCACCGACTACAGCCTCGCGAGCGCCGAGGAGACAGTCGCCTGGATCGCGTCGAAGCATGGTGCGGAGACCGCCCGGAGGTTCCTGGCCGACCGGATCGACGCATCCGACCCGGCGAGTGTCGAAGAGGTCGCCCGCCGGCACGGCATCACCCACGTGATGAACGCGGTCGAACCCAAGTTCGTGCCCTCGGTTTTCGCCGGGGCGCTCGCCGCAGGGGCGAACTACCTCGACATGGCTATGAGCCTGTCGGAGCCGCATCCGTCGAACCCGAACTCCGAGACCGGCGTGAAGCTCGGCGACGACCAGTTCGCCCAGGCCGCCGACTGGGAGACCTCGGGCACGTTGGCGCTCGTCGGAATGGGTGTCGAGCCCGGGCTGTCGGATGTCTTCGCCCGGTATGCCGCAGACCACCTGTTCAGCGAGATCGACGAGCTTGGCGTGCGAGATGGCGCGAATCTGATCGTGCGCGACGAGTCGGGCGAGGAGATCTTCGCTCCGTCGTTCAGCATCTGGACAACGATCGAGGAGTGCCTCAACCCGCCCGTGATCTGGGAGAAGGAGCGTGGCTGGTACACCACAGCGCCGTTCAGCGAGCCCGAGGTCTTCGATTTTCCCGACGGCATCGGCCCGGTCGAGTGCGTGAACGTCGAGCATGAAGAGGTGCTGCTGATGCCGCGCTGGGTCGACGCGAAGCGCGCGACGTTCAAGTACGGGCTGGGCAACGAGTTCATCGCCATCCTGAAGACGCTTCACCAGCTCGGCCTCGACAAAACAGCGCCGGTGACGGTGCGCTCAGCGTCTGGCCCGGTCTCGGTTGCACCGCGTGATGTCGTCGCAGCCGGGCTGCCGAACCCGGCGACACTCGGGCCCCGGATGACCGGCAAGACCTGCGCTGGCCTCTGGGTCACGGGCACCGGTGTCGACGGTTCTCCACGAGAGGTGTACCTCTACCACGTGGCCGACAACGAGTGGACGATGCGCGAGTACGAGTCGCAGTGCGTGGTGTGGCAGACGGCTCTGAACCCCGTCATCGCGCTCGAGCTGCTTGCGCTCGGGATGTGGGGCGGGGTCGGTGTACTCGGGCCGGAGGCGTTCGACGCGCTGCCGTTCCTCGAGCTGATGGCGCTGCCTGTCGAGGAGGGCGGCTACGGCCAGGCCTGGGGTCTGGAAGACCGCGCGGTGTGAGCTTTTGAGGTTTGCTCGGCTTTAAGCTACTGTGGCGTGACTCTCCCTCCGTTACGAAAGCTGGAACCACCCATGGCACTGCGCACCCGTTCACGTCTTACACCTCCTGCTCGGGCAGTCACGGTCGCAATCGTCGCTGCCGGGGCTCTCGCCCTCGGCTTCGGTCCGGCATCACCCGCGATGGCCGACGCCCTTTCCTTCCAGCTCTTCGGCGGCAATCCCGACTTTGGGTTCGTGAAGGCTGGCAGCGTGTCGATCCGCGAATTCGATCTCGTCAACTCGGGCGACGACGACATCACCATCGACCCGGCGCCGATCACCGCCCTGGTGAACCCCTTCTCGGCCGGTCCCCTCTCCTTCAGCAAGACGACCGTCATCCCCCACAACGGACACGCGACGTTTAGGGTGACCTATTCGCAGCCCACGTCGGGCGTGATCACCAAGCAGACCATCACCCTCGTCGCGACAGATCAGAAAGATCTCACCACGGAGAGCCTGTCGCTGGACTTCACGGCGGAGTCGGTTCCCACCGACCCGGCCCACTTCACTGTCAGCTCCTCGGCGGGGGCCGGTTCGCTCGACTTCGGAAAGGTGACCGCCGGCACCCTCTCGAAGCAGACCGTCACGGTGAAGGTCGATGGGGTGTATCCCATCCGGTTCTCCGACGGCACGCTCAACCTCACCGATATCGCAGGCAACCAGCTGACAGACGTTCGGGTGACCGCGTCGTCGTTCGGGAGCGCTGGCGCCGTGACGAACCCGGGGGCCAGCGCAACGTTCGAGCTGACGTACGCCCCGACCGCCACCGGAACTCTCAGCGGAACTGTGAAAGTCTCCGGGTTCCCTGTCACCGGTGCCGCTGAGCAGAGTGCGGTCAACGTTCTCTTCCCGCTCGCGGGCACCGCTGCCGCAGCGCAGCCGACGACGCCGCCCACCACCACGGCTGCGC
Organism: Subtercola boreus; assembly: GCF_003399645.1. Lineage (GTDB taxonomy): Bacteria > Actinomycetota > Actinomycetes > Actinomycetales > Microbacteriaceae > Subtercola > Subtercola boreus_A. The sequence continues at coordinate 17,452 of NZ_NBXD01000007.1, forward strand.
CGACCCCTGGCGTCACCGGCACACCGGGTGCCACGCAGACGGCCGGAGTGATCGGCCGCACAGGCGGATCGACTGGCTCGGCCGGCCGGAGCCTTGCTGAGACGGGACTTCCCGCTGCCGGGCTTGTGGGACTGGCGGGGCTGCTTGCGACCGGTGGGCTCGCCGCCTTCGCGACGATGCGCCGGCGTACCGCGGGCCGTAAGTAGGTTCCAGTTCGCCGTGCAGGACGTCAGCCTCGCAGGAATAGTCCTGCGGGGCTGAGGTCGCTGACCGGGTAACGTGGAGCCATGGCTGACATCACGGGCAAAGACGCAGAAGAGATCTGGATCGGCGACGTTCACGTCGCGAACATCCGACAGGAGAACGGGCACGGCGAGAAGCCGTACCTGATCGAGGGTCTGACGGGCAAGCTCCTGCACGCGTCGGCCGATCGCCACGCGGCCGAGCTGTGGATCACGATGCACTCCGACGACATCACCGAGCGCGAACTCGGCTGATCGCCCGCGGCGCGCTGCTGGCAGGGCCTGGCGTGGCTGCCCTGCCCCGCGCGCCTATGGCACCCTGACGACGGCCTTGTCGATCACGCTGTAGTAGTAGTCATCGAGAGTGGCGCTCTGGTTGCAGGTGAGATCGAGGTACAGCCCCGTGCCCGTCTGCGAGAACGCCCGGGCCGCGGTGATCCAGTTGTTGTTTGAGGTGTCGGTTCCCGAGAGGGTCAGCACGTCGACAGAAGCGGCTCCGGCGCTGCCGTAGCTGAGAAAATCGTCGAGGGCGTACTCCTCGATGTCGGCGCCCGTCGCGGAGTCGATGTCCTGCAGGTAGCTGCTGGTGGTGGCTCGGTCGTCACCGGGAGTCACGACCACGGAGGTCGGCAGCACCCCCTGCTGGAATGTCAGGGTGCACAGCTTGTCGGCTGAGTCGTACGACCAGTTTCCGTTGCCGTCGTCGGCAGACGAGACGACCCAGGCAGGATCTGTCGCGAACACGTCGATGAATTCCGGCCTGTCACTCGGTGAGAGCGACTGCCCGGCATCCCAGTCGAGGTCGCCCGAAACGTTCGAGCCGCCGTTCGTCGGTGCGACGGTGGGAAAGTTCTCGATGGCGCGGTTGGCTCCCGAAACGAAGACGACGAGCAGGATGATGCCGACGACGAGCGAGAAGAACACGCCCGCGTAGCCGATGATGGTGCCGGCGAGTGCCAGGCCGCGCCCCTTCTCGCCCGAGCGCTTGATCTGCGACAGGGCGATGTGGCCGGTGATGATCGCCACCAGGGAGACGAAGAACGCGCTGACGATCGAGACGATCGCGAGGATGTTCCACGTCTCACCCGGCTTCTGTACCGTATAGGGCGGGTTCTGGCCACCTCCCGAGTACGGCGGCGCCCCCTGGCCATACGCTGGCGGCACAGGGGGCGGGGTGTAGGGCGGGTTCTGGCCACCTCCCGAGTACGGCGGCGGCTCCAGCGGAGGTACGTTGTTGTCAGTCATCGCGGCCCCCCGGCTCGTTCGATGTCGCAGGGATCATTGCCCCCAGAATACTGTGACAACCGGCGGAGGATGGGGGATTTGAACCCCCTGTGTGGGTGTTGCGCTTTCACTCGGTGGCGGAGGATGGGGGATTCGAACCCCCGAGAGCTTTCACTCAACACGCTTTCCAAGCGTGCGCCATAGGCCACTAGGCGAATCCTCCTGGCGAACCGCCTCCCGGATGCAGAAACGGCCAAAGAGCATCCTACGGCATCCCCGCCCGCCGCGCGGTTCAGTACCGAACGGCTGCCAGCGCATCCGGAATCGGGATGTCGCCGGAGATCGCTTCGAACTGTGCCCCTATCGCGATACCGTCGAGCAGCGCGGCGGCGACGAGGGCCGCGACATCTGCTCGGGGGATCGTGCCGCGGCCGGTGCTCTCGGCCAGCGTCACCTCGCCGGTCGGTGCGTCGTCGGTGAGCCCACCGGGCCGGATGATCGTCCACTCCAGATTGCGCGAACGCACGTTCGCGTCGGCGGCGGACTTCGCCTGCAGGTAGACCTGGAACACCTCCTCCGAGTCGGGGTCGAAGTCATCGGCGCCCATCGACGAGATCAGAACGTAGCGACCGATGCCCGCGACCTCCGCCGCGTCGGCCAGCAGGATGGCGCCGTCACGGTCGACGGTCAACTTGCGTTCCGCCGTCGAGTTCGGGCCGGCGCCGGCCGCGAACACCACGGCGTCGACACCCTGCAGGTCGCGGGCGAGGGTCTGGGCATCCGTGTTCTCGAGGTCGACGACGAGCGGGATGCCGCCGGCAGCGAGCACATCGGCGCCCTGGTCGGCGTTGCGAATGATCGCGACGGCCTCGTGGCCCTGGTCGGAGAGGAGTTTTTCGAGGTGGAGGGCGATGGCTCCGTGGCCGCCCGCGATGGCAATTCTCATTTCTCCATCCAACGCCCCCGCAGGAGTTCTGCCAACTCGTGGGTGCGGGGAAGGGCGGGGCTTCGCGCACGGTGCCCCGGTCGGCTAAACTGTTGCACGGCTCCCCGCGTGGCGCCATCCAGGCCAACTCCCCCAGGGCAGAAATGCAGCAAGGGTAACCGGGCTCTGGCGGGTGCGCGGGGGGTCTCTTCTTTTGGTGCGCCGCCGCCCCTGCGGCGCACGACATCGCACCGGCGGCGCCCGCACCCGGCCGCCGCACCGGCGGCGCCCGCACCACGCCGCCGCGCGGCCGCGCCTCGGTCGCACGATGACTCGGTGTGGGGTTCGCATCGCGAGCTCTGATGGCGATCACTCCCTGACAGCCCCCAGACTGCTGACCATCAGTACACAGGGGGTGCGCGCACAGGCACCGCTCCCTAGGCTTGTCAACGGCAGCTCGGACACCCGGCCTGTCACAAGACAGGGAGAGTCGTGGCGCGCAGCATCTACATCACCTCCGCCGAAGGGCATTCGGGCAAATCGACGATCGCGCTCGGTGTGCTCGACATTCTCGGGCGGAACGTCGGCAGGGTCGGTGTCTTCCGGCCGATCGCACGGTCGGTGAGCGAACGCGACTACGTTCTCGAGATGCTGCTCGCCCGCGATGGCATCGACCTCGACTACGACAGCGCCATAGGCGTCTCGTACGAAGACGTGCACACCAACGCGGATGCGGCCCTCTCTCGCATCGTCGAACGCTACAAGGCCGTCGAACGTCTCTGCGATTCCGTCGTCATTCTCGGCTCCGACTACACCGATGTGGGCAGTCCGACCGAGCTCTCATTCAATGCGCGCATCGCCGCAAACCTCGGGGCTCCCGTGCTTCTCGTCCTGGGCGGTCGTGCGGGCCAGGGCGCGACCGAGATGCTCGGGCACTCCGACGCACGCACCCCCGACGACATGCGGCAGATCACCGAGCTGGCTCTGGTCGAGCTGAAAGCCGCGCACGCGACACTGCTCGGCATCGTGGCGAACCGCAGCGACCCTGAGAACCTCGAGAAGATCCGCGATTCGATCGCCCGCGCCACGGGTGATGCCCTGCCCGGGCTGTCGGTGGCGAAGCCGACCGGGGAGCTGCGTTCCCGCATCCCCATCTGGTCGATTCCCGAAGACCGGCTCCTGGTCGCGCCGAGCATGTCGAACCTCCTCGAGTCCACGGGCGGCACCATGGTGAAGGGTGACCCGCGACTGCTCGCCCGGGAGGCGCTGGGCGTCGTCGTCGCCGGCATGTCGATGGTCAACGTGCTGCCGCGGCTGATGGAGGGCGCCGTGGTCGTCATTCCGGGTGACCGCAGCGAGGTGCTGCTGGCTGCCCTGATGGCGAATGCGTCTGCGACGTTCCCCAGCCTGTCAGGCATCATCCTGAACGGTGGTTTCGATCTTCCCGAGCCGATCGAGCGGCTCATCGACGGCCTCGAGACGACGTTGCCGATCATCAGCACCCCTCTCGGTACCTACGACACGGCCGTGCGAATCACTTCGACGAGGGGCCGGCTGGCCGCCGACTCGCAGCGCAAGTACGACAGCGCGCTCGCGCTCTTCGAGCAGTACGTCGACGGCGCCCGGCTGCTCGAGCTGCTCGACGTGAGCTCGTCTGCGGTGGTCACCCCGCTGATGTTCGAGTACGGGCTGATCGACCGCGCGCGGGCAGCACAACGGCACATCGTTCTCCCCGAGGGAACGGATGACCGGGTGCTCCGGGCCGCGGCGACAGTGCTGACGCGGGGTATCGCCCGCCTGACCCTGCTGGGGGAGGAAGACGAGATCCGCTCGCGGGCGACCACGCTCGGAATCGACCTCGACGCGGCCGCGATCGTGAGCCCGTTCGACCCCGAGCTGCGGGAGCTTTTCGCGGAGCAGTATGCGAGCATCCGGGCACACCGCGGCATCACCCTCGACATGGCCCGAGACACCGTGAGCGACGTGTCGTACTTCGGCACGATGATGGTGCACCTCGGGCTCGCCGACGGGATGGTCTCGGGTGCCGCGCACACGACGGCCCACACCATTCGGCCGGCCTTCGAGATCATCAAGACCCGGCCCGATGTGTCGGTCGTCTCGAGTGTCTTCCTGATGGCGCTCGCCGACCGGGTGCTGGTGTACGGCGACTGCGCGGTCATCCCCGACCCGACCTCGACCCAGCTCGCCGACATCGCGATCTCGTCGTCGGAGACCGCCGTGCAGTTCGGCATCGACCCGAGAGTCGCGATGCTGTCGTACTCGACAGGGGTTTCGGGCTCGGGTGCCGACGTGGAGAAGGTGCGCGAGGCGACCGCCTTCGTGCGTTCGCGTCGTCCCGACCTGCTCGTGGAGGGGCCGATCCAGTACGACGCCGCAGCCGACGCGGCGGTGGCGGCCGCGAAGATGCCCGAGTCAGACGTCGCCGGGCGGGCGACGGTGTTCATCTTCCCCGACCTCAATACGGGCAACAACACCTACAAGGCGGTGCAGCGAAGTGCCGGTGCGGTGGCCGTCGGCCCGGTGCTGCAGGGGCTGAACAAACCGATCAACGACCTGTCGCGCGGGGCTCTCGTTCAGGACATTGTGAACACCATCGCCATCACGGCGATCCAGGCGGCGACGAGTCAAGAGACGGATGCCCCGGCTCAGCCGGTTCAAGAGGCTGCGGCCGCCGGCGCGAGCGAGTCGGTTCGGGATGCCGCGGCCGATGCCGGTGCGGGGGTGTCGCGATGAGCGCCGTACTCGTCGTCAACAGCGGTTCGTCATCGCTGAAGTACCAGCTGATCGAGATGGAGGGCGAGTCTGTTCTCGCCAGCGGTCTCATCGAGCGCATCGGCGAGCAGACCGGTTCGGTCAAACACACGGTGACGGCGGGCGGTGACGACGAGACCTTCCGCACAACGGAGCCTGTCGCAGACCACACCGCCGCATTCCGCGTGATGATCGCGGCCTTCGAGCAGCACGGGCCCTCGCTCCAGGAGAATGCCCCCGTGGTCGTGGGGCACCGCGTGGTGCACGGTGGAAAACGATTCTTCGAGCCCACGGTCGTCACCGACCTCGTGAAGATCAACATCGAAGACCTGTCAGACCTCGCGCCGCTGCACAATCCGGCGAACCTCGACGGCATCACCGCTGCGCAGAAGGCCTTCCCGAACGTGCCGCATGTGGCCGTCTTCGACACGGCGTTCCACTCCACCCTCTCGCCCGCCGCTTTCAGCTACGCGATCGATGCCGAGCTGGCTGAGAAGAACAGGGTGCGCCGTTACGGATTCCATGGCACCTCCCACAAGTTCGTCTCAGAGGCGACCGCCGCTTTTCTGGGTAGACCTCTCGGCGATCTGAAGACGATCGTGCTCCATCTCGGTAACGGCGCTTCTGCCTGCGCTGTCGACGGCGGCCGATCGGTCGACACCTCGATGGGGCTCACCCCGCTCGAGGGTCTCGTCATGGGCACCCGGTCGGGCGACCTCGATCCTGCGGTGCTGGTGCATCTGCACCGCAAGGCCGGCCTGGGGTTCGATGAGCTCGACACCCTGCTGAACCGCAGGAGCGGGTTGCTCGGGCTCAGCGGGCGCGGAGACATGCGCGACGTCGTCGAGGCCGCGGGGGCAGGGGATGATCGTGCCGAGCTTGCTCTCGAGGTGTACTTGCACCGCCTGAAGCACTACGTGGGCGCCTACATCGCCGAGCTCGGCGGAGTCGACGCGATCGTGTTCACGGCGGGTGTCGGCGAGAACAGCGTCGTGGTGCGTGAACGGTCGCTGGCCGGCCTGGAGCGGTTGGGTATCAGCATCGATCCCGAGCGCAATGCCTCCGCTGAGCGCGGCGCGCGTGTGATTTCGACAGACGACTCAGCGGTGACCGTGCTGGTCGTTCCCACCAACGAAGAACTGGAGATCGCCCGCCAGTCGCTCTCGGTCGTCTGACCCGGCTCAGGGGGCACCCCCCCGGGCCCGCGAGAACTGGCGCACGTCGGGCCGCGCGCGACTGCGCGCCCCGCGGGCTCCGCCCGGCCCGCCCGTCGGACCTTTCGCGCCCCGCGCCCCCCGCGGGCCTTTCGCGCCGGGACGGCCGTTCGCCATTGCGTGCCCAGCGCATCCGGCGGGTTGTTCTCGATCGGCCGATGCTCAGTCGGCGATGAGGCGCTTGCCGAGGCTGATCGCGTGGTCGGGCGCGTAGCCGATGGCTGTGTAGAACGCCAGCACGCTGTCGTTGCCCGCGCGAACCTGCAGGTTCAGCTTCGGGCAGCCGAGGTCGCTGAGGAGACTCTCGGCCTTGACCATGAACGCGCGGCCGTGGCCGTGGCCGCGGTGCGAGGGCGCGACGGCGAGGTAGTTGATCCAGCCGCGATGCCCGTCGTACCCGATCATGACGGTGCCGACGATCTCGCCCGCTGCATCCGCGTCGCCCGGCTCAACCGCCGCCGCGCCCAGCGCACCGCCCGCGCCCAGCGCACCGCCCGCGCCCGCGCCCCCCGCGCCCGCACCGCCCGGGCCGCCTGCGCCCGCACCGCCCGCGCCCCCCGCGCCCGCACCGCCCGGGCCGCCGGCCACCCCCACGAGGAACAGCTCCGGCTGCACAGTGAGCTTTCGCGCGATGTCCTTGCGGGGGTCGTTCCACGAGCGCACCAGTCCGCACTCCTCCCACAGGGCGACGACGGGTTCGGTGTCAGACAGAACGAAGGGGCGCATCAGCATCGTTCGAGCATAAAGCGGAGCCGATCATCCGGAATCGACACGGTTTCGGGCATCCACACCGCTCACGGGCCAGGATCGCCGAAACCGTGTCGATTCGTGGCCCGACCCGAGGCGCGCACCCCGTGCACCGGCGCCCCAGCAGACGCGCGCCCCCTGGGGCCCTCACTCCGGCAGCAGCTGCGATATGCGATACGGCATCAGCTGGCGCAGCACGATCGAGGTCGACGTGCGCCGGATGCCCCGGCAGCGCAGGATCGCCTGCCCGACTTCGTACAGATCGTCGGCATTGCGGGCCACGACCTGGCAGATGATGTCGTCTGCACCCGCGATGGCCGAGCATTCGATGACCTCGGGGATGGCGGTCAGTGCCGTGATGGTCTGGTCGAACAACTCCTGGTCGACCTCTGCCGTCACGAAAGCGCGCAGCGGCCGGCCCAGCGACTGCGGTTCCACGCGAACACTGTGGGCACGCAGCGCCGTGCCCCGTGCCAGCCGTTCGAGGTGCGACTGCACGGTTCCGCGCGCCAGGCTCAGACGCTGTGCCAGCAGGAGGGCCGGTGCGCGCGGCTCGTCGTCGAGTGCTTCGAGAATCCGACGGTCGGTGGCATCGAGCGGGACGGGTGCCGGAGGTTTGGGCAATGTGGTGGCCTTTCGGGATGACACGTGCACCATACTAGTCAGTCTGATCAGTCAAACCCGATTCACTTGCACAGTTCGCCCGGCTCTTGCTCTACTTGACGCCATGACGAACCTCTCGGCCCCGACCCGCATCAGTGTGGGCGCATACCTCGCCACCCGCCTTTCCCAGCTGGGAGCGCCGCAGTTGTTCGGGCTTCCGGGCGACTTCAATCTGAGCCTGCTCGATGAGATGCTCGCCGTCGACGGTATGGAGTGGGTCGGAACGGCGAACGAGTTGAACGCGGCCTACGCCGCAGACGGTTACGCCCGCATCCGCCGCGGTATCGGCGCCGTCGTCACCACGTTCGGCGTCGGCGAACTGAGCGCCATCAACGGCGTTGCCGGCAGTTTCGCCGAAGACGTTCCTGTCGTGCAGATCACCGGGATGCCCTCCACCTCCGCTCAGACTGCCGGGGCTCTGCTCCATCACACCCTGGCCGACGGAAACTTCGACCACTTTGTGCGGGCGTACGAGCAGGTCACCGCCGCCTCCGTCGTGCTGAAGACGGCGACTGCCCCCGCCGACATCGACCGCATCCTGCTGACGGCGCTCAACGAGTCCAAGCCCGTGTACATCGGCGTGCCCGCCGATGTCGCCGTGTCGCTCGTCTCGGGCGCGAACCTCCGCGAGCCTCTCGAGCTGTTCGGCAGCAACGCGCGCCAGCTCGAGCGGTTCACCGAGACACTCCGCCAAGCCGTCTACTCGGCGGTGAGCGTCGGCGTTCTGGTGGGCCCGCGGGTTCACCGCCGCCAACTCGAGCCGATCATCCGCTCGCTCGCCGACGCGCCCGGCGTCTACATCGCCACCCAGAGCGGGTCCAAGGCGATTCTCGACGAGTCGCATCCCAAAAGCGTCGGTACCTACCTCGGAGCCCACACCCAGAGCGACGACGCCCGCCGAGCAATCGATGAAGCGCCCCTGCTCGTGCTCGCCGGAACGATCATGAGCGACCTGCTCACGGGCTTCTTCACCCACCGCTTCGACCCCGAGCAGGCCGTCGAACTCGCAACGACCTGGGCGCGTGTCGGCGAGACGACGTTCTTCGGCGTTCAGCTCGAGGATTCCCTGCGCATCCTCGACGAGGTGATTCAGGATGCCCGTCTCGATGCCCTCGAGCCGATCATCCTGAAACCGGCCGAGGCCACGCGATCTGTCGGCGGCCGCACAGACGCGGGCCCTGGTGCGTCGATCGTCGGGCCACTCTCGCACGAGACGTTCTGGCGTCACCTGCAGGGATTTCTGGCTCCCGACACCACGCTGATCGCTGAGGCGGGAACGTCGTTCTTCGGGGCGATCGACCTGCGGCTGCCCGACAACTGCGATCTGCTCGGCCAGCCCGTCTGGTCGTCGATCGGATACACCCTGCCCGCGACACTCGGCGTCTGCATCGCGGCACCGGAGAAGCGCGCGGTGCTCCTGATCGGCGACGGCTCGGCGCAGCTGACCGTGCAGGAGCTGGCGACCATCCTGCATAGAGGGCACACACCGGTGATCGTGCTGCTCAACAACGGGGGCTACACGATCGAGCGGGCGATCCAGAGCCCCGAGGCGGTCTACCAGGATGTGACGGCCTGGAACTGGACGGAACTTCCCGCTGCCTTCGGTGCCGGCGACCGTGCGGTCACGGTGACCGTGCGAAACGGCGGGGAATTGGCGGCGGCGCTGGCGATGGCCACGGAGACGACCGACAAGCTCGTGCTGATCGAGGCGATCCTGCCGCCGCTCGACTCGCCGCGGTTGCTGACGGCGCTCGGTGCGGGGCTCTCCGAGGCGAATGCGCCGGTCATGCCGTCTGGGTCGCCGGCCCTGGTCGCGCCTTCCACCGTCTGATCTGCGTCGAGATCTCCTGCACATTCGGTGCGCTCGCGGCCGTCTCCATAGGTTGCCGCGTGAGGGGGTGAGTGTCGGTGGTGGCCGATACCATTGGTGCCATGGTCACAGCCCTCTATCGTCGCTACCGGCCTGAGACGTTCGGCGAGATGATCGGGCAGTCGCAGGTCACCGAGCCCCTAATGACGGCGCTCAGAACGAACAGGGTCAACCACGCCTATCTGTTCAGCGGGCCCCGGGGGTGCGGCAAGACGACGTCGGCGCGCATTCTGGCGCGGTGCCTGAACTGCGCCGAGGGGCCGACTGACACGCCCTGCGGCGTGTGCCCGAGCTGTGTCGAGCTGGCGCGCGACGGTTCCGGGTCGCTCGACGTCGTCGAAATCGATGCGGCGAGCCACAACGGTGTCGACGATGCGCGCGACCTGCGGGAGCGTGCCGTTTATGCACCGGCGCGTGACCGGTACAAGATCTTCATCCTCGACGAGGCGCACATGGTCACACCTCAGGGCTTCAATGCTCTGCTGAAGATCGTCGAAGAGCCGCCGGAGCACATCAAGTTCATCTTCGCGACGACCGAGCCCGACAAGGTCATCGGCACGATCCGGTCGCGTACGCACCACTATCCGTTCCGCCTGATCCCACCCGCGCAGCTGCTCGAGTACGTGCAGGCGCTCTGCGAGATCGAGGGCATCACGGCTGCGCCCGGCGTACTGCCACTGGTGGTGCGGGCGGGCGGTGGCTCGGCGCGCGACACACTCTCGCTGCTCGACCAGCTCATCGCCGGGTCGGAGAGCAACCACATCGAGTACGAGCGCGCGGTTGCACTGCTCGGTTACACGCACGCGTCACTGCTCGGCGAAGTCATCGATGCGCTGGGCGCCCGCGATTCAGAGGGTGCCTTTGGCGCGGTCGACAGGGTGATCCAGACGGGGCAAGATCCGAGGCGCTTCGTCGAAGACCTGCTCGAACGCCTTCGCGACGTCATCATCGTCTCTGCGACGCGCTCGGCCGAGGGCGCTGCGGCGGTGCTTCGCGGAATGCCGAGCGACGACATCCTGCAGATGCAGCAGCAGGCGGCTCTGTTCGGCCCGGCCGAACTCTCGCGTACGGCCGACATCGTGAACGCGGCTCTCACCGAAATGACCGGAGCCACGTCGCCGCGCCTGCACCTGGAGCTGATGATCGCGCGGGTGCTTGTTCCGTCGAGTGATGACACGAACCGCGGGGCGCTGGCGCGGGTCGAGCGCCTCGAGCGCCGGGTCGGTGTCGACGGTGCGGGCGACGGGATGCACGGGGCCGCGGTTCTGGGTGCGGGTGCTTCGAGGGGTGCTGCGGGTGCGGCGACGGGCGCTGCCGGTGTCGCGACGGGCGCTGCGGGTGCATCGAGGGGCGAGGGGGGTGCTTCCGGGGCGGCGGTTTCCGCTCCAGCGGCCGCGTCGACGGGTGGATCGGGTGGTGCGGCGGGTAGTTCTGCCGAGGCGTCGTCGAGTGGTGGCCAGAGTGACGGCCGGGCGGATGCCGGAGGGGTCGGCTCCTCTTTATTCGTCGGCACGGGTACCGGCTCCGGGTCGAGCAGTTCTGATGCACCGAGCTCGAACTCCTCGGAGCGCACCTACAGCATCGACGGGCGGCCGGGTTCGTCGACGACCAGCGGCGAGGAGAGCGAGCCACAGCCGGCGGCCCCTTCGTCTAGCGCTGCGTCGGCCGAACCCGCGACCGCGACATCGGCGACAGCCGTGCCGGCGTCAGTGCCCGTTGCGGAGACCGTGTCGATCCAGCAGCTCAAAGACGCGTGGCCCGAGATTCTCGAGACGGTCGGTAAGGCCAACCGGGCGGCGTGGATCGTCGTCTACACCGGCTCGGTGCGGGCGCTCGCCGGTGATGTGCTGACGCTCACCTTCCCGAGCCAGAACGATGTCGACAACTTCAAACAGCAGCACAGCCCGGGCCAGGGGGTGAGCGAGTTCCTGCGCCAGGCGATCGTCGACGTTCTCGGGCTCCGTGTGAAGTTCATCGCCCGCGTCGACGCCAGCAACACCTCGGCCGAGCGCACCGCAGACCCCCAGCCCGGCCAGGGCGCCACCACTGACAGGGCGGGCAACAGCGCCGCGTCCTCGGCAGATGCTCCGCCCGTTCAGGTCGCAGGTTCGTCGGCGGGCCGGGACGCGCCCGGGAGGCTCGCCGCCACGCCTGTGGCCGGTGCTCCCGCCGGGAGGCCTGCTTCCGCCGGTGCGCCCGCACCCGCAGCCGCCCCTGCGCGCGCCAGTGCGTCGCACGCTGCCGGCGCGGCCCCCGCTCCCGGGGCGACAGCCCCCGCTCCCGGGGCGACAGCCCCCGCAACACCCCGTGCCGTACCGGCTAGTGGGCCCAGCGCGCGGGCCTCGTGGCCGGTGGTGGCCATCCCCGTTTCCGCTCCCGAAGAAGGCGACGAGCCTGTTCGCGCGGGTGCGATCACTGTCGACATCCCGATGTCCGAGATACCGGAAGACATTCCCGAGGGGGACATCCCCGACTACGACTCTCCGGCGGAATGGGCGAGTGCCGACGAGGAGGTTCCGTTCGCCTCGGGTCCGTCCGATGCCCAGCCTGCAACCACCCCACCTGTGTCGGCCGCCCCGGATCGAGCCGCACCCGGCCGGGCCGCATCCGATCGGCCCGCACCCGACCGGGCCTCCCCGGATCGTCCCGCACCCCCCAACCGCTCGGCCGCACCCGACCGGCCTGTGCCGCAGTTCGGTGAGAAGCAACGGTATGGCGAGGCGGTCGTGCGCGAGATTCTCGGTGCGAGCTTCATCGAAGAACGACCCGTGGCCCCCCGCCCGGCACCCAACAGGGAAGGTTAGGCCGTGTACGAGGGAATCGTTCAGGAGCTGATCGACGAGTTGGGCCGTCTGCCCGGCATCGGGCCGAAGTCGGCCCAGCGCATCGCCTTCCACATCCTGCAGACCGAGTCGTTCGACGTAACGCGGCTGGCCGAGGTGCTCATCGAGGTGCGCGACAAGGTGCACTTCTGCTCGATCTGTGGCAACGTCTCCGAGCAGGACACGTGCACGATCTGCCGTGATCCGCGTCGATCGCAGAACCTGATCTGCGTCGTCGAGGAGGCGAAAGACGTCGTCGCCATCGAACGTACGCGGGAGTTCCGCGGGCTATACCACGTGCTGGGCGGCGCGATCAGCCCCATCGACGGCATCGGGCCCGACAACCTGCGCATCCGCGAGCTGATGAAACGCCTCGCCGATGCCACGGTCGAGGAGGTCATCATCGCCACCGACCCCAACCTCGAGGGCGAGGCCACAGCGACGTACCTCTCCCGTCTGCTGACCACCCTCGAGATCCGCGTCACCCGGCTCGCCTCCGGCCTGCCGGTCGGCGGTGACCTCGAGTACGCCGACGAAGTCACCCTCGGCCGAGCATTCGAGGGTCGTCGACTGGTGGAGCGGTAGCCATGCGGTGGCGCCCTCCCGTTCCCGGCCAGTCGGCGGGCCAGCATGCGCACCAGCACGCGGCTCCGGATGCCCGGCTCGAGCCGAGCGACCCGGAGACCGGCGACACGCAGACCCTTGCGCCGGGCGCCACCGCGGCATCTGCGGGGTTGTTGGAGCCCGCCGCGCCTCGACCCGCACACGCTTCTGCCGTGCAGGCCGCCGCCGGGCCGGAGTCGGCGTCTGTGTCCGCATCCGAATCCGCAGCCTCGGCGGGCACCGCCCCGGGCTGGTTCGGCGACCCGGCGCTGCTCGCGGCGTTCTGGCGGTACGAGCGGGCCCTGATGACGAACAACATCCCTGAGCTCGACGCCCTCTTCGCCGCCGGTACCGACACCGTGCGCAGCGAGGCCGGCTCGGCACTGGTCGGCCATGATGCCATCGCCGCCTTTCGAGCCACGCGGCCTCCCGTGCCTCGTCGGTACCTGCGCCGTGTGCACCTGCGCCCGATTGCCCCGGATGCGGCGGTGATCGTCGCGGAATCCGTTCGCGGTGACCGCGGAACGGGCACCCAGACGCAGCTCTGGCGACGCGTCGACGGAGTCTGGGCCGTCGTCGTGGCCCACGTGTCGACCGTCCCAGGCGTGCAGTTCAGCGGATCGCAGCTGACCGAGGCAGAAGAACGTGCGATCTGGGCGACCCCGCAGGAGAGACGCCCGCTGCGTCCCTCGCTCGCCCATCCCGACGGTGACGACCGACCGGGGTCGCTCGTGGGAATCCGTGTCGCCGTCAAAGACCTCTTCGCCCTGGCGGGTGAGACGATCGGTGCCGGCAATCCCCGTTTTCGGGAAGGCCGCGAGCCCGAGCACGTGACAGCCCCCGCGGTTCAGGCTTTGCTTCACGAGGGTGCCGAGATCACCGGGCTGGCCCAGACCGACGAGCTCGCCTTCTCGATCGCCGGAACCAACGTGCACTACGGCACCCCGCCGAACCCCGCGGCACCGGGCCACATCTCCGGCGGTTCGACGAGCGGGCCGGCATCGGCCGTCGCCCTCGGGCTCGCCGATCTCGCGCTCGGTACCGACACGGCCGGTTCCATCCGCGTTCCGGGCTCGTACACCGGGCTCTTCGGGCTCCGCACGACGCACGACGCGGTCTCGCGGGAGGGTCTGGTTCCGCTCGCTCCGAGTTTCGACACTGTCGGAGTGCTCGCGAACGACCTGGCGACCCTCGCCGCGGGCGCCCGCGCCATCCTGACGACGGGCGCAACCGTCACGCCCGCGGCGCCGACCCACATGGCGCCGACCGCCGTGGCGCCTACCCACATGGCCCCGACAGGCGTGGCCCCGTCCGGCCATTCCCACGCGCCGGTCGACTCGAACCCGCCCGCACCGATCACGCGCATCATCGTCGCTCGCGCCCTGGTTGCGCTCGCCGACGCCGACACGCAGCTGACGTTCCAGGCGGGCCTTCGCGCGCTCGCGCTCAACTCCGGGGCCGAGGTGATCGAGTCCCGCGGCGAGACCACGATCGACCCACACCGACTCGAGGAGTGGTTCGACGCCTTTCGGGTGGTGCAGCAGTTCGAAGCGTGGGCCTCCGACGGAGCATTCGTCAGCGCGAACCCGGGCGCCCTCGATCCGGCTATCGGCGAACGCTTCCGGGTGGCGAGTTCGCTGACGGAGCAGCAGGCGCAGGATGCCCGGGCCACGCTGGCGCAGGCCACCGAGCGTCTCGAAGCACTCATTGCTCCGGGATCGGTGCTCGCTCTGCCATCGACCGCCGGACCAGCACCGACCCTCGACGCAACCCCCGCAGAGATCGACCGTGTTCGTGCAGCGACGCTGCGTCTGACCTGCCTCGCCTCACTCTCCGGGCTGCCGGCCCTCACCCTTCCCTACGGTCGGTGCGGAACCCTCCCCGTCGGTCTCTGCATCATCGGCTCACGCGGAGCCGACCTCGCCCTCATCGACCTCGCGACCCCGCGCCGCTGACGTAAGCGCTGACGCACGAGCGCTGATGCACCAGTTCTGACGCAAGCGCTCTGACGCAACGGCTCTGGCGCCGGAAGCGCCTCGGTACGCCCATGCGCTCTCCGCCAGCACCACCCCGGGGCAGGGTGACCGCCACTAGCAGGACGGCTTGCCCTCCTCAATGAGTTTCAGCGGCGCAGGCCCCGTAGGCGCCGGCGCGGGAAGTTCCAACGCCGGTCCCAGCGGCTCGGCGTCGCCGCGTCCGTCACCGCGTACGTCGGCGGGTCCGTCACCGAGTGCGTCACCGCACCCGCCGCCACCCCCGCCCCCGCCGGGCGCCACAGTCACCGAGAAGGACGCCGCGACCGAACCACCCGAGTTCGACGCCGTCACCTGGAACTCCCACGGCCCCGCCGCCGCCGGTTTGCCCGACAGAGCGCACGTCGATCCCGCCAGTGCCACCCCCGCGGGCAGCCGCCCGGAGCTCACGACGCAGGTCGCCGGAGCGCTCCCGGCCGGAGCGAGCCGAGAGCTGTACGTGCGACCCACCGTCCCGTTGGGCAACGGCTGTGAGGGCATCAGCGATGGCGCCACCTGCCTGACGACGAGCCGGTAGGTGTGCACCGCGTCTGCTCCGGCGAGGTTGTGCGCCGTCAGGGTGACGGTCACGGTACCCTCCGACGTCGGCGTTCCCGTCAGACCGCCATTCGACGCATCGAAGGTGAGCCCGTCGGGCAGCGGGCTCGAGAGGGAGAGAGTCGGCTGCGGTGTGCCCGAGGCCTCGAACGCATGACTGAACCACGTTCCCACGGTGAGCACATGAGGATCCTCCGAGACGATCTGCGGCGGCGCAGGCGTCAGGGGCGGCCGGCCGGCGACGATGCCGTTCAGCGGATTCGATGCGTACACGGTCTTCAGGCCCGGGTCGTAGCCGACCCCCCGTGGAGCCTTGCCGAGTGGAACGACCATCACCGGCGGAGCCGGATTCATCACATCGAACTGCGAGACGGTCTCACCGAGGCCATTGGCGACGAAGGCGTAGTGCGTAGCGGGGTCGATCACGACCGATGCCGGCCCGCGGCCGACCGTCACCGAACTGACCACGGGCGTCTCCGCGGTCAGGTCGAATCGCGAGATGGAGTCATCGCGCAGGTTCGTGGCAACGGCGATGTGATTGGACTGGTCGACAGCGATCGCCGAGGGAGAACTGCCCACCGGAAAGGTGGTCACAGTCGGCGGTGCGGAGGGTGTGGGACTGGCCGGCTGCACGGCGGGGAATCGCGACACTGTGCCGTCGGCGAGGTTGGTCACGGCGACCAGGCGAGCAGTCGTGTCGATCGCCACCCCGGAGGGCTGCCGCCCGACGGGCACCGAGTTCAGCGCGGGAGCATCAGCGCTGCCGTCGAACCAGGAGACACGGTTCATCGACGCGCTCGTGACGTACACGAGATGCGTCGCGGGGTCGATCGCCAGCGCCGAGGGGTCGTCGACCCGCACGAGCGCCTCCGCCACGGGATCGGGGTCGTCGGCGTCGAACCGCGACACCGTTCCCGCGTCGGCGTTCGCGACGAACACGCTCTGCGACGACTCGTCGAGGGCGATCGCGACCGGCCGCGCCCCGGCCGACCCGACAGTGACGGTCGTGATCTTTCGATGTTCGACGCTGCCGTCGAAGATCGTCACCGTTCCTGCGCTGTAGTCGGTGGTGAAGACGCGGTGCGTGAGCTGGTCGACCACCAGGGCATACGGCGTGCCGCCGACGTTCGTGTAGGTGCTGCCCACCGCAGACGCGGAAGGTAGGCCGGCGACGGTGAACTGGGCGGCCAGGACGCACCCCAGCGCAAGACCCATGACGATGACTCGAGGCGGTGTGGCGAGGTTCATACCGTCATGATACTGAGCAATGCTCGGTTAAGCCAGCGATCGAACCAGAACGCCCAGATCGGCCATTGTGAGCGGCACGCGCGTGCCCCGGGTGACGAGCGATGCGAACCCGCCGTCGTTCGCCATGATCGTGATCGTGTAGAGCTTCTCGGTCGCCGACGTGTTGACGATGCGGTGTTCCGATCCCGGCTGCAGCGTCAGCACGTCGCCGGCGACCAGAGCGAGTGTCTGGTCGTCGGAGTGCGCCGCGCCGCTTCCCGACAGCACGATGAACGTCTCGGCCGACTCGGCGTGCGAGTTGAGCGGCCGCGCCCCGCCCGGCTCCCAGATCTCCAGGAACACACTCGTCGAGCTTCCCTGTTCGGGCCCCGCGAGTTCGGCGAGCACGACGGTGTCATCGGGGCTGATGAGATAGCCCGGCAGGTCGGTGAGGTTGCGAACGATCGGTGCGGCACCGGTCACGGTTGCCTCCTTGGCTTTCAGGCGGGAAAGGGATGGAGCCCGAAGCCTAGGGCCCGAATGTTACGGGGGTGTGAAGCCGCCAACTAGTATGGGAAGTCGTCTTTCACCGTCATGTCGGGAGTGCCCTCAGTGAGTTTGATCGTGCAGAAGTTCGGCGGATCATCCGTCGCCGACGCTGAGAGCATCAAGCGCGTCGCCAAACGAATCGTCGAGACCCGCAAGGCCGGCAACGAGGTCGTCGTGGCCGTCAGCGCGATGGGCGACACCACTGACGAACTGCTCGATCTGGCGCACCAGGTCACGCCCATCCCGGCCCCCCGCGAGCTCGACATGCTGCTGACGGCGGGGGAGCGCATCTCCATGGCGCTGCTGGCGATGTCGATCCGCAGCATGGGTCACGACGCCCGCTCGTTCACGGGCAGCCAGGCCGGCATGATCACGGATGCCCGGCACGGCCAGGCGCGCATCGTCGACGTCACCCCGGTGCGGGTCAGGGACGCTCTCGACGAGGGCGCCATCGCGATCGTCGCCGGGTTCCAGGGCTTTAACCGTGGTACCGGCGACATCACCACGCTCGGCCGCGGCGGATCCGACACCACCGCCGTCGCGCTGGCGGCCGCGCTGCACGCCGATGTCTGCGAGATCTACACCGACGTCGACGGCATCTTCACCGCCGACCCCCGGGTCGTTCCGCGCGCACAGAAGATCGACCGTATCTCGAGCGAGGAGATGCTCGAGCTCGCGGCCAACGGTGCCAAGGTTCTGTACATTCGCGCCGTCGAATATGCACGACGACACGGCGTCACCCTTCACGTTCGTTCCTCGTTCAACAACAATGAGGGCACGATCGTCTACAACCCGACCGAAGAGAACAGCGAGAGCCCTGTGGAAGAACCACTCATCGCCGGGGTCGCCACCGACCTGAGCGAAGCGAAGATCACCGTCGTCGGCGTGCCCGACATCCCCGGCAAGGCCGCGCAGATCTTCAACATCGTGGCCAAGACCGGCGCGAACATCGACATGATCGTGCAGAACGTGTCGGCGGCCGCGACCGGCCTGACCGACATCTCGTTCACCCTCCCGAAGTCCGACGGCCAGACCGTGCTCACTGCGCTCACCGCCGAGCAGACGGATGTCGGCTTCCGCGGCCTGCAGTACGACGACCAGATCGGCAAGCTCGCGCTCGTCGGCGCGGGGATGCGCACGAACGCCGGCGTCTCGGCCAAGCTCTTCACCGCTCTGTACGAGGCCGGCATCAACATCGAGATGATCTCCACGAGCGAGATCCGCATCTCGGTCGTGACCCGGGCCGACACCGTGAACGACGCCCTGCGTGTGGTGCACACCGCCTTCGGACTCGACGCCGACGACGAGGCGGTCGTGCACGGCGGCACCGGGCGCTGACCGCTGGCCGCCGGGGCCCGCGATGTCGGGGCTTGGTAGGGTGAGGAAACGAATCTAAAGGACAGGGAACAGTGGCTACAACAGGGTTGAACGTCGGCGTCGTGGGTGCGACCGGCCAGGTCGGCAAGGTCATGCGCCAGCTGCTCGACGAGCGCGACTTTCCCATTGCCACCATCCGGTTCTTCGCCACCGCCCGTTCGGCAGGTACCACCCTCACCTTCCGTGGCGAGCAGATCGTGGTCGAAGACACCGCCACGGCAGACCCGACAGGCCTCGACATCGCTCTCTTCTCGGCCGGCGCCACCGGATCGAAGGCCTTGGCGCCGAAGTTCGCCGCGGCCGGTGTGACGGTCATCGACAACTCCAGCGCCTGGCGCATGGACCCCGACGTGCCGCTGGTCGTCAGCGAGGTCAACCCGCACGCCGTCGACGAGGCCCGCAAGGGAATCATCGCCAACCCGAACTGCACCACGATGGCGGCGATGCCCGTGCTGAAGGTACTGCACGCCGAGGCCGGCCTCGAGCGGCTCATCGTGAGCACGTACCAGGCAGTGTCCGGCAGTGGGCTTGCGGGTGCCGAGGAGCTGGCGACCCAGGCCGAGGCCGCGGTCGCCTCCGGAAAGTTGCTCGACCTCGTGCACGACGGCGCATCTGTCGACTTTCCCGACCCGGTCAAGTACGTTCGCCCGATCGCTTTCGATGTGATCCCTCTCGCGGGTTCGCTGGTCGACGACGGTTCGAACGAGACCGACGAAGAGAAGAAGCTGCGCAACGAGAGTCGGAAGATCCTCGAGCTGCCGGGCCTGCTCGTGAGCGGCACCTGTGTTCGGGTTCCGGTCTTCACCGGCCACTCCCTCTCGATCAATGCCGAATTCACCCGGCCGCTCAGTCCGGAACGGGTTACCCAGCTGCTCGCCGAGGCACCCGGGGTCGAGCTCTCCGATGTTCCGACGCCGTTGCAGGCCGCCGGCGCCGACCCGAGTTTCGTCGGCCGCATCCGTCAGGACGAAGGCGTTCCGAACGGCCGGGGAATCGCTCTGTTCATCAGCAACGACAACCTCCGTAAGGGTGCCGCGCTGAATGCGGTGCAGATCGCCGAGATCTTTGCCGAGCGCGCGGCGGCCGAGAGCTACCACGATGTGCCAGAAGCAGCCACAATAGGAGCATGACCGATCAGGGCGCATACGGCGGGGCAGTGCGTTTGTCGAATGCCGAGCGTGACAGAGCCGTGGCCCGTCTGAATGCGAACCAGCGCGACGGTCGTCTCAGCGCCGCCGAGTTCGACGAGCGGGTCGGCGCGGTCAGGTCGGCTGTCACCCAGGCAGATCTCGAGCCGATCTTTCGTGATCTGCCTCAGGATGACCGGCAGAGCGAAGCGCGACCGGCAGAGTTCGCGCCTGCAGCGCTGGGTTATGGCGCGTCAGCGAAGGCGATTCCCGACCCGCAGGCCCGCAGGGGTCCGCTCGGCGGCCGGCTCGGAACTGTGGCCGTGTCGCTGTCGCCGCTGGTGGCCACAGTGCTGTTCTTCATCACCAGCGCACTCGTCGGCTGGAACTTCAGCTGGCTCTGGTTCCTCCTCGTTCCCGTCACCGGCGCGATCGTCTACGCTGCCGGAACCCGTGACAGCGACCGGGATCGCGATCCTTACCGCGACCCTAGCTGAGTGAGGATTGTTCAGCTATGATTCCTCTGTCATGGAAACGGTACAGATCATCGCAGTCGTAGCGGCCTGCCTTCTCGGCTGGATAGTCATCTCATTCGCCTTCGCTCTCGTCGTGGGCCGCCTCATCGCGAACGCGAAGCGCGAGCAGCGCCTCGAGCGCGAGTGGTCGAGGGCGCACCCCGCCGAGACCTTCAACCACGCGGGGGCGTCTCTGCTCGACGCGCCTCCCGAGCGGGCGACGCTTCGCTGACCCGTGCCACGTCTGGCACACACCGGCCGGGTCGCACCAGCCCAGTGACAGACATGCCGCCTGTGCCTACTATGACTAGACGCGCTCAGAGCCTTGACAGGGGGAAAGGCCGGAGCGCCGAAGGGACGTCATGGCGCAAGCAGCACCTGTCGACACCACCGGGGTCTCGACGGACAGGGCGCTCGGCCGCGCCGCGATCTGGGGCAGCGCTGTGCTCCTCGTCTCATCCGTCGTGTTCGTCGCCGGCTACAACGTCTCGTTGCCGCAGGTCAACATCGCCCTGGCGCTGGCGGGTCTCGGCGCGGCCGGCCTGAGCGTCGCGTGGTCGCTGATGGTCTCGAAACCGTGGCTCGTCGGCCTGCTGATGCTCGTCGCGGGGGTCGGCGTCTTCGTGTTCACCCTCGAGGTGCAGACCGGTGCTCGGCTCTACGAAGGGTCGGATGTCGCGATCTTCACCGCCCCGAAGATCGCTGTGACCTTCGCAGGGGTGGCTGGAACATCCCTCCCGGCCGCGCTGGCCCGCACCACCGCCGGATTCGTCGTATCGACGATCAGCGTCGCCCTGGCGACGCAGGTGGCCGGTCTTCCCCCCGTCATCGACCCCCCGGCGATGTTCGTCTGGCTGGGCATCGTGGTGGCTCTGCTCTCGATCTGGGGAGGGCGGTCGCGGAGTCTCCGGGAGGCCGTCTCGTGGCAGGCCGCGGCAGAGGTGGAGGAACGGCGCACGGAACGCGGCCGCATCTCCACGCTCGCCTCGGCGACCCTCTATGACAGCGTGCTGAATGACCTGGAGACCCTCGCCGTCGCACCGACCCCGTTGCTCGACGAGCACCGGGCATTCCTGGCGAAGGACATCGCCTCCCTCGCTCACCCGGGGCTTCTCGTCGACGAGGCGATGCTCGCCCGAGAGGCGAGCGACGACCGCAGAGGTTACGTACCCGTGGCCGAGACGGCCCAGGAGATCAGCCCGATCTCCGGGGTGACGTCCCGCATCGTGGTGATCGTCGCCGGCTCTGCGGCTGTCGCTGTCGCCGCCGTGCTGACGGTACTGGGGGCAGGCGACGTCGTCTCGTTCCCCCTGATGAGCCTCGCGCTCGTCTGCCTTGTGAGCGGTTTCGGGTACCTCGTCTGGGCGGCCGACTACCGCAGGAGAACAGTCACGAAAGCCCGCTACGACATCGCGTTCTCACTCGTGCTGCTGTCGTTCATCCTGGAGTCTCTCTCTCAGCTCGGGTCTGATGTCGATTCTCGCAACGACTGGGGTCCCCTGGCGGTCGCGCTGGTTCTAGCGGTCTCGGCGACGTACCGACTCCCGCGCCAGATCCTGCTGCGGGTGTTCATCGCCGTTGTTGTCGTCGTCGCCCTGGCGTTCGTGAACGGCCCCGCCGTGGGTGATGCGGGCATGATCGTCTGGTTCACTACGTTCTGCGTCTCGGTCATCGCGCTCGGCGGCGCCGCTGTCATCTTCGCGGCCACGAACATCGCCGGGCTCCGCCGCGACCGCAAGCGCCTGTCCGTCGAGCGTGAGGCGCGCGATCTGCGGGAACGTCGCAGCGCGATCGAGGAGTTCCTCGGCAACGACATCGAAGCCCTGAGGAGTGAGGTGCTGCCCTTTCTCCGCCGGGTCAAAGCCGAGGACACCGTCACCGACGTCGATCGCCGACGCGCAGGCATCCTCGCCCTCCGCGTGCGAGCCGCGCGGGCGGAGGCGCGGGATGATCGTTCTGCCGACGCGGGACTCTAGGCTGTGAAGCGTGACTGGCGAGCCCGACGCTCGTGGCGCTGACCGTGAGGGTGCAAAGTGACAGACCTGTCGATCATGACCGTGTGCTCGGGCAATATCTGCCGCTCGCCGCTCGCCGAGGGGCTGCTGCGCGCCGGTCTCGCGGCAATTCCCACCATCGAATTCTCGAGTGTCGGTGCCATCGCCCGTGACGGCGAACCGGTCACCGACGAGATTCTCGAGATCGGCCGCGCGAACGGCGTCGATCTCTCTCAGCACCACGCCCGCTACATGACCGAGCGGCTCGTGGGCGGCGCGGACCTGCTGTTCGCCATGGCACGCTCACACCGCAGAGCCATCGTCGAACTGGTGCCGCGCAAGGTCGCTGTGACGTTCACCCTGCGGGAGTTCGCCCGGCTCGCCGCCCAGATCTCCGATGAGGAGATCGTTGCGGTTGCGGGCCGATTCGACACCACGCGCGACAAGCTGAGGGCGATGGTGACCCTCACGGGGTCGCGGCGGGGCCAGTCCGAAGCGCCCGCATCGCCCGACGACGACGACGTGATCGACCCCTACCGCCGCGACGACGACACCTACGCCCTGTCGGCGAGCCAGATCATCCCGGCCGTCGACCAGGTCGTACACACCCTCTCCCTGGCTGCTCGATCCTGACCAGACCGTAATACGCTCGAAACGTCTGCGAGATTGATCTGACTCCCTTCTGTGTCAAGATTGTCGAGAAAGGTGACCATTAAGGGTCACATCGGGGAAAGGCTGACTACGTGGAGCTTCGCGACTACCTGAGAGTTCTTCGCAAGGGCTGGATAATCATCCTGGCGCTGACTCTGCTCGGAGTAGCTCTCGGTTCGCTGTATTCTCTGGCGACAGCTCCGCTGTATTTGGCATCGAGCAAGGTGTTCGTCTCGGTTCAGTCGGCCGGAACCGTGAGTGAGCTCACGCAGGGCAGCAACTTCACGCAGAACCAGGTGAAGAGCTACACCGACGTGATCACGACACCTGCCGTACTGCAGCCGGTGATCGAACAGCTGGGCCTCTCGGTTTCTGCGCAGAGTCTGGCCAGCCAGGTCACCGCCAGCACAGCGACAGGTACCGTGGTCGTCGACATCGGTGTGACAGACCGCTCCCCTCAGCGCGCAGCTGACATCGCGAATGCCATCGCCTCGAGTTTCGAGACGACCGTCGGTCAGCTGGTTCCCGTAAACACCACAGGCACCAGTCCCGTCAAGATCACTGTGCTGCAGGAGGCACTGGTTCCGAACGAGCCTGCCTCGCCGAATACCAAGCTCAACATCCTCCTCGGAGGAATCGTCGGCCTGATCCTCGGCGTGAGTGTCGCCATCCTCCGGCAGACACTCGACACGAAGGTGCGGAACGAACGCGACGTCGAGGCGGTTACCTCTGCGCCGATTCTGGGTGGCATAGCCTTCGACCCGAAGGCGGTCGAGCGGCCGCTCGTCGTTCAGGATGATCCACGGAGCCCGCGCGCTGAATCTTTCCGAACGCTGCGCACCAATCTTCAGTTCCTCGTCGCACTCGACAGGCCCAAGAGCTACGTCATCACGTCGTCCATACCCGGCGAGGGAAAGAGCACCTCTTCGGCGAACCTCGCCATCGTCACAGCTTCGGCGGGCACTCGAACAATCATCATCGACGCCGATCTCCGCAAGCCCAAGCTCGCCGAGTACCTGGGGCTGGAGGGTGGGGCTGGCCTCACGGACCTGTTGGTCGGTCGAGCCGAGATATCCGACGTCATTCAACGCTGGGGATCCCACGAACTCTACGTTCTCCCGGCTGGCCGCATACCCCCGAACCCCAGCGAGCTGCTTGGTTCGAAAGCCATGATCGGTCTCATCGAGGATCTCGAGGCAGAGTTCGATCTCGTCCTCTTCGACGCACCGCCGCTACTCCCGGTGACCGATGCTGCCATTCTGGCGAAGCACACCGGTGGTGCGCTGGTGATGGTGGGTGCTGGTCGCGTACACCGCGGCCAGCTCAAGGGTGCGATCTCAGCGTTGACCAACGTCGGCTCCGACATTGCCGGGGTCGTCATGACGATGCTCCCGACGAAGGGGCCGGACTCCTACGGATATGGCCGATACGGTTATGGGTATGGCTACGGTTACGGTTACGGCGAGGAGTTCGACAACACTAAGGCTTCTGACCGCAAGCGACGCAAAACTAAGGCCGAGGTTCCCGATGACGCCATGGAGCTGACCTCCTTGAAATAGGTCCGGCCGGTCGGGTCGGCCCAGTTATACGACTCAATTCCAATGAAGATCGCCGAGGCGGACCGTCGTTCTCGGCGGTCACGTGGGGGAGCATGATCCAAGAAGAAGCGCCAGTCCTGACGCACTCCGACTCGCGGACGCCCCGCGACTGGCGGGTCGTCTATGCCTCGCGGCTGATCATCAACGACCTGGTCGTGCTGGTGGTTGCCGTCTTCGGCACGCAGCTGCTCTGGTTCGGTGCGAATCTGGTCAAACCAGCCGTAGTCGGTACGGCGAACGTCGTCCTGAGCTACACCCTCGTGTCGTTCCTGCTCATCGCCGCGTGGGTGGCCGCCCTCAGCATCTACGGCACTCGGGAATACCGCATCGTCGGAACAGGCTCCGCCGAATACAAGCAGATCCTCGACGCGACGCTGCGCCTGTTCGGGCTGGTCGCCATCATCGCGTTCCTCTCCCAGCTCGACCTCGCCCGCGGGTACATCATCGTCTCGCTGCCCCTGGGTGTGATCCTGCTGGTCTTCTCCCGCAGTATCTGGCGACGCTGGCTCGGAGTTCAGCGCAAGGCGGGCCTCTACAGTTCGCGGGTGCTGCTCGTCGGATCCAGCGCCAGCGCGTCGCACATCGCCCGCGAACTCGCCCGGCAGCCCCAGGCCGGCTACCGCGTGGTCGGAGCGTGCGTACCCAGCGGACTGGTGGCCGGCTATCTGCCGGGCACCGACATCCCGGTGTTCGGCAACATCGACCACCTCAAGGGCGCGATGCTCTCGTGCGGTGCTGACACGGTGGTCATCACGTCCAGCGACGAACTCGCACCCGAGAAGGTCCGTGAGCTGAGTTGGGCGCTCGAGCCCGGCAGGCAGCACCTCGTCGTGGCCCCGTCGCTGACCGACATCGGTGGCCCGCGCATCCACACCCGCCCTGTTGCAGGCCTGCCGCTCATCCATGTGGAGACTCCGAGGTATGCCGGCGGCAAGCGCTTCACCAAGCGGGCGACCGACATCGTGCTGTCTTCGCTGTTGCTGCTCGGGCTCTCGCCGCTGCTCATCGCCGTGGCGATCGGCGTGCGGCTGAGCACACCGGGTGACATCTTCTTCAGGCAGGAGCGCATCGGGCTGAACGGCAGCCGGTTCAATATGCTCAAGTTCCGCTCGATGGTCGTCGACGCCGAGTCGCGGCTCGCTCTTCTGGAGAAGGAGAAGCGCTCCGAGGGCAACAGCATCCTCTTCAAGATGGCGAACGACCCCCGGGTCACACCGATCGGCAAGTTCCTGCGCCGCTACAGCCTCGACGAACTGCCGCAACTGTTCAACGTGCTCGGCGGCACGATGTCGATCGTCGGCCCGCGGCCTCCGATCCAGCGCGAAGTCGAGCAGTACGAGCGCCATGTGCACCGCCGCTTCCTGGTGAAGCCGGGCATCACCGGCCTCTGGCAGGTCAGCGGGCGCTCCGACCTCTCCTGGGAGGACTCGGTGCGCCTCGACCTCTATTACGTCGAAAACTGGTCGATGACCGGCGATCTACTCATCCTCTGGAAGACGGCTCGCGCCGTTCTCGCTTCAGAGGGCGCCTACTAGCCGCGGGTCTGACCGGGCATACTCTCTGGTATGAAGACCGCGATTTCGGTTCCCGACGGGGACTTTCATCGCTTCGAACGGATCGCCGCACGGCATGGCCTGAATCGTTCGGAGTTCTATCAGATCGCGGGCAAGAAATTCGCCTATGAGCTGGAAGGCGAAGCGGAGCTCACGGCTCTGGCAAACGCGGTCATCGCTCGTGCTGGCCAGCCTGCCGGTGACGGCCTCCTTCTCCGCGAGGCTGAGCGAACCCTCGAGAACGAGAGCTGGTGATTGCTCGTGATCCCCGGCAATGTTCTCGTGCCATCTGATGCGTCAGGGCTGGGGAAGGACTCCGTCGCTGTGGTGTCTCAACTGGGCCCGGTCAGCCGGGAATACCTCGACCCGTATCCGGTCGGCCGTGTGCCGAGCTACCTGCTGACACGAATCGCAGCGGGGGTGCGGCTCGCCACGGGCATCTGAACTCGTGGTGGAGGATTCAGGAAATCGAACCTGACAGGGCACCCCGGTAGGTGCATCCCCCTCGCTCACTGGGCGCCATTCTACCGAGGCGGAAGCGCCGGGTGGGGGCGATGATCGTCAGCCTGATATGTCTTTGCGGCTGAACCACCAGGCGGCGAGCGTTCCGAGAACAAGGGCCCAGAGCAGCCCCGAGAGCACCGAATCGGCGACCGGGCCGAGGTCTGTCGGCGTCGTCAGAAACTGGCTGAACGCGGTCGAGTAGTGCGTCGGCAGGATGATGCGCAGGTCGCCCAGGGTCGGAATCGAGTCGAGTAGCCGTGACAGGATCGACACGAGAACGACCCCGCCGGCCGCCGCGAGCGGGCTGTTGGCCACGACGGTGAGCAGTGTTCCGAGACCGGCGGCCCAGAGCAATCCGGAGGCACCGGTCGCGGTGGCCAGCGCGAGCCTGCCGACCGAATCGCCAAGGGTGAGCTCCGGCCCACCGGGCACCTGGATGCCGCCGGGCCCGTACGACACAAGGCCCACCACGAGCGCGACCAGGGTGAGCGCCACGAGCCCCGCAAGGAGGAGAACGGATGCCACGGCCACCTTCACCCAGAGCAGCCGCAGGCGGGGCACGGGGATGGTCAGCAGATACTTCAGTGTCGAGCGCGATGCCTCGCCCGCGATCATGTCGCCGTAGAGCAGCGCGGCGATGAGGGTGACGAGAAACCCTTGTGTGAGCTGCACGACGAAGGCTGCGAAGGTTCCACCGCTCACCTGGGCGAGCGCGACGAGGGTCGTGGCCGAGCTGCTTCCGCCCGATGGCGGCGGCCCGCCGATGAGCAGGGCGATGCGCACGATGACGGGCAGCAGCACGAGAATCAGCAGCACGATGCGCACGCGCCACTGACTCAGTTGGCGAGCCAGCTCGACCCGGAACGGCATGGTGTCCCTCGGTCGGTACCCGACGGATTCTGCCCCGCCACGGATCGACGCAGCCACTGTCTCTGCCCCGCTCAGGTCGCCGCCCGCCTTCCCGTTCCCGTTCACTCTCCCGCTCACGCCGACGGCTCCGTC
Source organism: Subtercola boreus (assembly GCF_003399645.1). Classification (GTDB taxonomy): domain Bacteria; phylum Actinomycetota; class Actinomycetes; order Actinomycetales; family Microbacteriaceae; genus Subtercola; species Subtercola boreus_A. The sequence goes on from NZ_NBXD01000007.1 coordinate 45,201, forward strand.
GCACCGATGAGCGAGAGGAAGGCTTCTTCGAGGTGCCGCCCGCGCTGCAGATCGGTCACGCCGACCCCTGCCGCGACCAGTGCCGCGACCACCGCCTCGACCGGATGCTCACCCGGCACGACCCGGATCCCCTCCGGCGCGTGGGTCTCGGCCCGCTCGACGCCCAGAGCCCCCACCGCGGCGAGCGCTGCCGGCACGTCGGTGACGCCGATCACGAGCTCGCTCGCATCCCCCGCGATCTCGCCCACCGGCCCGGTTGCCACGACACGACCGTGCGACATCACCACGACATGGGTGCAGGTGAGCTCGACCTCGCCGAGCAGGTGGGAGGAGACGATCACGGTGCGGCCTCCTTCGGCGTACCTCCGCAGCACTCCCCGCAGTGCGGTGATCTGGGGCGGGTCGAGCCCGTTGGTCGGCTCGTCGAGAACGAGCAGATCGGGCATCCCGAGCATGGCCTGCGCGATGGCGAGGCGTTGGCGCATGCCCTGGCTGTAGCCGCGGACAGGCTTGGCGAGGGCTCCGCCGAGGTCGGCGACGGCGAGCGCCCCGTCGAATCGAGCTTCGGAGCGCGGGCGCCCGGTCGCAGCCCAATAGAGCTCGAGGTTGCGGCGTCCTGAGAGATGCGGCAGAAACCCGGGCCCCTCGATGAAGCAGCCGAGCCGAGCGAGAACCGGTGAGCCGGGGCCGATGGTCGTTCCGAACGACGTGGCGGTGCCCGAATCGGGGCGGATGAGGCCGGCCACCATCCGCAGCGTGGTCGTCTTACCGGCGCCGTTCTCGCCGAGAAGGCCGAGCACCTGCCCACGTTCGACCGTGAACGACACGTCGTCGACGGCGAGAAAGCCCGAGCGGAAGCGCTTGGTCAGGCCCCGGATGCTCAGCGGAGGCCCTTCGGCCGAGACCGGTTCCTCCGGTACTCGTCGCTCTTCCGGCACTTCTGGCAATTCTGGCGCTCCCGGCCCGGCCACGGCCCGGCCACCCGATGCCCCGGGCAGGCCTCCAGCGCCAGCGACACCTCCGGCCACCACCCGGGCTGCCGTGCGCCGCGCGCGAACCACGGCCCCGACCACCAGGGCGAGCGCCACCAGTAGCGTCGCAACGATACCGAGGAGCACTCCGGTCGAGGGCTGGCCCGCGCTCTGGTCGGTCGCCGCCGGCGTGACAGTCGGCAGGGTGATCGGCCCGTCGACCGCCACCAGGTACGCGGCCGGGGTCGGGGATCCGGCGAACTGCGAATCGGTGGTGCGCACGGTGAGCGTCAGGCGGTCTCCGGGCGTGAAGCTCCACGACGTCGCGGGCAGGGTTACGGTGACCTCGGCACCCGTCGCGGGCAGCGCCACCCTGATCGGCGCGACGCCGCCCGGCAGCACGCGTACCGCGTCTCCGGTGCTCACCGACAGTTGCGCGTACAGCAGCGCCTCCGAGGGAGCCGAGCCGGGTGCCGGGCTGACGCGCAGGCGCACGGTGGCGGCCCCCGCGAGCACGACGGGATCGGTCAGTGTGGCCGAGACGAAACGCGCCTGCTCGGCCGGAGGGTTGGCGGCAGACAGCAACCCTGCAGCTGTACGGCCCGCCACGCTGCTGGAATCGAGACCCGGCAGCCCGGTCACTGCTGCCGGCTGCCCGCCCGGTGGGTTCACGACCGTCGACTCGGGGCCCGCGAGAGCGAGTTGCTGCCCTGAACCCGATCCATTCAGTCCCGGGTAGGCCGTCGCCGTGATAGTCTTGCCGAAGGCGGTTGCGCTCGGCGGCACTGCGTAGCTGAAGGTCGCGGGCACAGGCAGGCTCGCCGTCAGGTGGTCGGCGAGCCACGACCGGATGATCGTGTCGGTGCCGTCGATGCCCCCGCCGTCGTGGCCGCCATTGAACCACTGCACCTGCACGGGCGCGCCGGCCGCCGTCAGCTGCTTCGCGTTCGCATCGGCCTGGTCGAGCCCGAACAGATTGTCCTGCAGACCCTGCAGGAGGAGGGTCGGGGCGTGCATGCCGGCGAGCACGGTCGAGGGAGAGGAACGGGCGAGCAGGCCCAGCTCTGCCGAGGTCGGTTGTGCACCGGTGACGAGGTTCTGGTAGAGCGCGCAGAACTCGGGGGTGAAGCGGCCGCACGGGTCGGTGGAGGTGATCCCGGCGCCGTAGAGGCGCGAAGCCCAGCCCGACTTGAAGTCCCGAAGGGCCCCCGATGCAACCGCGCCGGGTGCCTTCTCGGCGGCGGCAGGGGCGGCTGTCGCCCCGTCGATGCTTCCCGCCGAGCTCGGAACCAGCGCCTGGGCGAGATCGTTCCACGTGATGGCCGCGACAACCGTGTCGACCCGGGGATCCGTCGCACCGAGCATAAGCGCCAGGGCGCCACCGTACGATCCGCCGACCGCTCCGACGAGCGGGTCGCCGTTCTGCTGCTCGACCGCCGGGTCACCGGCCAGAACGTCGACGAGGGCCCGGGCATCCGGAACCTCACCATCGAGCGAGTCGAGCCCGATCGAGCCGCCCGACTGGCCGAACCCACGGGCCGTGTAGGCGAGCACGACGTATCCCGCGTCTTGAAGCTCCCTCGCCTCGGGCCCGAGATCGGCCTTGGTCTGCCCGAAACCATGGGCGAGCAGCACCGCCGGCGCGGGGGTCACGGCGGGCGTGTAAAGGTCGACGTCGAGCGGGATGCTCGTGCTGCTGCCCGGCGCCGAGGGTACCTGCACGAAGAACGACTCCACGGAATCCGACGTGGGCTGCGGCGAACTCGCAGCAGAAGCAGGTGCTGCACCGGCACCGATTGCGAGCGAGGTCGAGAGCGCGAGCACGGCCAGCGCCGCTGGAACCAGCCGGCGGCGGCGCCGAGTGACGCCTGAGGCCGCGTGGTGGTGCGGTCGGTGCGTGCGTCCCATCCGTGACCTCGCCTGGTGCAGGGTAGATGCTGACGAGGGTCGCGTCGGTCGCGTCGTCTTCATGAACGTTACCCGCCAGAACGCCGGGCCTTGCCCCTACCGCATCATCGGGGCGTATCTACTCCACCGGGCTGACGCTGTCGACCCCGTTCGGGCGGCTCGGGCCGACCGTATCGTGGGCCCATCATCCACCGCGAGAGGACCTCCGATGAACCTCGGACCACTCAGCAGCTACCCTCTGCCCTCGGCGGTCAACTCGGCCTACGGCGTGAAGCCGGCGCAGGAACTCGTCGACCAGCTCGGCATCACCAAGCAGCCGACCGCAGACCTCGGCCCCCGGGCCGATGCCGCCTTCCAGTCGCAGCGCCGAGGCGACCAGGCCCCCGCCCGCACCCTGCTCGTCGACGACCTCGGCGTCAGCGAGTCAAAGGCAGACGAGGCGCTGGCGAGGCTCCCGAAGCTCTAACAGGTCGTCTGCTAGTTGGACTGAGCGGACAGCCCCGCCACCGTCAGCACGAGCCGTGTTGTGCCCGTTCCGATGCCTGAGTAGTTGGTCGTCAGGGTGAGCGTCGCAGGCAGCGAACCGTTCTGCTGCATTCGTAATGCTTCGAAGACGGGTGTGCTGCAAGACAGAGGGTAGAAGCATTGCACGGTTGCGCTGTCATACATCAGGATGGCCGCGTGCGATGAGTCGCTCAGCTGGTAGTCGGCGAAGAAAGCAAGCGCCACCCCGGTGAACTGACCGTTCACGGTGCACCGGCGATAGATCTGAGGTGTCGACTCGACAGAACAGCCCTGTACGGCCTGCGGGCTGCCGCCGTTATCTCCTGCGGCGGGCTTCTCGAGGGTGAAGACGTTGATCGACCCGTCTGCGTATCTCTTCACCTCGACGAACGATGTGCCCCTGTCACTGACGGTCGACGATACAGGCGATCTGTCGGCGCGCTGAGCATCGATCGCTCCGCCCTCCGCGAGCACTCCCAAGAGGGCTTGCTGCGTCGAATCGCTCACCCCGTTCGACGACCAAACGGCTGTGACGCTGTTCACGAATTCGGTCGGTAACCCAGCCGGCGTTGCAGCGTGGGCGGGGGCCGCAGTCAGCACGCATAGAGCCACCCCCGACGCGGCCAGGAGGGTTGCGATCATTTTCTTGCTCGTCAACATTAGTTAGAGTCCAATCTTCCTTTTATGAGCCACCATGTTCCGTCGCCCTTAATCGACCTTGGCACTTTCCTGAGAAAACATCAATAACTTGTCAAATTACGACGGTTTGGCTTGACATGAACCTGCGCCGAGAACAGGGTGGGGGCATGATCAACGCGGAGCAGCTACGAATTGCTGAGGCAGTCAGCCCCGAACTACCTGCCGGAGGGAACGTTCTGTGGGTTGTCTCGGTGATCGTCGTTGTGGGCTTGGTTGCAGCGGCGCTGGCGACCATCTGGGCGTCTGAAATGACCGGCACGGCCGCCAAAGTCGCCTGGACGGGTGTCGTCATCGCGTTGCCGGTCGTCGGCGCACTGGCCTGGTTCGTAGTTCAGGCATTGACGCGGCAGGCTCATTCGAGCGTCGCGCGTCTCCACTGACCACTTCGATCGGCGGGAGCTCTCAGCTCCTGTGGCGGAGCGCATCCATGATCGCGGCATTGACGAGAACAGCCCACGCCACGAGCAGGGTGATGATGCCGGCGCTCTCGAGGGTATCGTTGTCTGGCGCGTAGGCCGCGAAGAGCAGTATCGCGCCGATGATGAACGCCGCGACGCCGAATGCATAGAGAGCGGTGAGGAGCGGGGTCTTCTGTGTCATTCGCCGCACGCCGCCTTCACCCGTATTTGCCCGCGGCCGTCACGTAGAACACGCCGGCGTCGACGGCTCGCTGAACCGCGGCGCCGGAGGGGCCGCGCCGGAAGGCGCGTTCGTCTTCACCCTGAACATCGTCGACGATGACCGTCGCACCCGCCGCGACGAGGTCATCGATCGAGGTTGCCTTGGCCCCGTCTTCGGGCCCCGCCGCGGCGAAGACGATGGCCGCGCCGGGCGCGACGCTGTGCAGCACCCGGGCCATGGCGCGACCCTCATCGTCTTCGTCGGGGTTGTCGGTGAGTATCCGCACCGGCGACATTCGACCACAGGGGTTCTGCGGCCCAGGGAGGAGACCTGCAGCGATGTCAGCCGACACCGCATCCGCTCCCGCGGCCGCAAACGACTGCGGCAACCGGGCGCATCCAGGGCAACCGTGACGGCGGCCGATGTACCGGGAAGCACGCTCAGAACCGCGCCGACAGAAAGAAGTACGAGCACGCGGAGGCCGCGTACTCGTACCAGTTTTCGTACAGGCGTCAGGAGGTGGGCTGGTCGAACCGTGCTCCGGCTGGCTTGGGGCCGGTGAGATAGAACACGAGCAGGATGATCGCACCGACGAGGGGAATGAGCCCGATGAAGATCCACCAGCCGGAGTGGTCGGTGTCGTGCAGGCGGCGCACCGCGAGCGCGAGGCTGGGGATGAGGAGCGCGAGGCCGACGATCAGAATGACGATGGACACAACGATCGCGCCGCCGCTCATGCTCTGCATCGAGCCGTCGGCATTCATGCGGTTGCCACCGGCCGCGCTGTAGATGATGTTCAGGACGATACTGATGACGACCGAGACGAGGTACCACCACCAGAACTCCGCGCGGCTGGCGCGGCCCGAGAACGTTGCGTACTTCGTGAAGAACCGGCGCACCGCGACACCGATCGGCGCGTTGTAGTACGGCGCCCACAGCGGCACAGGGCCCCCGGGGTTCGTCGATGCCTGGTTCGAGGGCAGGGGCGGGGGAGGGGGCATGGTCATGACAGGTTTCCTTCAGGTCGCGACAGTGATGATCGTGTGCGCCTTATCCTCACACCATCCTCACGGTCTCGACCTCACGATCGACGGCGATTTGGGCATGCGGTCTGAGCATCCGTGCAGGTCACGGGTCATCGTGACGGCACGACGTACGTGGCGTTCAGCACTGTGAGCTGCCCGACACCGTTCCACGTCGTGCGCAACTGCAGCAGCCGGGGCACGGCGTTCGTCAGCACCACCGTCTGGCTCACCGTGACCGGCTCCCCATTCGTGCCGGCCAGCGGCCGCTCCGGCAGCGCGTCAGCGTCGGCCGGAGCCGGCTGCCACGTTCCGACGAGGGTGGTCGGGGGAGCCGTGCTCGAATACGTCAGCGACACGGTGTAGGTGCCGGCACGCATCAGGGTGATCGGCCCCGCCGTGACCGGCCCGGCGGTCTGACCGGTGGCCGCAGACACCGAGACCCCGTCGGCGGTCGGTGTGCCCTGTTCCACGATGAGGCCCGAGGTGTCGTAGACCCGCGTGACCGTCGGCGAGACGCTGATGAGCGCCGCCCCGAGCACGCCCGCTGCGAGAACGGCGGCCACGGGCATCCACACCCTCTTCAGAATGTGGCGACGGATGCCCAGCAGCACCCCTGCCGCGAGAAGCACCACCACGACCGCCGCCCACACGTAGTTGGGCAGATACCCGAACGCCCACTGATCGTTGTAGAGCGCAGCGAGCGCGTTCTGCAGTGGGTAGAAGAAGACGCTGTAGTTCAGAAGACCAGGGTCGGCGTTCGGATTGTAGAAGAGCCTGGCGGCGGATTCGAGGAAGGGCGGCGAGAACGTGTAGAACGCCCAGAAGAGGGCCTGCACCGCGATGCCGGCAGCACAGACGGCGGCGAACAGCACCCGGCTTCGCTCCGCGATGCGGCTGAGCACGAACAGCGTCGCGACGCCGAAGACCAGCGCGGCGGGGTACTGGAACCGGCCGATGAACGAGTAACCCCCGTACTGGTTCGACAGCAGCACATTGGGCACGATGAGGGAGAAGAACACCAGCACCCCTGCGATGGTGACGTTGCGACGCCACGCGAGCATCATGCCCACCCCGACCAGCCCGAGAAAGGCGAGGGGACTCTGGAAGAGGAAGCCCTGGTTCTGGTCGATCGCAAGCCCGACGAACACCATGAGCGTCACCGGGGCCAGACGGAACGCTCCCGCCTCATAGGGCCCCGTCAGGTTCGAGAACGCGTACAGGTTGAACGCGAACACCAGCCCGAGAAGAGAGACGAACGGTACAACGATGACGGCCGTGCTCCGCCAGCGTCTGGCGCGTGTCGCGTTCGGTCGACGCCTGGCGATCGCCAGTGCCAGCGCCACCGCGAGCACCGCGGCCGGTGCCGCGAACTTGATCTGCAGCAGAGGCAGGTATCCGACGGCCAGCCCCATCAGAACCTCCCGCCAGAGCGACCGGTGTTTCTGCACCGTGATCAGCCAGTACAGCCCGACCAGGCAGAGCACGCCAGCTGGGATGTCGGGAAAGATCTGGCTCGAACTCGACAGCAGCGGCATGGCGAGCCCGACCGCTGCGACAGACAGCGCCCGCACCCACCGCATCGGCGTGAAGACCCCACTGATCTTCCAGAAAACGACGATGCCGATACCGCCGACCAGGATGAGGAACACCTGCACCCCGAGAACCCCCTGCAGGGCATACGGCACGACGAGAAGCAGCGGCAGACCGAAATTGTGGATGTTGAAGAGACCGTGCGGTCCGAGATACGCATGCGTGTTTGCGGGGGAGGGCGGCTCGGTGATCCCGCTGCCCAGAAAGAGCCCCTGCTCGAAGGCCTCCCGGTACGGCACGGTCTGTTCGAGGGTGTGGTCGATCAGGATGCCGCGGGTGATCACGAGGTAATGGGGAGCATCGCCCGTGATGACGAACCCGGCGGCCAGCCAGCTGTGCAGCGTCGTCAGCGCAGCCGCCAGATACAGGATCAGGATGATCGCCAGCACGAGGGCGCTCGGATACCTCCTCAGTGCCGACACGTCATCATCATAGGGTCGCCGCCAGGGGCATTAGCCCCGGCGGGTGGGCCCGAGTTACACGAGGCCGGTTTCGTTACTTCGGGCGTGGCTTCCGAGCAATTCAGACTGCCCGTTCCCGTTTCACTTGCGTTTTTTGGATTTGCGCGGTGAAAGAGAGTAGTTGGTCGGCACGACTCTCCCAGGAGTGTGTCTTGCCAACCAGCGACCGTCTTTGGTTGATGTCCTCTAGACCCTCCCCAACTGCATCGGCTACGGCCTGCTCAAGAGAGTCGGCCAAGGAACGTTGATCCTCGTAGAAGTGCACGGGAACTCCGACAGCGGTGAGGGACGCGGCGTCGTCAGAGTAGGTACAGACGATGCCCAGGCCAAGAGCCGCGTATTCGTAGACTTTGAGCGGGCTGTGGTACATGGCACGGCTCGATGACTTTTCGTGACCGGCGAAACCGAGAGTCCACGAGGACATTCTTTCTAAGACTTCTTTGTGCGAAAGTCGACCAAGAAGCACCGCTGAATCTCCGAGTTGGTTCGTTCGAATAAGCTTTTCAAGAAAGCTGTATTCTGCCCCATCGCCGATGATCTCGAGCATAACTGGAATGCCGTGAGCCTCTTCGAGGGCGGGGAGGATACTCGCGAAGGTGAGGAGGAGCTGATCTAAGTGTTGCCACTTCACTATCGAACCCACGAAGCCAATAATGATGCTGCCCGCAGGTCGTGCGAGCGGTATTACCGTGAGAGCACTGGAAACACCGTTGGGCAGCACCAGCACCTTGGCTTCGGGGATCGCTGCGAATTCGACGAGTTCCCTCTTCAACGGCTCGCTGACTGCGACGACAACCGCTGCGCGGCGCAGAACGCGACGTTCCAAGAAGGCCGCGAGCCTTTCGGCCTTAAGGACATGCCGATCATGCGCCGTCTCCCTCGACAAGACACCGTTGGCTTCGACGACGCGTATTGCTCGGCCTTTCCGAGCGTGAAAACTCGTCATGCTCTGCAGTACCGCGATGCGCTCGTAGATCATGAATGGGGCCGGAGACCGAATGGTCTCAAGGAAGACATTGAGCCCAGTCCAAACGGCGGCTCCCACGCGCACTGCGTCGGCTAGTCGCACCTTCGCGTCTGAGGCGGCTGTGTAGTCGCTCTGTCGAATGGTGGAAAAGCGAGCCATGAAGGGCATGTCTGAAGCGAGGACGGTGCGTACTGCGAATCGGCGCGATTCGAGGGCCTTTACAAAGTTGACGATATGTGTCCGTGGGCCTGGTGTGTTACTCGTTGGGCCGACAGAGATACGGAAGCCGCCAACTAAGTAGTCAATCGAGTGCGGATCAGTCTGCCCAGACCGAGGCACGTGCTTCTTCATTGGATCGACCCTCTCGCTACAGCGCGAACTGAATTCCCTGTCGACGAGACAATTGATTCGCGGGAGAGAGATTCCATCAGCTGAACGCTGCCCACCCCCAACCGTCTCAGCAGGGATGCGATCTGGTCTTGATGGTCATCGACGTGCTCGTCTCGGCTCTTGCGTCTCGGCACGATGATGGGAGAAATGCCCATTTCCAGCAACTGCAAGATTGTACCCACGCCGGCATGTGTGATCACCACGTCTGCGCCCTGAGCTGCCTCGTCGAACTCCGTGGCCGACATGAGATTGTGCACCTCACCGGGAAGGTCGTTACGAGTTGTCACACCGAGCTGCCACGTTGTGGAATCATCGGCAAGCCCGCTATCGAGCACAGCGTCAATCAGCGAATCAAAGCGATACCGTTCGATAGTGCCAAGCGTCACGAACAGTCTTGGGACTGAGACAGTGTCTTTCGGGATGGTTTCGAATTCAGAGAGAACTCCCTCAATATGTTTCCAGCGTGAGTCGGCCCATTGTGCGTGCTGTGTGTACAGGTCGGCAGAGTGGAGAGCCCGGAGAATCCGGCCCGATAAAGAAGGTCCGTTTACCCGCGAGACGCTCTCGATATATGTGGTCTTGATCCCCCGGAGCTTCGCGAGCGGAAGCACGGATACAGCAAGAGCAGCCCCGGTGCTAATTGCCTCATCAAAGGACTCCCGTTTGAGGAGGGATCGCACCACGGACACCGTTTGCGCTGTCTTGATGAAGGCGCGAGGTCGTATATACGGGACGAACAGCACTCGTCGTCCCTCGAGTAAAGATTCGCTTTGTGGCGAACGGAAGGTGATCCACAGTGAGTCTTCCGAAGCATCGAAGCGAGACGAAAGGCGAACAAGTTGAGCGAGATGGCCCCCCGTCGAGGCCACGAACAAAAACTTCCGCCCGGTATGAGATGTGCTCATGCGCCGTATTCCAATCCTTTGATCAGGCTGTGCCCGGAGGGCGGTTGGTCAAAAAGTATCGATCGTGTCGGGGATGCCGCTCGCTGTCTCAAAGTCGCAGTGCGTGCATACATAGATCACTCCGGCGAGGCTGCCCCCACCTTCGTCAATGACATTTGTCTCTTCGAGGTCGTTACCACAGCGCGGGCAACGACCCCTCCGTTTGGTAGACATGAGATTCATTCTGATTTACCCCAGAGGTCCAGGGGAAAAGCCCCGAGCAGTGGCTGAGCGTCCCATTCAAGGAGATCTTCACCGCCCAGCCGCACCGCCTCCGACACCGAGCTGGCGGGGCTGAACGAGGATCGACCGGAGCCGTAGTAATAGTCCTCGTACTTGAACATGGCTTCGCTGGGCGAGCGAACGAGCCGAGCTGGAACTCCTAGCGAGTCAGCGAGGACAATCGCGTGCAAAGACGAGCCGACGACAAGTTCCGCATGGGCAATCCTGCCGATGATTTTTAAGAGGGGACTGCGCGGGCTCAACGGGTTCAGGTCAGAAGGGGTGTTTGAATGGTCGTTCAAGTTTGGGATGACGAGCACGCGATCTGGCACCTCGGGGGGCGCCCAAGTCGAACGGGGCCAAATGTGCCCGACAAGAAGTCCCGGGTCTCCAAAGACTTCCGGCGTGCCGATTCCGCGCTTCATTAATGCGTTCCGCGTTAGGGGGCCGCGCACGGCGCGAACGTCCAGCCGAGCGTACCGGTGAAGGCTAGGGTCGACCTTTCCGTTAATTCCTGTGCCCCAAACAACATCGCCATTTCGAGCAAAGTGCATGATCGATCCAACGGTCAGGAGACGTTTGGAACGCCCGAAAGAGGTCGGGCCTACTAAGTTGTTTATTGCGAGAAGGCGTTCGACGATTTTCGGCCCTAGCAAATCACCGAAGTTGTTCTTTCGCGGGCCGATCGGAAACTTGCGCCCGATCCGACCCGGCAATCGTGGTTCGCGAGGATTCCAGTTCACTACCTTTACCTGCGGGATAGCAGACTCCTTCCGAAGGGCGGACACCGGCCGATCAAATTTTGGAGAACCGGCGTGCGATGGTCTTGTATTTGCTGCTTCGTTCCAAACGCGCCTTGTATCCAAGGAGCGAAATACTGACCTTCTTCGATAGTGACGGTGGTGTCTTGAGCCCGGCCCAATCGACACTGAATCGTTCATCCTGAGACGACAGGCGCGGAATTCCCACTTGGGTCTGCACAGTGTTGGCCGAATGCATCGCCCGAAGCCAAACAGGCGAGTGCCAAACCGTCTTGATCTGCTCGGTCTTCCGCACCTTGTGGTGCTGCTTGAAGTAAACACCGAGGTAGGGGACGCCGTTGTCGGGCGAGGCTTCGATGAGTGACATGAACGGATTGGACCGCCACAATCCGGAGAATAGAGCACCTTCACAAGCTCGTAGCCCGATTGGATAATCCACGAAGAGGCGGTCCTGATTAGCGAAGTGTGATTGAACATTCGAAAGATAATCTCGAGCAATAGCGTCGTCGTTATCCAGACGCGTGCTGATGAGAGGTCGTTCGTCGGTCAACCCCTCGGTCTTCAACCGCTGGCCCATCGTGGCGTTTGTCATGCCGGAAACAAACAGCGGAATCAACACATCGCCAAACGACCGCATTTTTTGCTTGAACCAGTCTGGGCTCGCTTCATCACAGAAAACTACCCACCTGAAGTCAGCCCCGACTTGGCCCGCAACCGATGGGAGGCAGAATGTCTCAAACTCGACCAGGCGGGCTCGTAGCCACTCAGAATCCAGCCGTTGCTCCAACGGACCGTATTCCAGTGTGGTGAGGATGTTGAATTTGGTCAGCAGTAGATGGTTGAACCTGACATTTGCATGGCTACTCATCGTGCTGATCTCCCCCTGTTTGCTCAACTGATGAGACGTGGCGCTGCGAACGCCCCGTCACCCCCATCAGAGGGCCTCATACTAGCGGCCTTGTGTTTCCAAAATGATTCGCAAGGCCGTTGGGCATCCCGCAACCTCTCCGAAACGTAGGAGGCATATCCTTGGGGTTCTCAATCTGCATCTGCCCTCAGATGCGCACATCCGCCTCCGAATCCCGCCTACGACGTCATCAGACACGCCACGAGAGAACCCGCATTGCGAGAAGGATTGCACCAGATGGGCAAGAAGAATTCTGTGAATGTCTCCGCCGAACGGCCACCTGTCAGGGTGCTGCAGTCGACGAAAAAGCCCGTTGGGGGTACGGAGTACGTCACGTCCCTGGTGGAGGGCGCAGCACCTGAGGTGACAAACGTGTTCTTCACTTGGCGGATAGCGCTTTTCGGGAAGTTCGACGTCTTTCACGCCCACTGGCCCGAATATTGGATCCGCAACAGGAATCCGACAAAGTCGCTCGCCCAGAAGATCTTGTTTCCCTCCATGATGGTCTGTCTGGGTCTGCGCGGAATTCCGATCGTTCGCACTCTGCATAACGTGGTGCCGCACGAGAAAAGTACCCGTATCGAACAGATGCTGTTGCAGTTGTTCGACCGTCGTACCGACCTTTTCATTCGGCTCAACTCGGCTACTCCGGTGGCGGATGGAGCGAGTGTCGTCACCATCCCACATGGCGGATATATCGAAACGTATGGGTCATACCCTTGTCCAGAGCCAGTTCCAGGTCGTCTGCTCTACTTCGGCCATGTACGCGCATATAAGGGGCTGGACAGCCTCCTCTCCGCATTCCGCGCCAGCACAAGAACTGATCTCAGCCTGCGGATTGTGGGCAGTCCTAAGGGCGAAGCTCTGTCAGATCTCGTCAGATCCGCCTCGTTAACCGACACGCGTATCTCATCGAGACTGGAATTTGTCGACGATTCCACCCTGGTTTCTGAAATCGGACAGAGCGCTCTAGTCGTGCTCCCCTACCGCGACATGCACAACTCGGGTGCTCTTCTCGCGGCGTTGTCGCTTGCTCGGCCGGTACTAGTGCCACAGAGCAAGTCAAATCAAATCCTGGCTGACGAAGTTGGTCTGGACTGGGTGGTGCAATATGAAGGTCCCTTGACTGCAGAGATAATCGAATCTGCCGCCCATCGGGCGAGACAATGGTCCGAGAAGAACCCTTCACGTCGTCCGGATCTCAGTTCCCGTAGTTGGGTGCATCTGGGCGAGCTGCACTATCTTGCCTATCTTCAGGCGCTGGGCTCGGCCAGACCCGCCGCCCGAAAGTGAAACGAAAGGATTCAGACTCTTGAGAACCCTCATTTACACAATCGCGCAAAACGGATACGACACGGCATTTTTGTCGTGTATCGCAAGTCAGAGGGCCTACGCGAAACGTTTGGGGGCCGAGTATGTATCAGTCAATAAGCCGAAGCGCATCGAAGACACCGCGCTGAGCGCCTGGCTGAAGATCCCTTTGATGATCAATGCGCTCGAGTCCGGGTACGACTGGGTCGTCTATATTGACGCCGATTGCGAGGTGAAGAGCACCGCCCCAGACTTTCGGCACGAACTCGCCGATCTCGAGGATGACGTCTTCATGGCCCTCGGTCGATCAGGTCGACTCAACTCGGGAGTCATGATGGCTAGACGATCTGACAGATCTGTCGCTTTCTTTCGCCGGGTGCTCGATAGCATGACGGAGAGCATTCCTGGGGAGGACAGACTGACGCTGAAGTACGAGAACGGAAACGTCATCTTCGTTGCAAGAACATCAGGCGGAGTGGCCGTCATTCCGTCGGTGTGGAACAACACAATCGACCCAGAGTTGAGCGACAACGTGCGTCATTATACCGGTAACCTGCGCCCACTGTTGAAACGTTCCCTCTTTCGGGAGGTTCAATACCAGGTTCTCAAGAGGGTTGGAGCCCGCCAGCTGTCGAAGTTCCAGAGCCAACCAGAGTCTAGGGACAGCGACTTTGCGCAGGCCCTGAAGCGTGTTGAGAATGCGAGCGTCGCCGCCTTCCCAACTCTTACGGCCCGATCAAGATCCGAGGCCTGAGGTGAAGCTTCCAACTGTGCGTGTCGCCGGTACATGCTTGCTCTTGGCGATGCTCGCTGCTGCGCTGATTTTCGGTGCGTTGACTTTGACTTCTCGTCTTGGTTCTACAAATTCTTTCGTCTTGATCGTCGGGGGCGCGGTCGTTGTAGCGTTGTGCTGCTTGCCGAAGGACTGGCTGCCCTCAGCGGCTCTTGCCATTTTTCTTGTTGTGCCTCGCGTCGCGTTGTCCGAAAATGACTTCCTCAATACCATTACGCCATCGTTCATCATTCTGGTTGTTTGGTACGCACGGTCGATTTTCGCGCCGAGACCAGAGTTCGCTGCAGTGAAAAGCCGCGTCGGCGTCGCCTACAAGCTCATCGCTGGCGCACTGCTCGCGTGGCTCGCCGCCAGCGTGTTTACGAACGGCCTTTTACAAACGAGTCTGGCGTGGTGTCTCGACCTTGCTGTGCTCGGCCTCCTCATCGTGCTCGTTCCGGTGCCTGCAAACGCCATCGCGAACCTGCAGCGCACATTCCTGTGGGCGGCGGTTCTTATGGCTGCATATTGCTCCGTTGAGTTCTTAGTACAACGTAATTTTCTATTCGACCCGATTTACGCCGCACTGAACATCGTGCCCGCCCAGCATTGGTCGGTTTACCGAGCGTCGGGTTCTTTAGGCCACCCGCTCTACGCAGGTCTTTTTTTCTCCATGGCGTTCGGCGTAGCCTTTGGGAAGCGCCTTGAAGGTGGCAGCAACAAATACCTCCTGGTTGCCGGAATAAGCATGCTGGGCGTACTTACCACGGTTTCACGAAACAGCCTCGGAGCAGTCGCGATCGCTGCGGGAGTGATTATTCTCCCGAACTTGTTCCGACGTTCATCGCTGAGCCCTCCAGCAAAGATCGCCTTGGCGGCTGCGGTTGTGGGTGGAGTGTTCGGCATCACACAGGCCTCCGCATTTCAAGATCGCCTCGATTCAGATGAAGCACAGGGTTCAACCAACGCGCGTGGCGTCATCGTGGACTTGGCTTTTCAAGTAGCTCAGGCGTCTCACTGGATCGGTTCTGGCCCTGGGTCCTCGGTGAGTGCGGCCGCACCGCTCAACCCGCGTGGCGTAATCATTGAGAGTGCCTACCTTCAGCTTTTGATCAGCGTCGGTATCCCTGGATTGCTTTTGTTCGCGCTTCTTATTGCCGGTGGGGTACTTACGGCGATCAAGTACAACGCCTATGCAGGCCTTGGATGCCTTGCGGCGTATGCCGTCTCAGTAGGGTTCTTCAATGTTCTCGAGTCGAGCAGGCCGACCATTCTCTTGCTGGGATTTGCCCTCCTCATGGCTTGGCGTGATCGGCCAATCGAAATTGGAGAAAATGACCCCATGAAACCACCGGTCGGTGCCCTGTCCATGAGGACTGCCCCTACGAACAATGCGGTGGGGGCGAGATCGAGATGACTCAGGCGGATGACACAGCGTTCCGCAACAAGGCCTTGACCGGAGTCAAGTGGGTAGCTGCCGACAAGTGGAGCAACCGTCTGATGGGGCTAGTGGTCCTGACGGTTCTGGGTCGCCTGCTGTCTCCGGCCGACTTCGGATTGGTTGCGCTTGCTAGCGCGTTTATGGCGTTTGCCAACGTCTTTGTCGACCAGGGATTTGGTCGCGGACTCGTCCAACGGGCAGAACTCTCGAGGATTTACACCAATACGGCCTTCTGGACTTCAGTCATTTCCTCGGGCGCTCTCGCGTTGATTTCCTTCCTGCTGGCGCCGCAGCTGGCGGAGCTTTTTGGGGACGGAGAGTCCCTGACTCCAATCATCCGATGGCTTTCGGTCGGCCTCGTCCTTAACGCCTTGTCTTCCGTTCCAGCTGCGTTACTTGAGAGGGACTTCAAATTTCGCTCTCTCGCAATCCGACGATTTTCGGGAACAATGGTCGGTGGCATTGCGGCAATCGTTTCCGCCTTTGCAGGCTTCGGGGTATGGAGCCTCGTGATCCAGACCCTCCTCGCATCCATCGTCGGGCTCGTCACGCTCTGGGTGGAGAGCAGGTGGCGCCCAAATTTTGAGTTCAGCTACTCCGCCCTCAAAGACCTCTGGAGCGTGGGCGGCTCTATTATCGGTATGGAGCTGATCGGACTGGTGAATTCCCAGGCCGATCGGCTGCTCATCGGGGCCGTTCTGAGCGCCGAGGCGCTTGGCTATTACTACCTCTCCGTGCGTCTGGTTTCGATCATGGTGGAGCTATTTTCGTCTGTCTTCTCGGGTGTATCGCTTACGACGTTCTCACGGCTCCAACACGACAGACCGCGGCTGCTCGCATGGTTCTACAAGCTCACCAGTCTCAGCAGCACATTCGCGATTCCATTCTTCGCTCTTGGTGCGATCACGGCTCCCGTGCTGATTCCCCTCGTATTCGGCGAACAATGGGAACAAAGCGTAATCATCATGAGGGTCCTCTGTTTCCTCGGGGCCCTCAACGCCGTGGCTTACTACGACCGAAGCGTTCTAATTGCAGTGGGGCGAGCCAGGTCCGCGCTGTTCTTGACGCTCGGGCAGAGCCTGTTGGGTGTAGTGCTGGTGCTCATTGCTCTGCCCTACGGCGTGGTCGCGGTAGCACTAGGGGTCACCCTCCGCCAGTACATCTACTGGCCTCTGCGGCTCTATATTTTGAAAAAGAACGTCGGTGTAGACCCAAAGAAGTATTGGTCCCAGTGGTTCCGACCATTCTTGGTGTCCCTGGTGGCCGTCGGAGGGTCCATTCTGCTGGGCTCATTATTCCCACAGCTTGTTTCAGTGCCCTTCGCCTTTCTTCTAGTACATGCAGGTTGGGCCCTAATCGTGTTCGGAATTGGTACTTGGCTGATCAACAAGACGGTCTACCACGACGTAATGAGGATCGTTCGAAAAAAATTGTGAACCCGCGGTGTTCACGTTATGCGGACGGAAGCGACGTGGGCTAGCGTTCGCTTCATGGGGAACCGGCAGTCAATCGCAGAGCGTTTCGACGCGAGGAGAAATAGTCTCAATTTCATCAGGCTCACTTTGGCCGGGCTGGTAGTTATCGCTCACACATGGCCGGTCGGCGGATACGGCTCGACACCCTTTCTTGGCGACCAGGACATTGGGGATTGGGCCGTCGCCGGATTCTTTACCATCTCGGGGTTTCTCATCACTGGCAGCCGACTTGCATCGAGTTCTGCCCGAAGCTACTACTGGAAGCGATTTCTTCGAATCTACCCAGGCTTTCTCGCGGCCCTTCTTGTGGTTGCCTTCGTGGCGGCACCGGTAGCAGGATTAATCAATTCAAACGGCTCGTACCAAATCGTGGATGGCATCACTTACGTCCTAAAGAACCTCGGTTTATTCATATTTCAGCGGGACATTGGTAATACGCTCACCGGGATGCCATTTGATGAGGCCTGGAATTCCCCATTGTGGACTCTGTCCTACGAGGCGGCTTGCTACGTAGTGGTCGGAGTACTTGTCTCGTTCCTGCCGCGTCGTCACGTGCGGTGGGTGGTGATTTGGGTTTTGGTCTTATGTGTCGCTGTCACGATCCCACAGGCGATAGACGCCGTAAACTTGCCATTGTTGTTCGCGCGCGGCTTGCGGCTTGGAGGCTTTTTTGCAGCAGGCGCGACGCTGTACTTCTTCCGTGGAGCCGTACCCCTCACAGGTCTCCTTGCCGCATGCGCGGCCGGTCTCACTGCAGTGACGATGTATCTCGGAGTGTTTCAAGCACTGGCTGGTTTGCCCGTTGCCTATCTTTTGCTCTATCTGGGTTCGACGCTTCCGTTCCACCGGATTGGCGTACCAAACGATATTTCGTACGGAATTTATATTTATGGATTCCCGATTCAGCAATTGCTCGCGATGAGCCTCTCGGATCTGTCAGTGCCGATTCCGGTCTTCGTGGCGCTTTCCTTGGGGCTGACCATGCCGCTTGCGCTAGCGTCATGGTTCGTCGTTGAAAAGCCCGCCCTGCGGCTCAGGCGCCTTCCCTCGAGTCGACGTATCCACGAGCAATCCTGGCCGGCGTAGTCGGGCTTCGAAGAGGCCAATTGCACCGATGCCCGAACTGCGAAGTCGGAGGCGGTCGAGAGCGTCGATGATCCAGAGGCCGGTGAGCAACTGCATCCTTCGGGTTAAAAGCCCTCCCGCCACGCCGCGGAGTTGTTGAATCGCTAGCGAATATCACGACATGTCCATATACTCCGGAGAGATAGCCCCCTCTTTGGGGGTGGTGACTGCGAACTCTCATCGGGGTTGTTCGCATCGCCGGTTTGGGAGCATCGTGCCGACAGTCCGAACGAACAAAGCGAAGCTGACCCTCGGTGCGGTTTCGGCCGCTCTTCTCGTCACAGCGGTTCTACCGGCTAGCCCCGCTTTCGCTTTAACCGCCGTCGGGCCAGGGCGTATCGAGAACAGTTCGTCCCAACTTAACTTCTCAGGCACGTGGCAACTATCGTCGCCTTCGAGTAAAGACAGTGGCGGAAACAGTGCGGCAGCCAAGGCCGCTGGCGATTTCGTAGAGCTCGCCTTCAACTCGACTGGCGTGAAGTGGTTGGCTCGAACAGGCCCATCTTTGGGCTTGGCATCTGTCTACATGGATGGAGTCAAGGTCAAAGATGTCGATTTATATTCGGCCACCCAGTCATACCAGCAGGTCGTCTACTCGAGTTCAGGCCTCGCTGACGCCACACACGTCATCAAGATCGAGCGCCAGGGGAAGCACAGCTCCTCGTCGACGGGCAACGACGTGGTCTTGGACGCAATCGATGTTGTGGACTCGGTGGCTCCGGCGAGCGTAGCTGGATTGACAGCGACGCAGGCCCAGTCGGTTGTGCAAACCTCCTGGGCCGCAAGTGAAGCGCAAGACGTGGCTTCGTACAGGGTGTATCGGAAGACCAACTCGGGAACGTCAGCTGTTGTCCGGGAACTAGCGGCGCCCGCGACATCCTGGGCTGATGCGGGTGTTCTCCCCGGGTTGACCTACCAATACCAAGTGACTGCCGTGGACTCAAGCGGGAACGAGGGCCAGCCGAGCTCTGGGGTGTCGATCTCCGTGTCAACCGATTCGGTCGCCACATCGGGAAGGCAGGAGAACACGTCGGGACTGATTCACTCTGAAGGGACCTGGCAGCTGTCCGCACCTTCAAGCAATGACAGCGGCGGCAATAGTTCGGCTGGAAAGATCACTGGCGACTATGTCGAGCTAGCGTTCAGTGGAAGCGCGGTGCAGTGGATTGCCCGGACTGGCCCCTATCTTGGGGTCGCAGCTGTGTTCATCGATGCGATTAAAGTTGCCGATGTCGATCTCTACAGCCCAGCTGCCGCCTACAACCAACGTGTCTTTGCAAGCCAGCCGTTGGCCAGTGGTATACACACCATTCAAGTGGTTCGATCGGGCGTCCAATCGAGCGCCTCGACAGGCAAGGATATTGTCCTCGATGCGTTCGACGTCCTGGACGTCGAGGCCCCGGCCCCGGTTTCGGGAGTCACAGCACAGATCTCAGGCTCAGTAGTGAACGTCAGCTGGACTGCCTCAACCTCACCCGATGTCTCTGGTTACGACGTGAACAGGGTCGTCGGTACAGAGCAATCTGTGCTTAGCCGTGTTCAGGCTGGCAATACCACTGTCGCTGATTTTTCCGCGCCCACCGGAGTGGACCTGAAGTACACAGTTTCGGCATTCGATTCCAGCGGCAATACTTCGGGCGCAGTATCGTCGTCGCCAGTAGCTGTGTCAACGACGACCACCGTCGCCTCCTCTCGCTATGAAGACGGCTCGACAGCGATTGGGTGGAGTGGCACGTGGGCCGCCCAGTCCAATAGTTCAGATAGCGGGGGAACTAGCCGGGCTGGGAAGGTGGCAGGCAGTTCTGCGCAGATCGCATTCAACCAAACCGGAATCGACTGGGTTTCGCGAACTGGACCGTCTCTCGGGCTTGCGGATGTTTTTCTGGATGACGTCAAGGTCGCTACGGTTGATCTCTACTCTCCTTCTCAGACATTTCAGCAGAAGGTCTACTCGAGCCATTCGCTCTCGGGCACTGGCCATAAGTTGCGAGTTGTGCGAACGGGAACAAAAAATTCAGCGTCATCGGGGAATGACATCACCGTGGATGCGTTTGTTGTCTCGGATACGATCGCACCGCCCAGTGCCAGCAATCTGGCGGTTTCACCTCAGACAAGCGGCTTGCTCGTGTCCTGGAACGCGAGCTCTGCAGGTGACGTGGCTGGCTACCGTGTCTACCGCGCATTGGGTTCGGGCGCGCTGCTTGTAGTCAGCGGGTCGTCCCTGCTCACGACGACACAGTTCACCGACATCGGGCTCAGTGAAGGGGCGACCTACCGGTTCGCCGTCGGGGTGGTCGACTCCAGCGGAAACGAATCGATCAAGGGAAAGATCGTCTCGATGCAACAGCCCACGTTCTCGGCGCCATCCGTTCGGGCTGCGGACTGCCCGGCCGGAGGGGTGGCCGTCGCCAACATCACGCAGCTGCGAACCGCTTTGGTCAATGCAGGGCCCGGTTCGGTCATCAAACTAGCTCCGGGCACCTACCGCGGCGGCATAACCGTTACGACCAGCGGCACATCGGCAAACCCGATCTGGATCTGTGGCCCGCGAACAGCAATCTTCGACAATTTCAACGTAGCTTCTGCAAACGGAGTCTTCATCAATACCGCTTCTTACGTGAATCTGGCCGGATTTAGTATTCAGAACTTTCGTAAGGGTGTCGTGCTCTCGTCGGCAAGCCATATCTCAGTGGCAGACCTGGCTATCAACAATGTCGGCAACGAAGCCATAAAGCTCCGCTACGGCACAGTCGACTCAATTGTCATCGGCAATGTCATCTCGAAAACTGGACTTGTCGACAGTGTCTATGGAGAAGGCGTATACATCGGGACTTCTCCAAAGGATTGGTGCGATGTCTACGCCTGTAAAGCCGATATGAGCGATCGGAACTGGGTCATAGACAACACAATCAGCGGTACGACTGCTGACCCGATAGAGGCGAAGCCAGGAACTAGCGGAGGCGTAATACGGGGTAACCACGTTGACGGTACTGCTCTCATCGATGTCTCGACGATCATGGCGATAAAGGGAAAACAGTATTTCGTAGCAGACAATGTTGGGACGAACGGCAAGGCTGACGTGGGGTTCTTCAGTGCCGAAACCGAAGTCGCGGGTTACGGTCGCAACAATTCGTTCGCTCGCAACACAGTGAGCGTGCCGAAAGGCAGCACGGGGATCTATGTTGGAACGAATGCGGGCAACGTCGTTGACTGCACGAATTCGGTCTTGGTGTCTGGGTCTGTGTTGACCAACGTGACGTGTCAGAAGTAAGCGCGCGGGTGACCGTTCTCAGTGCGTGATCGGGTCGGTGCTGAGCACCACATCGTCGTAATCAATTCTTGAGTCGGTGAGGGGCGCCCAACTGGAATCGTGGCCACCGTAGTAGCTAGTGAATTTAATAGTGTCTATGGAGTAGGAGAGGTCGTCTCTGAAACGGACATCCTTCTGATCGAGCACGAGTTGACCGTCATACCATGCCTTGAGGATGCCGTTGTGTTGACCGGGCGTATTCATGCTCACATAGCTTTCGATGGTGTGCCAGGCTCCATCGTTCAGGTAAACGTCGCTCCCATTGAGGTTGTAACGCAGGTCCGGAGCGTACTGCGTTGTCTGATCGGGCGTATATGGGTATTGAACCAGGTAGCCATTGGATCGCCACATTCCCCGTGCACTCCACCCGATGGCGGTCCCATTTGGGTCGTTCTGGCCGGACGATGAGTGAGGGGCATCCGTTGTGCTCTCGCCTCCGATGGGACAGATGCCTCCGCACAACCCCGGGAGCTTGCCTCCCTTTGCGGGGTCGAAGTCGCCCGATGTGCGGACACGATAGGCGAAGTACAGAGCGTTTTGAGGAGTCTTGAGGGACCACTGGAGGAGAACCCGGTCATCCTTTTCCGCATCCTGGCTGTTGTACTTCCCGGCCGGGAACGTCTTCTGGAGAAACCTGTTGCTCTGATCGTCCGCAATAACCAGTGAACCGGCAGGTCTGACCGTGAAACCCTGAAGCGCTCCGCCGTCGCTTTTCCATTCGTCCTTGGCCTCAGATTGCAAGTATGTCCCGACGGGGGCGCGATTGAAATCAACATTTAACAAGGCCTTGGAGACGTTCATCTTCAACAGTGAATGATCTGCCCCGGTCACGTCGTTTGCTAGGGTCACGACTCGTTCGAGAACGAGCGGTTTGGCTGTATTCGGCTCAGTCCAACATGCACGGATGTGAAAGTCAGTTGCAGGTTGGCCATTCGTCGAGGAACTAGACGGGGAGGCTTCAATCCAAATGCCCGTGGCTGCTGTCACAGCCCCCGTGGGGTCGAATACCACGGACACGGGTCCTTCAGCTATTCCTGTTAGGCGAGGAGGTATTTGAAACCCGGTTTTCGGGTTCAGCGTGAAGGCTCGGTCTATGTGTGCTGGATTGCGGCAGGCAACCTGGTTTTGAAGATCCTGCAGCGAGGACACGGACGAACCGCGCATTTTGGCCAACAGATTAGCCCAAGCAGCACTCTGGGCCGACGTCGCATACTGCTGGCTCGAGTCTGCTTTGCTGGCGTTCTGCAGTTGTGAAAGCATTGCCGCCTGCTGCGATATGGCTTGCTCTGCTGAGGTCGTATCCGTAGCCGATTTTTGTGAGGGCGAGTCGCGTCGGTTTGCGACTCCCGAGCCGAGAGTAATTAGGACGACCAGCAAAACTGCTCCACCGAGGACGAACCACCGAACCGTCGGGGACCAGCGACGGCGCGGTCGCTTCGACGCGTTCGACTGATCAGACACCTCTCTCGCTCCCTCCGCGATGGTCATCAATGAAATCCACAGTACTAGCGGGGTCTGACGGTCGTGCAGATGACGACCGGTGAAGTCGTCAGGTCTGTGTCAGGCGAACCCCCGTGGTACTCGTTGACCCCTGTTCGGGGGTATCTTGATCGCGGCGAGAACCTCTGGTTCACATTGCCGCAACAAATTGCTGGTACAAATGACCAGACTCTGGGGGGCAGCTTGCATCCCGGTCGGCGCGAAAGGGCACTGCATGAAAATCTCGGTCATCGGCTGCGGCTATCTCGGGGCGGTTCACGCTGCGGCTATGGCCGAACTGGGGCATGAGGTCGTCGGTATCGACGTCGACCCGAACAAGGTCGCGATGTTGGCCGCCGGTAAGGCGCCGTTCTTCGAGCCGGGCCTGCCCGAGATTCTGGCGAGCGGTATCGCCTCGGGGCGCCTGTCGTTCTCGACCGACATGGCCGCTGTGCAGGGCGCGAAGGTGCATTTCGTCGCGGTCGGTACGCCGCAGCGCAAGGGGGAGAACGCCGCCGACCTGACCTATGTCGATGCGGCGATCGACGCGCTCATCCCGCACCTCTCCGACGGGGACCTCGTGGCCGGCAAGTCGACCGTGCCGGTCGGCACCGCGGCGCGCCTGGCGGCCAAGGTCACGGCCGGGTCGGGTGCCCAGCTTGCCTGGAACCCCGAGTTCCTGCGGGAGGGTTTCGCCGTGGAGGACACAATCAGCCCCGATCGTCTCGTGTACGGGCTGCCCTCGGGTGACGCCCACGAGGCGACGAAGGCCGCGCTCGACGAGGTCTACGCGGTCGCGCTCTCGAAGGAGACCCCGCTCGTCGTCACCGACTACGCGACGGCTGAGCTCGTGAAGGTCTCGGCGAATGCTTTTCTCGCCACGAAGATCTCCTTCATCAATGCCATGGCCGAGATCGCCGAGACGACGGGTGCCGACGTCACGCAGTTGGCGGATGCCATTGGTTTCGATGCGCGCATCGGCCGCCGGTTCCTGAACGCCGGGGTCGGCTTCGGCGGCGGATGCCTGCCGAAGGACATTCGGGCCTTCACCGCCCGGGCCGAGGAGCTCGGCCGCGGCGAGTCGGTCGCCTTCCTGAAGGAGGTCGACTCGATCAACCTGCGCCGTCGCCAAAAGGTCGTCGACCTGGTGGTCGCGAGCTTCGACGGGCAGATCTTCGGTAAGAAGGTCGCTGTTCTCGGGCTCGCCTTCAAGCCCGATTCCGACGACATCCGTGACTCGCCGGCCCTGGATGTTGCCGCGCGGTTGAAGGGCCTGGGCGCCGACGTCATCGCGACCGACCCCGAGGCCATCGAGAACGCGAAGCGTACGCATCCGCAGCTCGACTTCACGACCGACGTCGATGCGGCCCTGCAGGGTGCCGACGCGGTCGTCGTGGTCACAGAGTGGAAGGCGTTCCGCCAGCTCGATCCCGCCCGTGTCGCGACGCTCGTCTCGCGGCCCTACGTCATCGATGGCCGAAACTGCCTCGACCCTGCCGCCTGGCGTGAAGCCGGATGGACCTACCAGGGCCTCGGCCGGCCATAGATCGGGCTGCCGCGAAAACGCTCGGAACGGTCATCCGGAGCCCTTCAGGATATTAAGCTGGAACGGTGACTGACTCACCGAAACCTGTAGACGTCGTTCTGATCGGCGGCGGCATCATGAGCGCGACCCTCGGGGCCCTCATCAAGCTGCTGCAGCCCGAATGGTCGATCGCGGTCTACGAGAAACTGGGGCGGGTCGCGCTCGAGAGTTCGAACCCGTGGAACAACGCGGGAACGGGTCATGCGGCCCTCTGCGAGCTGAACTACATGCCGCAGGCGCCCGATGGTTCGGTCGAGACGTCGAAGGCCGTGGCCATCAACGAGCAGTTCCAGGTGAGCCGGCAGCTGTGGTCGTTCCTCATCTCGAAAGGGCTCATCAAAGACCCCGAGAGCTTCATCAACTCCACTCCGCACATGACCTTCGTCAAGGGCGCCGACAACGTCGAGTACCTGCGGAAGCGTTACGAAGCGCTGTCTCACGAACCGCTCTTCGCCGGCATCGAGTTCAGCGACGACCCGCGCGTGATTTACGGGTGGTCTCCGCTGCTCATGCGCGACCGCCAGAAAGACGAGGTCGTTGCGGCGACCCGCGTGCCCGCCGGCACCGACGTCGACTTCGGGTCTCTCACGAAGCAGCTCTTCGACTACATCACGGCCAACGGCGCGACTCTGAACACCGAGCACAACGTCACGGGGCTGAAGAAGCAGAAAGACGGCACCTGGAAGATCGCGATGAAGCACCTGGTCGGTGGTACGCCGACCATTGTCAATGCGCGTTTCGTCTTCGTGGGTGCCGGCGGCGGTGCGTTGAACCTGCTGCAGAAGGCAGGCATCAGCGAGATCAAGGGCTTCGGCGGCTTTCCGATCAGCGGCGAGTTCCTGCGCACTGACAACCCCGCCGTGGTCAGGGAGCACCAGGCCAAGGTCTACGGCAAGGCCTCCGTGGGGGCACCGCCCATGTCGGTTCCGCACCTCGACAAGCGCGTCGTCGACGGTGAGGCATCGCTGCTGTTCGGCCCGTATGCGGGGTTCAGCCCGAAGTTCCTGAAGTCCGGTTCGTGGCTCGACCTTCCCCGCAGCATCCGGTTGCACAATCTCGGTCCCATGCTCGCTGTCGCCCGCGACAACCTCGACCTCATGAAGTACCTCATCGGCGAGGTTTTCGCCAGCCGCGCCAAGAAGATGGAGGCGCTGAAGGAGTTCATGCCCACCGCCGACCCGAAGGACTGGTACCTCATCACGGCCGGCCAGCGCGTGCAGGTCATGAAGAAAGACGCCAAGAAGGGTGGAGTGCTGCAGTTCGGCACCGAGGTCATCACGGCGAAAGACGGCAGCATCGCAGGTCTGCTCGGGGCATCCCCCGGGGCCTCGACCGCGGTTCCTATCATGCTCGACCTCATCGAGCGCTGCTTTCCGAGCGAGTACCCCACGTGGGTGCCGCAGCTGAAGAAGATGATTCCTTCGCTCGGCACGAGGCTCAACGAGTCGCCCGCGAAGGCGAAGAAGGAGATCTCTGCGACGGCCGAGGTGCTCAACATCTCGGCCTGACCCGCGACGACTTCGAGCCCCCGACGCCCTCGGGCGACACGAACCGCAGTCGGGGGGAGTGTCCGGCTACGCTGACGCTACTCATTCAGCGAGGGGCGGTCACCGGTGGCACCTGCACGACCCCGTCGCATCCGCATTCATGTCGTCCATGAGAGCAGGATGCTCGCCGAGGCAATCAGCGTCAAGCTGAAGACCCTGCTCCCCGGGTCGTCGGTCGACGGTTGGACCAAGTCGTGGCACGTGTACACGAATCGCGACCAGAGCGTCGCCGACGTCGTCATTCTCTACAACGAGCTCGGCAACGGCTCACCCACCCCGGCGAAGGTGAGCGCGCTCGCGCCGCAGGGTACGGGCATCGTGGTGCTGGGCTCGACGACCTACGCGCCGGCCATTCGCCGGGTACTGGATGCGGGGGCACACTCGTATGTGCTTCTCACCGAGCCGACGGACGTCATCGCGGCAGCGGTCGCGGCGGCCTTCCGCAACGAAGAGTTCATCTCGGGCGAGGTTCAGAAGCTCCTCGCCGACGACACTGCCGAGGCCGTTCCGCAGCTCACGCTCAGGGAACTCGAGATCGTGAGCGCCTACCTCTCGGGCTCCGGTTCCTCGGTTCCTGAGACGGCGGCCCAGTTCGGTCTCTCGGCCGAGACTGTTCGCACCCACATCTCCCACGCCCGGCGCAAGTACGCCTCAGGCGGGGAGCCCATCACCAAGATGGAACTTCGGCGCCGCATGATCCACGACGGCTGGATACTCCAATAATCTGATCTGCATGAACGACGCCATCCTGAGCCTGAACATCACCAATGCGCCGTTGATCGTCACAATGAGCGCGTTGAGCATCGCTCTCGTGCTCTATCTGCTGATCAGGCGGCCCACGACGCGGTGGGTGCTCACGGCGGCCCTCGCGCTGGTGGGCGGTGCACTCGCGGGTGCCCTCACAATCCTCATCACGGTGAACGTGCTCGATCTGTTCGGCACCCGACTGTCGCCGGTGGTGGATGTGTGGATCATCCTGACCTTCACCGGGGTCGCTGTCGCCATCGCGAACCTGTGGCTGTCGAGCTGGTGGCGAAAGCTGATCGCGGTGATCGGTATCGTGGTGATCGGACTGACCGGAACGCTGGGGGTCAACGCGGCTTTCGGTCTCAACAAGACGGTGGCGGCGTTCTTCGGCGTCACGAACGAGAAGCCGCTTGACATCGGCAGCAACACGAACTCGCCGACAGCCGACCCGAACATCGACCCGAATGCTCCCCTGTATTCCACGTGGAAGGCTCCGGCCGACATGCCGGCCACCGGCAGCCTCGGCACCGTCTCGATTCCGAACACCGAGTCGGGCTTCCTGGCGCGCACCCCGCTCGCCTATGTGCCACCGGCGGGCCTGGTCGACAACAAGCCGAAACTGCCGGTGATCATCCAGCTCAACGGCCAGCCCGGCAGCCCGGGCCTGGACGACCCGAAGGTCATTCTCGACAAGCTCGCTGCCGAGCACAACGGTCTGGGCCCGATCGTGGTGAACCCCGACCAGCTCGGTGACGACAGCAAAGACCCGCTCTGCCTCGACACCTCGATGGGCAATGTCGAGACCTACATCATGAAAGACGTCGTGCCGTGGGTGAAGTCGCACTTCGCGGTCTCCGACAACCCGAAGGACTGGACCATCCTCGGCTTTTCGAACGGTGGAATGTGTGCGTCGTACTTCGGTGCGAAGTACCCGCAGGTGTTCGGCAACTTCGTCGACCTCTCGGGCGACGAATACCAGGGTGTCGACGACCGCTCCACCCTCAGCCGCGTCTTCCAGGGAGACCAGGCGGCGTACGAGGCGGTCTGGCCCACGACGATCATGTCGAAGACGACCTATCCCGACTCGGTGGGGGTTTTCACGGTCGGTGAGTCCGACACGGAGGCCACTGCCGGTGTGAAGAAGAACTACGACGCGGCGGTGGCTGCGGGCATCATGGCCAGTTTCACCGTCATCCCGGGCGGAGGGCATGACAACGTCGCCCTCGACGGTGGCCTGAGCACGGCCTACGACGTGCTCTTTCCGCGGTGGGGGCTTATCGCACCCACGACCTGACTGTCCAGTGAACGAACGCGACTTGTCCCATAAATGGGGGACGCGCTACAGTCAGGTCAAGCCAACTTCAAACGTTTTGCATATATCCGATCTGCTCGCATCCAGCGAAAGAGCCCGACCAGTGCCAGTCAACCTCGTGCCCCCTGCGTCAGACGCCGATTCCGACGTGCGCTGCATGATCAACCGTTGCGACGAACTCCCGACGAACGAGGTCTCGGTGGCCTCACGGGGCCAACTCTCCCGGTTCGCCGTCTGCGTCGAGCACGCCCACGACATTGACTGGGGCGTGATCGAACCCCGTCCCACCGCTGCCGCGCGAGGGTATCTCGGCCGGTCCGACGAGCCCGAGTCATCCCAGAGCGCTTGAGATCGCCGACCAGGCACCCCTCGGCCATCGGAGGAGGAGGGTGACCGGCACCTTCGGAGGCACCGCCGCGATGGACGGGGAGCTCGATTTTCGTACCCGGGTCATCCAGGTTCTCGCCATCGAGACGGCCGTGCGATACGGCGTCTTCTCGTTCTTCGTCGATATCCAGCCCGTCTGGGTGCGGGTCAGCCTCGCCGTGATCGCCGTGATGGCGGTCATCGTCGCTGTTCTGGTTCGCCGGGCCAATCCCGTCTCGCACCTTCCCGGTCGGGTTCTGATCGTCGCCTCCATGTTCGTCGTGACCGCACTGTCGCTCGCCGTCACCACCTCCGATCTGGCGGTCATCACCTCGTTCTCGCTGCTCGGACTCACGCTCTCGTCGATCACTCTCGACTCCTACCGCGCCGGTGTGGTCGTCGGTCTGATCGGAACCTCGCTGGCCGTCTTCGTCGCCGTGGCGCGCAGCACCAGTCCGCTCGCGGTCGTCCTCATCTACGTGGGGCTCTTCGTCACGGGCTCCTTCCTCATTCTGCGGCTGCGGCAGTTTCTCGAGCTAGCCCGTGACCAGGCCGTCTCGCAGGCCAATTCCGATTCGCTCACGGGTCTGCTGAACCGGCGCGGGATGGAGACGCGGGTGCCGGAGCTCGACAGCGAGGCGAACGCGCTCGGCAAGCGCATCGGGTGCCTCGTTCTCGACCTCGATCACTTCAAGAGCATCAACGACAGCTTCGGGCACCATGTCGGCGATCTCGTGCTGATTCGAGCCGCGAAGCTGCTCAACGATCAGGTTCGCACTCCCGATATCGTCGTGCGAACGGGGGGAGAGGAGTTCGCGGTCTTCGCCCTCGTGAATGACGAACTGGAGCTCGCCCGGCTGGCGAACCGGCTGCACGCTGCGCTCCGAGCCAGTGCGATCGCCGGGGCCAGGGCGCCCGAACCCATTCCTGCGGTGACCGCCAGCATCGGTGGATCGGTCGGGAGAGCCGCTACCCCTTCAGATCTGTCGACGCTGTTCCGGCGGGCAGATCGACTGTTGTACGACGCGAAACGCGCCGGCCGGGATACCATTCGAATCCAATCCAGTTCTCAGCTGCGAAAGGACGACACCCCGATGGTTGCCGAACCCGGTGCCGAAGCGAGTCTCATCGCCGAGGTACGGGAAGGCGTTCGAAACCATTCGGTCACGGTGGCCTATCAGCCGATCGTCGATCTGCAGCGGGGCCAGATCATGGGCTATGAGGCGCTGGCACGCTTCACCGATCGGCTCGGTGCGCCCGTCAGCCCGCCGACGCTCATCGCGATCGCGCGCCAGCTCGGCCTGCTCGACGAGCTCACCCTTCAGATCGCCACCCGTGCGTTCGCCGACATGGCCGCCTTCATGCGGCTTGAGCCCCAGGCCAGGGCGCTGCACCTGAACGTCGAGGGGCCGCAGATACACGTGCAATCGCTCTTCGACGGCCTGCGTGAACTGCGGCGTGAGCATCCGATGGTCGCCCTGCGACTGGAGTTCACCGAGGCGTCGCTCACCCACTTCGACGACGAGGCGCTGAACCACATGAAGGTGCTCACCGAAGAGGGGTTCGTCTTCGCGCTCGACGACTACGGACAGGATCAGGCCGACGCGGCGGCTCTGCTCCGGCTGCCGGTGTCATCGGTGAAGATCGACAAGATCTTCCTCGCCGACGAGACCAACACCAGGCACCGCATCATTCTCGGCTCGTTCTCGCACCTCATCACCGCCCTGCGCATGGAGGCGGTCGTCGAGGGGGTCGAGACGAGATCGGGGCACGACACGGCGCGGGATCTCGGTATCGGCTTCGCCCAGGGCTACCTCTACGGGCGACCGGCCACGGCCGGTGACACGCTCGCGAGGCTGTCCGCGAGCGGGCTCCGTGTCGAAACGTGAGTTCGTCGAAGGCCCACGCATCACCCAGAGCAGGTCGAAGCAGTACGAGGGGTAGAGCACCATGGTCGTAGAACTGATTGCCGCAGAACTCACGCGCAGAGCACTTCTGACGGGCGCCGTGTCGGGTGCGGCCGCGCCCGGCATGATGACGGGAGCTCCCCGGCAGAGCGTCGCGGTGCCCGAGCAGCTCGTCTTCAACGTGAGCGACTACGGCGCTGTCGGAGACGGGGTTCAGGATGATCTGCCGGCCATCAAAGCGGCGATCGCTGCCGCGGTGGCAGACGGCGGCGGCACGGTGTGGTTTCCCGTCGGTGTCTACTCCATCTCTGCAGCGATCGGTGACACGGGCCGGGGATTCACGAGCATCACTCTCGCGGGCGCCGGGTCGCAGGTCGCGACCATCAGGGCGGCGACGAACGCCCCCATCCTGACCGGGCTCTGGTACCTCTGCACCGTCGTCAACCTCGTGCTCGACGGGAACGGCATGGGTTCGCCCTGCATCTCTGCCCACCTCGACAAGACACACCTCGAGCGACTGTGGCTCCTGAACTGGAACGGGTACGGCATCACCGTCAACGACGGAACGTTCGCCGATGTGGGCGGGCTGCTGAATGTCATCGACCGGTGCAACATCCAGCAGAACACGGGAACCGGCATCCGCACCGGGTATCGCTTCTACGACTCGTGGATCATCAACAACAACATCGGGGCGAGCTACGCCGACCTCTCTCTCGAGGGTGGGCCGGTGCGTGTTCTCGGCAACCACCTCGACGGGTCGCCGACCTACAACATCGAGTTCAGAGGGAACAAGCGCATCGTGGTCGCCGACAACATCCTCGAGGGTTCCCGCAAACAGTCGATCGTCTACACGATGCCCTCCTGGATGAGCTCCGACAAGCCCCAGATACAGATCAACGGCAACACATTCTCGAACGGCGGCAAGCTCGCCCAGAACGTCTACCCCGCGATCTCGATCATCGGCGTCTCGAGCGCCGCCCGCACCGAGGGGTTCTCCATCACGGGCAACACCTTCGCGTGTGACGACGCCGGCGCCGGGTGGACCTACGTCGTCGAGGCCCAGTTCGCTCGCGCCATCTCGGCCGTGGGCAACCAGTGGCGGGAGGGCCACATGGCCGTTCAGCCCTGCCGATTTCTCACCTGCGCCAATACGGAGGTCATCGGAAACCATGCGGACAATGCCATCAAGACGACCTGACTCAGTCTCTCCGCCACGGAACGGCTGGTGTTCCCTGTGAAGATCTTCGCCAATCGAACTCCGAGAGAGATCCGCGCAATCGCTCTTCAGATCGTGTTCCTGCCCGGAGCGCTGTTTCTGGCAGTGTTGGCGTTCGCGGGAGAGTTCAATCCGCAGTGGGTTCGATCGGTCGCCTACGGTGGCGTGGTGGCCGGTCTCGCGATCGTCGTCGTGGCGCGGATCACGGACTGGGTGACCCGCCAGTTCCTGACGGCGATCGTGGTCTCGACGATGGTTCTCACCCTCGTGATCGGGCTCAGCATCCAGCCCCAGGCGATCGGAACGCTGTCTGCCTTCGTCTTTCTGGGCGTGGCCGTGGGATCGTCTGCTTTTCTGAGGGTCGACACCGCCCTGGTGATCAGCGTGCTCTGCACGGCGTTCGGAGTGTTCGTCATTTCGATGCGATCCTCGATCCCCGTGGTAGCCATCATCATCTTCCTTGCGCTCATGACGATCTGCACAATGGTGGTGATCGTGCTGCGGCAGAGCCTCCAGCGGGCGCGCGACGAGGCGATCGCGCTATCGCTGACCGATTCCCTCACCGGTCTCGCGAACCGCCGCAGCATGGAGGTGAATGTGCCGCTGATGAGTGCCCTCGCCGATCGCACCGGCCAGTACCTCGGTTCCCTCTTGCTCGACCTCGACCACTTCAAAGCAGTGAACGACACCTACGGGCACCACGTCGGCGACGAGATCCTCTGCGCGGTCGCCGAGGCGCTGCGGCAGGGCACGCGGGAGAGCGACCTGTGCGTGCGCATCGGTGGCGACGAGTTCTCGGTGTTCACGATCGTGAGCGATCGGGATGACCTGCAGCGCATCGCCGAACGGCTGCGCCAAGCGATCGCCGACATGCCGACCGAGCCGTCGATGACCGCGAGCGTCGGAGGTTCGGTGCTGGATCGGGCCCTCTCACCCCGGTCGCCTGTGGTCGGCACCGACCTGTTCCTCCGCCAGGCAGACCGGGCGCTCTACCAGGCCAAATCGGCCGGCCGCAACCTCATCCAGATCGATTGGCCCTCGTCATGACGACTCTTCGAGCCCGCGAGATCGACGTCATCGTCAGAGTGCAGGGCACGACCTTCGCCCGAGCGGCTGTTCCGGTGGGCAAGGCGCTCAGCCTGTTCGGTGAGCACGCGGCAGGCTGGATCGTGCTGGGGCTGATCGGCGCCGTGCTCGACCTGCAGCGCGTGATGCCGTGGCTTGTCAGCGTGGGGGCGGTCATCGTCGCCCACGGATTGTCGGTCGTCATCAAGCGGTTCGTGCGACGGCCCAGGCCGGGTTCGGCGGCCCCGAGCGGCGCCGACGGGGCCGGTCCCGGCGGTAGGGCGTACCGGCCCGACAGCAGCGGCCCGGTGATCGTCTACGCGAAGGCGCCGAGCAAGCTCAGCTTTCCGAGCTCCCATGCTTCGTCGACTATGGCTGCAGCGATCGTCTACACCGCGCTCGTTCCCGCGCTGTGGCCGGTCGCCGTGCTGGTCGTTCTCGCCATGGGCTACAGCCGCATCATCCTGGGCATGCACTTCGTGACCGACGTGCTCGCCGGCTTCGCCATCGGTCTGATCGTGGGCCTGCCGACCGTTCTGCTGCTCGCCTGACACCCCGCCGCGGTCACAGCGTGGGGAGCTCCCAGCCGTACTGCCGGGCCAGCACGGAGACGAGGAACAGCGCTGCCCAGATGCCGCCGACCGCGAAGAGCTTGAGATCTTTGAACACCACTTCCTCGGGCGCCGCAGCCTCGCCGCGCTCGATGTCGAACGCATACAGCAGCAATGCGACCCCGAAAGGGACGATGGATGCGATCGACCCGATCGACGTGCCACCGTTCAGGTCGAACGCCCACATCGCATAGGAGAGCATCGTGAGGGTGGCGGCGACGGTCCAGACGAAACGCAGGTAGCCGAGCGAGTACAGGTCGAGGGTCTTTCGCGTGTGGGCTGCCTCATTGCCCTCGCTGCTCACCTTCTCGGAGTACCTTTTGCCAGCCACCATGAAGAGCGAACCCGAGGAGATCACCAGCAGGAACCACTGGGTCACCGGCACGCCGACCACCGCGGCCCCGGCGATGGCCCGCAGCACGAATCCGCTGGCGACGACGATGATGTCGATGACGGGCTGGTGCTTGAGCCAGATGCAGTAGGAGACCTGGATGACAACGTAGGCGGCGAGCACCACGCCGAACGTCGCGTACCCGAGCAGCAGGGCGATCGCGGCCGGCGCGATCAACAGCACGATCGAGGTCGGCCAGGCCACCCGCGACGGGAACTCGCCCGAGGGGATCGGCCGGAACCGCTTCTTCGGGTGCAGTCGATCACTCTCGATGTCGAGGAGGTCGTTCAGCATGTACCCGCCCGAGGAGGTGAGGCTGAACGCGATGATCGCGAGCACGACCTCGGGAATGACCCCGGGCTCGAGAATCACACCGGCCGAGAGGGGCGCGAGGGCGAGGAGCACATTCTTCAGCCACTGTTTCGGCCGCATCGCCCGCAGCGCGGCCGGGCCTCTCGGAGCAGCTTGCACCTTGACACTCGTCACTGTCTACCCCCGATTCCCCGACGGTCAGCCGGGCTGTCATCCAGAGCGAGCCAGCCGTGGCAAACTTGGGATGCACCCCCTGTTCACGGGGTATGTGGCTCAGTCTAAGGGCCTGAGAGTCTCACCTGAAAGGTGCACCGATCGCTGTGAGAACCGGAGTGCTCTACGTCGTCTTCGCGGCCCTCTCCACGGTCACCAACCTCGGCTCGCAGGTCATTGTGCAGCACCTCTACACCGGGCCCTTTGCGCTCGTCGTGGCCGTCATCGTGGGCACCGGCGTGGGCGTCGTCACGAAGTACCTCCTCGACAAACGCTTCATCTTCCGTTTCGAAGTGAAGAGCATAAAACACCAGGCGCGTACGCTCGGTCTCTATACGCTGATGAGCGGGGTAACGACGCTCGTCTTCTGGGCCTTCGAGTTCGGGGCCTTCTACCTCTTCGGCACCGACCTGGCCAAGTATTCTGGGGCAGTGATCGGCCTGGCGCTCGGCTACCTCATCAAGTACCAGCTCGACAAGAACATCACCTTCAAGGCCGACACGACCGGAGTGAACACACTGTGAGCAAGGTATCCTCCTGGGGCAGGCTCTCCGACGCCGATCACGAGGTGGTCGCGATCTCGTCGGCGGCTTCGGCTGCCGGGGTGCTGGCTGCCACCGCACCCGGTGTCGCCCGCGGCATGGAACGCAGCTACGGCGACGTCGCGCTGAACAGCGGCGGAACCCTGTGGGACACCCGGTCGATGAACCGTTTTCTGGCCTTCGACGCCGAGACGGGCATCCTGAGCTGCGAACCGGGTGTACTGCTTCGTGACATCCAGGCCACCTTCAGCAGGCAGGGCTGGATGCTCGCCGTCACGCCCGGCAGTGAGATCGTGACCGTGGCGGGCGCCATCGCGAACGATGTGCACGGCAAGAACCATGCCACGCGGGGCACCTTCGCCGACCATGTCACGTCGATCACGCTGGTGCGAACGGATGGCGAGGTCATCGTGTGCGGGCCGGGAACGGGCCCGGGCGAGGAGTCGAGCCGACGCGAGTGGTTCGAGGCCACCTGTGGTGGGCTGGGGCTCACCGGGCTCATCGTCGAGGCGTCGCTGCGCCTGAAGCGGGTACCGGGGCCCTGGCTTCTGGCCGAAGACGTGGCGTACCAGTCCCTGCCCGAGTTCTTCGAGCTGTCGGACTCGTCTGAAGCGGAGTTCGAGCATGTGGTGTCGTGGATCGACATCACCACCGACGGCGGTCGCCGCGGAATCCTCTCGCGCGCCAACTCGGTCCCGTCTCCGCACCGCGAGCCACCGGCGTCGGCCACCGGGCTGGGCGCGGCCCGCGGGGGCATCACATTTCCGCTGGTGCCTCCCGTGTCACTCGTCAACCGGCTGACGCTGCCGGCGCTGAACCGCGCCTACTACCGGCTCAAGCGGGCGGGAGTCGGCTCGAGTGTCGTGCACTACAAGCCGTTCTTCTACCCTCTCGACGCCATCCAGGAGTGGAACCGGGCGTACGGCCCGCGTGGCTTCTACCAGTACCAGTGCGTGCTGCCCCGCGACGTCGGCATGGCGGCGGTGGAGGAGATCCTGGCGCTGGTCGCGCGGTCGGGCCAGGGGTCGTTCCTCGGCGTGCTGAAGACGCTCGGTGACCGCGAGCCGATCGGGATGCTCAGCTTCGCCCGGCCCGGAGTGAACCTGACGATCGACTTTCCGAACCTCGGTGCCTCGACCCTCGCGCTGCTGTCGTCGCTCGACACCGTGGTCGCGGCGGCCGGCGGCCGGCTGTACCTCGCCAAAGACGCGCGCATGCCCGTCTCCCTGTTCGAGGCGGGGTATCCGCGCCTCGACGAATTCGTGACCTACCGCGACCCGGGCATCAGCTCGGAGATGTCGCGCCGACTGTTAGGAAGCTAGATGCCGACCTCTGCAACCCGTCCCTCATCTGCGCCGTCTCCGGCCGGCTGGCCGACCGATCTCGTCATCGTGGGTGCCACGTCGGCCATCGCCGAGAACTGCACGCAGCTCTGGCTGGAGGGTGGGGCATCCCGCGCCCTGCTCATCGGGCGTGACGGGGCGAAGCTGGCGCGCATCCAGACCGACCTCGGGGTGCGCTTCCCGTCGGCGGTCATTACGATCTCGGAGACCGACTTGGTGAACACGGCGTCGATCACGGCGGCTGTGGCCGGGTTCGCGGGTGCCGGCACACCGGGGGCGGCTGCTGGATCGGGTCTCACCGTGCTGATCGCCCACGGATCGATGACCGACCAGGCCGAGTCGCAGGCCGACCTCGAGAAGGCCGCCCAGGTGCTGCAGGTCACGGGGGTCTCGCCCTCGCTCTGGATGGAGGCGTGCGCCGACACCATGACCGCCGGCACGATCGCGGTGCTCGGCTCGGTCGCCGGCGACCGGGGCCGCAAGACGAACTACATCTACGGTGCGTCGAAAGGCCTGATCGAGAAGATGGCCGAGGGCCTGCAGCACCGCCTGGCGGGCTCGCCGCTTCGCGTGGTGCTGGTCAAGCCCGGGCCGACGGCGACCCCGATGACGGCACATCTCGACGCCTCCTCGCTCGCCTCGGTGTCGTCGGTGGCGGCCGAGATCGTGAAGGGTGTGAACGCGGGCACCCCCGTCGTGTACGCCCCCCTGAAGTGGAAGCTCATCATGGCGGTGGTGCGGGCGATCCCCCGCCCCATCTTCCACAAACTCAACTTCTGACGCCCCCCCGCCCGCCGGCCCCGCCCGCCCCACGCCGCGCATTTTGCGCAAAAGCACCCATCCGCCGAGCGTTGGGTGCTTTTGCGCGAAATGGGTGGGCTCTGGTGGGTTCTGGTGGGCTGTGGGGGGCGCGCAGGGCGTGGAGGCCGGTGCGCGGCCTGTGGATAACTCGAGCGACGGAGGCCGGTGTGCGGTCATACTCGGCGCATGCCCCGACTTGTGGTTCTACCAGACTCCCTTTTGCGACAGCCGTTTTCGGTCGCTCATGCCCGTGAGGCGGGGTTTCGGCGGGGCCGCATGCGCGGTCGCGACCTCGATCGACCGTTTCACGGTGTGCGCGCCGAAGCGGGCTCGATCGAATCTGTCGTCGCTCACTGTCGGGCCTACCTCCCTCGGCTGCGGCGGGGCGAGCATTTCAGTCATCTGACCGCCGCCCGCCTCTGGAACTCCCCGCTCGCTCAATCGCACCGAACGTCTGACGGACTTGACGTCACCGCCGTAGCACCGGTCGTCGCGGCCAGAGGTCGCGGCGTGCGAGGGCACCAGGCCGTCGAGTTGCCCATCGACGTCACGCAGCGGTTCGGGCTCCCCGTGGCCGGAGCGGCGACCACCTGGCTGCAACTCTCCCGCGAACTGAGCCTCGGCGACCTCGTGGCCGTCGGCGACCACTTGGTGTTGGAGCCCAAGGTGCCTGACGGCGTCGAGCACCGGCCATACACATCGATCGACGAATTGAGACGTCGTTCGCTCGAATACAAGGGCCCCGGATGCTCGGCGGCACGACGCGCCGTCGGAATGCTGAGGCAGGGGGCCGAGTCCCGTCCCGAAACCCTTCTCCGCTTGCTTCTCCATGCGGCTGGTCTTCCGGAGCCGGAGGTCAACCCCGAGATCTGGCACAGCGCGGGCTACCGGATCGGTCGAGCCGACCTCGTCCACCCGCGCTGGAGGGTGATCGTGGAGTACGACGGCGACCAGCACAGAACAGACACCACGCAATACGAGAAAGACATGTGGAGGGTGGAGCAGTTTACGAGGGACAACTGGGATGTCATCCGCATCCGAAAGCACGGCCTGTTCGCCGACCCGCACGGCACGCAAGCCCTCGTGCGCGAGGCCCTCGCCCGAGCCGGGTGGCGTGCCCCCTGACTTTGCGCAAAAGCACCCACACCTGCGGCCTTGGGTGCTTTTGCGCAAAACGCGCGGGAGGCGGGGAGGCGGGGGCGGGGGCGGACGCGCGGGGTCAGGCGGCGGCGTTGCCCTCGAAGGCGGAGTCTTCGTAGTCCTCGGTGAGGCCGTGGGGGGTCTTCTCCCAGTGGTGGGGGCTGAAGACGATCTGCCAGGCTGCGCGCCAGGCGGAGATGGAGTGCAGGATCCAGTACGCGGGGTTCAGCAGCGCGAACATCGCGACCCGCCAGTTGTACCGCTTCCACGCCGCCAGGCCGGAGACGATGATCATCAGCCCGTTCGAGAGGAGCATGTTCGTCGTTCCCGCCACGATCAGCCACTCCGGCAGGTCGAGCCCGATGAACTGCACCCCGAGGTAGGTGAAGATCGTGAATCCGAGCACAAGCGGGTACAGCAGGAAGGCCAGCGGCGTGCCCAGGATGAGGGCGACCAGCGACAGGGCGCCGAGAACGCCGTTCACCCGGAACCACCGCACAGGGTGCCGGGTGTTCACGGCGGCCGTCATGATGTAGCCCTTGATCCACCGGGTTCGCTGGCGGATCCACGCGCCCACCTCGGCGCACGCCTCTTCGCCGGTCGAGGCATCCACGACACCCACTCGGTACCCGTGCGCTGCGACGCGGAGGCCCAGGTCGGCATCCTCTGTCACGTTGTACGGATCCCAGGCGCCGAGCTGGCGGAGTACCGCGGTGTCGAAGTGGTTCGACGTGCCCCCGAGCGGGATGGGGAGGTGCGACTGGTCGAGGCCCGGCAGCATCGAGTCGAACCAGTGCGCGTACTCGACGGCGAACAGGCGGGTCAGCACGTTGTAGTCCGCATTGAAGTAGACCAGGGCTCCCTGCAGGCAGACCAGTTTCTTCTGGTCGGGATCGACGTAGCGTCGCTCGAACTCGTCCTGCCGGAAGGCGGCGACGGTGTCGCGCAGCTGGGACGGGTTGGGGCGGTCTTCGGCGTCGTAGATCACCACGAACTCGCCGCGGGCGAACGACAGGCCGTAGTTGCAGGCGCGGGGCTTCGTCTGCGGGCCCCCGGGCGGCACGATCACCATGCGCACATACTCCGGCGGGCGCATGGTGCGAACCGCCGAGATCGTCTCGTCGTCGTCGGCCTCGAGCAGCACCATGACCTCGAGCTTCGCCTTGGGATAGTCGATGGCGCCGAGGTTGACGAGCAGCTTGCTGATGATGTTCGCCTCTTTGTAGGCGGGAACGAGGATCGTGTAGATCGGCAGCTCATTGTCGGGAATGCGCGAGGGCAGCGGCTTCAGCCCTCGCCGTACCCGCTCGAGCGAGACCTCTGTGGCCCAGCGTTCCTTGTCGCGCAGGTTGAAGGGCGCGCGAAAGCCCGCCACCGCCTTGAACGTGATGTTCATCAGGAAGATGCAGTTGGCGAGCGTGAGCACGATCACGAGAGTGGTGGTCAGGTTGATCAGACAGCCCACCACGATGATGGCGACGATGATTCCAGGCACCACGATCTGCCAGCGACGAAGGCCCTCCTTGGCCGATTCATCAGAACTCTCAGTCGCCAGCGCATCGGAGGCACCGAACAGCAGGCGCGTGCGGCACGCCGCCTCGACGGCCTGGTTCAGGTCCCAGTCGGTGGTCGTCCGCACGCGGATGCTGCGCACCCCGAGCATGCGGCGGGCGGCGTACAGCACGTCTTCGGTGGGTGGCACCGTGGTCGCGATGACGGCCGCGTTGCCGTCCCGCTTCCACGGAACCCAGCCCGCCTCGATGTACTTCTCGGGCTCGTCGGTCGAGAACAGACCGGCCTGCGGCGGGTTCTCGAGGAGATCGACGAGGGGGGCGTCCCACTGCACCGCGAGAGCTTCGTACATCTCGCGCCGGGTCACCGCGCCCGAGAGGATCAACTGCCGCCCCAGCAGGCCGCCCTCGAGCGACTGGCGGGCCAGGGCGTCCTGCAACTCGACCTCAGAGACGAGGCCGGCCTCGAGCAGGATCTCGCCCACGCGGCGGGGGGCGCGTTGGATGTCGGTCACCGTCAGATCCGCTCGTAGATTCGGTAGTCGCCCTTTTCGAAGACGACCCGGTAGGCGGTCTGGAACGAGGACTGGTTCTTGATCTTGTCGTAGACGAGGTCGGCCACGCCGGTCTGGCTGAGCTCGGGCGCGTCTGCGGTCGACACGAAAACCCACTTTGCGTGGGTGGCGGGGCTGGCGATCGCCGCGGTGAACAGGTCGCCCGTCGATCGGTTGTAGTAGTCGACGAGCGGAATGCCGATCTCGGGCAGCAGCGCGCTACCGGCCGCCGATTCATCCATCAGCACCTGCCCGCCGTCGTAGTTGTCGTGCAGGAACCGTGCGGCGTCGGTCGCCCCGCTGGCCGCCTTGAGCTGTACGTAGCCGTCGGCTTCAGCGATGACGGATGATCGTGCCGGGTCGGTCGCCCACCACGCCGTCTGCAGCACCAACGCCAGGCCCACCAGCGCGACGAGCCCCGGAGCGACGCGGGGCACGCGCGTCAGGGAATCGACGAAGACGGCCGCGAGCACGGCGAGCCACGGGATGACCGCCAGGGCGTACCGCGAATTCCACCAGTTCTCGGGCAGCGAGTGGTCGTTGTTCATGTGCGTCTGGCCGAGGAACAGGCTCAGCAGCGAGAAGCCGTAGGCGACCCCCATCACCCAGACCAGCAGGGCCTTGTTCGAGAGCCCCCAGCGCCAGGCGAGCACGATGGCGCCGGCGATTCCGAGCAGCACCGTCACGAGGCCCGCGGTCTCGAGTACCGACCAGTTGTAGGTCCAGAGCGTCAGGCCGGCGTTGTGCGTGTAGGCGAGCAGCCCCGCGTCGGCCGTGGCTTTCTGCAGGTTCGCGGCCGAATACTGGCCGTTCAGAAACTCGAGCGGGTTGCTGTAGACCGCGAAGTTGTAGGCGAGCCACCACGCGATCGCCACGGCGGGCAGAGTGGCGAAGGCGGCGGCCATCTTGATGGCGTACCGGAGTTCCTGCTTGCGCCGCCAGGCCGCGATGAGCACGACGAGGCTGCCCCCCACCACGAGCACCCAGCCCTCGTAACGGGACAGGGTGGCGCCGGCGGCAGGCAGCCCGGTGAAGACCATCATCTCGCCAGCACTCAGGTTTCGCCTCGAGGTGACCCAGTGGGCGAGCCCGGCGAAACACCCCATCATGCAGAGGATGAGCACGGGCTCGGTGAGCGCCGTCGTGTACAGATACAGGATGCTCGGATTGGCGATGATCAACAGAACGCCGACGATGCGTGCCGAACGCCCCAGCCCGACGCGGGCTGCCACGCGGTAGACGCCGCAGGCCGTACCCATCAGGCAGACGAGGCCGAGCAGCCCGGCTGCCAGGCCCGTGTGCCAGAGCCAGAGGTTCTGCACGAACGGCACGAGGATGAGGCTGGGCACGGGCAGCCAGACGGTGCCCAGCTGAGTGAAGCCGGGTGCCTTGCTGTCGAAGATGCGCCGGGAGATGGTGAGATGGCTCTGCGAGTCGGCGTAGGCGATGTTGATCCCGGAGGAGGTCGTCACGTAGACGGCGACGATGCCCACGGCCAGGGCGGCCACGGCGACGACCATGGTTCCCGGTACACGCCGGCCCGCGGCGGGGGCGGCGAGCGAGGCCCAGCGATCGAGCAGCCAGGTCTGGAAGCGCGAGGGTGTGGGTGCGGGTGCCGGTGCCGCGGGCGCGCTCTCGCCGGGCGTGGCGGGGGTGCCGCGGTGCTCCGACGTCAGCGCGCTCACGGTGTGCCGCTACTCCGGGAGCCGGTCGGGGTTCGCGATCGCGGCAGGTGCGGCCGCGGCATCCGTTCGTTCCCTGTCGGCTACGAGCTGGGCATCCACATACTTCTTGAGTTTCGCGCGGCGTCGGCGACGCGTGAACTCGCCGATCGCTGCGGCGAACACGAGAACGACGATGATGACGACCGCCCAGATCGCGTAACGGTTGTACTCGCTCGTCACCGCCGCCTGCGGCACGATGGCGTTGCTCGACAGGGCAACCGGGTCGGCGAGTCCCGGCTGGGCGATGATGACGTCGCCCGACAGGCCGAACCAGGCGCCCGGGTTGCTGACCGCATAGTCGGCGGCCTGTCGCTGCAGCTGCTCTGTCGCACTGCTGGTCGACCCGTCGGGGGCCCAGCCGCCGAGCATCACGATGTTGCGGCCGCTGGACTCGAACGACTCCAGGGCGGCAAAGGGAGAGGTCGACCCGACGCCGAAGCTCACCGCAGACGAGTCGATCGCTTTGAACGAGTCGAGCCGCAGGGGCGCCTTCAGCGACGACGAGTCGTCTGTTGTGGCCCCGACGATGAGCCCGGGCTGGGACGAGCCGGCGAAGTCTGCGGCCGACATGACCGTCACAGCGAGCTGGATGCTCGAGTTGCGCTGCAGAGAGGCGACGAGGTCACCGGCCGCCGCCACTGCTGCCGAGTCCGCCAGCCCGGCGCCGAACGCGACGGGAAGCGTGCCGCCGAGCGCCTGGGGAAAGCGCTGGAA
This sequence comes from Subtercola boreus, assembly GCF_003399645.1. Lineage (GTDB taxonomy): Bacteria > Actinomycetota > Actinomycetes > Actinomycetales > Microbacteriaceae > Subtercola > Subtercola boreus_A. Next base: position 87,685 of record NZ_NBXD01000007.1, read on the forward strand.
CCCGGCGTCGAGGCTCTGCCCCCGCGTCGCGGTGACGGTGGAGGCCTTGTTGTCGACGAACAGCTCGATCGGAATCGACCGCAGTGTCGACGAGCACTCGCCCGTGACCGATTCGGCGCTGAGCGAGACGCGCAGGGCATTGGATGCCGTCAGCCGGGTGGCCGCGACCGGCAGCGTCACGTCGAACGCGGGTGTGTGGCCGAGAACGCTCGACCCAATGAGGTAGCTGTTCCAGTACACGTTCATAGTCGCGGTGACGGTGTCGGGAATGTCGGAGTGCATGCCGAGGAGGTGCACGCTCGCCTCGCTGACCGGCCCGCCGAACGCGGACTGGTCGACGTTCACCACAGAACCGGTCTGCCCGTAGCCGGACAGCGAGAGTTCGTTGCCGGCCCCGAGGCTCTGCAGGGACTGCACGAGGTTCGCCGGCACCTGGCCGGTCTGGGTCAGCCCCGAAACGTCGCCGGCATCTGCCAGCGCGAGGTAGTCGCTGCCGAGCGCGGCTCCCGCTGCGGCGAGCTCGGCCTCCGGGCCCGAGATGGTGAGCGTGGGTACGCCCGCGGCTCCGGTGGAGAGCTGGGTCGTGACGGTGTCTCCGGATGCGACGATGGCCACGACGCGCCCGCGTTCGGGCTCGACACGTGTTGCGCTCCCGGTGTCGCCGGCCGTGCTGAGAGTGATCGCGACGCTCGAGGGGAAGGCGTGCGCCAGCGACCCCACAGCGGCAAGGCCGGCCTGTTTGAGGGCGGCTGTAGGAGCATCCGGAACCACCACGGAGACGGCATTCAGGGCGGGGGAGAAGAAATCGCCTACGGTCGTCGGAGCGGTGGCCTCACCCGTCACGGCCACGGTCACGGCGCTGAGGGAGACGGTGGCACCCGACGGTAGCAGGCAGGCAGCGTTGCCGGTCGACGACGAGGTCGGGGTAGCGGGGAGGTACGTGAACCCAATGGCGACCTGGCCGTCGACGACGTCGGAGGCCGAGAGCGGGATGCTCACCGCGGCTGGCGCGGTCGGGTCGATGCTCTGGCGCACCTCGCCCTTGACGCTGACCTGCACTGAACCGGGTATGCCCGTCGAACTCGGAGTCTGCGGGGCGAGTGTCGCGGAGGCGCTCGCGGGGGAGAGGCCCGCGGGGATGTTCACCGTGACGAACACGGGAGCCGAGTCATCGGTGATCGTGTCGATCGCCGGCGCCGAGAGGGTACCGGGTGCATCGGTGACCTGCCGGGCCTGCTGCGCCTGCGTGGTCACTGCGTGGGTGGTCTGCGCCGCGCTCGCCGCCAGGGGTGCTGACATCAGCACGGCTACGGCCCCCGTCAGGGTGAGTGCTCGCAGAGTCCAGGGAGAGAAGACGCTCATTGACCATCCGATAGAAAAGGCGCCACGGGGGCGCCACGCTGACAAGTTCACTGCATTACGAGGGTGATTGCGTCGACGGGCGGGCGGGGTGTAGATGTTGCCACCGCCGTCAGTGCGATCCTAGGGGAAATCTCAGCCCGCTGTGCCCCGTTCGCGGGTCAGTCGCCCTCGGTGCAGCCCCGGCCCCCGCGCGTCTTGCGCAAAAGCACCCACCGGGCAGCGTGTGCGTGCTTCTGCGCAAAATAGACTGGCTGCGTGAACACCAGGCCGGCCCGCGTCATCCGTGGGCTGGCGGCTGCGCTCTTCGCGGTGTTCGTCGCATCGTTCTCCCACGTCGCGGGCGGCGGCACCGCACCCGGAACCGTCGGTCTCGTGCTGGCGCTGGCGTTCTCCGCGGTGGTGTGCGTCGGGCTTGCGGGAAAGTCGCTCTCGATCATCCGGTTGTCGGCGTCTGTTGCCCTGAGCCAGCTCGTGCTGCATGCGCTGTTCAGTGTGGGTGCGAACGCGGGTGACGCAACACTCACGGTGAGCGGGATGGGGCACCACGGCTCCATGCTCGTCTCGATCTCCGAAGGCACGGCTGCCGCAGCCGCGACGTTCTGCTCGTGGATGTGGGTCGCCCACGTACTCGCGGCCGTCGTGACGGTTCTCGCCCTGCGACGCGGCGAAGGCGCGTTCTGGGGCCTGGTGAGTCTCGCCGGCCGGCGGTTCACGCGGCTGGTGCGGCCTCTGTTCGTCGAACCGCGACCCGTACTGCGGCCCGATCGCAGCCGGTTCTCGCTCGAACCCGATCACCCTCGTGACCTGGGAATCTTTCTCGGAAGGCTGCGTCATCGCGGCCCTCCCGTGTGTGTGCGAATCGCGAGCTGACTCCCCACACACACGAAGCACGGCCGGGCCACCCCGGCCGAGAGAAGGAACACCCCATGAAGAAGAGCACGATCGCGCGCGCCGCCGCATCGTCGGGCATCGCCCTCGCCCTCACCCTCGCAGCCCCCCTGGCCGCCAGCGCCCATGTGCATGTCGACCCCGACCGGGCTGCCCCCGGTTCGTACTCCACCCTCACGTTCAAGGTTCCCACCGAGAGCGCAACCGCCAGCACCGTCAGGCTCGAGGTCGACCTCCCCACCGACACCCCCTTCGGCAGCGTCTCGTACCAACCGGTCGCAGGCTGGTCGGTGCAGGTCGTCGAGGGTACCCTCGCAACCCCCGTCACCACCGATGACAGCACGGTCACCGAGGCTCCCACACAGATCATCTGGACAGCGGATGCGGCCACCGCGGGCGCGGCGACCGGTATCGCCCCGGGCCAGTTCGAGCTGTTCTCGATCTCGGCCGGACCCATTCCCGACACCGGGAGCATCGCGCTGCCGACCCACCAGACCTATTCCGACGGGTCGGTGGTGGACTGGGTGGATGCCCCGCTCGCCTCGGGTGCAGAGCCCGAGCACCCGGCTCCGGTGCTCTACATCACGGATGCGCCGCCGGTCAGCGAGGAGGGCGCTGCGGGCACTTCGGGCACTGCGACCGTCTCTCCGGGCGCAGGTTCCGACTCGTCTGGCGGAGCGGTCGTGACCCAGGGAACGGCGGTGGTGGACTCATCGAGCAGCACGGTTTCTGTCATCGTCGCGATCGCCGCCCTCGTGCTGGCTGCGATCGCCCTCGTCGTGTCGGTCGTGGCCGTGACCCGTCGTTCAGGGCAGGGGCGCGCATGAGTCGCCTCCTCGGTACCTCGAAGCGGCGGCGGATGATCGGCGCCGCGACGGTCGTCATCGTGGCAGCGGCGCTCGCGCTGGTGCCGGCGAGTACCGCGAGCGCCCACGACTACCTCGTCTCGAGTTCTCCGGCCGCCGGTTCCACCGTCACGTCAGCGCCCTCCGAGGTCAGCCTGACCTTCAACGACCTCGTGCTCGATCTCTCACACGACAGTTCGTCGGCGATCGTCGAGGTGACAGGGCCGGATGCCTTGACCACCCATTTCGAGACGGGCTGTGCGAGCATCCTGAGTCACACTGTGAGCGCGCCGACCGCTCCCGGCGGGCCGGGAGACTACGTGGTGAGCTGGCAGATCGTGTCGTCTGACGGGCATCCCGTGAGCAGTTCGCTGACGTTCCATTACGCCCCGGCGGCGGGCACGGTCGCGGCGGCCGGAAGTGCGACCGCACCCGCCTGCGGGCGAGCCGGGGCGACCGGGCCGGGGGTGATTCCGGCCGACGGAACGAGTGCCGGCGACGGTGCGGCCGGCTGGGTCATCCTCGGCGTCGCGGGCGGCATCGTGCTGCTCGCGGTCATTGCGGGGGCCATCGTTCTGGTGCTTTCAGGCCGGCGCAGAGTCGGTGGGAAAGTTGCGCAAAAAAGATCTGAATCCGGGCAATCCGGTTTGCCCGGGGTTCCGAATGATGATTGTAGAGCCACACACGACTTCTAACTGCGATGGAAGTCGTGGCTCCACATATCCAGAAGCCAAGCGTTTTCTGCGGTCGACACCCCTCACCGCAGAGGGCGCTTGGTTTCGTTAACGGCCCGTTGCTCGGCCGGATACCCGACGCGCTCTTGCGGAACAATCGAACATATGTTCGACTGTCTGCATGCGATGGAACGGTCAGCAACTCGACACCCGAGACGATTCCGCGCTGCCCGGGCTCGCCCGCCTGAGCAACCTGGTGCGCTCGGTCACGACTCCCGAATTCGCGGGCATCACCTTTCACGAGGTTCTGGCGAAGTCGGCGATCAACCATGTGCCGGGGGCGAGCACGATGCCGTTCAGCTACACGATCAATCCCTACCGGGGCTGTTCCCACGCCTGCACGTACTGCTTCGCGCGGCCGACGCACACCTACCTCGAGCTCGACTCGGGCGCCGACTTCGACAACCAGATCATCGTCAAGGTCAACGTCGCCGAGGTGCTCACGCGCGAGCTCGCGAAGCCCTCCTGGCAACGGATGCCTGTGGCCCTCGGCACGAACACCGACCCCTACCAGCGGGCTGAGGGGCGCTACCGGCTCATGCCCGGCATCATCGAGGCGCTCGCCGGTTCGAAGACGCCGTTCTCCATCCTCACCAAGGGCACCCTGCTACGCCGCGACCTTCCGCTGCTCGTCGAAGCCGCCCGCACCGTGAGCGTCGACGTGGCGATGTCGATCGCCGTGTTCGACGACGACCTGCAGCAATCGGTCGAGCACGGTACGCCCACCGCGAAGGCACGGCTGGCGACGGTGCGGGCGGTTCGGGATGCGGGGCTCGACTGCTCCGTCTTCATGATGCCGATCCTTCCCCACCTCACCGACACCACGACGCACCTCGACGATGCGCTCGCCCTCATAAAGGAGTCCGGCGCGACCAGCGTGCTGTACTCGGCTCTGCACCTGAGGCCGGGCGTCAAGCCCTGGTTCATGCAGTGGCTGGAGCGCGAACATCCTGAGCTTGTGGAGTCGTACCGGTCGATGTACTTCGGTGCCTCGACCTACGCGCCCAAGGAGTACCGGGCCTGGCTGGGCAGGCGCATCCGTCCGCTCATCGCGCGACACGGGCTCACCCGCGGGGAGGAAGACCCGTCGACCGGGGGCGTGAAGTCGAGCGCGCTCGGGTTGTTGCCGCTGATGGATGACGAGCGCACCTTCACCGCTCCCGGCGCGCCGACATTCCGGCGAACCGCAGGTGCCCGGGCGCCCGCGACCGGGCGAGCGGGTGCGGTCGCCGCTCTGCCGCCGACGCTCTTCTGACTGCTGCACCTAAGGTTGTCTGGTGGCAAAACTCTACTTCCGGTACGGCGCGATGAACAGCGGCAAGAGCACGGCCCTGCTGCAGGCGGCCTACAACTACGAAGAGCGTGGGCACCACGTGCTGATCGCGAAGCCGTCCACCGACACCAAGGGCGAGCGCTCCATCATGTCTCGCCTGGGCGTCGTTCGCGACGTCGACTTCCTCGTGGGCCCCGACCAGAGCCTGCGCGACGTCTTTCTGGCCGAGCGTGAGGCTGTGCGAGCATCCGGAGCCGGCGAGGTGAGCTGTCTTCTCGTCGACGAGGCGCAGTTCCTCACGGCGCGGCAGGTCGACGACGCGCTGCGCATCGCCCTCATCGACGACGTGCCCGTGTTGGCCTACGGAATCCGCACCGACTTTCTCACCGCGGCCTTCCCGGGCAGCGGCCGGCTGCTCGAGGTGGCGCACAGCCTCGAAGAGTTGAAGACGATCTGCCGCTGTGGCCGGAAGGCCATCTTCAACCCGCGGAAGGTCAACGGCGCCTTCGTCTTCGACGGCGCCCAGGTCGCCATCGACGGCGACGAGGTCACCTACGAGGCCCTCTGCGGCCGCTGCTACCTCGAAGAGAGCGACGGCCAACTGAGCGCCGCCACCGCCTAACGATTCGTTCGCCGCGTACATGAAAAGAAGGCCACCGGCAGGTGACCTTCTTTTCACTGTTCAACAAACCGTAAATGAAAAGAAGGCCACCGGCAGGTGACCTTCTTTTCACTGTTCAGCAAACACAGTCGGGGTAACAGGATTTGAACCTGCGACCTCGTCGTCCCGAACGACGCGCGCTACCAAGCTGCGCCATACCCCGATCTTCGTTCTCACCGGCGTGAACCGGCTTGAACAACCTACCCAGAATAGCCGACTTTCAGCTCGCGGGTACCAGTGTCAGCAGCGTCGCCTCGGGTAGGCAGGCGAACCGCACAGGGGCATAGATGGAGGTGCCGAGCCCCGCCGAAACGTGCAGGAACGCCACGCGCGCCCCGCGCCGCCACGTGCTGAGGCCCTTCACCTGGGTGCGGGGAATGTCGCAGTTCGTCACGAGCGCCCCATATCCCGGCACGCAGACCTGCCCGCCGTGGGTGTGCCCCGCGAAGATGAGCTGGGCGCCGTTCGTCACGAACGAGTTCAGGATGCGCTGGTACGGTGCGTGGGCCACCCCGATCGAAAGCGTCGTGCGCCGTCCGTTCGACCCGCTGCCGGGAACCGTGTCGTCGCTGCTCTCCGACCGCAGCTCGTCGAGTGCGCTCGAAACGGTCTCGAGCTCGTCGTAGCGTCTGTGCGGGTCGTCGACTCCGAAGAACTCGATCTGCGTACCGTTCACCTCGAAGGTGATCGCGCCGTTGTCGATGTCCTTCCACCCGAGCGACGAGAACAGCGCGTGCTCGCGATCGATGTCGAGTTTCTCGGCGACGACAGGGTTGTTCGTCGGCCCGAGGAAGTAGCGCAGCGGGTTGCGGAACGAGGGCGCCCAGTAGTCGTTCGACCCGTTCACGAAGACACCCGGAACGCCGCGGAAGGGCTCGAGCGTGTGCTCCAGCGACTCGAACGCGTCCCGGTGACCGACGTTGTCGCCGGTGTCGACGATGAGATCGGGCTTCAGCCGTGCGAGAGCCCTGACCCAACGCTGTTTGCGGTGCTGGAACGGTGCGAGGTGCATGTCGGAGAGGTGCAGCACGGTGATCGGCGTGGCCCCGGCGGGAAGCACGGGCACGCTCACCCGCCGCAGCGTGAACAGCTTGCGCTCCACCAGGGTGCCCCACGCGAGGGCTCCTGCCCCCGCGGCGGCCGTGGCCGCGAGGGTCGTCCAGACGGCACGTGACGTGCTGGTGCTCACTCGCGCCCTACTTGCAGACGACGAGCGCCACTGACGTCGTCGACTGGTTGTAGTCGCCCGTCGCCGGATCCTGGCTCAGCACGGTGTTGTTCTTGCACCCGGCGTCGGTGCTGAGCGTCGTCGTCACGTTCCACCCGTTGAGCAGTGACAGGGCACTGCCCGGGGAGCGGCCCGTGACATCCGGCAGCTTGATCAGCTTGCCGTTGCTGGTGAAGACGTCGACTTCGGAGCCCTTCGTAGCACTCGAGCCGCCGGCCGGATTGGTCGATGACACCTGTCCGGCCGGTTTGCTGGAGTCTTCGTCGCCCGCATCGTTCGCCGTGAAGCCGGCATTCTCGAGCTTGTTGAAGGCCTGGCTGATGGTCAGCCCCGAAACATCCGGAACCGTCACCGACTGCCCGCTGCTCAGACTGCGCGACGGTGCCGGGAATGCGTCTCCACCGTAGGAGTCACCGACCTGCTTGTAGAAGTCCTTCCACATGTACAGTCGCGACAGCCCGCTGCCGACGTTGCCGCTGCCGGCTCCGGCGACCGAGGTCTTTCTGATCGAGACATCGCCGACCACATTGCCGACCCAGGATGCTGAGACGAGTTTGGTCGTGCCACCGATCAGCCAGACGTCCTTCTCGTTCTCACTGGTGCCGGTCTTGCCGAAGTGGGGCGTTCCGTCGTAGGGGTTCGCTGGGGTTGCAGTCCCTGACTGGACGACGCCCTGCATGGCGTACAGCGCTGCCGAAGCGATGGCGGGGTCGATGGCCTGCGTGCAGGTGGTCTGCGGAGCGGGAACGTCAGCACCATTCGCGTCGGTGATGTTCGTGATGGCTACCGGCGAGCAGTACATGCCCTTGTTGGCCACGCCAGCGTAGGCTGCGGCCATCGTGAGTGGGGCGACCTCGTTACCGCCGAGCACAATTCCGTAGGGGCCGTTCACGAGGGGAGTGTCATCGGCGCGATGCACGCCCAGCGACTTGGCGACGTTGGTGATGTCGCAGAGATCGAGCTTCGAGGCCATCGAAATGAACGCGTTGTTCACCGACTCTTCGAACTGGGTGAGAACTGAAGCTCGTGCTCCCGTTTCTCCGGCGTCGTTACCCGCCGTATACCCTGCCTCACCAACTGTGCCACCGCAACTGTTCGTGAAGTTCGACGCGGTGAAGTGCTGGTTGTTTGCGCCGTTCACGATGTCGCCGAGCGAGTGACCGGTCTGCAGCCAATTGATCAACGTGAAGAGCTTGAACGACGAACCCGGTTGGAAACCAGTGGAGCCGCCGAAGGCGAAATCAGTGTTGTAGTTGATAGCTGTAGACGTCGCCGGGTCGGATTCCGGGTCTTCGCTGTACGTCTTGTTTTGCGCCATCGCGAGCACCTTGCCGGTGCCGGGCTGCACGGTGGTGAACGTTCCACCTATGTCGAGTTTGTCGCTCGAGTACGGCACATAGTTGTTCACGACATCGAAGGCTTTCGCCTGCAACTGCATGTCGAGTGTGGTGTAGATCTTGTAGCCGCCGGTGTTGAGGTTGTGCTGGCGCTCTTCATCACTCGCACCGAACGTCGGATCCTGTTCGATGATGCGCTTGACGTAGTCGCAGAAGAAACCCGCGCCGTAGACGGCGGTCTGGCAGCCGGTCGACGGCTCCGTGATCTTCGGCGTCACCTCGGTGGCGACGGCGTCGGTGAACTGCTGCTGGGTGATCGTGTGCTCTTTGAGCATGGAGGCGAGAACGTCTTTGTCGCGCCGGGCCTTGTTCGCCGCGGTGTGCTCGGCATCGATGTCGATGCGCAGCGCCTCAGGCTCGTTCACGATCGCGATGAGGCTCGCGGCCTGGGGCAGGGTCAGGTCTTTCGCGGCCACACCGAAGTAGTACTCGGATGCGGCCTGAATGCCATAGACACGACCGCCGAACAGGGCGATATTCATGTAGCCGAGAAGAATGTCGTCCTTGGTGTATTCCTTCTCGAGACCGATGGCGAGCTTGGCCTCCTTGAGCTTGCGGTCGGTGGTCTGCGCGGTGGCCTCGGCGTATGCCGCTGCCTCCTGGGTGGGGTCGGTGATCGCTTCGGCGCGCTGCACGAGGATGTTCTTCACGTACTGCTGCGAGATGGTGGACGCACCGGAGCTGATGCCGCCCGACACGACGTTGCCGACGAGCGCGCGGAAGGTCGACTGCACATCGACGCCGCCGTGAACGTAGAACCGCGGGTCTTCGGTCGAGACCAGAGCGTCTTTCGCGTACTGGGAGATCGCATCCCAGCCCACGGTCTGGCGGTTCTGCTCGTAGAACGAGGCGAGCAGAACGTCGGAACCGTCGGGGTTCTTGGCGTAGACACTCGACGTCTGTGAGAGAGCGTCGGGCTTGATGTAACTGGGGAGGTTCTCGAACACGCCGATAGAATTGTTGGCAGCGAGACCGGTCACCGCGAGAGCCGGAGTGACCATGGCTGTGACCAAGACGCCTGCAATTGCGCTCATGCCCACAAGGCCAAGGATGGCTCCGACCGCGCCGCTAACCTTACGTTTTGGGGCAGACATGCTCACGAGCCTAAGTCACAAACCTGAAAAACGAGCCTAAGGAGAACCCCGTGACCTCATGGGAGTACGTGACCACGCCGCTGATGATCCACAACACGGCCGCAATTCTCAACAATTGGGGCTCCGATGGGTGGGAGCTGGTGCAGATCGTCACGAACGAGCAGGGCGGCATCGTCGCCTATCTGAAGCGTCCGCTGCAGGGCTCCGAGCCGGCTGCCGCTGCAGCTTCGGCCGCGGCCGCGGCCGGTTCGTGGAACGACGGGGCGGCGGCGGGGCCCGACGGCACGGGGGTCAGGGCCGAGCCCGGGCAGGACGGGACCGATACGGTGACCGGTGCTGCCGGGGATGCTCGATGAGCGCGGTAGCCGAACGGCTTGCAGCTCTCGGCATCGAGGTTCCGGCGGTCTCGCCTCCTGCCGGCGCCTATGTTCCGGCGATCATCCACGGTGACCTCGTGTTCACCGCCGGTCAGCTGCCCTTCGTCGACGGGAAGCTCGGCCAGACCGGCAAGGTCGGCGACGGGCCGTCGCTGGTTTCTCCCGTCGATGCGAAGGCCTTTGCGCGGCTGGCGGCCATCAACGCGCTGGCTGCCGTGCAGAGCGTGCTCGGAAGCCTCGATCGCGTGACGCAGGTCGTCAAGGTCGTCGGGTTCGTGGCATCCGACCCCGCGTTCACCGGCCAGCCCGGTGTGATCAACGGGGCCTCCGAGCTGTTCGGCGAGGTGTTCGGTGACGCCGGTCTGCACGCCCGCTCGGCCGTGGGCGTCGCCGTTCTGCCGCTCGACTCGCCCGTCGAGGTGGAGCTCATCGTCTCGTTCGTCTAGCGGACCCGGAGCCGCCGCCAACCGTTCGTCATAAAGGATCGGGGGTGGAGCCGAGGTTCCTGCAGACCCAGCGCCCGCCCCCATCCTCCGTACGGCGTCCGCCCAGCGGCCTGTGCCCGAATCAGGGCCGCCACCCATTGCGGCTCAGGCCTTGATGTTCGTGCTGATGATGCTCATCACCTGAGTGTCGGCGAGCGTCGTGGTATCGCCGATCTCGCGGCCCTCGGCCAGGTCGCGGAGCAGTCGCCGCATGATCTTGCCCGAGCGGGTCTTCGGCAGCTCGGCCACGATGAACACCTGCTTCGGCCGCGCGATCGCTCCGATCTGGCCGGCAACGTGCGTGCGCAGTTCAGCCGCGAGGGCATCCGCCTCCTGCCGGAGGTCGCCCGCCTGCTCGACGCGCACGATGACGAACGCGACGACAGCCTGACCGGTGGTCTCGTCGGCGGCGCCGACCACGGCCGCCTCGGCGACCCGCGGATGCGACACCAGCGACGACTCGATCTCGGCCGTCGAAAGGCGGTGCCCCGACACGTTCATCACATCGTCCACACGCCCGAGCAACCAGATGTCACCGTCCCGGTCGAGTCGGGCTCCATCGCCGGCGAAGTACTTGCCCGGAAAGGTGCTCCAGTAGGTCTCGACGTAACGGTCGGGGTCCCCCCAGATTCCGCGCAGCATTGCGGGCCACGGCTCCGACACGACCAGCAGCCCACCGGCGTTCTTGCCCACAGGGGTGCCCGCATCATCCAGAACCTCGATCTTCAGACCGGGAAGCGGAACCTGCGCCGAGCCGGGCTTCAGCGTCGTGACCCCCGGCAGCGCCGAGATCATCATGGCGCCGGTCTCGGTCTGCCACCACGTGTCGACGATCGGCGTCGTTCCGGCGCCGATCACGTCGCGGTACCAGATCCAGGCCTCCGGATTGATCGGCTCGCCGACCGAACCGAGCAGGCGCAGGCTCGAAAGATCGTAAGCGTCAGGAATCTGCCGCCCGAGCTTCATGAATGTACGGATGGCAGTGGGTGCGGCATACAGGATGCTCACCCGGTACTTCTGGATGATCTCCCACCACCTGCCGGGGTGCGGTGCATCGGGCGTGCCTTCGTAGATGACCTGGGTGGCACCGTTCGCGAGCGGGCCGTAGACGACGTAGGTGTGGCCGGTGATCCAGCCGACATCGGCCGTCGACCAGTACACGTCGGTCTCAGGCTTCAGGTCGAACACGTTCTTGTGCGTGAAGGCGGCCTGCGTGAGGTACCCGCCGCTGGTGTGCAGGATTCCCTTCGGTTTGCCTGTCGTTCCGCTCGTGTACAGGATGAACAGGGGGCTTTCGGCCGGGAAGGGCTGCGCTTCGTGGTGCTCGCCCGCCGCTGCCATCTCGTCGTGCCACCAGAGGTCGCGCTCGGGAAACCAGTCGACCTCGTTCTCCCCGCGCCTGACGACGAGAACGCTCTCGACGCTCGAGGTGGTGGGGCCCGGCTCGCCGTGCTCGTTCAGGGTTGCGCCGATGGCGAGCGCAGCATCCACGGCCGGCTTGAGGGCCGAGACCTTTCCTCTACGCCAACCGCCGTCGGCCGTGATCACCAGCCGCGCCTGGGCATCGTCGATGCGAGCGCGGAGACTGTCGGCACTGAAGCCGCCGAAGACGACGGAATGCACGGCACCGATTCGTGCGACGGCGAGCATCGAGATGACCGCCTCGGGAATCATGGGGAGGTAGATGGCCACGCGGTCGCCCTCGCCGATGCCGAGGCCGATCAGCACGTTCGCGGCCCGCTTGACCTCCGCCGTCAGCTCGGCGTACGTGAACGTGCGGCTGTCGCCGGGTTCACCCTCCCAATTGAGAGCAATGCGGTCACCGTTGCCCGCTTCGACATGACGATCGAGGCAGTTGTAAGCCACATTCAGTTCGCCGTCTTCGAACCAGGTCGCGAACGGGGCACGGCTCCAGTCGAGCGTCTTGGTGAAGGGCTTGTGCCAGTGCAGCAGCTCGGCCGACTGCTCGCCCCAGAAGGCCGGCCGGTCTTCGGATGCCCGGGCGTAGAGGTCTGCGGAGGCCACCGCGGTAGCGCGGAACTCCGCACTCGGCTCGAAACGCCTGGTCTCGTGCAGGAGGTTGTCGATGCTGTTGTTCATGGTGCTCCTTTGCTCCAGGCGATCCGCCGACGTTCGGGCCGAGGCCCCCTCGATTCTGTCGGATGAACGGCACGCAGTGTAACCGATGCTGGGAATATTCTGTATCGGTTTGCGTCCATGTTTCTGGTAGGTAAACTCTTCACTACCAAGTCGATTTTGGCTTGGATGCAGCGCAATCATGATTCCCCCCAATCATGCGCTGCTACGGCGGCACCTTTTCCCCCAATAGGTGCCGCCCCCTTCATTTAACGGCTCAGATGCTCGAGTGGCCGCTTGCCCGGTGGGCTTTTCGGTCGGCTGGTGGGCGGTCGAGTGGTGCGCGGTCTGGTGGTGTGCGGTCTGGTGGTGCGTGGTCGCTCCTCCACAGGCGCCGGGGTGATCGTGTTGTCCACAGATCGTTGTCCCGGTCGATGCTTGCGCCGACGCACTTTCTAGGCTCGCCGCATGACAGTGATCGACGGACGGTATGTGGCGGCGAGGCGCGGTGCGAGCCCTTCTCCGTTCACCCTTGCGGTGGCCGCACCGACACCTGCTCCCGCGCCGGCTTCTGCGTGTGCTCCGGCCCTACCGCCGCCGGCCGCCGTCGGGGCGCGTGACGCGACAGGCTTCGGCCCGCTCGAACGGTTCGTCGTCGAGCCCGGCGTCACCGACATCTTCATCAACGGTCCGAACGACCTCTGGGTCGACCGCGGGAGCGGGTTGGCGCACGTGCCCGACTGGTCGTGCCCCAGCGAGAGCCATCTGCGCGAATTGGCCGTGCGACTCATCGCGCTCGGCGGGCGTCACATCGACGAGGCCACGCCGTGCGTCGACGTACGGATAGGCGACGGAATCCGCCTGCACGCCGTTCTGCCGCCCGTCTCGCCGCACGGCACGCTGGTGTCGGTTCGCCTGCCCCGAATGGGCTTCCTGAAATTCGACGATCTCGACCGCGGTGGGTTCTTCGCTGAGTCCGACGGTTCCGAGACCGCGTACCGCTCCGTCATCGAGACCGCAGTCTGTGAACGCTCGAATGTCCTGGTGACCGGCGCCGGCGGTTCGGGCAAGACCACCTTCCTCTCGGCCCTCCTCTCCTCCGCCCCGGCCGACGAACGGATCGTCGCGATCGAAGACGTCGCCGAGCTCCGGGTCGAGCATCCGCACTTCGTCTCACTCGAGGCACGGCAACCCAACCTCGAGGGCGCCGGTGGCATCTCTCTCGAACGCCTCCTTCGCGAAGCTCTCCGGATGCGCCCCGACAGGCTCGTGCTCGGCGAGTGCCGCGGCGCGGAGATTCGCGAGCTCCTGTCAGCCCTCAACACCGGCCACGATGGCGGCGCCGGCACCTTGCACGCCAACTCCCTCGCCGACGTACCCGCCCGCCTGGAAGCGCTCGGAACCCTGGCCGGTCTGGGCCCCGAGGCCATCGCGCGTCAGACTGTCAGTGCGATCAACCTCATCGTGCACATCGAGCGCCGCGGCCCCTACCGCCGCCTCGCCGGCCTCGGCGTCTTCGCGCTCGACGGCCGCGGCCGGCTCGAGGTGCGCGAGCACGCAACCGGTCTGCTCGCGACGCGCGATGCGGCGGCCAACCCACCTGCGGCGCGCGCGACCGGTGTGGCGGCGGGCAAGCATGCCTAGCGCAGCGACCTCCACAGCCCAGATCGACGCCATCGCCGGGACCATCCAGCGCCTGGCAGTGCTCCTCGAGGCAGGAGTCGTCCCACAGAACGCCTGGGTCTACCTGGCTGAACCCGCAGACGGTGGTACCGGGCCACCAGGAGCCGCCACGGAAACCACGGCACGCCGACGGCGGGTCGCCCCGCCGCGACGCGACCCGGGCGCACGGCACCGAGAGGTGGTTCGCCTGATCGCCCGGGCGGTGAACCTCGGTGTCTCGAGCGACCAGGCGATCGATGCGGCCTGCCGCGCCTCAGACGCACGGTCTGCCCGCGCCTGGCGGTCGGTCGCGGCCGTCTGGGCGGTGGCGTCCGAATCCGGAGCCCCCATCGCCCTCTGCCTCCGCGAGGTGGCGACGGCACTGCGCGAGATCGGTGACAATCAGCGCGCAATCGCTGTCGCGCTCGCCGCGCCCGTCGCCACAGCCCGATTGATGACCGTGCTTCCCCTCGCCGCGCTCGGCTTCGGCGCCATCCTGGGCTTCGATACCCTCCACACCCTGACGGCAACGCCCCCGGGCATCATCTGTCTTCTGGCGGGGGCCGGCCTACTCCTGCTCTCGCGAATCTGGAACGGGCGCCTCGTACGCTCAGCGACTCCGAAGGCCACGGTCACCGGCCTGTCACTCGAGCTGATGGCGGTGGCCATGGAGGGCGGAGCATCCGTCGCCCGTGCCCGCCGCCTCACCCAGACCGCGCTCGAGACCTATGACCTCCTCGAGCCGCGCGGTCTGCAGCTGGCCAGTTCCGTCGTCGACCTCGCCACTCGCGCCGGTGTACCCGCCGCAGAACTGCTCCGCAGCGAGGGCCACCAGGCACGACGTGAAGCCTTCGCAGTGAGCCAGAAGGTGTCAGCGGCCCTCTCGGTGAAGCTCATGCTCCCCCTGGGGCTCTGCGTACTCCCGGCCTTCATGGTGCTCGGAGTCGCCCCTCTCCTCCTTTCTGTCATCTCCTCCACATTCGGCTCCTGGTGACCGTTGTACACAGATCGCACGTTCTGCAGCGGAACGTGCGGCGCAGCGGCACAGCATTGTCGGTAGGCCCACCGGAGCGCGAGGGCCCGTCCCGCTCGATCCACAACCCACCACAGAAAGAACCTCATGCGCATACCCGCCCCGATCCGAAATCATGCCGATCCGTCGGTGGAATCCCGCTCCGCCGGATGCAGGCAAGGGGGTGCGCCGCGATCGATGGTTCAGCACCCAACAGGGCTGAGACCCACGGTGCGCGGTGCGGGCCGCCGACGGTCCGCATGGGTCGGGGTGCTGGCCGACGACACCGGATCGGCGACGGCTGAGTACGCGATCGCCACGATGGCCGCCGTCGGCTTTGCGGGGCTTCTGGTCGTCATCCTGCGCGGTGATGAGGTGAGGTCGATGCTCACCGACCTCATACACCGGGCCCTTACTGTTGCGGGCTGATCGTGAAGTTCATGGTGGGGGTTCGTCGAGCGGTGCAGGATGACCGGGGGAGCATCACGGCGGAGTTCGCCGCCGGTCTTCCGGCAGTGATGATCGTGCTGGTGCTCGCCCTCGCAGCGCTGCAGGCATCGACCCTTCAGGTTCGGGTGGTCGACGCAGCCGCCGTTGCGGCGCGAACCCTGGCGCGGGGCGACTCCGACGCAGACGGGGCGGTGAACCTGCTCGTCGGCGCCCACTCGCTCTCAAGCACCCACGAGGGTGACTTCGTGTGCGCCACGGTGTCGGCGCCGATGTCCTTCGGGAGTCTCGGTCTGGCCGGGCTGGAGGCGACTGCTCGCTCGTGCGCTCTCGGTGACGGCCCATGACCGGCCTGCGTGCGCGTGGGCGCGGCGAGGGAACCGTGGGTCATGTGGCCGGCCGCAGTGGCGGTTCTGGCGCCGGGGCCGCTGCACGTGGCCTGCGGCGGGCGTTCGGTGACGACCGCGGCTCGGGGTCGGTGCTGGCGCTCGCGCTGGTCGCGGCAGTGCTGATGTTCACCGCTGTCGTGCTCACCCTGACGGTGGCGCTCGGCGAGAAACGCGCGCTCGCTGCGGCCGCCGATGCGGCAGCGCTGGCCGCGGCCGACGTGGCGTCAGGCCTGGTTGCGGGTTCCCCCTGTGAGGCGGCAGCGCGAGCGGCCGAACTGGCCGGAGATCATCTCGACCGGTGCTCCCTCTCGGAGTCGACAGCGGAGGTCAGCGTCAGCCGCACTATCGCGGGCCTTTCGCTGTCGATCGGGGCGCGGGCGGGCCCGCCCGCGTCGGGCCCGCCCCCGTCGGGCACCATGCGGCACACCCTCGCGCCAGGGGCCGAGCCCGCAGCTGCGAACCCGGCCCCTCGGCACAGCGTCGGAGAGTTACTCGAACACCGCCTGCACGAAGCGGTACTCGATCGCACTCGGGCGATCCGTCGCGCCCGAGCCCTCCGCGAACTCGATGCCGCTTCCCCTGATATAGAGGTAGTGCTTCGTCGGCGAGTCGGTGGGGATGCTCATCCGCGGCTGCGGCTCACCCCCGTCGCTGAACCCGGTGCTGATGGTCTTGCCTTCGAGTGGTCCGTCGACGAGCTTCGCCGTATACGTTCCGAATCGGGTCATAGACATGGTGGTCTACTCCTCTCCATTGAGTTTCGTCCACCATCATCCTCGCGATTGCCGAACCCGCAAGGGGTGAACCCTTCGTTCGCTGAGCGCTTAGCCCACGGCCAAATGAGGTTAACGTCATCTGATGGTGTGTATGGTGACCCTGATGGGCCCAGCGCCCGTCAGGTTCGCCGCTCCTTCTTGTCAGAGATCTTCTTCGAGATTCCAGGCGGCAGTCACCACATCACATCCAGTGTTCAGGGAGCGCCCGTGTCAGGCCCGAGAAAGCTCGTCATCGTCGAGTCACCAACCAAGGTGAAGTCCATCGCCCAGTACCTCGGCGACGGCTATGAGGTTCAGGCCTCGGTTGGGCACATCCGCGACCTCGTCGAGCCCAAGAACCTGCCCCCGGAGCTCAAGAAGGGCTCCCTCGGCAAGTTCTCCGTCGACGTCGAAAACGGTTTCGCTCCCTACTACGTCGTCTCGGCCGAGAAGCGCAAGACCGTCGCAGAACTGAAGAAAGCCCTGGCCAACGCCGACGAGCTCTACCTGGCAACTGATGAAGACCGCGAGGGCGAAGCCATTGCATGGCACCTGCTCGAGGTGCTGAAGCCCAAGGTGCCCGTGCGCCGCATGGTGTTCCACGAGATCACCAAAGAGGCCATCGAGCACGCGAGGGACAACACCCGCGACATCGATGAGGCCCTCGTCGACGCACAGGAGACGCGCCGCATTCTCGACCGGCTCTACGGCTACGAGATCTCGCCCGTTCTGTGGCGGAAGGTCGGCCCCGGCCTCTCCGCGGGTCGGGTGCAGTCGGCAGCCACCCGTCTGGTCGTCGAACGCGAGCGTGAACGCCTCGCCTTCACGGCCGCCGGCTACTGGGACCTGAACGCCACTCTCGCCGACGCCGTGCAGAAGGGGTCGGATGCCCAGCAGTTCGCTGCGCGCTTGGTGAGGGTGAACGGCGAGCGTATCGCGACCGGTCGCGACTTCGACGAGTCCGGAAAGCTGAAGAGCACAGCGAGCATGCTCAGCGAATCGCAGGCGCACTCGCTCGCCGCTGCGTTGAAAGACCCGAGCGTCGGCATCCAGGTCGCCAACGTGGAGTCAAAGCCCTACACACGGCGCCCGGCGGCGCCGTTCACCACATCGACTCTGCAGCAGGAGGCGGCGCGCAAGCTGCGCTTCTCGGCCCGACAGACGATGAGCGTTGCGCAGTCGCTCTACGAGAACGGCTACATCACCTACATGCGTACCGACTCTCCGTCGCTGTCGCAGCAGGCCCTGAATGCGGCCCGCAGCCAGGCCACGTCGCTCTACGGCGCTGAGACAGTGCCCGACAAGCCCCGGCTCTACTCGGGCAAGGGAAAGAACGCGCAGGAGGCCCACGAGGCCATCCGCCCAGCCGGCGAGACCTTCCGCACCCCGTCGCAGGTCGCGTCTGCACTCCGCGGCAACGATTTCAAGCTCTACGAACTCATATGGAAGCGCACCGTCGCCTCGCAGATGGCTGACGCCAAGGGTTCCACGGCCTCTGTGACGATCACCGCTGGCCCCACCCCGGTCGACGGCCTCACCGCCACGACCGTCGCGGAGTTCTCCGCGAGTGGCACCGTCATCACGTTCCGGGGCTTCATGCTCGCCTACGAGGAGAGCCTCGACGAAGACCGCAACGCGTCGACCGATCCGACCGAGTCGAAACTGCCCCCCCTCACCACGGGCCAGAAGCTCCGCGCAGTGGAGGTCGAGGCAGCCGGTCACGAGACGAGCCCGCCCCCGCGCTATACCGAGGCGAGCCTGGTCAAGACGCTCGACGAGCTCGGAATCGGCCGCCCGTCGACCTACGCCTCCATCATTTCGACCATCATCGATCGTGGCTACGTGACGCCGCGCGGGCAGGCGCTCGTTCCGAACTGGATCGCGTTCTCGGTCATCCGTCTGCTCGAGGAGTTCTTCTCCGAGCTCGTGAACTACGAGTTCACGGCCGAACTGGAGTCCGACCTCGACAAGATCGCCGGCGGTGAAGAAGATCGCGTCGACTGGCTGAACGGGTTCTACTTCGGCAACGAGGGCCACCGGGGTCTCCGAAGCGTCATCGACAATCTGGGCGACATCGACGCGAAGGCGATCAACTCGATCCCGCTCTCCGATGAGATAACCCTCCGCATCGGAAAGTACGGCCCCTACCTCGAGGTCGCCGAGGAGGCCGAGGTCGATCTCGCCACAGGCGAGGTCAAGCCTCCCCGTCGGGTCAACATCCCGCCCGAGCTGGCTCCCGACGAGTTGACCCTCACGAAGGCCGTCGAGCTGATCGAGGCACCCGTCGTCGTCGACCGCGTGATCGGGGTCAACCCCGAGAACGGCAAGAACATCGTCGCGAAGGATGGCCGGTTCGGCCCCTACGTGACCGAGGTCGACCCCGAACTCACGGCCGAGCAGGAGGCCGAGGCCGCCGCAGCCCTGCTCGCCGCAGCCGCACTCCTGGTCGAGCCTCCGGCCGAGGCAGCGACCGCTGCCGCCGGCGCTGCCACGGGCACGGGCGCCACTACGGCCACCACGGCCACCAAGGCAGTGAAGAAGCCCGCGGCCAAGAAGCCGGCGGCGAAAAAGGCCCCCGCCAAGGCTGCCGCCGTCAAGCCGCGCACTGCGTCGCTGTTCAAGTCGATGGATCTCGCCGCCATCGACATCGATACGGCTCTCAAGCTGCTGGCACTGCCGCGAACCGTCGGCGAAGACCCCGAACTCTCGGAGACGATCACCGCGCAGAACGGCAAGTTCGGCCCCTATCTGAAACGCGGAACCGACACCCGCTCACTCGACAACGAAGACCTGATCTTCGAGATCGACCTTCCCGGGGCGCTGGAGCTGTTCGCCCAGCCGAAGTACGGCGCTCGCCGTGCATCCAGTGCTCTGAAAGACTTTGACGAGCCCGACCCCGAGAGCGGTAAGGCCATCAAGATCAAAGACGGTCGTTTCGGCGCCTACGTCACCGACGGAGTGACGAACGCCACCATTCCCAAGGCAGAGACGATCGAGGAGATCGACTTCGACCGGGCCGTGCAGCTTCTTGCCGACAAGCGTGCGAAGGGCCCGGCGAAGCCGCGCACTCCAGCGAAGCGCGCGACTGCCGCGACCACCCGAAAGGCTCCCGCTCGAAAGGCTGCTCCCAAAAAGTGACCGGTCGAGCTGGGCAATCGGTCGAACCCGGCCTCTTCGTGACCATCGAGGGCGGTGACGGCGCAGGCAAGTCCACCCAGGCCGCCCTGCTCGAGGAGTGGCTGGTCGCCTCCGGTCGCACGGTCGTGCGCACCCGCGAACCCGGTGGAACCGACTTCGGGCTCGAGGTGCGCGAGATCGTGCTGCACAGCCGTGGCCACATCACGCCGCGCGCCGAGGCGCTGCTGTACGCGGCCGACCGCGCCCAGCACATCGCCACGAAGGTCAGGCCCGCTCTCGACAGAGGCGAGGTGGTGATCCAGGATCGCTACATCGACTCATCGGTCGCCTACCAGGGTGCCGGCCGGGTGCTCGACGGGGCTGAGATCCGGCGGCTCTCCGAATGGGCGACCGAAGATCTGGTTCCCGACCTCACGGTGCTCATCGATCTCGACGAATCTCTCGCGCGCGAACGGCTGAACAGTGCACAGAAGCGTTTCGACAGGCTGGAGGCCGAGAAGAACGAGTTTCACCGGCGTGTTCGCGAGTCGTTTCTCTCAATTGCCAAGGCCGAGCCCGAGCGGTTCGTCGTCGTCGACGGGGCGCTCTCGCCGGCCGAGATCTCGGCCCGCATTCGACACCGTCTCACACCGCTTCTCGTCAGCCCTGCCCGGTAGGTTGTGCGTATGAGCGTGTGGAGCGAGCTGACCGGCCAGTCAGAGGCGATCGACCTCTTCAAGGATGCCGCCGGCAACGTCGGCGGCGCCATGACCCATTCGTGGCTGATCACCGGGCCTCCCGGCTCGGGTCGCTCGAACCTCGCCTACGCTTTCGCATCTGCCCTGCTCTGCCGTGACGGCGGATGCGGCCACTGTCGTGACTGCCGGCAGGTCGCGGCCCGCACTCACCCCGACCTCGCCGTGCTCAGCACCGACCGGGTGATCATCTCCATCGAGGAGGTGCGTTCGCTGGTGTCGAGTTCACAGTTCTCGCCCTCGGTCTCGCGCTACCGCGTGATGGTCATCGAAGACGCCGACCGGATGGTGGAGCGAACCTCCAACGTGCTGCTGAAGGCCCTCGAAGAGCCGCCCGAGCGAACCGTCTGGATTCTCTGCGCGCCCAGCGAAGCCGACCTCCTCCCGACGATCCGATCGAGGGTGCGTTCCGTGCGGCTTCGCGTTCCGGCCGTCGACGACGTCGCCCGGCTGCTCGAGCGTCGAGACGGTGTCGACCCCGAGACCGCGCGGCGCGCGGCGCGTGAGGCGCAGAGCCACATCGGCATGGCCCACCGTCTGGCCACGAACGCGGAGGCCCGAGCGCGACGGGATGAGACGCTCTCGGTGGCCCTGGGCATCCGGAGTGTGCCGGAGGCGGTCATGGCCGCAGCTCGGCTGCTCGAGCTCGCGAAAGACGACGCCCAGGCGATCACCGAGGAGCGCGACGCCCACGAGCGCGAGAACACCCTGCGAACGCTCGGCGTCGAGCCGGGCCAGGCCGTACCGATGGCACTGCGCTCACAGGTGAAGGCGCTCGAAGACGACCAGAAGCGTCGTTCGACGCGCAGCCTCCGCGACGGTATCGACCGCATTCTCGTCGACCTGCTCTCGCTCTACCGCGACGTGCTGCTGCAGCAACTCGCTGCCAGCCTCGAACCCATCAACGCCGCCATCCAGTCGAAGGTCGATGCCCTCGCGCAGCAGGGCGAACCGGCCGACACCCTGGCCATCATGGATGCGATCTCCGACGCCCGACGCCGCATCGCCGCGAATGTCACCCCCGCCCTAGCCCTCGAGGCCATGCTCATCACCGTGGCTCTGCCGCGCACCGCACCACGAAAGGTCCTTCCGTGACAGAACAGCACCGCACCGAACGGCCACCGACCCGCATGCGTCGCCGGGTTCTCGGTGGCGTCGGAATGGCCGCGATCGCCGTTCTCGCTCTCTCGGGCTGCACGACCTGGTTCGCATCGGGCGGCAGCGGCAGCGGCGCGGCCTCGGGTTCCGGCCAGTCCACGGGTGCGCCCGCAGGCACCTCGACCCCCACGGGCGAGAACGTTGCAGCCGACCTCAAGCCGTTCTACGACCAGACCCTCGCCTGGACGGACTGTGACAACGGCTTCGAGTGCACGACGGCTGTGGTACCGCTCGACTGGAGCGCGCCGACCGGCGACACCATCACTCTCGCCCTCATCAAGCAGCCGGCCAAGAGCGGCACGCGCCAGGGCACCCTCTTCGTCAATCCCGGCGGCCCCGGCGTCTCTGCTCTCGATTTCGTCAAAGACAGCGTCGATTTCGCCGTCGACCCCTCTGTTCAGCAGCAGTACGACATCGTGGGGTTCGACCCGCGGGGTGTCGGTGCATCGTCGGCTGTCACCTGTGTGACGTCGGCCCAGATGGACGCCTACCTCTACGACATCATCCCCGGCAAGCGTGGCTCGGCCGAGTGGCTGACCGCAGCGAACGCCAGCGCGAAAGCGTTCGGTGACGGCTGTAAGTCAGGAACGGGTGCCCTGCTCGGTACCATCGACACCGAGAGCACCGTTCGCGATCTCGACGCCCTGCGTGCATCCGTCGGCGACACCGGCCTCAACTACCTCGGGTACTCCTACGGCACGTTCATCGGCGGCGAGTACGCGACGCTCTTCCCCGACAAGGTTCGCCGCATGACGATCGACGGCGTGGTCGATCCCACGTCGACTGGCTTCGCGTCGAGCATCGGCCAGGCGAAGGGTTTCGAGGGCGCCCTCAAGGCCTACCTCACCGACTGTCTGCAGGGTTCCGGATGCCCGTTCTCGGGCTCCGTGGACAATGCCACGATGCAGGTTCAGACCCTCCTGAACGCCGTCGACACCACACCGATCACCGCATCGGATGGCCGCAAGCTCGGGTCGGCCAGCCTGCTCACAGCGATCTTCTACCCGCTGTACACCCAGAGCAGCTGGCCCTACCTCTCACAGATGATCGCCCAGGTGAAGCAGGGCAATGCCGAGTTGGCCTTTCAACTGGCAGACGCCTACAACGGTCGCAACGCAGACGGCAGCTATCAGAACAATCAGACCGAAGCCTTCACGGCCATCAACTGTCTCGACTACCCGGCGGTGACGGATGCCGCGACCATCGCCCAGCAGAATGCCGAGCTCATCGCCGCTGCTCCCACCTTCGGCCCGTGGTGGACCTACGGAGACATCGGCTGCGCGAACTGGCCCGTGCCGGCGACGCGCACGCCCGCTCCGGTGAGCGATACGGGTGCCCCGACCATCCTCGTCGTCGGAACGACCGATGATCCGGCTACGCCGTACGAAGACGCGGTCGCGGTGTCGAAGCAGCTGACCGGCTCGCAGTTGATCACCTACGTCGGCGAGGGTCACACCGCCTACGGAACATCGTCGTGCGTGCATTCGCTCGTCGACGAGTACTTCCTCACCGGCGACGCTCCCAGTTCAGACCCGCGGTGCACCCGGTGATGATTGCGGGCACGGTCCTGTCACATTCTTGCGGTGTCTGCAACAATTGACATCGTGAGTACCGCTATCAGCACTGCAGCTGGAGCCCCATCGGCCCCGGCCTCCGACGGGGGCCCGGAAGAGCTTCCCGATGTGGGGCTGCGCGAGCGCAAACGCCGCGCCACCAGCCGTAGCATCCAGCGCGCCGTTCTGGAGTTGAGCCGCGACAAGGGCCTCGACAACGTCACTGTCGACGAGATCAGCCGCCGGGCAGACGTGTCGCCGCGCACCTTCTTCAACTACTTCTCCTCGAAAGAGTCTGCGGTTCTCGGTGAGTCCCCGTTCTCCTTGAAATCCGCCGATGTGCAGACCTTCATCGCCGCCGGGCCCGGGCAGCCGATCTTCGACGGGCTCCTTGTCATCATGCGCTCCATGGCCGAGACCGACGACCATGACCTGGAGATGCACCAGTTGCGCAAGATGGTCGTACGCGACTACCCCCACCTGCTCGTGCAGAGAATTACCAGCATGCACGAATTCGAGCTCGAGCTCACCGGAGCGATCGAAGAGCGGCTGGTGACGGATGCGCGGCAGGGAGCATCCGGTACCGAAATACCCGATCAGGCGGTGATCAGCGAACGCGCCCGTCTCATTGCCATGGTCTCCATCGCCACGATGCGGCACGCCTGGGCGAGGTGGGCGGCCGCGGCGGAGACCCAGTCGATGTCGACGCTGTTGACGCATTCGTTCCGCGAGCTGCAAACACTCCTATAAGATTGCTTGCTGTGCCGGTGACTCTTGCCGGCCAGGCCGCCTTAGCTCAGTCGGTAGAGCGATTCACTCGTAATGAATAGGTCATCAGTTCGATTCTGATAGGCGGCCCGATCTGAAGGCCCGGGAGATCCGGGCCTTTTTTCTGTCTGACGGTGAGTCGGGCCACACATGCGAGGGAGCACAGATGCCACAGGGACTTCGATGGGGAATTCTCGGAACGGGTGGCATTGCGGCTTCGTTCGCGGCAGATCTCCTGGCGAACGGGTTGCAACTCACCGCTGTGGGCTCTCGTTCGCAGGTCTCCGCCGATGAGTTCGCGGGGCGGTTCGGCAGTCCGACCGCCCACGCGAGCTACGAGGCCCTGGCCAGCGATCCGGATGTCGACGTGGTCTACGTCGCCACGCCGCATCCGTTCCATGAACAGAACGCTCTGCTGGCCATCCGGTCGGGCAAGCACGTGCTCGTCGAGAAGTCGTTCACGGTCAATGAGCGTGAAGCCCAGGCGATCGCCGATGCGGCCGCCGCGGCAGGTGTCGTCGTTCTCGAGGCCATGTGGACGAGGTTCTTGCCGCACATGGTGCGCATCCGGGAGATCATCGCGGCGGGCACCCTGGGTGACGTGCGCACCGTCATTGCCGACCACACCCAGAAGCTCCCCTCCGACCCGGCGCACCGCATCAACGCACCCGAGCTCGGTGGCGGGGCGCTGCTCGACCTGGGCATCTACCCCGTCTCCTTCGCCGTCGACGTGCTCGGTCTGCCGACACGGGTGATCGCGACGTCGTCGCCCACCGAGACGGGTGTCGATCGGCAGACCGCGATCGTGCTCGAGCACGACGGCGGCCGCCAGTCTGTACTGCACACGGCGCTCGATACGGCAGGCCCCACCGCGGCCTCGGTTCTCGGAACAGAAGGCCGAATCGACATCGATCGCATCTGGTATGCACCGACGACGTTCCGGGTGATCGACTCTCAGCAGAACGTGATCGAAGAGTTCGATCACCCGGTCGTCTCCCGGGGCATGCAGTACCAGGCCTGGGAGTTCGAGCGTGTCGTCGCGTCGGGCGAGCACGAGAGCCCCCTGCTCCCGGTCGCTGAGAGCGTCGCCATCATGGGTGTGCTCGACGAGGTGCGGCGGCAGATCGGGCTGGTCTACCCGGGCGAGTAGGTTCGGCGCTTCGGGCAGGCTGCGGCTGGGAGCTGCAACCGACGGTTCGGGCGGGCTGCGGCTGGGAGCTGCAACCGACGGTTCGGGCGCTTCGAGCCCGTGCAGGGTCGGCTGGTACATTGACCGGATGCCCGCCCACTCCGCCCCGCAGAAACGCTCGTGGCGCGGTGTGCGGCTAGCGGCGGCCTGGGTGGTCGTCGGCCTGCTGGCGGCAGGGTCGCTCGCTGGAGGAGCGGCTTTCGCCTCGGCCCAGGCGGCACCGCCCGCGGAGCTCACCGCCACCGCGACCGCCGTTCCCGCACCGATCTCGACGGTCGCCGTGCCGGAGAGACGGCCCCAACCCGCTGTTGCGGCACCGGCCACGATCATCCGCACCTGTTCGGTCAGTGCGCTGGCGTCAGCGGCGGGGCTCGGCACCTTTCAGGGCGTCGTGCGCGATGCGGCGACCGGCAGCATCCTGTTCGACCGATCGGGTGACCAGTTCTCACGCACGGCGAGTGTGATGAAGGTGCTCACCTCGTCTGCGGCGCTCGCCGTGCTCGGACCTGACCACCCAGTGACGACCAGCGTGGTGCGGGGCGCTGAGGCGGGGCAGGTGGTGCTGGTCGGCGGCGGTGATGTCACGCTGGCGAGCGGATCGTCGAACATCTACAACGACAGTGCGTCGATTCTCGACCTGGCCGCGCAGGTGAAGGCGGCGTGGGCAGCAGATCCGTCGGCCGGAGGTGGGGAGATCACGTCGATCGTGCTCGACTCGTCGCTGTTCTCCGGGGACACGTGGCAGCCCTCATGGAGCCGGGTCGAACAGACCGAGGGATCCACCGCCGAGGTGACGGCTCTGATGGTCGACGGCGATCGAGCGAATCCATCGGCCGACACCTCCCCGCGAAGCACCGACCCGGTCGGGCGGGCGGGGCAGGCGCTGCGGTCGGCGCTCGGTTCGGTGGCCTCCGGCGCGCGGCTGCAGGCGGGGGTCGCACCGGCGGGTGCCACCGTGCTCGGGGCCGTGCAGTCCGCGCCGGTTTCGACGATGGTGCAGGAGGCCGTGCTTCGCTCCGACAACAACGAAGCCGAGATGCTCGCGCGGCTCACGGCGATCGCGCTCGGTGCGGGGTCGTCGTTCTCGGCGCTCCAGACGGCGATTCCGGCGGCGTTGCACGACTCCTACGGTCTGAACGTCGACGGCCTCGTCATCGTCGACGGATCGGGTCTCAGCGACAACGATGCTGTGTCGGCGCTGTTCATCACGGCACTGTTCGACCGGGTGGACGCCCGGGTGGGCAACCTCGGCGTGCTGCTCGACGGATTGCCGATCGCCGACCAGACGGGCACACTCTCCTACCGCTTCACCGGATCGAATTCCGTGGTGGACGGGAAAGTGTTCGCCAAGACGGGGTCGATCGATTCCGCGAACACCCTCGCCGGGGTGGTGCACGCGGCCGACGGCACGGTGCTGACATTCGCGTTCTTCGCGCTCGACAGTCAGATCGGTTCGGGCCGGGAGGCACTGGACGCACTCACAGTGGGTGTGTACAACTGCGGGAACGCACTGTCGAATAACTGACGCAGGCCCGGGCGGAGGGGTGCGTCGTAGAATTGTGGGGTTCATCACTGGCACGCTGGAACCCTGTGCGTGCCCCACCGAGGAGGAGCCCGCCGTGGCGAAAGCCCTGTTCATCATCGACGTGCAGAACGACTTCACCGAGGGCGGCGCCCTGGGGGTCGAGGGGGGTGCTGCGGTCGCTCGGGGCATCTCGACACTGCTGGCCGAGCATCCGCACACCTACGACGTGGTCTTCGCCTCCCGCGACTGGCACAGCGCCGAGAACGACAACGGGGGTCACTTCGCCACCGGCGAGGCGCCCGACTTCATCACGACCTGGCCCGTGCACTGCGTCGCCGGAACCAACGGTGCCGAATACCACGACGCTCTCACGGCCGAGGCGGTCACGTTCCATGTGCGGAAGGGGCAGGGTGAGCCCGCCTACTCCATCTACGAGGGCACGACCGAAGAGGGCAGCACCGTTCACCAGCTGCTCGATGAGCACGGCGTGGCCGAGGTGGATGTCGCGGGCCTGGCAACCGACTACTGCGTTCGGGCGTCGGCTCTCGATGCGATCGAGCACGGCCGCCGGGTGCGCATTCTGACCGACCTGGTGGCGGGTGTCGACCCCGCGTCGAGCCAGGCCGCGCTCGCCGAATTGGGGCACGCAGGCGCAGAGCTGATCGTCTCGGCTTCGGTCGACGCGGAGTGAGCGACCCGCTCATCCCGGGGCCCGGCGCAGGCGTGAGCCTGGGCGCGGGCGCGCAGCTGAGCGCTGAGCCTGGCGTGGGCAGCGTGCAGCTGAGCGCTGAACCCGGCATGGGGGGAGGAGCACACCTCCTAGAGATCGATGAGCTGAGTGACCCGCGGCTGGCGGACTACTCCCACCTCACCGATGTGGCGCTGCGCAAGGCTCGCAGTTCTGAGCACGGGGTCTACCTCGCCGAGTCTGCCCTCGTACTCGAGCGCGCCGTGCGTGCGGGGCACGTGCCGCGCTCTGTGCTGGCGCTCGGGGGCTCGGTCGATGACGCCGTGGCTGCTCTCGGTGACCACGCCGCATCTACTCCGATCTTCGTCGGCCCCGGAGAACTGCTCGCTGAACTCACCGGCTACATTCTGCACCGTGGCATCGTCGCTGCCATGAACCGACCGGCCCTCGCCACGGTCGACGACCTGCTGGCGGATGCCCGTCTCGTCGTCGTGCTCGAGAACGTCGCCGACCCGACCAACGTGGGTGCGATCTTCCGTTCCGTCGCCGCGATCGGCGCGGATGCCGTGCTGGTGACGCCGCGCTGCTCCGATCCGTTCTATCGACGCGCGATCAGGGTCAGCATGGGCACTGTGCTGCAGGTTCCGTGGACGCGCACCGGTGACTGGTCAGAACTCGGCCCGACCCTCCAGGGGGCGGGCTTCCACATCGCCGCGCTCGCCCTGAGCCCCGACGCCGTCTCACTGCGTGAGTTTCAAGCCAGGGATGCCCGACCCGACCGGCTCGCTCTGGTGCTCGGTGCTGAGGGAGATGGGCTCACCCCGGAGGCGCTCGCTGCGGCAGACACGGTCGTGAGCATCCCGATGGCGCACGGAATCGACTCCCTGAACGTGGCAGCGGCCAGTGCGGTGGCGCTCTGGGCCCTGTCGGGTTGACGCCCGAGTCGCCACAGCCATCGCGGGTCAGGGGAGGCCCTCCAGACCCGTTACCGTTGTATCGACACATTTCTACCGAGGAGATCGCCCGCACATGGTGCCCGAACAGCCCGCGTTCGCCGACGCCCGACCCGCGACCCCTCCTCCCTCTGACATGGGCCGGCTGAGCATCCAGTGCTCCGACCAGCCGGGGATCGTGGCAGCCGTGGCCGGGTTTCTCGCTGAGCACGGCGCCAACATCGTCGAACTCGGCCAGTTCTCGACCGACTCGGAGAACGGCGAGTTCTTTCAGCGCACCGTCTTTCACTGCGATGACCTGGCGGCGCGCCTCGGCGATCTCGATCGTGACTTCGCCCGGCAGGTCGGGCGCCGCTTCGGTATGACCTACACCTTCACCAGCGTGGCGTCGCCGAAGCGCGTGGCCATCATGGTCTCGAAGTACGATCACTGCCTGCTCGAACTTCTGTGGCGCAACAAGCGTGGCGACCTCGACATGGACGTGACCCTGGTGATCTCGAATCACGGTGACCTCGCTGCCGATGTGGCGGGTTTCGGTGTTCCGTTCGTGCACATTCCGGTGTCGCGGGCGACCAAGGCCGAGGCCGAGGCGGAGCAGCTCGAACTGCTGGCCGGCAAGGTCGACTTGGTCGTGATGGCGCGGTACATGCAGATTCTCTCCGCCGACTTTCTCGACAGCGTCGGCTGCCCGGTGATCAACATCCACCACTCCTTTCTCCCGGCCTTCGCCGGCGCCGGTCCCTACCTCAAGGCGAAGGAGCGTGGCGTCAAACTCATCGGGGCCACAGCGCACTACGCCACAGCGAACCTCGACGAGGGACCGATCATCGAACAGGACGTGGTTCGCGTCAGCCACCGCGAGAGTGTCGGCGAGCTCGAACGGCGGGGTGCGGAAGTCGAGCGCAGCGTGCTCGCCCGTGCGGTGAAGTGGCATTGCGAAGATCGTGTGATGACATACGGGAATTCCACCACCATCCTCTAGTCGCTTCGGCGGCCACTTCGTTATCTGTGGAGAGTTCTAAAAAGAGCGTGACTGTGAAGGAGAAGAGCATGGCTGAAGCCGGCATCATCGACGGTAAAGCGGTCGCCGCCCGCGTTCGTGAACAGCTGAAGGGCGACGTCGCGCAGTTCGTGGCGCGAACGGGCGTTCAACCCGGCCTCGCAACCGTGCTCGTCGGGGGCGACCCCGCATCCGAGGTCTACGTGGCGAGCAAGCGCAAGTCGTCGGTGGCGGCGGGAATGGCCGACCTGCACCAGCATCTGCCCGAAGACGCGACGCAGCAGGAGGTCGAAGGCCTGCTGAGGGAGCTCGCTGCGAGCCCGGCGGTGTCGGGCATCCTGTTGCAACTGCCGGTTCCCGCACATCTCGATGCCGCTTCGCTGATCGAGCTGATTCCGTTCGAGAAAGACGTCGACGGCCTCACGACGATGAGCGTGGGGCTGCTCGCCCAGGGTAAGAAGGGGCTGCGGCCGTGCACGCCGTCGGGTGTGATCGAGCTGCTCGATGCCTACGACGTGCCGATCGAGGGCGCGAACGTCGTGGTGATCGGGCGTTCAGAGCTGGTCGGGCGACCGGTGGCGCAGCTGCTGGTGAACCGCAATGCGACAGTGACGATCGCGCACTCCCGCACGAAGGACCTGGCCGGGATATGCAGATCGGCGGATGTGATCGTGGCTGCGGTCGGAGTGAAGGGGCTGGTCAATGCCGACTTCGTCAAGCCGGGCGCCGTGGTGATCGACGTGGGAATCCACCGCGGGCCCGACGGCCTGAGCGGCGATGTGGACTTCGCGGCGGTGTCGCCGGTGGCGAGCCTGATCACTCCGGTGCCGGGCGGTGTCGGGCCGATGACCATCGCGATGCTGCTCGCGAACACGCTCCGCGCGGCGGAACTGCAGCACACGCTCACCGGCTGACCGCCCGCGGGCCCACACCGTGGCGGGCCGGCGCGCTGGCGGGCGGGTGCGTTGGGGGGCCGGCGCGGTGGCGGGCCGCCGCAGGGTAACCGCCGCGCACTGCGCGCGACGCCTCAGACGAGCAGCTGGCGCTTCGCGAGCTCGCGGTAGAGCGGCGTCGACACGACGAGCTCGGAGTGCGTTCCGACGCCCACCACCGCGCCGTGGTCGAGCACGATGATCTGGTCGGAATCCACCACGGTCGACAGGCGGTGCGCGATCACGATCAGCGTGCGATTCTCGGCGACCGCGTCGATGGCCTCCCGCAGCATCTGCTCGTTGAGCCCGTCGAGGCTGGAGGTCGATTCGTCGAGCAGCAGAATGGGGGGAGCGGCCAGCAGCGCCCGCGCGATCGCGAGGCGCTGGCGTTCGCCGCCCGACAGCATCACACCCTCTTCGCCGACCGGGGCATCCAGCCCCTGCGGCGAGCGGTCGAGCACTTCGAGCAGGTTGACGGCGCCAAGCACCGCCACGCACTGTTCGTCGGTTGCGTCGGGCGTCGCGAGCAGCAGATTCGAGCGGATGCTCCCCGCCAGCACCGGGGCATCCTGCTCGACGTAGCCGATCTGCGACCGCAGTTCCTTCCGGTCGAGCGCGCGGATGTCGACGCCACCGACCCTGATCGCGCCCGCGGTCACATCGTAGAACCGCTCGATGAGCGCCAGAGTGGTGCTCTTGCCCGCTCCCGAGGGTCCCACCAGGGCGACGCGTTTACCGCGGGGCACGCTGAAACTCACCCCGCGCAGCACGGTTGTACTCAGGATGCCCGGCTGATCGGCCCCGGATGTCGCACCCGCCGCCGACGGGTCATCGCGAACACCATCTGCCCCACCGCGCGGCTCCGCACCTCGACCACGCGGCTCCGCACCCTCACCCCGCGGCACAGGAGCCTCGGCGTAGGCGAACTCGACCCCGTCGAACTCGACAGCGATGTCGTCTCGGGTGGAAGCCACCCCGACGCCGGTCGCGGCACCGCTTCCCGTCGCGGCCCCGACCGCTGCTGCACCGACCGCGCCCCCCTCGCCCAGCGGCGAGAAGTCACGATCATTCTGTCCCTCCCCGGGCAGATCTATGATCTCCTGGATGCGCCCGAGCGCCCCGAGCGCCGAGTTCACCGATGTGAAGGCCCCGAACGCCTGCCCCAGCGGCAGAATCATCAGGAAGAGGAACAGGATGAACGACACCAGCGACGCGATCGTGATCGACCCGCTCGCCACCCGGTAGCCGCCGACGCCGATCACGGTGAGAAACGCAACCTGCAGCGCGATACCCGCCACCGGAACCACGAGCGCCGAGATCTTCGCGACCTGGATGCCCATCAGCCACGCGCCCTCGGCGTCTTTCTCCACAGCGGCCACCTCGCGCTCGGTCGCGTTCGCCGCGCGAACGGTACGCACGGCAGTGATGGCCCGTTCGACGCTCGCAGCGAGGTCGCCCACCTTCTCTTGCGCCTTACGGCTGGCCACGCGGATACGGGCCGACAGCAACACCACGACCACGATCGACACCCCGACGACCAGAACGGTCAGGCCGAGCAGCACGGGGTCGATGATGAACATCGCGATGAGCGCTCCGACGAAGGTGACCGAGCCGCCGATCGCCTCGACGAGTCCCTGCGTGAGCACCGCGCGAAGCAGTGTGGTGTCCGAACCCACCCGCGAGACGAGATCGCCGGTGCGGCGAACATCGAATTCGCGAATGGGGAGGTTGAGCATCCGGCCCACCAGTCTGCGGCGCGACGACAGCACCACGCCCTCGCCGGTGCGCTGCAGGAGGTAGTGCTGAAAACCACTGATGAGGCCCGAGACGACGACGAGGGCGACGAGTCCCCAGACCAGCCCGCTCAGGCTCTTTCCGTCGGTGACGAGGGTGATGACCTGGCTGACGAGTAGCGGCTGCGCGAGGCTGGCGGCCGCGCCCAGCACGCTCAGCACGGTCACGAACACGAGTACCTTCTTGTGCTCGAGGAGGTAGGGCAGCAGGTCGCTGAAGCGTGCCCGGGGGCCTTCGGGCTCTGTGCCTCCACGTCGGCGGCGGCCGCGGGGTGCTGCAGTATTCGTCATGGCTGCTTTCGTGGTCACAACAAGTTTAGGTCGCGCGAAACGGCCCGGGCGACGGATGTCCGGCTGACGCCTCGCGTGACCCGAACCCTCTGCACCCACTCTCGAAGGGCGTGGCTGCCGGGCGGTGTCAGGCCCTGCAGGCGGTCAGCTGAGGTTGTTGTCGTACTCCACGTCGCGGGTCTCCTTGCTGAGGAACAGCGCCACGAGGGTGATCGCCGCCATCACCGACAGGTACACGCCGACCAGCACGGGGCTGCCACCGGCCGCGGCCCAGAGGGCGACGGCGACGAAGGGAGCGACGGCGGCACCGAGGATGGAGGCGAAGTTGTAGCTGATCGCCGAACCGGTGTAGCGCACGTTGGCCGGGAACAGCTCCGGCAGCACGGAGGCCATCGGGCCGAAGGTCAGCCCCATCAGGGTGAACCCGATGATCAGCAGGGCCATCGTACCGATGAAGCCGCCGCCGAAGAGCGGAACGAAGAGCAGCCCGAAGACGAGGATGCCGATGGTCGTGACGATCAGGGTGAGGCGTCGGCCGTACTTCTCGGCGAGTGGCCCGGAGACGAGCGTGAAGATGCCGAAGAAGACGACGCCGACGATGAGCATGATGAGGAAGTCGGTGCGCGAGAAGCCGAGGCCCGGGGTGGCGGCAGTGGTGGCCGTCGTTCCGTAGGTCAGCGTGTAGGTCGTCATCAGGTAGAAGAGCGTGTAGGTCGCGAGCATGATGAACGTGCCCAGGATGAGCGGGCGCCAGCTCGATTTGAAAACACGCACAACCGGAACCTTGGCGACCTCGCCGCGCTCGACGACCTTCTGGAAGGCGAGGGTCTCGACGAGCTTGAATCGCACATACAGACCGACGATCACCAGCACGGCGCTGATGATGAACGGCACGCGCCACCCCCAGGCGGCGAAGGCGTCTGCCGACATCGCGAGGCTCAGCACCAGGAAGATACCGTTCGCGAGGATGAAGCCGATCGGGGCACCCATCTGCGGAAAGGTGCCGTAGATGGCGCGCTTGCCGCGGGGGGCGTTCTCGGTCGCGAGCAGAGCCGCGCCACTCCACTCGCCGCCGAGGCCGAGGCCCTGGGCGAAACGGAACACGGTGAGCAGAAGCGGAGCCCATATGCCGATCTGTGCATATGTCGGCAGGAAGCCGATGAGAACGGTGGCGATACCCATCGTCAGCAGAGACGCGACCAGGGTCTTCTTGCGCCCGATGCGGTCGCCGAAGTGCCCGAAGATGATCGAACCGATCGGCCGTGCGATGAAGGCGATGCCGAAGATCAGGAACGACGACAGCAGCGAGACGGTCGGGTTGGTGTTGTCGGGGAAGAAGAGTTTGGGAAAGACGAGCACGGCGGCGGTTCCGTAGACGTAGAAGTCATAGAACTCGATCGATGTGCCGATGAGGCTTGCGAGGATGACCCTCGAGCGGGTGTTGGCGGCAGCGACAGGTGGGGCGGCGAGCTGGGGCGAAGACATGGCGGCTTTCAGACAGAAGGGTACGGTCGTACCAGAGGTTCACGGTGACGGAGCGTCGATCGGGCGCAGCATCGACCACGGTGTGACGAGAAGCGGCCTGTGGACCGCTCCAATACCATACCGCGGTTACGCCCGGATGGCCGGGCCGTCTGAATCCGCTCCTCAGGCCGCGGCGATGCCGTCCTCCGGCCGCCGTTCCGGTTGCCCTTTTGGTACCCGGAGGGAACGGAGCGCCAGAGCGGTCGCCACCGCTGCCTCTGCAGCCTCGCGACCCTTGTCTTCCTTCGAGCCCGGCAGGCCCGCCCGGTCCAGGCCCTGCGCCTCATCGTCGAGGGTGAGCACGCCGAACCCCACGGGTTTGCCGGTCAGGATGCTGACCTGGGTCAGACCGCTAGTGGCGGCGTCTGCGACGTACTCGAAGTGCGGCGTGCCACCGCGAATGATCACGCCCAGCGCGACCACCGCATCCGCCCCTGCCTCGAGTGCTGCCCGACTCACGACCGGCAGTTCGAAGCTGCCGGGCACGCGGATCTCGACGAACTCGACGTTCGCCGCCTCCAGTGCCCGGCGGGCGCCAGCGAGCAGCCCTTCGGTGATGACGTCATGCCAGCGGCCGGCGACGATGGTCACCCTCAGGCCGGTGCCGTCGAGGGTGGTGGGGCTGGGGATGCCGGAGCCGCTCATGGTGTCATTCCTTTTGATGGTGTGGTCAGAGCCCGGAGGGCAGCAGGTGGCCCATCCGGTCGCGTTTCGTGTCGAGGTAGCGTTCGTTGGCTGGGGTGCGGCCCACGATGAGCGCCTCCTGTGTCGAGACGCCGATGCCGTGCGCCTGCAACTGCCGAACCTTCTCGGGGTTGTTCGTGAGCAGGTGGATGTTCCCGAGTCCCAGGTCGCGGAGGATCGCTGCTGCGGAACCGTAGTCCCGCGCATCGACCGGCAGCTCCAGCGCGGTGTTGGCATCGATGGTGTCGAGCCCGTCTTCCTGCAGCCGGTAGGCGCGCAGTTTGTTGAGCAGCCCGATGCCCCGCCCTTCATGCCCGCGGAGGTATACGACGACACCACCATGTTCGGCGATGAGGTCGAGCGCGGCATCCAACTGCGGTCCGCACTCGCACTTCAGCGAACCGAAAGCTTCGCCGGTGAGACACTCGGAGTGCACGCGCACCAGCGCTCCGGCGACCGACGGGTCACCCGAGACGATCGCCAGATGGTCGGCCCCGGTGACCTGGTCGTGGTACGCCCGAAACTCGAACGACCCGTGGATGGTCGGCACCCGGGTCTCGACCTCGAAGGTGACGCGGGGTGAGGGTTCGACGGCCGCTCGGGGCGCGTCGAGCTCCGACAACCACGTCAGCAGCGCCTCGATCGTCGTCACCGGCAGTCCTTCACGCTCACCCAGCGCGAGCAGCCCGGGAAGCCGCTCCATCGATCCATCGTCGGCCACGACCTCGCCGATCACGCCCACCGGCACCAGCCCCGCCAGTTTCAGAAGGTCCACCGTCGCCTCGGTATGCCCGGCTCGCTGCCGAACCCCACCCTCGACCGCGACCACCGGGAGGACATGCCCGGGCCGGATGAAGCTCGACGGCGAAGCCGTGCCCGATGCGAGCGTGCGCAGGGTGTGGGCCCGGTCGCTCGCGCTGATGCCCGTGGTCACGCCCGTCGACGCGTCGACAGTGACCGTGTAGGCCGTGCGCAGCGAATCCTCGTTGCGCACGACCATCGGCGGCAACTCCAGCTCGGCGGCGCGCGAGGCCGTCATGGGTGCGCAGAGGAAACCCGAGGTGTGCCGCACCATCCAGGCGATCCACTCCGGCGAGGCCAGCTCGGCCGCCAGGATCGCGTCGCCCTCGTTCTCGCGATTCTCGGCATCGGCCACGATCACGGGCCGGCCCGCCCTCAGGGCCTCGAGAACCTCGGGAATGCTCGCCAGGCTCATGATCTGCTCCGAAACGACAGCAGTCGCTCCACGTGCCGGGCCAGGATGTCCGTCTCGATGTTCACGGTGTCGCCCGCGGCGAGCGAACCCAGTGTCGTGGCGGCGAGCGTCTCGGGAATGAGCGAGACCTCGAACCAGTGCCCTTCGCCTGTAGCGGGCTCCGGATGCCCGGGGGAGCCGTCGACGTTCGACACCGTCAGAGACACCCCCGCCACCGCGATCGAGCCCTTGTCGACCACGAGGGCAGCCAGGTCGTCGTCGAGGCTGAAACGCAGCACGCTCCACGCCTCACCGGGAGTCACGGCCAGAACGGTGCTCGTTCCGTCGATGTGGCCCTGCACGATGTGCCCGCCGAGCCGGTCGCCGACGAGGGCGGCGCGCTCGAGGTTGACCGCATCGCCCGGCCGCAGGGTGCCGATCGTCGACATGTCGAGGGTCTGCTGCATCACATCTGCCGTGAAGCTGTCGTCGGTCTGGGCGACGACGGTGAGGCAGACACCGCTCACCGAAATGGAGTCTCCGTGCTTGGCGCCCTGAACGGCCAGCGGCGCACGCAGGGTGAGCCGCATGACGTCGGCGCTGGGCTCCAGGGCGAGAACCTCGCCCCGCTCTTCAATGATTCCGGTGAACACTGTCGGTCTCCTTCATGGTTGTCGCGATGGTGGGTGGGACACGAACGGGCGCGGGATGCGCAACGATGCGCACATCCGCATCCAGCAGGTCGATCGACGTGATCGACAGGCGGCGGGCCTCCCCGATCGACGCAACACCGAGGTCACCGAGGGCGAGTATCGGCCCGCCGAGCAGTGCGGGGGCGAGGTAGACGACCAGCTCGTCGACCAGGTCGGCTTCGATGAAGGCACTGGCGAGCGTCGGGCCGCCCTCGACGTACACCGACCGCACTCCCGCGGCGAACAGGTCGGCCAGTACGGCGGCGACGTCGTGCGTACGGTACTCACGCACACGCTCAGGATGCTGCCACACCGCCCGATCCAGAGGCGCTCCGCGCAGACCGATCACCACGGGCACCGGCTGGTGCGCGAACGGGTCGCCGTCTGCGCCGCGAGCCGTCAGAGCGGGGTCGTCGGTCAGAACGGTACCCGTTCCCACGACGATCGCGTCGACACGGCTCCGGCGCGCATGCACGTCGAGGCGGGCATCCGGGCCTGTGATCCAGCGGCTCGACCCGTCGGCCGCGGCCGCGCGCCCGTCGAGGCTCGATGCCCACTTCAGTGTCACGTGCGGCCGCCCCGCGCGCACCGCGGTGAGCCAGGGCCGGATGCTCTGCTCCACGTCGTTGGCCGCGATGCCTCCCTGCACCGGCACTCCCGCCGCGTCGAGGCGTCTCGCGCCCCCAGCGGACTCCACCCCCGGATCGTCGACACCGAAGTACACCTCACCGACCCCCGCAGCGACCAGTGCCTCGCTGCACGGACCCGTCCGGCCCCGGTGGTTGCAGGGTTCGAGGGTGACGACGACGGTCGCACCCCGGGCGAGCGCGGGTGAGGCGAGGCGGGAGAGAGCATCCTGCTCGGCATGCGGTGTTCCGCTGCCACGGTGCCAGCCTTCGGCGAGAATGCTGCCGTCCGGGCCGAGAATGACGCAGCCGACCTGCGGGTTGACACCCCAGGCGGGCCCGTTTTGAGACAGCTCGACGGCCCGGGCCATCGCCGCAGCGATCTGCACGGCCTGAACAGCCTCGGCTGCCTTCTCGCTCGCTGCATGCATCCGGAATCCTCGCCCATGACGGCACCCGGGTAGCGCAAAACGCCCGCGCACCCCCACGGCGACGCGGGACTGCACGCGTGCACCTCTCATCCGGACTCCTGGCCGAGCAGGCCCGAAGACCTGCCACGCCATGACCGTCGGTCTCGGAATTCCACCGAGTCAGCCACGCTCTTCTCCACGGTTGTGAAGTCGGGCGCAGCTCGCGGACTCTCACCGCCGGTTCGGATTCTCACCGACCCCGGGCACGATCCCGCCAGTGTACCCGCTGCAGATGCACCCGGGTCGGGGGCGCCGGACTGTTACAGCGTCGCGTCTTTCGGCGGTGCCAGCGCCTGCGACTTCGGAATGCGGCCGAGCCGGGAGGCAATGCCCCAGGAGGTCACTTTCGCGAGGGCCTCCACCACGATGCCGCTCGTCATCTTCGACTGGCCCTCAAGGCGTTCGACGAACGTGATGGGGAACTCGCGAACGACCCCGCCCGAGCGCTCGACAAGCCAGGCGAGCTCGATCTGGAAGCAGTAGCCGGCGCTGTCGAGGCGCGAGAGGTCGAGGTCACGAAGCGTCGCTGCGCTGAAACCACGGTAGCCCGAGGTGATGTCGTGCAGCTTCGACGAGAGCATGATGCGGGCGTAGGTCGTACCCGAACGGGAGATGAGCTTGCGGTACCACGGCCAGTTCTCGGTCTTGCCCCCGGCGATCCAACGGGCGCCGATACCGAGGTTCGCGCCCCCGTCGAGCAGTTTCAGCAGTCGGGGGAGTTCTTCGGGCTGGTGCGATCCGTCGGCGTCCATCTCGATGATGTAGTCGTAGCCGTGCTGCAGTGCCCAGCCGAAGCCGGCGACGTAAGCGGTGCCGAGGCCGTTCTTGCCGGGGCGGTGCATGATGTTGACGCGCGGGTTCGAAGAGGCGATGGCGTCGACGATGTCACCGGTGCCGTCGGGGCTGTTGTCGTCGACGACGAGAATGCTCACATCGGAGTCTGAGGCAAGAACGCGGTCGATGATCGCCGAAATCGTGTCTTTCTCGCGATAGGTCGGCATGACGACGACAGCTCGAGCCAATGGGCTACCTTTCGTACGTGCCCCGCGTTCTGCAGGGCAACCTCCCCACAGTAACGCCACCGGCACCGGTGCCGAAAATCGCGGGGCCCTCCAATATACGGTACGGCCTTCTAGGGTGGTGGTGTGAAGCCCGACAACTCCCAGCAAGTGCGAGGCAACCTCAGAGCAGCGCGGTGGCTCGGTGCGCATCGGATGAACGCGGCCACGCTCTCGCCCCAGCGGTATGCCCGGCTGATCCTCTCCACCTCGCGCGTTCCGTTCCTTCAGGTCGTGAAGACGAGCGTCGCGGCCATCGTCGCGTGGATCGTCACCGCGCCCCTGCTGCAGGGCCAGATTCCCCTCTTCGCGGTGATCGCCGCCATTCTCGTGGTGCAGCCGAGCGTGAACCAGTCGTTCGGCAAGGCGCTCGAGCGATGCGTGGGCGTGATCATCGGGGTCGTCCTGGCCTATCTGGTGGGGCTGGTCTTCGGCGGTACGTCGTGGATCGTGCCGGTCGCAGTGATCATTGCGCTGCTGCTCGGCTGGGCGCTCCGCCTGGGGCCGACGTCGTCAGTGCAGATTCCGATCAGCGCGATGCTGGTGCTGTCGCTCGGGGCGACGACCCCGGGGTACGCCTTCAACCGCATCCTGGAGACGATCGTCGGGGCGTTGATCGGTGTGGCGGTGAACCTGCTCATCGTTCCGCCGGTGGCGCTGCAGCCCGTGCACGAGGCCGTCGCCCGCCTCGGCAACGAGCTGGGCAGCATCCTGGACTCGCTCGCCCGCACTCTGAGCACACCGACCTCGGCCGCCGACCGCACGGCGATGCTGGTGGAGGCGAGACTGCTGACGCCGATGCGGGCGAAGGCGGCGGCCGCGCTCGCGGCGGGGGAGGAGAGTCTGAAGTACAACCCCAGGCGCTCGGTGCACCGCGATCTGCTCGAAACGGATGCCATGCTGCTGGCCATGCTGAGCATCCTGGTGACGCGGGTGACCGGCATGGCGCGCGGAGTCGTCGACCACTATGACGACGACCTGCTCGACGAACCCCTGGTCTCGGAGATCGTGTCGGAGATGCAGCGCGCCTCGCACGACCTCCGGCTGGTCATCCTGAACGCCGACCTGCCGGGTGCGGCGGTTCTGCAGGCGGTACCGGATGATCTGCCGGCCCTGACCGCACCGCTCCGCGTGACGGTGCCGAGTTCTGAGCACTGGGTGCTGCTGGGGTTCCTGCTCGAAGACCTCCGGCGCATCCACGAGGAGATCGTCGAGGCGACGGACGCGCCGCGCTGACGCCGCCCGTGGTCGCTGCGGTACCTGCGGCAGTTCGGGACACCCGCGCCTGCGCGCCCGGCCGCGGTTGCGACCAACCACCGCGGTTGCGACAGACCACCGCGCCGGCACGCTGACGCGCGGACCCTGGCCGGGGTCAGTCGGGCGGGCGCTGGGTGAAGGAGTCGAGGTGTGCCTTCGTGAGGGCCGCCATCTCGTCGTCGGTCAGGTCGTCGAGGCTCTTCGCCTCGGTGCGGTCGTGTTTCGACCAGCGCACGAACAGCAGGATCAGGATGGGGATGTCGGCAATCTCGGCGATGAACCACAGCAGGTCGCCGGAGAGCTGCTGATCGCGGAGCGGGCTCGGGAACCAGACCGGCGTCGCTCCCACGAACGGCGCCGCATGGTCGAGGATCTGGTCGTTCAGTCGCAACAGGATGCCCGGGATGGCGTCCACGACGAGCTCGACGAAGGCGAGCATGAACTCGGCGACGATGAAGAGGCTGGTGCGCACGACGACGAGCTCGGTCAGCGGAAGCACGAGCACCAGCCCGACGAGCGGAACCACCACCGTGATGACATCCTGTGCCACGGTCGAGCCCCGGAGGCTCCCGGCGATCGGCGTCAGGAAGACGGAGAACGCGACCAGAGCGAACACCGGGCCGAAGACGGCATTGCCCATGACTCCGATGACGCGGCTCTCGATCACGCGTTCGAGCAGTGCTGCGCCCCGCGGGCTCGTCGAGAGTGCTTCGCGTGCCAGGGCGACGGGTTTGCCGGTGGCGACGAGCGCAGGCACCGCGAACAGCAGCAGCGCGATACGGGTGGTGAAGGCGAACCGCAGCTCCTGGCTGTAGACACCGAGAAAACCGAACTCGATCACAGCGAACGATCCGAGACCGAGCAGGTAGAAGCCCGCCGTCCGCTTCAGGGACCAGTGCAGTCCACGCCGTCTCAGGCTCAGGATGCCCGCCCCGTACAGCCCCGCAGCGATGACGATCACGACGATCCCCAGCGCATCGGGCTGCCAGGTCGTCAGCAGTGCGGCGATGTCAGGCGTGGCTACTCCTCGGGGTCACTTACATTATGCGCTCCGGCGCGGACGCTCGATCCCGCCTCCCGCGACGTAACTCAGGAGGGGTGCCCCGGCAGCCCCATGGCGTCGATGGCGCCGACCCCTGCCTGAGTTGCGGTACGTGCCGGTACGCGCGGAGCGGGGTTGCGGGGTGGGGTCAGACGAGGCGTATGCGACGGCGGCGGAGGAAGCCGACGCGGTCGTAGACCGTGTCGAGCGTCTGCTCCGCGACCTCGTTCGCCCGGGCGGCAGCGGCGTCGAGGATGCGGTCGAGCTCGGCGGGGTCGCCCAGCAGCTCGAGGGTGCGCTCGCGGATGGGCGCGACCGTCTCGACCACCACCTCCACGAGGGCCTTCTTGAGGTCGCCGTAGCCGCGGCCGACGAACTCCGCCTCGAGTGCGGGGATCGTCTGCCCGCCGAGCACCGAGAAGATCGTCAGCAGGTTCGAGACCCCGGGCTTGTTCTCGGGGTCGTAGACGATACCCCCGTCGGCGTCGGTCACGGCACGCATGATCTTCTTCTTCGTCACCGAGGGCTCGTCGAGCATCCAGATCACACCGGCCTTCGACTCGGCCGACTTCGACATCTTCGCGCCGGGGTTCTGCAGGTCGTAGAGCTTCGCCGTCGACTTCAGGATGTATGGCTCGGGCACCGCGAACGTGTCACCGAACCGCGAATTGAACCGGTTCGCGAGGTCGCGGGTGAGCTCGATGTGCTGGCGCTGGTCTTCGCCCACCGGAACCTCGGCCGCCTGATAGAGCAGGATGTCACCGGCCTGCAGGATGGGGTAGGTGAACAGGCCGACCGAGGTGGAATCGGCGTTCTTGGCCGACTTGTCTTTGAACTGCGTCATGCGGGCGGCCTCGCCGAA
The DNA here is from genome assembly GCF_003399645.1 of Subtercola boreus. GTDB lineage: Bacteria > Actinomycetota > Actinomycetes > Actinomycetales > Microbacteriaceae > Subtercola > Subtercola boreus_A. The sequence continues at coordinate 129,502 of NZ_NBXD01000007.1, forward strand.
CCCGGTGATCGTGTTGAGTACCCAGGCGAGCTCGGCGTGCGCGGGCACATGCGACTGCACGAAGAGAGTGGAACGCGCGGGGTCGATTCCGGCCGCGATGTACTGTGCCACCGTGCGGCGCGTGTTCTCGCGCAGCTCCGCGGGGTCTTGCGGCACGGTGATGGCGTGCAGGTCGGCGAGCATGTAGAAGGCCTCGTGTGAGTCCTGCAGGGCGAGCCAGCTCAGCAGCGCCCCGGTGTAGTTGCCGAGGTGCAGCGATTCGGCTGACGGCTGCATGCCCGAGAGCAGGCGGGGCTTGGGTGCCATGGGTTCAGTTCCTAAAAAGAGGTGGGACTATGAGTTAACCAGACCGGCCCGCCCGCTGAAGCGAGCTCGGCGGAAAGAGGCGGCCTCGAGGGCGCTTTCCGCGTTCGCGGCGTCATCGGGTGGTGGCGAGTGCCCTGCCGGCTGTGCGCCGCAGGGGCGGCGGCGCGCTAGAGGGAATAGTCGACCACGACGGGGGTGTGGTCGGACCAGCGTTCGTCGTGGGAGGCGGCGCGGTCGACCCGGTAGCCGGTGACGCGGGCCGCGAGGGCGGGAGTGGCAAGTTGGTAGTCGATGCGCCAGCCGCTGTCATTGTCGAAGGCCTGGCCGCGCCACGACCACCAGGTGTAGGGGCCGTCGACCTCGCCCGCGTGCTGCCGACCCACGTCGACCCAGCCGAGGCCGGGACCTGACGAGCCGTCGACGCCCTCGACCTCGGCGCCTGCCTGGCCGAGGAACCGGTCGAAGTAGGCCCGCTCGCGGGGCAGGAAGCCGGCGCGCTTCACATTGCCCTTCCAGTTCTTGATGTCGAGCGGCCTGTGCCCGACGTTCAGGTCGCCGACCACCACCGCGAGCGGCGAATGCGCCTCGAGCTCGGGCAGGCGCGCCTCCATGCCGTCGAGGAACCGGTACTTCTCCACCTGCTTGGGCGTGCCGTCTTCACCCGAATGCACGTAGGCGCTCACGACCGTGACGATCTGGCCGTTCACCTCGTAGTCGGCCTCGAGCCACCGGCCCGCACTGTCGAACTCATCGTCGCCGATCGAGACGCGGTGGATGCTCGGCCGGGCGTGCGACCCGGTGCGCGAAGCCAGCGCGACCCCCGCCCGCCCCTTCGCCGTGGCGGCGTCGTGCAGGATGCTCCACTCGGGCCCGAGCAGCCCCTCGATGTCTTCGGTCGACGCCCGCACCTCCTGGATGGCCAGGATGTCGACCTCGCGAGCATCGAGCCAGGCCCCCATTCCCTTGCGGAAGGCTGCCCGGATGCCGTTGGTGTTGATCGACGCGATACGCAGATTGGTGGTGCCAGAACTCATGCCCACAACCCTAGCGAAGCCCCCCGACACCGAGGTGCAGGGCCGCAGAGCCGCAGCCCCGGGGCATCCGACTCGAATGAGCGCCCTAGGGCTTCCGGGGCGGAGTGGCAACGGCTGGGTCGATCGCCGGCGCGCTCTTCTCCACCGCGAGTTCCCTGTCGATGCGCTTGAGCTGACGGGCCAGGTTCCCCCTACGCAGGCCCCGGGCATCCTGGAGCTCGTCGGAGAGCTGCGCATGCTGCGCCTCGAGCACATGGCGGTGGGCGTCGGCCTCGGTCTGCAGCGCTTCCGCCTCCTTCTGTTCGGGCGTGAGCTGCCGGGCGTCGATTCCCGCATCGCTGAGGCTCACGGTGATCCACGAGGCGAAGATGAGAACGACCTGGCAGATGAGGTTGAACCAGATGAGGATGCCGATGATGACGGCGAACGAGGCGAGCAGCGGGTTCGAAGTGGCCCCGCCGAGCAGCGTCGAACCGAGCGCCTTGAGAATGCCCATCACCACGGCCGCCAGGGCTGCACCCGGCAGCAGCTGCCGCGGTGGAATGGGCACGCCCGAGAGCAGGCGGTACGTTCCGGCCAGCACCAGCGTGTCGAAGAAGAAGACCACGACGAGCCCGATGATGTGGCCGACGACCAGCGCGAACGGCGAGGCGTGGTCGAGTCCGACCACGTCGTAGACGAAGCTGATCGCCGCGGTCGAGGCCACGGTCATCGCCATCGAGATCAGCAGCACCACCACGAAGACGAGGGCGGTGCCGAGGTCTTTCAGCTTGAGCAGCGCGAAGTTCGTGGTGGGCCCGGGAACGTTGAAGATGAGGCGGATGCCGCTGCGCATCGACCCGATGAAACCGATGGCGGTGAAGATCAACCCGGCGGCAGCGACGATCCCCGTCCAGCCGAGGGTGGGGGCCGCCGAGGTCAGTGCGTCGGGCTTGATGGCCCCGTTCTCGCCGATGAGCCCGGGAACGCTCGCGTTGAGCTGGGCGATCAGGGCATCCTGCAGGGCCTGGTTCGACGCGAAGACGATGCCGAACACCGAGAACACCACGGCGAGTGCCGCGAAGATCGCGAAGACGGCCTGGTAGCTCATGCCCGAGGCGAGCAGTGGACCACCGTTGGTGCCGTAGTTCGTGAAGACGCGCACCGGCTTCGAGGCGACGATCTTCGCGATCAGACCGGCGATGCCGCCCTGCGGCTCCTTCGAGCGATGGGCGGCATCGTCTGTGGCGTCTTCGACAGCGTCACTGGGTTTTGCGTCTGTGGTCGTTGGGGTCACGATCAGAGCCTAGGGCGAAATCCCGAGACGGGCAGGGGCTAGCGCTTGCCGAACATGATGGCCTGCTTGACCTCGGCGATGGCCTGGGTGACCTGGATGCCGCGGGGGCAGGCATCCGTGCAGTTGAAGGTCGTACGGCAGCGCCACACGCCCTCTTTGTCGTTCAGGATGTCGAGGCGAACCGAGGAGGCCTCATCGCGCGAGTCGAAGATGAAACGGTGCGCATTCACGATCGCGGCCGGGCCGAAGTACTGCCCATCGGTCCAGAAGACAGGGCACGACGAGGTGCACGCGGCGCAGAGGATGCACTTGGTCGTGTCGTCGAAGCGCGCACGCTCGGCGGCCGACTGCAGGCGCTCCTTGTCGGGCTTCGATGAGGCCTGCAGGAAGGGCTGCACTTCGCGGTAGGAGGCGAAGAACGGCTCCATATCGACGACCAGGTCCTTTTCCAGCGGCAGGCCCTTGATCGCCTCGACGTACACGGGTTTCGTGATGTCGAGGTCTTTCATCAGCGTCTTGCAGGCCAGACGGTTGCGGCCGTTGATGCGCATCGCATCCGATCCACAGACGCCGTGCGCACAGGAGCGACGGAAGGTGAGCGATCCGTCCTGCTCCCACTTGATCTTGTGCAGGGCGTCGAGCACCCGGTCAGTCGGGTAGAGCTCGACGTCGAAGTCCTCCCAGTGCGGCTCCTCGTCGACCTCCGGGTTGAAGCGACGCACCATCATCGTGACGGTGAACGTGGGGATCGGTGCCTCGGCGGGTGCCGGGGGAGAGTCCAGTGTTGCGGTACTCATTTTCTAGTACTTCCTCTCCATGGGCTGGTAGCGGGTGACCACGACCGGCTTCGTGTCGAGCCTGATGTGGTCACCGGCGTCGGCAGAGTGAGCGTCGCCCGAGAGGTACGCCATGGTGTGCACCATGTAGTTCTCGTCGTCCCGCTTGGGGTAGTCCTCACGGAAGTGTCCGCCGCGGCTCTCCTTGCGGTAGAGCGCGGAGTAGACCGTGACCTCGGCCAGGTCGAGCAGGAAGCCGAGTTCGATGGCCTCGAGCAGGTCGGTGTTGAACCGCTTGCCCTTGTCCTGCACCATCACATTGCGGTAGCGGTCGCGAAGCCCGCCGATCACCTTCGTGACCTCGGTCAACGACTTCTCGGTGCGGAACACCTGGGCGTTGCGGTCCATCGAGTCCTGCAGCTCCTTGCGCATGTCGGACATGCGCTCGGTGCCCTGGCTGGTGCGGAGCATCTGCACCAGTTCGCGGATCGGCTTGGCCGGATCGTCGGGCAGCGGGATGAACTCCGCCGTCGCCGCGTACTCGACCGCGAAGTTGCCTGCGCGCTTGCCGAAGACGTTGATGTCGAGCAGAGAGTTGGTGCCGAGACGGTTCGATCCGTGCACCGAGACGCAGGCGCACTCGCCGGCGGCGTAGAGGCCGGGCACGACGGTCGTGTTGTCGGAGAGAACCTCGGCCCTGATGTTCGTCGGGATGCCGCCCATTGCGTAGTGCGCGGTCGGCAGCACGGGCACGGGCTCGGTGTAGGGCTCGACACCGAGGTAGGTGCGGGCGAACTCCGTGATGTCGGGCAGCTTCGCGTCGATGACGGCCGGTTCGAGGTGGGTGATGTCGAGGTAGACCCAGTCCTTGTTGGGGCCACCGCCCCGGCCCTCGCGGATCTCGGTCGCCATGCAGCGCGCCACGATGTCGCGGGGCGCCAGGTCTTTGATGGTGGGAGCGTAGCGCTCCATGAAGCGCTCACCCTCGCTGTTGCGGAGAATCGCGCCCTCACCGCGGGCTGCCTCCGAGAGCAGGATGCCGAGGCCTGCGAGGCCGGTCGGGTGGAACTGGTAGAACTCCATGTCTTCGAGCGGCAGACCCTTGCGCCAGACGATACCGACGCCGTCGCCCGTGAGGGTGTGGGCGTTCGAGGTGGTCTTGTAGATCTTGCCGAAGCCGCCGGTGGCGAAGACGATCGACTTGCCCTGGAAGACGTGCAGGTCTCCCGTTGCGAGCTCGTAGGCCACGACGCCGGCGGGACGGTTGACCCCGTCGACCTCGACCATGACCAGGTCGAGCACGTAGTACTCGTTGAAGAAGTTGATGCCGTGCTTGACGCAGTTCTGGTAGAGCGTCTGGAGGATCATGTGGCCGGTGCGGTCGGCCGCATAGCAGGCACGGCGAACGGGGGCCTTGCCGTGGTCGCGGGTGTGACCGCCGAACCGGCGCTGGTCGATTTTGCCCTCGGGCGTGCGGTTGAACGGCAGACCCATGTTCTCGAGGTCGTAGATCGCGTCGATCGCCTCTTTCGCCAGGATCTCGGCGGCATCCTGGTCGACCAGGTAGTCACCGCCCTTGACGGTGTCGAACGTGTGCCACTCCCAGTTGTCCTCTTCGACGTTGGCGAGCGCCGCGGCCATGCCGCCCTGGGCGGCACCGGTGTGCGAGCGGGTGGGGTAGAGCTTGGAGATGACGGCGGTGTTCGCCTTGGGCCCGGCCTCGATAGCGGCGCGCATGCCCGCCCCACCCGCGCCGACGATGATGACGTCGTGCTGGTGGTAGGTCACGCCGTCGACGACGGTGCCGTCTGCGTATTCAGTCACTGCTGTGCCTCTTCGATCGAAAGTGTTACGGAGCCGGGCAGAAAGACAGCGCCTGGTCTGCGGGAATCAGTGTGCTGCAGGGGTCGAAGGTGAAGACCACGAGCGTGCCGAGCACGATGAGAACGACGGCCGCGACGAACAGCGCGCCGAGCAGGATGCGACGCACGAGCGGGTTCGACGCATAGTCGTTGACGATGGTGCGCATGCCGTTCGAGCCGTGGATCATGGCCAGCCAGAGCATGACGACGTCCCAGATCTGCCAGAACGGGGTGGCGTACTTGCCGGCGACGAAGGCGAAGTCGATCGCCTTGATGCCCTCGCCCTGAACCAGGTTCACGAAGAGGTGACCGAAGATCAGGATGATCAGCAGCACGCCCGACGCGCGCATGTAGAGCCAGCCGTACTTCTCCCAGTTGACCCTGCCCTTGCTCGCGCGCTGCTGCGGCTGGCGGGGGGACTCGATGATCGCCGACATCAGTGGGGCTCCGTAAAGACGTTGTAGAGATGGATCGGAGCGAACCCTGCGGTGCCGACGATCCAGAGGCCGATGACGACCCAGAACATGAGGCGCTGGTACTTCGCGCCCTTGCTCCAGAAGTCGATGAGGATGATGCGGAGCCCGTTGAACGCGTGGAACATGATCGCGATGACCAGCGCGGTCTCACCGAGGCCCATGATCGGGTTCTTGTACGTGCTCATGACGGCGTCGTAGGCATCTGGCGACACCCGGATCATCGCCGTGTCGAGCACGTGCACGAGAAGGAAGAAATAGATGGCCACACCGGTGATGCGGTGCAGCACCCACGACCACATTCCTGTGTTGCCTCGGTACAAGGTACCGGCCGGGCGTTTCGAAGAACTCCGGGCTGTGGCTAGCGTCGATACCGCTTCATTGGGCACGAGCAACCCCCTTTGGTTAAGGATGGGTTCGTAGCGCCGGCGATGAACTTCTCAGACGCACGAATTCTGTCTCAGCATAATGTTCGCATCGTGAAATGTCTTGTTAGGGAAGCCTTACCCGACGACGTGCTGTTTCATCCAGTGTAGGCACGTCGATCACCGATTCGTAGTGCTTGACGAGCTCGTCGCAGACGTTCGTCCAGGTGCGCCCGAGCACCGCTCTGCGGCCGGCTTCCCCGAAGCGCGAGCGCAGCGTCTCGCTGGCGGTCAGGTCACCGACGAGGTCGCGCAGCTCTCCTGCGTCAGCCGGATCGTAGAGGTACCCGTTCTCTCCGTCGGCGACGAGATCGATGGGGCCGCCGGCGCGGGGAGCGATGACGGGGAGTCCGGCGGCGTGGGCCTCCTGCAGCGTCTGCCCGAAGGTCTCCTCTGTACCGGTGTGCAGAAAGATGTCGAAGCTGGCATAGGCGGCAGAGAGCTCTCTGCCGCTGAGTCGCCCGAGAAAGTCGATGGGCATCCCCTCCGTCGCCCGCTCGATCGAGGCAGCCGACGGTCCGTCGCCGACGACGGCGAGCCGGATGCCCGGCATTCCCCGAAGGGCGGCGAGGCGTTCCACCTGCTTCTCCGGCGCGAGCCGCCCGACGTATCCCACGACGATCTCGCCGTTCGGGCTGAGTCTGGACCGCAGCGCTGCAGCGAGAGCGCTCTGGCGGTTGTTCGGGTGGAACGCTTCGAGGTCGACGCCGCGGGCCCACCGCTTCAGTCTCGGCACGCCCATCTTCTGCAGGTCATCCATCGACGCGCTCGACGGCACCAGAGTGAGGGAGGCGCCCTCGTGTACCCACCGCACGAACTTCCACGTCAGGCGTGCGGCAGGGCCCAGGTGGTTTCGCTTGGCGTAGCCGGCCATGTCGGTCTGGAAGATGGCCACCGAGGGCACGCCGAGACGGTTTGCCGCAGCGATCGCCCCTGCCCCCAAGAAGAACGGAGAGGCGGCGTGCAGCACATCGGGTTCGAAGGCGGCGAGCAGACGCTGCACCGATGGGTTCGGCAACCCTACGGGAAAGCTGCGGTAGCGGGCGGCCGGCACCTCGAAGACGGGGTAGCCGAGGTAGTGGCTCGGGGCGTTCGCCGCAGGGCAGATCACGATGGCATCGTGCCCGTTCGCGTGCAGGTGATCGAGAACCTTGCAGACGCTGTTGGTGACTCCGTTGACCGTGGGGAGAAAGCTTTCGGTGACGATTGCGACTCTCATATCCCTGACGGTAGGAAGCGAATGTGGCACGGGTGTGAATGGCGAGTGGCCGCAGGGTGCACAGGTGGCTATCGGTAAGGTGGGGCCCATGAGTGCACACAACGACCTGCTCGGGCGGTTCTACAGCGTCATCCCGGCCGGCGGAATCGGTTCGAGGCTCTGGCCGCTGTCGCGGGCGGATGCCCCCAAGTTCTTGCACGACCTCAGTGGTTCGGGCCAGAGCCTGTTGCGCGACACGTGGGATCGCCTCGTTCCGCTCGCCGGCGAGCAGCGCATCATGGTCGTCACCGGCAGGGCGCATCGGGCTGCGGTCGAACGCCAGCTGCCCGCGCTCGAAGACTCGAACGTCGTGCTCGAGAGCGAGCCCCGGGAGTCCACTGCGGCGATCGGGTTGGCGGCGGCCATCCTGAACCGGCGTGAGCCCGGTGTGATCATCGGTTCGTTCGCGGCCGACCATGTGATCGGCCAGCCCGAGCGTTTTCGCCAGACCGTGCGCGAGGCCATGATCACCGCCGACGCGGGGTACATCACCACCATCGGCATCATGCCCGACGAGCCGTCGATCGGGTTCGGCTACATCCACGCCACCAAGCCGCTCGGGGTCGAGGGTGCTGCCGATGCGATGTTCGTCGACAGCTTCGTCGAGAAGCCCGACCTGGAGACCGCCGAGGCCTATGTCGAGTCGGGGGCGTACTTCTGGAACGCGGGCATGTTCATCTCGCGGGCCGATGTGCTGCTGGAGCAGATCGGCCGGTCGCGACCCGAGTTGCTCGCCGGCCTGATGGAGCTCGCCGAGGCGTGGGACACCCCGCGCCGCGGCCTCGTCGTCGACAATGTCTGGCCCGAGCTCGAGAAGATCGCCATCGACTACACGGTGGCCGAGCCGAGCGCGCTCGAGGGCAAGCTCGCCGTCGTTCCCGGAACCTTCAGCTGGGACGATGTGGGCGACTTCGCCTCGATCGCCAAGCTGCACTCGGGCGGCCGCAAGAGCGAACTCGCCATCCTCGGCAAGAATGCGCGCATCCTGTCCGACTCGTCGAGCGGGGTCGTCGTGTCCCACAGCGACCGCGTGATCAGCCTCATCGGGGTGGAGGACATCGTGGTCGTCGACACCCCCGATGCCCTGCTGGTGACGACGAGCGCCCACGCACAGCGCGTGAAGGCCGTGGTCGACGCCCTGCGGCTCTCGGGCTCGGGCGACGTCCTGTAGCAACGCTCGGGGCTGAGCGCCCCTGCCGATGTTTCGATTCGGCAACGACGGCGGATGGGGTCGGTCGGCCCCGCTAGATTTGTGCCTATGAAATCGACCCTCCGCGCCGTTTCCGTTCTTGCAGCCGCGGCTGCCGTCTCCCTGGTGCTGGCGGGATGCTCGCCGGCGCCCGCGCAGTCGACGACGTCTGCCAGCGCGTACTGCGCCCGGATGGTGACGAACTCGGGCGGCATCGACGACCGGTCGTTCAACCAGTCCAGCTGGGAGGGCCTGCAGAAGGCCGAGGCCGATCTCGGGATCGGGGCCCAGGTGCTGGTGTCGACGAACGAGACCGACCTCGCGCCCAACGTCGAGCAGGCCGTCGGCAGTGGCTGCGGCTTCGTTCTGACGGTCGGTTACGAACTGGCCGACGCCACGACCGCGCAGGCCGCGTCGCATCCGTCGACCCACTTCGCCATCGTCGACGAGCAGGTCACAGCGCCCAACGTCAAGTCGATCCTCTTCGACACGGCACAGGCCTCCTACCTCGCGGGGTACCTCGCCGCGGGGGTCTCGAAGACCGGCAAGGTGGCCACCTTCGGCGGGGGCAACCAGCCGCCCGTCACCCTCTTCATGGACGGTTTCGTCGACGGTGTCGCCGCCTACAACACGGCCCACGGCACGAGCGTGCAGGCATTGGGGTGGGACAAGGCCGCGCAGAACGGCGTCTTCACGGGCGACTTCGAAGACGTGAACAAGGGCAAGACCGTCACGCAGGCCTTCATCGACCAGGGTGCCGACGTGATCATGCCGGTGGCCGGCCAGGTCGGCGAGGGCACCGCGGCGGCGGCCCTGGAGTCGGGCACGGCCAAGGTCATCTGGGTCGACAACGACGGCTACGACACACTGCCGGCCGAATACAAGCCGATTCTGCTCACGAGCGTGATGAAGAAGACCGGTGACGCCGTCGAGAAGATCGTCGGCGACGACTCGAAGGGCACGTTCGACAACTCGTCGTACATCGGCACGCTGGCCAACGGCGGGGTCGACCTGGCCTCGTACCATGACCTGGAATCGAGCCTGCCCGCCGGTCTGGCCGACGAGATCACCGCCCTGAAGGCCGACATCGTCTCGGGCAAGGTTGTTGTGTCGTCGCCCAGCGCACCCCAGTAATCAGCGTCAGGGCGGGTACCACGCCCGATCATTGCGCCGTTCGCGTGATCCGGGCGTGAACATTTCGGTTGAGTTAACGGGTCGCCACGTCTTTGTAACGCTTGTGCCGCAAACACCCGGCCGGGCACAACTGCGAACGCAACTGTGGGTAACGTGTTACCCCAAAGCACCTGCGCCCTGTCCCGGGGCAACCTTTTGGAGGACATTTTGAGGAACACCACCCGTCGCGTCGCCTTCGGTGGCCTGGCCACCCTCGCAACCGCGGCCCTGCTCGCCGGTTGCGCATCGGCCCCCACCACCTCGACCAGCAGCGCTCCGACCGCCTCAGCGTCGGCGAACTTCAAGCCCTGCATGGTCTCCGACCTCGGTGGTTTCGACGACAAGTCGTTCAACCAGCTGGGCGACGAGGGCCTGAAGGACGGCGCTGCGGCAGTGGGTGTGAAGCCCATCGAGGTGCAGTCCAACGCGGAGACCGACTACGCGCCGAACATCGACAGCCTGATCTCCCAGAACTGCACGCTGATCGTCACGGTCGGCTTCGCGCTCTCGGCCGCCACGGTCACCGCAGCGCTGGCGAACCCCGACGTCGACTTCGCGATCATCGACGACGCGGCCGACAACGACTTCAACGGCCAGACCGACGCCCCGAACATCAAGCCGATCCTGTTCGACACCGCCCAGGCGGCATTCCTCGCGGGCTACGCATCGGCGAGCTACAGCAAGGCCGGCAAGGTCGCCACCTACGGCGGCATGAACTTCCCGACCGTCACCATCTTCATGGACGGCTTCGCCCAGGGCGTCGCGTACTACAACACCCAGAAGTCCAAGTCGGTGCAGGTGCTCGGTTACGACACGGCCAACCCCGACGCGGCGACGTTCACCGGCGGCTTCGAGGCGAACGACACCGCGAAGACCACCGCGCAGAACTTCATCGACCAGGGTGCAGACGTTCTGCTGCCCGTCGGTGGCCCCATCTTCCAGAGCGCCGGTGCCGCGATCACCGACTCCGGCAAGGATGTCGCGCTGCTCGGTGCCGACGCTGACGTGTTCGACACCTTCCCGACCTACGACGACCTCTACTTCACCTCGGTGCTGAAGGGCATCAAGCAGGCCACGAGCGACGTCGTGAAGGCTTCTGCCACCGGCAGCACCTTCGACACCACCGCCTACATCGGAACCCTCGAGAACGACGGCGTCGGCATCGCGCCGTTCCACAACTTCGAGAGCAAGGTCGATTCGGGCCTCCAGGGCGAGCTCGACACCATCAAGGCGAGCATCATCTCGGGCTCCATCCCGGTGACCTCGTACCTCAAGAAGTAGCCAGCAGCTGAAACACCAGGGTGGGGGAACCGGATTCGTCCGGTTTCCCCACACCTCTTTTAAGTCTTCGACCCCACAGGTAGATTGAATCCATGAAGCTCGAACTGCGCGGCATCACGAAACGTTTCGGGTCGCTCACAGCGAACGACCACATCGACCTGGTCGTGAGGCCCGGCGAGATCCATGCCCTCCTCGGGGAGAACGGCGCCGGCAAGTCGACGCTGATGAACGTGCTCTACGGCCTCTACCAGGCCGACGAGGGCGAGATCCTCCTCGACGAGAAGGCGCAGCACTTCGCTGGCCCGGGCGACGCGATGGCTGCGGGCATCGGCATGGTGCACCAGCACTTCATGCTCATTCCCGTCTTCACGGTGGCCGAGAACGTGATGCTCGGCAACGAGCAGACAAAAGCCGGTGGCCGGCTCGACCTGGCCGCTGCCCGTGCTCGCGTGCGCGAGATCAGCGCCCGGTTCGGTTTCGATCTCGATCCGGATGCGCTGGTCGACGATCTGCCCGTGGGCGTGCAGCAGCGGGTCGAGATCATCAAGGCCCTCTCCCGCGACGCGAAGGTACTGGTCTTCGACGAGCCGACCGCCGTTCTCACGCCCCAGGAGACCGACGAGCTGATGGTCATCATGGGCCAGCTGCGCGATGCGGGAACGTCGATCGTCTTCATCACACACAAACTGCGCGAGGTGAGGGAGATCGCCGACCGCATCACGATCATCCGGCTCGGCAGGGTCGTCGGCGAGGCCGCCCCCACCGCATCGAACGCCGAACTCGCCTCCCTGATGGTCGGCCGATCCGTCGAGCTGACCGTGCACAAGGAGCTGGCGAAGCCGGGCGATGAGGCCCTCGTCGTGCGCGACCTGTCGGTCATCGACGCGCTCGGCCAGCTCGTGGTGAACAACGTGAGTTTCGAAGTGCGGCGCGGCGAGGTACTCGCCATCGCGGGGGTGCAGGGCAACGGCCAGACCGAGCTCAGCGAGGCCATCATCGGGCTGCAGGAGAAGGTGCTCGGCTCGATCACGCTCGACGGCCAGTCGCTGGTGGGCATGAGCGTCAGCCGGGTGCTCGAGGCGGGGGTCGGCTTCGTTCCCGAAGACCGCAACCACGACGGGCTGGTCGGTGAGTTCACCATCGCCGAGAACCTGATGCTCGACCGCTCCAACACGGCCCCCTTCGTCAAGCGCGGCACTCTGCAGCTCGCATACCTCAACCAGTTCGCCGAGGAGAAGACGAGGGAGTTCGATGTGCGTTCGCAGGGCATTCAGACTCCCGTCGGCCGCCTCTCCGGCGGTAACCAGCAGAAGGTCGTGCTGGCCCGGGAGCTGAGCCGCGACCTGCGACTGTTCGTTGCCGCGCAACCGACCCGGGGCATCGACGTCGGTTCCATCGAGTTCGTGCACAAGCGCATCGTCGAGACGCGGGATGCCGGTGTTCCGGTCATCGTCGTCTCGACCGAACTCGACGAGGTCACCGCCCTGGCCGACCGCATCGCGGTGATGTACCGGGGCAGCATCGTCGGCATCGTGCCGGGCAACACCTCCCGAGACGTACTCGGTCTCATGATGGCCGGCGAAGTGCCCGACGTGATCACCACCGTCAGGGCCGACCAGATAGAAGGAGCGCTTCTGTGAGCGACACTGCAGTTGCGGCCACGCCGCAGTCCCCGTCGGGCGGATCGTCGACCCCGGCACCGGCCGGCACCCCGGTGGCCCCGGCGCCCCGGTCGAACCAGATCCTCCGCGACATCCTGGGCGGCAGTGTCGTCATCTCGATCCTGGCGGTCGTGCTGGCCCTCGTGGCGGGCGGCATCCTGATCGCCCTGACCGACGAAGACGTGCAGACCGCGTCGGGATACTTCTTCTCGCGGCCCGGCGACACGCTGCAGGCCATCTGGATTGCGGTGTCGGGTGCCTACAGCGCCCTCTTCCAGGGCTCGGTGTACAACTTCGGAGCGGTCGACTTCGCGAAGGGCATCAAGCCGCTCACCGACACGCTGACGTTCGCGACGCCGCTCATTGCGGCCGGTCTCGGTGTGGGGCTGGCGTTCCGCGCGGGCATGTTCAACATCGGCGGCCAGGGGCAGATGCTCATCGCGGCCGCAGCCGCCGGCTGGGTGGGGTACTCGTTTCCCCTGCCCTACGGCATCCACCTCGTTCTGGCCGTGCTCGCCGGTATCGCCGGTGGCGCTCTCTGGGGTGGGATCGTCGGCCTGTTGAAGGCGCGCACCGGGGCGCACGAGGTGATCGTCACGATCATGCTGAACTACGTGGCGGTGTACCTCGTCTCCTACATGCTGCGTACCCCCGGCCTGCTGCAGGCGCCGGGCTCGAACAACCCCAAGACTCCGGCGATGCTGCCGACGGCGGTCTACCCCGACCTGCTGGGGTCGTCGTACAACCTGCACGCGGGGCTGCTCGTGTCCGTCGCGGCGACGGTCTTCGTGTGGTGGCTGCTGTCGCGCTCGAGCCTCGGGTTCAAGTTCCGGGCGGTCGGGGTCAACCCGAACGCTGCCCGGGTCGCGGGCATCGACGTGAAGCGCTCGTACGTCACCGTGATGCTGATCTCGGGTGGCCTGGTCGGCCTCGCCGCGGTGGCCCAGGTGCTCGGAACCGTCACCTCGGGCTTTTCGTCGGGCATCGACGCCGGCATCGGGTTCGACGCCATCACCGTGGCACTGCTCGGCCGGTCGAGGCCCTGGGGCATCTTCGTGGCCGGCATCCTGTTCGGCGCGTTCAAGGCCGGTGGGTTCTCCATGCAGGCCGGTGAAGGCATCCCCGTCGACATCGTGCTCGTCGTGCAGTCGCTCATCGTGCTGTTCATCGCGGCGCCTCCGCTGGTGCGGGCCGTGTTCCGGCTTCCGACGCCGGGCGTCACTGGTAAGAAGAAGCCGGTCAGACTGGCGAAGGCGGTAGCAGCGAAATGAGTTCTCAACTCTCCGGCCCGGGCAGCACGGCGGGTGCCACCGACCTCGCGGGTGACGGCAACCTCGCCGGTGCCGGCAATCTCGCGGGTGCCGGCAATCTCGCGGTCGAGGTCTCCGACCCGGCGACCGTGTCGTCGGCGACGCAACACGACAGGCCCGACTCGTCGAACGGGCTCGCGCGCACCATCGTGAAGTCCTGGAAGGCGCCGATCGCCTTCGGCATCTTCACCCTGATAGCGCTGGTGCTGTTCATCGTGCTCGGTCGCGACGGCATATCGACGTTCCAGCTCTCGAACAGCAACGATCTCATCCAGCTGCCGGTGGTGGAGACACCCACCCGCCTCGCCGGGGTCATCACGACCATCCTGCTGGCTGCCATCACCGTGCTGGCGTGGCTCCGCGTGCGGGCCAACCGTCGCGTTCCGCTCTGGCTGACGAGCATCTTCGGTGTGCTCTTCCTCTTCGGCTTCCTGGCCTGGGCCGCGGCGGGGCAGACACTGCCGGTTCCCGGCCTGCTCGTCGGAACGGTGTCGCTCTCGGTGCCTCTGATCTTCGGCGCGATGGGCGGCGTCATCTCCGAGCGGGTCGGTGTGGTGAACGTCGCGATCGAGGGCCAGCTGCTGGCCGGTGCGTTCGCGTCGGCGGTCGTCGCGACCATCACGGGCTCGCCCTACGTCGGCCTCATCGCGGCGATGGTCGCGGGCATGCTGGTCTCGTTCGTGCTGGCGGCCTTCGCCATCAAGTACTTCGTCGACCAGGTGATCGTCGGGGTGGTGCTGAACGTGCTGGTCGTCGGCCTCACCAACTTTCTCTACTCGCAGGTGCTGTCGAAGAATGCCGAGCTGCTGAACACCCCGCCGCGCTTCGACCGCATCGCCATCCCGGTGCTGAGCGAGATTCCGATCATCGGTCCGACGCTCTTCCGCCAGACCATCGTGGTGTACCTCATGTACATCGCGGTGGCCGCGGTGTACTTCGGGCTGTTCCACACGAAGTGGGGGCTCCGCGTGCGGGCCGTGGGCGAGCATCCGCAGGCCGCCGACACCGTCGGCATCAACGTCAACAGCACCCGTTTTCGCAACGTGCTGCTGGCGGGTGCCATCACCGGATTCGGTGGGGCGTACTTCACCCTGGTCTCGGTGCCGAGCTTCAACCGGGAGATGACGGCGGGCCTCGGTTATATCGCGCTGGCGGCAGTCATCTTCGGACAGTGGGATCCCATCAGAGCGACGCTCGCAGCGCTGCTCTTCGGTTTCGCCTCCAACCTGCAGAACGTGCTGGGCATCATCGGTTCACCGGTGCCGAGCGAGTTCATGCTCATGCTGCCGTATGTGCTGACCATCTTCGCGGTCGCCGGGCTGGTGGGGCGTTCGAGAGGCCCCGCGGCCTCCGGCAGACCGTACATCAAGTCGTGAGGACAGTTCTATGACCGATTCATCGCCCGCCGTCGATTGGGACGCCCTGCGTGCCATCGCGAACGAAGCCGCCACGCACGCCTATGTGCCGTACTCGAAGTTCCCGGTCGGGGTGGCGGCGATCGTCGACGACGGGCGCATCATCTCGGGAGCCAACGTCGAGAACGCCTCCTATGGTCTGACCCTCTGCGCGGAGTGCGCGCTCGTGTCGTCGCTGCACATGACGGGCGGCGGCAAGCTCGTGGCGTTCACCTGCGTCGACGGCCAGGGCGGCGCGCTGATGCCCTGCGGGCGGTGCCGGCAGCTGCTGTACGAACACTCCGCCGAGGGGATGCTGCTCGAGACGGTGTCGGGCATCCGCACGATCGACGAAGTGCTGCCCGATGCGTTCGGGCCGCGCACGCTGGTGGAGTACAGCGCGTCGACGCCGGCCGCCTCATGAGCGTCGAAGCCCACGACGTCATCGACCTGATCCGCACCAAGCGTGACGGCGGGGTGCTCAGTACTTCGCAGATCGACTGGATGGTCGATGCCTACACCCGCGAATACATCGAGGATGCGCAGATGGCGGCGATGGCGATGGCGATCCTGCTGAACGGCATGGGGCGGCCCGAGATCCGCGACCTGACGCTGGCGATGATCGCGAGCGGCGAAACGATGAGTTTCGCAGGGCTCGGCAAGACGACCGTCGACAAGCACTCCACGGGCGGAGTGGGCGACAAGATCACCCTGCCGCTGATGCCGCTGGTCGCGTCGTTCGGCGTCGCGGTGCCGCAGCTCTCCGGGCGGGGGCTCGGGCACACGGGTGGCACGCTCGACAAGCTGGAGAGCATCCCGGGCTGGCGGGCATCCCTGTCGAACGAGGAGATGTTCGCGCAACTGCGGGATGCTGGAGGGGTGATCTGCGCCGCGGGCAGCGGGCTCGCGCCGGCCGACAAGAAGCTCTACGCTCTTCGCGACATCACGGGTACCGTCGAGTCGATTCCGTTGATCGCGTCATCGATCATGAGCAAGAAGATCGCCGAGGGCACTGCAGCGCTGGTGCTCGACGTGAAGTTCGGCTCGGGTGCCTTCATGCAGAACATCGAGCAGTCGCGCGAGCTGGCGCAGACGATGGTCGACCTGGGCAACGACGCCGGCGTGCTCACGTCGGCGCTGCTGACCGACATGCACCGCCCGCTCGGGCTCGCGATCGGCAACGCGAACGAGGTGCGGGAGTCGGTCGAGGTGCTCGCGGGAGGCGGGCCGGCCGACGTGGTGGCGCTCACGCTGGCGCTGGCCTCAGAGATGCTGGCGCTCGCCGGTCAGCCCGACGCCGATGTGGCGGGGGCGCTCGCGTCGGGGCAGGCGATGGACAGCTGGCGGGCCGTCATCCGTGCGCAGGGCGGCGATCCGGATGCTGCGTTGCCCGTCGCTCGCGAGACGCACACCGTGCTGGCGCAGACCTCGGGTGTGCTGCTCGAGCAGCTCGCACTGCCGTTCGGGATCGCGGCGTGGCGTCTCGGGGCCGGCCGGGCTCGGGCCGAGGACCCGGTACAGCACGCCGCGGGCATCGACCTGCACGCGAAGGCGGGCGACACGGTGGTGGCCGGGCAGCCTCTCTTCACGCTGAGCGCTGACGAGCCCTCGCGCTTCGAGCGTGCCCTGGAGGCCCTCGACGGCGCCTACGCGATCGGCGCCGCCTCGGAGTACGTGCCGCGCGGCCCCCTCGTGGCGGAGCGGATCGCCCCGCGCTGACCATCGCCCCGGCCACACGGGCGCAGCGGAATGGACACAGAACCGCACATCCGTGCCGCTATTCGCTGCGGAGACGCGAAATCGTGTCCAGCAGCAGGGGCGGTGAGGTTGCACGCGCAGGCGCGCCGGTGCGAGTGCGGGTTAGAGGGTGGGGTCGCCGATGCGGCGGAGTGCGTCGGTCACGAGGGCCCAGAAGCGGGCGTGGTCGAGGGTGACGGCGACCTGGGTGGTGCAGTCGGCGGGGGCGGGGGCGCGGAAGTCGGCCACCGTCATCCCGAGCGTCAGCGTTCCCGTGAGTTCGATGTCGAGCGGAACGCGTCGCGTGGTCATGATGGTCGGGTCAATCACGTAGGCGACGGCGCACGGGTCGTGCACCGGAGGGGAGTCGAAGCCCTGGTGCTCGCGGTAGGTCTCGCCGAAGAACTCGAGCAGCTCGCCGACGAACCGAGCGGGCGCAGTGTCGATGGCCGCGATCTCTGCGGCGACGGCAGGGGTTGCGAGCGCCTGGTGCGTCAGGTCGAGCCCCACCATCGTCAGCGGCCACGATTCGTTGAAGACGATGTGCGCGGCCTCCGGGTCGATGATGATGTTGAACTCGCTGGTCGCACTCCAGTTGCCGCCCGCGTAGGCACCGCCCATCAGCACGATCTCGCGCACCCGCGACGCGAGGCGCGGCTCCCTGCGCACCGCCATGGCGATATTGGTCAGCCCTGCGGTCGCCACGAGAGTGATCTCGCCGGGCTCGTGCGCCATGACTGTGTCGATGATGAGGTCGATCGCGTGACGCGGGTCGAGGGTGATGGTGGGCTCGGGCAGCACCGGCCCGTCGAGCCCGGATTCGCCGTGGATGCTCTCGGCGACCTCGACCTTGCGCACGAGCGGCCGGGCAGCCCCTGCCGCGAACGGAACACGCGTGATTCCCGCGACGCGCGCCACCGCCAAAGCATTGCGCGTGACTTTCTCGAGCGTCTGGTTGCCGACGACCGTCGTCACAGCAACGAGTTCGACGTCGGGATTGCCGTGTGCCAGGAGCAGGGCGATGGCGTCGTCGTGCCCGGGGTCGCAGTCGAGAATGATCTTGCGCGGCATGGGTGCCTTTCAGGTCCGGGGGAGGTCGACAGAAGAATTCTATATGAAAATCATGTTCATATATGAAAGGATGCTCGGCATGATCGAGACGCAGAACACCGCTGATGCAGCATCCGGAGCCCGACGGGTCGAATGGATCCGTTCGCGCATGCCACTGCTCGCCCAGGCCCGCGAGGACTTTGCCCGCACCCGGCCCTTCGCGGGGCACCGCATCGGTATGTCGCTGCACGTGGAGCCGAAGACCGCGGTGCTGGTCGAGACTCTCGCGGCGGGTGGCGCCGAGATCGTGGGTACCGGCAACCACGGATCGACGCAGGACGACGTGGTCGCCTACCTGAACCAGAGCGGCATGACCATCTTCGGTCGCCGCGATGACGACCTCCAGCAGCACCACGCGAACGTCGCAGCCGTGCTCGATGCCGAGCCGAGCATCCTGCTCGACAACGGCGGCGACCTCGTGGCAGGAGTCGTGTCGCGCGGCGCGACCGACAGCATCCTGGGCGGAACCGAGGAGACGACCTCGGGCGGCGACAGGCTGCGCACCGAACTGGCCGGTCAGGTGCCGTTTCCGGTCATCGTGATCAACGACAGCCTGCTCAAGCAGATCGGTGAGAACAAGCATGCGGTGGGGCAGTCTGTCGCCGAGAGCTTCATGCGCATCACGAACCTGATGGTTCCGGGTACGCGGTTCGTCGTGGTCGGCTACGGCTGGTGCGGTCGCGGGGTGGCGCACTACCTCCGCTCACTCGGAGGCAAGGTCGCGGTCGCCGAGATCGACGAGCTGAAGGCGTTCGAGGCGGCGCTCGACGGATTCCGGGTCTCGTCTGTACTCGACCTCGCCTCGTGGGCCGATGTGATCATCACGGCGACGGGGCGGCCCGGCGTGGTCGGCGCCGACGTCTTCGAGCGGATGCACGACGGCGCCATCCTCGCGAACTGCGGCCACTTCCCGTGGGAGATCGACGTTCCCGCACTGCTCGCCTCCGCGACCTCGAGCCGTGCCGTCGACGAGGCGATCGACCGCATCGAACTGCCCGACGGCCGACACCTCGTGCTGCTCGCGCAAGGGCGCATGTTCAATCTGGCCGGCCGGTCGCCGAAGGGCAACTCGATCCAGTCGATGGATCTCGGTTTTCTCCTGCAGGTGCTCTCGCTCGAGCGGGTCGCCCTCGAGGCCCCGCGCGGCACGCTCGCGCCCGGTGCGCAACCGGTGCCCGAGGACATCGAGCGGCTCATCGCCCGGCGCATGCTCTCGGCGATGTCGGCCTCGGAATAGTCTTTCGGATGCCCGCTCCCGACTATGCCGTACCCGCCCTCGACAAGGCGCTCGATGTTCTCGAGTTGCTCGCCGACAGCGATGCGGGGCTGACGCAGGCCGAGATCGCCGGTGGAATCGGGCGGAGCGCCACGCAGATCTTCCGCGTGCTGACGACGCTCGAGCGCCGCGGGTACCTCTTTCGCGATCGGCAGTCGGGCGTCTACCGGCTGTCGACGCGGCTGTTCGACCTCGCGCACCGGCAGGAGCCGCTGCGCTCCCTCATCGCGGCCGCACACCCGCCGATGCGGGCGCTCGCCGAGCAGACCCGGTCGTCGTGCAACCTCAGCGTGCTCGATGCGGGCCGGATGCGGGTGGTCGCGCAGGTGGTGAGCCCGAGCGACTTCGGGTTCCAGGTGCGGGTGGGAGCGCTGTTCGACGTCGAGACGACGGCTTCGGGACTGGTGCAGCTGGCGTTTGCGGGCGCTGGTGCGGGCGCGGGGCGCCCCTCGCGCTCCGACCTCGCCGCGATCGTCGCCCGCGGTTTTCTCGAGCAACCGGATGCCCTGCAACCGGGTGTCACCGACATCGTGTTTCCCGTGCTGGAGCCCCGCCGATCATCCGCGAGCCTGACCGATCGCGCGATCGCCGTGCTGACGGTGCCGTATGTCGCCACGAGTTTCAGCGAACGCACCAGCGATTCCGTGCGCGAGCACGCCGCGGTTGCAGCCGGCGAGATTGCTGAGCGTCTGCTCGGTGCCAGGCCATGAATCGGGCCCGCCGAAACGCGGTCGTCATCGGTTGGCGATAGATTGTGTGTTGCTCGGTGGATGCCGGGACGCAATGAGGCTGTCGGCCTCGCATTCTGAGGAGAGCACATGTCAGATCGAGGCGAAGAGTACTTTCTGAGCGGTACAGACATCAGCATCAGCGCCCTGCCGAAGGTGTCGCTGCACGATCACCTCGACGGTGGCCTGCGGCCCGGGACCATCGTCGAGCTGGCGGAATCGATCGGGTTCGAGCTGCCGGCGGCGACCGCTGACGAACTCGGCGAATGGTTCGAGACCAGCGCCGATTCTGGGTCGCTCGTGGCATACCTGAAGACCTTCGACGTGACGACAGCGGTGATGCAGAACCGTGAGGGCCTGACCCGCGTCGCCCGCGAGTTCGTGCAAGACCTGGCACTCGACGGCGTCATCTATGGCGAAGTGCGCTGGGCGCCCGAGCAGCACCTCACCGCCGGGCTGACCCTCGACGAGACGGTCGAGGCGGTGCAGGCGGGTATCGAGCAGGGTATCGACGATGCGCTCGCCGGGGGGCGCGTCATCCGTGTCGGGCAGCTCGTGACGGCCATGCGACACGCCGACCGTGCAATGGAGATCGCGGAGCTGGCCGTTCGGCACCGCGACCGCGGCGTCGTCGGCTTCGACATCGCCGGGGCCGAGCTCGGCTTTCCGGCGGGCAATCACCGGGGGGCGTTCGACTACCTGGCGCACGAGTACTTTCCGGTCACGGTTCATGCGGGGGAGGCCGACGGGCTCGACAGCATCCGGGGCGCCCTGTTCGACGGCCGCGCGCTGCGCCTTGGACACGGTGTGCGCCTCGCCGAAGACATCACGATCGAGCGCCAGGACGACGAAAGCACCTACGTGACCCTCGGGGGGCTGTCGCAGTGGGTGAAGGACCGCGAGATCACGCTCGAACTGTCGCCGTCGTCGAACCTCCAGACGGGTGCGGTCGAGCGGTGGGGCGACCAGCTCGCCGATCATCCGTTCGACCTGCTCTACCAGCTCGGCTTCAAGGTCACGGTGAACACCGACAATCGGCTGATGAGCAACACCACCGTCAGTCGCGAGCTCGCCCTGCTGTCTGACGTCTTTGACTACGACCTCACCGACCTCGAAACCTTCCAATTGAATGCTGCGGCAGCGACCTTCCTTCCGTTGGAAGACCGGGAGGAGCTCGCCGACGTCATCTCCGAGGGCTTCGACGAGGCCTAGCGCTCATGCTCACCCTGCCCGATTCCGCGATTCTGCTCGGCCGCGATGCGCGCGACTGGCGGGGTGCGGTGCTGCTGGCGGGTGAGGCGCTCGAGGCCGCCGGCCTGACGGAGCCGGAGTACGGTCCGCGCATGGTGTCGATGGTGGAGGAGTTCGGCGCCTACATCGTGATCGCGCCGGGGTTGGCGCTTGCGCACGCGCGGCCGGGGCCCGATGTTCTGCACTCCGGTATGGCGGTGGTGACCTTGGCCGAGCCGGTCGTGTTCGGGCATCCGTACAACGATCCGGTGTCGGTCGTGATCGGTCTGGCCGTCATCACTGCCGATGAGCATGTCGGCGGTATCGCCGAGCTGGCGAATGTGTTCAACGACCCGACCGCGATCGAGCGACTCGCGAACGCCGGGTCGATCGCCGATGTGAGGGCGCTGTTCCGTGGCAGCGAGTAGGCGAGTATCGTCAGCAGCGGAGCGACCCGGCAGGAGTGTGAAATGAAGATCGTGGCCATCTGCGGAGCAGGCGTCGGAACGTCGGGCATCCTGAAGGTGAATGCCGAGCGGGCGCTCGCGCGGCTCGATATCGAGGCCGAGGTGACGGCTGCCGACGTGGGCAGTGTCGCGATCGCCGCAGCGGATGCGCAGGTCATCCTGACGTCGCCGGAGTTCGTCGAGCGGCTCGGCAAGACGAATGCCGATGTGATCGTCGTGCAGAATTACTTCGATGTCGATGAGCTGACGGCGAAGCTCGAGGGCGCACTGGGATGAGCGGGGCTCGCCTCTAGCGGCCCGCCCGGTCGGCCAGTGCGAGGTCTGCCGAGATGTCGGCGGCGGTCTGTTGCAGGGACGGCAGAAACCTCTCACGGATGGACTCGCTGGTGCCGGACGACGCTGCCGTGGAGATGTTGATCGCCGCGACGACGGCTCCGCTGCCATCGCGGAGGGGCGCCGCGATGGAGCGCAGCCCCGGCTCGAGCTCCTGGTCGACGACGGCCCAGCCGTGGCTGCGCACCGCGTCGAGTTCGGCGATGAGCGCACCCTCTGACACCACCGTGCGCTCAGTCAGCGCCTGGAGTTTGACGTCGTGCAGATAGCTCGACAGGGCATCCGGAGCCAGCCCGGCGAGCAGCACGCGGCCCATGGATGTCGCGTAGGCGGGCAGCCGGGTGCCGAGGTTGATGCCCACCGACATGATGCGGTGCGTCGGAACCCGCACGATGTAGACGATGTCGGAACCGTCGAGGATGGCAGCCGACGTCGCCTCGCCGATGGAGTGGGAGAGCTCTTCGAGATGTGGCTGCGCCACCTCCGGCAGGGTGATGCCGGAAAGGTAGCTGAAGCCGAGTTCGAGCACCTTCGCGGTGAGGGCGAAGTTGCGGCCGTCGCTTCGCACATACCCCAGCTCGATGAGGGTCATCAGGAAACGACGGGTGGTCGCGCGCGTCAGCCCGGTGGCCCGCGCGATGTCGCTCAGCGTCATCAGCGGCTGGTCGGCTCCGAAGACGCGGATGACGCTCAGCCCCCGGGCGAGTGACTGCACGAACCCGCTGCTCGGCCCGGGCAGGTCGTTGGACAGGGAACCGGCGGCGGCATCCGGGGCGGCATCGGGGGTCGGGCGGTTCGTGGTGCCGACCGGCCCGTCGTTCGTCATGACACCAGCTCGCGCATTCCGGCCTCGAGCGCAGCCAGCCGGGCGGCGACCGTCTTCTTTCGCTTGTCGAGCTTGCCGGCCGAACTCGAGGCGTCGAGGTAGACCTTGAGCTTCGGCTCCGTGCCGCTCGGGCGCACCATGATGCGCGACCCGTCTGCCATCCGGATGCGGAGGATGTCGCTGGGCGGCAGTTCGGCGGAACCGCCCGCGAGGTCGTCGATGCCGGCCACCTGCACCCCGCCGATGTTGGTGGGGGGTGTGGACCGGAGTCTCTTCATGACGGTGTCGATCAGGCTGAGGTCGGTGACCCGCAGGGCGATCTGCACGGAGCCGAAGTGGCCGAACCGTTCGCTGAAGCGGTCGAGCTGGTCGAGCAGGGTGTAGCCGTCGACGGCGAGGTCGCTCGCGAGGGTGAGCAGCGCGACCGCGGCCGAGATGCCGTCCTTGTCGCGCACGGTGTCGGGGTTCACCAGGTAGCCGAGAGCCTCTTCGTAGCCGAAGATGAGGCCAGGGACCCGGGAGACCCACTTGAAGCCGGTCAGCGTCTCCTGGAAGCGGAGACCGTAGGCCGCGGCGACGGCCGCCAGGGCGGGGGACGAGACGCAGGAGGTGGCGAGGGTCGCGGGTGGTGCAGCTGAGGGGACGGCGCGAGAGCCGGCGGTTGCGGGCCCGGCTCGCCGGGTATCCCGCTCGCCGTCTCGCATCCTGGCTGCATGGGCCTCGGCCACCCGCCAGCCCAGCAGGGCGCCCACCTCGTTGCCGCTCAACCGCCGAAAGCCTGACGCGCTGCCGCTGTCGGGTACGGCGATGGCGAGGCGGTCGGCGTCGGGGTCGTTCGCGATGACGAGCTGCGCACCGCCGGATCGTGCTTCGGCGAAGGCGAGGTCGAGAGCGCCGGGCTCTTCGGGGTTCGGGAACGACACGGTGGGGAACCGGGCATCGGGCATGATCTGCGAGGCGACCACGTCGGGCTCGATGAAGCCGGCCCGGCCCAGCACGCGGGCCAGCGTCTCCCAGCCCACCCCGTGCATCGCCGTGTAGACGGTGCGCGGCTGTGCTCCGATCTCTGCCGCGGGCAGCCAGCACACCGCGGCCGTCTCGGCGACGTAGGCCTCGAAGACGGATTCGGGGGCGAGCTCGTACCCCTCCGACCGCGTCAGTTCGGCGACAGAGCCCCGGGCTGCGACCCGGAGGATGTGCGCCTCGATCTCCTCGTCGACCGGCGAGACGATCTGCGAGCCCCGGTCGGCGCCCCCGAGATAGACCTTGTACCCGTTGTCGTTCGGGGGATTGTGCGATGCGGTGACCATCACGCCGGCCGTCGCGTCGAGGTGGCGCACGGCGAAGGCGACGAGCGGTGTGGGCAGCATGCGGGGCAGCAGCACGGCGCGCAGACCTGCGCCGGCGAACAGCTCGGCAGAGTCGCGGGCGAACACGTCGGAATTCTTTCGGCCGTCGTAGCCGATCACGACGGAGGGGGTCTCGCCGGGCGCGGCCCGCTCGAGCAGGTACTCTGCGAGCCCCCGTGCGGCCTGCGCCACCAGCACCCTGTTCATGCGGTTGGGCCCGGCAGCGATTGCGCCGCGGAGGCCGGCCGTGCCGAAGGTCAGCCGCCCGTCGAAGCGGTCGGCCAGTTCGCTCACGGCCTGTTCGTCGTCGCCCTCGGCCGCGGCGACGAGCGCGGTCAGCTCTGCTCGCGTCTCCTCGTCGGGGTCTTGGGCGATCCAGTCGTGGGCGGCGGTGCTCAGTTCGCCGCGCGCGCTCACAGGGCCGCCACGATGCGCGCGAGCAGGGCGCTGATGACGGGCTCGGCCTGCTGGCCGGCCTCGATGACCTCCCTGTGCGACAGGGGCGTCTTCTGGATGCCGGCGGCCAGGTTGGTGATCAGCGACATCCCGAGCACCTCCATGCCTGCCTCGCGGGCCGCGATGGCCTCCAGCGCGGTCGACATGCCGACGATGTGACCGCCGATGGCCTTGGCCATCTGCACCTCGGCGGGAGTCTCGTAGTGCGGACCGCGGAACTGCACGTAGACGCCCTCGTCGAGCTGGGCATCCACTTCGCGGGCGATGTCGCGCAGTCGCTTCGCGTACAGGTCGGTGAGGTCGATGAAGGTCGCGCCTTCGAGCGGGGAGTCTGCGGTGAGGTTGATGTGGTCGCTGATGAGCACGGGGCTCCCCGGCTTCCAGGTCTCGCGGATGCCGCCGGCCCCGTTCGTGAGGATCATGACGGAGGCGCCCGTAGCGGCCGCCGTGCGGACGCTGTGCACCACCCGGCGCACGCCGTGGCTCTCGTAGTAGTGGGTGCGGGCGCCGATGACGAGCGCGTGTTTGCCGTTCGGCAGTAGCACAGAGCGGAGCGACCCGACGTGGCCGACGACGGCCGGCGCACTGAACCCCACGATCTCGGTCGCGGGGATGGTCGCGACCGTCTCGCCGATGAGATCGGCCGCGCGCGCCCACCCGCTACCCAGGGTGAGGGCGATGTCGTGGTGGGAGACGCCACTCCTCTCGGCGATCTGCTCCGCGGCTTCGCGGGCGATGTCGAAGGGGCTGACGCCGAGCTGGTCGAGGGGATTCGGGGTGGGGACTGTTGACATGCCTTTACTGTAGTTAACACAATCGTCATCTCCCGCGCCCTTCGGCAACCTGTGGAGTTTGTCGGCAGCTGAGCCGCTGGGGAAGAATAGACGCATGGCCTATGAGTTCGAGCGCAAGCAGAGAATCACCGTTCTTGGCGGAGGCCCCGGCGGGTACGAAGCAGCGATAGCCGGTGCGCAGCTGGGTGGCGAGGTAACGCTCGTCGAGCGTGTCGGGGTCGGCGGATCGGCCGTGCTCACCGACGTCGTCCCCTCGAAGACCCTCATCGCGACGGCCGAGGCCGCAAGCGCCATCGGCGACGCCGCAGACCTCGGCGTTCAGTTCTACAACCGCACCGACACGGGCCGACCGGTCCGGCCGGATGTCGCGGTGAACATCGCTGCCGTCAACAAGCGGTTGCTGGGGCTTGCACGCCAGCAGTCCGAAGACATGAAGTCGACGCTGATCCGTTCGGGTGTGCGCATTGTGCAGGGCGAGGGCCGCCTCGACGGCACCGATGCCGTGATCGTCTCGACGGGGGGCCGGGACGGTGTCGACTTCGACCGCATCGAGGGTGACACGACCGTCATCTCGGTCGGTGCCAGCCCCCGCATTCTCGCCAGCGCCGTGCCCGATGGTGAACGCATCTTCACCTGGACGCAGCTCTACAACCTCCAGTCGATTCCCGAGCACCTGATCGTGGTCGGCTCGGGTGTCACCGGGGCCGAGTTCGCTTCGGCCTACACCGCCCTGGGTTCGAAGGTGACGCTCATCTCGAGCCGTGACCAGGTTCTGCCCGGCGAAGACGCCGATGCCGCGGCCGTCATCGAGAACGTCTTCCGCCGCAACGGGATGACCGTGCTCTCCAAGTCGCGGGCCGATTCTGTCGTCCGTACGGAGAACGGGGTCATCGCGACACTGTCCGACGGGCGAACCGTGGAGGGGACGCACTGTCTGATGGCGGTGGGCGCTGTTCCGAACACGAAGGGTATCGGGCTCGAAGAGGCCGGCATCCAGCTCACCGAATCGGGCCACATCAGGGTCAACCGCGTCGCGCGCACCAGCGTGCCGAGCATCTACGCGGCCGGGGACTGCACGACCTTCCTGCCCCTGGCATCCGTCGCCTCGATGCAGGGACGCACGGCGATGTTCCACGCGATGGGCGATGCGGTGAACCCCACCGAGATCCGCAACGTCGCCTCGAACATCTTCACGCAGCCCGAGATCGCAACGGTCGGCTGGACGCAGCGGCAGATCGAAGAGGGCCTGGCGCAGGGCGACATCTACAAGCTGCCGCTGTCGGAGAACCCGCGGGCGAAGATGATGGGCATCAAGGACGGTTTCGTCAAGCTGTTCGCGCGCACCGGATCGGGCACCGTGATCGGCGGCGTCGTCGTGGCACCGAAGGCCTCGGAGCTGATCTTCCCGATCGCCCTCGCCGTGGAGCACCGCCTCACGGTCGACCAGGTCTCGCGGGCGTTCACGGTGTACCCGTCGCTCACCGGCTCGATCACCGACGCCGCCCGGGCGATGCACATCGTCCTGTAGCGGTCGTTCGTCCTTTCGTGCACAAGGGCTCCGGATGCCCGTGGTTCTCCACAGGGGTGCGCGACGTCTCCGAACGAGTTAGCCTCATTTCGGGGGCGGGTGTCGTCGCCGTTCGACGGCCTTCTGCGTCGAACGAAGGAACCACCGCCCATGAGATACCGGCTTCTCGCCGCCCTGCCCCTCGCCGCCCTGATGGTTGTTGCGGGTGCCCTGCCCGCGCAGGCGGTGCCCGATGTGACAAACCCGTTCGCCACGCTCGCGGCGGGGTCGGAGCCATCTCACATCCTGGTGAACGGCAGCGGTGACATCTTCACGCTGAACACGGGGAACGAGTCGATCAGCAAGATCCATCCCGACGGCACGTTCGACGCGTCATTCCACGCGGAGTTCCCGTCGTTCTCGCAGCCGAACTCGTTCGTATCGAATGGACGAGGGTCGCTCTACGTCTCGAGTTACCTCGCCAGCACGGTCTGGCGGGTCGATGAGGCAACGGGTGATGTCGACTCAGGGTTCGAGGCGAACCTCGGGACGGAGCTCGCCGGGGAACTGCCCGAGTCGGTGACGGTCGATCTCTTCGGCAACATCTTCGTAGCGACGCACTCACCGGAGGCGGTCGTCAAGATCGCGCCCACCGGCGATGTGGTCGGGAGGTATCCGCTTGCCGTCGGGTCAGGTCCTGTCGACCTCACCACGGACTCGTTCGGTTCGGTCTACACCGCGAATGCGGCGGACGACTCCATCTCGCGCCTCGAGTTCGACGGTGCGGGCGCTGTGACCTTGTCAGAGCGATACGCCGAACTGGGCTCCGGGTCGATGCCAATCTCCCTCGCGACAGATGGGCCCGGGCTGCTCTATACGGCCAACTCGGGAAACAACACCGTCAGCACGGTGGATCTATCGAAGCCCGCGGGCTCTGCAGCCGCAGTGACCACCCTGATGCCGACCGACTCCTACCCTTACGATGTTACGGCAGACGGGCAGGGCAATGTCTTCGTCACCAACCTGGGCACTGCATCGGTCTCGATGTTCGAGCCGGATGGCCGGTTCACATCGGTTGTGGCACAGCTGTCGAGCAGCGAAACGCCTGAGGCGGCCGCGGTCAGCCAGGCCGGGCAGCTCTACACCGCGAACGCACTGTCGAGCACGGTGAGCAGGTTCGGGCTCGCACCGGTCATCACCTCGGGCGCGCTGCCCTCGTCGGCGCGAGTGGGTGACGTTTATTCCGCAACTGCCTCGGCGACCGGACTTGATCGAATTGTCTACGGGATCGTCGGGCTCACGCCACCGGGGCTGGCCATCGATGCCACCACGGGTGTTCTCTCCGGAACACCGACCACCACCGGAACCTTCACGTTCGACATCGCCGTGTCGAACGCCGCCGGGCAGGCTTTCGAGACCGTGACGCTCACCGTCGATCCGGCGCTGGGGAGCACGGGATGCTGGTTCTGGCACGAGGCCTGCGGGCTGTAGCCGCCGTCGGCTGGAGGCGATCATTGTCTACCGCCAGCGGGGGCGGCAGCCTGGCACGGCTGGGTCGCCCGGCGCTACTCAAGGAGTCCGCGGATGTCGGCGGCAGTCAGGGCGCTGCTGAAGACGGCGTCGTCGTCCATGACGGCGTCGAAGAGCTTCGACTTCTGCTCCTTGAGCGCCATCACCTTCTCCTCGATCGTGTCCTGCGCCACGAGGCGGTAGACGTTGACGCTCTTGGTCTGGCCGATGCGGTGGGTGCGGTCGATCGCCTGTGACTCCGAGGCGGGGTTCCACCAGGGGTCGAGCATGAAGACGTAGTCGGCCTCGGTCAGATTGAGCCCGAAGCCGCCCGCTTTGAGGCTGATGAGAAAGACGGGCGCCGTGCCGTTCTTGAAGGAGTCGATCACCGCGCCTCGCTTGCGGGTCGAGCCGTCGAGGTATTCGAAGGCGATTCCCTGCGCGGTGAGGCGAGCGGCCGCAAGACCGAG
Source organism: Subtercola boreus (assembly GCF_003399645.1). GTDB lineage: Bacteria > Actinomycetota > Actinomycetes > Actinomycetales > Microbacteriaceae > Subtercola > Subtercola boreus_A. The sequence continues at coordinate 158,712 of NZ_NBXD01000007.1, forward strand.
GAAGGAGGTGAACTGGCTGAAGATGAGGGCACGGTGGCCCTCCGCGACGATGTCGTCGAGGTGTTCGAGCAGCGCATCGAGCTTGCTCGACGGGATGGAGCTGTACTTCTCGTCGATCAGGGAGGCGTCGAGGCTCAGCATCCGCAGTAGTGTCAGCGAACGGAACACGATGAACCGGTTCTTGTCGAGATCGTCGACGAGCCCGAGGAGCTTCTGGCGTTCCTTCTGAAAGAAGGTGTCGTAGAGCCGGCGGTGTTCGGGAGCCAGCGCGATCTGCAGCACCTGCTCCTGCTTGGCGGGCAGCTCGGGGGCGACCAGCTCCTTGGTGCGGCGCATCATCAGGGGCCGGATGCGACGGCGGAGCTTCGGCATGAGGCTCTCGTCCAGCATCCGTTCGATCGGTCGCACGTACCCCTCGGTGAAGGCACTGGCCGAGGCAAACAATCCCGGAGCGACGATGTCGAAGAGCGACCAGAGTTCGATGAGGTTGTTCTCGAGCGGTGTTCCGGTGATGGCGAGCTTGAACGAGACGTCGAGCTCTTTCGCGCATTCGTGAAGTTTCGAGGTGTGGTTCTTCACGAACTGCGCCTCATCGAGCACCAGACCAGACCACGCAATGCCCTGGTAGGCGGCGAAGTCGAGCCGGAACAGCGCGTAACTCGTGACGACGACATCGGCGCCCGCGGTGGCTGCGGCAAGGGTGCGGCGGCTCTTCGCCTGCGTGGCGGTGACTCCGCGCACCACGAGGCTGGGGGTGAACCGTGCGGCCTCCGAGAGCCAGTTCGAGACGACGGAGGTGGGAGCGACGACGAGGAAGGGCGCCGGGGCGCTGCCGGCCACCCGAACGGAGTCGCCGGCGGGCCGAACGGAGTCGCCGCCGGCCCGGGCGCCGCCGGCCCGGGCGCCGCCGGCCGGAACGTCGGTGCGCGCGGCGGGCGCCGCATCCGGAGCTGTCGGCAGTCCGTGCGCCTCACGGGCGTGCGCCAGGAGAGCGAGCGTCTGAAGCGTCTTGCCGAGGCCCATGTCGTCGGCCAGAACCCCGCCGAGCTGGTGGGCGTGCAGGAACGCGAGCCACTGGAACCCCTCGAGCTGGTACGGGCGAAGCTCCGCGAGCACAGAGGCGGGTAACGGCTGCTTCGGGATGCCCGTGAGCTCGTTCAGACCCGAGACCGCCTGGCGCCAGGCGTCTGCCTGCACGGTGTCTTCGGCGAGCTCCTCGAACTCCGACCACAGGCTCGCCTGGTACCGACTGATGCGAACGCCGGTCTCCCATTCGTCGAGGGTGCTGGCCTCGTCGAGCAGCTCGCGCAGCCGGTCGAACACGGGATGATCGAGCCGCAGGTAGGTCTTGTCGACCATCAGCAGCCTTTTCTGATTCTTCGCCAGGGCCTTGAAGAGCGGCCCGAACGGAACCTGGTAGCCGTTCACGTTGACGACGACGCCGAGGTCGAACCAGTCGCGTCGGTCGCTCTCGACGGTGGTGAAGGTCAGTTCGGGCTCGCCGTCGAGCTCACGGTAGTCGGGGCGGGCGCCCGAGACGTCGACTCGCACTCCTGCCAGCGCTTCGATGCGGGGGAGCGTCTTGTCGGTGAACAGTGCGGCGTCGTAGCCCTGCAGCGCAAGGCTCGGGGTGAGGGGCTGGCCGTCAGCGAGAGCGGTGTCGAGGTCGCCGAATGCGTCGAGGGCTTCGATCGAGGCTCCGTCGGGTTCGACGGAGAGCGTCTCGGCCACTCGGCGGAGGGTGTCGAACTCGGTGGTGGTGTCGCGGGGGACAGCGAGGTGGTCGGTGGCGGCGCCCCCGCCCCCGCCCGAGGCCCCGGCGCTCTTGGCGCTCTCGGCGCTGACTGTGCTCCCGGCCGAAACCCCTGCGCCGTCGGCGTACAGCGGCATCCGCACCGCTCTCCCGGCGTGCTGGTACTCCCACGTCCAGTCGAGCGACAGCACGTTCTTGGCCCGGAACCGTGCCCCCAGCACGAGCGTCGGCGGCACGATCTCGGGCAGAGTCACCGAGGCGTCGGGGCTGCGTACCTCGATCGAGCGACTCAGGCGCGGAAAGAACTCGTCGAAGAACTCCTCGACCTCCGCCTCCGGCACGATCACGTCGGTTCGACGTTCGAGGAACGACAGCGTCTGCGCAGTGAGCCCGCCCGCGACGGGAGCGAACGAGACCCGCAGCCTCGGCGCCAGCTCGTAGGCGTAGACCCCGTGGTCGCCGATCGCCCCGGCGGCATCCCGGGCGTATTCAGAACCGTCGACCACAACGACGGGCGCCAACTGCAGCGCTCCGTCGCCCGAACGGGTCGCGGCCAACCGCACCTCGCCCGAGTCGGCGAGCGTGACGTCGACGTTCTTCTTCGTTCCGAGCAGTGGGATGCCCAGCCGTTTCGCCTCGTCGAGCAGGTGCCACAGCAGGGGGCTCATGAACTCGTCGAGGTACAGCCAGTCGGTGTCGTGGCCGGTGTACAGCTCGCGCGTCGCGCGATGCAGGGCTGCGAACTGCGTGAACCAGCGCAGGTGCTCCGGATCGAGATTCAGCCGGTTGACCTGGTGGGTGAACGACGACCACGTCACGTTCGCCTTGATGTAGCCGCCCGTTCCCGAACGGATGACCGGCCGCACCCCGAGCCGCCGGGGCGGTGTGGCGAGGGTGTCGTCGCGGGCCTTCGGCACCTGGGCCGGGCGCGAGGCGGGCCCGCGCCACTGCTCCCGCGACCGTGGAACGAACTCGCGCACCTCGAACTGCAGCCCCATTCGTGTCGGCGCCCTGGGCTCGCGCTGGGTGCTGCGTCCGCCTGCCGCGCCCGCGGGTCTCCCTCGCCGGGAAGATTCCTCCGCGGCATCCGGGGCCACGATCGAGCGCCAGTCGTCAGGCCTCGCCTCAGGCTTTCGGATGCTCGGCAGAGCCAGGCTCGGATACCACGGCGTCTCGCTCTCCCAGGCCCGAGCCGCCTCCGCTTCGGTGCTGCCGATTCCGTACCCGGCGTCGTACCCGGTGTCGGGGTCCGCGCCGGGGACGGGTTCGGAGCCGCGGGCTCTGCCGGTGAGGTCGACGCCGCCGGGAGCTTCGCCGGTGAGATCGGCGCCGGCGAGAGCTGAACCCGCGGGGTCGGCGCCGGAGGTGGCCTCAACGTCCGCCATGACGCCGGCTGTGACGCCGGCTGTGGCAGACGCATCTGCACGGCCCTCGACGCCGTCGAGCGCGCGGAGCCGTACGCCGCCACCCAGTCCGACGCCGGCGGGCAGGTGCGCGCGGGGAGCCGCCAGCACGCCGCCCTCGCTCTCGCCGAGGTGTCGGAGCTGCGCTGCATTGCCGCTCAGCAGTGCGGCCGCGACATGTTTGCAGTTGGAGAGCACCGGGCACGTGCAGGTGGAGCTGAGGGGCAGCCAGAATCCGTTCCCCATGCGGGTGAGCCGCACCCGGCAGGAGTAAGGCGCCGCTGAGCTGCCCCTGATCTGGCCGGAGAGCGCCCCCGACGACCCGACAGGCACGTACCCGTTGCGGTCGCGATTGCGGCCGCCATCGCTGTCGCCACCGCGATCGCCACCGCCATCGCTGTCGCCACCGCCATCGCTGTCGACGGCCCCGGCCCCGGCAGAGGTGGTGAGAGCATCCGGCTTCCACAGCAGGTCGAGCACCGAATCGGCCCGCGCGTACTCGCGCCCACGTTCGTACGCAGCCCGGCCGACCAGCCGCACGATGTCGGCAGCGTCGACCAGCGGGAAGGCGGAAGACGGCATACCATCATGCTCTCACGACCCACCGACGCGGCCACCGTCGAGGCCACCGATGCGGCGCCACGCGGCGACCCACGCCGCCACCGATGCGGCGACCGACGCGGCCACCGGCGCGGCCACCGACGCGGCCACCGGCGCGGCCACCGACGCGGCCGAAGGCCCGGGGCCCCGATGCGGCCACCGGCGCGGCCGAAGGCCCGGGGCCCCGACGCGAACCAGCGGCTGGTTCCGACGCGACCCGGTCGCCATCGGCGTGGTCGGGCCATCCGTCGGCGCTCATGCCGTTCCCGCCGCCCCGAATCGACACGGATCCGGGCATCCTCCGCGTTCAGTGCCGAGGATCGCCGGATTCGTGTCGATCCGTCGATCCTGACGACTGGAATGCCCCAGTCGCCGGCTCAGGCCGCGTGGTCCGCGATCTCGAGGAGGAGGTGGCCCGACGAGACCGTCGCCCCGACCGCTGCGTCGATCGACGACACGATGCCGTCTTTGTGAGCCTGGATCGGCTGCTCCATCTTCATCGCCTCGAGCACCAGGATGAGGTCGCCCTTGACGACCTTGTCGCCCTCGGCCACCGCGAGCTTCACGACGGTGGCCTGCATGGGAGCCTTCACGGCGTTGCCGGTCGACCGCCCGCCGGCAGCGCCGCCGCCTGAACGACGCCGTGGAGCGACCCCGAGCGTCTGGCCGGGCCCGCCGGCCCGCCCGCCGCCCGCTGCCGCCGCCATCAGGCGTTCGGGCAGAACGACCTCGATGCGCTTTCCGTCGACCTCGACCACGACGGTGTTGAAGGTCGGGGCCGGAGCCGCGTCGTCCAACGATCCGCTCCAGGGCTCGATGGTGTTGTCGAACTCGGTCTCGATCCATCGGGTGTAGATGCTGAACGGCCGGCCGGCCTCCGGCGCGAAGGCCGGGTCGCGCACGATTGCGCGGTGGAACGGCAGCACAGTCGGCAGCCCGGCGACCTCGAACTCGTCGAGGGCCCGGCGCGAGCGCTCGAGAGCCTCCTCGCGGGTGGCGCCCGTGACGATCAGCTTCGCAAGCAGCGAGTCGAAGGCGCCCGAGATGACGTCGCCCGCGTGCACTCCGGTGTCGACACGGATGCCCGGCCCCCCCGGCGCCTTGAACACGTGCACCGGGCCGGGGCTCGGCAGGAAGTTGCGGCCGGCGTCTTCGCCGTTGATACGGAACTCGAACGAGTGCCCGCGCGGCGCGGGATCGTCGTACCCGAGCACCCCGCCCGCGGCGAGCCGGAACTGCTCGCGCACCAGGTCGATGCCGGTGACCTCCTCGGACACCGGATGCTCCACCTGCAGCCGCGTGTTCACCTCCAGGAACGAGACGGTTCCGTCGACGGCGACGAGGAACTCGCACGTACCGGCCCCGACGTAGCCGACCTCTTTCAGGATCGCCTTCGATGCCCGGTAGAGCTCGGTGTTCTGCGCCTCGGTGAGGAAGGGCGCGGGCGCCTCCTCGACGAGCTTCTGGTGCCGACGCTGCAGCGAGCAGTCGCGGGTCGACACGACGACGACGTTGCCGTGCTCGTCGGCGAGGCACTGGGTCTCGACGTGGCGCGGGCGGTCGAGGTACTTCTCGACGAAGCATTCGCCCCGGCCGAAGGCGGCGATGGCCTCACGGGTCGCGGACTCGAACAGCTCGGGGATCTCCTCGACGGTGCGGGCCACCTTCAGGCCGCGGCCGCCTCCGCCGAAGGCCGCCTTGATCGCGACGGGGAGCCCGTGCTGGGCCACGAAGTCGAGCACCTCGTCGGCACCGGAGACCGGGTCGATCGTGCCCGGGGCGAGGGGCGCGCCGACGCGCTCGGCGATGTGCCGCGCCGAGACTTTGTCGCCGAGCAGTTCGATGGCCGAGGGCGAAGGGCCGATCCAGGTGAGCCCGGCGTCGATGACGGCCTGGGCGAAGGTGGCGTTCTCGGCGAGGAAGCCGTAGCCGGGGTGCACTGCGTCAGCACCCGAGCGCTTGGCGATCGAGAGGATCTTGTCGATGACGAGGTAGGTCTCGGCGCTGGTCGAGCCGCCGAGCGCGTACGCCTCGTCGGCCAGCTGAACGTGCAGGGCGTCTCTGTCCTGATCGGCGTACACGGCCACGGAGCCGATGGCGCTGTCTCTCGCCGCCCGGATCACCCGCACCGCGATCTCGCCGCGGTTGGCAACTAGGACTTTGGATATACGAGGCATAGTTCCCCAGCCTATTCGCCGCGGGCACACGTCTTTTGGTACGTGCGCACAAAAATCCCTCGGCGAACGGCGCGAAACCCTACAAATGCACGGGAGTGGTTGGCGTCCAGAACTCGGTGAGGCTCACCCCGAAGCCGTTCAGCAGGTCGCGGATGGTGGGCAGCGACATCCCGATCACCGTCGACGGAGCGCCCGAGACACTGCGGATGAACGGCGCCGCCAACCCGTCGACGGTGAACGCGCCGGCCACCTCGAGGGGCTCGCCGGTGGCGATGTAGGCGTCGATCTCGGCCTCGGTGATATCGGCCGCGAATTCGACGGTCGCCGACGTGACCGCCCCGGCCCCGACCCCGGCCCCGGCCCCGGCCCCGGCAGAAGCCTCCGCCCCAGCCTCCGCCAGTGCCCCGGACCCCGCAGGAGACGACCCTGCACCCAGCCGGTGGTCGATCAACCAGTGCCCGCTGTGCAGCACCCCCGCGCGCCCGCGCTGGCGCAGCCACCTTTCCCGGGCGACGGCCGGCAGGTGCGGCTTGCCGTAGATGACACGGTCGAACTCGAACGCCGAGTCGCCGCCCAGAATGAACCCGTCGATCGGTGCGCCGTCGGGCAGGGCATCGACGACAGCCTCTGCCTTCAGCCGGGCGAGAAGCTGCACCAGTGACGGGCCGCTGAGGGTTCCGGATGTCTCCTCCTTCGCCCTGACCGCAGCCTCCTCATCGACCGAGGAGGGGACGACGATGGGCTCGATGCCGATCTGGCGGAGGAGCGCGAGACGCGCGGGTGACGTCGACGCGAGGTAGAGGCGCATGGAACGAGCGTAGAGCGTGCCCGAGTCCTCCTCCACAACCGGCGGCAGCGAGGCGTTCTCCACAGACAGAGCGACGCTGCGCGGCGGCCGGGCGTTGTGTGTGACGCTTGATTCATGACCGATTCAGAGAACGTCGACGTCGAACTCGATGTCACCAACGTCGCCCACGGGGGTGTCGCGGTGGCGCGCCTCGACGGCCGGGTGGTGTTCGTGGCAGACAGCCTGCCCGGTGAGCGGGTGCGCGCCCGGGTCTCGGCCGATGATCACTCCTCTTTCTGGCGCGCCGAGACTGTCTCGGTCGTCGAGGCCTCGCCGCACCGCCGCCCGCACATCTGGGCCGATGCCGCGCTCGAGCGCACCCCCGACCGCCGTGCGGGTGGCGCCGAGTTCGGTCACATCGAGCTCGCCTGGCAGCGTGAACTCAAACGCCAGGTGCTCGTCGACTCGCTCGGGCGCTTCGGAAAGCTGGCCGAGCACCACCCTGCGCGATCCGTCGAGGTGGAACCGGTCGCCGGAGACGAGGAGGCGAACGGCCTGGGCTGGCGCACCCGCGTGAGCCTGCACGTCGACGACGACGGAATTGTCGGGCCCTATGCCGCGCGGTCGCACCGCGTGGTCGCCGTCGACACCCTCCCACTGGCCACCCAGGCGGTGGAGTACGCCTCACCCCTCGACGAACGGCTGGTCGGCTCCGAGCGCGTCGACGTCGTCTCCGACGGCCGCCGCGGCGCCCGCGTCGTGGTGCGCGGTGAAGGCCGGGCAGCGAAAGCGGGTCCGCAGATCACCGAGCGCGTCGGTGACCGGGAGTTCCGGCTCGAAGAACTCGGTTTCTGGCAGGTGCACCATGGTGCGGCCGAGACGCTGACCTCGGCCGTCCAGCAGCAGATGATCGCCGACGCCTTCGACCCCGAGGCCCCGAACCTCGATCTCTACGGCGGCGTCGGGCTGCTCGCAGCGGCGATGGGTGACCGCTTCGGTGCCCTGACCCGGGTCGAGACGGTCGAGAGCGACCGGCATGCCACAGCGAATGCCGCTCACAACCTGCGCGACTTCGCCCGGGCATCCGCCGTCACGGCCCGTGTCGACCGCTACCTCTCCCAGCGGCTGAAGAACCAGGCTCCGGATGACCGGCAGGGCCTCACCCGGGCGTCGGTCATTCTCGACCCTCCCCGTGCCGGTGCCGGCAAGCAGGTCGTTTCGAGCCTTCTACAGATGCGTCCCGCCCAGCTGGTCTATGTGGCCTGTGACCCGGTCGCCTTCTCCCGCGACCTGGCCCAGCTGACGGCCGGCGGGTACGAGCTGCGGAGCCTTCGGGCCTTCGACCTCTTTCCGCACACCCACCACGTCGAGGCGCTCGCCGTTCTCACTCCGGCCAGCTGACTGTTTACTATGGGAATACCGTATTCGAAGGGGGATGGACGATGACCGATCAGACTCCCCGGGTTCTGGTGGGCATTGTCGACGACCACGAATCGGTGCTGCTGGGCATCCGAGCCGCGTGTCTGGAAGCGGGGTACGAGGTCGTCGGCTACGGCGGAACGGTGGACGCCCTGCTCGAGAGCCTCGGCGGGCGCCCGGCCAATGTCATCGTGATGGATCTGAGTCTCGGCGACGGGTCGACGGTGACCGACAACGTTCTGCGCCTGCGAAAGACGGGTGCGGCCGTGCTGGTGCACAGCATCGCCGATCGCACTACGAGCATCCGGGAGGCCCTGGCGGCGGGTGCGGCCGGGGTGATTCCGAAGACCAGTGCCACCCGCATCGTCATGGCGGCCATCGCCAGCGTGGCGCGCGGCGACGTGCTGAACAATCTCGAGTGGGCCAGCGCCATCGACGCCGACCAGGAGTTCGCGAAAGCGCAACTGGGGCGACGCGAGCAGGATGTGCTGCACCTCTACGCGTCGGGGCTGCCTCTGAAAGCCGTCGCAGCAGAGCTCGGGATCGCGCCTTCGACGGCCCGGGAGTACCTCGACCGGGTGCGCGCGAAATACGTCGAGGTGGGCCGGCCCGCGCCCACGAAGGTCGACCTGCTGCGTCGGGCGGTCGAAGACGGCATCCTCGCCATCGACGATGTCAGCAATGTCGGCCGTTAGCCGGGGCCCGGCCATCGAGTCAACCCTGATGCGCCTGCGCGGCGCGATCAGCCGTGCGCGGGTCGAGCGCATCCTCACCCAGGCCTCGGCGCTGTTCTGCCTCGTCTTCGCTGTGCAGACCATTCCGTCTGTCGCTGCATCCTCGGTGTACCTGCACCCGACCTATGCGGCCGTCATCGTGATCGTGCTGTACGGGCTGATGTTCGTCATCCTCGTCACGAGTGTGGTGTTCCGCCGCAGGCTCGCCATCACGCACATCGCCATGAGCATCTTCACGGTGGTCTACCTTCTCGCCCTGGCCTTCTGGCCGGTCGGACTGTTGCGCGGGGCCGGTTCGGTCGCCGACCAGCCCTGGCTCTGGTATCTGATCACCATCGCCATGACGTTCGCTGCCATGACCTTCTCGCTCGGCTGGGCCGTCTGGTACATCGTCTTCAGTTCGGCGGTGTACGTCTTCATCCGCACCCAGCCCGCCGGCGGCGCCGCCCACGTCAGCCTGGCCCTGATCGATGGCTTCTACGTGGTGCTGCTCGGTGCGTTCTCGCTGGCCTTCATCACGGCGCTGCGGGCGGCGGCAGACCGGGTCGATGCGGCGCAGTCCACGGCGATGGAGCAGTACGCCGGGGCGGCCCGCAACCACGCCGCAGAGCTGGAGCGGCTCAAGGTGGATTCGCTGGTGCACGATACGGTGCTCAGCACCCTGATCTTCGCCGCCCGGGCCGAGACACCCGGCGAGCGCGAACTGGCGGTCGCCTTGAGCGCGGCCGCGCTCGAGACCCTCCAGGAGGCGCCCGACGCGTTCGACCCCGCCGTGGAGGTGAGCCTGTCTGAGCTCTCGAACCGGCTCGCCGATGCCGCCCAGCTGCTCAGCCCGCGCATCGTCTTCCCGCCCGTCCAGGCGGGTTCGGGCCGGGTTCCGGGCCGAGTGGCCGAGGCGGTCTTCACGGCCGCGCAGCAGGCGCTGATCAACAGCCTGCAGCACGCCGGCGACCTGGGCGACGATGTCGTGCGCACCCTCCTCGTGCGGGGCGAGCCCGGGGGTGGGTTCACCGTTCAGGTCTCCGACACGGGCCGGGGCTTCGATGTCGCCGACGTTCCGCGCGCCCGGCTGGGACTGCGCGTCTCCATCCGCGAACGCGTGGAGTCGGTGGGCGGCCGTGTGCGGGTGCAGTCGGTACCGGGGGGCGGAACATCCGTCATCCTGGAGTGGGGAGGCCAGGGGTGATCGCCCCGACCCGCGCCATCGTGCTCGCCCTGGCGGGCCTCTTCTCGGCGTATCACCTGGTTCTGGCGGTCTACTCGATCGGTACCCCGTCGTCGCCCTGGCCGGTGTTCGCCGCAATGATCCTCTACGCGGTGGTCTCCGTCATGAGCCTCTGGCCGAGGAGCCCGCTCACCATGCCCGTGTGGCTGGCCGCGCTCAACGTGGCCGTCAGCATCGTGATGTCGATTCTGGTCTTCTCGCAGCTCGACGGCCGCATCGCCAACGGCTACGCGACCTGGTCGGTGGCCGCCGTCGGAACCCTCATGACGATCACCGCCGTGCGGCACCGGGCGGTCTTCGCCTGGTTGGGTGTGATCGGGCTGGCCGTGTGCGTCGTGGTGTGGGCGAACCCACTCGCGCTGACGACGACCGGAGTGATCGGAAGTGCAGTCTGGGTCGCGGTGGCACACGCCCTGAGCCGGGCCCTTGCCCAGGCCTCCCGCGACACGCAGCTCTTCGCCCGGGCAGAACTCGACGCCGCAGCGTGGCGTGCCACGCAGGAGGCGCAGCTCACCGAGGGGCGGTACCGGCTCGACAACATGAACCGCGTCGCTGGCCCGATGCTGCACCGCATCGTCGACCTCGGCGGCGACATCAGCGCCGAAGAGCGCGAGGAGTGCCTGCATCTCGAGGGCGCGATCCGCGACGAGATCCGGGGCCGGTACCTGCTGAACGAAGACGTGCGCACCGAAGTACTCGCTGCCCGTCGGCGGGGTATCGAAGTCACGCTCCTCGACGACGGGGGGCTGGATGATCTCTCCGAGCGTGCACGCGACAGGATCCAGTCGCGCATCGCCCGCACCATCTCGAGGTCACGCTCCGACCGGCTGATCGTGCGCACCGGTGTCGACAGCAGCACGGCGGCGGTGACGGTGGTCGGGTTGAAGGTCGGCGATGATCCGGGAGCTTCGGTTCTCGGCGCGGGTGGCGACGACGATGAGGTCGCCGAATGGCTCGAGATTCCTAAAGAAGCATCGCCGGGGTGAGGGGCGCTGCGACGCCCCGCCCCGCAAGCGCCCCCCGGCGCCGGCGTAAAAATACTGGGGGCCGGCGAAACGCCAACCCCCAGCAATTTTTTTCGAACCATGACCGTAACCCGAATACGACCGTGACTCGCCCCCAAACACTCGCCTACTTACCCTAGACAGCGAGCATTTGGCGGTGAAACTCAAAAGAGAGACACCAAGCACTAGTAATACTGCGCCTATGTTCAGCAAAGGAATAGTCGGCACTTTGGGGGACACCCCCGCCGACACCCCGCCTGGTCGGTGTTCTCAGCCGTTCCAGCGACCCGGCCCGGGTTCGACCGTGCCGCGCAGCGAGCGCTGGCTGCGCTGCCAGGCCGACTGGCCGCGCGACTCTGCCGCGCGCCGAGCATCGCCCTCCTCCGCCAGCAGCCCCTGCACGACGGCCGACACGGCGGCGAGCTCGGAGGCGCTGACGTTGCGGCTGGTGACCACGACGGGCACCGACGAGGACTCCGCCGGTTCGCCCTGCTGGACGTCGCTCATGCGTCTTCCGCGCCTTCGCTCAGATCGGCACCCAGCAGGGCTGCCGCGGCTCGCGCCTGGAACACCACGGTGTCGAGATCGTCGCCGGTCACCGTCACGTGCCCGACCTTCCGACCCGGCCTCGGATCTTTGCCGTAGTTGTGGATCTTCGCCGTCGGCTGGTCGGCCAGTGCGTGCGGATACTGGTCGGCGAGGCTGCCGGTCGCCGGCCCGCCGAGAACGTTGACCATGACCGTGACGGGAGCACGGGCATCCGTCGCCCCGAGGGGGAGGTCGAGCACCGCGCGAAGGTGCTGCTCGAACTGGCTGGTGACCGAACCCTCGATGCTCCAGTGCCCACTGTTGTGGGGGCGCATCGCCAGTTCGTTGACCAGCAGCCGGTCATCCGTGGTCTCGAAGAGCTCGACGGCGAGAACGCCCGTCACGCCGAGCTCGGTGGCGATGCGAGTGGCGATGGATGCGGCCAGCTCCCAGACCCGGGGGTTGATGCCCGGGGCCGGCGCGAACACTTCGCTGCAGACGCCCCGCCGCTGCACGGTCTCGACGACCGGCCAGAGCGCCGTGCCACCGGAGGGGCGGCGGGCGATCAGCTGCGCCAACTCGCGGCGGAACTCCACCCGCTCCTCGGCGAGCAGCGCCCCGCCCCGGCCGTCTTCGTTCAGGGCGGTGAACCAGTCGGCGGCCTCAGCCGCTCTCGTCACCAGGCGCACTCCTTTGCCGTCATAGCCGCCGCGGGAGGTCTTGATGACGGCTTCGCCACCGTGGTCGGCGAGGAATGCCTCGAGCTCGTCTTCGTTCGACACCTCGGCCCAGTCGGGCATCGGAACGCCCAGCTCGCCGAGTCGACGGCGCATGGCGAGCTTGTCCTGCGCGAAGCGCAGGGCATCCGGACCGGGCTGCACCGAGTGGCCGGCCGCGACGAGCTGTCTGAGAATGGTCTCAGGAACGTGTTCGTGGTCGAACGTGACCACGTCGACGGTCTGGGCGAACGCCAGTACCGTCCGGGGGTCGCGGTAGTCGCCGACGACTGTGGCCGCCAGATGGGCCGACGAACCCTCGTTCTCGGCCAGAACCTCCAGTTCGAGCCCCAGATTCACCGCCGCCGGGATCATCATCCGGGCCAGCTGGCCTCCACCAATCACTCCGATGCGCACTGTCACCCATCCACTGTACTCACGGCGATGTGCCCGCGACGTGTCTATCAAGCCTCCCGGGCGTGACACGGGGGGAGGGCCGCAACACAGGGAATCCCGAAACGAACCCCTTATAGTGCATACGACATAACTATTCCGACGAAACAGCGGGCCGTTCCCATTCCGACAGGGCTCCGCAAGAAGGCACTGGGTTTGAACGGGTTGAAACGGTTGGCAGAGCGCGCCTGGAGCGGCTTCCTCACCTACGCTCTGAAGTTCGGCGTCGTCGGCTTCGCTGGCTTCATCATCGACATCGGTCTCTTCAACCTGCTGTTCCTCGGCGCATTCGGCACCGGGCATTTCTACTCCACGGCCATCGGTGCGAAACTCATCTCGACGACCGTGGCCATCGTCTTCAACTGGGTCGGCAACCGCTACTGGACCTTTCGCGAGAACCGGCGCAAGAACGTCGGCCTCGAGCTCGTCGAGTACGGACTGGTGTCGATCGGCGGCCTCATCATCGCCGAGGGGTGCATCTGGTTCACGCACCACGTGCTCGGCCTGACAAGTGTGCTGGCGACGAACATCGCCGCGAACGGTGTGGGCCTCGTGCTCGGCACCGCTTTCCGCTTCGTGCTCTACCGGTACTGGGTCTACGGCAAGCAGCGCAGCGACGGGCTGCACAACCTCGCCGCGCTTGCGGCGGAGCGTGAGCGCGAGGGCGCACTCGTCGGCAGCTGACGCGCACTCGTGGGCAGCCGACGCGCCCGCCCACGCCCGCCGCACTGACCCCGCGTTTTGCGCAAAACGGGCACCGCTCGTGGCTCAGGCGCGGCCGTAGGCCTCGTCACCGAGTTCGGCGAGGGCCGCGACGACCAGTCCGGCGTGGGGTACGTCCCGAATGACCAGCGGATGCTCGGAGCCCGAATGCACCGTGACGTCACCGGAGCGGAAGAGCGGTTGCAATCCGCGGCGCGTCAGTGTCACGTCGTGTCCGCGGAGGAGCGACGCCTCCTGCCGCTCGCGCTGCAGAAGGCCCCGCACGCTGATCACCCGTCGCGTGGTGATGGTGCAGCGCGCAGTCAGCCAGCGGAGCGTCGGCACCAGCCAGAACAGCAGCACGAGCACCGCTGCGACGACGATGGCCGCGGAGTTCTGCCACTCCTCGGCGAACCGGCCGAGGAAGTAGCCGCTCATCGCAGCGATGGCGACGAGCGCAACCGTGGGCCAGAACAGCTGCCGACCGTGCGCGCGATACCGGGCCACGATCTGCTCGGGCGGCAGCTCAGGCCTGAACACCGACGTGAAGCCGGGCTGGTGCGCATCTGAGGGGGGCATGGGGCGCTCAGTACCTCAGGTGGGTCACGTCGCCGGCAGAGACGACGAGCTCGCCCGTGCCGTCGTCGCGGGTCACCCTGAGGCGGCCCGCCGCATCGAGCGCATCGGCCTGCCCCATGACGACATCGCCGGTCGGCAGCTCCACACGCACACGCCTGCCGAGGGTATCGCAGAGCTCCGAGACGACGGATGCCACGCCGCTCTCGGCCGCATCGCCCCCGGCCGCGAGGAACGAACGATAGAGCCGGGTGAACTCGACGAGGTAGCCCGCGAGAACGTCGTCGGCGGTGAATCCGCTCGCAACGGCGAGGGCCAGGGAGGTGGCGGTGGCCACCGGAAGCTGTTCGCGGGTCAGAAAGAGGTTCACGCCCGCGCCGACGACCACACCGGTGGCGCCGGGGAGGAGCTCGGAGAGCACCCCGCAGACCTTGGCGCCATCGATGAGCACGTCGTTGGGCCACTTCACGGCCGCCCGCGGCGTGCCCGCGCCGCCGGTGCCCGCGCCTGCGGCGCTCGCGGCACCCCGCCCGAGCACACCGTTCACCGCCCGAGCCATCGCCGCCCCGCCGATGAGTGGCAGCCAGCCCAGCGCCTCGATCGGCAGCGCTTCGCCGCCCATCAGCGGCGGTCGGAGCAGCACCGAGATGGCGAGCGACGCCCCCGCCGGGGCGCTCCAGACGCGGCCGAGCCGCCCGCGACCCGCGGTCTGGTTGTCGGTGACGACAACGGACAGGTCGGGCCAGCCCGCGGCATCCGGCCCGCCCGCGGCAGCGACCAGTACGGCGTTCGTCGACCCGGCCTCGCTCAGCCAGTCGAGGCGGGGAACCAGCGCGCGGCTCTGTGGGGCTTGCATACCTCGACCCTAGGGCCGACTGCCGTGTGGAACCTCTGGCAACACCTTGAGAATGTGGAGGATTCCGTCAACGGGTGGGCCAAAGCCCTGGCCGGTAGAGTGAACTCCCGTGAGTGAAGAAACAGCTTCGGGGCCCGACATGTACACCACTGCAGGCAAATTGACCGACCTCAAGAACCGCTACCACGAAGCCGTGACGCAGTCGGGTGAGGCCGCCATCGCGAAACAGCACGCCAAGGGTAAGAAGACTGCGCGCGAGCGCATCGAGCAGCTGCTCGACCACGGTTCCTTCGTCGAGCTCGACGAGTTCGTGCGCCACCGCACCCACGCGTTCGGCATGGAGAACAAGCGCCCCTACGGCGACGCCGTCGTCACCGGAACCGGCACGATCCACGGCCGGCAAGTCGCCGTCTACGCCCAGGACTTCACCATCTTCGGCGGTTCCCTCGGCGAGGTCGCCGGCGAGAAGATCATCAAGGTGATGGACCTGGCACTGAAGACCGGCGTCCCGATCATCGGGATGCTCGACTCGGGTGGTGCGCGCATCCAGGAGGGTGTCGTGGCGCTCGGCAAGTACGGCGAGATCTTCCGGCGCAACACCCAGGCCTCGGGCGTCATCCCGCAGATCTCCATCATCATGGGCCCGGCGGCGGGCGGCGCCGTGTACTCGCCCGCCCTCACCGACTTCGTGATCATGGTCGACAAGACCAGCCAGATGTTCGTCACCGGCCCCGACGTGATCAAGACCGTCACCGGCGAAGACGTTGGTATGGAGGAGCTGGGCGGTGCGCTCACGCACAACACCATCTCGGGTGTCTCGCACTACCTCGCTAGCGATGAAGACGATGCCCTCGACTACGTTCGCACGCTGCTCGGCTTTCTCCCCGACAACAACATGGCCGAGCTGCCGGTGTATGAGTCGACGGCTGAGCTCGAGATCACGGATGCCGACCACAAGCTCAACACGATCATCCCCGACAGCCCCAACCAGCCCTACGACATGCACACGATCATCGAGCACGTCGTCGACCACGCCGACTTCCTCGAGGTGCAGCCGCTGTACGCCCCGAACATCCTCATCGGATTCGGTCGCATCGAAGGCCGCTCGGTCGGTATCATCGCGAACCAGCCGAACGCGATGGCCGGAACGCTGAACATCGAGGCGGGCGAGAAGGCGGCACGGTTCGTGCGCTTCTGCGACGCGTTCTCGATTCCGATCGTCACCCTGGTGGATGTTCCGGGGTACCTCCCGGGAACCGACCAGGAGTGGACCGGGGTCATCCGCCGCGGTGCGAAGCTGCTCTACGCGTACGCCGAGGCGACCGTGCCGCTCATCACCGTGATCGTGCGGAAGGCCTATGGCGGTGCATACATCGTGATGGGTTCGAAGCAGCTCGGCGCCGACCTCAACCTCGCCTGGCCGACCGCCGAGATCGCGGTCATGGGCGGGCAGGGTGCGGTGAACATCCTGTACCGTCCCGAGATCAAGCGTGCCGAGGAGGCGGGCGAGGATGTCGCGGCGGTGCGCACGAAGCTGGCGAACGAGTACACGTACAACGTGGCGTCGCCGTTCCTCGCGGCGGAGCGCGGCGAGCTCGACGGGGTCATCGAGCCGGCGGCCACGCGGGTCGCGATCGTGAAGGGACTGCGGGCGCTCCGTACGAAGCGGGCGTCGCTGCCGGCGAAGAAGCACGGCAACATCCCGCTCTAGGCGCGCGCCGCGGGGTGCGGTCGTGGTGCGGGAGCACGCTGCCCGCCCGGCTTTCCCGCCGCGGCACGAATCGACACGATTTCGGCATCCCGCTGTGCTCTGCGGCGAGGAGGCGTGAAAGAGTGCCCATTCTGCCGAAGGGCTCTGCCGGGGGGCTGGGTGGGCGGCCCGGATCGCGTCGCCGGGGGTGTGTCGGTACTGTTGAGCCATGAGCACCGAACCTGTCATCGTGGGCGTCGTCATGGGGTCGGACTCCGACCTCTCCGTGATGAGCGACGCCGTGGCCGTGTTGAACGACTTCGATGTGGCGCACGAAGTTCAGGTGGTCTCGGCTCACCGCACGCCCGAGAAGATGATCGAGTACGGGCGAACGGCCAGGGAGCGCGGCCTTCGCGTGATCATCGCCGGGGCGGGCGGCGCGGCGCATCTGCCCGGTATGCTCGCGGCGGTCACGACGCTGCCCGTCATCGGGGTTCCGGTTCCGCTCGCGCGGCTCGACGGGCTCGACTCCCTGCTGTCGATCGTGCAGATGCCCGCGGGCATCCCCGTCGCGACGGTGTCGATCGGCGGCGCCACAAACGCCGCCCTGCTCGCCGTGTCGATCCTCGCCTCAGCAGACACCACCGGCGGCGCCAACCTCGCGGCCCGCCTCGACGCCTACCGCGAGACCCTCACCGCCTCGGTCGAGCTCAAGAACACCGCTCTCCAGGCCCGTCTCTAGCCCCGCGCCGCCACAGCGGAGACATCCGCTGTGGTTTGTCGCACTCGCGCCTGCGCGCGCACCGGCGAATGCGACAAACAGCAGCGTGACGACAGAGGGAAGGCGCGCGGGCGTCAGAGGTCGGCGTGGAGCTGCCAGACCTTCTCGGCGGAGTCACGCCAGCTGAAGGCGCGGGCGCGGTCGAGGCCCGTGATGCGGAGGCGTGCGGCGAGGGCGTCATCCGTCACCACGCGATCGATCGCCGACGCCAGGCGCGCCGGCAGGCCCGCGGCGTCATCGCGCGGCACGACGATGCTCGCATCGTCGGCCACCTCCATCAGCGCGGGGACGTCGGTGTGGATGACCGGGGTGCCGAAGTGCAGGGCCTCGATGATCGGCAGGCCAAACCCCTCCGCCATGCTCGGGTAGACGAAGACGGTGGCCCGGGAGATCACGAGCGCGAGGTCTTCGTCGCTGACGAAGCCTAGAACGTGCATCCGGTTCTCGGGCAGCCCCGCGGCGGCGGCGGCCGCGAAGACGTCGAGATCGCCCCAGCCCTGCGGGCCCGCGATGACGAGCGGAAGGTCGGGGGCATCGTCACGGGCGAGAGCCTCCATGAGCGAGGACAGGCCCTTGCGCGGCTCGAGCGTACCGACGGCGAGCACATAGGAGCCGGGCAGGCCGAGAGCGGCGGCACGGGCATCCGCATCGACCGGAATCTTCAGCGACGACGACACCGCCCCGCCGATGACCCGCACGCGCTCGCCGAAGTTCACGTAGCGCGCGAGTTCCTGGGCGACGGCGTGGGTCGGAACCACGACGGCGTCGGCGTACCGACGGGCACGCCGCGCCATGGCCTTGTGCCATGCGACACCGTGCGGGGTGAGGGTCTGCGGATGCGTCCACGGCACGACATCGTGGATCGTCACTGCGATCTGGTCGCCGGGCTGGTGCAGCTGATCGTGCTTGGTGAGCGGCGCGAGCAGGGAGGTCGCGTGCACCATGCCATGGCTCTGCGTGGTGAAGAGCCCGTGCTGCCAGGCCGCCGAGAGTTCGCGGCGCCGAAGTGTCGTCTTGCTGACCGACTGGAGTCCAGGCAGTCGCGTCTTCAGCTCGTCGAGCTTCGCCGGCGGCTGGGCCGAGACGATGCCCTCGACGAAGCAGTCGCGGGGGGCCGAGGTGATCATCGCCCGGGTCAGCTCTTCGGTGTAGCGGCCGATTCCGCCGGGAACAGGGCTCAGGATCTGGTCAACGACGACCCGAAGCGTTGCCATGTGTCTCCAAAATCCCCGATTGCGCCGCATCGTGCAGCGCCTCACGCCAGTCGCGCATGGGCTCGATTCCCGCTCGGGACCACGCGTCGTGCCCGAGTACGGAATACGCGGGACGCGGGGCAGGACGAACAAACTGCGCACTGTCTGTCGGCAGAACCCTATCAGGATCGATTCCGTGTTCCGTGAACAGAGCCTGTGTGAAGCCGAACCAGGTCGTCTCACCCGCATTCGTCGCATGGTAGATGCCCGGGGCGGCGGCCGGGCGCGAACCGCCAGCGTCGGCATCGGCGCCAGCACCAGCAGAACCACCGGCGCCAGCACCCCCAGCACCACCGGCACCAGCGGCATCCGCGAGCCGCACCAGCTGCTGGGCGAGGTCGGCGGTCCAGGTGGGCTGGCCGCGCTGGTCATCGACCACGCTCACGGTGTCGCGCCCTGCGATCGCCTTCAGCATGGTCTTGGGGAAGTTCGGCCCGTGCTCGCCGTACAACCAGGCCGTGCGAACGACGTACCCACCCGTCGGATGCTCGGCCAGAACGCGGCGCTCACCCTCGGCCTTTGTGCGGCCGTACGCCGACAGGGGTGCGTAGGGAGTGTCTTCGGCGTACGGCGCCGTCGACGAACCGTCGAACACGTAGTCGGTCGACACGTGGATGATCGTGGCCCCCGCCTCGCGGGCAGCCACCGCTGCATTCCCCGCGCCCGTCGCGTTGACGGCGAAGGCCTCGTCTTCGAAGGATTCGGCGTCATCGACCTTCGTGTAGGCGGCGAGGTTGAAGACCACGTCGTGACCGGCCACCGCGCCCTGAACTGCGGCGAGGTCGGTCACGTCGAGGTCGGCGCGGCCGAGGGCCGTCACGTCGGACCCGCGCTCACGGAGCACCCCGACGAGGTCGTGGCCGAGCATCCCGCCCGCCCCGGTGACGAGGTACCGGGTCACCGAACGGCCCCGGCGACGCGGCAGCGAGCCTGACCCCTCATCGCTCGAGCGCCGCCCGCTCCTTCAGCGGCTCCCACCAGGCGCGGTTGTTGCGGTACCAGGCCACGACATCGCCGAGGCCCTGTTCGAAGGGCACCAGCGGTTCGTAGCCGAGTTCCCGGCCGATCTTCGTGCAGTCCACGGAGTAGCGGAGGTCGTGACCCTTGCGGTCTTCGACGTGTTCGACGTACGACCAGTCTCTGCCGGTGGCGTCGAGCAGCAGGTTCGTCAGTTCGACGTTCGACAGCTCGGTTCCCCCACCGATGTTGTAGATCTCACCGGGGCGCCCGCTTACCAGCACCAGGGCGATGGCACGGGTGTGGTCGTCGACGTGCAGCCAGTCGCGCACGTTCTGGCCGTTGCCGTAGAGCGGCACGTGCGCCCCGTCGATGAGGTTTGTGACGAAGAGCGGGATGACCTTCTCGGGGAAGTGGTACGGGCCGTAGTTGTTCGAGCAGCGCGTGATCGACACGTTCATGCCGTGCGTGCGATGGTAGGAGCGCACGAGCAGGTCGCTGCCGGCTTTCGACGCCGAGTAGGGCGAGTTCGGCTCGAGCTCGTGGTCCTCGCTCCAGGACCCTTCGGGAATGGTTCCGTAGACCTCGTCGGTCGAGACGTGTACGAAGCGCTTCAACCCGCTGCGGAGGCCGGCGTCGAGCAGCTGCTGGGTGCCGAGTACGTTCGTCTCGACGAAGATCGACGCGTTGTCGACCGAGCGGTCGACGTGCGATTCTGCGGCGAAGTGCACGACGGCATCCACCAGCGGAAAGAGGGTGTCGAGCAGCTCGGCGTCGCGGATGTCGCCCTGCACGAAGGTGTAGCGGGGAGAGTCGGCGACAGATGCCAGGTTCTCGAGGTTGCCCGAGTAGGTCAGCGCGTCGAGCACGACGACGTCGGCCCCCTCCAGCCCCGGATAGCTGTCTTGCAGAACACGCCGAACGAAGTTCGAGCCGATGAACCCCGCACCGCCGGTTACCAGTATCTTCACGACGAACAGTTTATGGCAGCGCCCCGCCAGTAGAATTCCAAGGTGCAGATCCGAGAGCTGAGCATCCCCGATTCCTACGAACTCACCCCCGTGCAGCATGCAGACGACCGGGGGCTGTTCTTCGAGTGGTACCGGTTCGACCGGCTCGAGGAGGTCATCGGGCACCCGCTCGCCCTGCGGCAGGCGAACGTGTCGGTGTCGCGCCGGGGGGTGGTTCGCGGCATCCACTTCGCCGACATCCCGCTCGGCCAGGCGAAGTTCGTGACCGCCACGCACGGTTCGGTGCTCGACTACGTGATCGACCTGCGCGTCGGATCGCCGACCTTCGGGCGGTGGGATGCCGTGCTGCTCGATTCTGAACACCACCGTTCGGTCTACATCGCCGAGGGGTTGGGGCACGCCTTCGTCGCGCTGACCGACGACGCCACGGTCAGCTACCTCGTCACCGACACCTTCAACGCCACCCGGGAGCACGCGATCAACCCGCTCGACCCCGACATCGCCCTGGCGTTCCCGCCCGAGGCCGGCGAGCTCGTGCTGTCGCCCAAAGACACGGGCGCACCCTCGCTCGCCGAGGCGGCGTCGTCGGGGCTGCTGACCTCGTACGACGACGCGCGCGCACACTACGCGTCGCTGACGGATGCTGCGGTGGCAGCCCGTGCGGCCGTGACGAGCCCCGACACCGAGGTGGCCTGACATGCGCGGCGTCATTCTCGCCGGCGGCTCCGGAACCAGGCTCTGGCCGATCACCCGAGGCATCAGCAAGCAGCTCATGCCGATCTACGACAAGCCGATGATCTACTACCCCCTCTCGACGCTGATGCTGGCGGGTATCCGCGAGATCCTCATCATCACGACACCGGAGTACTCCGACCAGTTCCGGTCGCTGCTGGGCGACGGCAGTGAGCTCGGCATCCGCCTCGAGTACGCCGTGCAGTCCTCGCCCGACGGGCTCGCGCAGGCCTTTCTCATCGGTGAGGAGTTCATCGGCGACGAGAGCGTGGCGCTCGTGCTCGGCGACAACATCTTCTACGGGCAGGGTTTCGGCGAGTCGATGCGCGAACACACCGACGTCGACGGTGCGCTCATCTTCGCGGCGCATGTGTCCAACCCGCAGGCGTACGGCGTGGTGGAGTTCGACTCCTCGAACGTCGCAGTGTCGATCGAGGAGAAGCCCGAGCATCCGAAGTCGAGTTTCGCGGTGCCGGGGCTGTACTTCTACGACAACTCCATCGTCGAGATCGCCCGGGGGATCACCCCGAGCGCCCGGGGCGAACTCGAGATCACGACGGTGAACGAGCACTACCTCGCCGCCGGAGCGCTGCGCGTGCAGGTGCTCGACCGGGGAACGGCCTGGCTCGACACCGGAACCTTCGAGTCGATGCTGCAGGCGACGGAGTTCGTGCGGGTGGTCGAAGACCGCCAGGGCTACAAGATCGGCTGCATCGAAGAGGTGGCGTGGAGCGAGGGGTGGATCACCGACGCCGACCTCGAGCGCCTCGCCGGTCCGCTGCTGAAGAGCGGCTACGGGCGTTACCTGCTGGGGCTGCTCGACCGCTAGCGCTGCACCGTCGCGTTTTGCGCAAAAGCACCCGAACCGGAGGTTGTGGGTGCTTTTGCGCAAAACACGACCGTCCTGTGCGCAGCCTGCGGGCGCACGACGGCCGCGAGCGCGCGGCGCAGGTGGCGGGGCGGGGGCCTACGGCATCGAGACGGGGGGCTGCTTGCGCGAACCCTCCTTGAGGCGGATCTTCAGCAGGATCCACAGCGCTTCGACGCCGTCCCACGCCGTGATCTTCTTGCCCTCGGCGCGGGTGCGTGCCTTGTACGAGATCGCGACCTCGTAGGGGCGGTAGCCGCGGGCGAGGAGCTTGCCGGTGATCTCGGCCTCCATGCCGAAGCCGTTCGACGTGATGGAGAGCGAGCGGTAGAGCGAGGTGGGCATGAGCTTGTAGCAGGTCTCGACGTCGCTGACATAGGCGTTGAACATGATGTTCGTGAAGAGATTCACGCCGCGGTTGCCGATGACGTACCAGTACGAGTACGAGGTGTGGCTGCCGAAGGTGCGGGTGCCGTAGACGATCTTGGCGTCGCCGTCGAGGATGGGCTGCAGCAGCCCGGGGATCTCCGACGGGCGGTACTCTTCGTCGGCGTCGCAGATGATGAGGTACTCACCCGTCGCCAGGGTCGCGGCCTTGCGGATCGCAGCGCCCTTGCCCTGGTTCTTGGGCTGGTGGAAGACGGTGACCCGGTCATCCTGCAGCCCGTCGAGAATGGCCGCCGTGTCGTCGACGCTGCCGTCGTTGACGATCACGAACTCCACCTCGACCTCGGGCTGCCAGGAGATGGCGAGCACCTTGTCGAGCACTTTCTGGAGCGTCGCCTGTTCGTTGTAGACGGGCATGAGAACGGAGAGTTTCACGGTCACCTTTCGGCCGCACCTTGCGGGGGTTCTGTCGAGGGGTAAAGGGATGGGGGAGCTAGGACGAATGGGTTCGGAACCAGTCGATGGTCTTGGCGAGGCCCTCTTCGACGCCGACCTTCGGAACCCAGCCGAGACGCTCGGTGGCTTTGGTGATGTCGGGCTGGCGGCGCTCGGGGTCGTCGACCGGGCGCGGGTGCAGCTCGATGGTGGAGGTGGAGTTGCTCAGCCGGATGACCGCCTCGGCGATCTCGAGCAGGGTCTGTTCGTGCGGGTTGCCGATGTTGATGGGACCGGGCTCATCGCTCGCGGCCATCTTCAGGATGCCGGCGACCTGGTCGTCGATGTAGCAGAGCGAGCGGGTCTGGCTGCCGTCGCCGTGCAGCGGGATCGGTGCATTGACGAGCGCTGCCTTCGCGAAGGCGGGGATGGCGCGGCCGTCGTCGAGGTCCATGCGGGGGCCGTAGGTGTTGAACAGGCGCACGACGCCGGTGTTCGTCTCGAAGTAGCGACGGTAGGCGAAGGTGATTGCTTCGGCGTAGCGCTTGGCCTCGTCGTAGACGCTCCGCGGGCCCGTCGAGCTGACGTTGCCCCAGTACTCCTCGACCTGCGGATGCACGTGGGGGTCTCCGTACACCTCAGACGTCGAGGCGACGATGAAACGCGCACCGTCGCGGCGGGCGACGTTCAGAAGGGCCTCCGTCACGTTCGAGCCGGCGTGCAGTGTCTCGATCGGGTGGGCGAGGTAGCGCGGGGGAGAGGCGGGGCTCGCGAAGTGCAGCACCAGGTCGAATGTCTCGTCGATCGTCTCAGCGGTCTCGGCGTCGATCTCGAGCAGCGTGAAGTTCTCGTTCGCCAGCAGGTGCTCGACGTTCGAACGATTGCCGGTGATGTAGTTGTCGACCGCGATGACCCGGTAGCCGTCGTCGAGGAGTCGTTCGCTGAGGTGGGAGCCGACGAATCCGGCGCCCCCGGCCACTAGAGCGGTTTTTGCCATGCTGACAACGATCTCCTCTTTCACTTGGCCCGAGCGAGCACAGAGCGCGTAAAGACTACCATCCTGCGCTCTCCGAGCCCGTGGCGGGGGCGGCACGGGCGCCCCCCACTAGGAGTGGCACCGACCCCGCCCGCGCCTAGTTATGAGGTATGCTCGAAGAATGGAGCAGCAGTGAGAGGCTTTGCGAACCCGAAGTTCGTCGTCGGAGAGCTCCTCGCCGCCATGCTCACGGCGGTGTTCTCGCTCGGCGTCGCGCTGGCCGCCCTCCGGGTGAGCCCGACGAGCCTTGGCCTGCGCTGGAAGACCGGGGGTGCCGACCAGGTCTTGCACTACGAGATCTTCGCAAGTGCCGAGCACACCTTCCCGTTCCTTCCGAACGACCGACTCGGTTTTCCCGAAGCACAGAACCTCTTCTTCGCTCCGTTGTTCGACCTCTGGTCGGCCGTCGTGGTCTGGGGCACGGCCGCAGTCGTCCCCGACGGGTTCTGGGCGCTCAACCTCTACAACCTCGGCAGCTTCCTCAGCGTGGGGCTCACGTCGTACGTCTTCTTTCGCGCTTTGAAGCTCCGCCGAATCACCGCGGTGGTCTTCGGGGTGCTGTTCGCCACCGTGCCCTTTCACTTCGCCCAACTCACGATGGGGCATCCGTTCCTCTCGAACTACTGGGCGGTACCCCTGATAGGGATCCTCGCCCTGATGACGGCGGGTGAGCCCACCGATCCCTTCGCGGGCTGGGTGGGCCGGGCATCCTCGGCGCGCCTGCGGCTGGCGCGTCGCCTCGTTCCGATCGTGGTGCTCGCACCCGCGGTGGCCTTCACCCAGTCGTACTACTTCGTCTTCGCCGTGCTGATCGTGGGCGGGGTATGGGTGGTGCGCGTCATCGCCGCGGGCCTGAGACGCGACAGGGTGCGGGAGCTGGCGTGGCCGACCGTGACGATGGGCGCGCTGGTCGTGCTGGTCGGCGCAGAACTCGCGGTGCTCTCGCTCAACCTGGGTGACCGGTA
Organism: Subtercola boreus; assembly: GCF_003399645.1. GTDB lineage: Bacteria > Actinomycetota > Actinomycetes > Actinomycetales > Microbacteriaceae > Subtercola > Subtercola boreus_A. The sequence continues at coordinate 183,720 of NZ_NBXD01000007.1, forward strand.
CGAGAAGTACTTCGGCAGCCGCTCTTTCGCCGAATCGGAGGCCTATGGCGGAAAGATGATCGATCTTCTGCTGCCCTCGCGGCTGAGCGGCATCGCGCCGCTCGCACATCGGGCTGAGTTCTACCAGGCGACGACGGGCATCCTCCGCACCTCGGAGAGCGCCTTCACAGCCGTCGTCGCAGCGGTCGCCATCGTGCTGTGCTTCAGTCTGCTGCTGGTACGGCTGACGGGAGCCTCGAACAGCGTGCTGTCGGATCCCCGGATCGGTGTTCTACTCGCCGGTTTCCTCATCGCCTTCCTCTTCTTCATCACCTCGGGCCTCGGAACGGTTCTCGCCTTCTTCGTCAGCCCGGAGATCAGAGGGTGGTCGCGAATGTCGATCGTGGTGAGCATGTTCGCGCTCGGCGTGCTCGCCACAGTTCTCGAGCGGCTGCTTCGACGTCGCCGCCTCTTCCTCGGCGCGCTGCTGACCATCTCGGCGGTGGCGATACTCGACCAGGTTCCCCGGGTGGCTTCGGTCGTACCCATCGATGCGGTGACCGATGTGGCTCTGCGACAGTTCACGTCGAACCTCGAGGCGCATGCGGCCGCCGACTGCGGCATCGTGGTGCTGCCCCTCAAAGGTTTTCCCGAGACCGGGCCGATCGGCGGGATGGGCGACTACGACGAGGCACTTCCCTACATCGCCGGCGGATCGGGCGGTGACCTGCGCTGGAGCTACGGAGCTGTCGACGGCACCCACAGCGGCGACTTCTGGCAGGGTGTCTCGACACCGACGGAGTTCGCATCGGCACTGGGCGGCACGGATGCCTGCTCGATCGTGGTCGACACTGCGGCGTATGCGCCGGGGCCACCCGGTGCTGCCGCACCCGCGCCGTGGCAGCCGTGGATCGAAGCGGCCGGGCAAGACCCCGACCATCCCTCTCTGACGTCGGACGACAGGTACCTCGTCTTCGACCTTTCCACCTGATCGCACTCCGGCGAACGACCACCGATCTGTGGGCAGGGGCATTCCACAACTCACCGGGCGGGCGAACCGGTCGGGGGCCGCCCGCCCCTTAGGCTCGCTCGGAGTTGTCGGTGCTGTGCCCCGTTCGGGGCAGAGCGAGTGGAAGGCCTCCGAAGATGAACCCCCAGCGCAGAACGTGGTGGATCTGGGTGCTCGGCGGCGTGCTGCTGGTCATCCTGCTGGCCGGAGCCGCGTGGCTGCTGCTCGGCCCCGGTCTAAAGAACACTGCGGGCCCGGCGACGGCCCCCCCGACAGCGTCTGCGACCCCCACGAAGACCCAGACCGCGACGCCGACGCCGACCGCCTCGCCGAGGCCGACCTTGACCCCCACTGCGACGCCCACGCCCACGCCGACCCCCACGCCGACCCCGGCCCCGGCCCCGACCACGCCGCCAGCCCCTCCGGTCGCCTCGGTCACCCCCTTCATCGTGAGTGCCGGTTGGGATGCCGCGGCCGGTGCCATCTCGGTGAGCGCCAACGTTCCCGGCATCACCGAGACAGACGGCACCTGCACCATCACCGCGAGCATGGGAGACCTGACCATCAGCGATTCGTACCAGGCCAGTGCTTCGGCGGCCAGTACCGACTGCGGTACCAACTCCCTCGCCTGGCTCGAGTTCACGACCGGCACCTGGAACGTCGTCGTGGACTACTCGTCCCCGACGTCTGTGGGCTCCTCGAATGCCTTTCCGGTGGTGATCCCGTGAGCATCCGCAGACTGGCGGCCGCAGCCCTCGCCCTCACCCTCACGGTGACGGGCCTCACCGTGGCCCAGACGGCGACGGCACCACAGGCGAGCGCGCTCAGCGGCTCGTCGTTCGACGCCGGCAACATCATCAGCGACGCCGCGTTCTTCGACTCCTCGACCATGGGAACGTCAGACGTGCAGTCGTTCCTCGACTCGCACGGTTCGTCGTGCCGGGGCACCGCGGCGCTGCCCTGCCTGAAGGACTTCTCGCAGGTCACCCCCACCCGCGCGGCGACGAGGTACTGCCAGACCTACACCGGCGGAGCCGGCCAGACCGCCGCCAAGATCATCGTCGACGTCGGAGTCGCGTGCGGCATCAACCCGCAGGTGCTGCTCGTCATGCTCCAGAAGGAACAGGGGCTGGTGGATGCGTCGTCGACGACCGCTTACATGTACCGTTCCGCGCTGGGTTACGGCTGCCCCGACACCGCCGCCTGCGATTCGACCTATTACGGCTTCTTCAACCAGGTCTACGCCGCCTCCGCCCAGTTCCAGAGCTACACAAAGAACAGTTCGTCGTGGAGTTACCAGCCCGGCCGGTTCAACAACATCCTCTACAACCCGAACGCCTCCTGCGGTTCGAGCCCCGTCTTCATCCAGAACCAGGCCACGGCCAACCTGTACATCTACACGCCGTACCAGCCCAATGCCGCTGCCCTGGCGAATCTCGGTGGGCAGGGCGACGGATGTTCGGCCTACGGCAACCGCAATTTCTGGGTCTACTACAACACCTGGTTCGGCGATCCGCTCGCGGGAGGGCTGCGCAACGCCTCGTTCGAGGGCGGCGACGCCTACTGGGGCGAAGGCAACGGGTTCGTGAACCACGTGGCCTACCGCGACCCGGGTGTGGCCAAGAGCGGTTCGTGGTACTTCGCCACGAACACCCCGGTCGCCGGCCGCTCGATCTCGCAGGATGTTGCCCAGACGACGAAGGTCGGCGACCAGCTCTCCGCCTCGGTCTGGGTGCGCTCCGAGAGCGGCAGACCCTTCGTCGGCAGTCTCGCCGTGTGGGGGCTCGGCGGCATCACCGAGCAGGCCGCCACCCCGTTCACCGCGAACGGCACGTGGCAGCAGATCAGTGTGACGCTTCCGCTGCGGGCATCCGCACACGACAGCGTGCGGTTGGAGCTCTACGAGCTCTCGACCGACGGCACCCTCTTCGTCGACGCGGCGAGCCTCCGGTTCGGCCAGGCACCGCCCCTGCAGAACCAGCTCGTCGTGCCCTCGTTCGAAGGCGCCCTCGGCCCCTGGGGTCCGGGCAACGGGTTCGTCAACCGCACGGTCTACAACAACGCGCAGAACGCGCACTCCGGCAGCTGGTACGCAGCGATGAACACGGATGTCGCGGGGCGCTCCCTCGCCCAGGTGATCGATGTGACACCGGCGGCGGGCGACGAGTACTCCCTCTCGATCTGGCTCCGAACGGAAGACCCCGATCCCTCGCGCAAGATGTCGGGTCGCCTCGTGCTGTGGGGCCTCGGCGGCGCCACGCCGGTGCAGAACGGCACGAATTTCACGGTCGGCGCAACCTGGACGAAGGTGACGGTGACCACCGATATGACCCAGAGCGGCATCACCCAGCTCAAACCCGAGATCTACATGACGTCGACCAGCAATACGCTGTGGGCCGACGACGGATCGCTTGGTAAGAACATCCTGCAGTCCGGGTCGTTCGAGGGCGGCACCTTCGCCGGCTGGGGTGCGGGCAACGGCACCATCAACCAGGCCGTGTACGACTCACGCACGGCCGGGGTGCAGGCGCACGACGGTAACTTCTTCGCCGCCACGAACACGAAGGTCGCGGGCAATTCCCTCGCCCAGACCCTCGTCGTGACGACCGTGGTGGGCGACGTCTACAGCGCGAGCGTGTGGGTGCGATCTTCCGACCCGTCAGCCAAGTTCACGGGCGTTCTCGCGCTCTGGGCGCTCGGCGGCCAGACCGAGAGTTCCCAAAAGGCCTTCACGGTGGGCAGCACCTGGACGAAGGTCGGAGTCGATCTGCCAATCACTCGCGCGGGTCATTCCTCGGTGAAGTTCGAACTCTACGAGCAGACAACCGAACCCGTTACGCTGTATGTCGATGAGGCCCAGGTCTTCTAGGCCCGAGAGAGACGCACACACTGAAGATGCTGAACATCGTCATTCCCATGGCCGGAGCGGGAAGCAGGTTCGCTGCGGCGGGCTTCGTCGATCCCAAGCCGCTGATCCGCGTGCGCGGGGTCGAGATGATCCGCGTCGTCATAGACAACCTGGCCCCGTCGTCCGAGCACAGGTTCATCTTCATCTGCCAGCGCGAGCACGTCGCCGCCTATGATCTCGAGGCCAAGCTCACCGCCTGGGCCCCCGGCTCGGTCGTGCTGAGCGTCGACGGTCTGACCGCGGGTGCCGCAGCCACCGTGCTCGTCGCCCGTGAGCTCATCGACACCGACGACCAGCTGATGATCGCGAACAGCGACCAGTACGTGACGGTCGACATCGACGCCTACCTGGCGAAGATCGACGAGGAACACCTCGACGGGCTCATCATGACGATGACGGCGGATGATCCCAAGTGGTCGTTCGTCGGGCTGGGCGAGGGCGGGCAGGTCACCAGCGTGGTCGAGAAGGTAGTCATCTCCGACGAGGCCACCGTGGGCATCTACAACTTCGCCCGCGGGTCGGACTTCGTACGCGCCGCGCAAGCGATGATCGAGCGCGACGAGCGGTCGAAGGGCGAGTTCTACGTCGCCCCCGCGTACAACGACCTGATTGCCGAGGGCGCCCGCATCGGTATCGACAACATCGGCTCCGAGGCCGATGGTATGTACGGACTCGGCATCCCCGCCGACCTCGAGCTGTTCGAGAGCCTGCCCGTGAGCGACGCGATCCTGCTGAAGACGCATGCGGGTTCTTAGTCACCGCGGTCACTGGCTCGAACAGGGGGAGAAGAACACCCTCGCCGCGTTCGAGCGATCCTTCGCCGGCGGTTTCGGCACCGAGACCGACCTCCGCGATGTGCTGGGCTCGATCGTCATCTCGCACGACATGCCCTCGGGTGCAGAGATGACCGCGGCGGAGTTCCTCGCTCTCGAGGGTGCTGCCGCGCTGCCGCTCGCCCTGAACATCAAGGCCGACGGGCAGGCCGTGGCCGTTCGCGACCTGATCGAGAAGGCCGGCGCCTCCCAGGCCTTCGTGTTCGACATGGCTGTGCCCGACACCCTGGCCTACTTCGCGGCGGGCGTACCGGTGTACACCCGCATGTCGGAGGTCGAGCAGCAGCCGGCCTGGCTCTCCCGTTCGGCGGGCGTCTGGCTCGACGCCTTCGAGGGCACCTGGTACGACCGTGACCTGGTCGAGAAGCTGCTCGACTCCGTCTCGGTGTGCGTCGTGTCGCCAGAACTGCACGGGCGCCCGCACCCCGAGACGTGGGAGCTGCTGGCGCCCCTGGCCGGGCATCCGCAGCTCTCGATCTGCACCGACCTGCCGCTTCATGCGGCGACCTTTTTTGGAGTGAACCCGTGAGTGAGATCAAGGCCGTCGTCTTCGACATGGACGGCGTACTCGTCGACGCCAAGGAGTGGCACTACGAGGCGCTGAACCTCGCCCTCGGGCTGTTCGGCTACACCATCCAGCGCACCGAGCACGTCGAGACCTTCGACGGCCTGCCCACCAAGCGCAAGCTCGAGATCCTCACCGCAGAGCGCGGGCTGCCCGCGGGCCTTCACCGTTTCATCAACGAGATGAAGCAGTCGTACACGATGGAGATGATCCACACCCGGTGTCGGCCGACCTTCGCCCACCAGTTCGCTCTGGCGCACCTCAAGCGCGAGGGCATGCTGATCGGCGTCGCATCGAACTCGATCCGCGAGAGCGTCGAGCTGATGATGCAGAAGACTGCCCTGTCGCAGTACCTCGACGTGCTGCTCGGAGCCACCGATGTGAAGCTGCCGAAGCCCGACCCCGACATCTACCTCGAGGCGGTAAGCCGGCTCGGCCTCACGTCGGCGGAGGTGCTCGTCGTCGAAGACAACCAGAACGGTATCGCTGCTGCGAAGGCTGCGGGATGCCACGTGCTCGAGGTCGAGGACACCCACGAGGTGAACCTCGAGAACATCCACAAGCGCATTGCAGAGATCGAAGCCGGGATCGAGACCGAGGGAGTGCACGCATGAAGGTCCTGATCCTCGCCGCCGGGCGGCGCGACCCGAACGTCACCGACTCCTACCCTGTCTGGCTCGCCGAGTTCGGCAGGCAGCCCCTGATCGAGAGCCTGCTCGAGCGCATGAAGTCGCTCGGCAACCCCTCCCTGCACGTCGCTCTGCGCTCGAGCGAACTGAGCAAGTTCCACCTCGACAACATCATCAGGCTGATCGACAACGAGGCCAAGATCATCCGGGTCGAGAACGACACGTTCGGCGCGACCTGCACCGCGCTGCTGGCGATCGACCACATCGACGGCGACGAAGAGCTGCTCATCGTGAACGGCGACGAGCTGGTCGACGTTCCGCTCGGTCCGGTGCTCGACGGGTTCCGCGCCGCGGGCTACGCGGCGGGTACGCTCACCTTTCCGTCGGTGCATCCGCGGTATTCCTACGTGCGTCTCGACAGCGACGGAATGGTCATCGAGGCCGCCGAGAAGCGTCCGATCAGCCGCCACGCGACCGCGGGCGTCTACTGGTTCGAGCACGGCAGCGACTTCGTGGCCGCGGCGAAGAACCAGATCCGCAATCGCGATGCGGTCGAGGGCCTGTACTACATCTGCCCCTCGCTGAACGATCTGATCCTGCGCGGACTGCCGGTCGGGTCGTTCGCGTTCGCAGCGCGCGACTACCACCCGCTGAAGACCGAACGCCAGGTCGACAGCTACAGCAACTCACTCGAGAGGCCGGCAGGCGAATGAAGCACTCACGTTTGGAAGACATGACCGGCGGATGGTTCGTCGGCGGGTTCACGCCCACCGCGCTGTCGACCCAGAACGCCGAGGTCGCGGTGAAGTCGTACACGGCCGGAACCTACGAGGCCAAGCACCTGCACAGGGTGGCGACCGAGGTGACCCTCGTGCTGTCGGGGCGGGTGCGGATGGCCGGGGCGGAGTTCGGCGCGGGCGACATCATCGTGCTGGAGCCCGGGGAGGCGACCGACTTCGAAGCGCTGACGGATGCGGTGAACGTCGTGGTGAAGACGCCGGGGGCGCTCGGGGACAAGTACCTGGTCTGAGCAGAAGCCCGGCGCCACGGCCCGGCATCGGCTCGGCACCTCGGTCCTGTCCGGCGCTCAGCGCGGGTCGAAGCCGCGGTTGGCGGCGAGGAACGTGCGGGTCAGGTCAGCGAGGGACTCGCCGCGCGTGACACGGGACTCGCCGGCGATGAACGCGGCCAGCACCCGGGCGATGTCGCCGGGGTCGCGTGGGTCGACGTACAGGGCGGGGTTCAGGTTGACCTCGCCGAGCGATGACCCGCTCGACGAGATGCACGGAGTGCCGAACGACTGGGCCTCGAGGATGGGGAGCCCGAGCCCTTCGTAGAGAGACGGGAAGAGCAGAACGTCAGAGCTCTGATAGAGCGCAGTGAGCAGATCATCGGGAGCGTTCTCGTGCCACGTCACCGTGGCTCCGCCCGACGCGAGCTGCTTCAGGAACTGCTTCGGTGAGAGCTCGGGGGGCAACCGGTTGCTGCCGACGATGTCGATCACGAGCGGCATGCGCGCACTGACCTCGGCCAGCGCCTTCGACACTTGGGCAATGTTCTTGCGCGGGTCGAGCACGTTGACGAGCAGCACACGGGTGACGTCGGTTCGGTCATCCGGAGCCGCGGGCGGTGCGCCGGCATCCGGAGACGTCTCGCCCTGCTCAGCCAGGTACCGATCGACGTCGAACGGGATGTCGACCACCACACTCGCCACGTCGTCGGGGGTGTAGTAGCGCAGAAAGTCGGAGCGCGTGCTCTGGCTGATGCAGAGAATGGTCTCGACGCTGTCGAGAAAGAACTGGAACCCGCGGTGGTGCGAGTGGGCGAACCCGGCGGCTACCCAGTTCGGTGTTCCGAAGTCGAGGGCCTGCGCGGCGAGGAGGTTCGGCACGAGGTCGTAGACCACCCCGTGCGTGAAGCGCAGGTGCGGCATCAGCTGGTCGCAGAGCCACGGGTTGGTCAGCATCGACACGTCGTACCCCGCGGTGTCGATGCGCAGCTCGAGCGCCTCCGCCAAGTCGAGCACGCCGGTGCGGGCCGTCTTCTCGCCGTGCCGCGTCGTGATCGCGGCGAGGGTCTCGTCGGCGGCCGGGCCGGAGACCCGGTGCAGGTGCCCGGCCGAGACGACGCCGAGGTCGACCGTGTAGCCGCGGGTGAGAAGTCTCTGCCAGTAGTCCGCGATCACCCGCCGCACGCCTACGTGCTCCACGGCGAAGCGCGGCTCGACGACAAGCAGTGCGCGCCGCGGGTCGGTGCCCTGCTCAGCCACGGGCCTCCTTGATCGAGAGCGTACGGATGCCGACACCCAGGCGCCGGACATCTCCTTCTCCGGTCTCCTCGTGGGGGGAGGTCGGGAAGGCGACCTCGAAGGTGAGGTCGACCCAGTCGCGGGTGAGCCTCGCCGCCGGAATGCGCACCGAGTGCCACCGGAATTCGCCCGAGGTCATGCTCCAGATGTCGAGCGGGATGCCGGCGATCTTCACGATGACGCGCTGCTCGCCGGTGCGGAGCGGGATGTACGCCTGCAGATCGCACGAGACGACCAGGGTCGCGCCCGGACGCCTGGCCCGGATGGGGATGTGGATGGAGCAGGAGCGGCCCGACGACCATCGTCCCCAGTTCTCCGGCTCGCCCCAGCCCGAGAAGGTCGCGTCGGTACGTGACACCTCGGCGCCCAGATCGAGGGTGAGCGGCAGCTCGGGGGTCGGTGTGTCGACATCGAGCCGCAGCGACCGCAGGGCGACGCCGTGCGGCATCCCGCTCGCCAGCTGCACGGCGAAGTTGCGCCCGTCGATGCCGATGTCTTCGGGAACGTCGAAGGTGAGCTCGGCAAGCGAAGCGCCGCTGCTCGAGTCGACGGCTGCCAGAGGGGCGCGGCGACCGTTCACGAGCACCTCGGCCCACCCCGAACCGGCGCCGCCGGGGCCGGCGCTGAACCCCAGCGTCAGCGTCCATCGGCGATTGCCGCGACTCTCGGGCACCTCCGGGCGGATGACGAACTCGGGGGCGTGGTCGGCCGACCAGACCAGGCCCGCACCGCTTCGCGACCAGTAGTGCGGAAACGCGACGCCGCGCCGGGCGAAGACGGCGGGGTCGGTCGACTGCCCGAACGCCAACCCCGAGCCCGGCGCGTACCGCGGCCCGCGCTCGGTCGGCGAGACGTACGACGACTCGAACGGCAGGCGCTGGAAGACCGAGACCTGGTCGCCCCGGGTCAGGTCGGTGATCACCACGACGTTCTGGGAGAACCGTGGCACGACGCCGGCGGCCTCGAGTCGCCGCGTGAGCTCGACGTCTTCGGCCTCGGCCCAGAACAGCAGTTCGTTGTAGGGCGTGGCGCGTAGAACGTCGACGCTGGCGATCAGCACGCCGCCGTTGATGTACATGGTCGGGGTGTAGTCGCCCACCTCGAGTTCGCCGAGGCTCCGCAGGTCCCAGGTTCCGGATGTCGCGACCCTCGACGGATACGTGAAACCGTCGCTCGTCAGCTGGGTCGGTACGAGCACGTCGACGTCGGGCCCGTACTCGCGGAGCGCGGTGAGGAAGTCGGAGCGCACCGAGTACCGGTCGTGCGCGAGCAGGATGAGATCGCCCCGGGCTTCGGCCACGAGCAGGTTCTTCTTGCGGGTGATCCACCCCAGGGTGCTGAATCTGGCATCCTGTTCGACGAGTCGGATGTTGGCGAGCCGGGTGTCGATGTGGTCGGTGCTGCCGGCGGGGCCGCAGACCAGGATCTCGTAGTCGATCGTGTCGAGCCCGTCGATGGCCAGCACGCTGTCGACGAACCGGGTCAGGCGCTCGGGAAAGCGGCCGTCGACGATGAGCCCGAACGTGAAGAGGTCGAGCGAGCGCCGCCTGGCCGGTGCCGACAGCGTCAGCCCGATCACCTTCGACGGATGCCCGGGCCACTGCCGGGCGAAGAGCACCTCGACCGCACCGCCCGTGAACGCCCGGATCGCGTTCATCAGTTCGTGGGTGCCGAAGTAAGGGAACGGGGTGTACCTGAGCACGAGGGTGCCGCTGCCGTTCAGCAGATGCAGCAGCTCGTCGAGCACCTGCCGCCACTGCTTCACGTCGCCGAGGTCGTGCTCGACGTAGAAGACGCCGTCGAAGGTGCCGTGCAGGTCGGAGTCGACGCGGAAGTCACGGTTCAGGTCGACGACGTCGCGTGAGGTGACGAATCCGGGAAGGGGAGCGGTCTCGCCGACCCAGTAGTTGAGGTGGGCGGTGTCGATGAACGAGAGCTCGTCGGGGCTGAGGAAGTCGGTCACTCTGCGTGCTCCTCTGCGGCGGGTGTTTCGGGCGCCACCGGCGTCTCGGAGCTTTCGAGGCGCCCGCGGCGGCTGAGGGCGTCGAGGATGCCCGACAGCTCCCGGTTGCGGAGCTCCAGCACCGCGAAGCGGCGGCGCAGCTCGGCGAGGGCCGCCTCGGCCGCCACCGCGCGCCTGTGCTCCCGCTGCAGTGCGGTATCGTCCGAAAGCCCGTGGGCCTTCGCGGCCGGGGAACCCGTCGGGTCAGTCATCCTCGCCTCTCGACAGCCACGCCCACACCGCATCCGCGTACGCGCTCCAGCTCGAGGGCACCACGCCCTCTGCCTCGCTCTTCAGCCGGGCGTACGCGGCGGTGTCGGTCAACACCGTGGAGAGCGCCGCGGCGAGGGCCTGATGATCGCGGGGAGCCACGAGCAGCGATCCGTTGCCGCGGGCGATCTCGGCCATGCTGCCGAAGTCGCTGGTGATCACGGGCGTTCCCACCGAGAGCGCCTCGGCGATCGGTAGCCCGTACCCCTCGACGTAGGAGGGCAGCACCACGACGTGCGCCGCACGGTAGAGCGCCCAGAGCTGCTCTTCGCTGATGCCGTTGACCGCCGAGACGGCCCGGCCGGCCTCCTGCTGCTCCCGGATGCCCAGGGCGAAGTCACCCGAGTCCCAGGAGTTGGGGGCGACGAAGATGACCTCGAACTCCGTTCCCGCATCCCAGAGCGCGGTGGCCGCGGCGAGGGTTGCGCGCTGGTTCTTGTGGGGGCCGATCGATCCGACCTGCAGCACGAGCGGAACATCGGGACTGCGGCGGAGAGCCGTGATTCGGCCCGGGTCTGTCGCGGGCGGCGGCGGCACGAGGGGCAGCTGGTGGGCTCGCACGAGCGGGCCCCGGATGCCCTGGGCCTGGAAGACGGCATCCATCGCTTCGAATTCCACGGCCGCACTCTCGGAGATCGCCGAGACGCGGGTGGAGTACTTGATCATCGAGATGTAGGTGCCGAAGCTCGCCGTGACGCCCTCGGGGACGAACTCGCCCGCCGAGACCGGGATGAGGTCGTAGACGATGGCTGCGAGTTCATTGGCGCCGCTGGACGCCATCGCGCGGAGGGATTCGAGGTCGCCCTTCGGCTTCAGCTCGGGAATGACGACCACGGTGCGCCACGGTACGAGCACTTCGCTCGGCAACGCGTCGTCACCGGCCGGTTCGCGGCCGAGCAGGGAGTCGTCCCACTCGAGCAGACGGTGCCGTTCGGCGCCGGTGGGCGCACGCCAGGCCCGGGCGGCGGGGTCGAGAACGGCAAGCGTCGCGTCACCCGCACGCTGCACCCAGACGGGGACGGTGTTGCGCACGACCCGCTGCACGCCGGTGTGGAGGGCTGTCGTGGCGGCGAAGGTCGCATCGATGAGGGGGCCTTCGACGAGCCGGAGCGGTGCAGTCACCTGCCACTGCCCGGTCGACTGCGCCCGCGCGGAGCGGAGCCGGGCGAATGCGAGCTCCAGCCGGCCGGCCTCCGCGTCGTCGAGCAGCAGTTCGAGCAGATCGTCGGAGGGGAGTGAGCCGAGGTAGCCCACCGCGATGAGCCACCACGCCGACCGCGTGCGTGGCGCCTCGGCCTCGAGGCGCTCCTCGGGGGTCACCGGGCTGGTGTCGTCGGAGTGCGCGACAGCGAGACCGAGCCCCGCGGCGACCACGCGCAGTCGGCTCTGCAGAAGGGCCTCGTCGGCCTCCCTCGAGAAGTAGTTGAAGGCGCCGCCCGTTCGGAGCCCCGCGGTCGGGGCGGGTGCGGGCGAGGCATCCGTCGCGCCGGCGGCAGCGCCGTCCGAGCCCGCCGACAGGCGCCCGCGTGCCAGGCGTGCCGCGACCGGGCGGGCCCTGGCTGAGAGGGTCTTCGCTTCGCGCAGGTACTTCGCCACCCGCCAGGAGGTGCTGCTCTCGAGTTCGTCGATGCGGCGCTGCAGGGCGTCGGCACGGCCGTCTGAGGTGGGCGAACCGCCGCCGCCACCCGAACGACGGAGGTCGCGGGCTTCGTTCTCTGCCCGCTCGAGGCGCCGACCCAGCATGCGCACCCGGAGGATGAGCTGCTCGTTCGTCGCGGCGGCTTCGCTGGTCGCGTCGCTCGAACGGTCGTCGTGAAGGTTCGCAGGCACGGAACCCAACGTTAGTACACCTGCCAACTGAGACCCTGAGGGTCGAAGGGTGCGTCGAAGGTGTACACGGCGTAGTAGTTCGCGACCTCTGTGCGGGTGTGGGCGGGCAGGGCCGCCTGGGCCTGCAGCATGGTGTCGTTTTCGTGCCCGAGAATGACGACGAAGGTGGTCTTCGAGGCTGCCGCGGCCGCCAGCTGGTAGGGCTCGAAGCGGGTCGGGGCGGAGTTCGGGATGGGCCCGGCAGTCACCCGCTCGGCGGTGGCGGCCGCCAGCGAGAACGAGATCCAGTAGTCGGCGTAGGCAGCACTCACGTTCGCCGACTCGAGGTAGTCACCGAGGTCTTCGATCGGCCCGACGATGTAGCGGTCGCGGGTCTGGAATTCGAACGGGCCGGCGGGCTCGGTGACGATGGTCTGCGTGATCGTGGCCGTGGCCGCCAGCACCATGGCCGCCCAGCCGGCGAAACGCACCCGGGTCACGAGCCAGCCGAGCATCACGGCGAGGTAGGGAACGAGGAAGGCGGTGTAGCGCACGGAATCCGCCCGCAGCACGACTGCCGGGCCCACGACCGTCACCACGATGACGAACACCGAGCTGGCGGCGAGCGTACCCAGCCACCAGCTTCGGCGCGTCACCGCCGACACCACGAGCAGCACCAGGAGGGCGACGGCGAGCACTCCGATCGTCACCCGCAGCAGATGCGAAGTCACGCTGAACTCCGCCGGTACGACCTCGGTGAATACAGTGACGAAGCTCTCCCAGTGGATGCCCGATCCCGTGCTCTGCGGCTTCAGTGGGCTGTCGGCCGTGGCGAACAGCCACAGCCACGGCAGAGCGCCGAGCGCCGCCGCGGCGACGCCCACGAGCCAGCGGAGCGGCCGGGCATCCCGTATCAGCAGGGCGATCACGCCCGGGGCCGCCAGAGCGATGCCGGCGGGCGACTGCCAGAGCGCGAGGCCCGCGACCAGGCCGATCAGCGCCCACTGCAGGTAGCTCTTCTGCCGCTCGCCGCGGAGCGCCAGCCAGATGGTACCGAGCCCGAGCGCCAGGCTCGGCCCGTAGAAGCCCAGCTCGCTGATGCTCAGAAGCATCACCCACACACCACTGAACCACGACAGGATGCCCGCCACATCGCCTGCGGGTCGGCCGAAAGCGTGCGTGGCGATGCTCCGCACCAGCAGCGTGACCACGGCGAAGAAGGCGATGCTGGTGATGGCCAGAACCTCCGGATGGTAGCCGAACGGCACCATCAGGGCTCCGGCGACGAGAGACACCAGGGTGCCGCCGTAGTTCTGGCCCCAGAAGAACAGGCTGACCCGGCCCTCGGAGAACTGTTTCGCGATGAGCAGCACGACCGCGTTGTCGGAGTTGATCGCGTAGTCGGTGGTGAACAGCAGCAGCACCCGATAGGCGAACCCCAGGGCGAACAGGCCCCAGAACAGAACTGTCGAGATGTTCCAGCGCGGAGTGTCGTTATGCCTGCCCATGGCCGCGTTTCGCGAGGATCTTTCCCGCCTGCCATCGAGCGAGCCCGACCGGACCGCGGCTGTCGAGGTCGTGCAACCGCGCGTTGAGCCGGCCGGTCTCACCCTGCAGGGAGCCGAGCTCGGACTCGAGCTGCGCGACCCGGTTCACATGGGCAGTGAGGTGCCTGCTGAGTTCGGCGACCTGCTCGCCGTAACGGGCCTCTGTCGCGAGGTACAGCGCCTCGACCCGCTGGTAGTCGGCGATCAGTGTGTCGTAGCGGAGCCCGGTGTCTAAGCCGAAGCCGCGGGCGATCGCCAGGGCGGTGTCGGCCGCGCCGCTCCTGATCTGCTCGGCGGTGGGCAGGGTACGGCCGCCGTTCGCCAGAGCGGCGTCGAGGGGTATGGGGCAGAGCGCCTCGAGGGGGGCATCCTCGGCCGGTGCATTGGCCAGCACGGTCGACCACCGGGAGACGAAGACCGGCAGTGCGTGCGCGTAGGCCCAGTCGCGAAAGGCATGCGAGGCGGAGGTGGACGCTCCCGAGAGGTGCGTCACGCGAGCGGCGGGCTCGAACACCACGTCGAGGCCGGCCGCCCTGAGACGGAACTGCAGGTCGACGTCTTCGAAGTAGGCCGGTTCGAAGGCGGGGTCGAAACCGGCGGCCGCCCTGAAGGCGTCGGCCGGAACCAGCAGTGCGGCGGCCGACCCGTAGTCGACGGAGCGCTGCTCGAGCAGGCCCGTGTCGCGGGCCTCGACGAGTGGGAGGTCGCGGCCGAGCTGCACGGTGACGGCGTCGCTGAGCACCCGTGAGCCGGCCTCCTGCACGGTTCCGTCGACGTTCAGGAGCAGACTCGCAACGGCGCGAGGCGCTTCACCCGCCGCCCCGTGCAGGCGCGCGAGCCAGTGCGGGTCGACCACGGTGTCGTCGTTGAGAAAGACGAGGGACTCTCCCCGGGCATCTGCTGCCCCGGCGTTGCACCCGCCACCGAAGCCGACGTTGTGGGGCAGGTCGACGATGACCGCTCCCGACACTTCCCGGGCGACGGTGTCGCGCACAGCCGGGTCGGCGCCGTTCAGCACGATGACCACCTCGTAGGAGGGCGCCCCCTCAGAGGCCCGGATGGAGGCGAGGCAGTCGAGCAGGATGTCGGTCAGACGCCACGCGAGGATGACGATGCTGCAGGTCGGCTGGTCGACGGCCTCGAAGTCGATGCGGGTCATTCGCGGGATCCTCTCGGTGCGGCGGATGCTGCGGGGGGCGGTGCTGCTGCGGGCGGCGGTGCGGCTGCGGGCGGCGGTGCGGCTGCGGTGCCCATCACCGCTTGGGCGCTCAGTACAGCGCCCATGCGTAACTGTAGGCGTCGAAGGGCTGGGCGAACGAGTAGACGGCGTAGTCGCCGACCTCGGTGCGAACGCTGGGCGGCAGCGACGCGTCGGTCTGCAGCATCCGGTCGTTGTCGTTGTCGCGCAGCACGATCACCGTCGCCCTGGGAGCGGCCTGGGCGGTGTCTTCGTAGGGTGCGTACCGGCGCGGCCCCGACAGCGCGGCGACCTCGGCCCGCTCGCCGGTCTCGGCGGTCACCGAGTACGACACCCAGTAGTCGGCATACGCACCCGTGATGTCGTTCGCCTCGAGGTAGTCGCCGAGCACCGAGATGTTGCCCACGATGAACGATTCGGCACGGCTGACCCTGAGGTCGGGAAAGATGATCAGCACCTGTGCGACCGTGAACGCGACGGCGACCGCCATCGCCCCGAGGCCCGCCAGAGGCACGAGAGTGACGACGTACGCGATGCCGATGGTGATCGCCGGCAGCACGAAGATCGCGTATCGCACGGAGTCGACCTCGAGGATGAGCCCGGTGCCGAGCACGACCACGACCACCACGGTGACGGTCGAGGCGACCAGTGTGCCGAGCCACCAACTGCGCTTCGTGATAGCCAGCACAAGGAGCATCACGATGAGCGCGACCGCGATGATCGCCACGGGGTACCGCACGATCGCGCTCGACGTCGAGCCCGGGCCGGGCGCCGACGGGGTGTGCGTGAACGACAGCACCCCGGGCAGCATGCGCGAGAAGAAGGCGACGAAGTTCACCAGCGCGATGGGGGTGTCCCGCTGCGGCTTGACCGCGGTCGCCGTGGTGAGGAAGACGATGATCCAGGGCAGGGCGCCGAGCACGGCAGCGGCGATTCCGACCAGGTACCTCGTGGGGGAGAACTGCCGGATCACCGCGACGAGCGCGGCCGGGGCGGCGATCGCGATACCCATCGGCGACTGCCAGAGGGCGAGGCCCGCGGCGAGGCCGATCAGCGCCCACTGCAGATGGCTCTTCCGCCGGTCGCCCCGCAGTACCAGCCAGATCGTCAGGAGGCCGAGCATCAGGCTGGGGCCGTAGAAACCGGGCTCGCTGGTGCCGACCCGCTGCATCCAGTAGCCGGGAAACCAGAACAGTACGCCGGCCACGTTGCCCACGAGCCGACGGCCGAACGCCTCCGTCGCGATCTGCCGCACCAGCAGGGTGGCGACGACGAAGAAGAGGGCTCCGACGATCGAGAGCACCTCGACGTGGGTGCCGAAGACGACCATCGCGGCGCCCGCGACCATTTCGAGCAGGGTTCCGCCGTAGGTCTGGCCCCAGAAGAACCATGCGACGTCACCCTCGGAGAAGTGCTTCGCAATGAGATAGACGACCGCATTGTCGGAGTCGACGCGAAAGCTGTTCGTGAACAGCAGCACGATACGAAGCGCCAGCCCGACCGCGAGCAGTACCCAGAAGGCGAAGGTGGATGCCCGGTGTTCGACGGCCCGCAGGCGGCTCGTCTGGCGCGGTGCGACACTCGTCGTCGGGGCAGCGGTCATGATGCCCTCAGGCTAGCGGCGGCCCGGGCCGCGAGGCCAACCCGCAGTGCCACCCGAACCGGGAGGTAGTACCACTGGTGGTAGCGCTTGGCGAGGTACTGGTAGGCGCTGCGGTGGTGCGCGCGCTGCATGGCAGCGGAGTGGTCGCGGGTCGACGTTCCGCCGGCGTGGTGCACGCTCGCGCTCGGCACGTAGAGCACCCTCCACCCGGCGTTGCCGAGGCGCTCGCCGAGGTCGACGTCTTCGAAGTACATGAAGAAGCGGTCGTCGAAGCCGCCGACCTGCTCGAAGGCCGTGCGCCGCACGAGCAGGCAGGCACCCGAGAGCCAGCCCGAGGCGAGCGGCTGGGTGCCGGGAGTCTTCGACTTGTCGGCCCGCAGGTACCTCTTCGACCACGGGTTCTCGGGCCAGACCCGGTGAAGCGCCGCGTGGCCGGCGCCGACGGTGAGCGAGGGCAGGTCTCGGGCCGAGGGGTAGATCGTGCCGTCGTCGTTCGTGATGCGCGGGCCGACGACTCCGATGCGATCATCGCTCTGCGCGACGGCCAGCAGTTCGTCGATGCTGCCGGCGCTGAACTCCACGTCGGGGTTCGTGACGAGAATCCACTCGGTGTCATCGGTCAGCCGGGCGGCGGCATAATTGACCGCCCCGCCGTAACCGAGGTTCGCGCCGGGCTCCAGCAGAGTCGTGTCACCGAACGGTTCGAGAACGCCCTGCAGGTCATCCGTCGCTGCGTTGTTCACAACGAGCACCTGCGGGGGCCGGATGCTCGCGAAGGGCACCGAACGGAGGCAGGCGACCACATCGTGGCGGGAGAAATAGCTCACCACGACCAGTGTTGCGGTGCCGTTCACGCTGTCTCCTCTCGGCTGTCGCCGGCCATCCCGGGGGTATCGCTCGCGGTTGCGGAACCGGGCAGCCCCAGCGCGCTGCGGTAGGCGAGCACGTGCCGGGCAGCGCAGGCGGCCCAGGTGAACCGTGCGGCCCGCGACCGGCCGGCGAGGCCCAGCTCCGCCCGCTCCGACGGGCTGTCGAGAAGCCGCGCCAGAGCCTCGGCAATGCTAGCCGAGTCGACATCGGTGTAGCTGACAGCCGCCCCGCCCACCTCGGGCAGCGAGAGGCGCCGTGTGGTGAGCACGCACGATCCGCAGGCCATCGCCTCCAGCACGGGCAGGCCAAAGCCCTCGCCGAGACTCGGATAGGCGGTGAGCAGCGAGCCGCCGAGCAGGGAGCGCACCTTCTCGAGGGGAAGGTACCCGAGCATCCGGATGTCGAAGCCGGCCTCGAGCGCCTCGGAGACCGTGCCGGCCACCGTCTCGTCCCACCCCGCGCCGCCCGCGATCAACAGGGCCGGGCGTTCGGCGGGCGGACGGGCTTTCGTCGCCCCGACGTAACCGCGAACCAGCGCGGAGACGTTTTTCCGGGGTTCGAGGGTGCCGAGGAACGCGATCCAGCCCGCCGGAACCGGGCGCTCGAGAGAGGCCTCGAACCTCTCGACCTCGGCCGGGGTCGGCGGGTGGAAGACGCTGGAGTCGTAGCCGAGCGGCGCGGCGAACACCCGGGTCGCGGGCGCACCGGTCACCCGCACGTATTCGTCTGCTGTGGTCTGGCTCGGGGTGACGACGGTGGCGCGGGCGAGCTTCGCCGCGCGGATCCAGCTGCGGAAGAAGACCCGCTTCATCAGGCCGTGCACCTCGGGTGCGCTGAAGAAGGTGAGGTCGTGCACGGTCACGATGCGCGCGCGGCGGGTGAAGACGGGAAAGGTGTAGTGGGGCGAATGGATGGCGCGGGCCCCGGCGCGGCGGGCGATTCCGGGCAGCGCGAGCTGTTCCCAGAGCAGGCGACCGGATGCCCGGCCACCCCAGCCCGCGATCTCGATCACCCGCGTGACCCCCGCGGCCTCGAACCAGGCGCGGTCGCGCGGCTGGCAGACGACGGCCAGCGGAACCCCGGCGAGCACCAGCTCGGCGACGACACTCTCGACGTAGCGCCCCACCCCGCCGCGGTCGGCGGGAATGGCGGTCGCGTCGAAGAGCACCCTGAGGTGCTCGCCCGTCGGGGTCGGCACCCTGAGGTGCTCGCCCGTCGGGGTCGGCACCCTGAGGTGCTCGCCCGTCGGGGTCGGCACCCGGAGGTGCTCGCCCGTCGGGGTCGGCACCCTGAGGTGCTCGCCCGGTGCCACGCGGCCCGCGCTCACCCGCCCAGCAGCTCGAGGTCGTGCTCGACCATGCGCGCCACCAGGGTCTCGAAGTCGACCGTCGGCTGCCAGCCGAGCTCCCGGCGGGCCTTCGACGCATCGCCCAGCTGTTCGGCGGGGTCGACCGGCCTGACGAACTCGGGGTTCACGCTCACAAGGCCCTCCCAGTCGGTGATGCCGACATGTCCGAAGGCGGCGGCGAGAAAGTCGGAGATCGTGTGCGAGACCCCGCTGGCCACGATGAAGTCACCAGCCTCGGGCGCCGCCACCGCCAGTCGCATGGCGTTCACGTAGTCGGGCGCCCAGCCCCAGTCGCGCCGAGCGTCGAGGTTTCCGAGCTCGATGCCGTGCTGCAGCCCGCGGCTGATGCGCGCCACGCTGGCGGTGATCTTGCGGGTGACGAAGTTCTCGGGCCGACGCGGCGACTCGTGGTTGTACAGGACCGTGTTCGAGGCGTGCAGCCCGCGCTGGCGGAAGACGCCGACGGAGAGGTGCGCGTAGGCCTTCGAAGCGCCGTACGGCGATGAGGGGCTGATCGCCGTGGTCTCGACCTGCGGGGTCTCGGCGGCCTGGCCGAAGATCTCGGCGCTGGAGGCGTGCAGCACGCGCACCGGATGCCCGTCCTCCTGCAGGCGGAATGCTGCGTCGAGCAGCCGCACGACGACCTGCCCGTTGATGGCCCCGGTCTCGACGGGCGAACTCCACGAGGCAGCGACCGACGAAACGGCCGCGAGGGAGTACAGCTCGTCGGGCCTCACCTCACGCACGAGGTTCTCCAGAGCATCCGGAGCGAGCAGCTCGGTGCTGTGGAGCGTGAGGTTCGACGGGTCGCCGAGCGTGCGCAGGTTCTCTTCGGTGGCGTTCCTAACGACACCGTGCACCTCGTAGCCGTCAGCGAGGAGCGATTCGGCGAGGTAGGAGCCGTCTTGCCCGGAGATACCGGTGACGAGGGCGACTGGCACGGGCTCTACAGCCTGGCGAGGGCTTTTTGCTCGATGACGTCGTTCTCGACCATCATCGTGACGAGCTGTTCGAAGTCGACCTTCGGGCTCCAGCCGAGCTTCGCGGTCGCCTTGGCGCTCGACCCGATGAGCAGGTCGACCTCGGCGGGTCGCATGAACTCGGGGTTCTGCACGACGTGCTTCTGCCAGTCGGTGATGCCCACCACGGCGAACGCCTTCTCGAGCAGCTCCCTGATGGAGTGCGTCTCGCCGGTGGAGATGACGTAGTCGTCGGCCTCCTCCTGCTGCAGCATTAGCCACATCGCCTCGACGTAGTCGCCGGCGAAGCCCCAGTCGCGGCGCGCGTCGAGGTTGCCCAGCACGATGTTCTCCTGCAGGCCCAGGGAGATGCGGGCGACCGCCTGCGACACCTTGCGGGTGACGAACTCGGGGCCGCGGCGCGGCGACTCGTGGTTGAACAGCACCCCGGAGGAGGCGTGCATGCCGTACGACTCGCGGTAGTTGATGGTCATGTAGTGGCCGAAGACCTTTGCCACGCCATAGGGCGAGCGCGGCCAGAGCAGGGTGTCTTCGTCTTGGGGGACCTGCTGCACCTTGCCGAACATCTCGCTCGAGGAGGCCTGGTAGAAGCGGACCTTGCGGGGGTTGTCACCCGAGTAGAGACGCACGGCTTCGAGGGCGTTCAGCACGCCCTTGGCGGTGACCTCGGTCGTGAGGCTCGCGTTCTCCCATGAGTAGGCGACGAAGGAGATGGCGCCGAGGTTGTAGAACTCATCGGGCTTCGAGGCCTCGAGCGCGCGGATCAGGCTCGAGAGGTCGGTGAGGTCGCCGGTGAGGATCTTCACACCGGGCAGGGTGGCCTCGACGAGAGCACGCTTGGGGTTGTTCTGGCCGCGGATCAGGCCGTACACCTCATACCCCTTCGCCAGGAGCAGTTCTCCCAGGTAGAGGCCGTCCTGGCCGGTTATTCCGGTGATGAGAGCGCGGGGCATGGTTTCCTTATCGTCGAAGCTGACCTCGGTGTCGAAGCGGGGTCGGGCCGGAGCCCGGGCGCCAACGACAGCCCATGATAGCGCGGGGGTCGATCAACTAGTATTCCATGGTGGATGCTCCGACCGAGGCCGACAGGCCCGCCAGCACTGGCCGATCGGTGCCCCGAAGCGCCCAGACGGTAGGGCTCGAAGCCCGTCTGCGACAGATCGCCCCGCACCTCGGGGTCGCCGTCGAGAGTGCCGGCTCCGAGGGGTCGGCGGGCGGTTCCCGGGGGTCGGCGGGCGGTTCCGGGGGGTCCCCGGCGCACCCTCCGGCGGCCGGCGGGCTCGCTGCCCACATCGCCTCGACGGTGCGCCAGTCGAGGCGCGACGCCGACCTCTGGCTCGCCATCGTGGGCTTCACCGCGGTGTTCCCGACGATCGACGAACACGCCGCCGTGCGCCGCAGCCTCTCCCGGTCCGACCCGGCAGACACCCTCGGTGTGCTCGCTGCCCTGCTGGAGGGCCTGGCTCCGATCATCCGCCGGTCACCGGCTCCGGAGGCCCGTATCGAGGTCGTGGCGAACGCCGTCGTCATCGATGCCACCTTCAGCGGTCGCTCGGATCACAACACCGGGGTGCAACGGGTGCTGCGTGAGACCGCATCGCGCTGGAACGCCGACCGGGAGCTCACTCTGGTCTGCTGGAACGAGGAGGGCACCGCGATGCGTCGCCTGGCCGGCCGGGAGGTCGACCGGGTCGTCGACTGGGCGAACTACTCGAGCCTCAGCGGCGCCGAGCGCGTGGAGCGGGCGTTCCACGGCGACGTGCGCGAGGTCGTCGTGGTTCCGGTGTCGAGCGTGGTCGTCGAGATCGAGGTCGCCCAGCTGGCGACGGCCGCCCCGCTCGCCGCGCTCGCGGCGGTGTCGGGAAACGGGGTCGCGATCGTGGGGCACGACGCCATTCCCATCGTGAGCGCCCAGAGCCAGGATCCGGGGGAGATCGAGCGCTTCGCCCGTTTCCTCACCGTGGTGAAGCACTCCGCCCGCGTCGCCGGCGTCAGCGCATCGGCGGCGACCGAGTACGCCGGGTTCGTCGATGCCGTGCGCGCCCAGGGCCTGCCCGGCCCCGCCGTCACGGCCGTTCCGCTGGCGATGAACCCGCCCACCGCGCTTCCGGCGCGTCCGGCGGTGCGTGCGGCGGTGCGTTCGTCTGTCGGCACGGCCACAGAGGGATGGCCTCTCGTGCTGGTGGTCGGCAGCCAGGAGCCGCGCAAGAACCACAGCGCCATCGTGTTCGCTGCCGGGCAGCTGTGGGAAGCCGGCATCCGGTTTCGCCTGCGGTTCATCGGAGGCGGCAGTGGCCCGGGCATCGCGGCGTTCGATGCCGAGCTGCGACCACTGCAGAAGAAGGGTGTCGCCATCGAGGTGCTGCGCGGGACGAGCGATGCCGTTCTGCTCGACTCGTACCGCGAGGCTCGCTTCACCGTCTTTCCGTCACTGCACGAGGGTTTCGGCCTTCCGGTCGCCGAGTCGCTCGCCCTCGGCGTGCCCGTCATCACGTCGAACCACGGCAGTCTCCAGGAGGCGGCGGAGGGCGGCGGCTGTCTCACGGTCGATGCCCGTGACGACGAGGCGGTGCGTTTCGCGATGGAGCGGTTGCTCACCGACGACGAGCTGTACTCCCGGCTGCGGGCGGAGGCCGAGAGGCGATCGTTCCGCACCTGGAACGACTACGCGGCCGAGCTCTGGAGCGATCTGGTGGTGCCGGTGCAGCAGGCGCTGGGGGCGGATGCTGCGGCCGCCGCCGAGCATCCGGAGCCCCCTGCACCAGCCGAGCCCGTACCCTCCGCCACCCTGCAGCTCGCGCTCGACACCTGGTTCCAGGCCGCCCGTGCCGACATCGCCACCGCCTACGCGAAAGAGAACTCCCGAATCAGCCAGGCGAAGAAGGTCGTGCCCCTCGCACGCTTCTTCGTCGCCCGCTCGCGTGAGATGGGCGTCGGCCCGGCCTCGCAGGCGGCATGGAAAGTCGTCAGACGCCGACTGGTTGGAAGCTGATTCCCGGTTTCGGGTTGCTACAGTGATGATCTTCGAAAACCGAGCACCAGGAGTGACCACATCGACGCCTCACTGACTCCCACTGAGGTGCGCCCGCGCCGACGACGGAAGCCCTGGTCGACCCGTCGTCGCGTCGTCGCCATCGTCATCATCGTCGTCATCAGCCTGCTGGTGGCTCTGGCCTGCATCATCGGCTGGGTCGCCTACCAGGCCGTACAGGCGAAGGACTCCCTGGAGAAGGCCCAGGGCTCGGTCAGCGACATCCAGGCCAATCTGACCTCCCTCGATGTGCGCGCGCTCACGGCCTCGGCGAACGCCTTCGCGGCGAATGTCAGCGATGCGCGCAGCCATACGAACGACCCGCTCTACAAGCTCGCCGAGAACGTGCCCTCGGTGGGGCCGAACCTCACCGCGGTGAGGCAGCTCACCGACTCGCTCGACGACCTCAGCACCCAGGCCCTGCTGCCGGTGGTCGACTTCTCGAAGACGCTGACTCCGGATGCTCTCAAGCCCGTCGACGGAAAGCTGAACGTCGAGCTGCTGCGCACCGGCGACGCCACCCTGCAGGCCGCTGACACCGCCATCGTCGTCACGACCGGCAGCCTGCAGACGATCGACACGGCCGACACGATCGGCCAGGTCGGATCGGCGAAGACCACGATGGTGAACGCGCTTGCCAAGGCGCACGACCAGATCGTGAAGGTGCGCGGCACGGTCGCCACCGTCGAAGGCATCGTGGGCATGAACGGCCCGAGGCACTACCTGCTGGCGTTCCTCAACAACGCCGAGACCACAGCGCTGGGCGGTGGGCCGGCCTCGATCTCGATGCTCACCGTCGACAACGGCTCGTTCGCCATCACCGACCAGGCCTCGAGCCAGGACTTCCCGATCACCGACGGACCGGTCAGGGACATCGACCAGAACATCAAGAACATCTTCGCCCCGGGTGTGGTGTCGACGCTGAACTGGTCGACCAGCCGCCCCGACTTTCCCACGGCCGCACTCACGATCAAGGCCTTCTGGAACACGTACAAGACCCCCGACACGATCGACGGCGTCATCTCGGTCGATCCGCTCGCGCTCGCCGACGTGCTCGGGGCGACCGGTCCGATCACCATCCCGGGAACAGACGGGATGCCCGACGATCAGATCTCGGCCGACAACGCCGTGGCGCTGCTGCTGCACGACGTCTACCTGCGCTACCCGAACAGCCAGATCGGCGATGAGACCGACCTCTTCTTCGCCAGCGCCGCGAAGAGCATCTTCACCGGACTGGTCACCACCAACACCGACCCGACGAAGCTCTTGGCCGCGGTCGAGAAGAGCATCAACACCGGCAATCTGATGGCCTGGAGTGCCAACGCCGACGAGGAGGCGCTGCTCAAGGGAACGAAGCTCGAGGGAGTGCTGCCGACCGACAACGCGAAGCAGACGCTGGTGGGCGCCTATTTCAGGGACGTCACCGTCTCGAAGACCGACTTCTACCTCGAGACGAAGGTGAATCTCTCGACCGACGTCTGCACGAACCCGAACAACCCGACCTTCACCGAGACCATCATCCTGCACTCGACGATCACCCAGGAAGAGGCCCAGAACCTGCCCCTCTACGTGGTCGGCCAGAACTTCAAGGGCCGAAAGTTCAGCACTGAGGTCTACGGTTACGGGCCGGTCGGCGCGAGCATCACGTCGACCACGGTGGGGGATTCGAGCGTGGGAGGTTCGAGCCGTTCCTCTGCAGAAGATCTCGGTCGCCCCGTCGGCCGGGCCATTGTCGATCTGGCGCCCGGCGAGACGAACACCGTCACCTTCACATACAGCGGAGCGGCCGGCAGCTACGGCACGCCGGTGCTGCAGACCACGCCCATGATCAACCAGACGGCGGTCGCCGTCGATGCCGCCGGGTGCAAGTGAGCGCATCCGCCGACCCCTCTCTTTTCGCCGGCTGCGCCGGTCGGCGGCTAACATGACTACAGCCCGCCGGGTCGACGGTGGGCAGAAGACCGAGAGGCAGGAGCGGAGCCATGGCTGATCGCACCTCCGAACCCTCCCGGCTCTCGAACCTCGCGTCGGCCTTCTGGGACAAGCTGTTGCGCTACGCGCTGAAGTTCGGGGTCGTCGGCGGCGTCGGCTTCGTCGTCGACTTCGCGATCTTCAACTGGCTCCGGGTGGGCGGACTGGGCGAGGCGCACCTGCTCTCGGGCCCGATCGGGGCGAAGGTCGCAGCCGTGGCGGTCGCGACCATCGTCACCTGGTTCGGCAACCGCTACTGGACGTTCAGGGAGCACCGGCGCAAGAACTACCTCCGCGAACTGTTCGAGTTCGCGGTCGTCGCCGTTTCCGGCCTGCTCATCAATCTGCTCTGCCTGTGGATCTCGCACTACGTGCTGGGCTTCACGTCGCTGCTCGCCGACAACATCTCGGGCCAGTTCATCGGCACGGCGCTCGCGACCCTCTTCCGCTTTCTGCTCTACCGCTACTGGGTCTTCGGACACCACCGTTCGAACACCGTGGTCGGTGCCGAAGAGCAGGCCGAGGCCGGCGCCGCAGCGATTTTCGAAGACGACGACTACGCTGCGGCCGACGTGGCGGCGAAGAAGCGCCGCCTATAATTGTGCGGTGCCAGAAGATCCCGCTGAATCGTTCCCGACCGACCTGACGAACCGCATCGGCGCGCTCGAGGCCGAACGCCTCAGGCTCCAGAAAGAACTCGACCAGATCGCGAACCGCGCGCTGGATCGCTGGCTCTCCGTCGAGGTGTACGAGTCGCACGCCGTCGAGTCGATGCAGCAGACGCTGTCGTGGAAGGTGACGAAGCCCCTCCGTGCGGTGCGCGAGGCGCAGCTCAACCGGCCCGGATCGAGCGGGCGTCGGGGCAGCACTCCGTGACGGAGCTCTTCTCGCCGGTGGTGCCGGAACGGGCATCCGAAGCCCTGCGGGAGGCACTCGGGCGCCGACTGGGCGTGGTGGCCGAGGTGCTGCTCGGCGACAGCGCGCGCGCGGCACCGGGTGCACACAAGGCGTCGGACGCGACCGCCGCGCTCATCGCCCGCGGCTCGGGCGTCGTCGCCGATGTGCTCGCGCGCCGAGTGCGGCAGAACCGCTGTGAAGACGAGCTGTGGCTGCTGCTCGTGGCCCTCACCGCCTCGTTTCCCCACACCGACCTCGTGCTGCGGGCCCGCCGCGCACTCGGGGTGGCCTCGCCCGAGTTCGCCCTCGCGGCCGTCCTCGAGGCCGTGTACCAGTCTCCCGAGCGCCTCGAGTCGCTCGGCTACGACCTCACCGTCGAGAGCGTGTCGGCGGTGGCCGATGTGGACTTCTGCGCCCGCTACGACCACAACACGGGCATCCAGCGCGTCGTGCGTGAGACCATGTCGCGCTGGAACGGTGTGCACGATGTGCGGTTCGCCTGCTGGAGCGAGGGCGACGACGCGTTCCGGGAACTGACCCCGCTTGAGCGACGCCGTGTGGTCGACTGGAACGCCTATCGCGCAGAGGGTCCTTCCGCCCGACGCTCACCGAGCCCCGATGCTCCG
The DNA here is from genome assembly GCF_003399645.1 of Subtercola boreus. Classification (GTDB taxonomy): domain Bacteria; phylum Actinomycetota; class Actinomycetes; order Actinomycetales; family Microbacteriaceae; genus Subtercola; species Subtercola boreus_A. Next base: position 210,103 of record NZ_NBXD01000007.1, read on the forward strand.
ACCGGCACCCCGCCCGCCCGCCCGACGCTCGTCGTGCCCTGGCACACGACCGTCATCCTGCCGGAGGTCGCTCACGCAGGGCTCTGGGCGCCGCTCGCCTCACTCGCCCGGTTCTCGGGCTCGAGGGTCGCGATGATCGGTTACGACACCATTCCGATCGGCAGTGCCGACGCGATCATGCCGATCGAGAGCGAGAAGTTCGCGAAATACCTGACGGTGGTCAAGAACGCCACGCGCATCGCCGCGATCAGTGCATCGGCGGCAGACGAATTCCGGGGCTTCGTCGGTGCGGTGTCGGCGCAGGGCGTGACCGGGCCGCACGTGGGCTGCGTCACGCTCGCGGTCGAGAGCCCGGGGCAGAGGCTGCCCGCGCCCGGGGCGGCACGCGACCCGGCCGCCGGCTCCGCGGGTGCTGACGACGCGCATCCGGCCCCCCTCGTGCTCATCGTCGGCAACCAGGAGCCGCGCAAGAACCTGCTCGCCGTGCTCTTCGCCGCCGAGACCCTCTGGCGTGAGGGCGTCTCCTTCCGGCTCCGGATGATCGGCGGCGGCCGCCCCGACTACACCCGCATCATCGACCGGGAGTGCCGCCGCCTACGGCGGGCGGGCTTCGCGGTCGAGGTGCTGCGCGGCGCCGGTGACGAGGTGCTCGCCCGGTCGTACCGCGACGCGTACTTCACCGTCTTCCCCTCCACCCACGAAGGCTTCGGCCTGCCGGTCGCCGAGTCCCTCGCCATGGGCGTTCCGTCGATCACCTCCGACTTCGGCAGCACCCAGCAGATCGCCGACGGCGGGGGATGCCTCACCGTCGATCCGCGAGACGACCAGTCCATCATCAGGGGCATGCGCCGGCTGCTCGGCGACCCCGCCGAGCGGGAACGACTCGCCGCCGAAGCCCGCGCCCGCGTGCCGCGCAGCTGGGACGACTACGCCAGCGACCTCTGGAACGAACTCCTCGAGCCTTTGAAAGAGACATCATGAGCACATCCGCTCTTCTGGCACGACTCGCCACCCTGGCCGACACCCTCGGGCTGGAGGGGGCATCGGGCATCACCGAACATCTCGACCGTCTCGCGCCGGCACTCGGTACCGACACCGCCCTGCTGTGGCTCGCGCAGGCGACGATCGCGGCCGAGCTCCCCGAGTCGACGTCGTTCGAACAGTTCCGGCGGGCGGCGAGGCTGATCGGCACCCGGGCGGCGCTCGACGAGGTGGTCGCGCGCGCGAAGCGGCCGCTCGCGCCGAACCGCAACGTCACCGTGCGCATCGTGCGCGACAGCGTGATTGTCGACGTTCACCACACCGCGCGAACGGGGCTCGCCACGGGCATCCAGCGCGTCGTGCGGCAGACCATCGTCGAGTGGTCCAAGGGCCGCGAGATCGAACTCGTGGGCTGGGACCCGCGCTTCCTGGGCCTCCGCCGGCTCTCGGCCCCCGAGCGCCAGAACGCGCTCTACGGCTCGGTGCCGAACATTCCCCGCTCGAAGAACCGGGTACTGACGATCCCGTTCCAGAGCACGTACATCCTTCCCGAACTCGCGATCGAGAGTGAACGCACGGGCCGCATCTCGTGCCTGGCCGAGTTCTCGGGCAACAAGACCTGCGTCATCGGCTTCGACTGCGTGCCGCTCACCTCCTCTGAGACGGTCGGCGACGGCATGTCGGCAGCTTTTGCCCGCAACCTCGCCGCCATCGCCCATTTCGACCGGGTCTCGACGATCTCCGGCGCCGCAGCGACCGAATACCGGGGCTGGCGCAGGATGCTCAGCGGCGCCGGTCTCGAAGGCCCGGAGATCGAGCCGCTCCTGTTGCCGAGCGTCGCCGAGGAGGTGGCGCCGGCCGACTTCGACCTCGCTCGCGCCGAGCTGGTTCGAGGCGATGCGCCGCTCGTCGTCTGCGTCGGAAGCCACGAGCCGCGAAAGAACCATCTCGCGGTGCTCTACGCCGCGGAGCGGCTCTGGCGGGAGGGCGTCGTGTTCCAGCTGGTCTTCATCGGAGGCAACGGGTGGCACGGCGACGAGTTCCGGGCGGAGCTCGATCGCCTGGTGGCGGAGGGGCGGCCGGTGCGCGCGATCTCGGCCATCTCCGATCCGCTGCTCTGGAGCGCCTACCGGCTCGCCCGGGTCACCGTGTTCCCGTCGCTGAACGAGGGCTTCGGGTTGCCGGTGGGGGAGTCGCTCTCGGCCGGAACCCCGGTGGTGACCTCGAACTTCGGCAGCATGAAGGAGATCGCCGGCTTCGGCGGGGCGATCTTCGTCGACCCGCGTGACGACGACGACCTGTACCGGGGGCTTCGCGCCGGCCTCACCGACGACGAGCTGCACGCCCGGCTCGTCGCCGAGGCGGCGCACCTCCCGGCCCGCGGCTGGGCCGACTATGCGGCCGAACTCTGGGACTACTTCGAGAAGGCCCCCACGCGAGCGTAGAGGCTGACGCACAGCCCCGACCGCGTAGTATTTAGCGTTGGACGCGCCCTGGCGTCCTGTGGTTTGGTATCGAGGAGATGTATGGCGACTCAAGCCGAGGTGAGGGCTGCGCGTCTGGCCGAGCTTCCCTTTGAAGCGTCGGCGAGTGCTGGCCCCAGGTCTGTCGGCGGGTTCGTCACCTCCGTCAGGGAGATCTTCTCCCACCGGGAACTGCTCGACCTGCTCATCAGGCGGGAGCTGAAGTCACGCTACAAAGACTCGGCCCTGGGATTCCTGTGGAGCCTGATCAAGCCGCTCGTGCAGCTGATCATCTACTACGTGTTCATCGGCCAGGTGCTGGGCGCCGCACGGAACGTCGCCGACTTCGCCATCTTCGTCTTCGCCGGCCTCACGCTCTGGGGTCTCTACAGCGAGACCATCTCGACGGGAACCGCCTCGATCGTGTCGAACGGCGGGCTGATCAAGAAGGTCTACCTGCCGCGGGAGATCTTCCCGCTCGCGGCCACCGGCTCGGCGATCTTCAACTTCCTCGTGCAGATGCTGGTGCTGATCGCCGCCATCCTGGTGCTCGGCCAGTTCCCGGTCTCGCTGAACCTGCTGTACGTGCCCGCCTCGATCGCGGTCGTGCTCATCTGGGGCGTGGCATTCGCCGTGCTGCTCTCGGCGCTCAACGTGTACCTCCGCGACATCCAGTACCTCGTCGAGGTCGTCATGCTGCTGCTGTTCTGGGCCTCGCCGATCGTCTACTCGTGGAGCTTCGTCGTGACCGCGGTGAAACAGCACACCTGGCTGCTTGACGTGTACCTGCTCAACCCGATCTCCCTCGCCATGCTCGCCTTCCAGCGGGGCCTCTGGCAGGCGGGCAACCAGACCCGGGTCATCGACGGCAAGACGATCCCCCCGCAGGACTGGCCCGCCTCCATGGAGCTGCGGCTCGTGGTGGCCGCCGTCGTCGGGCTCGTCGTTATGTTCATCGCCCAGCGCATCTTCGCGCGCCTGCAGGGCAACTTCGCCCAGGAGATCTGATGCCGGCCCTTCACAACGCACCCACGGTGGTGCGAGCGACGAACGTGTCGAAGCGCTTCGTCATCCGCAAGGAGAAGTCGCTCAAGGAGCGCATCGTCAACTTCGGGCGCTCGCAGAAGCACAAAGACGACTTCTGGGCGCTTCGCGATGTGTCGTTCGACATCACCGCCGGCACCACGATCGGCCTGGTCGGGGCGAACGGGTCAGGCAAGAGCACCCTGCTGAAGGTGCTCGGCGGCATCATTCAGCCCAATGACGGAAAGGTCGAGCGGCGCGGCCGGCTCGCGGCCCTGCTCGAGCTCGGCGCGGGCTTCCACCCCGACCTCACGGGGCGCGAGAACGTGTACCTGAACTCCTCGATCCTCGGGCTCAGCCGCAAGCAGACCGACGAGTACTTCCAGTCGATCGTCGACTTCAGCGAGATCGAGGAGTTCATCGACACGCAGGTGAAGTTCTACTCCTCGGGCATGTACGTGCGGCTCGCGTTCGCGATCGCGGTGCACGTCGACCCCGACATCCTCCTGGTCGACGAGGTTCTCGCCGTGGGCGACGAGCCGTTCCAGGAGAAGTGCATGGCGAAGATCCGGGAATTCCAGCAGGAGGGGCGAACGATCATCCTCGTCAGCCACTCGGCGAGCCAGGTCGAAGATCTGTGCGACCGGGTCGTGGTGCTCTCCCACGGGCATGTGGTGTTCGACGGGGCCGCTGCAGAGGGCATCCTCGCGCTCCGCGAGTCGTTCGAACACTGACCGGGGGCAGCTGCGCTCAGCGCTCGGGCAGCGGCTCGGGCAGCGGGTCGAACTTGACCTTCGTCGCCAGCAGCACAAGCAGCAGGAAGTTGCCCTCGATGAGCAACCGGCTCTCGGTGAGACTCTGGATGACGAGCGCCGTCAGCAGCAGCAGTGGCAGCAGGGCGATCGCCCGGTAGTGCAGGCGGCCGCCGGCCGTCGGCCCGGGCGTGGGTGTCGGGTCGACGGCCATCCACCAGCTGCGCACCGCCGTCGCGGCGATCAGGCAGCCGAACACGAACACGCCGACCACGCCGAGCTGCAGGAAGATGTCGATCCAGGCGTTGTGCGCCTGCAGATAGACCGTGCCGTCGATGACGATCAGGCTCTTGAAGGGCTCGACCCACGGCGCCCAGTAGCTGATCCAGCCCCAGCCGAGAAACGGATGCTGCCAGGCCAGGTCGATGACCGTGTTCCAGATCGCGAGACGGCCGGTGAGGTCATCGCTCCTCCCGAGCAGCGGAAAGAACCGGTCGGCGAGCTCCACGCTCAGCACGGCAAGCCCCACGACACCGGCGATGCCGAACGGATAGATCGACAGTCGGCGCGCGACGGGAACGCGCCTGATCGCCAGCGCGACGACCAGCACGAAACCCACCGCCATGGTCGCCATCAGCACGGTGGCCGACCGGGTGAGGCCGTGCTCGAGCAGCGCAAGACCGATCCACGCTCCGCTCGAGATCGGCCCACGCGTCTTCGAAGCCCACTCGACAGCGAAGACGATGAGCGCCAGCAGCACCAGGAACGCCAGCAGGTTGCGGTTGCCCACGATGCCCTCGATCGGACCGCCGTCGAGCAGCGACGCCGTGCTCCACTGGTAGTCGGGCGGCACACCCTGCCCGCCTGAGAACAGCCAGACGGCGCCGACCGGATGCCCGACGAAGACGGCCGTGAACAGCTCGAACACGAGGGAGAGGCCGAGCAGCCAGCGGAGCGCCGTACCGAGGGCGGTGAGGATCTCAGACCAGGTGAGCGTGAGGGCGATGAAGACCCCGGCGACGCTCGCCAGCAGCTGCGCACCCACCCCGAGCAGGGTCGCACTGTTGTACTGCGACCACACGAAGCTGCCGGCACACAGCACGACGAAGGCGGCGAGCGGTTTGGAGTAGCGCATCCAGGGCAGCCGCAGGCGCCTCACGTTCTGAACGAGAACGACGCCCGCGGCGACCGACAGGCCGGTGACCAGCACGATGAACGCCGGCCAGCCGAGAAGGCTCTGCCAGGCATCCGCCCCGAGCGCCGTGAACAGCACGAACCCCGCCAGACGGATGCGGCCCGCCGGTCGATGCTCAGCTGGGCCCACGCCGGCCAGAGGCTCCGCACGCCCGCGGCGCGTGGAGGGGCCGGTGGGGACCTGAACCGGCACACTCCGTGTCGGGGTCGTGAGCAGGGGGTCGTCGGGGGTGGTCATCAGGGCTTCAGGCTACGCAGGGCGTCGCCGACAAACTCCTGAAAATGACCGCCCGGTTCGCCAATCGTTACCGACCAGCGTACGAATCGTTATACGAAGGCCGCGAACCCCGTGATGCTGCGGCCGACGATGAGCGTGTTCATCTCGCGCGTGCCCTCGTAGGAGTAGAGCGCCTCGGCGTCGGCGAAATGCCGCGCGACGTCGTACTCGAGCACGATGCCGTTGCCGCCCAGCGCCTCGCGGCACCACGCCACGGTCTCGCGCATGCGCGCTGTGGCATACGCCTTCGTGAGAGCGGAGTGCTCATCGCGCTGCGTTCCCGCGTCGAGCATCTTCGACACCTGCACCACCATGCCCAGGCTCGCGGTGATGTTGCCGAGGCTCTTCACGAGCAGGTCCTGAACGAGCTGATGTGAGGCGATCGGCTTGCCGAACTGCACGCGCTGCTTCGTGTAGCGCACGGCGGCGTCGTAGGCGCCGATCGAGTTGCCGACCGCAGCCCACGCCACCTCGGCCCGGGTCAGTCGCAGCACCTTCGCCGTGTCGCGGAAGCTGTTGGCGTTGTGCAGGCGCATCGACTCCGGCACCCGCACGTTCTCGAGCGTGATGTCGGCGTTCTGCACGATGCGCAAGGACTGCTTGCCCTCGATCTTCGTCGCGGTGTAGCCGGGGCTGGAGGTCTCGACGATGAAGCCCTTCACCTGCCCGTCTTCGGCCGACTTCGCCCAGATGATGGTGATGTCGCTGAAGGTCGCGTTGCCGATCCAGCGCTTGGAGCCGTTCAGGATCCAGTCGCCGGTCGCCTCGTCGCGCGTGGCGACCGTTCGGAGGCCCTGGGCCGAGTCCGACCCCGAATCGGGTTCGGTGAGGCCGAAGGCACCCACCACGTCTCCGGTCGCCATCTTCGGCAGCCACTCGGCCTTCTGCGCTTCAGACCCGCCCACGCTGATCGAACCCATGGCGAGCCCGTTGTGCACGCCGACGTGGGTGGCGACCGAGGCATCGATGCGCGCCAGCTCTAGGGCGACGAAACCGCGGAACACGGCCGAGTTCTCGAAGGTCTTCGTCTCCTTCCAGGCGAACTCGTAGAGACCGAGCTCGGCGAGCTTCTTGATCACCTGGTGCGGGAACTCCGCTTTCTCCCAGAGGTCGTTCACGATCGGCTTGACCTCTGCCTCGAGGTACTCGCGGAGCGCGGCGAGGCGTTCCTTCTCCTCGCCGGTGAGGAGGTCGGAGTAGCCGAAGAAGTCGCTGGCCAGAGGCTCGAAAGTCATCGTGTGATCATCCATTCGTGTTCGACGTGCAGCGTCACGGCTGCGTGAAATCCGCCGCCAGCCTACGTCTCCCGCCCGGGTCTTCACACCCAGTTGGTAGTTTGGTCCAAGAGGGTGCGAACTGTGGTTCGACCCGTTGTAGAACGCTCATAACCCCCGCGCCCCTGCGCCCGCTCCGCCGCCCACCCGGGCCCGATCGTCAGGACACCGCCATGTTCGTCCCCATCTCCAACGCCCCCCGCGACTATGCGTGGGGTTCTGAGAGCGACATCAGCGACCTGCTCGGAACCGCCCCGACCGGCCGGCCGCAGGCCGAGCTCTGGCTGGGTGCGCACCCGTCGTCCCCCAGCGTGATCGACGACCCCGCCGAGGTGGGCGGTGCCGCGAACCTGGCCGAATGGATCGCCGCTGACCCGAGCGGGGCATCCGGAGCCCACGGCCAATTGCCCTACCTGCTGAAGATCCTCAGCGCCGGCGCCCCGCTCTCGCTGCAGGCCCACCCCACGCTCGCGATGGCGAAGGAGGGGTTCGCGCGAGAGAACGCCGCGGGCCTCGCGGCCGACGCGCCGAACCGCAACTACAAAGACCCGCTGCACAAGCCCGAGGTGATCTACGCGCTCAGCGACACGTTCGACGCGCTCTGCGGCTTTCGTTCGCTCCGTGAGATCCGCAGCATCCTTTCCGTGCTCAGGGCTGCGGATGACCGGCAGAGCGCTCCCGCACCCGAACTCTTCGACGCGTTGGCCTCACGGCTCGACGGCACCACCGAGGAGGCACTGTCGACGAGTGTGGAGTGGCTCCTCTCGGGTGCCGACGAGGTCACGGAACTCGTCGGGCGGGTCACGTCGCTCGTGACCGGGAGCGAGGCCGCTGCCGACCTGCTGGGCGGGGAGTACGGTCTCGCCCTCACGACGGTGCGCGACCTCGCCGCGGTGTACCCGGGCGACCCCGGGGTGGTGATCTCCCTGCTGCTGAACAGGGTGACGCTGAAGCGGGGGGAGGCGCTGTTCCTCCCGGCCGGCAACATCCACGCCTACCTGAAGGGTCTGGGCGTCGAGCTGATGGCGGCCTCCGACAACGTTCTGCGGGGCGGGCTCACGCCGAAGTACATCGACGTTCCCGAGCTCCTGCACGTTCTGCAGTTCGAGTCGCTCCCCGTGCCGTATCTCGAACCCGGGCATCCGTCTGTCGGCGTCGAGGAGTTCCAGCCCGACGTCACCGACTTCGTGCTGGTGCGGGTGGCCGTCGATGATGGGGCTCCGGATGCCCGCTACCTGCCCCTGGGGCCGGCCATCGTCATCACCACCGCCGGCAGCGTCACGGTCTCGTCGGCGGTGGGCAGCGCCGTCGTGCCGCGCGGCGCGTCGCTCTACATCACGCCGGACGAGGGTGAGCTGACGTTCAGCGGGGCCGGCGAGCTGTTCCTCGCGGCGCCGGGCGCCAGCGCCTGACGCAGAACGGGAAGGGGACGGGGGCCGGGTTGCCTCCCCAACTGGGGTCAGACACGCCGGGCGCGCCAAGACTCTTAATCAGCGGTTGAGGGTTTACCATCTGCGACTTGACGTGGGCGAACTACACCGGTGTAATTATGGCTAGGGGTTTTTCGGCTAGGCCCGGCAGGTCGGGGTCTGTCAGAAAGGAGAGCGTGATATGGCGCAAGCAGAGTTCCGCTCAGATCGTACGGGGGCAGACCCCTTCGCAGGGTTGAAGCGCCCGAGTGGGGTGCCCGACGACTGGTTCGTCGATCCGGTGCTGCTCGGTGTTCCCGGCGTTCCCGGGGTTCGCCCGGCTGACGACAATCCGCTCTCGTGGCAGACAGACTCGCTCTGCGCGCAGACCGACCCCGAAGCCTTCTTCCCGGAGAAGGGCGGCTCGACCCGCGACGCGAAGCGCATCTGCCAGACCTGCGAGGTCAAGGCACAGTGCCTCGAGTACGCGCTCCAGAACGACGAGCGCTTCGGTATCTGGGGCGGTCTGTCAGAGCGTGAGCGCCGCAAACTGCGCAAGCAGGCCGGCTGAGGGCCTGTCAGCCCTCTCGCAGAGCCCGTTCAGGCTCACCCCCCTATTTCGAGGCGCGCCGATGGTGCAGCCGGTTTGGCCGGGAGCTGTCCCTAGTGTCTAAGGGATGCAAGCCCGAGTAACTGCCGTTCTCGTCGTCCACAACGGAGGCGACAGGCTTCCGCGCACCCTTGATGCGCTGCGAGGCCAGATTCGGCAGCCCGATTCGCTGATCGTGGTCGACGTGGCGTCGACGGATGATTCGGCGGGCCGTCTCACGGCGATGCAGCCGAACGGCTTTCTGTCGGCATCCACCCGTCTCTCCTTCGGAACGGCCGTTTCGCACGCCCTGGGCGTCGTGAGCCCGCCGCAGTCCGAAGACGAGTGGCTCTGGCTGCTCGCCCACGACAGCGCTCCCGAGCCCGACGCGCTCGCCGCCCTGCTCGGCGCAGTCGAGGTCAACCCCTCCGTCGCGATGGCGGCACCCAAGCAGACGGAGTGGGACGAGCCCGGCTTCATCGCCGGTTTCGGCGAATCGATCACCCGCTTCGGCGCCAGCGTGCAGCTCGTCGAACGAGAGCTCGACCAGGCTCAGCACGACCGCATGAGCGACGTTCTCGGTGTGGGCGCGGCCGGGCTGCTGGTGCGCCACACGGTCTTCAACGAACTCGGCGGCTTCGACCCCGCGCTGCCGACCGCCGACAATGCTCTCGACTTCTCGATTCGGGTGCGTCTCGCCGGTCACCGGGTCATCGCCGTTCCCTCTGCCCGGGTTCAGACGAGCGGCGACGGGTATGCCGGGCCCGGCACCTCGATCAAGGGTGGCGACCGTCGTCGCCGGCAGTCCGTTCGCCGGGCTGCGCAGTTGCACCGCCGACTCGTCTACGCGCCGGCGATCGCCGTCCTGTTCCACTGGCTCTCGCTCGTTCCGCTCGCGGTCGCCCGCACCTTCTTCCAGGTGCTGCGCAAGCAGCCCGGCGCGGTAGCGGGCGAGTTCGCCGCAGCGTTCCGCACCGCCTTCAGCGGCCACATCGGCGATGCGCGGCGCAAGATCCGAACGACGAAGAAGGTCGGTTGGGGAGCGATCGCCCCGCTTCGGGTGCCCAGCGCCGAGGTGCGCCGACGCAATGCCCTCCTGCGCGAACTCGCGCTCTCCCGGGCCCGAGGTGCGCGGGGCGCCCACGAGGAGCTGCAGTTCTTCTCCGGCGGCGGTCTCGCCCTCGTCGCGACCGCCGCCGTCGTGAGCGCCGTGCTCTTCTTCCCGCTGGTGCGCTCGCAGGCCCTGGTCGGGGGTTCCTTCCTGCCCCTGTCGAACACCCCGGGCGGGCTCTGGGCGAACGTCGGCTACGGCTGGCGTGACCTCGGCCTCGGCTTCGTGGGAGCATCCGACCCCTTCACCTACGTGCTCTCGATTCTCGGCTCGGTCACCTTCTGGTCGCCCAGCATCGCCCTCGTCGCGCTCTACCTGCTCGCTTTGCCTCTGGCCGCTCTTGCGGCGTGGTTCTGCGCCGCAAAGCTCACCACGCGTGCCGGCCTCCGAGTGTTCGCCGTCGTGCTCTGGACCATCGCACCGCCCTTCCTCGGCTCGCTCGACGCCGGCCAGCTCGGCGCCATCCTGGCCCACCTGCTGCTGCCCTGGTTGCTGCTCGCCGCCCTCTCGGCCGCGCGCTCGTGGTCGGCCTCGGCCATCGCCTCGCTGGTCTTCGCCGCTCTGGTCTCGGTCTCGCCGTCGCTCTGGCCGGCCCTGCTGGTGATGTGGCTCGGGGCCGTGGTCTTCTCGCGCCGGGCTGTGGCCCGGTACATCGGAATTCCGCTGCCGGCCCTCGTGCTCGCCCTGCCGCTCGCCTACGGGCAGTTCGTTCGCGGTACCCCGTTCGCGTTCTTCGCCGATCCCGGGTTGCCGAACGCCCACGGACCAGTCAGCCTCGTCGATCTGCTGCTGGGCATGCCCGAGTCGGGCTTCGCCGGCTGGTCGACGCTCGGTTCGTCGGTGGGCATCGACCCCTCGATGATCGAGCTCGTGTCGGTCATCCTGATTCTGCCGCTCGGCCTCATCGCGCTCGTCGCGCTTTTCCTGCCCCGCCCGGGTCGGGCGGCGGTGGCCGGCGCGATCGCCGTGCTCGGCTTCGCTACCGCCTTCGCCGCGACTCTCTTCACCGTCTCCTCCACCGGGGCAGAGGCCGTGTCGATCTGGCCCGCGCCCGGCCAGAGCCTCTACTGGCTCGGCCTCGTCGGGGCTGCCACGGTGGGGCTCTCGACCTTCACCCGGCTGGCGAGCATCCCGGCCCTGGTTGCGACCCTGGCCATCGCCGTGCTCGCCGTGCCCGTCGCCACCTCGACGCTCGCGGGTACGAGCGAGGTGCGGCCGTCGACCGGTGCGTCGCTCCCCGCCTTCGTGACGGCTGAAGCAGCGGGCAACCCCCGCGTCGGAACGCTGGTACTGACCCCGCTTGCGACAGGAGCCCTGCAGGCCGCCGTCGTGCACGGAACAGGGGCCACGCTCGACACGCAGTCGACACTCGACGCGACCCTGCCCACCCTGAGCCCCAGCGACGCGCAACTGGCCGACCTGGTGGGCAACCTCGCCTCGCGGAGCGGCACCGATGCCAGCGTCGAGCTGAGCCAGCTCGGCGTCGAGTTCATCGTGCTCTCGCCGCCCACGGGCACCAACGCCTCGGGGGATGCGAACGCGGTTGTCGCACGCGCCGCCAGTTCGCTCGATGCCAACGCGTCGCTGACACCGATCGGTGAGACCTTCGCGGGTGGGCTCTGGCAGATCACCGGCTCCGACGGGTTCTCGGCCCTGCCAGCGCCGAATCCGACCAACACGGGAACGTCGCTCGGGCTGCTCATCCTCATCGTGCAGGCGATCGTCTTCGGCCTGGCACTGCTGCTCGCGCTCCCCGCGGGCCGGCTCGAGGCTCACGGGCCCAAGGCCGCCACCGCCGTCGACGAGGTTCCTGAGCCGGTGTTCGTCGACGAGGAGGAGCTTGCGAGGCTCGAGGAGCGTAATGCCCGGGAGCGCGCCGAGCGTGAGGCCGACAGGCTCGGGGCCGATGGGCCGGGAGGTGCCGGCGCCAGCTCCGAGTCCGGCTCCGAGGCCGAATCCGGCGGCAGTTCCGCGTCCGGCCTCGACGACACGCGCCGCGGAGACCTCGTGACCACGCCCGTCGATCGAAGCAGCGAGGGGTCTACCCGTGCCGAGTAGGACCTCCATCGCCCGCACGGGTGTTCGCATCCTGACGAGCGTCGTCGTGCTGGCCGCCGGTGTGGTGGCTGTCACGGCGGCAGCATCCGTGCCGTGGCCGTCTGTCACCTCGGGTGTGCCCAGCGTGCTCGTCACGCCGGTCGCGTCGGATCAGACGCGGGTCTGCTCCGGCCCGCTGCTCGCCGTCGCAACCGACGGATCGACCTCCACCCCGACCCTCGCGTCGATCGGTGGCACGGCAGGCATCTCGGCGGCTTCGCCGACCGGTACGGCCCTCCTCAGCGGTGAGCTCGCGACACCCGATACCCCCGACTCCACCGAGAAGCCGCAGAAGATCACGGCGACGGGCGCCGACGGCGTGCTGATCGCGGGCAGCCAGTCTCAGCAGCTCGACGAAGCCGACCTCACCGGTCTCGCCTCCTCAGCGTGCGCCGAGGCCACCGCGGAGAGCTGGCTCGTCAGCGGATCGACCACCACCGGCCGCTCGAGCACCGTGGTGCTGAGCAACCCCACCGCGGTCAGCACCACCGTCTCCCTCACGATCTACACCGAGGCCGGGTTGGTGCAGGCGCCGGGCGCCAATGGCATCATCGTTCCCGCGAACAGTCAGAAGGTGCTCACGCTCGCGGGTCTTGCTCCGGATGCCGTGTCGCCGGTCATCCACGTCACCGCGACGGGCGGGCGGGTGCTGGCCACCCTGCAGCAGAGCGTCATCCGAAGCCTCGACCCGGGCGGGGTGGATGTCGCGGGCCCCACTGAGGGCCCGGCGCTCACGCACACCATCCCGGGAGTGCAGATCGTGAGCACCAGCGCGATCGCCGAGCGCGCCACCGACGCGGCGTCGAGCGACCTGCCCGCCGCGCTGCGGGTCTACGTGCCCGGGGCCGCCGGCGCGACCCTGTCGGTCACGCTGAAGAGCGAGACCCTCGGCGTGCCCGATGTCACTGCGAGCTACAGCGCCCTGGCGGGGGTCGTCACCGACTTTCCGTTCCCCTCGCTGCCCGACGACGACTACAGCATCACGGTCGCGTCCGATCAGCCGGTCGTGGTGGGTGCGCGGTCGTCGGTGGTCAGCGGCGGCACCGACTTCGCGTGGTACCAGGCGAGCCCGGCGATCGGCGGAACGTTTCTGTTCACGACCCCGATCGGCCCGAGTCCGCGGTTGATGCTCGCCAACTCACAGGGCTCCGATGCGGCGGTCACGCTGACACCGGCCGCCGGGGAGCCGATCACGGCAACCGTTGCGGGCAACTCGGCGGCGGGCATCCCGATCTCGGCGACGATGGTGTACACCGTCACCACCAGCCAGCCCCTGTCGGCCGCGGTCGGGTTTCTGGGCGACGGGTTGATCTCGGCGTACAGCATCAGCCCGCCGAGCCCGCTGGCCGCGCCGGTGACGGTGTACCCCGGGGGATAGCGGCGGGTTCGTGCGCCTGAGCGCTGCGTGTCGGGCGCCGCAGTGTCGGGCGGCGAATGTCGTGCGTGGCTCGTCTGTCGCGCGTCGTTCGTCTCTAGAAGTGCCGGAACCTGTCGGGCGACAGATCCCACGGGTCTTTGCCCAGCAGCTCCGCGACCGCGCGGAAGACGCAGCTCTCGATGACCATGCGCTTGTGCAGCTCGTCATCGCGGTGCAGCTTCGACATGCGCTGGATGGGCAGCCGAAAGAGGATGATGCGTCGCCCGATCACACTCCAGCGCGCCACGGCGGCACCCTCGACGGGCATCCCGAGCGGAATCGCGCCGATCTCGAACCGCACGTCTGCCAACTCCTCCGGCCAGACACCCTTGAGGTAGTCGGCCGTTGACGCGACCGTCATCTCGAACAGGTCGATACGAGTGCGGAGGGGAGGCAGATGCGGGCCGGTCACCGACGAGCGCAGGGTTCGACCGTGGCGGTTGCGGAATCGTGCCGAGGAGGTCTTCGCTGAGCCGGAGCGCCGTGAACGTGGCATGCCTCCAGCTTACGGCGCGGCACCCGGGGTGTGGGCCGTGCTTCGGCTTACCCTGACAGGGATGAACACCAGAACCTGCTCGCGTGCGACCTGCGAGAGCGAACCCGTCTCCACCCTCACCTATGTCTACGCCGATTCGATGGCGGTGCTCGGACCGTTGAGCCTGGAGCATGAGCCCGGCAGCTACGACCTCTGCCCGCGCCACACGCAGTCGATGTCGGCGCCGCGCGGCTGGCAGGTCGTACGCTACGTCTCGGTGGGCTCCGAGTACTGAGGTCGGGTACCCCCCGGCCCGTGTCGTCGCGGTGTCAAGCCGTCCCTGGCCGCCTGGGACTTGAGGCCGATTTCGGGTCGGGGCGCCGTCGGCAGGCGATAATGGAGGCATGACTTCCGTTCTTTCTGCTGCGCCCGCTTCTCCCGCCGTCACCGCCCTGCCGTTCAAGGTGCGCGATCTCTCGCTCGCCGAGTCCGGCCGCCACCAGATCCGCCTCGCCGAGAACGAGATGCCCGGGCTGATGGCCCTGCGCGCGGAGTTCGGCGAGACCAAGCCGCTCGCCGGCGCCAGAGTCATGGGCTCGCTGCACATGACCGTGCAGACCGCCGTGCTCATCGAGACTCTCGTAGACCTTGGCGCCCAGGTGCGCTGGGTCAGCTGCAACATCTTCTCCACGCAGGACGAGGCGGCCGCGGCCATCGTCGTGGGCCGCACGGGAACGGTCGATGCCCCGGCGGGCGTCCCGGTCTTCGCATGGAAGGGCGAAAGCCTCGAGGAGTACTGGTGGTGCACCGACCAGGCGTTCGACTGGCGGGCCGAGGCCGCGGCATCCGGTGCCGACTTCACCGGGCCCAACATGATCCTCGACGACGGTGGCGACGCCACCATGCTCGTGCACAAGGGTCGCGAGTTCGAGCTGGCGGGGGCGGTTCCGGATGCCCAGTCCACCGACACGTACGAGTACACGGTTGTGCTCGACCTGCTCCGACGCTCGCTCGAATCGTCGTCTGACCGGTGGACCACCATCGCGGCCGACATCCAGGGCGTGACGGAGGAGACGACCACCGGCGTGCACCGCCTGTACGAGCTCGCCGCCGCCGGTAGCCTTCTCTTCCCGGCCATCAACGTGAACGACTCCGTCACGAAATCGAAGTTCGACAACAAGTACGGCATCCGGCACTCGCTGCCCGACGGTCTCAACCGCGCGACTGACGTGCTGATTGGCGGCAAGGTCGTCTTCGTCGTCGGCTACGGTGACGTCGGCAAGGGTGCGGCCGAAGCGCTCAAGGGCCAGGGAGCCCGCGTGATCGTCAGCGAGATCGACCCGATCAATGCCCTGCAGGCCGCCATGGACGGCTTCCAGGTCGCGCGCATCGAGTCGGTGCTCGACACGGTCGACATCTTCGTGACCACCACCGGCAACCAGCACGTCATCACGGTCGACCACATCCTCGGTATGAAGCACCTCGCCATCGTCTCGAACGTCGGTCACTTCGACGACGAGATCGACATCGCCGGCCTCGAGCGGGTCACGGGCGCCACGAAGGTCGAGATCAAGCCGCAGGTGCACGAGTGGCGCCTGCCCACCGGCCGTTCGGTGCTCGTGCTCTCCGAGGGTCGCCTGATGAACCTCGGCAACGCCACCGGGCACCCGAGCTTCGTGATGAGCAACTCTTTCGCGAACCAGGTGCTTGCGCAGATCGAGCTCTGGGTCTCACCCGAGAAGTACCCGATCGGTGTCTACGTTCTCCCCAAGTTCCTCGACGAGAAGGTCGCCCGCCTGCACCTCGACGCCCTCGGAGTGGAGCTCACCGAACTCACCCCCGCCCAGGCCGCCTACATCGGCGTCCCCGTCGAGGGCCCCTACAAGGTAGACCACTACCGCTACTGATCCGCCCGGCTCATCCGGGGCGGCGGTCGCCGCCTCGGCTGCAGCCTCCGCGACACCGCACGCAGCGTGCCACCAGTGCGTAAAAGAGGATGTCGGGCCCCGCAGTACTCACCAGTACCGTGTCGGGGCCCGACATCCTCTTTTGCGCTACCGCCCCGCGGTCCTTGCCGGTACGTGTCCCGCCCGATGTCCTCGTTTACGCTGTGGTCTGGCGGGCTGAGCGGCGATCGTGCGGGCCGATTGCCAGGGTCTCGGAGCTGAGGAAGGACTTGGGTGAGGCCCGTGGAAGCAGCGGGCCAAGGCCCTGGAGCCTGGAGCCTGGAGCCTGGAGCCTGGAGCCTGGAGCCTGGAGCCTGGAGCCTGGAGCCTCGAGACACCAGAGCCTCGGAGCTGCGGGCGCGGGGAGACGTGAACCCAGACGGAGGAGCGCACCGGGCTAGGAGCGTTTGCGGGCTCCTCGCGTGCTGCGGTTGGCAGCGACGCCGGCGCCGATCGCTATCAGGAGCAACCCCGCTAGACCAAACGGCGCAACAGCCTCAAGCGATTGACCGGTGTGCGCAAGGGAGCTGCTGCTGCTGCTGCTGCCGCCGCTGCCCCCACCTGTGCTGGCTGAGCCGCCGCTGCCACTGCCGCTCCCCCCGCTGCCGCCCGATCCGCTCCCGGTGGTCCCGCCGGTGGTGGTACCCGGGGTCGCGGTCGAGGTCGGTGCGGTGGTGGTCGTGGTGGCCGGGGTCGGTGTGGGTGTCGGAGTGGGCGCCGCATCGACCCGGATGGTGACGGTCTGCGTTGCGGTGAACGGGTCGACACCGTTCCGTGCGGTGAGTGTGAACGTGACGGGACCGGGTGCCGTAGGGGTGCCGCTGATCGTTCCGTCGTCGGTGAAGGAGAACTGCCCACCCGCGGGGAGGGAGGCGGCGAAGATGGGTGCCGGATGGCCGGTGGCCGTGAAGGTGAACGAGTACGGTACACCGACGGTGGCGGCGGGCGGCGCGCCGGAGGTGATCACCGGTGCCGCGGGCAGAACCCCGTTGACACGACTGACGGAACTCGACCCGCGGTTGGCGACGTAGACCGTTCGGCTCGCCAGAGATGTGTCGATGGCCAGTCCGATGGGGTTCGTTCCCACGGGCTGAGAGGTCGTCACGGGCGCACCGGGGCGGGTGACGTCGAGGACCACGACCTTCATATCCGCTTTCGTCGTGACGTACACCTCGCCGGTCGTGGAATCGGCGAGAACGGCAGACGGCGTGCCCGGAACGCTGATGGCACTGAGAGTCGGAGCGGCGATACTGGTGCTGAAATGGTGGAGGAGGTTGTCGTCGAGATCGACGGAGTAGGCCGTGTGGGTGCGGCTGTCGACCGAAAGAGAACCTGCGTGCGGCACGCCGCTGATGGTCGTGGCGGCCGGCGTCGCATCGTTCCCGATGAACCGCGCGATGGTGCCGGTCGTCTGGCTTGCGACGAAGACGGCGTGGTTGACCGTATCGACAGCGATCCCCTCGGGTCGAGATCCGACGCCGATCGTCGAGACGGTCGGTGTGACATCGTCGCCCGCAAAGCGCGACACACTCGCAGACCCGATGTTCGCCACGTAGACGTTGTGCAGAATCGGATCGACTGCCACCGAGGTGGGCAGGGTGCCGACGGCGACCGTGCGGAGCAGCACCGGCGTCGCGGCACCGAGGTCGATGACCGCCACTTTGTCGAGAGCGGGCAGGGTCACATAGGCCAATTGCGTGCCTGTGTCGACGGCGACACCCGATGGATACGCCCCCACGTTGACCGACTTCTTTGCGGGCGCCGCCTCGGAGCCGTCGAAGATGGTGACGAAGAACGAGAGACCGTCGGCAACGATCACCCGGTGGTTGCTCTCGTTCACGGCGATGCCGATCGGGAGACCGCCGGTGATGACAGGTGTGGTGGCCGCCTCGGCCGCGACCGCAGGGAGGAGGGCGATGAGCCCCACCGCGCCGATCACAAGGCCGCATTTGACGGTGAAAATGACTTTTCTTCGAGATATGAGCACGCTCGAGGATACCCCGACTCGCCTTGCCTGAGCAAGTCTCACTATCAGGTCGTGCCTGAATGCGCCAGGCAACCCGGTCTCAGCGCTCGGGGAAGCCGTGGGGGAGGCCCGTCAGGGCCGGGGCAAGACGGGCGAGCCGCGATGCCTCCAGCGCGAGGGCGCGGGCCTCGCGATCCCTCCGCAGTGCCGCGATGCCGAGCAACAACAGCTCCGGATGAACCGGCGGCACGGGCGACACGTAGGGAGCTGCCTCGGCGGCGAGGTGCGCGGAGTGGCGGGCGCGAGCATCCGGTGTCATGGTCGGTGCCTCCGCAAGGAACTGCGCGATGCGCCGGGACAGTCGGTCGGGCAGCCGCGCCACGTCGGCGACCGCCGCCCACGACTCGAGCCCGTAGGGCAGCGGCTGCGCGGTCGACACGATGCGCGGCACCCGCTCGTGCTGGCTGTACGTTCCCGCAAGGAGGTCGCCGAGGCGTTTCGCCCGCGGATTCAGCAGCGACACGAGGATCGCGAGCCCGCCGAACGTGGTGTAGATCTCGAGCACCGCCGTCAGCGAGCGGATGAGGGCGTGACGCAGCGAAATCGATCCGCCGTCGTCGCGCACCACGCGGGCTCCGATCGCGAGCTTTCCGAGGGAACGACCGTGCGTCAGGGTCTCGACCGTTGTCGGCACGATCACGATGCAGAAGACGATGCTGCCCAGGATGATCGCCTGCGAGATCGCGGCATCCGCGCCCGACGCTCCCTGCCAGAGGTTGACGAGCGTCACGGCCAGCAGAATGAGCAGCGCCGTCGCCGCCACATCGATCAGCGCACCGGCAGCGCGCAGGATGAAGCTCGCCGGCCTCACATCGAGCGCCACGGCCTCGCCGGTGACCAGGAGCTCGTCGTTGTACTCCAGGGAGTGCGGCTGGGCACTGGGTGCGATAATCGGCGCGGCCATGGCTATCATCTAAGCAGATGGACCTCGACGCCTACACTGCCGCCCATCGAGCCGAATGGGATCGCCTCGATGACCTCGGTCGACGCCGCAACTTCACTGGAGCCGAGGCCGACGAGCTGATCGAGCGGTACCAGTCGGGCGCCAGTGAGCTGTCGGCGATCAAGACGGCCGCCGGATCCACGGTCGCGGGCGACCGGCTCTCGGTCGGGCTCTCCCGCGCGAGGCTCCGTTTCACCGGGTCGAGCGGCAATGCGCTCCGCCAGATTCCGGCGTTCTTCGCCTTACAGCTGCCCGCTGCCCTGTATCGACTGCGGTGGATCGTGCTTGTAGTGGCCCTGGCGACCATCGTGGTGAGCGCGCTCTATGCGATCTGGGCGCTGAACGACCCGCGCGTGCTGGCCAACTTCGGTACCGACGCCGACCTGAAGAAGATCGCAGAGCAGGACTTCGTCGGCTACTACTCCGAGAACCCCTCGGCGTCGTTCACGGGCCAGGTCTGGACGAACAACGCCTGGCTCGCTGCCCAGTGCGTGGCATTCGGCATCGTGGGAATCTACGTGCCCTACCTCCTGCTGCAGAACGCTCTCAACCTGGGGGTGAATGCGGCGGTGCTCTTTCACTTCGGGCATGCCGACGTGTTCTTCCAGTACATCCTGCCGCACGGGATGCTCGAACTGACGGCGATCTTCGTCGCTGCGGCCGCGGGGATGCGCATCTTCTGGGCCTGGATCGCGCCCGGTGCGCGAACCCGCTCGCAAGCGCTCGCCGAGGACGGCCGCGCGCTGTTCACCGTCGCGATCGGGCTCGTGTTCGTGCTGCTGGCCTCCGGCATCATCGAGGGGTTTGTGACGCCGTCGCCGCTGCCCTGGCCCGTGAAGATCGGCATCGGAGCCGTGGCGCTCGGGGCGTTCGTGTTCTACATGCTGTTCGTGGGCGGCCGGGCGTACCGCGCGGGGGAGACCGGCGACCTCGCGGAGTTCGACGCGGGCGCCCGCCGGCTCGTCGCCACCTGACTGGCGCTGCCCTCCCCCGGTCCCCGGTGCCTCGCGCGTCGGCGCCGCTTACGCCGTTCGCACCGCTCGCGCCACCCAGCGCTCGTGCCGCCGCGAGCTCGGGCCAGCGCTCGTGCCGCCGCGAGCTCGGACCGGCGGTCAGGGCAATGGAGGGCGACCGAGTCGACACGATTTCGGCGATCCGCGCCGTATACCGCGCCGGAACCCCGAACTGGTGTCGGTTGCGCCCGCAGCACCGCAGCACCGCAGCACCGGGCGCCGGGCGGGGGCGGGCGCGCTACAGCCGGCCGGCGGCCTTCAGCGCGAGGTAGCGGTCCGCGACCGCGGGCGGGAGATCGGCCGGTGACCCTGTCACGACCTCTGCGCCCTGTTGCCGGGCCGCCGCCGACACGCGCGCCACGTCGAGGAGGGCACGCTCGGCCGCGGCCGCCGTGTAGGTCTGCTCCCGATCATCCCGAAGCCCCACGGCGGCGAACGTCGCCGGATCGGTCACCGACGCGATCATCACCGTGTGCCGCTGGGTCAGCTGCGGCAGCACCGCGAGCAGCCCCCGCGAGGCTCCGGGGGTCTCGAGCGAGGTCAGCAGCACCACGAGCGCGCGCTGGTTCGTGACCCGGCGCACCTCCGCGGGCACGGCTGACCAGTCCGTCTCGAGCAGCTCCGGATCCACGGGCGCCAGCACATCGACCATGCGCGACAGCAGTTCGGGCCCCGTCGTTCCCTGCACACGGGCGCGCACCCGCCGATCGTAGGCGATCAGATCGATGCGGTCACCGGCCCGGGAGGCGAGCGCCGAGAGAAGCAGCGCCGACTCGAAGGCGGTGTCGAGGCGCGGTTCGTTGTCGATGCGGGCCGCGCTCGTTCGCCCCGTGTCGATCACGATCACCACACGACGATCCCGCTCGGGACGCCAGGTGCGCACCACGACCTCGTCGCGCCGTGCCGTCGCGCGCCAGTCGATCGAGCGCACATCGTCGCCCCGCACGTACTCGCGGAGCGAATCGAACTCCGTTCCCTGCCCGCGGATCATCACGCTCGTCCGCCCGTCGAGCTCCCGCAGCCGCGCCAGCCGCGAGGGCAGATGCCGACGCGAGTTGAACGGCGGCAGCACGCGAAGACGGCCGGGCGCGACGAGGCTGGCCTGCCGCGCCCAGAGTCCGAGGGGCCCGAACGAACGGATGGCCACCTCCTCCACCCGCCGTTCGCCCCGTCTGAAGGGGCACAGCTCGACACTCACCCGGCGCCGTTCGCCGGCCGGGATGCGCACCGGGAACCGCGTGCTGGCCGCGCCCGCCGACGGCTGCCAGGCATCCCGCACCACGCCGTTCAGCGCGCGCCGCCCCCCGTTCGTCAGGTAGAGGTCGCCGCGAACGGGCTCACCGAGCCGCACCCGCAGCGGCAGATCGCGCTCGATGCTGACCCGCCGCGGTGACCCGGCGAGCAGCAGGTCCAGGATGCCCAGCAGTACCGCAAACGCCAGCCACCCCCCGAGTGTCTCGAACGCGAGCCCGTAGGCCTGGCCGAACAGGATGACCGGCAGCGCCCCGAGCGCCACGAGCAGTACGAACCGCCCCGACACCGCCATCAGCGCACCCCGTCCCGCCAGCCGGCACGCGCGCCGAGACCCGTGCCCAGGTTGCGAGCCACGACGCGCGCGATCCGAGCGCCGGCGCGTCCTGCCCGTGTGCGCACCGCCTCGGTACGCACCGCCTCGGTACGCACCGCCTCTGCACGCACCGCCTCTGCACGCACCGCCTCGGCACGGCGCGTCCTCGCCGGCCGTGCAAGCGCGCCTGTTGGGAGCATCCGCACCGGTTCGAACAGGCCCGGATGCTCCACAACGGCGCCGACAGCAGCAGCCGCCATCAGATCGGCACCTGCACCTGCGACAGGATGCCACGCAGGATCGAGTCGACCGACACCCCCTCGAGTTCCGCTTCCGGACGCAGCTGGATGCGATGCCGCAGCACCGGCAGCACCATCGCCTGCACGTGATCGGGGGTGATCGAGGTGAATCCGTTCAGCCAGGCCCACGCCTTCGCCGAGGCGAGCAGCGCCGTGCTGCCACGCGGGCTCACCCCGAGCTTGACCGAGGGGCTCTGCCGCGTCGCACGGGCGAGGTCGACGGCGTAGGCCAGAACATCCGGAGCCGCACCGACCGCCGCGACCGCGGCCTGCGCCTGGTGCAGTTCGGTCGCACCGAGCACCGCCCTCACGCCCGCCGCCTCCAGGTCGCGCGGGTTGAACCCTGCCGCGTGCCGGGCGAGCACCGCGATCTCGACATCGCGCTCCGGCACGTCGAGGGTCAGCTTCAGCAGGAAGCGGTCGAGCTGCGCCTCGGGCAGCATGTAGGTGCCCTCGTACTCGATCGGGTTCATCGTCGCCGCGACGAGGAACGGATCGGGCAGCGGCCGGCTCAGCCCGTCGACACTGACCTGCCGCTCCTCCATCGCTTCGAGCAGCGCCGACTGGGTCTTCGGGGGAGTGCGGTTGATCTCGTCGGCGAGCAGGATGTTCGTGAACACCGGACCCTCCCGAAACTGGAACTCGCCCGATCGTCCGTCGTAGATCAGCGAACCGGTGACGTCTCCCGGCATCAGGTCGGGCGTGAACTGCACCCGCTTCGTGTCGAGGCTGAGGGCGGCGGCGAGGCTTCGCACGAGCAGCGTCTTCGCCACCCCCGGCACCCCCTCGAGCAGCACGTGCCCGCGGGCGAGCAGCGCGACCATCATCCCGGTGACGGCGCCGTCCTGCCCGACGACGGCCTTGCCCACCTCGGTGCGCACCCGCGACAGGGCGAGCCGCAGCTCGTCGTCTGACGGGCGGGGGGCGGATGCACGGGGCTCAGCCGCGCGCAGGTCGCCACCGTGCGCATCGGTGCCGACGCCTGCGGTTGCGTGCGGATCGTGGTTCGGCGGGGAGGTGTCGCTCATGGCCGGCTCTCTGGGTCGTGGGTCGTAGGTCGTGGTGCGGGGGATTAGGGGTGAAGTGGTCGGGGTGCAGCGGGGTCACCGGGGCAGGCCCGTCGAGGGGGGATCGGGGTCTGCCGACGGTGGCGCCGGGTGTGCGGGGCGAGGGCCAGCACGCCCGACGGCGATCTGCACGCGCCGTTCGATGGCGGCGAGCTGTTGCGACAGCGCCAGCAGGTCGGCCTCGGAGCGCGGCTCCCGGTTCACCAGAACCGCTGCGACCTCGACCGCCGGCACCCCGGTGACGGCGGTGACCGCTGCAATCACCTCGGGCAGTGCTGCCGACCGGGGCAGGCCGAGCAGCCCCGCGACGCGGGTGACGGTACCGATCCGCAGTGCATCGAGGGCCCGGGCCCTCGCACTCGACCGGGCGTAGAGCCGCGCACGCCCGGCGACGGTCTCGCTGCCCCGTACGATCACCGGCAGATTCTCGACCACGACAGGTCCGAGGCGCCGCCCGCGCCAGACGGCCGCCGCGAGGAACACCACTGCGAGCAACACCAGCAGCGGAGTCACCCAGCCCGGCGTCAACGCGGCCAGGCTCGGCGGGCCTGAAGCCGTCACATCCGCCTCGCTCGGGGTATACCAGACCAGGGTGTCGTGCGCGCCCAACAGCCCCAGGGCCAGCGCCGCGTTACCCGCTTCGATGGTGTGCTCGTTCGTCAGGATTGCGGATGCTCCCAGCACCGTCACTGCAGACCCGTCGCCCTGAATGCGCACGAGTGAGAACCCATCGGCGGTGGCCCCGAAGCATTCGGTCGATCCGGCTCCCGCCTCCGTCGCGCGGTAGGCGGAGCCGGAGGTCGAGATGGATCCGGCGCGCGCTGCACTCGGCTCCGAGCATCCGGCGTCGACGACGTGGGGCTGCTCGACCTGGCCGGTGACGGCGACACCGGGCGCGAGGGCGTCGAGGGTGAAGATGTCGGGCTCGACCAGCACGAGGTCGTCCCCGAGTGCTGCGAGGTCGCTGGCGCGATCGATCGGAAGGAATGCCGACGGGTCGTACACCAGCACGGTCGCTCCGCCCGTACCGCCCCCACCTGTACGCGGCCCGCCTGCCGAGCGAACGGCCTCCATGGCGGCGTCGAGCGAGTCGACGGCCGTGACCGTCACGCCCTGCTGCCTCAGCACCTCGGCGATCGCCTTCGCGCCGTTGGGCGCCGCACTGGTGGTCGACAGCTCAGACCCACCGGTGGAGCCGGCCCCACGGATGAGCAGCAGCACCAGGCTCGCGAGCAAAACGAAGACTCCCGCACCCACCCAGAACGACCAACGCCGAAAGAACGCGCGCACGGTCGGCGTGCTCGAGACCGCGCCCGCCCGCACCGCCCCCGCGCTGCCCGGCGCCCGCACCCCGCTCACCGGGACCCCGCCGCCGCCACGGGCTCGCGCCGGGCCGGCGCTGCATCGCGGATCGCCGCTTCGAGGCCCTCGAGCGCGTCGTACTGCTCCCGGCTGCCGGGGGCACCCAGGTATCGCACCTCATCGAACACCCGCGCCGCCGCTGCCAGCCGGCCGCTCTCCGGCGGGTACGACTGCGCGGCCCGCACGGCGAACTCCTGCGCGGTCGTGCCGGGGTCGACCCTCAGCACCGTGCGTTCGGACTGCCGCCGCGCCAGCGCCCGGTACAGCTCCTCGATCGCGGTGCGGTAGTCGCCCGAGCGCGCGGCCGCCGCAGCGGACGACCGCAGTTGCGCCGAGCTCCGCCGGTCATCCGACCCGAAGAGAGCGTCGAGTCGGGCGACCGCCGACCGGTTGCGCCGCGGTCGCCCGAACAGGATGAACGCCACGATGATCAGCGCGACGACCACCACGGCCGCCAGCACCGGGAGCACGCCGCCGAAGTCACCGC
This sequence comes from Subtercola boreus, assembly GCF_003399645.1. GTDB lineage: Bacteria > Actinomycetota > Actinomycetes > Actinomycetales > Microbacteriaceae > Subtercola > Subtercola boreus_A. Next base: position 234,875 of record NZ_NBXD01000007.1, read on the forward strand.
CCGAGGGCAGCACCAGTCCGGCGAGCCAGTTCTGAACAGCCTCGGCCGCCAGGTCGAGCCAGGTGGGCTTCGCGGCCTGGTATTCGGGCTTGCTGAGTTCGTCGATCACCCATTGCCGGGCTTCCGGCGCCGTGGGATCGACGGGAACGTCGAGAAGGAGGCGCATCGCGGTCGGCCGCTCGTCACACCCGGCCGGTGACCCGGAACGGGTCGTCGTCGGGCGTCGTCCGGCCGCTCTCACGGTCTTCGACGAAGCGGATCAGCTCGAGGTCGAGCCCCTCCTTGCGAATGCGCAGGTCGACGTAGATGACCGACACCGTCGCCGCCTGCACGACCGAACTGATCGCACCGAACACCAGCTGAATCGCACCGACCAGCAGGTATACGCCGCCGAAGAGCAGCCATTCCGTCGGTGAGCCTGACGAATTCGTGCCATTCGGCGCGAAGACCCCCATGCCGAGCCCGAACAGGAAGCTGATCGGCTGAACGACCACCTGCGCGGCGACCGAGACGATGGTCGCGACCAGCCACTCGGTGCCCAGCGTGCGCCAGAACGACCGGTCGGTGAGGCGCCACGACCGTACGATGGCGGCTCGCACGCCAGCGCGTTCAAGTACGATGACACACGGCACCAGCGACAGTTTCGTCGTCAGCCACGCGCTCGCGACCACGAGCCCGAGGAACGCCAGGATGCCGACGATCACCGCGAACACGACGCCGGTGGTTCCGAGCGTGGCGAGCAGGGCGACGATACCGACGACCACGCCGAGAACGACGACCGCCACAGCAGCCTGCAGCAGCGTCCACAGCGCGAGCGGCCAGATGCGCTTGCCGGCGGCTAGCCACAGTTCACCGAGCCGCCGTTTCTCACCGAGGATTTCGCGCGAGACCTCGATGACCAGGATGGCCTGCAGGAGCGCGCTCGTGACGAGCGCCACCGCGAGCGGGATCAGCGTGCTGAGCAGGATGATCGCGACCGACCCGGCCTGGATCGAGTCACGGTCGGCGGCCGACGCCGAGTCGAGCCGGGTGACCGCGAGCAGAACGGCGGCGCCCACGATCAGAGCGGTGACGATGCCGATGGCGAACTGGATGATCAGGGCGCTGCCGAGCGTCGGGCCCGGGTTTCGGCGCAGAACCTGGAACGGTGCCCCGAGCAGCGTTCCGAACCCCAGCGGCCGCAGCGGGATCAGCCCCGGCTTGACCGGAGGCGTCCACGGCTGTTGCCCCGCCCCGGGCGGCGGCGGAGCGTACTGCCCGTACTGCGGCGCGGGCGGGCCGACGGGCGGCGGCGGCGGCGGAACGTACTGCGGTGCGTCCCCACCGGCATGCGGCACCACCGGCGGCACCCCCGCACCCCTGAACTTGTGGTCGTCCGTCACCGGTGTTCCTCTATTCCGTGTAACTCAGCCTGCGACACGCGGCCGATCGTCGAAGCGCCCCACCTCGCCCTGCCTGACGGCAGTTGAACGTCACCATGCTCGCACACCCCGCCGACACTCACATGAACCCCGGGCATCCCGCCTGATTCCACAGGCGGACACGCAGCCTCAGGGCAGGGCCGGGCAAGTACGCTGAGGGCTATGGATGCTCGCATACTGGTGGTCGACGACGATCCCGCGCTCGCCGAGATGATCGGTATCGTGCTGCGGGCCGAGGGTTTCGAGCCGATCTTCTGCGCTGACGGCTCGGAGGCGCTCGGGGCCTTCCAGGAGGCGAACCCCGACCTGGTGCTGCTCGACCTGATGCTGCCGGGGCTCGACGGCATCGAGGTGTGTGCGCAGATCCGCGCCGAATCCGGCACCCCGATCATCATGCTGACCGCGAAGTCCGACACGACGGATGTCGTCAAAGGGCTCGAGTCGGGCGCCGACGACTACATCGTCAAGCCGTTCAATCCGAAGGAGCTGGTGGCGCGCATCCGCACCCGCCTGCGCCCGACGCCCGTCGTCGCATCCAGCAGCGGACTGTTGCGCATCGGCGACCTCGAACTCGACGTCGAGGGCCACGAGGTGCGGCGCGGAACCGCCCGCATCAACCTCACTCCGCTGGAGTTCGACCTGCTCCAGGCCCTCTCCTCGAAGCCGCAGCAGGTCTTCACCCGCGAGATGCTGCTCGAGCAGGTCTGGGGCTACCACTACAAGGCCGACACCCGGCTGGTCAACGTGCACGTGCAGCGCCTGCGCGCCAAGGTCGAGGAAGACCCCGACAACCCGCGCATCGTGATGACCGTGCGGGGCGTCGGTTATCGGGCCGGCGCCGTCGTCTGAGGGCCGGAGCGACAGACGTGGCAGCAGCCTCAGCGACCCCCTCCCGGCCCGGTGTGCCCGACCGCACCCCGGCGCGAGGCACTCCTGCCCGCACGCCCGCCCGCACCTCTGCCCGCAACGCCCCGACCCGCACCCTTCCGGCCCGCACCCCCAACCGCACCCCGCCCCGCCCCGGCCGCAGCCACATCGGCCCCTTCCTCGCCCGCGAGTGGCGCGCCTGGCCACGGCAGCTGCGCGGCTGGTGGCGCCTCTCTCTGCAGTTCCGCACCATCGTCATCACCATCGCCCTCACGACGATCGCCCTGCTGGGCGCCGGAATCTACACCTCGGTCAGCATCGGCAACGACCTCTTCCACTCCCGCCTCAACCAGGTTCTCGCCGACTCGAACCAGGCGGCGACCGCCGCACAGACGATCTTCGACGCCTCCGACTCCACCAGCGAGACATCCGTCAGCACCCTCCTCAACTCCGCGCAGACCAAGATCACGTCGTCATCGTCGTCGCGGCTCATCGCCATCTATGCCGCCCCCGGCAACGACCAAGGCACCACCTCGTTCCTCCCTTTCGCCAGCCCCGCGCTCACCACGAAGAACCTCATCACCGTCCAACTGAAGGACGAGGTGACGGGCGGCGCCGGCTCGTCGAACCAGTACTGGCAGTCCGTCGCGCTGCCCAATGGCAACGGGGGAACCGATCCGGGCATCATCGTGGGCACCCCGCTCACCATCCCGAGCGCCGGCCAATACCAGCTCTACCTCGGCTACAACCTCGCCGACTCCGGCCAGACCCTGAGCTTCGTGCAACAGACGCTCTGGATCGCCGGCCTCCTCCTCACCCTCCTCATCGCCGTGGTGGCCTGGGTGATCGTGCGCCTGGTGATCGAGCCCATCAGGGTCACCGCAGAAACGAGCGAGAAACTCGCCGCAGGGCAGCTCGAAGTGCGCATTCCCGAGAAGGGCGACGACATCATCGCAACGCTGGCGCGCTCGTTCAACGGCATGGCCGACAGCATGCAGGGCCAGATCACGCAGCTCGCCGAGCTCTCCCAGTTGCAGCAACGCTTCGTGTCGGATGTCTCGCACGAGTTGCGCACACCCCTCACCACGATCCGGCTGGCCGGCGACGTTCTCTACGACCAACGCGACACGTTCGAACCGGCGATCGGCCGTACCGCCGAGTTGCTGCACACGCAGACCGTTCGGTTCGAATCCCTTCTGAACGATCTCCTCGAGATCAGCCGGTTCGACGCCGGTTCTGCCGATCTCAACGTCGAGGCGACGAACCTCGTGCGGCTCACCGAGGTGGCGGTCGACCAGATGCAGCCGCTCGCCGCATCGGCCGGATCTGAGATCCGTGTGTTCGCACCCGGCGGGTATGTGGAGGTGGAGGTGGACGCCCGCCGCATCCGTCGCATCCTGACCAACCTTCTCGGCAATGCGATCGAGCACGGTGAGGGCCGTCCGATCGTGGTCTCGGTCGACAGCAACGTCTCCTCCATCGCCGTGGCCGTTCGCGACTACGGCATCGGAATGAGCGAGGTCGATGCCGAGCGCGTGTTCGAGCGTTTCTGGCGCGCCGACCCGTCGCGCAAGCGCACCATCGGAGGCACTGGCCTGGGCCTGGCCATCTCGCTCGAAGACGCGACCCTGCACAGGGGCGTGCTCGAGGTGTGGTCGGCCAGCGGTGCGGGCAGTTGCTTCCGGCTCACCCTTCCCCGCATCCACGGCCACTCCGCCGGCACCTCGCCACTGCCGCTGCCGCCGGATGACGCGGGGCTGCCGTTCGCCGAGGTCGACGGGGATGCGGCTTTGCCAGCGCTCGAGCCGGGTGGGGTTCCCCGCCGCGAGGTGGACCGGTGAACCGGCGCTCCAGCCGCCGTGCGGGTTCCCTGCTGACGGCGGCCGTCGCCGCGCTTCTCGCGATCACCGGATGCACGGGCATCCCGAGCTCGGGCAGTGTGAACTCGCAACCGGCCAGCTCGACGCCCGACGACATCGACGTGATCCTGCTGCCGCCCGGGCCGGTGCAGGATGCGAACCAGACCCAGATCCTGAACGGCTTCCTGCAGGCCGCAGCGAGCCCGCAGAACGACTACGAGGTCGCGCGCAGCTTTCTCTCGAAAGGCTTCCAGAAGCAGTGGGACCCGAACGCCGGCGTGCTCATCGACGCCGGCCAGCTGCAGTTCAACATTGTCTCGCCCACCGCCATGAGCGTGAGCGTGACTCCCCAGGCCGAAGTGGATGCGACGGGGGAGTACCAGGAGAACGATTCGACGACCTCACTCACCATTCCCTTCCAGTTCACGCAGGAGGATGGCCAGTGGCGCATCAACGCCGCAAACCCCGGCATCATTCTCGAGCAACTGCGTTTCAGCCAGGTCTTCAGCTCGCACTCGCTGTACTTCTTCGATCCGACTTACACCTACCTGGTTCCGGATGTGCGGTGGTTCCCTCGTGACGAGACGACCAGTACGCGCGTGGTGAAGGCCCTGCTCGCGGGGCCGACGCCGTGGCTCGGGCAGGGCGCGGTCGTGACGGCATTCCCGGATGGCACAGACACCTCGTCGGTGGTGGTCGATTCGGGCACGGCGAACGTCGATCTCTCGAACCAGGTGCTGACGCAGACGCCCGAGGCTCTGCAGCGCATGCAGGCGCAGCTCGACACCTCGCTCGGATCTGTGGCGTCTGTGGCGGCCGTCGCCATCACGGTGAATCAGAATCCGGTCTCGATTCCGGCGGGGGCGAACAGCTACACACCGCCTCGTGTGGATTCGCGGCCGCTCGTCGACCAGTCGGGTGCCTTCGGCTATCTGACCAGCAACTCCCTCGTGCCCGTGCCGTCGGTGAGCGACAGGGTGCAGGCCCTCGGGCCTCTGTCGGTGACCGCGTCGCCGAACGTGCTGGCGGTCGGTACGGCGACGGGTGTCTCGGTGGTGCAACCCGCGGCGGATGCCCCGGTGCTGGTCGACAGTCGTGCGGGGCTCGTGGCACCCACGCTCGACCCCTCGGGGTACGTATGGACGGTGCCGGCCAGCTCGCCCTCGGCGATCCAGGCCTACGGGAGCGACGGAACCGTGCATCCGGTTGCCGCCGACTGGGAAGGCGCTTCAGGAATCGTGTCTTTCGATGTGTCTCGGGATGGAACGCGTGCACTCGCCTTCACCGTGGCCGACGGGGTGCCACGACTCATCGTGGCGGCGATCATCCGCGACAAAGACGGCGCGCCCGAGCGGCTCGGCGACCCGGTGACGCTGGCATCGGGAACGGGAACACCTCTGGATGCGACCTGGGTCGACGCGTCGAACGTCGCCTCGCTCACGGTGACGGCGGGCGGCGACAACCGGGTCATCGTGCAGGAGATCGGCGGGGTGAGCACGACGCTCGGGGTGCCGACGAATGCGATCGCGCTGTCGGGCTCGAACGACATCAGCGGACTCTGGCTGCTCACTTCGACGGGGGAGCTGCAGCAGCAGCGCGGCAGCGGGTGGCAGACGACCGCGAAGGCGATCTCGCTGCTGGCCACGCAGACGTAAGGCCCTGCTCGGCTCCTCCACAGCCGGCCTGTGAAGCGTGTTCTCCACAGATGCGGTTCCGCAGGCGATGCCCCGCCCGGGCGGGCGGCAGGGTGGGGACATGACCTCTTTTCCCTCCTCCACTCGGTCGCTCGTCGAGGCACTCATCCGGTCGCTTCTGGCTGCGCTCGCGGTCGTACTACCGACCGAGTGCGTGGGCTGCGGCCAGCGCGACGTGCCGCTCTGTGCGACGTGCGCGAGCTCGATCGGGCCATCCACCGTGCCACCCACCGTGCCGTCCGTCCGGCCGTCAGCCGGCGTTCCGGGTGCTCCCGCCGGCCTTTCTGGTTCTCCCGCCGGTTCGTCCACCGGCCCTCCCGGCCCTCCCCGCCCTCCCGGCCCTCCCGGCGGGGCGCCCGGTGCCCGTGCTGTGGCTCTGGTCATCGAGACCGGGCGAGACCCGCCGCTGCCCGTCTGGGCCGCCGCGGTGTACGGCCCGGTTCTGACGTCGGCCCTGTCGGCGTTCAAGGAGGCCGGCCGCACAGACGTCGCGGGCGCGCTCGCGTCGGTGCTCGGGATCGCGGTACAGGATGCGCATGACGCAATCGTGCCCGCCCTGCCCGCGGGTGCCGTACTGGAGCACACCGTCGCTCCCTCGTCGGCGCGGGCCTTCCGCACGCGCGGCTATGACCCCGTCGCGTTGCTGGCCCGGCGGGTCCGGGCCCGCAATACCGTGGTGCCCACGCTGCGCTTCGCGCGGCGCGCCAAGGACCAGGCCGGCCTCGGTGTCGTGGAGCGCCGGGCGAACCTCAGCGGCTCGCTCGCCGTTCATCCCCACCTCCGTTCGCGACTGAGTGGCCGGCATTTCCTGCTGATCGATGATGTCGTGACGACTGGTTCGACGCTGATTGAGTGCCGGAGGGCACTGGAGAGCGCTGGTGCAACGGTTTGGGGTGCGGCAACCCTCTCCTTCGCCATGAAGCACATCGGAACGTCGTCCGTCCATCCGAGCAGTGAACCCCCAGTGCACATCCGGGCAACAGATGACACGACAGCAGCAGCGGACTACGGTGGGTGAAAAGGCGTGGAAGAACTCGCCCTGGTCCCAAGGCGGCTCGTCTTTTTGAGACTAGGAGATTGCCATGGAGATCAACATCACGGGCCGAAACCTAGGAATCACTGACCGATTCCGGAGCTACGCCACCGAGAAGGCCGAGAAGGTGTCGCACCTCGCCGATCGTGCGCTCGCCCTCGAGGTCAAGGTCTGCAGGCACAGTTCCGCGAACACGTCGGGTGGTGACGACCGCGTCGAGCTGACCCTGATCGGGCCCGGCCCGATCGTGCGGGCGGAGAGTGCGGGCAGCGACAAGTACGTCGCCTTCGATCTCGCCATCGCCAAGCTGCTCGAGCGCATCCGGCGCGCCAAAGACCGCAAGAAGGTGCATCGTGGGCAGCACCGCCCGGTCTCCCTGCGGGAAGCGGCAGCCGCCGACTTCACGGTGACCGACCTCAAGCCCGCCGAGTCCGAGGTGCTGGAACGTGCCACGGCGGGCGGGCCGGCGCCTGAGACCGCCGAGGCGGGGCTCGCCGCGGCCGGCTCCGGGGTCGACGAGATCGAGGAGGCCTGGTCGCCGGTCGTCATCCGCAAGAAGGTGTTCGCCGCGGCTCCGATGACGGTCGACGACGCGCTCTACCTGATGGAGCTGGTGGGGCATGACTTCTACCTCTTCATCGACGCCGAGACCCACCGGCCGAGTGTGGTCTACCGGCGCAAGGGCTGGGACTACGGCGTCATCGGTCTCGACGACAGCGCTTCGCCGCTCGTCGACGAGGCGCGGGAGGCAGAGCGGGTTCTCTCCCCGGCGTCGTAGATGAAAAACGTGATGCTGGGGGCGTGGCGCGTGAGCGCCGCGTCCTCAGCGTCCATTTGGAAGACCCTCAGCTAGGGCAACTAGTATTTGTAGGATCACCGGCTGGATCATGGCTGGTTCGGTAGGAGATTCACTGTGGCTTCAGTTCTGGAAAAGGTTCTTCGTGTCGGCGAGGGCCGCGTGCTTCGCCGCCTCGAAAACTATGCGAAGGCGATCAACGCGCTCGAGGAGGACTTCACTCACCTCTCCGACGATGAGCTGAAAGAGGAGACGCCCAGGCTCCGCGAGCGGTTCGAAGACGGCGAGAGCCTCGACCACCTGCTCCCCGAAGCCTTCGCCGCCGTGCGGGAAGCTTCCCGCCGCACCCTCGGCCTCCGGCACTTCGATGTTCAGCTCATGGGTGGTGCCGCGCTTCACCTCGGCAACATCGCCGAGATGAAGACCGGTGAGGGCAAGACTCTGGTGGCCACCCTGCCCGCCTACCTCAACGCCATCGCCGGCCGTGGTGTGCACATCGTCACGGTGAACGACTATCTCGCGAACTACCAGAGCGAGCTCATGGGCCGGGTGTTCCGCGCCCTCGGCATGACGACGGGTGTCATCCTGTCGGGCCAGGCCCCGCCCGAGCGCCGCGAACAGTACGCCGCCGACATCACCTACGGCACGAACAACGAGTTCGGGTTCGACTACCTGCGCGACAACATGGCCTGGCAGGCGAGCGACATGGTGCAGCGCGGCCACAACTTCGCCATCGTCGACGAGGTCGACAGCATCCTGATCGACGAGGCTCGCACCCCGCTGATCATCTCGGGTCCCGCCTCGGGAGAGGCCAACCGGTGGTTCACCGAGTTCGCCTCGATAGCCACCCGGCTCGTCGCTGACGAAGACTACGAGATCGACGAGAAGAAGCGCACGGTCGGCATCCTCGAACCCGGAATCGAGAAGGTCGAAGACTACCTCGGCATCGACAACCTCTACGAGTCGGCCAACACCCCGCTCATCTCGTTCCTGAACAATTCGCTCAAGGCTTCAGCGCTGTTCAAGAAAGACAAGGACTACGTCGTCATGAACGGCGAGGTGCTCATCGTCGACGAGCACACCGGTCGCATCCTCGCCGGCCGCCGCTACAACGAGGGAATCCACCAGGCCATCGAGGCCAAGGAGGGTGTGGTCGTCAAGGCCGAGAACCAGACCCTCGCGACGGTCACCCTGCAGAACTACTTCCGGCTCTACGAGAAGCTCGCGGGCATGACCGGTACGGCCGAGACCGAGGCCGCCGAGTTCATGAGCACGTACAAGCTCGGCGTGGTCGCCATCCCGACGAACCGCCCCATGCAGCGCAAAGACCAATCCGACCTCGTCTACAAGAACGAGCAGGCGAAGTTCGAGCAGGTCGTCGAAGACATCGTCGAGCGCCATGCCACCGGGCAGCCGGTTCTGGTCGGTACGACGAGCGTCGAGAAGAGCGAGTACCTCTCGCGCATGCTCGCCAAGAAGGGCGTGCGCCATGAGGTGCTGAACGCGAAGAACCATGCGCGTGAAGCCGCGATCATCGCGCAGGCCGGCCGTCTCGGCGCCGTGACCGTGGCCACCAACATGGCCGGTCGAGGAACCGACATCATGCTCGGCGGCAACTCCGAGTTCCTCGCCGTCTCCGAGATGAACACCCGCGGTCTCAGCCCCGTCGACACTCCCGACGAGTACGAGGAGGCCTGGGACGACGTGTTCGCCGAGGTCAAGTCGGGCGTCGAGGAGGAGGCCGAGAAGGTCGTGGATGCCGGTGGTCTCTACGTTCTCGGCACCGAGCGACACGAGTCACGCCGCATCGACAATCAGCTGCGCGGTCGGAGCGGTCGCCAGGGCGACCCCGGCGAGAGCCGCTTCTACCTGTCGCTGACCGACGACCTCATGCGCCTGTTCAATGCCGGAGCCGCTGAGAGCCTGATGGGCCGCGGCAACGTTCCCGACGACCTGGCGATCGAGTCGAAGGTCGTCTCCCGCGCCATCCGTAGTGCGCAGTCGCAGGTCGAGGGCCGCAACGCCGAGATCCGTAAGAACGTGCTGAAGTACGACGACGTACTGAATCGCCAGCGTGAGGCGATCTACGGCGACCGCCGCCACATCCTCGAGGGAGACGACCTCCACGAGCGCGCCCAGAAGTTCCTGAAAGACGTCGTCGAAGACGTGCTCGAGACCCACGCGGGTGAGGGCAACGGCGACGACTGGGACTTCGACGCCATGTGGACGGAGCTGAAGACGCTCTACCCGGTGTCGATCTCCATCGACGAAGTCATCGCCGAGGCGGGAAGCCGCGGCAAGATCAGTCGCGAGTTCGTGGCGCGCGAGGTTCTCTCCGATGCGCAGATCGCGTACCAGAAGCGCGAGGAGACACTCGGCGAGCCCGCTATGCGCGAGCTCGAGCGCCGCGTCGTGCTGACGGTCATCGACCGGCGCTGGCGTGACCACCTCTACGAGATGGACTACCTCAAAGACGGCATCGGCCTGCGGGCGATGGCGCAGCGCGACCCGCTCGTCGAGTACCAGCGCGAGGGTTTCGCCCTCTTCCAGCAGATGATGGGCCAGATCCGCGAAGAGGCGGTGGGCTTCCTGTTCAATCTCGAGGTGGAGGTCAACACTCCGGCGGGCTCCGTGGACGCACCGAGCGTGCAGGCCAAGGGCCTCGAGAGCGGCAGCGCCGGTGTCGAGCAGCTCAGCTACACCGCCCCGAGCGACTCGGGTGGCGTGGAGGTGCGCAACCAGCGCGGCCAGCTCGAGCAGGCTGCGACGGCCCTGGCGCAGCAGGCGCAGAACGAGAGCGACCCGAGCGTGGCAGCAGCACCGCCCGTTCCGCCCGCGGCACGGAACACGGCCCGCAACCCCTCTGCCCCGGCCGGCCGCAACGCGCCGGTCACGACGGGCGCCTTCGGCCAGAAGACCCCGGCAGGCGCGCCGCCCGCCGTGAACCGCGCCGACCGCCGCAACCAGGCCAAGAAGAAGTAGCCCACCCGAACCTGGCCAGGAAGACGTAGCCCGCCGCAGCCCGGCAGAGCGGAAGCCACCCGCCGAAGGCCCCCGCCCCCCATCCACAGTGTTGCGGGGGCCTTCGTTCGCGGCTGGGCCGCCGGGCTCGTGGCGGGGTGTCGCTGCGGGCAGCGCCCCAGGTGTGCCGAGCGGGTCAGAGCACGTTGATCGCGCTGGCCCGCCACCTCGTCTCGAGCCGTTCGAGGCGGAGCGCCACGGCGCGGGTACGCGCCTTACCGTGCACGATCACCACACCCTCGACCACCCCGGGCAACGGTTCGCTGTGCAGCGTTCGCCCGATGGTGAACGTCGGCCTGATGGAGCGTTCGCCCGTCACCTGGCGGGCCCTCGCCGACAGCACCACGCGCTGGGAGAGTACCCGGTACACATCGTCGGAGACCCAGCGGGCGAGCTGGTCGAGATCGCGCACCCCGGCGAGCACCTCCAGCACGCAGAGTGTCAGGCTCTCGAGAAAGCTCTCGGTCGAATCCCCGGGTTCGGTGGGGCCGACGAGGCGGAGTGTCGGTCGGGGACACTCGGTGACAGGGAGGGGAAAGCTCATGGTGCTGATCTCCGGTGATGGGGCCGGTTCGCCCACGGTCGCCGGGTCTGCGGCCGTGCACGAACAGAACTGAACAGATTCTCAGGTTCGGGTGCTGCCATGAAAGCAGGTGGCGTTGCGGGTGTCCAGAGCGGGTTCGTCCTGTGGAGAGAAAGCTCGACGCTGCCGCACTGTGGGGGAGGGGGGGCTGCCACAGGGCACCCGGTCGGGGGTCGTAGGCTAGAGGTCGTGTCAACATTGAGCGATCTGGTCCTGGCGCAGGGCAATTCCACCGAAGCCGACATCGAATGGCTTCACCTGCTGGTCGGCGACTGGCAACTCCTCGCCGACCTGGCGTTCGCCGACATCGTGTTGTGGGTGCCGTCGAACGATGGCAGCTTCGTCGCGGTGGCGCACGCCCGGCCCTCCAGTTCTGCCACGCTGTTCTACCGTGACTTCGTCGGGCAGGCGGTGAAGGCCGAGTGGCGCAAGCAGGTCACCGACGCCTACGAGAGTGCGCAGATCGTCGATACGGCCGCGCCCGACTGGTACGAAGAGACACCGACCCGTGTGCGGGCGGTGCCGGTGCTTCGCCGGCTCTCCCAGACCGACATGAAGACCACCGACAGGCCCATCGCGGTCGTCACCCGGCACACCAACCTCAGTGAGGCACGCACCCCGAGCCGCCAGGAGCTCACGTTCAACGAGTGTGCAAACGATCTCTTCGCCATGATCGCGGCGGGCGACTTTCCCGACCTGGGAGCCCCCACGGGGCCGCGCAGGGGCGCTCCGCGAGCGAACGACGGGCTCATTCGCCTCGATGCCGACGGAACGGTCACCTTTGCCAGCCCGAACGGCCTCTCTGCCTTCAACCGGATGGGGTACAGCGAGGAACTCGAGGGCCAGTCACTCGCTGAGGTCACGACGCAGTTGCTCAACGGGACACTCGTCGTCGACGAGTCATTGCCGCTGGTCGTCACAGGCCGTGCGCCCTGGCGCACCGACATCGATGCGAAGGGCGTCACGGTGTCGCTTCGGGCTATTCCACTCCGCACCCGTGGACAGCGCTTCGGCGCGATCGTGCTCTGCCGCGACGTCACCGAGCTGCGTCACGACGAGCGCGAACTGATCACCAAAGACGCGACCATCCGCGAGATCCACCACCGCGTCAAGAACAACCTCCAGACGGTGGCGTCGCTGCTTCGCATCCAGGCCCGCCGAACACACTCCGACGACGCGAAGGATGCGCTCTCCCAGGCCATGCGCCGGGTCGCCGCCATCGCGGTCGTGCACGACACGCTCTCGGAGGGTCTCAGCCAGAAGGTCGACTTCGATGTGGTGTTCGAGCGGGTTCTGATGCTCGTCACCGAGGTTGCCTCTGCCCACAACACGACCGTGCATCCGAAGTTCAGCGGCAGCTTCGGCGTGCTGCCGAGCGAATACGCCACGCCGCTCGCCCTGGCTCTCACCGAACTCGTGACGAACGCGGTGGAGCACGGACTTGCCGGCCAGGAGGGTCAGGTCGAGATCGTCGCCTCGCACTCCGAGGAGACGCTCACGGTCGAGGTGCGGGACACCGGATCGGGTTTGCCGGAAGGCAAGGTCGGCTCGGGGCTCGGCACTCAGATCGTGCGGACGCTCATCCAGGGCGAACTGGGTGGCATCATCGACTGGCACACGATGGTGGGCAGCGGAACCGTCGTGACGATCGAGATTCCGTTCCGCTGGCTGAAGAAGCGCTAGGAGGCGCGGCGTGCGCGGGCGGCGCGGCGCTTCAGGGCGCGGCGCTCGTCTTCGCTGAGGCCACCCCAGACGCCGGAGTCCTGGCCGGTCTCGAGCGCGTACTGCAGGCAGACCTCGGTGACCGTGCATCGTGCGCAGACGGTCTTCGCCTTGTCGATCTGGTCTACTGCGGGACCAGTGTTGCCGACCGGGAAGAAGAGCTCGGGGTCTGCAGTCAGGCAGGCGGCCTTGTCGCGCCAATCCATGCGGGGTACTCCTTTGGGTATTGCGTATGCCTCGGTCGAACGACCTAAGATTCGGGTTCAGGCGACGATCAGCTGAGACCGACGCGCGACTGCAGTACAGCGCACATCAAGACCAGCATCGGGTGCATAGGGATTACTCTCACGTCGCACCCCCACGACATTGTGAGCAACAATCGACCTCAAGTATGGTCGCATACTGGTACTGGCAAATCAAGGTTTTTCTGGTGTGTGGAGATATGGACGATCAGGCTGGCACGCACGAAACGGGCTCCCCCGAGCGTTCTGACGGTCCTCTCCGGAGGCCTGTTCTGCTTGTTCTCCTCGCCCTGCTGCTGCTCGTGGAGGCGCTGGCCGTGCTGGCCATCGGGGTCGCCCTGGTCGCCGAACTGGTGCTCACGACGCCCGAGTCGTACGCTACCGCGATCGCCCTCATCGTGCTCGTACTCGCCGCCGGTGTCTGGGTGCTGTTCATCGCGGTGGGCACCTATCGCCTGCGGCCGTGGACGCGCGGAGCGGCCCTGACGTGGCAGGTTCTGCAGGTCATTGTGGCGATCTGCATCTTCCAGGGGCTGTTCGCCGACGCGGTCGACGGCTGGCCGCTCCTGCTGGTCTCGCTGCTCGGCATCGTGCTGCTGCTCGCGCCGTCGGTGGTCGCCGTCACCCGACGCATCTGAACCACCCAGCCCTACGCGTCGATCTTCAGCTTCTTGCGCAGCGACGCCACGTGGCCCGTTGCCTTCACGTTGTAGAGCGCCTGGCTGATCATGCCACCCTCATCGACCACGAAGGTCGAGCGCAGCACCCCGGTGACGGTCTTTCCGTAGAGCGATTTCTCGCCGTAGGCCCCGTACGCCCGGTGTACGGCGAAGTCAGGGTCGGAGAGCAGCGGGAAGTTGAGCCCCTGCGCCTCGGCAAAGCCCTTCAGAACATCCGGAGTATCTTTCGACACGCCGAGCACCTGGTAGCCGGCGCCCTTCAATGAGTTGATGTTGTCGCGAAAGTCGCAGGCCTCCGTGGTGCAGCCCGGGGTGTTCGCGGCCGGGTAGAAGTACACGACGACCTTCTGCCCGAGGTAGTCCGAGAGCGAGACGTCTCTGTCGTTCTCGTCGCGCATGGTGAATCCGGGTGCCTGCTGGCCGACGGTCAATCGTTCTGCGGTGTCGCTCACGCGCTGCACTCTCTTCTGCTTCGGGGGCTCGTTCGCGAGCCCGTCAGACTCATGCTAATGTTTATCCTCGGCTCGGGTTACGCATCCTGAAGCTTCGCACCTCTAGCTCAATTGGCAGAGCAACTGACTCTTAATCAGTGGGTTCCCGGTTCAAGTCCGGGGGGGTGCACCACCTCTCAACACCCCTGAACCCGTATTTCCGGCAGATAACGATTTTCTGCTACACGGCCCGTCCCCCGATCGGGGGCGTATTCTGCTGATGCTGCTCCCGGGCTCGGCGGCTCACATCACCGGCCGGATCGAAGAGGTTTCTCATGGGGTACATCACGTACGACGGCACTGACATCGAGATGGATGATCGCATCCTCACGCACCTCCATATCGTGATCGTGCAGAAGCTCCGGCGAACGGAGTGCTTCACGATGTCGTGGGCCTACTCGGCAGAGGTCGGCAGCGGGCGGGCCTCCATCTGGCTGCACCCCTCGATTCCCATCCGCTTCCGGTTCGACGGCAGCCGGGTGCCTTCCCTCAATCCTGTCTGGCTCGCCGAACTCACCGAGTCGGCCTAACTTGCCACGATGGGATGCTGCGGGGTCCGCGCTCGCCGAAACGGTCGTAGACTCAGCCCCAGTTGCCCCAGACTTCGGCCGCTGGCGCATCCATCTCACGAGTGATGATCTGAATCGACCGAACCCCATGAGTGTTGAGCAGCAGACTGCGCAGATCCTCCGTGAGATCCACGACACCCGTGCGGGCGGAGCGCCGGCCGATCGTCTTGTGGTCGACTGCTGCGCGGCGGCCGGTGCCGTCGGTACGTCGCTGACCTGGTGCGCGGCGGGGGCTGCGCCCCTGACCATCGCCGCGACCCCCGGGGTCGGGATGACGCTCGAGCAACTGTCGTTCGTCGTCGGCGAGAGCCCGCAGAGCAGTTCCGTCTCGACCAACCGCATCATCCTCCGCCCGCTCCTCGACGACGGAAGGGCGGAGTGGGCCGGGTTCAGTCCCGAAGCACTGCGGCTGGGGGTGCGAGCCGTCTTCGCCTTCCCCCTCCGGCTGGGCGCGATCAACCTCGGAGTTCTCACCCTCTACCGTGCCGTACCCGGATCGCTGTCGGACGAACAGCTGGGCAGCGCGCTGGCGTACACCGCCGCCGCCACGGCGCTGCTGCTCGACTCGGGGTCGGGGTCGGGGTCGGGGTCGGGGTCGGGGTCGGGCGAGCATCCCGAAGACCTGCCCGCCGTGCTCGAAGACCCCTTCGCCCTGCAGGCGGAGGTACACCAGGCGACCGGCATGTTGGCCGTGCAACTCGGTATCGATCTCAGCGCCGCTCTCTCGCTGATCAGGGCGCATGCCTACAGCGCCGATGCGTCGATCGACAGCATCGCGCGGTCCGTCGTCGCTCGTCGGCTCTTCATCACCTGACCACACCAGCGCGACCGCACGCACCCACGATCCCCTCAGACTCCGACGACAAGGAATGCGCATGAACCGAGAAGCTCGCCTGGCGGAAGTCTTCATCACCCTCGCCGACACCCTCACCGACGACTTCGACGCGACAGACCTGCTGCACTATCTGGCAGACGCCTGCGTCGAACTGCTCGGAATCGATGCGGCCGGCATCATGCTCTCCGACCTGCGCGGCGGACTCAAACTCGCCGCCTCGTCGTCCGAACGCATCCACAATCTCGAACTCTTCGAGCTGCAGATCAACGAAGGGCCGTGCCTGGACTGCTTCCACAGCGGTGAGCCCGTGCTGAACCAGACGATCAGCGAGGCGAAGGATCGATGGCCGCGCTTCGTCGTCGTCGCGGCCGAGGCGGGAGTGAAGTCGACCCATGCGCTGCCGCTTCGCCTGCGCGGCCACGTCATCGGGGCAATGAACCTCTGCTCCGACGACACCACCCTGATGACGGAACCCGACATCGCCCTGGGCCAGGCGCTCGCCGACATGGCGACGATCAGTCTGCTGCAGGATCGAAGCATCGCCGAGAAGAGTGTGCTCGCCGACCAGCTGCAGGCCGCTTTGAACAACCGTGTTCTGATCGAGCAGGCGAAAGGGATGCTCGCCGCACGGGCCGACATCACCCCCGATGAAGCATTCGACCTGATTCGCGCACACGCTCGTGCGAACAACAATCGCCTGCTGAACGACGCCCAGATGGTCATCGACGGAACGCTGGAACTGAAACCGAGTGGCGTTGCGTCCCGCCCGGGCGGAGCGAACCTATAGTGGGCTCCATCGCCTTGTAAACAGCACCATTCGACGGTCGAAGGAGACCGAGATGACGCAGTCAGAGATCACCACGTCAACCGAACCCTACGCAACCCTCCGCCGGGCGATCGCGCTCGGCGGCCTCTCCTTGCTGGGCGCGGCCACCGCCGTTCTGGTGGTCGTCGCTTTCGTGCGCTGAGGGCCGACCGGATCCTCGCCGCTGCCGGCGCACCCCCGGCGCCGCTGTCGGCGCACTCGCGGCGCTCCCCCGGCGCACTAGGGTTTCCCCATGTCGACAGCACCCGAACTGGTCCCACGCGCGGGCGCTGCAGGCGGTACGACCGAGGAGCTGCGGCGCAGCAACCTGGCGCGCATCCTGGGCTTCATCCACCGGGAGGGTGCCCTCTCGCGCGCGGAGCTGACGCGGCTCACCGCCCTGAACCGCTCCACCATCGGAACCCTGGTGGGGGAGCTTCGCGACCTGGGCCTCGTCACCGAGACGCTGCCCGACACGAAGAGCGGCACCAACCCTGCGGGCCGCCCGAGCCCCATTGTGCATCCCTCGTCGTCTGTTGTGGCGGTGGCGGTGAACCCCGAGGTCGACGCCATCCACGTCGGTCTCGTGGCCCTGGGTGGCCGCGTGCTGGAGCGGATGCGCATCGAGACCCACGGGGTTCCGAGCTCGCGTGATGCCGTCGAGCTGACGCGCGACGCGATCTCGGGGCTGCTCGACACCGCCGCCGGTCTAACCGTGGTCGGCGTCGGGCTCGCCGTGCCCGGGCTGGTGCGCCTCGCCGACGGCCAGGTGCGTGTGGCCGACCACATGGGGTGGTTCAACGAGCCCCTGGCCGAGATGGTTCAGGCGGCGACGGGTCTGAAGGTGTCGGCCGCGAACGCCGCCCAGCTCGGGATGCGCGCCGAGGGTGTCTTCGGCGCCGGCAGAGGGGTGGATGATCTCGTCTACCTCATCGGTGGTGCGAGCGGTATCGGCGGCGGCGTCATCACCGGCGGCAGGCTGCTGGTCGGAGCCGACGGGTACGCGTCGGAGTTCGGGCACACCTTCGTGAAGTCGAACGGCGCGAGCTGCCCCTGCGGTGCGCACGGGTGTTTCGAGGCCGAGGTGCGCCAGGAGGTGCTGCTCGAGGCGGTCGGGCTGCCACCCTCTGGCGCGGCACAGCTCGCCGAGCGTCTCGCCCGAACGACCGATCCCGCCGTCGTCGCGCTGGTGGAGGAGTATCGCGCGCTGACGCGCATCGCGGTGAAGAACGCCGTGAACCTCTTCAACCCGAGCCTCATGGTGGTGAGCGGGTTCCTGGCCGCACTGTTCGCCGACGACTCCGACGGTTTCGCCTCCCTCGCCGACGGGTCGATCACGGCGTCGCTCGAAGGTCTGCGCATCGTCTCGGCCCAGCTCGGAGCCGACCAGCTGCTGCTCGGTGCCGGGGAGCTGGTCTTCACGGAGGGGCTCTTCGATCCTGTTGCGGGATTCATGTAACCGCTCTCACTTGCGCATGGGTCGCACCGGCAGGTATGTTGTGGATGTCAACAAACGGCATCGGAGTGGCTGCCTGCACCAGAGCACCCACTCCTCTACAAGGAGGTAAGTGATGCGCAAGAGACTTCTCGCAACGGGCGCCATTCTGGCGGCCAGTGCGATGCTGCTCGCCGGCTGCTCGGGCGGCTCGGGCAGCGACACCAGCAGCGACGCGATCAACACATCCCCGGCGGGAGATGGCAAATCCATCACCCTGTGGGATTTCGAGAGCGACACCAGCGCGATGGGGATCGCCTGGAAGGCGGCCATCGCCGAGTTCGAGAAGGAGACCGGTGCGACGGTGAACTACGAGCCCAAGAGCTTCGAGGGCATCCGTTCGACCGCCAGCCAGGTTCTGAATTCGGATGCTGCGCCCGACATCCTCGAATACAACAAGGGCAACGCCACCGCCGGCCTGCTCGCCAGCCAGGGCCTGCTCAGCAACATGGACGCTGCTGTCGCCGCCTACGGCTGGGACAAGAAGCTCGCGCCGTCACTGCAGACGACCGCGAAGTACGACGAGAAGGGCATCATGGGCTCGGGGAGCTACTACGGGATCCCCAACTACGGTGAATTCGTCGACGTCTACTACAACAAGGACATGTTCGCGAAGTACAACATCGCGGTGCCGACGACCTTCGAGGAGTTCGAGGCGGCACTTGCGACCTTCAAGGACAACGGCATCACGCCGCTGGCAGAGTCGGCCGCCGAATACCCGCTCGGCCAGCTGTTCTACCAGCTCGCTCTGAGCAAGGCCACGCGCGAGTGGGTCACGAACTACCAGCAGTACACCGGTACGGTCGACTTCCACGACGAGGACTTCACCTTCGCGGCCGACACGCTCAAGGACTGGGTCGACAAGGGCTACATCTCGAAAGACGTCACGGGCCAGAAAGCCGAAGACGCCGGCACGGCGTTCGAGGCAGGGACCAACCCGATCTTCTACTCCGGCAGCTGGTGGTACGGAAGGTTCCAGACCGAGATCACGAACTTCCAGTGGTCGTCGTTCCTGTTCCCCGGGTCCACCATGGCACCCGGCTCCTCGGGCAACCTCTGGGTCGTGCCCGAGAACTCGAAGAACAAAGATCTCGCGTACAAGTTCATCGACATCACCATGAGCGCGCCCATCCAGGCCCTGATCGGAAACAACGGCGGCATCCCGGTGGCGGCGAACTCGGCCGACATCACCGACCCGAAGAGCAAGGAGCTGATCGACAACTTCAACACTCTGACGGCCCGCGACGGCCTGGCGTTCTACCCCGACTGGCCCACGCCCACGTTCTACGACGAACTGAACGCCGGCCTGCAGGAGCTCGTCAACGGAACGAAGAACCCCGACGACTTCCTCACCCAGATCGGCGGCCAGTACCAGAGCGGCGTCGACACGATCACCAAGGGCTGACCTGCTCGTGGCAACCCTGACGCCGGATGCTCCCGGCACAGCTCGGACGTCCGGGGCGCGAAAGGCGCCCCGGACCCCCCGGGCCCGCGAAGAGTCCCTGCTGCCCAACAGCGGCGCGGGCCGAGGCGGTTTCTGGCTCTACCTGATACCGGGCTTCGTGCTGCTCACCGTCATTGTGATCATCCCGCTCGTCTGGAACGTCTACCTGAGCTTCACCTCCTACCGAGGCATCAAGCCGCCGAAGTTCATCGGGCTCGACAACTGGATCCAGTTGATGGGTGACACGAAGTTCTGGACCAGCTTCGGCAACAGCATCGCGATGATCATCGCCATGGTCATCGTTCCGACACTGCTCGGGCTCGTGCTGGCCGCGATGCTGTTCGACCTCGTGGGCAAGAAGTTCGGCGGCCGAGTCGCCAGCTTCCTGCGGGCGACGTACTACCTGCCGCAGATCCTGCCGGTCGCCATCGCGGCCATCGTCATCGGCTGGATCCTGCGGCCCGACAATGGGGCCCTGAACCAGGTGCTCGGGGCGATCGGCCTCGGCGGTCTCGAACACAACTGGCTCGGCAGCCCCGACACCGCCCTGCTCTGCATCATGTTCGTGATGGTGTGGGTGCAGCTCGGCTACCCCGTGGTGATCTTCATGGCGGCGCTGCAGCGGGTCGATCCCGAACTCTACGAGGCGGCCGAACTCGATGGCGCCAACTGGTTCCAGAGGTTCCGCTCGATCACCGTCACGATCATCCGGCCCGAGATCTTCGTGGTGACCCTCACGAGCACGATCGCGGCGTTGAAGGTGTTCGGTCCGATCTACACGCTGACCCGCGGCGGGCCCGGAACATCGACCATCGTGCCGAGCTACTACTCCTACAGCGAATTCTTCCAGACCCAGCAGGTGGGCTACGGCGCGACCATCGCGACAGCCCTGACGATCGTGACGATCGTGGTCGCGATCTTCTTCATCAAGGCCCAGAACCGGGCCGAACGAGCCGAGAGTGGGCGCTGATGGCCACCGTCACGAACGACCGCCCCGCGGTGCTGCCCACCGGGCCGAA
Organism: Subtercola boreus; assembly: GCF_003399645.1. Taxonomy (GTDB): domain Bacteria; phylum Actinomycetota; class Actinomycetes; order Actinomycetales; family Microbacteriaceae; genus Subtercola; species Subtercola boreus_A. The sequence goes on from NZ_NBXD01000007.1 coordinate 255,451, forward strand.
GACTCAGGGCGGCGCTGCCCCGGCGCTCGCCAAGCAGAAGACGAAGCGCAGGGCCTCGGACTGGGTGCTGCTGGTCGTCGCCATCCTCATCGGCGTCGCCATCGCCATCCCGTTCTACCTGATTCTGGTGAACTCCTTCAAATCGCCGGCCGACTATGCCTCGGGCGGGCCGCTGCAGTGGCCCGCCGCCCTGAACTTCGACGGCATCGTGAACTTCTGGAACCGGGTCAGCTTTCCCCAGAAGCTCTGGAACAGCTTCTTCATCTCGGGGCTCGTCGCCATCTTCGCGGTCGTCATCTCTGTGCTCAACGCCTACGCCATCGGCATCGGTCGCGTGCGCGGCCGCACCTGGATCGTCGTGCTCTTCCTGCTCGCGAACGTGCTGCCGCAGGAGGCTCTGCTCTACCCGCTCTACAACATGTTCAAGCAGGTCGGGCTCTACGACAACGTGTGGTCGGTGATCATCATCTTCACGGTCATCCAGAGCGCTTTCGGCACCTATCTGCTGTCGAGTGTGTACGGAACCTTCCCGAGGGAGATCCTCGAGGCCGCCGCGCTCGACGGGGCGAGCCGCTGGCAGATCCTCTGGCGGGTCATCGTGCCGATCTCGCGCCCCACGCTCGCTGTCATCGTGATCTTCTTCTTCATCTGGACCTGGAACGAGTTCCTCATTCCGCTGACGTTCCTGGTGAGCAACGCGAACCAGACGGTGCCCGTGGCGATCGCGGTGCTGCAGGGCGATCGCCTGATGGATGTCACGACCACCAGTGCGTCGGCCCTGCTCGGCCTCATTCCCACGCTCGTCTTCTTCCTCATCTTCCAGCGCACCCTCACCCGCGGCATCACTGCCGGCGCGGTGAAGTGATTCCGCTCCTCTCGAAACGGCTACCACCTCTATGAAATTCAGCGACGGCTTCTGGCAGATGCGCGCGGGCGTCACACCCCTCTATGCCGAGGAGGCGTACGACCTGTCGGCGGGTGAGAACTCTCTCGTCGTCTCGGCGCCGACCCGTGTCATCCATTCCCGGGGCGACACCCTCAACCGGGCCCTCCTCACCGTGACGCTCACCTCGCCGCTGCCGAACATCGTGGGGGTGCGCATCGAGCACTTCCAGGGCGCGCTGCCCTTCGACGGTTTCGACCTCGTGGGAGCCGAGCCCGGGCACGGTGAGGTGTCGATCCAGGATGATCGGGGCATCCTGAGCTCGGGAGACCTGACGGCGACGGTGACCCGTGGTGCGCCCTGGAGCCTGACCTTCTCGGCGGGTGGGCGTGTGCTCACCTCGGGTGGGGCCAAGTCGGTGGGCTACCTGGATGTCGCGGGCACGGGCACCTTCGTTCACGAACAGTTGGCACTCGGTGTGGGCGAGCTCGTCTACGGGCTCGGCGAGCGGTTCGGCCCGGTCGTGAAGAACGGCCAGGTGGTCGACATCTGGAACGCCGACGGCGGGACGTCGAGCGAGCAGGCCTACAAGAACGTCCCGTTCTATCTGACGAACCGCGGGTACGGCGTCTTCGTCAACTACCCAGGGCATGTCTCGTACGAGATCGGCTCCGAGTCGGTGGAGCGCGTGCAGTTCTCGGTGCCGGGCGAGAGCCTGGAGTACTACGTGATCGCCGGTTCGACGCCGGCCGAGATCCTCGAGCGGTACACGGCGCTGACCGGCCGGCCGGCACACGTGCCCGCCTGGTCGTACGGGCTCTGGCTGTCGACCTCCTTCACCACGAACTACGACGAAGAGACGGTGACGAGCTTCATCGATGCCATGGCGTCCCGCGACCTGCCGCTGAGCGTCTTCCACTTCGACTGCTTCTGGATGCGGGAGTTCAACTGGAGCGACTTCGAGTGGGATGCCCGGGTCTTCCCCGACCCGACCGGCATGCTCGCGCGGTTGCACGAGCGCGACCTGCACGTGTGCGTGTGGATCAACCCGTACATCGCCCAGCGATCCGCCCTGTTCGCCGAGGGCGCGGCCCTGGGCTACCTGGTGAAGCGGCCCGATGGCAGCGTCTGGCAGTGGGATCTCTGGCAGGCCGGTATGGCCCTGGTCGACTTCACGAACCCCGACGCGACCGCGTGGTACCAGTCGAAGCTGCGCGTGCTGCTCGACCAGGGTGTCGATGCGTTCAAGACCGACTTCGGTGAGCGTATCCCGCTCGAGGTCGACTACTTCGACGGCTCCTCGCCCGAGCGCATGCACAACCACTACACGCAGCTCTACAACCAGGCCGTCTTCGACGTGCTCCAGGATGCCCGGGGCGAGGGTGATGCGGTGCTGTTCGCCCGTTCGGCCACCGCCGGCGGGCAGCAGCTGCCCGTGCACTGGGGCGGTGACTCGACCTCGACCTACGAGTCGATGGCCGAGACGCTGCGCGGCGGGCTGTCGCTCGCGTTCAGCGGCTTCGGGTTCTGGAGCCACGACATCGGCGGATTCGAGGGCACGCCCGACGCGGGTGTCTTCAAGCGCTGGACCGCGTTCGGGCTCCTCTCGTCGCACAGCCGCTTCCACGGGTCGGACTCGTACCGGGTGCCGTGGGCGTTCGACGAGGAGGCCGTCGACGTGACCCGGGTCTTCACGAAGCTGAAGCTCTCCCTGATGCCCTATCTCTATTCGGCGGGACTCACCGCATCGGCGGTCGGCACGCCGGTGCTGCGGCCGATGCAGCTGGAGTTCCCGGCCGACCCGGGCACCGGTCACCTCGAGACCCAATACCTTCTGGGGTCGTCGGTGCTCGTCGCGCCCGTGTTCACCGCCGACGGGTCGGTGACGTTCTACCTGCCGGCGGGCACCTGGACGAACTGGTTCGACGGTTCCACCGTGGTCGGGCCGGTGTGGCGCACGGAGCAGCACGGGTTCCTCACCGCTCCGGTGTACGTGCGCGACGGGACGGTGCTGCCCATCGGTGCCCGGGATGACCGGCCGGACTACGACTACCTCGACGGCCTCACGCTGCACGTCTTCGCAAGCTCTGCTGCCGATCATCCGGAGCAGTCGGTGACCGTGACCAACCCCGACGGCAGTTCTGCACAGTTCACCGTTTCGCGCAGTTCTGCACAGGTGCGCGTCACGTCCACCTCCCCGAAGCCGTGGAGCATTAAGGTCGTAGAGCACGGCCAGCTCGTCGAGGCCATCAACGGAGAGGCAGTATTTCACTGTGACTGACAGCAACAATTCGGGCAGCACCATCGTTCGGGGCAGCGCGGACTACCGCGACGCCGGGCTCGTGTTCCCCGCCGACTTCACGTTCGGCTCGGCGACGGCGTCGTACCAGATCGAGGGCGCGTTCGACGAAGACGGTCGTGGTGCGAGCATCTGGGACACCTTCAGCAAGACCCCCGGCAACGTGTTCGAGGGCGACACCGGCGACGTGGCCGACGACCACTACCACCGGCTCGACGAAGACCTCGACCTGATGAAGTCGCTGAACCTCGAGGCGTACCGCTTCTCCATCGCGTGGCCGCGCATCCAGCCGACCGGTCGGGGTGCCGCCAACCAGGCCGGGCTCGACTTCTACTCCCGGCTGATCGACGGGCTGATCGAGCGCGGCATCAGGCCGGTGGCGACGCTCTACCACTGGGACCTGCCGCAGGCGCTCGAAGACGAGGGCGGGTGGACGGTGCGTTCGACCGCACTCGCGTTCGAAGAGTACGCCCGCATCGTGGGGGAGGCGTTCGGCGACCGCATCCACACCTGGACCACGCTCAACGAGCCGTGGTGCTCGGCGTACCTCGGGTACGGTTCGGGGGCGCACGCGCCCGGCATCATGTCGCCCGAGGGGGCGCTGCAGGCCGTTCACCACCTCAACCTGGCGCACGGGCTGGCCGTTGCGGCGCTGCGCGCCGTCGTCACCAACGACCCGCAGTTCTCCATCACCCTGAACCTCCACGAGATCCGCGGCGACGGGCCGACCGGCCCCGAGGCGGTGCGGCAGATCGATGCGCTCGCGAACCGAGCCTTCACCGGGCCGCTGCTGAAGGGCGCGTATCCGGCCGACCTGATCAGCGACACCGCGTCGGTCACCGACTGGTCGTTCGTGCTCGAGGGTGACCTCGAGGCCATCAACCAGCCCATCGATGTACTGGGGGTCAACTACTACTCCACCACGCGGGTTCGGGTGTGGGACGGAGTGAGCGAGCGCCAGAACGCCGACGGTCACAGCAACGTGGGCGGGTCACCCTGGCCCGGTGCCGGGCGCATCGAGTTCCTGGTGCAGCCGGGCCCGTACACCGAGATGGGCTGGAACATCGACCCATCGGGGCTGTTCGACCTTCTGACGGCACTCCGCGACGAGTTCCCCGACCAGCCGATGATGATCACCGAGAACGGCGCTGCGTTCGCCGACGAGGTCATCGACGGTGCGGTGCACGATGTCGAGCGCGTCGACTACCTGCGGCGCCACATCACCGCGGCCCACCGGGCGATCGACGCCGGGGTCGACCTTCGCGGCTACTTCGTCTGGTCGCTGATGGACAACTTCGAATGGAGCTTCGGGTACTCGAAGCGCTTCGGCATCGTACGGGTCGACTACGACACCCTCGAGCGACTGCCGAAAGACAGCGCGCTCTGGTACGCCGAGCTGGCCGCGTCACACGTGCTGCCTGCCTGAGAGGGCGGCTCCCGGCGGCCGGTTCGGGCCGCCAGGATGGCGTCTTTCGTGTGACTGGTGTGACTGGAGTGGCGAAAGTAACGCATTTGTAACCATTTCGGGCCACACGCGACACTCTGACGTATGCTCAGGCCGTGGAGACCAAAAAGAGTGCTCGGGGGCACGTCATGCGCGCACTACGTAAGATGCCTCGCGCGGTGCCGATCATTGCCGGAATGGTGATCGCGGTGGCCGGCGTCTTCACGCTGATCGGTGTCGCGCTGGAGCGCACCGCGCCCCACGTCATCTCCCTTCCGGCGCCCGAGGCGGGCCCGCTGCCGACCGCGGTGCAGACCGTCGCGCCGGTCGCCGTCTCAGCCCCCGCTGCAGTCGACCCGGCCGCGGCACCGGCGGCGACGCCGGGCGTCGACAGCTCGACAGGGTTCTCCGTGCTCGACTTCTCGGGATCGGACTCGGGGTACGAGCCGTCGTCGAGCGGTTCCGGCTCGTCGGGCGGTTCGTCGTCCGGTGGTTCGTCCTCCGATTCTGGTTCCGCCTCCTCCGACGGTTCGGGTTCCGGCTCCGGTGACGGTTCGGGCGGTGGGTCGACGGTTATCGTCGATCCGGCGCCGGCCGATCCGGCCCCGGCCGACCCTGCGCCCTCCGACCCGGCCCCGGCTGACCCGGCACCCGTCGATCCCGCTCCGGTCGATCCCGCGCCGGTCGACCCGATCCCGATCGACCCCGTGCCCGACCCGGTGCCGGTCGATCCCACCCCGGTCGATCCCGCCCCCGACCCCGTGCCGAGCGACCCGGCACCGGTCGATCCCGCGCCGGTCGACCCTCCCGTCTCGGCTCCCGCCCCCGTCACCACGGCGGCACCCGAGCCCGCTCCCACCGCACCGGCGTCGGCCTCCTAGCGATCGCCCGCCGCGGCATCCTGAACTGCCCGATTCTGCCTCGAACGGCGTCGCGCGTGTTCTAGGGTGAGCTTATGAGTCAGATGATCGGCACCCTCGTCATTCTCGGAGCATCCGGAGACCTGTCTGCCCGCCTTCTCCTACCCGGCCTCGCACAATTGCTGACGGGGGAGCCCGACCGCACGCTCACCCTCATCGGGGCGGGGGTCGAACAGTGGACCGACGAAGACTGGCACAAGGTCATCACCACCTCCTTCGCCGAGGTGAACGCCTCGGGCGAGACGGTGGCTGCCATCCTCAAGGGCTCGCACTACTTCCAGGCCGATGTGACGAAACCGGATGACCTGCAGAAGTTGCTCGATGCATGCGACGGTGTGCCGGCGATCTATTTCGCGCTGCCGCCCGCTGTCGCCGCTGCTGCCTGCGCCGCGCTCGAGACGGTGAAACGCCCCGACGGGCTCACCCTCGCGCTCGAGAAGCCGTTCGGCACCGACGAGCAGAGCGCCATCGCGCTCAACGAGCTGCTTCTGAAGCTGGTTCCCGAGGAGCAGATCCACCGGGTCGACCACTTCCTCGGGCGATCGACGGTGCTCAACCTGCTCGGACTCCGCTTCGCGAACCGCATCTTCGAGCCGGTCTGGAACGCGGAGCACATCGAGAAGATCGAGATCATCTACGATGAGCAGCTCGCGCTGGAGGGCCGGGCGCGGTACTACGACAAGGCGGGGGCCCTGGTCGACATGATCCAGAGCCACCTGCTGCAGGTAATGGCGGTCGTGGCTATGGAGCCGCCGTCGACGCTGAAGTCCGAAGACCTGCGAGACGCCAAGCAGCTGGTGCTGAGGGCCACCCAGGCCTGGCAGGGCGATCCCATCGCGTCGTCGCGGCGGGCCCGGTACACAGCGGGTGAGGTGCAGGGTCGCCAGCTGCCGTCGTACGTCGACGAGAGCGGCGTCGACCCGAGCCGCGAGACCGAGACGCTCGCCGAGGTCACGTTCGAGATCAACACATGGCGGTGGGCGGGCATCCCGTTCACCCTGCGATCGGGCAAGGCGCTGGCGGAGCGGCGACGTGAGATCGTCATCACGTTCCGGCCGGCCCGGCAGTTGCCGGTCGGCCTGAAGGGCCACAACGATCCGACGGTGCTTCGCGTATTCCTGGCTCCTGACGAGATGTCGCTCGAGATCAACATCAACGGTCCGGGCGACCCCTACGAGCTGGAGCGCATCTCGCTCGACGCGCACTTCGGTGACGGACAGCTGCTGGCGTACCGGGAGGTGCTGGCGGGCATCCTCGACGGCGACTCGTCGCTGTCGGTGCGGGGGGATTCCGCCGTGGAGGGCTGGCGCATCGTGGCACCGATCGTCGACGCCTGGAAGCGCGACGAAGTACCCATCGACGACTACCGCGCCGGCTCGGAGGGCCCCACCTTCTGGCCTCGCATCTAGCGCGCCCGCGCGAAGCCGCGCCCACCGAGGCGGGGCGGCACCGCCTGCGGAGTGCCGACGCCGAGTCCGCCGCCGCCCGGCACTATGTCACCACGCCCGGCGCCGTGTGCCCAGTGCACAATTCAGGCAGGGAGGGCTCTCGCCGATGCGGGGTGGCTGATGGTGCGAGCTGCCTGAACAGCGGCGGCACGCTTCGGTCAGCCGGGGGCTGTAGGCCTAGCGCTCGGTGGAGACCAGGGGCCGGTCGGCGGTGCCTGGAGCGGTGTCGGCCAGGGCGACGGCCGGGCGGGGGGCCGGCAACTGCGGGCCGGCGACTCCGATGGGGCCGGTCTGGTCGAGCGCTGTGAGGGCCTGGGCGAGGTCTGCCGAGACAGGCACGGCCACGATCGGGGCGAGCGAGGCCGGTCCGCCCGCTGGAGCGGTGACCGCTGCGATGGGGAACGGGATGATCGGGGCCGTGAAGGTGGGCACGGCACCCTGCGAAGCGTCAACCGGCACAGCAGAGGAGGCCACCGGCACGGCAGCGGCCACGGGCGCGTGTACGGCGGTCGCCGGCGCAGCGGCGGCGGAGACGGGCGCAGGAGCTTCGCTGCGCAGGGTCGAGACGGCCCGCTCGGGTGCCGCAGCGGCAGGGCCGGCGTGCATACCCTCGCGGAGCGGGGGCAGATCGGAGGCGGGCAGCGGCTCCGAGGGGAGGGCGTGCGACGCCGCGAAGGCGCTGGTGGCCGCGACGAAGGAGCCGCCGAGGGCCGGCTGCGGCTGCAGCGGGATGGCGCTGTGGTTGATCAGGTTGCCGACGATGTTGTGGGCGACCGAGGAGGCGAGCATCGTGTGGAAGATGTCGTCGCTGTCGCCCCGCTCGCGACGCGTGATCGCATACGAACCGAGGGGCCCGAAGTTCGCCAGCAGGGTCTGGTTGACCAGATCGTAGAGGTGCTCTGCCGACATCGGGTTCTCAGCACGAGCCCGCTCCGCTTTGGCCTTGCGTCGCCAACCAATCATCATGAGCCCTTCTCACAGCACCGTTGTCACCAATAGTGGCTGCCCGCCCGATGATTGCCCGTCAGGACACGCCGCACACCCCTAACGGTTCTGCTGCTGGCCGATGATCTCGTCTTCGACGGCCCCGCCGTAGCCCTCGAGCTCAGGGTCGGAGTGCAGACCGCCGCTGAGGGCGTACTCCTCTTCCGGCGAGAGCACCAGTCGGCTCCGACCCCAGACGGCGAAGATGACGAGTCCGATGACGAAGACGATACCGATCGCGATGATGGCGGGGCCGAACGTCGGATTGATCAGAAACCCGAGGAAGATGGCCAGCGCGATGACCCCGGCGACGACCGCACCCCAGACGCCCGTCGGGCTGACGAACGGCCGCTTCGCGTTCGGGAACTTACGCCGCAGCACGACGAACGAGATCATCTGCAGAATGTAGGCCAGCACCGCGCCCCAGACGGCGATGTTCAGCACGATCGCTCCACCGCCGCCGGCCGCTCCGCCCGTCGCATCGACCACGACGAGGGCGACGAATCCGATCGCCCCGCCGACGACCAACGCGACCCACGGCGTCTGCCGCTTGCCGGTGAGCGAGAGGAACTTCGGGTAGTACCCCGCCCGCGAGAGCGAGTACATGTTGCGCCCGTAGGCGAACATGATGCCCTGCAGCGAGGCCAGCAGCCCGATCAGCGCGAACGCCGAGAGCACCGCCGCCAGGCCGTCGGGGAGCATGGCCCGGAACCCGTCGAGCAGAGGCTCACCGGAGGTTCCGAGCGCATCGGACCCGGTCAACCCCGGGTTCAGCACCAGGATGATCGCCCCGAAGATGACGAGCGTCACCATGCCCCAGACGCCGGCTTTCGGGATGTCGCGGCTCGGGTCGTGCGCCTCCTCGGCGGCGAGCGGCAGCTCTTCGATTCCGAGGAAGAACCACATGGCGAAGGGCAGCGCGAACAGGATGGGCAGGACCCCATGCGGCAGGAACGACGTCTGGCCGGCATCCGGTGCGACATCGAACAGCTTGTCGGCGCTCCAGGCGCCGGAGAAGACGGCGATCACGGCGAACACCACGAGAATCGCGATCGACAGGAAGGCGACGATGAGCGCGATGCGGAACGAGAGAGCCGCGCCCGCAGCGTTCAGAGCGATGAAGACGGCGTAGAGGATGATCCACCAGAGCCAGGTGGGCAGCTCCAGCCCGAAGAGCACCGAGGTGATGCCGTTCGCGTACGAGGCCGAGAAGTACACGATCACCGCTGTCGTCGCGACGTATTCGATGGACTCCGCGAGCCCGGTGATGAAGCCGCCCCAGGGGCCCATCGCCGCACGCGCGAAGGAGTACGCGCCGCCGGTGTGCGGCATGGCGGCCGACATTTCGCCGATGCTGAACAGCATGGTGAAGTACATGACCACCACGATCGCGAACGCGATGAGCATGCCGCCGAAACCGGCCGACGCGAGCCCGAAGTTCCAGCCGGAGAAGTCGCCGGAGATCACGGCGGCGACACCCACGCCCCAGAGGCCCCAGAAACCGGCGGTGCGCTTGAGGCTGCGCTTTTCGAAATAGCCGTCGGTGGCCTTCGTGTAGGTCACACCGGAAACGCTCTGCGAATGAGTCATGGCGAAACCATAGCGGCCCATAGGTATGCTATGTCTACCTTTGGATGTTACTGGTGAGTAAATTCCCTCACCCCGTCCGCCGTGAGCTGAGGAGACCAATGTCGTCACCAACGGGTTACCTGACACTCGACTCCCTGACGGAGCTGGTCGGGGAGAAGTCGATCGACACCGTCATCGTCGCCTTCACCGACATGCAGGGCCGCCTCATCGGCAAGCGGGTCTCGGCTCGCCTCTTCGTCGAAGACGTCGCCAGCCACGGCGCTGAGTGCTGCAACTACCTGCTCGCGGTCGACGTCGAGATGAACACCGTCGAGGGCTACCAGATCTCAAGTTGGGAGCGCGGCTACGGTGACATGGCGATGATTCCCGACTTCGACACGCTGCGGCTCGTGCCGTGGCAGCCGGGCACAGCGATGGTCACCGCAGACCTGCACTGGCTCGATGAGCGGCCGGTCATCCAGTCGCCCCGCCAGATTCTGAAGGACCAGATGACGCGGCTCGCCGAGCGCGGCCTGAGTCCGTTCGTCGGCACCGAACTCGAGTTCATCGTCTTCGACGACACCTACCGCGAGGCCTGGCAGAAGGGTTACACCGGCCTCACCCCCGCGAGCGACTACAACATCGACTACGCGCTGCTCGCGTCGGCGCGCATGGAGCCTCTGCTGCGCGACATCCGGGTGTCGATGGATGGCGCGGGTCTGTACTGCGAGGGGGTGAAGGGTGAGTGCAACTTCGGCCAGCAGGAGATCGCCTTTCGGTACGACGACGCCCTGGTGACCTGCGACAACCACTCGATCTATAAGAACGGGGCCAAGGAGATCGCCGATCGCCACGGCAAGTCGCTGACCTTCATGGCGAAGTTCAACGAGCGGGAGGGCAATTCCTGCCACATCCACATCAGCCTGCGGGGCGCCGATGGGTCGGCTGTCTTCGCCGACCCCGCGCGCGAGCACGGCATGTCGACGCTGTTCGAACACTTCCTCGCCGGCCAGCTCGCCGCGATGCGCGAGCTGACCCTGCTCTTCGCCCCGAACATCAACTCCTACAAGCGCTACGTCGACGGCAGTTTCGCGCCCACCGCGGTCGCGTGGGGACTCGACAACCGCACCTGCTCGCTGCGCGTGGTGGGCAGGGGCCTCGGAATGCGTGTGGAGAACCGGGTGCCGGGCGGCGACGTCAACCAGTACCTCGCCGTCGCTGCCCTGATCGCGGCGGGCCTCTACGGAATCGAGAACGAACTCGAACTCGAGCCGCTCACCAGCGGCAACGCCTACACGGGCGACGCCTCCCGCGTGCCGTCGACGCTGCGGGAGGCCGCTGGGCTGTTCGCCGAGTCGACGATCGCGCGGGAGGCGTTCGGTGACGAGGTCGTCGACCACTACGTCAACAACGCGCGGGTGGAGTTGGCCGCCTACGATGCTGCCGTGACCGACTGGGAGAGGGTGCGCGGGTTTGAGCGACTCTGAGGCGCCTTTCGCTCCGCCACCCGTCATCGGGCTGACCACCTACCTCGAACAGTCGAAGACAGGGGTCTGGGACGTTCCGGCCTCCTTCCTGCCGCAGGTCTACTTCGACGCCGTCACCCGGTGCGGCGGCATCGCGGTGCTGCTCCCTCCGCAGCCGGTGAGCGGGATGATCGTGGAGCGCGTTCTCGAATCACTCGACGGGCTGATCGTCACGGGAGGCAAAGACCTCGACCCCGCGCTCTACGGGCAGCAGCCCCATGACGAGACCGACGTTCCCCGCCCCGACCGGGATGCGTGGGAGACGGCTCTGCTCACGGGCGCCCTGCAGCGGCAGCTGCCCTTCCTCGGCATCTGCCGCGGAGCGCAGGTGCTCAACGTGACCCTCGGCGGGTCGTTGCACCAGCACCTTCCCGACGTTCTCGGCACCCGCCGCTACCAGCTGGGCGGCGGGGAGTTCGCCTCGGTCGGGGTCGCGGTCGCGGCCGGTTCGAAGCTCGCGGGGCTCCTCGACGCGCCGGGTGGCGGCGACGAGCCGCAGACGCTCGACGTTCCGGTCTACCACCACCAGGCCATCGACAGGCTCGGCGCAGGCCTCCGGGTCACGGCCTCGACCGACGATGGCGTGATCGAGGCCGTCGAGCTCGAGGGTGCGGCCTTCGCCCTCGCCGTGCAGTGGCACCCCGAGGAGTCGCGCGAAGACCTCCGCCTGTTCGCGGGCCTCGTCGAGGCAGCCGGCACCTACGCCCGAGCCCGCCCTCACCCCCGTCAGGAGGCCGCGTCATGAGTACGTTCGAACTGGTGAACCCGGCCGACGCGACCGTCTTCGAGACCGTCGAGCATCTCGGCATCGAGCAGGTCGACGATGCGATCGCCCGCGCAGCGGCCGCCCAGAAGCGGTGGGCGGGATTCTCGCCGGCCGAACGTGCCGACGTGCTGCGGGCGTTCGCGAGCGCGGTCGACGCCGACCGCGAGAACCTGGCCCAGCTCGAGACACGCAACTCCGGGCATCCGGTGTCGCAGTCGCGCTGGGAGGCGGGGCATGTGCGAGACGTGCTCACGTACTACTCGGCTGCGCCCGAACGGATGCTCGGGGTACAGATTCCCGTCGCGGGCGGAATAGACGTGACCTTCCACGAGCCGCTCGGCGTCGTCGGCATCATCACACCGTGGAACTTTCCGATGACCATCGCGTCGTGGGGGTTCGCCCCGGCGCTCGCCGCGGGCAACGCCGTCGTGCTGAAGCCGGCGGAGTGGACGCCGCTCACCTCCCTGCGCCTGGCCGAGCTGGGACTCTCGGCAGGGCTGCCCGAGGGGCTGTTCCAGGTGCTGCCGGGAACCGGCCCCGTGGTCGGCGACCGGTTCGTCACCAACGAGACCGTCAGGAAGATCGTCTTCACGGGGTCGACCGCGGTGGGCAAGCAGATCATGGCGGGGTGCTCGCGGCAGGTCAAACGGGTCACCCTCGAGCTCGGCGGCAAGAGCGCGAACATCGTCTTCGCCGACGCAGACCTGGAGGCCGCGGCGCTGGCCGCACCGGGGGCCGTCTTCGAGAACGCCGGTCAGGACTGCTGCGCGCGCTCGCGCATCCTCGTCGAACGGACGGTATACGACCGCTTCCTCGAGCTGCTCGAACCCGCTGTGCGGGGCTACCGGGTCGGCGACCCGGCCCAGGAGTCCACCGAGATGGGGCCGCTCGTCTCGGCGGCGCACCTGGCGAAGGTCGAGGGCTACCTGCCCGGCGCCTCAGACGCGACTCTTGCCTTCCGGGGCACAGCGCCCGACGGCCCGGGCTTCTGGTTCGCGCCCACGGTGCTCACGCCCGACCGCACCGACAGGGCGGTCACCGACGAGATCTTCGGTCCGGTGGTCTCCGTGCTGCCGTTCGACGACGAGGCCGACGCGATCGCCCTGGCCAACGCGACGAGCTACGGCCTGAGCGGGTCGCTGTGGACGAACGACCTCGGCCGCGCCATCCGCGTCTCCCGGGCGGTCGAGGCGGGCAATCTCTCGGTCAACTCGAATTCGTCGGTACGGTACTCGACACCGTTCGGCGGGTTCAAGCAGTCTGGCCTCGGCCGGGAGCTGGGTCCGGATGCCCCGCTCGCCTTCACCGAGACGAAGAACGTCTTTCTCGCCATTCCCGACGCCTCCTGATCCACCGCACGAAAAGGACCACCGCACCGTGACCGCTCTCACCCCCATCGATCTCACCCAACGCCTGTCGAACAGGGTCGCTGTCATCACCGGCGCCGGCAGCGGTATCGGCCTGGCCACCGCGCGCCGCTTCAGGGCGGAGGGAGCGACCGTCGTCATCGCCGACCGCGACGAGCGGGCGGGCGCCGCCGCCGCCGAGGAGGTGGGCGGGCTGTTCATCCCCGTCGATGTGACCGACGAAGCCCAGGTCGACCACCTGTTCGACCTCACGAACGAGACGTTCGGGTCGGTCGACATCGCCTTCAACAATGCCGGAATCTCGCCGCCCGACGACGATTCGATCGAGACGACGGAGCTGCCGGCCTGGGAGAAGGTGCAGGACGTCAACCTCAAGTCGGTGTACCTCTGCTCGCGTGCGGCGCTTCGGCACATGGTGGCCCAGCAGCGCGGCTCGATCATCAACACGGCCTCTTTCGTCGCCGTGCTCGGGTCGGCCACCTCCCAGATCTCCTACACCGCGTCGAAGGGAGGCGTGCTCGCCATGACCCGTGAGCTCGGGGTGCAGTTCGCCCGGCAGGGCATCCGGGTCAACGCGCTCTGCCCGGGCCCGGTCAACACCCCGCTGCTGCAGGAGCTCTTCGCCGCCGACCCCGAGCGTGCCGCCCGCCGCCTCATCCACGTGCCCACGGGGCGGTTCGCCGAGCCGAGTGAGCTCGCCGCCGCGGTCGCCTTCCTCGCCAGCGACGACGCCTCGTTCATCACCGCCTCCACGTTCATGGTCGACGGGGGAATCAGCGCCGCCTACGTCACCCCGATCTAGGAGCTCCGGATGATCGGGGATCCGTCACTGCCCGGCGCCCTCGCCGCGGCCACCATGCTTCGGCCCGTCCGCTCGGGCAACGCCTTCGAGGAGACCGTCTCGCGGCTGCTGCAGACCGTGCGGCTCGGGGTGATCGAGCCGGGCGGTCGGCTCCCACCCGAGCGGGAACTCGCGACGATGCTCTCGGTGAGTCGCGACACGGTGCGTGACGCGATCCGCTCGCTCAGTGAGGCGGGCTACCTGGTCGCGCGGCGCGGCCGGTACGGCGGCACCTTCGTCTGCGACCCCCTCCCGGCGACCCCGTTCTCTGCCAGCTCATCCGCCGCCGCCGCCGGCTCCGCAACGGCCGGTTCCGCAGTCGCCCCCTCCGCAGCTGCCGCCGTCCCTGCGGCCAGCCACGACGACGTCTCACGCCGGGCCCACATCGACGATGTGCTCATCCTCCGTGCTGTTCTCGAGGTCGGGGCCGTGCGCCGTGCCGCAAACCGCACTCTCAGCGCCGATGAGCGGGCCGATCTGCTGGCGGTGCTCCGAGCCGTCGACGAGGCGGCTGCGGGCGACTACCGCCGACTCGATTCGCGGCTGCATCTGCTCTTCGGCGAGCTGGCCGGCTCCCCGTCACTCGTCTCCCAGCTGGCCGACAGCCGCACCCGGGTCAACGAACTCCTCGACGAGATTCCCCTGCTGCCGCGCAACATCACGCACTCCAACCGCCAGCACGAGCGGATCGCCGCGGCGATCATCGCGGGCGACAGCGAGGCCGCCGCGCAGGCGATGGAGGAGCACCTCGCCGGAACGGAGACACTCCTCCGCGGCTTCCTCGCCTGACGGCCGCGCCCGCACTGGGCTCCCTGCGACTACTTCGCGTTCAGTTCGCGGGCCTCACGGTCATCCTGCTGCACGCTCCCGACAGCGAGTGCCACGGTGAGGGCCCAGCTGATCCACATGAGCACCAGGCGCCAGTCGTGAGGGCCCTTGCGCGACGTCTGGATGACAGCGAAACCGCTGGCGATCGCGCCGATGATGCTGCTGTTGAAGATGAACTTGCGCATCGCAACCCTTCAGGTCTGGTGTGGTGTGAGGTCAACGTTAGGGCATCGGTCGCACCGCGGCCCGACCCTTGCGGAATCAGCCGAGCCCTGCCTTGACGGCCGCTCTGCCCGCGGCCCGGTCGGCCTTCTTCTGCTTGCGCTTCTTCAGCGGCTTCACGGTCTGCTGCCACTCCTCCTGCCGGCCGAAGGCGAGCGTCTCGCGCAGCAGCCGCAGCCGCTCCTCCTCGGTCTTGGCCTTGCGGGTGTTGACCTCGGCGACGACGTTGCCGTTCCAGCCGGTCGCCGACAGGTGCGCCAGAACCTCGCGCACAGGTTGCCCGCCATAGCCGGGGAGGAGGTGTTCGTCGAACACCCGCCCCTCATCGAGCGACCCGGAGCCGTCGCAGAGGTGAACGTGCCGCAGCCGCGATCCGAGCGCCTCCGTCATCTCGAGCGAGTCGCGCCCCGAGAGCGCCGCGTGCGAGAAGTCGAGGGTGACGGCGTCGCAGTCCATCACCACCGGGTCCCACCCGGGGGAGTAGGCCGCGAGGCTCGAGCCCTTGACCTTCCACGGGAACATGTTCTCGACCGCGATCTCGACCCCGTACGTCTCGGTCGTCTCCCGAACGATGCGCAGGAAGTTCTCGGCATAGCCCGACTGCCAGCGGAAGGGCGGATGCACGACCACAGCAGTCGCCCCGACGGCCCGTGCCAGGTCGGCCGACTTCTCGAGCTTCACCTGCGGATCGCGGCCCCAGACGAAATGCGTCAGCAGGAGCACGGGCGCGTGGATGGAGAGAATCGGAATCGCGTACTTCTCGCTCAGTGCCAGCAGCGACTCGGGTGTCTGGGTGGCCTCGTCGCGGGTGACCATCACCTCGACACCGTCATAGCCCGCGAGACTCGCGTAACGAAAACCCTCTTCGACCCCCAGCGGATAGACGCACGAGGTGCTCATGCCGATTCGCATCATCTCACCGACCCTAATCGCCCTACCTGAATGACGCGTATGTTTTGGGCGACCCGTTGACAGAGCGCGCCGGCTGGTACCGTGAGGAGTAGTCAACCGGGGCATCTCCCCGCCGAGTGCGAAACGGATGGACCCCATCTCCACTGCCACTGAGGCGCCCGAGCCCGGCCAGTACTCGCTGGTCGTGGTGTCGAACCGCCTGCCCGTCGACAAGGTCGTCTCCGATGACGGAACCCCGAGCTGGCGTTCCTCGCCCGGCGGCCTCGTGACCGCCCTCGAGCCGGTCATGCGCGCGAGCGACGGTGCCTGGGTGGGCTGGGCAGGGGTCCCGGATGATCATTCCGAGCCTTTCAGGAACGATGGCATCTCCATCGTTCCTGTCACCCTCAGTTCTGACGAGGTCGAGCTCTACTATGAGGGATTCTCGAATGACACGCTGTGGCCGCTGTACCACGACGTCATCGCGCCGCCTACCTATCACCGCGACTGGTGGGATGCCTACGTCGAGGTCAACCAGCGCTTCGCCGACCAGGCCGCCGCCTCGGCGGCCACCGGGGCCACCGTCTGGGTGCAGGACTACCAGCTGCAGCTCGTACCGAAGATGCTGCGGGAGATCCGCCCCGATCTCGTGATCGGGTTCTTCAATCACATTCCGTTTCCGGCATACGGCATCTTCTCGCAGCTTCCGTGGCGTCTGCAGATCATCGAGGGCCTGCTGGGGGCCGACGTCATCGGATTCCAACGGGTCGCCGACGCGGGCAACTTCACCCGGGCCGTGCGGCGGTTGCTCGGGCTCACCACCAAGGGCCAGACCATCGAGGTGCCGATCGAAGACGCCGCAGAGGTGGCTGGTCGACCGCATCGGTCGCGCACCTCGAGGCGCGGCCAGCTGGTTCGCACCGTGACGGCGCGTGCCTTTCCCATCTCGATCGACACCGAGAGTTTCGTCGAGCTCGCCCACCGCCCCGACATCCAGGCCCGGGCCGCCGAGATCCGCCATGAGCTGGGCGACCCAGACGTCGTGATGCTCGGTGTCGACCGGCTCGACTACACCAAGGGCATCGGCCACCGGCTGAAGGCCTACGGCGAGCTGCTCGAAGACGGCAAGATCGACGTGTCGCACGCCAGCCTCATCCAGGTCGCCAGCCCCAGTCGTGAGCGGGTCAAGACCTACATGCAGCTGCGCGACGAGATCGAGCTCACCGTCGGGCGCATCAACGGCGACTTCTCGACGATCAGCCACGCGGCCATCAGCTACCTGCACCAGGGGCGGCCCCGCGAAGAGATGGCGGCCCTCTACCTCGCGGCCGATGTGATGCTCGTGACGGCGCTTCGCGACGGCATGAACCTGGTGGCTAAAGAGTATGTCGCGTCGCGGTTCGACAACGACGGCGTACTGGTGCTCAGCGAGTTCGCGGGGGCCGCCGACGAGCTGAAGCAGGCCCTGCTGGTCAACCCGCACGACATCGAAGGCCTCAAGGAAGCCATTCTGAAAGCGATGGCGATGCCGCAGAGCGAGCGTTCCCGCCGCATGCGCGCCCTCCGCAAACGCGTGATCGACTACGACGTCGCCCGCTGGTCGAAGTCGTTCCTGGACGAGTTGGCGAACAAGCAGGTGGGAACCCGTGAAGTCGACCAGGCGGAGGGCGGGAGCGAACAGTGAGTGATTCGGTGGTGGGGGCCCCGGGCATCCGTGGGTCCTCGCACGGCGGCGCTGCTGCTGACGACGCCGACGAGTTGGTCGAGAGACTGCGGGCCCTGGCGTCGACCGACCGCCTGCTCGTCGCGCTCGACTTCGACGGCACCCTCGCTCCCGAGGTGGACGACCCCGAGCGCGCCCGAGCCCTGCCCGAGGCCCGGGCCGCCGTGCTGCGGCTCAACGACCTGCCCGGTACGCGGGTGGCACTCATCTCGGGGCGTGCCATGGAGAGTCTCGAGCAGGTCGTGAACCTCCCCGACTCCGTGCTGCTCGTTGGGTCGCACGGAGTGGAGTTCAGGCTCGACAGCCCCGATGTGACCCTCAGCCTCGACACGGTGGAGCTCGAGCAGGTCGAGGTGCTGAGCGAGGTGCTCGAAGACGTCGCGGCGGGGCTCGACCAGGTCTGGGTCGAGACGAAGCCGGCGGGGTTCGCGCTGCACACGCGGTTGGCCACCGAGAGGGATTCGCGCCGCGCGCACCTGCAGGCGCTGAGTGAGACGCAGGCCGAGATCGAGGGGCTGACGGTTCGCGAGGGCAAGAATGTGATCGAGTTCTCTGTGCGCAACGCCACCAAGGGCGAGGCCCTGCTGCACCTGAAGGAATACGCGAAGGCCACCGCCGTGCTCTACGCCGGCGACGACGTCACCGACGAGGACGGTTTCGCGGTACTGGGGCCACGTGATTTCGGGCTGAAGAGCGGGCCCGGCACGACGATCGCCGAGTTCCGCGTGGCCGATCCGCGGGAGGTGGCTGGAGTGCTCGCGCTGCTCGCCGATCTGCGCGCCGGCACCGACCGATAAGCGGCCCCGTGAGGTTCTAAACTCGTAACATGCCCGAAATAGACATGAAGCCGCGAAGTCGCGTCGTCACCGACGGAATCGAAGCCACCACCTCCCGCGGAATGCTCCGCGCGGTGGGTATGGGCGACGCCGACTGGGAGAAGCCGCAGATCGGCATCGCGAGCTCGTGGAACGAGATCACCCCCTGCAACCTGTCCCTCGACAGGCTCGCCCAGGCCTCCAAAGAAGGGGTGCACTCGGGCGGCGGCTACCCCCTGCAGTTCGGCACCATCTCCGTCAGTGACGGCATCTCGATGGGCCATGAGGGCATGCACTTCTCCCTCGTCTCGCGCGAGGTCATCGCCGACAGCGTCGAGACCGTCATGCAGGCCGAGCGCCTCGACGGCAGCGTGCTGCTGGCCGGATGCGACAAGTCGCTGCCCGGCATGCTGATGGCTGCTGCCCGGCTCGACCTCGCGAGTGTCTTCCTGTACGCGGGCTCGATCGCTCCGGGCTGGGTGCGGCTCAGCGACGGCACGGAGAAGGACATCACGATCATCGACTCCTTCGAGGCCGTCGGCGGCGTCAAGGCCGGCACGATGAGCCAGGAGGACGCCACGCGCATCGAGTGCGCGTTCGCTCCGGGGGAGGGTGCCTGCGGCGGCATGTACACGGCCAACACCATGGCCTCCGTCGCCGAAGCCCTCGGTATGAGCCTGCCCGGCAGCGCATCCCCCGCCTCTGCCGACCGTCGCCGTGACTACTTCGCGCACCGCTCGGGCGAGGCCGTCGTCAACCTGTTGCGCCTCGGGATCACCACCCGCGACATCCTCACCAAAGACGCCTTCGAGAACGCGATCGCCGTCGCCATGGCGCTCGGCGGCTCGACCAACGTCATCCTGCACCTGCTCGCCATCGCCTACGAGGCCGAGGTCGATCTCACCATCGACGACTTCAACCGCATCGGCGACACCATTCCGCACCTCGCCGACATGAAGCCGTTCGGCCAGTACGTCATGAACGACCTCGATCGCCGCGGTGGTCTGCCCGTGCTCATGAAGGCGCTGCTCGACGCCGGCCTGATGCACGGCGATGCGCTGACCGTGACCGGCAAGACCCTCGCCGAGAACCTCGCCGAGATCGACCCGCCCGCGCTCGACGGAAAAGTGCTCCGCACGCTCGAGAACCCGATCCACCCCACGGGGGGCCTCACCGTGCTCAAGGGTTCGCTGGCACCCGAGGGCGGTGTCGTCAAGACGGCCGGTTTCGACGCATCCGTGTTCAAGGGGCCGGCGAAGGTGTTCGAGCGCGAGCGCGCCGCCATGGATGCCCTAACGAACGGTGAGATCCAGCACGGCGACGTGGTGGTCATCCGCTACGAGGGCCCGAAGGGTGGGCCCGGCATGCGCGAGATGCTCGCGATCACCGCCGCCATCAAGGGCGCGGGCCTCGGCAAAGATGTACTACTCTTGACAGACGGCAGATTCTCAGGCGGCACAACCGGACTGTGTATCGGCCACATAGCACCCGAAGCGGTCGACGCAGGACCGATCGCCTTCGTGCGCGATGGTGATCTGATTCGGGTCGATATCGCAGCTCGCTCGCTCGACCTACTTGTCGATCCGGCAGAGCTAGCAGCCCGCCGTGAAGGCTGGGCTCCGCTCCCTCCGCGCTATACCCGTGGCGTTCTGGCCAAATACTCCAAGCTCGTGCATTCTGCTGCAGAAGGCGCGATCACGGGCTAGGCCCCCGCTCGTCTCTGCGCTCCGGCCTCGCCGGGCGCGGCTGCGGCAACACCATCGTCAAAGGAAAGCCCCCTCATGACCACGGAATCACTTCCCATACCCTCGAACGTCCGTACAGCCTCCAGGCCCTCGGCCCGCGAGAGCGAACCCGAGCTGCTCACCGGATCGGGCGCCATCCTGCGCTCGCTCGAACTGCTCGGCGTGAAAGACGTCTTCGGCCTGCCCGGCGGCGCCATCATCCCGTTCTACGACGAACTGATGGCCTCGACGGCCATCCGTCACATCCTGGTGCGGCACGAGCAGGGTGCCGGGCACGCGGCTGAGGGCTATGCGTCGTCGACGGGCAAGGTCGGGGTCGCCATCGCGACCTCGGGCCCGGGAGCGACGAACCTCGTCACCGCGATCGCCGACGCCTACATGGATTCCGTGCCGCTGCTGTGCATCACCGGCCAGATCTTCTCGCACCTGATGGGCACCGACGGTTTTCAGGAGGTCGACATCGTCGGCATCACGATGCCGATCACCAAGCACTCGTTCCTCGTGACGAAGCCCGAAGACATCCCCGCCACGCTCGCCGCCGCGTACCTCATCGCGTCGACGGGTCGCCCCGGCCCCGTTCTCGTCGACATCACCAAAGACGCGCAGCAGAACACGGCGCCGTTCGTCTGGCCGTCGAAGGTCGAGCTGCCGGGCTACCGTCCGGTCGTCAAGGCACACGGCAAGCAGATCCAGGCCGCTGCGGCGCTGCTCGTCGAAGCTCAGCGCCCGGTCTTCTACGTCGGCGGAGGCGTGATCCGGGCATCCGCCTCGGCAGAGCTGCTGAAGCTCGCCGAACTCACGGGCGCGCCGGTCGTCACCACCCTGATGGCCCGCGGAGCCTTTCCCGACTCTCATCCGCAGGCGCTCGGCATGCCCGGAATGCACGGCACCGTGCCCGCGGTGCTGGCGCTGCAGGAGAGCGACCTGCTCATCTCCCTCGGGGCCCGCTTCGATGACCGCGTCACCGGCAAGGTGAGTGAGTTCGCGCCCGACGCGAAGGTCGTGCACGTCGACATCGACCCCGCCGAGATCTCGAAGATCCGCATCGCCGACGTACCGATCGTGGGCGACGCGCGCGACGTGATCGTCGACCTGACCGCCGCGTACGCGGATGCCGTGGCTGCGGCCGACGCCACACCCGACATCGCCGAGTGGTGGGCACGCCTCAACGGGCTCAAGACCGAGTTCCCGCTCGGCTACGACGAGCCCGACGACGGCCTGCTCGCACCTCAGTACGTGATCGAGCGCATCGGCCAGATCACCGGCCCCGAGGGTATCTACGCCTCGGGAGTCGGGCAGCACCAGATGTGGGCGGCGCAGTTCATCAAGTACGAGCGCCCGAACGCCTGGCTCAACTCCGGTGGCGCCGGAACCATGGGCTACGGCGTGCCCGCGGCCATGGGTGCGAAGGTCGCGAACCCCGACCGCACGGTCTGGGCGATCGACGGCGACGGCTGCTTCCAGATGACCAACCAGGAGCTCGCGACCTGCACCATCAACAAGATCCCGATCAAGGTCGCCATCATCAACAACTCCTCGCTCGGCATGGTGCGCCAGTGGCAATCGCTGTTCTACGACGGCCGGCACTCGTTCACCGACCTGAACACGGGCGACGGAACCATCATGATTCCCGACTTCGTGAAGATGGCCGATGCCTATGGTGCCCTCGGCATCCGGGTGACCCGCAAAGAAGACGTCGACGCTGCGATCAAGCTGGCGATCGAGACCAACGACCGGCCCGTCGTCATCGACTTCGTGGTGAGCCGCGACTCGATGGTGTGGCCGATGGTGCCCCAGGGGGTCGGCAACTCCGCGGTTCAGTATGCCCGCGCGCACGCTCCCGAGTGGGAAGAGGAGTAGACCCGTGAGTCACGTTCTCTCCCTGCTCGTCGAAGACAAGCCGGGGCTGCTCACCCGTGTCGCGGGGCTGTTCGCCCGCCGCGGGTTCAACATCGAATCCCTCGCCGTCGGATCCAGCGAGATCGACGGGCTCTCCCGCATCACGGTCGTCGTCGATGTCGAGGAGCTGCCGCTCGAGCAGGTCACGAAGCAACTCAACAAGCTGGTCAACGTCATCAAGATCGTCGAACTCGACCCGAACCAGTCGGTTCAGCGCGAGCACTTGCTCGTCAAGGTCAAGGTCGACAATTCGACGCGGTCGCACGTTCTCGAGGCCGTGAACCTGTTCCGTGCACGGGTGGTGGATGTCGCGAGCGACGCCCTCGTCATCGAGGTGACCGGCGACTCCGGTAAGACGAATGCGTTCCTCCGTGTGGTGGAGCCGTACGGTATCAAGGAGCTGGCGCAGTCCGGCCTCCTCGCGATCGGGCGCGGCAGCAAATCGATCACCGAGCGCGTCTACAAGAACTGATCGCCCGCTCGCGCGGCCGCATCGAATGAATCGCAGCTGCCGGGCATCCTGAACCCAACGTTCGAACCACCCACTAACAACCAAGGAGCATGAACCCACGTGACTGAAATCTTCTACGACGCAGACGCCGATCTGTCGCTCATCCAGGCGAAGAAGGTCGCCGTTGTCGGCTACGGCTCGCAGGGCCACGCCCACGCGCTGAACCTGCGCGACTCCGGTGTCGAGGTCGTCGTCGCCCTCAAGGAGGGCTCGACGTCGAAGGCCAAGGCCGAAGAGGCCGGCTTCCAGGTGCTCTCGGTGGCCGACGCCACCACGTGGGCCGACGTCGTCGTCATCCTCGCTCCCGACCAGCACCAGCGCGGGATCTACGCGAATGACATCGCCCCGAACCTCAAGCCCGGTACCGCACTGGTCTTCGGTCACGGCTTCAACATCCGCTTCGGCTACATCCAGGCGCCCGAGGGCACCGACATCCTGCTCGTCGCCCCCAAGGGCCCGGGTCACACCGTGCGCCGCGAGTTCGAGGCCGGCCGGGGCGTCCCCGTCATCGTCG
Source organism: Subtercola boreus (assembly GCF_003399645.1). GTDB lineage: Bacteria > Actinomycetota > Actinomycetes > Actinomycetales > Microbacteriaceae > Subtercola > Subtercola boreus_A. Next base: position 278,646 of record NZ_NBXD01000007.1, read on the forward strand.
CCGTCGAAGAGGATGCCTCGGGTTCGGCCTGGGCGCTCGCCTGGTCGTACGCCCGCGCCATCGGCGGACTCCGCGCCGGCGGCATCAAGACCACCTTCACCGAGGAGACCGAGACCGACCTGTTCGGCGAGCAGGCCGTTCTCTGCGGCGGAACCTCGCAACTGGTGCAATACGGCTTCGAGACCCTCATCGAGGCGGGCTACCAGCCGCAGATCGCCTACTTCGAGGTGCTGCACGAGCTGAAGCTCATCGTCGACCTCATGTGGGAGGGCGGCATCGCCAAGCAGCGCTGGAGCATCTCCGACACGGCCGAGTACGGCGACTATGTCTCAGGCCCCCGCGTCATCACGCCCGACGTGAAAGAGAACATGAAGGCCGTTCTCGCCGACATCCAGTCCGGTGCGTTCGCGGCCCGCTTCATCGCCGACCAGGATGCCGGAGCCCCCGAGTTCCTGGCGCTCCGCGAGAAGGGTGCCCACCACCCCATCGAGGAGACCGGCCGCGAGCTCCGCGCGCTGTTCGCCTGGAAGCAGACCGACGCCGACTACACCGAAGGATCAGCTGCGCGCTGACCCTCCGGCCCTCTGGTCCCGGATGCCTCGCCCACTCTGTGTGGCGGGGCATCCGTCGTTCACGGCGCGGGGCGCCGGGCGCGGGGGGCGTGGGCCGCGAAGCGCGGGGCCGCGAAGCGCGGGGCCGCCCGCAGCCAACGGCGTGGGGGCGCGGGGCGCGAAGCGCGGCGCAGCCGTCGTTTACGGCGTGGGGGCGTGGAGCGCGGGGCCGCGAAGCGCGGGGCCGCCCGCAGTCAACGGCGTGGGGGCGTGGAGCGCGGGGCCGCGAAGCGCGGGGCCTCCCACTCGGACGGAACTTAGCCGATGCGACCCGTATGCGGCACCGATGTGCGTCAACTCCGTCCGAGTGGGACGGCAGGCCGCCCAGCCGCTGTCCACCGACCGGTCGGGGTGCCGCCAGCTGTGGCGCCGCCGGTGGTAGTAAAGCCGGTCGGCGTGCGGCCAGCTGTGGCGCCGCCGGTCGTGGTGCCGCCGGTCGACGTGCGGCCAGCTGGGCACCGTGGACCGCAGTGCACTCAGTCGGAACGCCGTCGACCGTCGGATGCCGCCAGCTGGGGCGCCGCCGGTCGCTACCGGATGCACTTCGACTCGGGCCAGTGCACCGCGCACGCACCAGACGCGCCTGCGCACTCCGAACGGACACGCAATCGGTCCTCCGACGCGCTCCGGGGCGCGGATCGCCGAAAACGGGTCGGTTCGTGACCGTGGGGTGGGGGGCGGCCCGCAGAACAGGGCCCACCGCATGAAGTGGAGCGGAGCGGTGCGGGCCGGAGCGCGGGCCGGCGGCGCTCCACGGCGGAGGGCCGGCGGCGCTCCGCGGCGTTCCGCGGCGGGTCAGGGGTGGTGGATCGCGTTGGTGAGGATGCCGCGGGTGGTGAGTGCGGTACCCACGGCCTGGTCGAGTTCGGTGAAGACCTCGGCCGAGCGGGAGACCCCGATGACGCCGCCGAGTGCTCCTGCACCGCTGCTGCGGCCGAGTCGCGCCACGAGCTGGCCCTCGAGGTCGAAGAACTCCATCCGGTACTCCAGGCGTTGCCTGTCGCGGCCGGCGAAAGCCCCGAGCAGCATGGTGGTCGTCGCGTTCCCGCGCGTCACATCCCAGCCCCCGATCGCAGACGTCGACACCTCGAACCCCTGCGATCGCAGGGCCGCCGCGAGCACGGCCCGCGCCGCATCGTGGTCGCCGGTGATGAAGTAGTCGACAGCGCTCATGCGGCCATCGTAGTGAACCGCTGACGCCACCGCCTCGGAATACCCGGGCGACCGGATACCCTGAACCCATGGCACGCGACCCCGACGACGACGCTCTCAGCTGGGGCGACGAGAACGACCCCACGTATGTCGCCGCCCATCCGGCCGCACTCGACGAAGACGACCTCGAAGAGGACATCCCCGTCGTCGACCCCTTCAGTTCGGCCGCTCTCGCGCCGCCCCTCCCACCGCAGGCCCCCGCTCCAGACGCGAGCGTCGCGCCCGCGTCGGCGTCGATCCGTGAAACGCAGCAGGCTCCGGATGCGCACAGCGCCTCGCCCGAGAGCACGGTCGGCGTGCCAGAGCGGCAGGCTTCGGATGCGCACGGCGCCTCGCCCGAGAGCACGGTCGGCGTGCCAGAGCAGCAGGCTCCGGATGCGCACGACGCCTCACCCAGCAGCACGGTCGGCGCGCCGCAGCGCGGTCGCGACGCTGCGGCCCCGGCCCCGGCCCCGTCAACGTCAGCCGCCAGGCGTTCCGCGGAACCCGCCAACAGCTACCCGAAGGTGGCCGACCGCGCCACCGCGGGCACCGGGACCGGCTCGTACGCCGCCAGCACGAACGCGTCCAGCGCCATGGATGACACCGATGCCGCGGCAGAGCACGAACTCGCCGACGCCGAACGGGAGACGCAGCAGCTCGGTTCCGCCGCACTCATCACGTTCAGCATCATCGGTGGAATCTTCCTGCTGTACACGGTGGGGTGGCTGGTGACGTTCATCCGCAACCCGGTCGACCCGTCGGGTCTCGCCGGCATCGTGCAGAACGCACAGGGCATCCTCGCGATCGCGGCCCCGGCGCTCTGGTTCATCGTGACCCTGCTGGTCGCGGCGCGGCGGAAGGTGTCGGTGCGGATCGTCTGGCTGGCAATCGGAATCGCCGTGCTGCTGCCCTGGCCCTTCCTGACAGGATATTGACGCCATGACCTCTGCCTCAGCCGCCCCCTCGGCCGACTCTCTGCCCGCACCCCGACCGATCAAGCACGTGCGCGGCCGCGCCGGCTGGATCGTCGCTGTCGTCTTCGCGTTCCTGTACGCGCTGGCCGCGTTCCAGGGGCTGTCGAACTTCATCGGGCTCACCCAGTCGTTCTCGACCGTCGGTGTCGTGATGCCCGGCAATGCCCTGATCGCCCTCATCGGCCTCATTGCGGCGCCCATCCTCGTCTTCGCGCTGGTGCTCTGGGGAACGCGCCGCGCGCGCACCGTCTCGGCCGTGCTGGTGTACCTCGTGGGGTTCGCGGTGGTGGCGGTCATCACGCTCGACCTGCAGAGTCTCTACCGCAGCATCGTTCCGTTCATCATCCCGGTCTGACCCGCGGCGGAGGCCCCGCCGAGCATCCGGAGCCGTACCCGCCCGCGCGGCGCGGCCCGCCGCGGAGGCCCTGCCGAGCATCCGGTGCCGTACCCGCCCGCGCGGCGCGGCCCGCCGCGGAGGCCCTGCCGAGCATCCGGTGCCGTACCCGCCCGCGCGGCGCGGCCCGCGGCGGAGGCCCCGCCGAGCATCCGGAGCCCGCCTGTCAGCCCCGCGCCACGAACAGCAGCAGAGCGATGAGCACCAGCTGCCCGACAGTGCGCGGCACGAGCGGCACAGCCACGGCACCGAAGCGCTCACGCTTGCCGGCGGCGTAGGCGTTCGCCGGGAACACCGCCACGAGGAACACCGCCAGCGCGAACGCCGCTGCGAGCCGGAGCGCCGGCACCAGAAGTCCCACCCCGCCCGCCACTTCGCACAGCCCCGTCAGGAACACGAGGGTGCGAGGGCTCAGGATGCCCGTGAACCGCATCGACGGCGGAATCATCGCGGCCATCGTTCGGGCCGACTTCGGCACGAAGTGGTTCACGCCCATGAAGACGAACAGCGCGGCCAGGGCAACCGTCACGGCAGCGTGGATGACGTGAGGAGTCTCAGGGTTCATGCTCCCATTGTGCGGGGCACTAAAGTTGAGGGGCTACGTCGCCCGCGACCCCGCCGCCGGCGCTTCACCGTAAGGAATCGCTTCGTGTCAAAACCGGTCGTGCTGATCGCAGAAGAACTTTCCCCCGCCACCGTCGAGGCCCTCGGCCCCGACTTCGACGTCGTGAACGTCGACGGAACCGACCGGCCCGCTCTCCTGTCGGCCCTGGCGACGGCCGACGCCATCCTGGTGCGCTCGGCCACGAAGGTCGATGAAGAGGCGATCGCCGCCGCCCCGAACCTCAAGGTGGTCGCGCGTGCGGGCGTCGGGCTCGACAATGTCGACATCAAGGCCGCGACCACTGCCGGCGTGATGGTCGTCAACGCCCCCACGTCGAACATCATCTCGGCCGCCGAACTGACGGTCGGCCACATCCTGAGCCTGGCACGTCACATTCCCGCGGCGCACAGTGCGCTCGCCCAGGGGCAGTGGAAGCGGTCGAAGTACACCGGCGTCGAGCTCTACGAGAAGACGATCGGCATCATCGGCCTCGGGCGCATCGGCGCGCTCATTACGGCCCGCATGCAGGCGTTCGGCACCAACGTCGTCGCCTACGACCCCTACATCACGTCGGCGCGCGCGCAGCAGCTCGGCGTCACGCTGCTCAGCCTCGACGAGCTGCTCGCCCAGAGCGACTTCATCACGATCCACATGCCGAAGACGCCCGAGACGACCGGCATGATCAGTGACGACCAGCTCGCTCTGATGAAGCCGACCGCGTTCATCGTGAACGTCGCTCGCGGTGGGCTCATCGACGAGGATGCGCTGGTCCGCGCGCTCACCACGGGCGTCATCGCGGGAGCGGGCCTCGACGTCTTCGTCAGCGAGCCGCCCACCGACCACAGGCTGCTCGGGCTCGAGAACGTCGTCGTGACGCCCCACCTCGGAGCGTCGACCGACGAAGCGCAGGAGAAGGCCGGCGTCTCGGTGGCCAAGTCGGTGCGCCTGGCGCTGTCGGGCGAGCTGGTTCCGGATGCCGTCAACGTCGCAGGCGGAGTCATCGACCCGAGCGTACGGCCGGGTATCGCCCTCGTCGAGAAGCTCGGGCAGGTGTTCTCCGGTCTCGCGGGCAGCCCGCTGACCAGCGTGGACGTCGTCGTTCGCGGCGAGATCGCCGGGTTCGACGTGAGCGTCCTGAAGCTCGCTGCGCTGAAGGGCATCTTCACCAATGTGGTGAGCGAGACGGTGTCGTACGTGAACGCCCCGCTGCTCGCGGAACAGCGCGGGGTGACGGTTCGGTTGATCACCGATCCGGTCTCCGAGGAGTACCGCAACATCATCCAGCTCTCCGGCGCGCTCAGCGACGGGTCGCAGATCTCCGTGGCGGGCACGCTGACCGGTACGAAGCAGATCGAGAAGATCGTCGAGATCAACGGGTACGACGTCGAGGTTCCGTTCGCCCAGCACCTTCTGGTGATGATGTACGACGACCGCCCCGGCATCGTCGCGGTCTACGGCAAGGAGTTCGGCGAGGCGTCGATCAACATCGCGGGCATGCAGATCGCGCGCACGGCAGCGGGCGGCAAGGCGCTGAGCGTGCTGACGATCGACTCGCCCGCCCCCGAGGAGCTGCTCGACCGCGTACGCACCGCGATCGCCGCCGACGTGCTGACCGAGATCGACATCACCGACTGAGCCCCGCGCGCCGCTGGCGACGGGGTGCAGCGCGGGCGGGCGGGTCAGGCGCGGGCGCGCGCCTCGACGAGGGTGGTGACGAGGGCGATGACCTCGTTCATGTCGTCGCTTCGGGGGTCGATTTCGCCGAGGCCGCCAGGCAGTAGCGCCGAGTTGTAGTAGAGGCCGTCGCCGATCAGCATGATGGTGCGGGCGAGGGCCCGGTCGCCCACGACCTCGACGATCACGTCGTACCACGCGACCTGCATCGCCTTGAGCGCGTCGCGGGCCTGCGGATGCGAGCCCTGCGCCAGTCGGGTCGTCGCGATGATCGCCCGGTCGAGGTCGCTCTGCAGGTTGAGTGAGCTGCGCAGGAAGTAGTCGATCGGGCCGGTCTCGGCCGTGCGGATGCGCTCCACATCGATGTCGACGAGACCGACCAGGCGCAGCAGGAGGCCCTCGACGAGGGCATCCTTCGAGCCGAAGTGGTAGAGCAGCCCGCCCTTGCTCACGCCGGCCTCGGTCGCCGTGGCCTCGAGCGTGGCTGCACGTTCACCCTGCGTGATCAGGATCTGCTCGAACGCGTCGAGCACCCGGTCGCGAGCCGAGGGGTGTGGCGCGGACGGGCGCTGCGCTGACGGAGGGGGCGCGGATGGCATGCGCCCATCGTACCCAGCGCGCCAGAGGGGAACCGCGAGCATCCGAAGTCCCGCTTGCCACTGTACCGGCTGGACGGTATACTGGATCTGCGACATCACCATGTCGAACACGCCTGAACCAGAAACGAATCATGTCCAGCTACACCCGCCCCATCGACCTTCCCTCCCGTGACGCCGGCGCGCCCGACCTGCGCGTCGGCAAGCGCGGCTGGCTCGCGCTCGCCGTGCTGATGCTCCCGGTGCTTCTCATCTCGGTCGACAACACCGTGCTGAGCTTCGCGCTGCCGGTGATCTCCGAGACGTTGAAGCCGAGTGCCGCCGCCCAGCTGTGGATCATCGACACTTACCCCCTGGTGCTCGCCGGACTGCTCGTCGCCATGGGCAACCTCGGCGACCGGGTCGGCCGGCGCAAGCTGCTCATGATCGGTGCGATCGGGTTCGGCGTACTCTCGATCGTCGCGGCCTTCGCGCCGACCGCCGAGGCGCTCATCGTCTGCCGTGGAGCGCTCGCCTTCTTCGGGGCCATGCTCATGCCTTCGACGCTCTCCCTGTTGCGCAGCATCTTCGCCGACCGCCGGCAGCGTCGCCTCGCCATCGCCATCTGGTCGGCCGGATTCGCGGCCGGCGCCGCTCTCGGCCCGATCGTGGGCGGGCTGCTGCTGCAGCACTTCTGGTGGGGGAGCGTCTTCCTGATCGCCGTTCCGGTGCTGATACCGCTGCTGATTCTGGGGCCGTTCCTCATCCCCGAGTCGAAAGACCCGAACCCGGGCCGGTTCGACTACGTCAGCATCGGCCTGTCGATGGTCATGCTGGTTCCGGTGGTGTTCGCCATCAAGTCGGTCGCCACCGAGGGCGCTTCATGGGCCGATCTCGGTCTGCTCGCGCTGAGCGTCGCCGCGGGCATCCTGTTCGTTCGTCGCCAGCTGGCCTCGCCGAACCCGATGCTCGACATGCGGTTGTTCCGGGTTGGCGCCTTCAGCGGCGCCGTGCTCGTGAACCTGCTGAGCGTGGTCTCGCTGGTCGGCTTTCTGTTCTTCGTCTCGCAGCACCTCCAGCTGGTGCTGGCCCTGCAGCCGATGGATGCCGCACTCGCCCTGGTACCGGGCCTGATCGTGATGGTCGTGGCCGGCCTCGCTGTCGTGCCGCTCGTTCGCTCGGTGCGCCCGAACGTGGTGGTGGCCGGCGGGCTGGTGCTGTCGGCGGTCGCCTACGTCATCGTCATGCTGACGGGGCAGAGTGCGACGGCGCTGACGCTCTCCATCGCTTTCGTGGTGCTCGCGATCGGCATCGGTGCCGCCGAGACCATCTCGAACGACCTCATCATCTCGGTGGTTCCGGAGCACAAAGCGGGCGCGGCTTCGGCCGTGTCTGAGACGGCCTACGAGCTCGGGGCGGTGCTCGGCACCGCCGTGCTGGGGAGCATCCTGACCGCCTTCTACCGGTCGAGCCTGACGCTGCCCGTCGGTTTGACCGAGACGCAGGCGACCGCTGCGACAGAGACCCTCGGCGGGGCGGTGAGCGTGGCCGGCGAACTGCCGTGGAGCCTCGGCCAGGCACTGCTGCGCTCGGCGCGCGAGGCGTTCGACAGCGGGGTGGTCGTGACGTCGGGAATCGGTGCGGTGCTGATGGTGGCGGCGACCGTGCTGGCACTGGTCACCCTGCGGAAGGCCCGCGGCTAGCCGTCGGTTGTACGCTGGAGGCACCTGTCCCGATCCCGTGCTGGAGCCGCCATGTCTCGCCGTCTACGTCTCGCCGTCATTCCCGGAGACGGGATCGGCCCCGAGGTCGTCGCCGAGGCTCTCAAGGTGCTCGATGCGGTCGCACCCGGCGCCGACCTGACCGTCGAGAAGACGTCGTTCGAACTGGGTGCGGCCCGATTCCTTGCCACCGGTGATGTTCTGACCGACGATGACCTTGCATCCATCGCCCCGCACGACGCGATTCTGCTCGGGGCGGTCGGCGGTGTGCCCGGCGACCCGCGCCTGAAAGACGCGAACATCGAGCGCGGGCTGCTGCTCAAGCTGCGCTTCGCGCTCGACCACTACGTGAACCTGCGGCCGACCACGATCTTCCCCGGTGTCACCAGCCCGCTCTCGAACCCGGGCGAGGTCGACTTCGTCGTCGTGCGCGAGGGTACCGAGGGGCCGTACGTGGGCAACGGAGGCGCGATCCGCGTCGGAACCCCGCACGAGATCGCGAACGAAGTGTCGGTCAACACGGCTTTCGGCGTCGAACGTGTCGTGCGGTTCGCGTTCGAGCTGGCGAACAGCAGGCCGCGCAGGAAGTTGACGCTCGTACACAAGAACAACGTTCTGGTCTTCAGCGGCAATCTCTGGATGCGCACGGTCACCGCCGTCGCCACCGAGTTCCCCGACGTGGCAGTCGACTACCTGCACGTCGACGCCGCCACGATCTTCTTCGTCACGAACCCTGCTAGATTCGACACCATCGTCACGGACAACCTCTTCGGCGACATCCTGACCGATCTGGCCGGCGCAATCAGCGGCGGCATCGGCCTGGCCTCCTCGGGCAACATCAACCCGACGGGCGCCTTCCCCAGCATGTTCGAGCCGGTTCACGGTTCCGCTCCCGACATCGCAGGCCAGCAGATCGCCGACCCGACGGCCGCGATCCTCTCCGTCGCCCTCCTCCTCGACCAGCAGGGCCTGCCCGAGGCGGCGACGAAGATCCGCACCGCCGTCACCAGCGATCTCGCCGGCCGCATCCCCACACGTGGCACCGCCGCTCCCTCCCGCACGACCGCCGAGGTTGGCGACGCGGTCGTCGCCCTGCTCGCATCCGACCCCGTTCTCCAAGAGACAGAGACACCCTCATGACCCTCACGACACCCACCGCGTTCCCCCTCTCGTTCGCCCTCACGCCGTCGACGGATGCCCGTGCCGAGGCCGAGCGCGAAGCGATCCTCGCCGATCCGGGCTTCGGTAAGCACTTCACCGACCACATGGTCTCCATCGAATGGACTCTCGACGGGGGCTGGCACGATGCCAACGTGCTGCCCTACGGTCCGCTCTCGCTCGACCCCGCAGCATCCGTTCTGCACTATGCGCAGGAGATCTTCGAGGGGCTGAAGGCGTACCGGCACGCCGACGGCTCGATCCACAGCTTCCGGCCCGAGGCGAACGCGGCCCGGCTGCAGCGCTCAGCGAGGCGGCTCGCCCTGCCCGAACTCTCGACCGAGGACTTCGTCGAGTCGCTCAGACAGCTCGTCTCGGTCGACGCGCAGTGGGTTCCGGATGCCGCGGAGACCAGTCTGTACATCAGGCCGTTCATGATCGCCACCGAGAGCTTCCTCGGGGTGCGTTCGGCGCAGAAGGTCGGCTACTACGTCATCGCGTCGCCCGCTGGAGCATACTTCGCGAACGGCGTCTCGCCCGTGAACATCTGGCTGTCGACCGACTACAACCGTGCGGGCCGCGGCGGCATGGGCGCCGCGAAGACCGGTGGCAACTACGCGTCATCGCTGTTGCCGCAGGAGCTGGCGTACGAGAAGGGCTGCGCGCAGGTGCTCTTCCTCGATGCGCAGGAGGGAAAGTACCTCGAGGAGCTCGGAGGGATGAACCTGTTCCTGGTCTACAGGGACGGCACGCTGGTCACGCCCGAGTCCGACAGCATCCTCGCCGGCATCACGCGGGACAGCATCATGACGCTGGCGCGCGACCGCGGGCACGACGTGCAGATTCGCAAGGTCTCGATCGACGAATGGAAGGCCGGCGCGGCATCCGGTGACATCGTCGAGGTGTTCGCCTGCGGAACTGCCGCGGTCATCACGCCGGTGGCGCAGCTGCTCGCAGACGACTTCGCGCTGGGCGACGCGGGTGCGCCCGCGGGCGAGCTGACGATGTCGCTCCGGCAGGAGCTGACCGACATCCAGTACGGCCGGGTGGCCGACCGGCACGGCTGGCTGACGCGGCTCGACGCGTAGGGGGCGTCGCGGGGCGCGGCAGCGGGCTCCGGATGCCGCGGCGGTAGTGTTGGAGCGTGAGAATCGCACGCTTCAGCACAGGCGCAGACCCCCAGTACGGAATCATCGACGGCGACGATCTGGTGGTACTGCAGGGCGACCCCATGTTCCAGGGCTTCATCACGACCGAGGAGCGTGTTCCGCTCGCCTCGGCGAAGCTGTTGGCCCCGGTCATCCCGCGTTCCAAGGTCGTGGCGGTCGGCAAGAACTATGCCGACCATGCCGCCGAGATGGGCGGGGTCGTGCCCGAGCGGCCACTGCTCTTCCTGAAGCCGAACACGTCGGTGGTCGGGCCGGGCGACACGATCGTGCTGCCGCCTGACAGCCAGCGGGTCGAGCATGAGGCGGAGCTGGCGATCGTGATCGGCAGCTTGGCCAAGAACGTTCGGGCAGAAGATTACGCCGAGGTGGTCTTCGGCTACACGATCGCGAACGATGTGACCGCGCGAGACCTGCAGGCGCTCGACGGGCAGTGGGCCAGGGCGAAGGGGTTCGACACGTTCTGCCCGCTCGGACCCTTCATCGAGACCGAATTCGACGTAAGCGACGCGCTCATCGAAGCTCGCGTCGACGGAGTGCTCAAGCAGCACGGCAACCTGTCGGACATGATCTTCGGCGTTCCCGAGATCGTGGCCTACGCCTCGCGGGCGTTCACGCTGCTGCCGGGCGACGTCATCCTGACCGGTACGCCGGCCGGGGTGGGGCCGTTCACCAGCGGCCAGACGGTGGAGGTTTCGATCGCGGGCCTCGGCACGCTCACGAACGTCGCGCGCTGACCCCACCCCCCCCTCGGTGGAGGGTTCCGCCGGTGTTTGTCCCTTTCGCGGGTGCGCGCGCAGGCGCGGAACGGACAAACGGGCGTGGAACGCGCTGGCCGGGCGGGTGGGCGGGCGGGTGGGTGGGCGGGTGGGCGGGCAGGCTGGTGGGTGCTACTCCTGGATGACTGCGAGGACGTTGCCGGCCGGGTCGCGGAACCAGGCGATGTCCGGGCCGTTGCCACGCATGATGCCCTTCTCGTCGACGGGCATCTGGCCGCCGGCGTAGATGTTGGTGTCGACGCCGCGGCTCCGCAGATCATCCACTGCAGCATCGATGTCGGCGACCGGAAAGTTCAGCATCGTGTAAGAGGCCGGTTCGTGGTTCGGCTTCGGGTAGGCGAGCACGGTGCCACCGCTCGGCAGGTGCAGCTCGATGAAGCCCATTGAGTTGTCGGTCACCGACAGTCCGAGGGTCTCGCCATAGAATTGGCGTGCTGCGGCGATGTCATTGACAGAGAATCCGCTGAAGGCACCTTGCGTACTGAACATTTTGCTCCCTGTGAGTTCACGTTTGTGTCACGCTCGACCGCTTCGTCGCACGCGCCCCATGTATACAATGTCTACAATCACACGCCAGAGGCGTGATGTCCAGTCCTCCACAGGGAGATCACGCAGTGAGCGGTGAACGAAAGCCGGGGGCCCAGACCTCGACCGGTGCGTCCGTCCCTCTGGCAGGGCGCGGGACCTACCGGCACGGTGATCTGCGCGAGGCGCTCCTCACGGCCGGCGTCGAGATGGCGCGGCATGGCGGGCCGGATGCCGTCGTGCTCCGCGAGGCCACCCGCCGGGCCGGGGTCACGCCGAACGCGGCCTACCGGCACTTCGCCGACCGTGGTGCGCTGCTGCGGGCGGTGTCAGACGTGGCGCAGGGGCTCGCGGCGGACGCGATGGAGCGCGAGGTCGAGGCTGCTGCAGCTCGAAGTGCCGGTGCTGGGAGTGCCGCTGAGGGGCGTGCCGGGGGTGCTTTCGCGGGTGCTTCTCCCGGCGGCACGACAGTCGACGGTGCTGATGAGGCGCGGCTGATGCTGCGGGCGGTCGGCACCGGGTACCTCGGGTTCGCGCGCGACGAGCCGGGGCTGTTCCGTGCGGCGTTCTCGGTTCCCGACCACCTGGACAACAGTGGTGACGGGGCGAAGGCCGGTGCGGGTGGGCGCACCCCGTTCCAGATTCTCGGGGCGGCGCTCGACCTGTGGGCCGCCGCCGGCATCCTGCCCCCGGAACGTCGCGCGAACGCCGAGCTGTTCGCATGGTCAGCAGTTCACGGGCTCGGGATGCTCGTGATCGACGGTCCGCTGCGCGGACTCAACGCCCAGATGGTCGATGGCGCCACCGTTCGGGTGCTCGACATGGTCGAGCGCGGGCTCTAGCCGAGCATCCGCCCTCACCGACTGCCGAGCATCCGCCCTCAGCCCCTGCCGAGCATCCGGCACCGCACTCAGCCTGTGGATAACTCGCAGACGTTCAGGCGCCGGGTCGTAGAATTGGGGCAGGATGACGACTACACAGCTACCCCCCTTCTCGAGCGCCACGGGCGCTGACGTTCGCGTGCGATTCTGCCCGTCGCCAACCGGAACCCCGCACGTCGGGTTGATCCGCACTGCGCTCTTCAACTGGGCCTATGCCAGGCACAACGGCGGCAAACTGATCTTCCGTATCGAAGACACCGATGCAGCCCGTGACTCCGAGGAGAGCTACGAGCAGCTGCTCGACGGGCTGCGCTGGCTGCGCATCGACTGGGACGAGGGCATCGACGTCGGTGGCCCGAACGGCCCCTATCGCCAGTCCCAGCGCTCCGACATCTACGTCGACCTCATCGAGCGACTGACGGCGAGCGGGCACCTCTACGAGAGCTTCTCGACGGCTGACGAGATCGACGAGCGCAACGCCGCGGCCGGTCGTCCGAAGCAGCTCGGCTACGACAACTTCGACCGCGACCTCACGGCCCTGCAGCGCCAGGCCTTCCGCGATGAGGGGCGCCTGCCCGCCCTCCGCCTGCGCGTGCCCGACACCGACCTCAGCTTCGACGACCTCGTGCGCGGCGAGATCACGTTCCCGGCCGGTTCGTTCGTCGACTTCGTTGTCGTGCGCCCGAACGGAGCACCGCTGTACACCTTCGTGAACCCGGTCGACGACGCCCTCATGGGCATCACGCATGTGCTGCGGGGCGAAGACCTCCTCTCCTCCACACCCCGGCAGATCGCGCTCTACAGTGCACTGGTCGAGATCGGTGTCACCACGTTCATCCCGCGCTTCGGCCACCTGCCCTACGTCATGGGTGAGGGCAACAAGAAGCTGAGCAAGCGAGACCCCGAGGCGAACCTCTTTCACCACCGCGAGAGCGGGTTCATTCCCGAGGGTCTCGTGAACTACCTCGCGCTTCTGGGCTGGTCGCTCACCCACGACAGAGACGTGTTCTCGATCGAGGAGATGGTCGCGGCGTTCGACGTGGTCGACGTGAATCCCAACCCGGCGCGCTTCGACCTGAAGAAGGCCGTGTCGATCAATGGCGACCACATCCGGCTGCTCACCGTCGACGACTTCGCCGCCCGCACGCTTCCGTACCTCGAGGCCGAGGGCGTTCTGACGCTTCCGGCGACGGATGCCCAGCTCGCCACCCTCGCCGAGGCGGCCCCGCTCGTGCAGGAGCGCATGGCACTGCTCGGCGAGGCGCCGGCGATGCTCGGGTTCCTGTTCCAGACGGCCGACGAAGTCGAATACCAGGCGGATGCCCTGGCCACCCTCCCCGACAACACCGGCGTCATCCTGGCGGCGGCCGTAGGCGCGCTCGAACTGGTCGAGCTCCAGGAGTTCACGCACGAACGCATCAAAGACGACCTCGCAGCGGCGCTGATCGAGGGACTCGGGCTCAAGCCGCGCATCGCCTACGGGCCACTGCGCGTAGCGCTCTCGGGCCGGAAGGTCTCGCCTCCACTGTTCGAGTCGATGCAGATCCTCGGCAAGGAGGAGACAATCGCTCGCCTTGCTCGGCTGTCCGCGTTGCACGCGGGTGCTGGTCAGACCGCGGCCGACTCGTCCGTGGGCGCGGACGCGGGCGTGGGTGCGGGCGGCTCGTCCGCGGCTGCCGCCTCCTAGCGATGGGCAGGCTCATCCGGTCTGACGCGGTCGCTGCAGCCGTCGGCGCCATGACGACAGAGGCCCTCGCGGCGGCACGCGCACACGCAGAGGCGTCCGGTGCATCGGCAGCCGACGGAGGGGTGCCGACCAGCGCAGCGACCTCTGCGGCGCCGGTGGTCACCTTCGGGCCGGCGAAGGGGGCTCGTAGCCGCGGGCCCGCCTCGGGGCTGCTTCCCGAGCGTGCGTCGGCGGCGCAACCGGGTGGGGCGGAGGGTGGCGAGCCCGATCCCAGAGACGTGTTCGACGTGGTCATCATCGGTGCCGGGCCGGCGGGGCTCAGCGCGGGGCTCAACCTCGTGCGCGCCCGGCGGAGGGTGCTGATGCTCGACAGCAATCGTCCGCGGCATTCGGCGACCCTCGTGTCCCACGGCTTCCTGACGCGGGACGGTGTCTCACCGCTGGAACTGCGCCAGCTCGGGCGCGCGGAATTCGAGCGCTACCCCGAGGCGACCTTCCACCAGGCGCTGGTGACGGCCATCGACCGCGTCGACGAGCCCGCTCCAGGCGTAGGCGCAGGCGTAGGCGCAGACGCAGACGCAGACGCAGACACACGAGCAGGCGCCGCCCCTCCACCCCGCACGAGCCCGCTCTTTGTCGTGCGGTCGAAGGGCATCCGTGGGTCGGGTGACCGCATCGCTACGGCGCGCTCCGTGCTGATCGCGACGGGGCTCACTGAGACGCTGCCGGCGCTGCCGAGCATCCGCACCTACTATGGCACCGACCTGCACAGCTGTGTCGAGTGCGACGGTTACAACAAGTCCGACGCACCGCTGGCCCTCATCGGCGAGACCGACGACCTCGCCGAGCGCGCGCTGCTGATCACGCAGTGGTCGAACGACCTCATTGTCTTCACGAATGGCGTCGCAGAGCTCTCCGAGCAGGAGGAGAGTGCCCTGGATGCCCGGGGAATCGGAGTGGAGCGACGCCCGATCGCAGACATCGAGGGCGATCGGGAGGGCATGTCCGGCGTCTCGCTCGAGGATGGAACGGTCATTCTGAGAAGTGGTGGATTCATCCGCCCGAAGTGGACGCCGGCGCTCGACTACGGCGCCCTGCTCGGGGTGCAGACCGACGACGACGACCTCTTGGTGACGGATGCCTCGGGCCGCACGACCGTGCCCGGCGTCTTCGCGGCGGGGGATTCGACGCCGCCCGGCGCCCAGCAGCTCGTGGTCGCGGCGGGGGATGGCGCGCGCGTCGCCTCCACGATCAACCGGCACCTGATCGGCCTGCTCTGACGGGAGCCGTCACGCATGCCGCCAGACACGGAACGGACATGTTCTCGCGACACCTTCGGCATATCCAGAGGTGATGCCCGAATCCGTGTCCGTCGGTGGGTGCCTTGAGCGGGCCAGGCGACGACCTCTCGGTCTCGATGTCGGGCGGCCCCGACGAAAGGAGGCCGAGCTGACGCGGTACCGGCAGGCGCTGTGGGCGACGGCGGCAGCGTGACGGCGCCGCTGATGGTTGCGCCGTGGGGCGACCAGTTCGGTGTATGCACCGACCGGTTCGGGGCAACGGGCTCGTGAATACCGACGGAGCGCACCCGTCCTGATAGCCGCGCCCGTGCGCGCGAGGGTCCGTACGGCGCCGCTGGTTTTGGAGCACGGCGAACGTAGGCTAAAGTAGACCGTCGGCCCGAGATCGGGTCTGTGCCCTTGGGGTATGGTGTAATTGGCAACACGGGAGATTCTGATTCTCTTGTTCTTGGTTCGAGTCCAGGTACCCCAGCTTGAGCGTTACGCGCATCGCGCAGTGAAAGGCCCGGTCACGCGGGCCTTTTTCGTTTCGTGACGCGTACGGTACGAGCGCCGCGGGCCGCGTGGCGGAGCAGTGCGTGCCACCGTCCTAAAATGGGAGGGATGCGACTCCTCCTCATACGACACGGCCAGACGATCGACAATGTGCACGGGGTGCTCGGAGCCGTGGTTCCGGGGCCGGGACTGACGGCACTGGGGCAGAGGCAGGCGGCCGCGATCCCCGCCGCGCTGGCCTCGGAGGAGATCGCCGCGATCTATGTGTCGACGATGGTTCGCACGCAGCAGACCGCGGCTGCGCTCGCCGCCGATCGGAACCTCGAGCCGCAGGTGCTCGACGGGCTGCGGGAGATCACCTCCGGTGATTTGGAGGGGCGTTCCGACGAAGAGGCGACGCACCTGTACATGCGCACGATCTTCTCGTGGTGGCAGAGCCTCGACGGTCGCATTCCGGGTGGTGAAGACGGCCACGAGTTCTATGCCCGGTTCGAGCAGGCCGTCGCAGGGATTGCGAGTGCGCACCGCGAGGAGACGGTTGCCGTCGTCAGCCACGGGGCAGCCATGCGGGCCTGGGCGTCGTACGCGAGCACAAACATCGACCCCGAGTTCAGCCGGTCGCATCCGCTCGAGAACACGGCGATGATCGTGCTCGAAGGCACGCCCGAAGAGGGTTGGCGCACGACATCGTGGGGCTCGGAGCCTGTCGGTGGCTACCAGCTCGATGACGAGACGGCACCAGACCCGACGTCAGAGGCGCTCGCCTGACTCGAACGGCCCAGCCGCCCACCGGGCGAGGGCAGAACCTCTGGCCGATCTGCGCCGCAGACTAGTACCAGCCGGCCGATTCGCTGTGCGCCCAGGCGCCGCACGGGGTGCCGTAGCGGCCCGTGATGTAGCCGAGGCCCCACGTGATCTGCGTGGCAGGGTTGGTCTCCCAGTCGGCTCCTGCGCTGGCCATCTTGCTGCCGGGGAGGGCCTGCGGGATGCCCTGGGCGCCGGATGAGGCGTTGTAGGCGTTGACGCGCCAGCCCGATTCGCGGTTCCACAACGAGACGAGGCACGAATACTGATCGGCGCCCATGCCGCGGTCGGCAAGCATCTGCTGGGCGATGGACTGCGCCGAACCGGCGTTTGGCACGGCGGCGGTCGGCGGGGTGTAGCTGCCGCCCGACGAGGATGCCGACGAGGCGTTCTGCGCTGCCGTCTTCGCGGCCAGCTCAGCCGCGGCCTTCGCGGCGGCGGCGGCTGCTGCGGCGGCTTCGGCGGCCTTCTGGGCGGCGAGAACGGCCGGATCTGTGGCGACGTAGCTGTCGCGCGTCGCGGTCACGGCCCCGGCGGCCTGCGAGTCATAGCTCTGGCCCACGGCCATGGCATTCTGCGTCGGAGCAAAGGAGAACGAGGCGTTTCCCATGGTGGAGGCGTTTGCGAAAGGGATAGCGACCGTGCCGGCAAGGCCCAGTGCGCAACTCACGGCGAGGGCCTGTACCAGGCGACGCCGTAGGGTTCCGTTCAACAAACTCATCCAGTTGTCCGTTCCGTTTCGATCACGAATGCGTAACGACACTACATGGCTTGGCCGCCAGACTCAACGGGCTCAGCCTGTGGGGGTGGGACTCGCGCTCGGCGCGGCCGTCGGCACGGCCGTCGGCACGGCCGTCGGCGCCCCCGTCGGCGCCCCTGTCGCACCGGTGATCGGCAGGCTGGTCTCGCCGGGGGCCGCGTCGATATAGAGGAGCGTGCCGAGTTGCGCTCCGTACATCGACCGGATGACCATCGTCGTTCCGTCGAGCACCGCCGACGACGCCAGGTTGAGCCAGGTGACGACGCCCTGGCAGGTTCGGCCGGTGATGGCGAGCTTACCGAAGGACACCGATCCGTCTTCGGCGAACCGCCAGGTGCTCGTGAAGTCGTTGCAGCCGTCGCTGCCCGCCACCGTTCCGTCATCGAGCATCGTCAGCTTCAGCAGCCGGTCGCGGCCCGGTTCGGTGTTGGTCCACAGTCCCACGACCACGGACGTGCCGCGGGCGACGGCCTTCTCGCTCGAGGAGGGTTTGCGCAACTTCACGAGTTCGCTGCCGTCGTGCCCGACGAGGGTGAGGTCGGTGCCGTCGAAGCGGGCCGAGACGGCATCGATGAGGAAGAGGGGCAACTGCGCCCCATCGCAGTAGATGCGTGTCTGCGGACCGGAGGTCGTCGTGAGCACCCCCGCTGTGTCCATCGACCAGGTGCCGGTGGCGTCGTTGCACCCGTCGGAGCCCGTCCACGAGCCGTCACGCGCGAAGGTCAGGAACGGCATGTCGGGGGAGCTGTAGGTGTCGGCGACGATCCAGGTGCCGGGCAGGGTGTTCGTCGTCGCGGGGGTGTACTGGGGAGCGTTCGGCGCCGGCGTCGCCGAGGCGGTGCATCCTGTCATCGCGAGGGCCACGATGCCCACAATGGCCACAGCGAGCATTCTCAAGGTCGACACAGATCTCTTCCATTCACGGAGTACGCCTCCCAGAGTACTGAACGCGGCCTGTGGGCGACCATGGTTGACTTCGCGTAACGAGCGAGGCGTCGCCTGTCGACTCAGCGCGGCACCGAGATCGCGAACAGAACGACGAGCTGCACCACCGTCAGCGCGTACGAGATGTAGAAGCCGGCGATGGCGAGGCGCACTCCGGATGCGCCCGTTCGGGTGATCTGCCGCAGCGACAGGTGCGAGAACAGAATTCCGATGGGCGACGCCAGAAACGCGAACAGGAACGCCATACCGGCCAGGAAGTTCGATCCGACGCTCTCGTCACTGGCGGCCGCCGCACGCCGGCTCTGCCGGAATCCGAGAAAGGCGAGCGGGGCCAGTACGGCGAGGCACAGCACGAGCACGAGGATCGACGGGGTGGCAGAGGTCACGCCGAGACCCTACCGGGTGGAGGTGTCGGGAGGATGACGGCGGGCGATCGGGGTGACCGACGGCATCCGCCGGCCACCCGTCGCGGGCGCGCCCGGCGAACCTACAGCTCGACCGAGTCGCCCGGCGTGAGCTCGAGGAACTCGCCACCACCCTGCTCGGCGGCCCAGCCCAGGCGTTCGCTGCCCATGCCGCGGCCTGCATCCGACAGCGTCATGTCGTGCGTCGCGAAGACGCGCTTCGGGGCGACGGCGAGCACGAAGTCGATCGCTTCGCCGATCTTCAGCCAGGGCGCACCGACCGGGGCAGCGAGCACGTCGACCGAGACGCCCTCGGGAACCGTGTACGAGTCGCCCGGGTAGTACAGCGTGTCGTTGATGAGCACACCGACGTTGTCGACGGTCGGGACCGACTCGTGGATGACCGCGTGCTTCTCGCCGAAGAACTTCAGGGTGAAAGGCCCGACCGTGATCTCCTCGCCCTCGGTGACGACGGTGATGTCGAAGCCGGTGGCTGCTGCGGCGACGCCTTCGGGCGCGAAGATCGGGATGCCCGGGGCCTGCTTGAGCACGGCCGTCAGCTGGTCGGAGGTCCAGTGGTCGCCGTGCTCGTGGGTGACCACGATGGCGACAGCACCCGCGGCGTCGATGGGGTCGGCGGTGAAGACGCCCGGGTCGACGATCAGTTTCTTTCCGGATTCCTCGAGAACGAGGGCGGCATGGGCAAGCTTCGTGAGTCTCATAGGTCCGAGCCAACACCTTCGAGGTCGTTGCTGCAAGTCGATGTTCTTCGGGCGTGGTGGGTCATAATCGGGGGGTGCCAGCATCCCCACCCCTGCGACTGGTGGTCGCGATCAACCCGACGGCGTCGTTCGGGAGCACGAGCGGGGCCGGAGCACGGGTGGTCGAGCGGCTGCGGTTCGACGGGCACGCCGTCACAGAGTTGCGCGCCACCGATTTTCGCGCGCTGGCAGCGGCGGCGCGCGCGGCCGTGGCCGATCATCCGGATGCCCTCGTCGTGGTGGGCGGCGACGGCATGGTGAGCCTCGGCGTGAACATCGTGGGGGGAACGTCGGTTCCGCTGGGCATCGTGCCGACCGGCACCGGCAACGACTCGGCGCGGGGGCTCGGCATCCCGTTCGAGTTCGACGCGTCGATGGCCGCACTACGATCTGCGTTCGAGCGGGGGCCGCGCACGATCGACCTCGGCTACCTCACCCACGCGGGCGGGGAGATGTGGTTCGCGTCGGCGCTCTCGGCCGGGTTCGATGCGCGTGTGAACGAGCGGGCGAACCACATGAAGCGGCCGCGCGGGGCGTCGCGTTACACGATCGCACTGCTCGTGGAGCTGTTGCGGCTGCGCCCGAGGCGGTACACGCTCGAGGTCGACGGCGTGCGGCGCACGGTCGATTCGGTACTGCTGGCGGTTGCGAACAATTCGTCGATCGGCGGCGGCATGATGATCGCTCCGGATGCCCGGCTCGACGATGGACTGCTGGATCTGTTCATCGTCGATCCGATCTCGCGGGTGCGGTTTCTGCGTCTCTTTCCGAAGGTGTTCAAGGGAACGCACGCGGGGCTGCCGATCGTGTCGCTCTCGCGGGTGCGGGAGGTGACGGTGGCCGTAAATTCGGGCGACATCGTCGCGTACGCCGACGGGGAGCGGGTGGGGCCGCTGCCCGTGACGGTGTCGGTGCGGGCGGGTGCGCTGCGGGTGCTGGCGTAGGGCGTTCCCCGCGCGGCCGGTCGTCTCAGGCGCGGTCGTGCAGAGTGACCTGGTATCCGTCGGGGTCGACGAAGGTGAAGGTGCGGCCGAACGGACCGTCGAACGGCGCCGTGACGATGGTGGTGCCGATCGCGGCGAGCTGGTCGTGGATGGATTCGGCGTCGGCGGCGTGCATCCACAGCGCCATGCCCTGGCCGGGCTGCGCGATCTGGTCGAGGTCGACCCCGGGCAGAGTGTCACGTACCGCGAAGCTCACGGGCTTCGTGTCGAACACGACAGCGTGCGGCGGGCCGGCGGGGGAGCGGGTCAGACCGAGGTGCTTCTCATAGAACGCTGCACTCGTTTCGAGGTCGCGAACCTGGAGGGAGATGAAGCTGGGGCCGGTGGCGGGCATGGTGTGATCTCTTTCGTCGATGATGTCAGGTACCTGACATGCCTCAGCCTATGTCAGAATACTGACATGAGTCAAGCTGCCCCGGACATCGATCTCGACACCTCGATCGGCTACCTGCTCAAGCAGGCGGCAAGCGCACTGCACGCAGCGATGGATGCGGTCCTCCGCCCCCTGGGCCTGAACATCACGCAGTACTCGTGCCTCGAACTGCTCGCGCAGCGACCCGGACTCTCGAGTTCAGAGCTCGCGCGGGGCGCGTTCGTCTCGCGCCAGTCGATGAACGTGCTCCTGCAGTCGCTGGAGGGCGATGACCTCGTCTCCCGTCCCGGCCAGGCTCCGGTCGGGCGGGTGCTGCCGGTTCAGCTCACACCCGCGGGGGCGGCGCTGCGGGTCACCGCCAGTGCTGCCGTACGGGCTGTGGAGGAGAGGATGCTCGGGGGGCTCGATCGCGAGGCGGAGGGGCAGCTGCGGAGTGGGCTCCGGGCATGCGCGGGGGCGCTCTCCGCCGCCTACGCTTCGTCGGGCGCAGCGTCGGCGGCGGCATCCTCCACGGAGTCGACCTCGGGCGATGCAGCGACATCAGCGGCCAGCGCCTTTCGACGACGGTAGACCTGCACCCCGATCGCCACCGGGATCGCGGTCAGCGCGACCACGCGCATCCACGGCTGGTTGAAGACGTTGCGCGTCGCGGAATCGAGTGAGACCGCACCGGCCCCCGCCTGGCTGAAGGCGGCAGCGGCCAGCCCGAGCACTGCGGGGTACTCGAGGCCGCCCTGTGAGGCGAAGAATCCGTTCGGCGTGTGCACGCTCGCTGCGACGCCCATCGTGATGGCTGCGGCGGCCCCTGCGGCCGGCGTGGCCAGCCCGAGCGCGAGTGCCGCGCCGGCCCCGGCCTCGCCCACCCCGGCCAGCACCGCGTGCTGCCTGGCGGGACGGAACCCCATCGACTCCATCCCCTGCGCCGTACCCTCGACCCCGCCGCCGCCGAACCAGCCGAACAGCTTCTGTGACCCGTGGGCAATGAGCACCGATCCCAGCGCGACCCGGAAGACGGTCTGCGCGACGACAGCGGCGGGTGTGACGGTGGACTTCGACATGGTGAACCTCCTGATGGGCGAACGGGTACGCCTGGCCGGGCTCCGTCGCGGCGGGCGCACCCCACGCTAGCGCGAACGGACACGATCTCGGTCTTCGTCGCCGCTGGGAGCGGTGGATGGCCGGAATCGTGTCCAATCGGTGGACGGACCGCTGGGAATGCTCTCCCGTGGCTCGATCAGTCCGACGCCACCCCGGGCCCGGGCGCCAGCGGAGTGCCCGCAGGCGGCCGCCCGGGCGGGTTGGGTGCGGCGGGCGGGGTCGAGCCCGGGGGCGGGGACGCGGCGAGGCGGTAGCGGTGCTCGGGGCGGCCGGTCGCGCCGTACTTCAGTTGCACGGTGATGAGGCGCTCCGTGGCCAGGGCGCCGAGGTAGCGCTGGGCGGTGGCCCGGGAGACTCCGACGCGCTCGGCGATGTCGGGGGCCGAGAGTTCCCTGCCCGAGTCCGCGATGCAGGTGAGCACCGCCTGCTCGGTCGCGGTACGGGTGCGGGCCTTGACGTCGGGCCGCAGCATCCCGAACAGACGGTCGACGGATGCCTGGTTCAGGGCGCGCGGTGCAGCCACGGCCTCGGCGTAGGCGGCGTACGAGACCAGCTTCTCGGCGAGCAGATGCGGTTCGAAAGGCTTGATCAGAAAGCCGAAAGCTCCCGATCGGATGGCCCGGCGCACGGTGTCTGAATCGTTCGCCGCCGTGAGGGCGATGACGTCGGGCTCGATGCGCCGGATGAGTTCGATCCCACTGCCGTCGGGCAGGTAGGCGTCGAGCAGCACGAGGTCGGGCCGGGCGGAGTCGATGAGCGACAGGGCGCCCCGGGCGGTCCCGGCCGTTCCGACGCATCGGAACCCGGGCGCACCCGCGACGAGCCGCGCGTGCAGGTCGGCGATGTGGAAGTCGTCGTCGACGACGAGAGCGCTGAGGTCGGTCACGGGGTGGGGAGTCCTTTCGCGGGGTCGCTCGCAGCGGGTCGGCCAGTGCTGAGGTCTCGGGTCTCCGGGTCGGCGGCAGGGTCGCTCGAGAGCACATTCACCAGCCGAGCACAGAACACGGCCCCGGCATTGCGCGATGACGCTGATGCCAGCCACAGGTCGCCGCCGTCGCGCCGGGCGATGTCGCGGCTGAGGGTGAGCCCGACGCCGAGTCCGTGCACGCGGTCGAAGGCGGGCTCCGGATGCTCAGCAGCGCCGGTTCGTGCAGAACCCGACGCGGCGGACCCCGCGCTCGCGGTGGCGCCGGACTGGGTGCTGGCACCTGGGGCCCCCAGCGCCGAGCGCGGACGGAAGAGCATCCGCACCCCCTCCTCACCGACCCCGTCGCCCGAGTCGCTGACCGCGAGGTGCAGGTCGGGACCGTCGTCGAGCGCCTCGACCTGCACCCAGCGCGGCTCGCGCGAACCGAGCGCGGCGGCCGAGACCGCGTTGTCGAAGAGGTTGCCGAGCACGGTCGTGACCTCCTCGGGTCGGGAGAGGGCGCTCGACACCGCGGTCTCGGGCCCGATCTGCACCGTTACGCCGCGTTCTGCCGCCTCGATCGATTTCGCTCCGAGGAAGGCCTGCAGGTAGGGCTCTGTGAGCAGTTCGGCCTTCTCGACCGGAAAGTTGACGGGCCCGTGCTCCAGGATGCCCGCCAGGTAGCTGCTCGCATCGTCACTCCGCCCGGTCGAGACCAGGCCCGAGATCACGTGCAGCCGGTTCGCGAACTCGTGCCGCTGCACCCGCAGCGCTCGCGACGACGCCTCCACGGCCTCGAGGCGATGGGTCATCGACGCCAGATCCGTCTCGTCGCGCAGCACGACGACCACCCCGAGCTCGACGTCAGACCGGGTGACGCGAGCGACGTCGACGTAGAGCAGCCGGTCGTCCACGGCAAACCGCAGCGAGGCGGGGTCGGCGTCGCCCGCCCGATCAGCCGCACCCTGGGCGGCCGCCCGATCAGCCGCTCCGGCTCCCCGCCCCGTCGCCCACGCGCCGCGCGGCCGCAGCCGATCATCCACCGCCCGCATCAGCTCACCCGGCAACGCGAGGTCGGCGATGTCGCGGCCTACGGCATCCGTCACCCCCAGCAGGGCGGATGCCCGACTGTTGCAGACCGAGACGACCCCCGCGGCCGTGATACCCACGACGCCCTCACCGATGCCGCTGATGACGGCGGACTGGTCGAGCACCATGCCCGCGAGCTCGGCGGGCTGCAGTCCGAGCGTCTGGCGGCGCAGGCGCCGGCTGAGCAGCGTCGCGGCGAGGCCGCCGATCGCCAGCGCGATCGCGGCGACCACGGCGATCACCGCCACGTCGGAGGTGCTCGCCTCGAAGACGCTGGCGGCCGGGATGCCGACGCTCACCTCACCGACGACCCGCCCGTCGGCCGCTGTGACCGGTACCTTCGCCCGTGCCGAGTCCCCGAGCGTTCCGGACTCCCACGACGTGGACTCCTGGCCCCCGAGCGCGGCGGTCGGATCGGTGCTGACCCGTTCGCCGAGCAGCGCGGGGTTGGGATGCGCGAGACGGAGACCCCGATCATCCGTCACCACCACGAAGAGCGCAGACGTTCGTGCGCGCACGGCCTCGGCGATCGACTGCACCGGGCCGGCGGCGAGCTGGGCGCTGCCGCCGGTGGCGGGGTCAGCAGACTCGGCCGCGACCGCCTCACTCAACCCGGCGTTCGCGGCGGTGCTGCGGGCGATCGCCAGCGCAGTCTGCTGCGCATCTTCGCGGGTGGAGATGGTGGCGAGAACACCGTAGGTCACGGTGGTCAGCACGACGACGGCCACGACGACGGCGAGCTGCACGAGCAGCATCTGCCGGGCGAAAGTCACTGCTCGGGTGCGGGCCATGCCTTGAGAATAATGCGCAGAACCATTCTTTTAAGCAGTTCTGCGCATTAAGGCGGCTAAACCCGGGGCGTCTGTATCGGTCGATCTACCGTGTAGTCCTCAGACAAAGGAGTCGACATGCTTGTTTTTCTCGGTTTCGCCATGGTGATCGTCTTCATGACGCTCATCATGACCAAACGGCTCACGCCGATGGTCGCACTCATTCTCGTGCCCACCATTTTCGGGCTGTTCGCCGGGGCCGGGCTCGGCATCGGCGACATGGTGCTCGAATCGCTGAAGTCGCTCGCGCCGACGGTCGCGCTGCTGATGTTCGCGATCGTGTACTTCGGGTTGATGATCGACGTGGGGCTGTTCGATCCGCTGGTTCGGGGCATCCAGCGCCTGGCGGGCGGTGACCCGGCGAAGATCGTCGTCGGAACCGCGGTGCTCGCCGGTGCTGTCTCGCTCGACGGCGACGGATCGACCACCTTCATCATCACGACAGCCGCGATGCTGCCGCTGTACCTCAAGCTCGGGATGAGCCCGGTGGTGCTCACCTGCGTGGCGGGCTTGGCGAACGGAACGCTGAACATCGTGCCCTGGGGCGGCCCGACCGCCCGCGCTGCCGCGTCGCTGGGGGTCTCGCCGACCGACATCTTCGTACCGCTGGTTCCGTCGCTGATCGCCGGGCTGGCGATCGTGCTGGGCTTCGCGTGGTTCCTGGGGGTGGGGGAGCGCAACCGCCTCGCCGCCGCAGCCGCGTTCGACGGCAACGGCACGCGGCAGGTGGCGACCCCCGGCGCGGGCCTCTTCGGTCGCGGTCGGGACACGGGCGCTCGCGGGCTGGCCGGTCTGTCGTCGTTCACTCCGGGCGGCGCGGGCAGCCGCGTCACCTCGACGCCCACCGGCACCGTCTCGGTGCTGAAGGAGATCCCGGCGAATCTCACCGACACCATGCTCGACCCCGACCGCGCGACGCTCCGGCCGAAGCTCTTCTGGGTGAACCTCGGGCTCACCGTCGTGGTGCTCGTGCTGCTGGTGCTCGACCTGGTGCCGCTCGCCTACGTGTTCATGGTCGGCTCGGCCGTGGCCCTGATCATCAACTTTCCGAAGCTCAAGCAGCAGTCCGAGCGCATTGTGGCGCATTCGTCGAGTATTGTCGCCGTGATCTCGATGGTGCTGGCGGCCGCCGTGCTGATCGGTGTGCTCAACGGAACCGGCATGGTCGACGCAATGGCCGAGTGGCTGGTCTCCGTGATTCCGTCGTCGCTCGGTGGGTCGCTCGCGGTCATCACCGGTGTGCTGAGTATCCCGATGACGTTCTTCATGAGCAACGATGCGTTCTACTTCGGCATCCTCCCGGTGCTCACGGAGAGTGCTGCCGCGTTCGGTATCTCGCCGGTGGAGATGGCACGAGCATCCGTCATCGGCCAGCCTGTGCACCTGCAGAGCCCGCTCGTGCCGGCCATCCTTTTACTCGTGTCACTCGCGAACGTGAACCTCGGCGACCACCACAGGAAGGTGCTGTGGCGGGCCGTCGTGGTGTCGCTCACGATGCTCGTCGTGGGTGTGGTGACGACGGCGATCCCCTGGTCGCTCTGAGCCGGTGCCCCATGGCGGGCCGGGGCGGGCCGGGGCGGGACGGGTGCTACGGGGTGACCCTCAGCTCGAAGGTGGTCTCGTTGCCGGTGTCGGAGTTCGTGAGGGTCACGGTGGTCTCGCCGGCGGCGAGCGGCTTGAGGCCGGGGTTGAAGGCGGCGCTGCCGTCGTCGGTGCCGGAAATGAACTCGGCCACCTTCGGGTCGGCGACGGTCGCCGTCCAGACCGTGACCTTCACGTCGCCCGAGTCGAGCACGACGACGTTGTCGACCGGAACCTCGACGGTCGATCCGTCGATCGACCCGAGGTCGACGATGACCGGGGAGACCACACCCGCGGTGCTGCTGCCGCCGTTGCCGGTGCGGCCCGTGACGCCGCCCGAACCGTCATTCGACGAGCCACCGGTGATCGTGCATCCGGAGACCGCCAGCACGACCGCCAGCACGACCGCACTCGCTGCCGCAGAACGCGCCCCATGGATGCTCATGCCGACCCTCCCACCGCTCGCCCACCGCCCGAATTGGCAGACGTGTTGAACGTATGGCATACTCGTTGAGTTGTCTATTCGGCCCCATCGTTTAGCGGCCTAGGACATCGCCCTCTCACGGCGGTAACACCGGTTCGAATCCGGTTGGGGTCACACTGTAGTAGCTGACGAAGTAGTAGCTGGCGAAGCATCAGCCGACGAAGCCCGGTTCACCTGCACGCAGGCGGAACCGGGCTTCTGCTTTCTCCGCCGGCGTGCTTTCTGCCGGCGACCAATGCTCACGCCAGCGGCGACGCCGCAGCCGGCTCGAGCGCGACAGCCTCGACCCTGAGGATGTCGGCGGGCGAGAACCCCGCCATGTCTTCTCGAAAGTCGGCACTGCCCATGAAGTCGGCCGACGCTGCCGCCGGGTCGATGCCGTCGGCATACGATACGAGCGCGACCACCCGATTCGACGGGTCATACTCTGTGGCCGCGGCGAGCCAGATGCCCCGGGTCGTGATGCCGAACTTCGACAGGCTCGGGATGTGACGGGGCCAGTGGGTGTCGACGTACGCCTGCGCGGCCTCCGGGGTGCTCAGCCAGTAGGTGCGGAGTTCGTAGGTCTTCATCGGTCGTCTCTCGTCTTCGTCGTGTGAACGGCAGCGTTCGGGGTTCAGTGCGCCGCAGCGGATGCATCGGCGGTGGTTCGAGCGGAAGCGGTGGCGCTGCGTGCGAGTACGAGGCCCACGGCGATCGCAACGACGGCGCTGGCCACGCCGAGGATGCCCAGAGCCGGCTGGAGCCCGCCCGCCTGGGCTCCGATGGCGAGCAGGATGAGAGGGGATGCGAACTGGCCGAAGAAGAGGCAGGCGGTCCACCGACCGGTGCCGCGTCCGCGCTGTTCGAAAGACAGGTGGGAGACGGCCCAGGTCAGCAGAGTGGGCAACAGGATGCCCGTTCCGAGCGATGTGACCATGGATCCGATGATGGCGATCGGCACCGACGAGGCGAACCACACGATGACGAGCCCCACGGCGGCCAGCCCGAAGGCGAGACACAGCAGGGTTCTGACACCGCGCCGTGCGAGCCAGCGGAAGCTGATCGCGCCGGCCGCGGTGGCGAGCGAGACCACGGCTGAACCCAGGCCGATGACGGCAGGATCAGAGACGCCCAACCCGGCGAGCACGTAGGGCAGCTCGACGATGAGCGAGTAGAACACGATGCCGCCGAAGACCGTCACGGCGCAGGGCAGCGCCAACAGCCGCCACGGGATGGGCGACAGCTTCACCCGCACGGGGTTGGTCGAGTGAGCGGGCTTCGGCGCCCAGACCAGCAGCGCAACGGGAATGGCGATGAGCAGGCTGATCGCGTAGATCCAGAACGGTGTGCGCCAGCCGCCCGATCCGAGGATGCCGCCCACGACGATGAAGAGGGTCGCCGCGAGAGACGTGACAACCGTCTGCATGCCGAAGTAACGATCTCGTCGGCGGCCTCGGAAGTAGTCGGCGAGCAGGGTCGTGCAACACGTGATGATGGCGGCCTCGGCGATTCCGACGCCGACACGGCTGAGCAGGATGGCGCCCAGAGTGTCGAGATAAAGCGGTGCGGTTCCGAGAACCGCGTAGATCACCAACGCACCGACCAGGAGTCTCTTGCGGCCCATCCGGTCGACGATCGACCCGGCGAAGGGCGCGATGATCGCGATCATCAGCGCGGGAACGGTGAGTACCAGCGGTACAAGAGCGTCGGCGCCCGCCGTCGACGCGAACACCTGGCTCAGGGTGGGGAGGATGGGAGCCAGAAGCACTGCTCCCAGCACGGGAAGACAGCTGCAGATCAGCAGCAGCGTGCCTTGCAGGGTTGTCGCAGATCGGCCGGTTATCGGGTCGATCCCGGCCTCGCTGTCATCGAGCCTGTCTGTCGTCGCGGTTCTTTCGCTCATCGTTGAACGCCTCTCAGGTGGGGTTATGCCAACCCTCCGTCTTTCGACGGGCCCGGGGAAGTCGTCATCGGCTATAGCAGGTATCGGATGCGCAGATACGACGAAGGAGTGCGTGTCTCGTCGAACCCCAGACTGCTGCCGCGGGATGAACGGTCAGTACAGCTCGGGCAAGAAGATGTCTGCCGGAATAGTGTCGGGCACGTACTCGCCGGCACGGGCGTTCGCGTGGATCTGTTCGAAGCTGAGCCCGGACTCGCGGGCGGTGACCAGCTTCTCCGGGTCGAAGTAGGTGCCGATCGGGTTCGATGCGAACTCCAGCGCCGAGGAGATCCACTGCTTCGACTGGGCCCAGTCGCCGAAGGCGTCGACCTGGATCTCGACGCCGTTGCCGTCGGGGTCCTGATAGTAGATCGACATCGTGATGCCGTGGTCGAGCGTGAGGAACGGCAGGATGCCGTGGTTGCGCAGGCGGATGTAGTTGTCGAGCCACTCGTCGAAGGTCGCGTACTCGAACGCGGTGTGGTGGACGCCTGTCTCGTGGCTCTTGTCGGCGGGCCTCTTCAGCCCCGGAGGGGAGAGGAACGCGATGCGGTGGTTGGCCTCGTCGTTCGTCAGCCACGCAGCCTCGTCGTTGTGGAACGCGGGGATCAGTCCGACGGCGAGTTCGTACCATGCGACCATGTTGTCGAGCTGCATGGTCGTGAAGGTGGTGTGGTGGAGCTTCGGGGGGTTGATCGGCCGACCGGTGGCCTTGTTCTCTGACATCGTTGTCTCCTTGGTTCGGATGAGGCGCTATTCGCTATGCTATATCCTCGCCTCGGACGGGGCAACACCGGTATACGGTATATTGATCGAACACCAGTACGGGAGCGTTCGTCATGACCAGTGAGCCAGCTGTCCGCTCGATCGCCCAGCAGAACAGCTCCGCGGTCGATCTTGTCACGGCGGAGATCCGACGGTCGATCCTCACGGGCGCGCTTCCGGCGGGTGAGCAGTTCTCCATCCGTGATCTCGCCCGCCAGCTCGGGGTGAGTCACATCCCGATCAGGGAAGCGCTCCGCCGGCTCGAGACCCAGGGCCTCGTCGTGCTGAAGCAGGCCAGGAGTGCCGCGGTGTCGTCTCTGTCGACCCACGACATGGAGTCGATCTACTCCCTCCGGCTCCGGATCGAGCCCGAGATCGCGCGCGAGTCGGTGCCGCACCAGGGTGCCGCAGAGGTGCGGCGTCTGGAGGGACTCCTCGAACTGAGCCGGGCCGAAGATCCGGAGACAGCCTGGCAGGCCCACCACGATTTTCACGTCGCACTGGTCGAGCCCACGGCGACCGAGTGGGATCTGAGGATTCTCGGAACGCTGTGGGTGGCCGCCGACCGGTACTCGCACCTCGTCTTCGACCCGACCACGATCACCGACGAGGAGCGACAGCGTCGCTATGACCGCCATGCCCGACTGTTGGCATTCGTGGTGCAGGCAGACGGACAGGGCCTGAAGAAGGAGCTGCACGACCACCTGGCGCGCAATGAAGACGAGATCAGGGAGCACATCGCGTACCTCGAGCGCGTCGAGGCCGAGCGGTCGGCGGGCTGATCCTCTGAGTCGCGCGGTTGTTCGCAACCCGAAGTCGTGCGAGCATGGTGCTATAGCGTAGCGAATAGCGAAAAGAGGAGCATCAATGAAGATCGCCGTCGTCAACTCCCGAACCAGCCTCATCATCGAGAACCGCATCGTCGATGTCGAGGAGGCCAGTCGGGGCGACCTATCGGCCGACCCGATACGGATGTTCGACCAGTGGGCGGCCCTGTCCGCCCTGGCGGGCAGTGGTATCGCCTTGACCGGGATGCCCGAAGCCGACGAATCGGCGATGCAGCTGCCCCAGCCGATGCCGGTCCAAGCCTTCGGAATCGGCCTCAACTATGCAGACCACGCCGAAGAGTCAGGACTCGACCTTCCCGCCGCGCCCCTGGTCTTCCCGAAGTTCTCGAGCTCGATCGTCGGGCCCGACGCCGTACTCCGCCTCTCCTCGGAGACGGTCGACTGGGAGGCGGAGCTCGTGGTCGTCATCGGCGTCGACTGCTTCGACGTTGAGGTCGACGATGCCTGGTCGGTCGTGGCCGCGTTGACGGTCGGGCAGGACATCAGCGACCGGGTCGTTCAGTTCGAGGGCGGAGCGAACCCTCAGTTCGGTCTCGGAAAGTCTGCCCCCGGCTTCGGCCCGATCGGGCCGTGGCTCGTGTCTGTCGATGAGTTCGCCCTGGAGACCCTCGCGCTCGACATCTCGTGCACGCTGAACGGTGAGACGAAACAGTCGTCGAACACCTCGAATCTCATCTTCGACGTGCCCACTCTCGTGTCGTACCTGTCGAAGCGCGTCGAGCTGAAGGCCGGCGACATCATCTTCACCGGAACGCCCTCCGGCATCGGGTGGGGGCGCACCCCGAAAGAGCTGCTCGCGCCGGGCGACGTGCTCGAGACGACGATCGAGGGCATCGGCACACTGCGCACCGTTGTGGCCGCCCGATGAGTGATACGACGTCGGCCCAGCGGTTTCCGCCGCACACGGTCGTCGATGCGGCCGACTGCCTGATCTGCCGGCTGGAGAGCGTCGACGGGGAGGCGATCGTCTTCCGTGACGAGCTGTGGTCCTGCGAGCTTCCGACGGGGTACGAGGTGCCCGGATGGTTCTTCCTGCGCGTTCGTCGCCACGCGCTCGGCTGGCAGGAACTCACACCCGACGAGCTCGACTCCCTCGGCCAGCACCTGAAAGACCTCACTGGCGCTGTCGCCGAGGCCACCGGTGCGCTCGCGACGTACTCGATGAACTTCGGTGAATCGTACGCGCACTTCCATGTGCTCGTCGCGGCGCGCGGAGAGGATGTTCCGGCCGAGCGCCGCGGCGGCAACATCGTGAACCTCCGCGCCGAGCGTCTCGATCGCGCCGGAGCTCTCACGCTCGTGCCGCTGGTGCGCTCTGCCTACCGAGCGGCACTCGCGGGCCGGTAGGCGACCCGCTCGACGAGAGGCGTGATGCGATATGACACCAGGTCGCGCATCACGAGGCCGGTGTTCGTGCGCTTGACGCCGTCGATGTTCAGGATGACGCCCGCGATGCGGTACAGATCGTCGGCGTCGCGCGCCGCGACCTGGATGAGCAGGTCGGCGACGCCCGAGAGCCCCTGCACTTCGAGCACCTCGGGAATCTCCGACAGCGACTGCCCCACCGCGGCCAGCTTTCGCTGCTTCACCGTCGTCACGACGAAGGCGCGGAGGGGGTAGCCGAGGAAGGCCGGGTCGATCCGCCGTTCGAACGAACGCAGCGACATCTCGTGCGCGTATCGCTGCTGGCGGGCGCGCACCGTGTTCCTGGCCAACCCGGTCGTCTCGGCGAGGGCGACGGTCGTGGCATCCGGAGCCCTGTTCATCGCCAGAAGAAGCGTGGCATCGACGGCGTCGGCCCTGTACGGTGTGCCCATAATGCTCGTCTCCTGTCGCAGCCGTGAACCACGGATGATCATTGTGATCATATTCGCACCATTCACTTGCGCAGTCCACCGCCCAGTGGTGCACTGGAGGCACGTTTTGCGCACCAACCGGTCTACGAGGATGTAACCCATGAACCAGATCACGCTCACCGACCAGCCCGTCACGGCCGATCAGCCCGGCGCGGCAGACCCCGGCGCGTTCGGGCACGACCCGTCGGCGAGGTTCGCCCCGCAGTACTCCGATCCGCAGCTGCAGGTGCTGGCCGACGTGGAGGAGCGGGTGCTCTGGCTCTCGACCGCCATCATTCACCACGCCAACCGGGTGCGTGTGAATGCGTCGGGCATCAAGGTCGGCGGCCACCAGGCCTCGAGCGCATCGCTCGCCACCATCATGACGTCGCTCTGGTTCGGGCAGCTGCGCCCCGAAGACCGGGTGTCGGTCAAACCGCACGCCTCCCCGGTGCTGCACGGCATCAACTACCTGCTGGGCGGCCTCGATGAGAGCTACCTCACGCGGCTCCGGGAGTTCGGCGGCCTGCAGAGCTACCCGAGCCGGGCGAAAGACCCCGACCGGGTGGACTACTCCACCGGGTCGGTCGGCATCGGTGCGACCGCTCCGATCTGGGGCGCGGTGTCGCGCCGGTACGCCGGAAAGGTGAGTGGCAAGCCGACGATGGGCCGCCAGTACTCGCTCGTCGGCGACGCCGAACTCGACGAAGGCGCGGTGTGGGAGGCTGTGCTCGACTCCGCCACCCCCGAACTCGGCGAGATCGTCTGGATCGTCGACCTCAACCGCCAGTCGCTCGACCGGGTCGTGCCGAACATCGCCGCGGGCAAGATCGAGCGTATGTTCGATGCCGCCGGCTGGCAGGTCATCACGGTGCGCTTCGGGCACCTGCTGGAGAGCATCCTGAACCGGCCCGGTGGGGATGCCCTGCGGCGGCGCCTCGTCGACATGTCGAACCCGGAGTACCAGCGTCTGCTGCGCTGTGCGGCCGAGGAGGTGCGTAACCGGTTGCCGGGAGCGGGTGACGACGCCCCCGCGATCGGAGCCCTGGTCGGCACCCTCGACGACGACACGCTGCTGCGGGCCATCCGCAACCTCGGCGGCCACGATCTCGAATCGCTGCGCGACGCGTATGCCGAGATCGACGACACGAGGCCGACGGTGATCATCGCCTACACGATCAAGGGCAACCGGCTGCCGACGGAGGGCCACCCGCAGAACCACTCGTCGCTGTTGAGCCTGGAGCAGTTCCAGACGCTCGGCGCGCACCTCGGGGAGAATCCGGATGCGCCGTTCTCGCGGTTCGCGCCCGACAGCGAGGCGGGTCGCCTCTGCGCCGAGACGGCTGCGCGACTGGAACGCGAGCCGCAGCCCATCGTGCCGCCGCCGGCCGTTCCGACGGACTTCGGCAGAACCCCGTCGGGCACCGCCACGACCCAGGCCGCACTCGGCCGGGCACTGCTCGACCTGACGCGCGCCGCTCCGGAGGCAGCGGTGGCGGTGGTGACGGTGAGCCCCGACGTCTCGTCGAGCACCAACCTCGCCGGCTGGCTGAACAAGGTGGGCGTGTGGAGTGCGAACGAGCGCCAGGACTGGTTCAGCGACGACGCCGAGACCATCATGCACTGGCGTGAGAAGCCGGCCGGCCAGCACATCGAACTGGGCATCGCCGAGGTCAACCTGGTGAGCCTGCTCGGCGAGTTGGGAGCCACCTGGAGCCGGTGGAGCCAACCGCTGTTCCCCATCGGCGTGCTCTACGACCCTTTCGTCGAACGGGCGCTGGAGCCGTGGTCGTACGGCATCTACGCCGGCGGCCAGTCGATTCTGGTCGGGACTCCTTCGGGGGTGACCCTCGCTCCCGAGGGTGGTGCGCACCAGTCGATCAAGACCCCCTCGATCGGGCTCGAGCAGCCCGGCTGCATCAGCTACGAGCCGGCGTTCGCTCTCGATACGGAGTGGACCCTGCTGGCCAGCCTCGGTCGGCTCGGCCGCCCTGACGGAACGTCGGCGTACCTGCGTCTGTCGACGAAGCCGATCGATCAGCAGCTCGCGGCGGTTCCCGACGACCCGGCGGCACGCGAGCGCCGTCGTCGGCAGGTGATCGCCGGCGGTTACGTGCTGAGGGCCCGGGAGCATCCGGATGCCACGATCGTGACGATGGGCGCGATGGTTCCGGATGCCCTGACCGCCGCCGACCGCATCGAAGCGCAGGGCTCCCGAATCGAGGTCGTCTGCATCACGAGCCCGGGCCTACTCTACGAGGCGCTGCAGGGCCGGAACGGGCAGGACGCACACGCCGAGACGTGGATCCTCGACCAGCTGTTCCCCCGAGAGAAGGCGGTGCCCCTGGTGACGGTACTCGACGGTCATCCGCACACACTCGCGTTCCTCGGCGCAGTCAACCGGGTGCCGATGCGCAACCTCGGCGTCAGCCGCTTCGGGCAGGCTGGAGACGTGACCGACGTCTACGCGTACCACGGCATCGACACCGAAAGCATCATTCGTGCAACACTCGACGTCATCGCCTGAACGACACCGGCGGCAGAGGATCAACCCATGACTTTCACCATCACAGACACCGCCGTGTTCGACGGAGACGACCTCCTCGCAGGTCGTCACGACGTTCGTGTCGACGGGGGAACGGTCACAGCCGTGACCCCGGCCGGAGCGGTCGCGCCCAGCGGAGCGGTCGTCGACGCTGCCGGAGCAACGCTGCTCCCGGGGCTCATCGACGGGCACGTGCACTTTCAGCAGCCGGTCGACTTCTCGGCGCTTCTCGCCGGCGGTGTGACAAGCGCCGCCGATATGGCGAGCTGGCCGCCCGAACACCTGGCGGACCTCCGATCGCGAAGCGGCGGCATCGTCTTCACCACCCCCGGGGCACCGCTCATCGGGCCGGCCGGGCCGCACTCGCACATGCCGGGCCTCAGCGAAGCGGTGATCGACTCGCCGGAGGCCGCGAGACGGGAGGTCGCGATCCGCGTCGCCCAGGGCGTCGACTACATCAAACTCGTGCTCGAGGCAGAGGGCCGCGGCGGCCCCGAACCCGATGCAGCGCGCGCTGCGGTCGAAGCTGCGCATGCAGCGGGGCTGCGCGTCGTCGCCCACGCCAGTTCGGTCGGTGCCATCGCACTGGCCGTGGAGATCGGCGTCGACATCCTGACCCATGCGCCGCTCGACGGCACGGTGGCAGCAGAGACGATCGCACGGATCGTGGAGCAGGGCATCGTCGTGGTGCCGACCCTCATCATGATGCGCACGGTCGCCGAAGCCCGGGGTGTGCCGCAGGCGTATGCGAACGCGAGGGCGTTCGCCACGGCCATCCACGACGCGGGCGTCGTCATCGTGGCGGGCAGTGACGCCAACAGCGCACCGGGGTCGCCGGCGGCCGTCTTCCACGGCACGGGAGCGCGCGATGAGACCGGTCTGCTCGTCGACGCCGGCCTCAGCCCCGTCGAGGCGCTGCGGGCCGCGACAAGCACGAGTGCCGAGCTGTACGGATTCGAGAACCGGGGTGTCATCCGGCCCGGCAGCGTCGCCGACCTCCTGCTCGTGAACGGCGACCCGACCGCAGACATCGCCGCCGTCGGTGACATCAGGGGTGTCTGGCTCGCGGGCCGGCGCGTCTCCTGACCGTCACGGCGACCGGCTGCTTCACCAGAGGTCGGGCAGGTGCACGTCGGGGATCACCGCCGGCAGGAACCCGTCATTCCGCGCACGACGGTGAATCTCCTCGCCGCCCTGCCCGGCCTTTCGTGCTGCAACGATCTGCTCGGGATCGAAGAACTTCCCGACGGGGTTCAGGCTGAACTCCTCCGACTCCCACATCCATTCCTTCGATCTGTTCCAGCTGCCGAAGGTGTCGAACTGGATCTCCACTCCGTTGCCTTCCGGATCCTGGTAGTACATCGACATGGTCATGCCGTGGTCGAGGCAGACGAACGGTCGGATGCCGCGTTCCGCGAGCCGCTCGTAGTTGTCGAGCCAGACGTCGAAGGTCCCGTACTCGAAGGCGGTGTGGTGCAACCCCACGGTGTGGCCCTTGTCGACGGATGGCTTCAGATCGGGCAGAGCGAGCAGCGCGATACGGTGGTTGGCCTCGTCATTGGACAACCAGGCACCCTCGGTGCCGTGGTAGACCGGCTCCAGCCCGGCGATGGCTTCGTAGAACTCGACCATCTCGTCGAGCTTCAGCGTCGCGAACGTGGTGTGGTGGAACACGGGTCGAATGATCGGCCGGCGACGATTGCGGTTCGCGGTCATGGGGTTCTCCTCCTCGAGTATCGAACGCGGATGGCGCATTCGACTGAGGTCTTGTGTAGCCGAACAACCGCAGCGGCACACAGCGGCCTGCCAATGGTCGGAAGCTGAGACCCTATCGACCGCTCCGCTGCACATCGCGCGAGATGGCGCGAGCGATCGCGACGACGGCGGGCTCCAGCGCCCGGGTGTCGAGTGAGCCGTCGGCACCGAGCGCAGAGATCGCTGCCACGCAGTGGCCTGCGCGATCGAGGATCGGTGCCGCGACAGACGCGGCGGGCTCCGGCAGCAGCCGAGTCATGTAGGCGACACCCGTTTTCTGCGCCACGTCGAGCTGCGACCGCAGCGTCGCGGAGTCCATTCGGGTGTGTTCCGGTTCGAGAAAGAGCTCCCGCCTCAGATACGCCTCCTGGAACTCGGGCCGGCTGTACCCGAGCAGAACGTGGCCGAGGCCGGTTCCGTGCAGCGGCACGCGCCCGCCGACATGGTAGAGCACCCTACCGGCGCCGGGGGCGGAGAGCCGCTCGACGATGACGGCCTCGTCGTTCTCCCTGACCGCGAGTTGCACGTGCTGGCGGGTCGCGCGGTGGAGGTCTTCCATATACGGCAGGGCGATGGCTCGGAGGCCATGCCCGCGCGGGGCGAGCGCGGCATATTCGAGCATCCGGAGACCGATGGTGAAGGTGCCGTCGCCCTGTCGCTCGAGGGCACCCAGGCGGACGAGGTGCTGCGCGAGCCGCAGGGTCGAGCTGAGGGGGATGCGAGCCCGCTCGCTCAACCGCGTCAGGGTCAGGGCTGTCTCGTCGTCGGAGAAGACGTCGAGGAGCCGGAAGGCTCGATCGAGCAGCGGCTCCCCGGAGGCGGGACGCCCGCCGCGCCGCGGGGTGGTGGTCATACTGCGATAGTGCCATCCATTGAAAGTCCGGGCAAGGCTCGGCCTGTGTATGGGGCACTATCAGACGTGTCGAAGAAGACAGTGCCCAGCTCAGGAGTTCACCCATGACTGATGACGTCGTGCCCGTACTGATCGTCGGCGGTGGCCCCGTCGGGTTGGCGCTCGCCGAAGAGTTGAGCCTGCACCGTGTGCCGGTGATCGTGGTGGAACCACGCGCGGTGGTCGAACACTCCCGGCCCCGGGCGAAGACGACGTCAGTGCGCTCGATGGAACACTTTCGCCGCTGGGGCATCGCCGATCACCTGCGCCGGGTGGCTCCCCTCAGCAGAACCTGGTCGCAGCGTGTGACCTTCGTGCAGACCGTCACGGGGCAGGAGATCACCTCTGTTGAGGGGTGTCTGGGCCTCGATGCCGGCCCCGACCTCACCCCGGAGCCGGCCCAGCAGGTGACCCAGCCTCTCGTCGAAGAGGTGATGCGCGCCGATCTCGCTCAGAAAGCCGGGGTCGAGCTGCTGTTCGGCTGGCACGCCGTCTCGGTGGAGGACGGCCCGGATCACGCGCGGGTCGTCCTCAGCAACGGGGAGGGCGAGCGACGCACTGTGTCCGCGCTCTATGTCGTCGGCGCAGACGGGCCCCGCAGCGTCGTGCGCTCGGCGATGGGCGCCCGGTACGAGGGTTCCGTCGCCGGTCGGCCGAACGTCAACATCACCTTCCGGTCGAGCGAACTCGCCGGCCTGATCCCCCACGCACCGTCGATCCACTACTGGGTGCTGAATCCCGACGCCCCCGGCGTGGTCGGGCCTCTCGATCACGCCGGCACCTACTGGGCGATCTCGACCGGAACCACCCACGTCGACGATGCTGCGCACGCCGCACGCATCGTGCGATCCCTTCTCGGCGCAGACGTCGATGTCGAGGTGCTCGCAACCGACCCGTGGCAGGCGCGCATGCTTCTCGCCGACCGGTACCGCACCGGCAGGCTCTTCATCGTCGGTGATGCCGCCCACCAGAATCCTCCGTGGGGTGGCCACGGCTTCAATACCGGGGTCGGTGACGCAGTCAACCTGGGTTGGAAGCTCGCCGCGGTGCTCGGCGGATGGGCGCCCGACGCGCTGCTCGACAGTTACGGGGTCGAGCGGCGCCCCATCGAGGGCCAGACGATCGAGTTGGCGGCGTCGAATATGGCCTCGCTCTCCGTCGACCTCAGCAACCCGCTGCTGATGGCGTCAGGAGCGGCATTCGAGGCCGCGCGCGCTGAACTCGGGCCGGTCATCCGACGACTGAAATCCCCGGAATTCCTGAGTTCCGGGCTGGTGCTGGGGTACGGCTACGGGCCGACCTCCCGGCAGCAGGCGGCCACCCCGGCCGACTACGAACCCCGCGTCGAGGCCGGCAACAGACTGCCTCACAGAGTCGTGCACGGCCACGCGATCTACGATCTGCTGGGCGAGTGGTTCACGGCGATCGGCACAGCAGCTGAGGTGTCACCCCTTCTCGCCGAGGCCGACCGACGCGGCATCCCGCTCGCACATCTCGAGACGGCGGAGCCGGGTGTCGTGCTGGTCAGACCCGACCAGCACATCGCCTGGGTCGGCGGTTCGTCTGCGGACTGGGGCGACGTACTCCAGCGTGCCATCAGCGGGTTCGCTGCCGTGGCCGGCGCTGCTGCCGCGCCCGTGAGAGCCGAAGGAGCACTCGTATGAGAATCATCGCCATCGAAGAACACATGCTGCCGAGAGACGTCATCGAAGCCGCCGGGGTCGATCTCGGCCTGCGTGCCGGAAAACGTGCCGCCGAACTCGACGAGGTGGGTGAGGCGAGACTCCGGGTGATGGATGACGCGGGCATCGACGTACAGGTGCTGTCGGCGCTCAGCTACTTCGTGCAGGGGCTCGAACCGCAGCGGGCCGTCGATGTCAACCGCAGGATCAACGACCGGCTGGCCGAGATCGTGGCGAACAGGCCCGATCGGTTCCAGGCGTTCGCCGCGCTGCCCATGAGCGACCCCACCGGGGCCGCCGATGAGCTCACGCGGTGCGTCGAAGAGCTGGGGTTTTTGGGGGCGATGATCCACGGCCAGACGAACGGGATGTTCCTCGACGACGTGGCGGCGCGGCCCGTGCTTGAGGCCGCGACCCGGCTGGATGTGCCCCTCTACCTCCACCCCGCGCCGCCGCCCGCCCGCATCGTCGACACGTACTACTCGGGTCTGCCGCCCGAAGTGGCGGCCTGCCTCTCGACGTCGGGTTGGGGGTGGCACTCCGAGACCGCGATGCATGTGCTGCGGATGGTCGCCCAGGGTGTGTTCGAGCACCTGCCAGAGCTGAAGGTCATCCTCGGTCACATGGGCGAAGGGCTGCCCTTCCACATCGACCGCATCGAAGACATGCTGAACCCGGTGGTCACCGGTCACTCGCTGAGCGTGGCCGAGACGCTCCGCCGAAACCTCCACCTCACCACCTCGGGCTACAACTCCGAGATACCCCTGCAGTGTGCGATCGCCGCTTTCGGTGTCGATCGCATCATCTTCTCGGTCGATCATCCCTTCGCCCCCAGTGGGAAGGCGACCGATTTCCTCCTTTCTGCGCGGCTGAAACCGGGCGACCTGGAGAAGATCGCCCACGGCAATGCAGAAGCCCTCCTCCGAATCGAAGGACGATCATGACCCTCTCCGTTGCTGCAGAACGCACGACGATCACCACCCATTTCATTGATGGCAGATGGACGGATGTCGGTGGGCCGACATTCCCGGTCTTCAACCCTCTCGACGGCGAGATCGTCTCCGAGTCGGCCGCGGGTGGTGCTATCGAGGCGAAGGCCGCGGTCGCAGCCGCAGCCGCAGCCTTCCCGGCGTGGGCGAACCTGGCTCCCGGGGCAAGGCAGATGCTCTTCCTGAAGGCAGCCGACATCGTCGAGCGTCGAACTGAGGAGCTCGTCGAGCTGATGGCCGTCGAAGGGGGCGCGAGTCGGGCCTTCTCGGCGTTCCAGATCCGCCTGTCGGCCGCGATGCTCCGCCAGGCCGCCGGCTGGGGCTACCTCCCGGCCGGCGATATTCTCCGAAGCGATGTGCCGGGCCGAACGGCGACCGTCACCCGCAAGCCGCTCGGTGTGGTCGCCGGATTCACCCCGTGGAACGGTGCCTTCTACCTCGCCTGGCGAACGTTCCTTTTGCCGATGGCGTTCGGCAACACGACCGTCATCAAGCCGTCGGAACTGGCGCCGCGCTCAGCCGGGCTCGTTCACGCCGAAATTCTCGAGGAAGCCGGATTTCCGGCCGGAACCTTCAACGTGATCACGCATGCTCCGGGGGCCGCGGCCGAGATCGCCGAGGTGTTCTTCGAAAGCCCGGCGGTGCGCTGCATCAACTTCACGGGCTCCGACAAGACCGCGCGCATCCTCGGCGCCCAGGCGGGCCGGGCGTTGAAGCGCATGGTTCTCGAGCTCGGCGGGTTCAACCCGGTCATCATCCTCGACGATGCCGACCTCGAGGAATCGATCAGGGCCGTGACCTTCGGGGCGTTCCTGCACCAGGGCCAGGTCTGCATGAACTCACGGAAGGTCTACGTGCACAGCTCGCTGCACGACGACTTCGTGTCGGGGCTCACCGCCCGGGTCGAGGGGCTGAAGATCGGTGACCCGAGGGACCCGGGGGTGATCATCGGGCCGCTGATCGACGACCGCGCTGTCGAGCAGATCCAGGTGCGGGTTCAGGATGCGCTCGACCGCGGCGCGACGCTGGTCACGGGCGGCAGAGCAAACGGCCGACTCTACCCGCCGACGATCCTCACCCACGTGCCGGCGGATGCGATCTGCGCTACCGGTGCCGATGAGACGTTCGGGCCGCTCCTGGTCATCGAAGCATTCGACGATGCCGAGGCCGCGTTCCGAGCCTCGCAGAACACACCCTTCGGGCTCAGTGCGTCGATCATGACGCGGGACCGCGCCCGCGGTCTCGACCTGGCCGCCCGTTTCGACACTGGCATCATCCACATCAACGCGCCGACCATGGCCAGCGAGGCGGCCCTGCCGGTGGGCGGCGTCAAAGACAGCGGCTGGGGCCGGTCCGGCTACTACGCCATCGAAGACTTCACCGAGGTTCGACTGACCACTCTGAGCAGCGAACCCGGGAGGTACCCCTTCTAACAGGATCCACCGGGGTATTCGCCGGCGTCGACGACGACGTTCGGCTACAGCAACACCGATCGCGAGAGGCGGCACAGGAGCCGCCATACTGTCGCGCACAGAAAGGGTGTCACACATGTCCATCCGCGAATCCATCGACCGCGCACCGCTCAGCCGGTACCAGGTCCTGGTGATCTCCCTCTGCCTTCTGATCGTTCTGATCGAAGGCTACGACCTTCTGCTGATGGCGTTTTCGGCCTCAGCCGTCGCCGCCGACTGGAAGCTGAACGCCACGCAGATCGGGGTGCTGCTCAGCGCCGTCGGCATCGGCCTGGTGTTCGGTTCGGCGTTCATCTCGCCTCTCGCCGACCGTATCGGCAGGCGCCGGATGACCCTGCTCAGCCTCGCGATCGTCAGCGTGTCCATGGCTGCGTCTGCGCTGACGACCGACATGGTCGGACTCGCGGTCACCCGGGTGATCACGGGCGTCGGTGTCGGTGGCCTCGTCGCAGGGCTGCCGGTCGTGATCGCCGAGTTCGCTCCGCAGCGACGCAGGGCGACCATGATCGCCCTGGGTACCGCCGGCCTGCCGATCGGTGGCGTCGTCGGAGGGTTTGTCGCATCCATCGTGCTGGGTACCTTCGGGTGGCGGGCGAGCTTCGTCGTCGGCGCGGTCTTCACCGTGATCGTGTTCTTCGTCGTTCTCCTCGTGCTGCCGGAGTCGATCGACTTTCTGCTGGTGAAGCGGCCGAAAGGCGCACTGGAGACGATCAACCGCACGCTCGCCAGAATGCAGGTGGCGGCGATCAGCGTGCTCCCCGAGCCCGATCCACGACCGAAGAATGTGGTCGTCAGCGAACTCTTCAAGGGCCGGAATGGACGGAAGACGGCACTGATCGGGTTCGCCTTCTTCGTCATGATGGGCGCGTTCTACTTCGCGAACGGCTGGACGCCACGTCTGCTGCTGCAGGCAGGCATGACGCCACAGCAGAGCATCGGGGCGGGAGTGCTGCTGAACGTCGGCGGCGCCCTTGCCGCGATCATCTTCGCCGTGCTCGCGATCCTCTTCAGGAACAGAACCCTGACCATCATCGCGTTCGCCGGCGCCGCCATCGCATTCCTCACGATGGGCCTCTCGTTCGGCAGCCTCGGGTGGACGCTGTTCCTCGCCCTCGCGGTCGGTGCGCTCATCCAGGCCTGCGCAACCGGGTTGTTCACCATCTCGCCGGAGCTGTTCCCCACCTCGGTGCGTACGACCGGTGTCGGCTTCGCCGTCATGCTGGGCCGGATCGGCGCCATCATCTCCCCAATTCTCGCCGGGGTGCTGATCGACGGCGGATGGAGCGCACCATCGCTGTACCTGCTCTTCGCCGTGCCGCTGGTGCTCGGGGGGATCGCCGTGATCGCGCTGCGCGGCACGGGCGGAGCGAGCCCGGTGAAGCGTTCGGTCGCGCCGACCACGGTGAACGCCCAGGCCCCGGGAATCGGCAGTGTCGCCCGATGATCATCCAGCTGAAGTCAGCGCGTCGCTCGAACGCCGACGACGAACGAGCGGTGCGCACAACGGTCGAAGAGATCATCGCTGCTATCGAAACCGGCGGTGACCAGGCCGTACGGGAGTACAGCTCCCGCTTCGACCATTGGTCGCCGGCGAGCTTCAGGCTGACCGATGACGACGTAGCCGACGCTCTCGGACACCTCTCGCGAGGGCAGATCGACGACATCCTCTTCGCGCAGAGCCAGATCCGCAACTTCGCGCAGATCCAGCGGGAGTCCCTGCACGATGTCGAGGTGGAGACCTATCCCGGGGTGATCCTCGGTCACAGGCATATCCCTGTCGATGCCGTGGGGTGCTACGTGCCGGGTGGGAAGTATCCACTTCTTGCTTCGGCGCACATGAGCGTCATCACCGCCAAGGTCGCCGGAGTCCAGCGGGTCGTCGCCTCGGCGCCGCCCTTCGACGGCTCTCCACACCCGGCCATCGTCGCGGCGATGCACCTCGCCGGGGCCGACGAGATTTTGGCTCTCGGCGGCACGCAGGCGGTTGCGGCCATGGCGATCGGCACCGAGAGCATCGCTGCCGTCGACATGCTGGTCGGGCCCGGCAACGCCTACGTCGCGGAAGCCAAGCGCCAGTTGTTCGGCCGTGTCGGCATCGACCTCTTCGCCGGCCCGACCGAGACGCTGATCATCGCCGACGACACCGTCGACGCCGAGTTGTGCGCCGTCGACCTGCTCGGGCAGGCCGAACACGGGCCGACCAGCCCGAGCATCCTGCTGACCACCAGCAGGAAGCTCGCAGAAGCCACCATCGCCGAGGTGGAACGACAGCTGACGATCCTGCCGACAGCAGCCATCGCGTCCGTGAGCTGGGCAGATTTCGGCCAGGTCATCGTGTGTGAGACCGACGAGGAGATGCTGGGCGTCGCGAACGACCTCGCGTTCGAGCATGTGCAGGTGATGACGAACGATCCCGATTTCTTTCTCGCCGGGCTGCGCAACTTCGGCGCGATGTTCCTCGGGCCACGCACGAACGTCGCGTTCGGCGACAAGGTCATCGGCACGAACCACACACTGCCGACAAAGCGAGCGGCACGGTACACCGGGGGGCTCTGGGTCGGAAAATTCTTGAAGACCTGCACCTACCAGCGCGTGAT
Source organism: Subtercola boreus (assembly GCF_003399645.1). Classification (GTDB taxonomy): domain Bacteria; phylum Actinomycetota; class Actinomycetes; order Actinomycetales; family Microbacteriaceae; genus Subtercola; species Subtercola boreus_A. Next base: position 322,729 of record NZ_NBXD01000007.1, read on the forward strand.
CACCGATGCGGCGAGTGCAGAGATCGGTGCCTACGGCTCGCGGCTGGCGCACCTCGAACACTTCGTGGGTCACGGCGAACAGGCGAACATCCGCGTGCGGCGCTACGGCAATCAGCCCGGCCTGCCGTGGTACGAACCCGTCAGCGCTGACGCCTAGATGCTGCCCGTCACTCCCACGTTCCGGCTGGATGGCCGCCGGGCCTTCATCGTCGGTGCGAGCCGAGGCATCGGACTCGCCTCGGCCGCTGCCCTGTCCGAGGCCGGGGCCGAGGTGTTCGTCGCAGCGCGTTCGACGTCGGAGCTGGATTCGTTCTGCGCCGAGCTTCGCGCTGCTGGGCGGTTGGCGACCGCGGTGGCGCTGGACGTGACCGATTCGCGCGCGGTCGACGCGGCTTTTGTGGACTTCGGGCCGTTCGAGATCGTGGTCCACAGCGTCGGCATCAACCGGCCCGTCGAACTCGTCGACCTGCACGACGCCGACCTCGACGACATGATAGCCGTGAACGTGCGGTCGGCTTTCGTTGTCGCGCGAGCGGCGACGCGCGGGATGAAAGAGCTCGGCGGAGGTTCGATCATTCTGATCTCGTCTCAGATGGGCCACGTCGGGAGCCCGCGTCGAACGGTGTACTCGGCCACGAAGCACGCGCTGGAGGGTCTGGCCAAGTCTCTCGCCTGGGAGGTCGGCATGAACAACGTGCGCGTGAACACGATCTGCCCGACGTTCATCGAAACCGAGATGACCAAGCACATGCTGGGCTCCCCGGGATTTCGGAAATGGGTGTCGGAACGCAACGCCCTCGGCCGGGTCGGCACCGTCGAGGAAGTCATGGGCGCCGTCGTCTTTCTTGCCGGAGATGCGTCGAGCCTCATGACGGGTTCGTCCCTGATGCTCGATGCCGGCTGGACCGCGCAATGAGTACATCCACAGTCAGTCGATCACAGGAGAGAACATGAACTACATCGAAGCCGACTCCCACGCAGACCTCTTCGTTCCTCATTCCTTCGAGGAACACGTCGTCGATCTGGGGGAGATCCGAATGAACTACGCGGTCGTCGGTGATCCCGCGTCGCCCGCCCTGCTGCTCATCCCGTCGCAGAGCGAGTCGTGGTGGGGCTATGAACAGGCGATACCGGCTCTCGCCGAACACTTCCAGGTGTTCGCCGTCGACCTGCGGGGCCAGGGCCGCTCGACGTGGACGCCGGGTCGGTACACCCTCGACACCTTCGGTGCCGACCTCGTGCGATTCATCGATCTCGTCATCGAACGACCTACGCTGGTGAGCGGGCTCTCGTCGGGCGGCACGATCGCTGCTTGGCTGTGCGCCTTCGCGAAACCCGGCCAGGTTCTCGGCGGCGTCTGGGAAGACGCGCCCTTCTTCGCCTCTGAGTCACAACCCGCGTGCGGGCCGTCGGTGCACCAGGGAATGGGCCTGACGTTCGAACTGTGGAACACCTATCTCGGCGACCAGTGGTCGGTCGGCGACTGGGCCGGCATGCAACGGGCGATTCCGCGGGTGATGCCCCGTTCGACGCTCCAGGGCCTGGCGCGCATGTTCCCGATGCCTCTCGGGGAGCGCCCGGCCGACCCGCCGCAGAACATGAAGGAGTACGACCCCGAGTGGGGCGGGGCCTTCGCCTCGGGTTCGGCGACGGCATCCTGCGACCATGAGAATATGCTCTCGAACGTCAAAGTTCCGGTGCTGATCACCCACCACTTTCGCCAGGTCGATGAACACACGGGTCGTCTGACGGGGGCGATGACCGACTTCCAGGCCCAGCGCGTGCAGGAGCTGGTGCGGCAGGCCGGCCAGCCGGTCAGCTACCTCTCGTTTCCCGACATGGGGCACGCGATGCACCGATCGGATCCCCGGCTCTTCGCCGAGACCGTCATCGAGTGGGCGGCTACGGCCCACCCCGCGGTCGCATCGGCAGGTCGAGCGTGAGACTCACCGGCAGTACCGTGCTCATCACCGGTGGGGGATCGGGCATCGGCCGCGGGCTCGCCGAGGCACTGGTCGAGCGAGGCAACACCGTCATCGTCGCCGGTCACCGTGCCGACCTGCTGGCCGACGTGGCTGTAGCGAACCCCGGCATCGGGACTGTGCTGGTGGATGTGACAGATGTTGCGAGCATCGCGGCCTGCGCGAAAGAGGTGCTGTCGACGCATCCCGAACTCGACGTTCTCATCAACTGCGCCGGAGTGATGATCGACGACGACCCGACGGCCCCCGTCGACGAGGGGGAGCTGGTGGTGGTGATGGGCACCAACCTGCTCGGCCCGATCCGCATGATCTCCGCCTTCATCGAGCATCTGCGCGAAGTACCCGACAGCGCGATCGTCAACATCACGTCGATGCTCGGCTACGCCCCGCTCGCCCGGTCGTCGCTCTACTCTGCGACCAAGGCGGCCATGCACTCGTACACTCTCTCGCTGCGGTACCGGCTGCACGGGGAGGGCCCCGAGATCATCGAGATAGCACCGCCGCTCACACGAACGGCGCTCCAGGCGGTGAACCTCACCGACCCCGGCGCCATGCCGCTCGACGAGTTCCTTGCCGAGACGCTGCAGGCCCTCGAAGCCGGTGAGCCCGAGGCCTATGTGGTCCGCGCGCGCGAGCGCCGGGATGCGCAGCGCACCGATGACATCGGGATCACCCGCCGGTTCAACGACCTCATGAACCCGACTGTCGGTCGCTGACGGGCGCGGCGACCGATTTCGCGAAGGCGAGCTCGGCGTCTTCGAACCCTTTACTCGGCGTGTGGAAGTCGATGCAGTGGCCGCTGCCGGGCACCAGCTCGATGTCGAGTGAGGCAGCCGACGTGAAGCCCGCCCGGTACTCGTCGATCTCGTTCTGGTTCGTGACCCAGAGGTTGTCGAACTCGCCCTGGCGGTGGAAGACGGGTACGGTGATGCGGCCGCAGGTCTCCCCGCGCCGATCGATCCATCCGCCCGTGATGTCGAGCAGCTCGGCCTTGGGTACGAGCGTGTTCGAGGGGTGGCTCGCAGCGGGCATGTCGTCGGCGTAGGTTCCGACCGGGCCGAACATGAGCTGATCCTTCAGCGGCACCGGCAGGTCGATCATCGGGATCGGAGGCAGGGCTGCCCATGCACCCGCCGACTCGGCGGGCACCCGCACGAGGCACCCGGATGTCGCAAGCCCCTGCAGCGGCCAGACGGGCCGATTCGCGGCGATGGCCGTCGCGATGGCGCCGCCGATGGAGTGGCCGACCAGCACCACTCCGGATGCCTCACCGCCGTACTGGGCCCAGATCTCCCCGATCGCGGCATCCAGAACCTCGGCGTTCGCCAGGATGATCGAGTCGTCGCTCTCGAGCGGGCTGGAGCCTTCGTAGTTGGGGCGGTCGAGTGCGATGATCGGAACACCTGCCCCGGCGCCCCGCTCGAGCAGGGAGTATCCCGGGATGTCGAAGTACATCGAAGAGTAGGTGCCACCGTGGAGGGCGACGACGAGCGGCACACCCGCGGCCGGTTTCACGCCGTTCGTGCGACCGGTGAACGTGCGGGCGTCCTGTGTGGTGTGGGTGAACGGGGTAGACATCGTTGTCCTTTCGGTTGGGTGCAAGCCGCCATCCCGACCCGACGGTCGTGAGAATTCCTGCTATCCGCTACGATATATCATTTTTGAAATCTCGTCATGCCCGACCATCACAAACCCGTGAGCATCGCGAGGGAGGGCGCGCGCCGCTTCTCGATGTGCGTGAAGGCGATGGATTCGGCCAGGCGGTTGCTGCCGGCGCGGATGGCGTCGAAGAGGCCGTGGTGCTTGGCTAACGCCTCCGTTTGACTGCGCATCCCACAGTGATTTTCATCCCGCTTCCGCTTGCCCTTCGGGTGAGTTTGCGTTTGGTTTGATGTGGCCCGATGCATCCGAATGGAGAATCAGCATGGAGATCACTGTTTTTGGGGCCAATGGACCGACCGGCCGCTCCGTTGTGCGGCAGTCTCTCGCAGCGGGCGACGGGGCCACGGCCGTCACGCGGAAGCCCGGCGACTAGTCCCTCACGGCGCCCCGCCTGCGGGCGGTCTCGGCCGATGTGACCAACGCGCCGGATGTCGCCGCCACTGTCATCGGGTCGGCCGCGGTGCACTCCGTCGGCTCTGTTCTGTGGAATAATCTGCGTATGGATGCAGATAAACAGATTTGCGGTCGAAGCCCCGACAGCCAGTATGTGGAGCTGACCGTCGAGATCTTCGGAATGCTCGCCGATGCAACGCGGGTACGGATAATCCTCGCCCTCCGGGATCAGGAACTGTCGGTGAACCATCTCGCCGACATCCTCGACAAGAGTCCTGCGTCGGTGTCCCAGCACCTCGCAAAACTTCGCCTGGCGCGAATCGTGTCGACCAGGCAGGACGGTACCCGGGTCTTCTACAGTCTCGCCGACGAGCACGCCATCCAGCTGGTGAGCGATGCCATCTTCCAGGCCGAGCACAGCCTCGGCGGATCCCCTCGGCACCACCACGCGCTCGACCGCAAGGACACTGAATGAACATGCACCACGAGCATCGGCACGACTCCCCAGCTGACGATCATCACACCCACGACCACCCCCACGACCACCCCCACGACCACCCTCATCCGCACGAACACGAGCACGATGAACACGGGCACTCCCACCCGACGGGTGTCAGAGGCTTCTTCTACGGCCTCTTCGTCCCACACACCCATGACGCCGCCGATTCCATCGACGACGCCCTCGAAGCCAGCGCCCACGGTGTCCGGGCACTGAAGATCAGTCTCTTCATCCTTCTCGGCACCACGGTCCTCCAGTTCCTGGTCTTCCTCATCAGTGGCTCCGTTGCGCTGCTGGCCGACACGATCCACAACTTCTCCGACGCCCTGACTGCTGTACCGCTGTGGATCGCCTTCATCCTCGGTCGACGCCTCGCAACTCGCCACTACACCTACGGTTTCGGGCGTGCCGAAGACCTCGCAGGCCTCTTCATCGTCGCGGTCGTTGCGCTGTCAGCGGTCGTTGCTGCGTGGGAGTCCATCAACCGCCTGTTCGACCCGCACGACCTCCGGAACCTCTGGTTCGTTGCCGCCGCCGGCCTGATCGGCTTCGCGGGCAACGAGATCGTCGCCGTCTACCGCATCCGGGTCGGTCAGAACATCGGCTCAGCAGCCCTCGTGGCAGACGGTGTGCACGCACGCCTCGACGGTTTCACGTCCCTCGCCGTCGTTCTCGGCGCGGTCGGGGTGATGCTCGGCTTTCCTCTTGCCGACCCCATCATCGGCATCATCATCTCGGCCGCGATCATCGTTCTGCTCTGGGGCACCGTCAAGAGCATCGGTCGGCGTCTGATGGACGGCATCGAACCCGACCTCGTCGACCGAGCCCGCGACGCACTCGAAAGCACCCCCGGGGTTCTCGCCGTGATTCGCATCCAACTCCGCTGGGTCGGGCACCGCCTGCAGGGAGCGGCAACACTCCAGGTCGCCGACGCCCCACTCTCAGACGTCGAACGCACTCTCCACGACGCCGAACACAACACGGAGCGCGCCCTGCCGAACCTCGACGACTTCACCCTCCGCGCGGTCACCTCACCGCCCACGCACCACACCTGACAGAGCAGGATCCGGATGGGAGGGTTTCCCGCCCCTCGGGCGCCGCAGTCGGTTCTCATTCTTCTCCTCGCACCTGTTCCGCCGGTACCGTGACGGTTCACAATGGGGCATGGCCGAATTCTTCGCGAACGCCGAATCGTATGACCGCTTCATGGGCCGCTTCTCCGTGCCGTTGGCGAAGCGATTCATCGACCTGGTCGCCCCCGCGCTCGGTGGGTCGGCGCTGGATGTCGGCTGCGGCCCCGGTGCTGTGACGGGAGAACTCGTCGACGCCCTGGGCGCTGACCGGGTCAGTGCGGTCGACCCGTCAGAACCCTTCGTGCAGGCGGCACGATCGCGGTTCCCCGGTGTCGACATCCGGGTTGCCGCGGCGGATTCCCTCCCCTTCCCGGATCACACCTTCGATCTGACGCTCGCACAACTCGTCGTGCACTTCATGACCGATCCTGTGGCCGGCATCCGCGAGATGGCGCGAGTCACGCGGCCAGGCGGAACGATCGCTGCGAACGTCTGGGACTTCTCGGGCACGCGGGGACCCCTGGGGGTATTCGATCGGGCCGTGCTCGATCTGGACCCGTCGGCGCCGATCACCGAGATCACGAAGGGCACCGCTGACGGGGATCTTGCTGCGGTCTTCGCCGACGCGGGTCTCACCGACAGTGCGGCGGGCGAACTGACCGTCAGTGTTCTGTTCCCGTCTTTTGCTGACTGGTGGGATCCGTTCACGCTCGGAATCGGCCCGGCCGGAGCCTACGTGGCGGCCCTGGACGCGCCACGACGGGAGAGGCTCCGGCATCAGGCAGCTGAGCTCCTTCCCGATGGTCCTTTCACCATTCGAGCGACCGCCTGGACAGTCGTCGGTCGAAAGCCGGAGTAGAACCCGATTTCGACGGGCACCACCGTGGCGGCGGGCCGTGCCGCCACGGCTGTCACGTGGCGGCGATCACACCGGTTGCCAGCAGCACCGCGACGACGAGTCCGAGCGCGACGCGATACCAGATGAACACGGTGATCGGATGCCGTGCCACCAGTCGGAGGAGCCAGGCGATCGACGCGTAGGCGACGATGAAGCTGACGATGGTTCCGATGGCTGTGGCTCCCCAGCCCACGGTCGCGCTGACCGCGGAGGCCTGGCTGGCACTCTCGTAGGCGCCGGCGCCGATCAGGGCCGGGATGGCGAGGAAGAACGAGAGCCTGGTCGCTGCCACGCGGTCGAGGTTGCGGAGCAGGCCGGCGCTGATCGTCGCACCCGAGCGGGAGACCCCCGGGATGAGGGCGATGCACTGGAACAGGCCGATGATGAGCGCGTCCTTCAGCGTCAGGCTCTCCTCGGGACGGGACTTCCGGCCGATCCGTTCGGCGACGAACATGACGGCACTCCACAGGATGAGCCCGGCCACGACGACCCAGAGATTGCGGAGGGCGCCCGAGACGAGGTCTTTCGCCGCGAACCCGACGATGCCGATGGGCAGTGACCCGGCGATGACGTACCAGGCGAACCGGTAGTCCCGGTTACGACGGGCATCAGCGGAGAAGAGGCCTCGCCACCAGGCGCTGAGAAGGCGGCCGATGTCGGAGCGGAAGTAGATGATCACGGCGACGATCGCCCCGAACTGGATGATCGCGGTGAACGCCGTGACGCCCGGATCGTCGATCTGGAACCCCAGGAGCTTCTCGACGAGGGTGAGGTGGCCGGTGCTCGAGACGGGGAGAAACTCGGTGAGTCCCTCCACAACGCCGAGGATGATCGCGTACAGCAGGTTCACAGGGGGCTCGATTCTGGGGTCGGGTCGGCGGGATGCTCGAGAAAGACGCGGCTGAGAGGGGTCATGCGGTGCGGACTTTCCGTGTGGCGAAGATCTCGGGGGCGGGCTTCTGAGAGACGGCGCCGATGAGGCGCAGGAGGAGGGTCGCGGTGATGGTGCCGGCCGCCAGGATGCTGGCGAGCACGACGATCTGGAATCGGCCCGCCTCCAGCGGAGAGGCACCCCCGAAGATCGCGCCGACGAATGCCCCGGGGAGAACGACCACGCCGGTGGTCTTGGTCTGGTCGATCGAGGGAACCAGCGCGGAGTGGATGGCGGTGCGGGCAAGCAGACGGGTGGATTCGAGCGGGGTGGCGCCGAGCGCGAGCCACCCTTCGACCTCGTCCCAATGGTCACGCACCGAGGTGTGGAAGGTGCGTCCCGTCAGCGTTGCGATGCTCATGGTGTTGCCGATGACGATGCCGCCGATCGCGAGGGCGTAGCGCGGCGAGAACTCGATCGCACCGGTGCTGAAGACAATGATCAGTACCGCAAGGTTGCCGGCGATCATCGCCGCACCGATGGCCGCGGTCTGCCGGCGGTCGGCACGGATTCGGCGGGCGACGGTGTACACGGCCGCAGCGAACATGACCACCAGTCCCGCCGCGACGAGGAGCGGGTTGCCCAGGATTCCGGCCAGCACCAGGCTCAGGGCGGCGAGTTGCGCGGCGCCGCGGAGGATCGCCCAGAGCGGAGCGGAAGCCTGGGGCACACGCGCCGCAGTGAGACCGAAGAGGGCGATCGCGGCGAGGAGGAGCACCGCGACGAGGGTCGGTACCAACCCGGCCAGAACGTCCACGCGGTCGTCAGGCCTTTCGCCGGCGACGGAGGATGTCGATCACGATCGGCAGCACCGAGACGATGACAATCAGCACCGCGATGACTTCGATGTTGTCTTTGACGAACGGGATGCCGCCGAGGAAGTACCCGGCGAGGGTGAGGATCAGCGCCCAGGCGATGCCGCCGATGCCGTTCCAGACCAAGAACGAGCGGAACGGCATCTTGGACATTCCCACGATCGGCGGCACGAATGTGCGAACGAGCGGCACGAAGCGCGCCAGCACGAGGGCTCGGCCGCCATAGCGGGTGAAGAACTCGTCTGCCTGGTCGCGGTACTTCATCTTGAACAGGCGTGCGTCGTCTGTGAACAGTCTCGGCCCGAACCGTTTGCCGATGTGGTACCCGGTCTGGTCGCCGAGGATGGCGGCGGCAGCCGTACCGGCCACCAGCAGCGGCAGGGGAAGCCCGAGCGGGCCGGCGAGCAGCGCGGCCGTGAAGACGAGCGTGTCGCCGGGCAGGAACGGGAACAGCAACCCGGTCTCGATGAACACGATCGCCATGACGACGACCAGCGCCCAGGGTCCCACGCCCTCCAGGAGCGGCGTGGGGTCGAGAAGGCTGGCGGTGTGTACGTGGATCACTCGATGGCCAATGCTCTGACGGGGGAGACCCGTACGGCGGAACGGGCGGGAACGGCGGAGGCGACGACGGCGAGAATGACGGCGCCGGCGACGATGCTGATGATGATCCACGGCGGGATGGTGGGTGCGAAGAACCCGCCGATGTGATGGTCGCTGGCGATCGCGGCGAGCACACCCGCCCACCCGTAGAAGACGCCGAGAACGAGGCCCGTGGCCCCGCCGACCACGGTGAGCTGGATGCTCTCGGCCAGGATCATCGTGCGAACCTGCTGTTTCGTGAAGCCGAGTGCCCGCAGAAGCCCGATCTCACGGCGTCGCTGGATCACGCTGAGCGACAGCGAGTTGACCAACCCGACGGCGGCGATCACGAGTGAGAACCCGATGAGCACCGCCAGGATGCCCATGGTCAGCTGCAGGAAGGCCTGGTCTCCCTCAGCGTCGGCGGCTTCTGCGCCTGCGGCCACCGGTCCCGTCTGGGCGAGGAAGGACTGCCCGGCGACCGAGAACATCGTGACCAGGGTGACGCCGATGACCAGTCCGATCGTCGAGCGGGAGGATCTGGCGGGGTAGCGCAGCGCGTTCGCGCTGGCGAGCACGCTCGGCGTCGATGAGCCGGTGAGCCGCCCGGCGGCCCGCAGCATGGCCGGAATGAAGAAGCTCGAGCCGAGCACGAACCCGACGAAGCTCAGCGCGCCACCGGGAGCCGCGATCAGCAGCCCGAGCGGGGTCTTCAACCCGACGGCGACGCCCGCGACGAGAAGCACGATGCCGCCGACGAACGCTGCGATCACCAGGGTGCGGCGGCGCCCGGGCATCTCGGCGGCGGTGACGACCTTAGGCTCCTGGCTCGCACCGGTGGCCTCGATGGGAGAGACGGCGAGAATCCGGCGGGAACCGAACCACGCCGCACCCGTCGTGCTCAGCACCCCGACGAGAACCGGGGCGAAGAGCAGGGGTGAGAGCGTGTCGATCGAGACGTCGACGAAGGTTCCCGAGGTGACGAGGGCGCCGTATGCGAGCTGGGTGACGAGGAGCCCCACGACGAGGCCTGCAACCGAACCGGCGAGGCCGACGACGGCACCCTCGATGGCGATGGCACCGCGGAGGGTACGGGCCGACGCACCGAGCAGCCGCATCAGGGCGATGTGTCTGGCGCGCCCGGCCATGATGATGCCGAACGTGTTCGCGGTGACGATGCAGGCCACGAACACCGCGATGAAGAAGAACAGCAGGTCGAGCACGTCGAGCAGCGCAACGACGTAGCCGTGCTTGATGAACTGGCCGCCGATGGACTGCACCCGCAGCACGATGTCCATCTCGATCATCATCGTCGCGAAGACAGAGGTGATGAAGGCGACGAGCACGCTCGACGTGTGCTGGCGGCCGCCGTGCACGAGCTCCCGCAGGGCAAGGGCGATCACGTCGCGACCTCGAGGCTCAGGATGATGTCGGAGAGGGTCTTCGCGTCGCTCTTCGCGACATCCCGAACCACACGGCCGTCGGCGATGAAGATCACCCGGTCGGCGTGCGAGGCGGCAACGGCATCGTGGGTCACGAGAACGACGGTCTGCTGGAACTCGGCGGTGAGGTCGCCCAGCAGCCCCAGCACCTCACGGCTCGAGCGGGAGTCGAGGTTGCCGGTCGGTTCGTCGGCGAACACCAGCTGCGGGCGCATGGCGAGGGCGCGGGCGATCGCCACGCGCTGCTGCTGCCCGCCGGAGAGCTCGTGCGGGCGACGCGCTTCGAGCGTTCCGATACCGAGGCGGCCGAGCAGCAGGCGCACCCAGGCCAGCTCGTCGGTGGTGGGCTTTCGCCCGTCGAGTTCGAACGGGAGGGTGACATTGCCGAGCACGCTCAGCGTCGGCACGAGGTTGAAGGCCTGAAAGACGAAGCCCAGGTTCCGGCGCCGGAGAAGGGTCAGGGCATTGTCGTCGAGGTGGGTGATGTCGGTGTCGCCGATGCTGACCTGCCCGCTGGTGGCGGTATCGAGCCCGGCGAACACGTGCATGAGGGTCGATTTGCCCGAACCGCTGGGGCCCATGATCGCCGTGAGGCTACCGCTGGTGATCTCGAGGTCGACGGCATCCAGCGCAGTGGTCGCACTGGTGCCGCTGCCGTAGACCTTGCTGACGCCGATTGCAGCGGCGGCAACCCTGGCGGATGCGTTGCTCATCAGAAAACTCCTTCTCGTGGGTCATTCCACGCTACGAAGAGGTCCCACCCCTGCGAATCGGCCGAGCGGAGCATCTTGGCCGTACATCGCTGTGATGACGGGACCGTCAGCGTCAGTCGGAGCCGATGAGGCCGTTCTCGTAGGCGAAGATCACCAGCTGCACCCGGTCACGCAACCCGAGTTTGCCGAGAATGCGGCTGACATGGGTCTTGACGGTGGTGTCGCTGAGGTGGAGGGATGCCGCGATCTCGGCATTGCTCAGCCCCGAGGCGATGAGGTCGAAGAGGTCGAGCTCCCGCGGGGTGAGGGCTTCGAGCGACTGGGAACGGTTCGCGGTGTGCGGAGCGGCGAAGCGCCGGATGAGGTTCGTGGTCGCACTCGGTGCCAGCACGGCGCTGCCGGAGTGCACGGTACGGATGGCCGCGAGCAGGAATTCCGGGTCGGTGGACTTCAGGAGAAAACCGCTCGCCCCGGCGTTGATCGCATCGAAGGTGCGGTCGTCGAGGTCGAAGGTGGTGAGCACGATGAACCGCGGCCGTGGCCCGGCACCCGGCGGCTCGGCCAGCACGCGGGTGATGGCCTCGATGCCGCCCATCCGGGGCATCTCGAGATCCATCAGCACGACGTCGACGGGCGTCGAAGCGACGAGCTCGACGGCTTCATGGCCGTTCGAGGCCTCCCACTCGACGGTGAGGTCGTGCTGGGAGTTCACGACCATCGCGATTCCGGCGCGGAACAGTGGCTGGTCATCCGCCAATCCCACCCGGATCGAGCTGCTCACTGCAGTGTTCCCGTGACCCGGTAGGGCAGGCGGGCATCGACCCGGAACCCGGGCGGACCGTCGGTACGGCGGCCGGCCTCGACGGTTCCGTCGAGGAGCCGCATCCGCTCGCGCATGCCGATCAGTCCCTGGCCGGGAAGCACGACCCGGCCGGGGGCCTGCGGGGGCGAATCGGATGTCTCCACCGTCTCGACGCCGAAGCACACGTCGTTCGGGCCCCAGTCGAGACGCACGGTCGCCGCTGTTCCCCGGCCGCCGTGCTTGATGGCATTCGTGAGCGATTCCTGGAGCACGCGGAACATCGTCAGGTCGTGGGCCGCGGTCAGCGGCATCCGGATGCCCGTCTCGCTCACACTCACGTCGAGGCCGGCCTGCCGGACACTGGTGACGAGCACGTCGAGGTCGCCGGTGCTGATGCCGGCGGTCGTCGCGTCTCCGGGTTCACGCAGCACGCTGAGCAACTCGTGCACGTCATCGAGGGCGGAGCGTGCAGTGCGGTTGATCGTCTCGAGGGCCGTCGTCTCAGCGAGGGGGTCGCTCGCTTTCGCGTAGCGTGCCCCGTCGGACTGGGCGATGACCACGGCGAGCGCGTGGCCGATGAGGTCGTGCATCTCGCGGCTGAGCAGGGCGCGTTCGCGCTCCTGGGTGAGGCGAGCCTCCGCCAGGATCCGGTCGCGGTCACGGTCGGCCCGCGCCGCGGCCGACGCCCGGCGGTTTCGCACCAGAACACCGAGCGCCCAGAACAGGGCGAGAGCCGCCGCGATCACGCCGCTCACGATGACGGAGTAGACGCCGCGCGACACCGGGTCGGTCGGGATGAGGGCGCCGTCTCCGGTCGGGGGAGCGAACAGGATGAGACGGGCGCCGGCAATGCCGCCCCCGATCACACTCGAGGAAAGCCCCGCCCATCGCACGAGGCGGCTCTCCGCCAATCCGGTCGTGAAGACGGCGGCGAGGATCAGGATGTCCCCGACCAGCAGGCCGTCGACCGTCGCGACCTGCACCAGCGCACCGACCCAGGCGATCGCAAGACCGAGGCCGGGCATCCGTCGCCAGAAGGCGAGGGAGAGGGCCAGAACGATGTCGATCAGCATTCCGGCGACACCATCGCGCACGAAATCTGCGGCGCCGAACAGCACGAACGCCGCGACGGCGACGCTCGCATCGGTGATGCGCGGGCGCCTCTCGAACCAGATCAACACACGGGCAACTCTAACCCTGCGTGGTGCCGCACCCCTGAGAGTGAGGGTAGCCTTACCTTGCCCGAACAATGTGTGTGAAAGCCCGAAGGATCCATGAAACGCCTCCCCGTCATCGTCGCCGTCTCGGCGACAGTCGCCCTAGCCCTCTCGGCCTGTGCCGGTTCAGCCTCGACCCCCGCCACGCCCGCTGACCCCTCGTCTCTCGCGGGGACGTCGATCACGGTCTACAACGCCCAGCACGAAGAGCTCACCCAGGCCTGGGCCGATGCCTTCACGGCCGAGACCGGTGTCACGGTGACTCTCCGCAACGGCGACGACTCCGAACTGTCGAACCAGCTCGTGGCCGAAGGCGCTGCGTCTCCCGCCGACGTGTTCCTGACCGAGAACTCGCCGGCGATGTCGCTGGTCGAGAACGCGGGCCTGTTCGCCGATGTCGACGCGTCGACGCTGGCGCAGGTTCCGGATGCCTACCGGCCGTCGACCGCGAAGTGGACCGGCATCGCGGCCCGCTCCACGGTGCTGGTCTACAACCCCTCCCTGCTGCCGGAGGCAGACCTGCCCGCATCCCTCAGCGACCTCGCCGACCCGGCGTGGAAAGGTCGCTGGGCCGCATCTCCGGGCGGAGCCGACTTCCAGGCGATCGTCTCGGCCTACCTCGACCTGAAGGGTTCTGACGCGACCCTGGCGTGGCTGACGTCGATGAAGACGAACTACGTCGACTACAAGGGCAACAGCACGGTCATGAAGGCCGTCAACGCCGGCCAGGTTCCGGCCGGTGTGATCTACCACTACTACTGGGCGATCGACCAGGCCGGCACGAAGGAGAACAGCGGCAACACGAAGCTGTACTACTTCAAGAACCAGGACCCGGGCGCATTCGTCAGCATCTCGGGTGGGGGAGTGCTTGCCTCGAGCAAGAAACAGGCCGCTGCGCAGGCGTTCCTCGCGTTCATCACCGGTACCGCCGGCCAGACGATCCTGCAGACCGGTACGAGCTTCGAATACCCCGTGGCCAGCGATGTCACCCCGAACACGGCGTTGCCCGCTCTCGACACCCTCGATGCCCCCGCCATCGACCCCTCGACGCTGAACAGCACCGAGGTCACCGACCTCATGACGCAGGCCGGCCTCATCTGATGGCCGCAGGGCGGCTGAGGCCGTCACTCCTGCTCGTCACGGTGGCGGTACTGGCCGTCATCATGCTGCTGCCCGTCGGCTACGTGGTCGCCATCGGGTTCCAGGTCGGCTGGCCGACGCTTGCTCCTCTGGTGTTCCGGCCGAAGGTCGGCGAACTGCTGGTGAACACCGTGCTGCTCGTCGTTCTCGGCGTACCCGTGACGATCCTGCTCGGGGTGGGCGGCGCGTGGCTCGTCGAACGCACGACCCTCCCCGGCCGACGGGTCTGGGCCGTGCTTCTGGCTGCACCGCTGGCCGTCCCGGCATTCGTGAGCAGCTACGGCTGGGTCAGCGCCATCCCCTCCATCGGCGGCATCGGCGGGGGCCTGCTCGTCGCGACTCTCGCCTACTACCCCCTGGTCTACCTGCCCGCGGTCGCCACGCTCCGCCGGCTTGACCCCGCGCTCGAGGAGTCCGCCCGGGCACTCGGGCTGGGGCCCTGGAGGGTCTTTGCGCGCGTCGTTCTGCCCCAGCTGAGACTTGCCGTCTGGGGCGGCGGCCTCGTCGTCGCCCTGCACCTGCTCTCGGAGTACGGCGCGTTCGCGCTCATCCGTTTCGACACCTTCACCACCGCGATCGTCGTGCAGTACCAGTCCACCTTCGCCGGCCCCGCCGCCAGCGCGCTCGGCATCGTGCTCGCCGGGCTCTGTCTCATCCTGCTCTTCGGCGAATCGGCGACGCGCGGCGGGGCGCGGTATTCCCGGGTCGGATCGGGTGCGGCGAGACCCGCGGTGCCGCAGAGACTCGGTCGGGCGACGCCCGTCGCCCTCGCCGGGCTGGTGGTGCTGCTGGTCGCAGCGATCGGCGTTCCCGCCGCCAGCCTCGTGCGCTGGCTCAGCATCGGCGACCCCTGGTCGCAGCGCGAACTGCCGGGGGCCATCGTGCAGACGGCGGGCCTGGCCGCGATCGGTGCCGTCGCGACGGTGCTCGTGGCCCTCCCCATCGCCTGGCTGACCGTTCGTCACCCGGGTCGTCTTCCCCGATTTCTGGAAGGCGCCTCCTCTCTCGCCAGCAGCCTGCCGGCCATCATCATCGCGCTGGGCCTCGTCACGATCACCATCCGGGTCGTTCCGGCGCTGTACCAGTCCGTGTTCACCGTGGTGCTCGCCTACGTCATCATCTTCCTGCCGCGCGCGCTCGTGAGCCTCCGTGCCGGCATCGCCCAGGCGCCGGTCTCCCTCGAAGAGGCCGCCCGGTCGCTCGGCCGCTCACCCCTCGTGGCTCGCGCTCAGGTGACCCTGCCCCTCATTCTCCCCGCCCTCGGCGCAGGGGCTGCGCTGGTGGGGCTCGGGGCCGCCAACGAACTCACCGCGACACTTCTGCTCGCCCCCAGCGGTACGAGAACCCTCGCCACCCAGTTCTGGTCGGCCAGCACGTCGGTCGCCTACTCCGACGCAGCCCCCTACGCGCTGCTGCTCATCGTGCTGTCGCTTCCCTCGGTGGCCATTCTCTTCCTGCAGACCCGAAAGCGTGTTCGCTGATGTCAACACTCGTTCTCACCGGCATCACGAAGCACCTGGGCGGGCAGCCGGTTCTGCAGAACGTGACCCTGACCGTACCGAGCGGCTCACGAACATCCGTCGTCGGAGCGTCAGGCAGCGGCAAGAGCACCCTGCTCCGTCTCATCGCCGGGTTCGATGCTCCGGATGCCGGACAGATCAGCCTCGGCGGCGCCGTTCTGGCGGGCGGGGACTCGTCTGTTCCCGCGCACCGCAGGGGGGTGGGGTATGTCGCGCAGGATGGGGCCCTGTTCCCGCACCTCACGGTCGAGCAGAACATCCGCTTCGGACTGCCCCGAAGGGCACAGCGCTCGGCACGGGTGGCCGAGGTCGCTGCCCTGGTGGCCATCGGCAGCACCCTGCTCGGCCGGTATCCGCACGAGCTCTCCGGAGGCCAGCAGCAGCGGGTCGCCCTGGCCCGCGCACTGGCGCCCGAACCCGAGGTCGTGTTGCTCGACGAACCGTTCAGCGCGCTCGACACGGGGCTGCGGGCATCCACCCGGAGAGCGGTCATCGAGGCCCTCGAACAGAGCGGCGTCACCACGATCCTCGTCACTCACGACCAGGATGAGGCCCTGTCGTTCGGTGACCAGGTCGCGATCATTGCCGGCGGCCGGATCTCGCAGGCCGGACCGCCGGCTGCGGTCTTCGACGACCCGCACACGGAGGACATCGCGCGGTTCCTCGGAGACGCGATCTTCCTGGCCTGCTCCGTGCGCGACGGCGGTGCGCACACGGTACTGGGATCGCTCGCCATCACGCACGACCACAGCGCGCCGGGGGAGGGCCAGAAGGCCCTGGTCAGGCCCGCGCAGTTCACCATCGACGGCGGGAGCGCCTCACCCAACGCCACAATCATCGACGTTCAGACGGTCGGCGCGAAGCTCGACGTGCTCCTCGAGGTGAGGCCGAGCAGGGATGTGGTCCGCCTGCCGTTCGTCACCGCCGTCCCTGAGCGTTACAGGACAGGTCAGGCGGTTCGAGTGGATGTCGTCGGCGGGGTGGTGGTCTACCCGGGCTGACGGTCCGTGAGCGTCACGGACACGATCACGACCGCTTCGTACCCCGCAGGCCACGATCGAGGAAGTCGATCATCCAGGCGAAGCTCTCATCGATGTCGGCACTGAGCTGGAAGCCGTCTGCCGCCTCGAGGGTTGCAAAACCATGCAGCATGCTCCGCAGCATCCGCAGGGCGTGTATGTGGTCGTGGTCAGCGAGCCGGTAACCGTGCAGAACGGCGGAGAGTGAGGCGAGGGTCCGTTCGATTGCGGGGCCGAGCGGATCGTCGGCACCGGTGGGGCCGACCCCTGTCGTCGCCGCGTACCGACCCGGATGCTGTTTGACGTAGTTGCGCAGGGCCTGGGCCGCGGCGGCGAGGGCTTCGACGCCCGCGCGGCCCTGGGTGGCGTCGCGGACCGTGTCGCCCACCTCGGTTGCGCCGAGCACGGCGATGCCGTGGGTGAGGGCGGCGAGGCCGTCGACGTGTTTGTACAGGGAGGGTGTCTTCACTCCGAGGCGTTCTGCGACGACGCTCATACTGAGCTGGTCGAGACCGACCTCGTCGGCCAGGGCGGCTCCGGCCTCGACGACCGCCCTGGCGTCGAGTCCCGCCCTAGGCATTGCGGGGCTGCGTGGCCGGAGCGAGCGTTCTGCCGAGGAACGGCAGGAGCAGGTCGAGAAGCTCACGGGGTGTCTCGGCGTGCGGGTAGTGGCCGGCGCCGTCGATGACCGCGAGCTCGCCCAGGCCGGCGGGGAGGTCGGCGAGGATGCGCTCGCCCTCGGCGCGCGGGTCGGCCCAGTCGGGGTCGGCGCTGCCCTCGACGATGAGCACCGGGCATCGTACGTTCGCCAGTTGGGCGCCAGCATCGGCGGGGGTGGTCTTCGTCATCGCCTGCAGCACCCGCCCGTACTCGGGCTGGCTCAGGGTGGCCTGGATGCGCGAGCGTTCGGTGCCCCAGTCGGTGGGCTTGGCGGAGATCGCGAGGTCGAGGTAGGCCAGCCACGCCGTGAGGCTTCCCGTCATCATGACCTTCGCGAGCTGCACGGTGCCCGCCCGGTGGTTCTTGACGCGGAGGAGGCCTCCGAGATCCATGGACTGCTTGCGTGTGAAGGGCGCCAGTTCGGCGAGGCCGACGATCAGGTCGGGTGCAGTGGCGGCTGCGATGGTTGCGGCTCCACCGCTGATCGACTGGCCGACGATGACCGCGGGGCCGCCGAGGTGACGAACGAGGGCGACCAGGTCGCTGGCGATGTCGGTGCGGCTGTAGCCCTTCCACCCTGTGCTCGAGTCGCCGCAGCCACGGATGTCGACACTGGCCACGCGGTAGCCGGCGGCCGCGAGGACCGGTGCGACGAAGCGGTAGGAGTGCCGGCTGTCGCCCATGCCGTGCGCGAGCACCACGAGAGGCCCTGCCCCGGTCAGGTCGTAAGCGATGGTTCCCTCGTCGAGGGTGAGGTACTCGGTCATATCGGTCTCCTTTTGGCTAATGTTCGTAGCTTAAAGCTAATACGGTTAGCCGATGCTGTCAAGGAGACCGAGTCAGCCTTTGGCGTTGCCGCCGTTGCCCTTTCCCTTCCCATTGTTGCCGTTCCCGTTGCCGTTGTTGCCTGTGGTCGCCGAGGGCGACGGCGAGGGGGCGGGAGCGGGCGCAGGCGCGGAGGCTGACGGTGCCGGGGCGGGGGACTCGGGAGCCGGGGAGGCGGGGGCCGTGGTCGGCGGGGTGGTGGCGGGGGTCGTGCTGTCGTCGGTCGGGGCGGCGGTGTCTTCGGGGGCGGAGGAGTTTCCGTCGGCCGGAGCGGCCGTTTCGACGACCGGCTCGGTGCTGGGCGCAGGTGTCTGGGTGGTGGCGGGGGCGGGGCCGGCCGGGGCGGAGTTGGAGGCCGGAGTCAGGAGGGTGCCACCGACCCAGATGGCGCCGGCCAGAACGACGGCGCCGACGAGGGCGCCGATGAGCGCACCTCTGCGACGTTTCGGGCGTTCGGGCTCTGCGGGGTCGCCGAGGGGAGTGTCGACACGGCCCGGAGGGGCGGCCGCGGCTGCGGCTGCGACGGCGGGCGCCGCAGAGCGGTGAAGCGCGACCGTCGGGGCGGTGGGTGAGTCTGCGGGGTGAAGGGCGACGGTTGCGGCAGTGGGCGCATCCTGGGACGGCAGCGCAACGGTCGGCGCATCCTGGGGCGGCCGGGCAGACGCAGGCAGCGCAGAAGTCGCCAGCAGTGCGGTGGCGGCCGCGGCACCAGCCCCAGCCCCAGCCTCAGCACCAGCACCAGCACCAGCCTCCCAGGTGACGAGATCGCGCGCGATGTCGCGCGAACGCACCGCGACCTCGAGTGCGGTGGGCCGGGCCGCGGGGTCGCGCGCCGTCATCTGCGTCAGCAGCGACACCCAACTCGCCGGCAGATCGTCGCCGACGACCGGGTCGCGCGAGGCGCGGGCGCTCATCGACTCCACGACGGTTCCCGGATATTCGCGGCGGCCGGTGAGGCCCTCGAGAACGACGAGTCCGAGCGCATACACGTCTGCCTCGGGCCCCGGGTAGGCGCCGGAGGCCTGTTCGGGGCTGAGATAGGAGGCGGTGCCGACGATCATGCCGACCGTCGTCATGCGATCGTTGCCGACGAGGTGGGCGATACCGAAGTCGGCGAGTTTGGCGCGGTGGGTGGGCGCCGGCAGGCCGGTGGGGGAGAGCAGGATGTTCGCCGGTTTCAGATCGCGGTGAACGATGCCCTGGGAGTGCATGGCCGCAAGGCCCTCGGCGATGTCGGTCGCGATCTGGGCGGCGATCGCCCCGCGGAGCGGTCCGTGGTCGAGCGTCGAGCGGAGGTCGGGCCCGGGAACGAGCTCCATCACGAGAAAGCTGGGCACGGCGCTGTCACCCGAGGCGAGGTGCGCGTCATACATCGTGACGAGTGTGGGGTGGTTCAGGCGGGCGAGCACATCGACCTCGCTGCGGCGCCGGTCGTCGTCACGGGCTTCGCCGGGGTTGAAGAGTTTGAGCGCGACGGCCCGCCCGAGCTGCTTGTCGCGCGCCTCGTAGACCGTCGACATACCGCCCGCTCCGATGCGCCCGGTGATGGTGTACCGGTCGGCGAGGGTTCTGCCGATCCATCCGGTGTCGTCGGAGGCCATGTTCCCTTTCGTGCCCGTCGCGTGGGATGTTGCTGGGGATGTCGCGGTTCGCTAGTCAAACTAACTAACGGTGCCGCACACTAGACAGTGTGACGGATTCATTCGACTACAGCGACCTCGTGCGGGAAGACGCGGCCGAGGCGAGCGCCACGGGCCACGCAGGCGGCGCGGATGATCGAACAGCGGATGACACGAATGTACTCGAAGCGCTGCACATGTTCCGCGCGGCCGAAGCTGCGATGCGTCGCCGCACCGGCTCGGCCATGGGGCTCGGCGAGAACGACCTGCTCGCGCTGCGGTTCATTCTCAACCAGAGGGCAGCCGGTCATCCGATCGCGTCGAAGGACGTGACGAGGTACCTCGGCATCTCGAGCGCCTCGACCACAGTGCTGTTGCGCCGACTCGAGGCGGGCGGGTTCATCGAGCGGCGGGAGAACAGCTCCGATCGCCGGTCCAGCGAGATCGTGCCGACGCCGGCGGCCGAGGGCGACACCGGGCCCATGCTCGCGATGGCGCAGAACCACATGGCGGCGGCCACGCAGACGCTCTCTGCCGAGGAGGCTCGCACGGTGGCGCAGTTCCTCACGATGATGCGGGCCACGGTCGACCAGATCGGTGCCTGAACCGCGCTCCGCGACGGTGTGCACTACACGCCGGCGGACACGCTTGTCAAGAGATTGCTAGACCACTGAACTAGTTGCTAAGTTCACATCATGAATATTCTCGTTGCAATCATTGCCATCGTGGCCGTCGTCCTTCTCATCACCGGCGGGGTCACCCAGTCGCTGAGCTTCCTGATCTGGGTCGGTGTCGTTCTGCTCGTCATCGCCCTCATCGTCTTTCTGCTCCGCTTCATCTCGGGCCGCAGCCGCGTCTGACGCGGCGCGTCCGTTTCGGACAAACCCCTCACCTCTGAAAGAAGGAGCACCATCATGAGTCTCGGATCAGGAATCGTCCTTTTCGTCATCGGCGCCATCCTCGCCTTCGCTGTCGACATCCAGGTGTCGTGGGTCGACCTGCAGGTCGTGGGGTACATCCTCATGGCGGCCGGCGTGGTCGGCATCATCCTCGGAATCGTGCTTATCACGCGCCGTCGACAGACCTCCATGACCACCCGTTCAGCGGTCGACCCGGTCAGCGGCGAGAGCGTCTCGCGTCGTACGGTAGACCGCAACGACCCTCTCGTCTGACGTGTCGGGGCCGCCGATCGACAAGACCCTCGGCGGCCGCTACCGACTCATCGAACCCATCGGGCACGGTGGTATGTCGACGGTGTTCCGGGCGCGTGACGAGGCGCTGGGTCGGGATGTCGCCGTCAAGCTCTTCCACACGAGCGAGTCGTCATCCGGCCGCATCGACGCCGAGCTCACCGTGCTTGCGACCATCGACCACCACGCCCTGGTTCAGCTGTTCGACGCCGGAGCCGAGCCCGACGGGTTCGGGCGCACCAACCGGTACCTCGTCATGGCGCTGGTGGGCGGAACCGACCTGCACCAGCGCCTCGCGAGTGGTTCCCGGCTCTCCGCCCGGCACATCTCCGAGATCGGGTACGACGTCGCTGAGGCTCTGGACTACATCCACGCGCGGAACGTCGTTCATCGCGATCTGAAACCCTCGAACATCCTCCTCGTCGACTATCGCGACGGTTCGACGCGTGCCCGCGCCAAACTGACCGATTTCGGTATCGCGCTCGCCGATGGGTCGGAGCGCCTCACCGCCGAGGGTGCCACCACGGGAACCGCCGCCTACCTCAGCCCGGAGCAGGCCGCCGGCCGGGACGTGTCTGCGGCGACCGACGTCTACTCCCTCGGTCTGGTTCTGCTCGAGTGCTTCACCCGGCGTCTGGAGTTCGCGGGCAGCATGGTCGAGTCGGCCATCGCACGCCTCGAGCGGGATCCGGTCATCCCCGACAGTCTCTCGCCGCTCTGGCGCGAGCTGCTGACGGCGATGACCGCGCGCAACCCCTCTCTGCGACCGCAGCGCCACGAGCTCGTCGCCGCCCTGCGACAGGTGGTGATCGCCGAGAGCGGCCGCCACAAGATGGATGTGGCTGAGCCGCTGTTCATACCGGGGGCGCCGGCCGGGTCGACGCCGCGCTACCACTCCGCCATCCTCGACACCCTCCCGAGCGAGGCGCTCGACCGGGTGACCGCCATGGCGGCCAGGCTCTTCTCTGCCCCGATCGCGATCGTCAGCGTCGTCGACCACGATCGCACATGGTTCCGGTCGCATTACGGTGACGCCGTCGACGAGATCGCCCGCCAGATCGATCTGACGGCTGCGCTCTCGCCGAGCGACGAGCCGATCGTGATCGAAGATGGGCGAACGGATGATCGTGCCCGGGATCATCCGCTGGTCACCGGCCCGCTGCAGCTCCGGTTCTATGTCGGCGTACCGTTGCGTCGCAGCAACGGAGCGGTGATCGGAACCCTCAGCGTTCTCGATTTCATTCCCGGAACCGTCAGCGCGGCCGAGGTCGCGAACCTGGAAGACCTGGCTGCGCTCGTCGTCAGCCAGCTCGAACTGCGCCAGCTCAGCCTTCAGCCGACGGTCGAGATGACCGCACCCGGGGTGGGGCGGCAGGCCTTCCCGTGACCGTTGCCGCGCCGAGGCGCCCGGTCAGCCCGTGATCGCCAGCGAGGCAGGGCTGCTGTAGTTGCCGGCCGTGTCGACGGCGAACACGACAACCGTGTACTTCTGGCCCGCGATCAGCTGCGGCAGTGGAGTTGAGGTGAGCGTGTTGGCGCCCAGGGCGAATCCGCTGGTCGGAGTCGCATCCGCGCCGGTTCCGGCTACCAGCCGAGAGACGGTGAACGCGGTGTCAGACGCGGTCGACGCCTTCCAGGTCGCCGTGCGGGTGGCCGCGCCGGTGCCGCCGCTGACGCTGACCCCGGTGACGGAGGCCGGCGGGGTCACGTCGGTGCGGTTGTGGTACTGCAGTGTTCCCGTCATTACGGCCGACTCGCTCGCGCACTTCTGCGTGAACGACAGGTCGACGAGTGCAGGAGAGCCGTCGGGGTTCAGCACGAACTGCCGCACGGTGAGGGTGCCGGTGTTGTCACCGCAGCCGCGACCGAAGCCCGAGACGGTGACCCCATACGGCTTGGCCGTCGCGGAGGGGTGGGTGCTCGCCTGGAAACTCGCGGCGGGGTACGTCCCCACCGGGAGCGCGGCGCTTCCGCCGCCCGCGGTGGAGAACCTCGCCATCGCTGTGCCCGGGTCAGCGCCGTTGGGCGCGAGAGGCGTGAAGGAGAACCCGCCGACGGTGGACAGGTTCGCCATACCGGTGACGGTGAAGGCGCTGCCACCGAGGGTGTGGGTCGTTCCGCCGTCGACGTAGTCCCGGCCCGAAATGACGAGCGAATTGGTGCCGAGCGGGGAAGTGCCGGCCAGCGACACGGTCTGGGTGCTCGATCCCACGGGAAGCGAGAGCGTTGCGACCCGGGGACCCGAGGCGGTGGGCGAGAATCCGATCTTCAGCGAGCAGCTGGCTCCGGATGCCAGTGGCCGGTTGCTGCACTGGTCACCGGAGATCGTGTAGTCGGCGCGGGCGCCCGCGGTGACAGCCACGGCACCGATGGTCACGGCTGAGGAGGAGGTGTTGTGCATCCGTTCCGTCACGACGATGGGCGTGGATCGTACGGGAGTCTGCGGCCATTCGACGTGGCGGGTGGCGAGAACGGGTGTCGTGTCATCCGGCTGTCCCAGGCGCAGCTCGCCGAAGAGCACGGTGGTGGGTGCGCGGTCGCCCGTGCGAAAGACGATGTCGAAGCGCTTGATGGTGCCGTCCGCGTTGGCCGCGATGTCGAGCACGTCGACCTCGCCCGCCACCACGGGGTAGGAGGTGTTGCCGACCGTCACGGTCAGTCGCGGCTTCGCGTCGTCGGCTGCGGTGGAACTCAGCGCCGGATAGCGGCCCGGCGCGAGCAGCTGGCCGCTCGGCGGCACCACTTCGATGACGGAGGAGGTCGCGGCGGTCGCCCCAGGAACGGAGACGGCAACGCCGTTCTTCAGCGATGAGGTCGCCCGAAGCGTCGCGGCACCCGAATCGGCCGATCCGACTACTGCCGCCGACGGATCGCCGGAGGAGTAGAGCGACGTGAGGTTCACGATCGGTGCCGTGACGGCTGCCAGAGCTGGCACCGCTGCCTGCGCCGACGGGGCGGCCCCCATCGCGAGCACCAGCATCGTCGATGCGGCGACCGCACCCAGAGCGGCTGAGCGGAACAACTGTCGTGGCATGGTTCTCCCCCGTTTGCGTACCTTTCGAGATCCTGCCACACCCGCGCCCGGCGCGCCCATCGTCAGGCGGAAGCTGCGGTGGCCGCGCTAGGGCTGGTTCAGGGTGAGGAGGGCAGAGGCATTCACGCCGTAGACGCGCTCGACGATGGTTTCGAAGGCCTCCCTCGAGGGAAAGCCGCAGCGCTCGGCGATGGACTCGACCTCGGGGAGGGTGCCGGGACGAAGCAGCGGCACCGCGGTGATCAACCGGCGCTCGGTGATCAGCTCTTCGGCGGTCTTCCAGCCGGTCTGCTGCAGCATTTCATCGAGTGCACGAGCGGTGGTCTTGTTCTGCCGGGCCAGCGATTTTCGGTCGAAGCTGGGGTCGGTGTGATGCTCGGCGATGAGGTCGAGGATGTGGCTGAGCACGGGGCGATCGGGGCGGGTGTGCCAATCCTGGTCTGCGCTGAGCAGCCCGGCCACCAGGCGTGTGAGGATGGTCGCCGCCGGCTCTGTTCTGATCGGATGCGTCTTCATCACGGTGGCCAGCGCGAGGAAGAAAGGCACCGCAGGATGGGTGCGCACCACGCTCGCCGAGATCGCGGTGAATCGCTCCGGCAGCATCCCGTCGAAGTCGGAGCTCCCGGCGTCGAAGCTGACCGAGAGCAGTCGGGTGCTCTGGCGGCAGATCACCCGGGGGGTCGTGTGGGCCGGCTGGACGGCGGCCGAACCCGCGGTGTAGAAGTACCGCGATCCCTCGGTGACGACCTCGGCCATTCCCTCCACGACGAACACCAGTGATAGGGATGCCGGGTTCGGAAACCCGACGGGGACGCCGATCGCCGCATCGTGGTCGAATGACGTGAGCGTCAGGTCGGCGATCGTCGAACGGCCGAAGGTGCAGCGGGTTCCGCGGACGGCGAATTCCGGGGCATCCTGTGCCTGAACGGACGGGCCGAGAGAGGCGAGGCCTTCAGGCCCTGAAAGCTCGACGGGCATGGTCGTGCTGAATTCGAGCTGAGAGTCGTTCACCTCTGGCATGGCCAGCCTCTCTCCCGACGCACAGCGGCGCGGCAGTCATGGCAACTGGGGTCATGAGCAGCACACGATCTATCGGATACCGCTCCGGGCGAATCCTTGCACGAAGTACCGCTGGAAGACCAGGAACAGGATGACCATCGGGGCGACGTTCAGCAGCGCGAACGCCATCGTGCCGCCGTAGTCCGAGCCGAACTGGCCCTGCAGGTACAGCAGCCCGATCGGCAGCGTGAAGAGCGCGTTCTGCTTCAGGGCGATGAGCGGCCAAGCGAAGTCGTTCCAGGTCTGCAGCAGGCTCATGAAGAACAGCACCGCGATCAGCGGCTTCGACAGGGGCAGGATGATGCGGGTGAACACCCGCCAGTTGCCCGCACCGTCGATGCGCGCGGCCTCGATGAGGTCGGTCGGGATGGCGAGGATGAACTGGCGGGCCAGGAAGAGCCCGAACGCCGAAGCGGCGGTCGGCAGGATGACGGCCCAGTAGCTGCCGTAGAGCCCCAGCCCCGTGACGAGGTTGAACAGGGGCACCATGATCACCTGCACCGGGATCATCAGCGTCGACAGCGCGATCAGGAACAGCACGCTCGATCCCCGGAACTTCAGGTGCGCCAGCGCGTAGCCGCCGAGGAGGTTCACGCTGACGGTGATCAGCGCAACGGTGACGGCAATGGCAGCCGAGTTGCCGAACCAGGTCACCACGGGGAATCCGTTGAAGACGCGTTCGAAGTTCGAGGTCGTGAAGGTGCCGGGCCAGAGCCGCACCGCCCCGCTGAGCAGGTCGGAGCGGGTCGAGAACGCGACCACGAGCATCCAGTACAGCGGGAACAGGATGATCACGGAGACGACGATCGCGAGCAGGAGCCGCAGCATCCGCCAGCGGAAGTCGGACGTCTTCTTCGCGGCGTTCCGCTCCGGGAGGCTCGGGGTGAGCGCCCGACGGGTGGGCAGCAGTTCGGTAGCCATCAGTCGACCAGGTCCCGGGTTCGGCTCGCACGCCACTGCACCGCAGTGAAGACGAGGGTGATGAGCAGCAGCACGACGCCGATGGCCGCCGCGTAGCCCTGGTCGCGCGTGACGAAGCCGTTGTTGTAGGCGTAGGTCACGAGCACCGAGGTGGCGTTCTGCGGCCCGCCGCCGGTCAGCACGAAGACGATGTCGAAGACCTGGAATGAGTAGATGACGTTCATGATGAGCAGGAAGAACGAGGAGGGACCGACCAGCGGAACCGTGAGAAAGCGAAAGCGCTGCCAGCCACCGGCGCCGTCGAGCCTAGCCGCCTCGTACAGCTCGGGGCTGATGCTCTGCAGGCCCGCCAGGTAGATCAGCATGTTGAATCCGACCCGCCACCACAGGGTCACCAGCACGACAGAGGTGAACGCGGCCGCGCCGCCGGACTGCCACGGGATGGTCTGCAGTCCCGCGAAGCGCAGCAGTTTGTCGAGGATGCCGTTGTTCTGGTCGAACACCAGCACGCCGATCAACGCCGTCGCCACCCCCGAGATCGCCATCGGCAGAATCAGGATGCTGCGGAAGAGCCCACGCGCCGGCAGCACCGAATTCAGCAGGACGGCAGCTCCCAGCCCGAGCAGCATCGACAGCGGGGTGACCAGCGCGGTGAAGAGTGCCGTGTTGAAGGTGGAACGCCAGAAGACCGGATCTGTGGCGAGGCGCGCATAGTTGTCGAGGCCGGCAAAGGTACCCGAGCCGAACCCGTTCGTCTTCTCGAAGCTGATGACCACGGCAGACACCAGCGGAAAGAGAACGAACAGGCCCAGCAGAACGAGGTTCGGCGTCAGGAACGCGTATCCCGCGAGGTTGGCCCGCCAGAGCCGCCGCCGCCGGCCGCCCCGGCCCGAGGAGGCGACCGTCCGCGCGGTGGCGCTGGGCGCGGCCGCCGAGACCGAACCGGGAATTGACGCGGTGGCCGACGCCGAAGCGGTGCTCATCAGGCCGGAGCCGTGGCTGCGGCGATGCCGCTGGTCATGTTCGCCAGCGTGTCGGCCGTGCTCTGGCCGCCGACGAACGCCTCCTCGAGCTGGTTCTGCAGCACCGTGATGATCTTCGACATGTTGGGCGAGGCGACCTGGCTGGAGTCCTGGGCCTGCACCGAGCTGGCCTGCCCGACGAAGATCGGCGAGAGCTCCGGGCGCACCGCGAAGTCGATGCCCGACTGGATGAGGTCGGCGCGGGTCGGCAGCAGCGAGGCGCTGGCGCAGAACTGGGACATCTCCTCCTGCTCTGTCATGAAGGCGAGGAACTTGGTCGCCAGCTCCGGCTGGGTCGTCGCGGCCGTCGCGACGAGCGCGTTGCCGCCGAAGTCGCCTGCGGAGCGTTCATTGCGGGGTGAGAAGGTGGCCCCCCATTCGAAGTCGAGCGTGCTGGTCGCATCCGGAATCAGGAACGCCCCGCCCGAGGTCATCGCCGAAGTCTGGGCATACCACGTGTCCGCGGCGAGAGTCGTCGACTTGACCGAGTTGTTCTGGGGCACGTAGCCGGCCGTGAAGAAGTTCTTCGTGAAGTCGACGGCCGCGGTCCCGGCGGGGGAGTCGATGGCCGGGGTGAGGAGGTCCTCCGACAGGAAGCGGCCGTTCGACTCGAACAACCAGCTGAGCCAACGGGTCACACCGTTGCCCTGCCAGTTGTAGGCGAACGGGTACTTCTCGGCGGGCAGCGAACCGCGCAGGGTCTTCATGACCTGCTCGAACTCGTCCCAGCTCCAGGCCGTGTCGAGCGTGGTCGGGATGTTCGTGATGCCCGCCGCCGTCAGGGCGTCCTTGTTGTAGAGGATGACCGAGGTATCGGTGTGGTGGGGAACGCCGTAGGGCTTCCCAGAGTTCTGTACGGCGGCCCACGCCTGGGGCGTGAAGTTGTCGCTGAAGCCCTGCTCGAGCTGGGTGCTGAGGTCGAGCAGCTGGCCGCGGCCGGCGTAGCTGCCGAACGTGTAGTAAGGAACGCGGAAGACGTCGGGCGGGTTGCCCGCCTGCAGCTGTGCGTCGATGTTGGTGAACATCTGGCCGTAGGGCACGGCGTTCAGGTTCACCGTGGCGCCGGAGTTGGCCTTCTGGAACCGGTCGATGGCGGCCTTGAAGCCGGCGAGTTCGGCGTCGGTGCCCCAGGTGGTGAACGTCAGCGTTCCGGTCGCGGCGGTCGAATCGGCCGCGGGCGGCGCGAAGCCACAGCCGGCCAGCAGGAGAGGCAGCGAGGCCGCCCCGGCCCCCAGCAAGAATGTTCGGCGGTTCAGTTCCATCAAATTTCCTTCCGAGCGAAACATCATCCTTACAAAAACCGAGCAATGCACGACAGGGGCTTGCGCAAGACCAATCGGGCGTACCGTTGTGCGAGCGGCCGCCACCGGCGAGCCCGCACACAGCGTGGTGAACAGAGAGGCTGGGCGATGAGTCGCGAAGCGGTGATTGTCGAAGCGGTACGAACACCCCTCGGCAAGCGGGGCGGATTGCTGGCCGGGGTGCATCCGGCCGACCTGAGCGCGTACGTGCTGCAGGCGCTGGCCGCCCGCACCGGCATCGACCCGGGCCTGGTCGAAGACGTGATGTGGGGCTGCGTCGGCCAGATCGGCGAGCAGAGTTTCGACATTGCCCGCACAGCGGTGCTGTCGGCCGGCTGGCCCGAGCACGTGCCCGGAACGACCGTCGACCGGCAGTGCGGGTCGTCGCAGCAGGCCGTGAACTTCGCGGCGGCGAGCATCCTCGCCGGTCACTACGACATCGTCGTGGCCGGCGGCGTCGAGAGCATGTCGCGCGTGCCGATGGGGTCGAGCACGACCGCCGGCGGCTCGCCGCTCGGCGCGCTCTACACCGCGCGGTACGGCCCCGAGTTTCCCAACCAGGGCATCGGTGCCGAGCAGATCGCCGCTGAGTGGAAGATCTCGCGCACCGCCCTCGACGAGTTCGCGCTCGCCTCGCACGCGAAGGCCGCTGCTGCGATCGACCGCGGTGCCTTCGCCAGCCAGATCGTTCCCGTCACGACGGCCGACGGGGTGGTGGATGCCGACCAGGGCGTGCGTCGCGGCGGCACGCTCGAGAAGCTGGCCTCGCTCGCGCCAGCCTTCACCCCCGACGGTGTCGTGACGGCCGGTAACGCCTCCCAGATCAGCGACGGATCGGCGGCCCTGATGCTGATGGGCTCCGACACGGCCGCCGAGCTGGGCCTCACGCCGATCGCTGCGATCGACACCGTCGCCGTGGTCGGCAGCGCGCCGATGCCGATGTTGACCGGTCCGATCCCGGCGACCGAGAAGCTGCTGGCCCGCAAGGGCATCTCCATCGACGACATCGGTACCTTCGAGGTGAACGAGGCCTTCGCCTCCGTCGTTCTGGCGTGGCTGCACGACACGAAGGCCGACGAGTCGCGCCTCAACCCGAACGGCGGAGCGATCGCGCTCGGGCACCCGCTCGGTGCCAGTGGGGCGCGCATCATGACCACGATGCTGAACCACATGAGGGAGAACGACCTGCAGTACGGCCTGCAGGTGATGTGCGAGGGCGGCGGCCAGGCCAACGCGACGCTGCTGCGGCTGCTCTGATGGCGGTCTTCGCGTCGCTCGAGGCGCTGGCCGGAGCGGTCGGCTCCGACCTCGGAACGGCCGGGCCGATCACGATCAGCCAGAACGACATCGACACGTTCGCCCGCGTCACGCACGATGAACAGTGGATCCATGTCGATCCCGAGCGCGCGGCAGACGGCCCCTACGGTACGACCATCGCGCACGGTTTTCTCACGCTGTCTCTCGCCTCGGCGTTCCTGGCCGAGTTGCTGACCGTCGAGGGGGTGAGCGCGGCCATCAACTACGGGTTGGGCAGCGTGCGCTTTCCCGCGCCGGTGCCGAGCGGCTCGGCGGTGTCGGCCAGGGGCATCCTGAGCGGTTACGAGGAGAAACCGGGCGGCGCCGAGGTGCGCGTTCAACTGACGATGACCGTGCCGGGCGGCGCCAAACCGGTCTGCGTGCTCGAGCAGATCGTGCGGTACCTGCGGTGAGGCAGGGCGGGGGGCCGGGCGGCAGGCTCGACGGCCGGGTCGCCATCGTCACGGGCGCGAGCCGCGGCATCGGGCTCGGCATCGCGGAACGACTCGTGTCGGAGGGGGCGCGGGTCTGTATCACCGCGCGCGGCGGGGAGGCGCTCGCGGCGGCCGCAGGGCTGTTTCCAGCTGAATCGGTCATCCCGGTCGCTGGTCGGTCGCACGACCCCGAGCACCGGCGGCAGGTTCTCGATACCGTCGCTGAAAGGTTCGGGCGCCTCGACATCCTCGTCAACAACGTGGGGATCAACCCCGACCTCGGCCCGCTCGCCGAGCTCGACCTCGACGCGGCACGCAAGATGAGCGAGGTGAACGTCATCGGCACCCTGGCGTGGGTTCAGGATGCCCTGCGGCACGAATCCGCCGGGTTCGCCCGCGCGGGCGGGACGATCGTCAACGTCACGTCGGTGACCGGCCAGACACCCTCGGCGGGGATCGGTTTCTACGGAGTCACCAAGGCCGCACTCGATCACCTCACCCGAACCCTCGCCGTGGAACTCGCGCCGGGCATCCGGGTGAACGCGGTCGCGCCGGCGGTGGTCAAGACGGTGTTCGCTGCCGCCCTCTACGAGGGTCGCGAGGCGGAGGTGTCGGCCGACTACCCGCTCGGGAGGCTGGGTGTGCCCGCCGATGTCGCGGGGGCGGTCGCGTTCCTGGCCTCGGATGACGCCGCGTGGATCACCGGCCAGGTGTTGAACGTCGACGGCGGGCTGCTCGTCGCCGGAGGTTCCGCCTGACCCCGGGCGTGTTCTGAGGGTGGTTCTCCACAGGCTTCGGCGCTGTTCTGCGAGAGTTCTCCACAGGTTCGCAACGGGGGGTCGAGCATCCGTTTTCGCGGCGTAGCATTGCGAAGATGACGCGCCCAACCATTGCAACAGTCGGCGAGCTCCGCGCATCGGGGCACCTGCAGAAGACCCTCCGGGTCGAGATCCGCGACAACCTCCTCGCCGCCCTCCGCGAGGGCCGCGACCCGTGGCCGGGGCTGCACGGCTTCGAGACCACGGTCATCCCGCAGCTCGAACGCGCGCTCATCGCCGGGCACGACATCGTGCTGCTCGGTGAGCGCGGGCAGGGTAAGACCAGGCTGCTCCGCACGATGTCGGGGCTGCTCGACGAATGGTCCCCGGTCATCGAGGGCTCGGAGCTCGGCGAGCACCCCTACGAACCCATCGTCACCGGCAGCCAGCGGCGCGCGGCAGAGCTGGGCGACGACCTGCCCGTCGCCTGGCGCAGCCGCGACGAGCGCTACTTCGAGAAACTGGCCACGCCCGACACGAGTGTGGCCGACCTCATCGGCGACGTCGACCCGATGAAGGTGGCGGAGGGGCGGAGCCTCGGAGACCCCGAGACCATCCACTTCGGCCTCATCCCGCGCAGCCACCGGGGCATCGTCGCGATCAACGAGCTGCCCGACCTCGCCGAGCGCATTCAGGTCGCCATGCTGAACGTGATGGAGGAGCGCGACATCCAGATCCGCGGCTACGTGCTGCGGCTGCCGCTCGATGTGCTGGTGATGGCGAGTGCGAACCCCGAAGACTACACGAACCGCGGGCGCATCATCACTCCGCTGAAAGACCGGTTCGGGGCGGAGATCCGCACGCACTATCCGACCGAGCTCGACGATGAGGTGGCGGTCATCCGCCAGGAGGCCGAGCTGGTCGCCAGTGTGCCCGACTACCTCGTCGAGATCCTCGCGCGCTTCACCCGCGCCCTGCGAGCATCCAGTGCCGTCGACCAGCGAAGCGGTGTCAGCGCCCGGTTCGCCATCGCTGGTGCCGAGACGATTGCCGCTGCGGCCCTGCACCGCGCGACGCGGCAGGGTGAAGACGCGGCCGTGGCCCGGCCGGTCGACCTCGAGACGGCGGTCGACGTGCTCGGTGGCAAGATCGAGTTCGAGTCGGGCGAGGAGGGTCGCGAAGACGAGATCCTCGACCACCTGCTGCGAACGGCGACGGCCGAGACGGTGCGCGCCCACTTCCGTGGGCTCGACTTCACCCCCCTGGTGGATGCCGTCGAGCGAGGCATCATGATCACCACCGGCGAGCAGGTGACGGCCCGCGATTTTCTCACCGGGTTGCCGGTGCTCGGGGAGTCGGAGCTCTACGACCAGATCTGCGACCGGCTCGGTGCAGGTTCGGGCGCCGAGGTGAACGATGGCCAGCGCGCGGGAGCAATTGAGCTGGCCCTCGAAGGGCTCTACCTCTCGCGCAAGATCAGCAAGGAGAGCGGCGGGGGCGAGACGATCTATGGCTAGAACGAACCGTCGGCTGACGCGCGACTCACGGTACGGCAAGTACGTCGACGGGCCCGATCCGCTCGCGCCACCGGTCGACCTGGCCGAGGCGCTCGATGCGATCGGCGAAGACGTGATGGCGGGTTCGTCGCCCGAGCAGGCGCTCCGCGAATTCCTTCGCCGGGGCGGTGCCGAACGGGCAGGGCTCGACGACCTCGCGCGGCAGGTCGCCGAGCGGCGCCGGGAGCTGGCCTCGAAGCACAACCTCGACGGCACCCTGCAGGAGATCAGGCAGCTGCTCGATCGGGCCGTGCTCGCCGAGCGCAAGCAGCTCGCCCGCGACGCGCTGATGGACGAGGGCGACAGGGCCCTCTCCGAGATGCAGCTCGACAATCTCTCGCCCTCACCCGCGGCCGCGGTCAGCGAGCTGAACGGCTACGACTGGAAGAGCAGTGACGCCCACGCCGATTTCGAGAAGATCAAAGACCTGCTGGGCCGCGAGATGCTCGACCAGCGTTTCGCCGGGATGAAACAGGCGCTCGAGAATGCGTCCGACGAAGACCGCGCCGCCATCACGGCGATGCTCGGCGATCTCAACACCCTGCTCGATGCCCACAAGCGCGGCGAGGACACCCCCGAACAGTTCGACGAGTTCATGGCGAAGCACAGCGGTTTCTTCCCCGAGAACCCCAGCACCATCGACGAGCTGCTCGACACGCTCGCCCAGCGCGCCGCCGCTGCCCAGCGCATGCGCAACTCGATGACCCAGGAGCAGCGCGACGAGCTCGACGCCCTCGCGCAGGAGGCCTTCGGTTCACCCGAGCTCATGGAATCACTCGCCGAACTCGACGGCAACCTGCAGTCGCTCCGCCCGGGCGAGAACTGGGATGGATCGGAGGGGATGAACGGCGAGCAGGGCCTCGGCCTCGGAGACGGTACCGGGGTGTTCCAAGACCTGGCCGACCTCGATGCACTCTCGGAGCAGCTGTCGCAGGGCTACAACGGCTCACGCATCGACGACCTCGACCTCGAAACCCTCAGCCGCCAGCTCGGTGAGCAGGCTGCGGTGGACGCGCGCACCCTCCAGCAGCTCGAGAGGGCCCTGCGCGACTCCGGCACCATGAAGCGCGCGTCCGATGGCTCGCTCAAGCTCACGCCCAAGGCGATGCGCCAACTCGGGAAGGCTCTGCTGCGCGACGTGGCCGAGAAGATGTCGGGCCGCCAGGGCAACCGCGACCTGCGCCAGGCGGGTGCGGCGGGGGAGCGCAGCGGCGCCACGCGCGAGTGGGCCTTCGGCGACACGGAGCCGTGGGATGTGACGCGCACGATCACGAATGCAATCACGCGCACGGCGGGCCTCGGCGGTGCGGGCCCGCGGGGCCCGGGCGTGCGCATCGAGATCGGCGACGTCGAGGTGCAGGAGACCGAGGCGCGCACCCAGGCCTGCGTGGCACTGCTCGTCGACACCTCGTTCTCCATGGCGATGGATGGCCGCTGGGTACCGATGAAGCGCACCGCCCTGGCGCTGCACACCCTGATCACGAGCCGTTTCCGCGGTGACGAGCTGCAGTTGATCGGCTTCGGTCGTCACGCCGAGGTGATGGACATCGACCAGATCGTGGGCCTCGACGCCATGTGGGACAAGGGCACCAATCTGCACCATGCACTGCTGCTGGCGAACCGGCACTTTCGGAAGCACCCGAACGCCCAGCCTGTGCTGCTGATCGTCACCGACGGCGAACCGACCTCCCACCTCGAGCCGAACGGTGAGGTGTTCTTCAGCTACCCGCCGCATCCGCTCACCGTGGCGCACGCCGTTCGCGAACTCGACACCTCGATGCGCCTCGGGGCACAGACGTCGTTCTTCCGTCTCGGCGACGACCCGGGCCTTGCCCGTTTCATCGACTCCATGGCGCGGCGCGTCGGTGGCTCGGTGGTGGCGCCCGAAGCCGACGACCTCGGTGCGGCCGTGGTGAGCTCGTATCTCGGCTCCCGTGGCGGCCCCGCGGCCGGTGGTGGGGGCGGCGGATTCGACGACATGTTCGGCCGCGGCTGGGGCCGCTGGGCCGGTTAGAAGAGGGGCCAGGGTACGGCGGGCATCTGGCCGCGGGGGGACGGGAAGCGGCCCGCGCTCGACAGACGCCGGCAGCGGCCGGCGAGGGCGACGATCTCGGCGCGGGTGAGCAGCGGAGCGAGAGCCTCGCCGAGGTCGCCGGTGAGCGCGGTGCTCACGCGGTCGAGCCCGGCGAGTTCAGACGCGTCGAGGTCTTCGTCGATCCAGCCCCAGAGCACGGTGCGGAGCTTGTGCTCGACGTGGAAGGTCAGGCCGTGGTCGACGCCGTGGCGGTGGCCGTCCGGCATCTCGAGCACGTGGGCGCCCTTGCGGTCGGCGTTGTTCACCACGGTGTCGAAGACGGCCATGCGCCGGAGCACGGCTGTGTCTTCGTGGATGAGCGCGACCGGACGGTTGTGCTCATCGTGCCCGTCGAACACGTGACGCCAGCCCCTCTCGGGTACCTCGTCGGCAGCAACAAGGTCGACGGCATCCTGATCGGGGTCGATGTCCTGCCAGAGTTGCACCATGCCGCGGCCCAGGGGCCCGTCACGAAGCCACGTGAGCGGCACCACGTTCCAGCCGAAGGCCTCGGAGACGAGATACGCGGCCGCCTCGCGGTGGGCGAGATTGCCATCGGGGAAGTCCCAGAGCGGTCGCTCGCCCGAGATCGGCTTGTACACCACGGCCGTCTCGCCGAGCTGGGCGAGATAGGTGCCGTTCGAGGCCGTGGTGATGCGCCCGGTGATCTCCAGCTGCTGCTCGTCGGCGTCGGGCGCGAGCGGCATCAGAGACCGTCGGGCAGTTCGCAGACGTGGCGGCCGGGTTCCATCGGCATGCCGCAGAACGGGCACATCGGCCGGCCGGCGCCCACGATCTCCCGGGTGCGCTTGGCGAAGGCGCGTGCGGTGCCGACCGGGATGCGCACCACGAGCAGCTCGGCGGGTTCCACCTCGCTCGGCTCGGCGTCAACGGCGCTGTCGTCTTCCGTGTCGGTCAGCGGATACGCCTCGATGACGACCTGCACCGTCGACGGATCCCAGCCGAGGCTCATCGCCCCGGTACGGAACTGCTCGTCGACAGGCTCGAGCGGATCGTTGTCGACGAGTTCGATCGGGGTCGTCTCGGGGATGCTGAACGGATTGCCCTCCGCCGTCTTCAGCTCGTCGAGGATCTCGTCGATCTTCTCGGCGAGCAGGGCCGACTGCTCCTTCTCGAGACCGACGCTCACGAGCTGGGCGCCGTTTCGCACCTGGAGGTAGAACGATCGCGACCCCGGCTGCCCGATGGTGCCCACGACGACGCGGTCGGGCCAGGCGAACTTATGGACGATTGTGGTCATACCTCTATTTTACAAGTGCGTCAGAGGGTGGCGGGCGCCTCATGCCCTGCTCCGCCGCCGACCTGGGCATCGGGCGTCGGCGATGCGGCCCGCAGCCACGACAGATCGCCCGAATCGGTGTTGGTGGAGACCACATCGGGCCGGTTGGTGCCGTAGCGCACGATGGAGACGGATGCCGGACCGACGCTGATGCGCTGGAAGAGGTCGAGGTGCATTCCGAGCGCATCCGCCAGAACCGACTTGATGATGTCGCCGTGGCTCACCGCGACCCAGACGGCCCCCGGGCCGTGCTCTGCCTCGAATGCGGCATCGTGCCGCCTGATCGCCGCGACCGACCGCGCCTGCATCGCGCCGAGGGACTCGCCCCCCGGAAAGTGTGCGGCAGAGGGCTGGCCCTGAACCACCGACCAGAGCGCCTCCTTCGACAGCTCCTTCAGCGACCGGCCCTGCCACTCGCCGTAGTCGCACTCGGTGATGGCCTTCTCGATGAGTGTGCTGGGGGCATCCCGCTCGCTCGCTTGAGCCTCGAGGATGTAGCGCGCCGTCTGCCGGCACCGCTCCAGCGGGCTGACCACCACGCCCACCAGCGGCACCGGGGCAAGCCTCGCGCCGGTTCGCGCCGCCTGGTCCCGCCCGACGCTGTCGAGCCTCACGCCCGGGGTACGCCCCGCCAGCACACCGGCCTGGTTCGCGGTGGTGCGGCCGTGCCGCACGAGAATGACAGTGGCCATGCCTATAGCCTACGCAGCCCGAGCCCCGCCTCCCTGCCGGACGGCCCGGGCGCGCGTCAGCCCGCGATGCGGATGAGCTTCTTGTTCGCGAACTCCTCGAGCGCGAATCGGCCCATCTCCCGGCCCGAGCCCGAGCGCTTGACGCCGCCGAACGGCAGCTCGGCCGCGTCGCCCAGCACGATGTTGACCCAGACCATCCCCGCGTCGATGCCGTCGGCGACCCGCAGGGCCTGCTCGGGGTCCGTTGTGTAGACGTAGCTGCCGAGCCCGAAGGGCGTGTCGTTCGCCAGCTCGACGGCCTCCTTCTCGTTCGAGACGCGGTAGATCGCGGCCACCGGGCCGAAGAACTCCTCGCGGTAGGCGTCCATCTCGGGCGTGACGCCTTCGAGTACCGCGGGCGGGAAGAAGTTGCCCGAGGGCGTTCCGCTCGCGAGAACGGTCGCGCCCTGGCTCACAGCCCGGTCGAGCTGCTCGGTGAGCCGGCCGGTGGCGGCAGCTGACGAGAGCGGGCCCAGAAGCGTGCCCGCAGCCAGCGGGTCGGCGGGCTGTGCGGCCGTGAACACCTCGGTGAACTTCGCCGCGAAGGCGTCGTAGAGGTCGTCGATGACGATGAACCGCTTCGCGGCGTTGCACGACTGCCCGTTGTTGTCGAGGCGGGCGTTGACGGCATCCTGAACCGTGGCATCCAGATCGTCGGTCGACAGCAGGATGAACGGGTCGGAGCCGCCGAGCTCGAGCACGACCTTCTTCAGGTGCGTGCCGGCGAGCTGCGCGACCGCGGCGCCGGCGCGTTCGGAGCCGGTGACAGAGACGCCCTGCACGCGCGGGTCGGCGATGACGGTCTCGACCTGCTCGTTGTCGGCGTAGATGTTCACGTACACGCCGGAGTGCCCGCCGAGTTCGGCGATGGCGTCGTCGAAGATCCGGGCGATGGCCGCCGCAGACTCCGGGCACTGCGGGGCATGTTTCAGCAGGATGGTGTTGCCCACCACGATGTTCGGGCCGGCGAACCGGGCGACCTGGTAGTACGGGAAGTTCCACGGCATGATGCCGAGCAGCACGCCGAGGCCTGAGCGACGGATGAACGCCGAACCGGTGCCGTCTTCGAGCGCGATCGCCTCGTCCGCCAGGAACGCCTGGCCGTTGTCGGCGTAGTACTGGTAGATCGCTGCCGCGAACTCCACCTCACCCTGGGCCTGGTCGAGCGGCTTGCCCATCTCTTGCACGATGATCCGGGCGAGCTCGTCGCGGCGTTCGAGGTGCAGGGCGGCGACACGCGCGATGAGGGCGGCCCGGGCATCCACCCCGACCGTTCGCGACCACTCTTCGTAGGCGCTCGACGCCGACCCGATGGCCGCGTCGAGGTCGGCCGGCGTGATCGTCGGGTACTCGCGCACGGTCTCGCCCGTGGCGGGGTTGATGACGGCGTAGTGGCTCATGCGGGGACTCCCTCGGTGGTGATGGTGGTGGATGTCGCGGCCGAGGCCTCGACGCTTCCCAGCGCGGCGCCGATCTCCTCGGCCAGGCGCCAGCCCACCCGGATCGCCCCGTCGACGTGCTGGTACCCGTGCGCGGCGAGGTCACTCGAACCGAACCACATCGGCCCGACGGGCTCGAGCTGCATGGCGCCGTAACGGGTCAGTCCGCCCAGGTCGAAGCTCGTGGCGTAGGCGCCCTGCGTCCACTCCTCGGCGGCCCAGTCGCTCTCGTAGTACACGCTCGGCGCCAGTGCGGCGGGCCCGTAGTAGGTTGCGAGCGACGAGAGGATCGCCGCGCGCCGCTCGTCGGCCGGGAGGGTCAACAGCGCGTCGGCCTTCTCGTCGGAGACGAACCCGACCAGCGTGCCCCGGCTCTCGCCGTGGTTGGAATTGTCGTAGGCCTCGTGCACGGTCTGGTACGGGCTGAACGCGGTGCCCGACAGGCCGTCGGCACGCCAGAACGGCGTCTCGTAGGTGGCATGCACCTTGATGACGAGCCCGAGCGACTGGTGCTGCAGCTGCTGCTGGCGGAGTCTCGGCAGCGGCGGCTCGTACCCGATGCGGGAGTACAGGTTCGGGGGCACCGCGACCAGGGCGGCGCGGGCCGTGACGACACTGTCGGCGGTGTGCACGCGAACGCCCCCAGTCGGGCCTCCGGCGCCCTCGCTCCACTCGATGCGGGTGACCGGCTGCGACAGCACGACGTCGTCACCGAGTGCCTCGGCGAGCCGCAGCGGCACCTGCTGCAGACCGCCGACCACGCGCTTGTCGAGGATGAAGTCGGCGTCGACCAGGTGGCTGAAACTGCCGGCGCTCGCGGCCATCAGCAGGGCCTGCAGCAGCGAGAACGAATGCGCGGGCTTGGTGAGCATAGCGTCGGCGATGAACAGTGCGATGTTGTCGCGCGCCTCCTCGTCGTCGCTCTGCTGCTCGAGCCAGCTGCTGAACGACACCCGGTCGTATTCTGTTGCCCGGGGGTGCAGCCAGGGCGCAGCCGGGTCGGTCTCGGCGACCAGCACATCGAGCACCGCGATGAGGCGTTCCAGCTCGGCCTTCGTGTGTTCACTTGCCGGGAAGATGTCGCCGGTGAACCGTTCGGCGACCCCGTCGGGACCGACGTAGACACTCTCGCCCTCCCGGTACCGGGAGTAGGTGGAGAGCCCGAGATCGTCGAGCGTCTGGATGAGCGCGGTCTGGTCGGGCGAGACCCACTGCCCGCCGACCTCGTACAGCTGGCCGTCGATGTGGTCTGTCAGAAGGCGGCCGCCCACCCGGTCGCGTGCCTCCAGAACGAGCACGCTCAGACCGGCGGACCTCAGGCGGGTTGCGGCGGTGAGGCCGGTCGCCCCCGCACCGATCACGACGACATCGCATTCCGACTTCAGCATGGTTCTCCTCGTCAAGGCGTCTGGTGACATCCTATTCAACGACGGGCCCCGGCCGGTTTGGCGATAATCTCAGGTGCAGAGCGCCGGGACGGTTCCGGCCGGGAACGGAGTCAGCATGTTCGAGGCAGAGAACGTACGCGAGTGGATCGGGTTGCCGGTCGTCGACCAGAACGGCGACAAGATCGGCACGCTGGAGAGCCTGTACTTCGACACCGCCAGCGACGTTCCGACCTTCGCCACGGTGCACATCGGCATCCTGGGTGGCCAGAAGCTCGTCTTCGTACCCCTCGCCGGTGCGGTCGTCGCCCCGAAGCACCTGAAGGTGCAGTACGACAAGAAGCTGGTGAAGGATGCGCCCTTCATCGCGACAGACGGCGCCCTCGATGCGGCTTCAGAGCCCGCCGTGTTCGCCCACTACGGCCTCGCACACGAGACGGGCTCGAACGGCGAGCGTCGCCTCGGCCGTCGCTGACGTCGGCTCAGAACTGCCAGGGGTAGGGCCCCCAGTCGGGCTCCCGCTTCTCGAGGAACGCATCGCGACCCTCGACGGCCTCGTCGGTGCCGTACGCCAGCCTGGTCGCTTCGCCCGCGAAGATCTGCTGCCCCACGAGCCCGTCGTCGAGCGCGTTGAACGAGAATTTGAGCATCCGGATGGCTGTCGGTGACTTCGTGAGGATCGTGTTCGCCCAGGCGTAGGCGGTGGTCTCGAGCTCGGCGTGCGGTACGGCGGCGTTGACCGCACCCATCTCGTACGCTCGCTGGGCGCTGTACTCCTCGGCCAGGAAGAAGATTTCGCGCGCCACCTTCTGACCCACCTGGCGGGCGAGGTAGGCACTGCCGTACCCGCCGTCGAAGGAGCCGACGTTCGCGTCGGTCTGCTTGAACCGCCCGTGCTCGGCGCTCGCGATCGTGAGGTCGCAGACCACGTGCAGCGAATGGCCGCCGCCCGCCGCCCAGCCCGGAACGACCGCGATGACGACCTTGGGCATGAACCGGATGAGCCGCTGCACCTCGAGGATGTGCAGGCGCCCCGTCGCGTGCGAGCCGTCGGCGTACTGGTAGCCGTCACGGCCCCGGATGCGCTGGTCGCCCCCCGAGCAGAACGACCGGTTGCCCTTCGCGCTCGGCCCGTTGCCCGTCAGCAGAACGACGCCGATGCGAGTGTTCTGGCGGGCATCCTCGAGCACCCGGAAGAGCTCGTCGACCGTCTGGGGGCGAAACGCGTTCAGAACCTCCGGCCGGTCGAAGGCCACCCGGGCCACGCGACCGGCGGTGTCGTGGTGGTAGGTGACGTCTGTCAGGTCGGTGAAGCCGTCGACCGGCACCCAGACCGACTCGTCGAAGAGCTCGGAGATCGCAGTCATGCCTTCAGCTTAGATCGCGTCGGCGTGCACCGAAGGCTGAGTGCAAGCTGGAAAATAAGCGAGCCTCTGAGGATGCGTACAGAATGCTTAGACAATCCTCAGAAGAAACATATCGTCCCTATGTGGGCTCCATTGCGGGAGCCGATAAGGGAGGAATTGCATGTTGAACTCTTCGGGGCGGGCCATCCGCCCGCGTCACATCGCGGGCGCGGTCACAGCCGCTGTCTGCCTGGTCGGGCTGTCGCTGGTGGGAACGAACACCGCCTCTGCCGCCGACCGCGTGGACTTCGACGGAGCCGTCCCCGCCTGGGCCGTCTCCGCGAATGATGCCGGTGCCGCGGCCGCAGACACGAGTGTGGAGGGCGAGATCTTCCTGCCGCTGCGGGATGCTGCGGGAGCGGCCGCTCTCGCAACCGCGGTATCGACGCCGACCTCGCCGACGTACAAGCAGTTCCTCACCCCCCAGCAGTGGATCGCGAAGTACTCGCCGACCCAGGCCACCTCGGATGCGGTCGTCGCCTATCTGAAGGCAGCCGGGGCATCCATCACCGCTGTTCCCGACAGCCGCCAGTACGTCGTGTTCCGTGCGAACGTCGCGCAGGTCGACGCGGCGTTCGGCACCGAGCTGCACAGCTACTCCATCGCCGGCGCGACCCTCGTCGCCCCGTCGACGGCACCCTCCCTCCCGGCCTCCCTCGCCTCGCAGGTCTCGGCGGTGAGCATCGACCAGGGCCGAACCCTCAACCACCCCGATCTGGTCAAGCCCGACAGTGAGCCGGCGGGCAGCAGCAGCCAGGCGCAGTCGAAGCTGGTCGCGCCGGCGGCGACCCCGGCCATCGTGACGCCCTGCTCGAACTACTGGGCACAGTTCACCGTCACCGCCCCCGCGGCCTACGGCCAGACCCAGTTCCCCACGGCGAACTGCGGTTACACGCCCCGACAGATCCGCTCGGCCTACGGCCTGACGCCGAACGTCAACACCGGTGCCGGCCAGACCGTCGCCATCATCGACGCGTACGCCTCGCCGACCATCCGTGAGGATGCGAACACCTACTCGGCCCAGCTCGGGGAGCCCTCGCTCGCCGGACTGTTCACGCAGGTCGTACCCGACCCCAGCGAGTTCACCGACATCGACCTGTGCGCCGGCCCCGCCAACTGGCAGGGCGAGCAGACGCTCGACGTCGAAGCCGTGCACGGTGTCGCTCCGCGGGCGAACATCGTCTACGTGGGTGGAACGAACTGCGACGCCGGCATCGACGTCGCCATGTCGAAGATCCTCGACAACAAGCTCGCCACCATCGTGAGCAACAGCTACGGCAACATCGGCGAGGCTGTCTCGCCCGACCTGGTGCGCGGCGAGGAGAACATCTTCACGCAGGCCGCCGGCGAGGGTATCGGCCTCTACTTCTCCAGCGGTGACAACGGTGACGAGGTCGCAGCCCTCGGTTACGCCTCGCCCGACTACTCGGCCTCCTCCCCGCTCGTCACGAGCGTCGGCGGAACCAGCCTCGCGGTCGCGAAAGACGGCTCGTACCTGTTCGAGACCGGATGGGGCAGCACGGGTGACCAGATCCTCAACACCAACGGCAAGCTCTCGCTGGCACAGCCGCTCCCCGGCACCTTCCGCTTCGGCGCCGGTGGTGGCGTGAGCGCCCTGTTCAAGCAGCCGGCGTACCAGAAGGGCACGGTTCCGACCGCGCTGGCGAAGGGTATGCGAGTGTCTCCGGATGTCGCGGCCGTCGCTGACCCGTACACCGGGTTCCTCATCGGCCTGCGTCCCATCACCGACGACACCACGCTGGCGACCGGCCCGTTCGAGAATTCCTCGATCGGTGGGACCTCCCTGGCGTCACCGGTCTTCGCCGCGCAGATGGCGCTCGTTCAGGCGGGCACCAAGACGACGATCGGGTTCGCGAACCCGCTGCTGTACTCGGTCAACAAGTCCAACCCGCAGGTGTTCCGTGACATCGTTCCGCAGAATCCGCAGAAGGCGCTCGTGTTCACGAGCCCCTCGACCGGCATCACGCGGCTCATCACGCTCGACACCGACACCTCGCTGAAGACCGCGAAGGGGTATGACGACGTCACCGGTATCGGCAGCATCGACGTGAACAAGGCGATCGCCTCGGGCGCGGTGAAGTAGCACTCCACCCGCAGCATCGCAGCATCGCACGACGGATTCCCGCGGGGCCTCTGGAGCCCGCGGGAATCCGTCGTTAACGCCCGCCCGCGCTAGAGGTTCTTTGACAGGGGAGCGCGAACGGAGTAGACCAGAACGAGGGGAACATGAATAAACATCGCTTATGAGCGAAGGAGAAACCCATGTTCGAGAGCAAGCAGGCATATTCAGTAGCGGCGATTGTCGCGCTGGTAGCGGCGGCGAACTCGATGCCGGTATCGGCATCGAGTTCAGCTGACGCCTCCACTCAGCCAGCCACGACACCACCACAGGTTGCGCGAATGACCTTCCGTTATGACCCGGTGATTGCAGCGGCCCACGGTTATGAGGTGAGAACGGATGACGACGGTTACGCGTATGCCGTTCCCGCGGGTACTCCGAAGGGCAGCATGAGGGGCGCGACGCCCCCGGCGCCGACCGCAGCAGTTCATGAAGGCGCCGCGGATGTGACCGTCACGGGCGACTGCGGCACGGCTAGCCTGACCTTTACCTCGAAGTCGCACTTCACGACGAGCTATGTCATCTTTCCGCAGTGGGGTTTCGCCCTCAGCCACACCTGGCACGTCGCAGTGCATTCGAGCATCGACGCGGCATCGTTCAATCTGGACGGC
The DNA here is from genome assembly GCF_003399645.1 of Subtercola boreus. GTDB lineage: Bacteria > Actinomycetota > Actinomycetes > Actinomycetales > Microbacteriaceae > Subtercola > Subtercola boreus_A. Next base: position 366,178 of record NZ_NBXD01000007.1, read on the forward strand.
GCGGCTCCGCCACTGAGCCAGGGGTGGCAGGGTGAACGAGACATCGACGTGCAAGCTCTTTCGGGCCAGCTCCTCTCGGGCGTCGCTGGTGGAACAACCACAACGGTTCTGGGCGAGTGTGTCGCTGCTAGCCCGACCGACTCGATCGTGTATTGAGGAGCATCATGGCTGAAGCCACAATGATGGGTACCTTCCACCAGGGCCGGTCGGCTCCTTACACGCCCTTCTTCACGCCACCGTTCAACGAGGCAGAGGTGCTGAAGCTGGGGCGTCCAGTGGGGCATATCGACTCCGACGTTCTGCGACTGAGGGGGTACTCGATCGAGTCTGTGGATGGAACCCCCGATCTCATCGATGCGGCCTATTGCCCCAGGCAATGGCAGGAGTTTCTGCCCCACGTGTCAAGTTCATCTGTGCGGACCGGCTTTGTTCCGGATGGCTCTCACTCAGACGAACGTGAACGTCGAGCTCGCGTCCAGCTCCTTGCGCACGCCACCGCGCATATCTGCAATACTCACCCCTCGTGGGAGCCGATGACGGGAAGAGCAGGATTCCTGGCCGAGAGGGAAGAGTTGAGTGATGCGCTCCTCGCAACTCCGGTGTTCGCGGCACTGATCCTGCTCGGCGGTAAGCCCATCGAGGTGCAAATGTTCGATCATCTCGGGGAGCGCTTCGCGCTGCTTCCTCCGCTCGAGCACAGCCTCATTGTGACGATCGCCGGCCCACCCGAGACTTTCGACAGCACCTTCTCGCTGAGGCTCCCTTCGCCGGAATAAGGCTCCACTGCTGCAAAATGACAGACTCTCGCGGTCCTCAGGACGGGAGTCTGTCTTCGGAGGGCCTGTCTCGCCTTGTCACCGTGCAGTGAGGGCCCACGAACGGTTCGCCGTCACGGTGATGACCGACGGACCAGAAGAAAGGGGGGACGGTCCCCGAATAGGCGCCGATCGCGTCCACGAGGAGGCCGTAGTCGAACGCTTTGCCCGTCTCCTCAATGATGGCGAAGTTCCCCGATCCATCGGTCGTGGCGCTGAGCTCGCCGGCCTTGCCGTCGGAGAGGAACAGGCTGTCGCCGTCTCCGGTCGGCGCAAGGGGCGCCGAAGGCGAGTCGGGCACGACAGTGATCGACCAGTCACCGCTCGCCTGCACTTGCAGATTCACTCCTTCGGAGAGAGAGAAAGCCGAAGGCCGTCGTGCCCGAATACGACTCGATCGTGTTGACCAGCAGTTCCCCGGTCGACCCGTTGGCGGAGTCGAGAACGGGGACGGCGAAGGTGCCCTCACCCTTGTAGGTCGCGGTCGCGGTCACGGTCAAGATTGCGGCCGTCGCTCCCCGGGGTAGGGCGATGATGTCGTCTCCTCCGCCCGCTGCGGTTGTGGCGAAGGTGAACAGCTTCACGATGCCTGTGCCTCTCGATCTGTGTTGACTCTTGATAGACCCTCGTATCGGTAAAAGACAGACTCTGCCCGGCCAGATCAGTACTGTTGCCTCATGACCACGGCCGAGCGGCAGACCGCCGACAGGAGCAGCGCGCGCACCACGGGCGCGCCTCCCCGGCTTCGCATCTCGCTCCCCGGCATCGCGGCTCTTGCGGGAGTGCAGCGACCGGTCGTCTCGGTGTGGCGCACTCGCGCATCCAACTATTCCTCAGGCGCACGGTTTCCCCTTCCCGTCGCCGAACGCGGGGGAGCAGAGCTGTTTGACGCGCACGAGGTCGCCGCATGGCTCGTCGAAACGGGCCATGGGAACAACCCGAACGCACTCGGTGACATGGCAGCATTCGCGATGGCGCCGGAATTTGTACCCGGTGCCGCCACCGGCTTCGACCGGTCTGTGGCAGGAGCGCAATATGAGTGAGACAGGACCTCAGCTCCGGTTCACTCGGTTCGATGTGTCGGAGCTCGGCGTTCCGTCGCTGCTGTTCACTGACCCGACCGCGCTGACCGGTATCTACATTCTCGAGTTCGGAAACGGCTTTCGGTACGTCGGTAAGACGGTCAACATCATTTCGCGCAGCGCGACGCATGTTCGGCGCCACGGGGATGTCGTCGCCATCAACTTCGCTCCGTGTTCGAAAGTCGATCTGGACTTTTTCGAACGCCAGACGATCCGGGCGCAGGAGGCAACGTTCGATCTTCGGAACAAGTTGCTCACCTCCTTGCCCGGGGGAAAAGACACCATCGAGATCGAAGTGCGCGAAGGGGTCTCTGCGGCGCTACCGTGGCTGCGGTCTGTGAGACGCCGCGCCGAGCCGGTGTTGGGCAAAGCCGGTCGTTCGCCGAAGCTCTCGCGTTTGCGTCAGCGCGATGACTACGAGCAGCTCACCCAGGCCTTGGCCGTCTATATCGACGAGACAATTCCCGACCCGAATCGCACGGCGGGGGTTCTCTGGTCGATTTCAGTTCTTCCGCGAACAAGCGGTGGGCGAGTAGTCACCCTCAACTGCGGTGGACTCGAGGCGATGTGGGCTGCTGACGATGTGGAGAATGGCAAGCCTGTCGTCACGGTCTCCCTGAATCTTGCATCCAGCAATGAGATCGGTGATGAGAACGAGGAGGAGGATAGCGACGAGTCTGAGACGTTCGGCATCGTGGATGTCGCCGAGGTCCAGTATGGACAGGCTCTCGTGACTACAGTTCGTCTGGAATCCTGGTCTGCTTTCGAGCACCTCATTCGTGAGCCGACGATCGCAGAAGCCGCATATCGGCTCAATACTCAGATGATGAGGCAGGGGAAGAACCGCTACCGGCGGTTTCACGATGGGCCCTTCGGTCAAATCCTTCTGGATCGTGCGTCTCGCAGGGGGCTGCAATGAATCCCGCCTCGTTCACCCTCTCGCGATCGTCCTTCGGCTCCCACTCCATCGGAAGGCCCGACGCGCTGGGTGGACAACTCGAGTGGTTCTGGGCCGTACCGGGTGTTTTTCGCGCTCTGGCTTCACCTTCATCGGGGGAGGCGGTGCCAGCGCTACCTGTGAGCGGCCACCCACACGAACAGTCGCTCGGATACTGGGGTGCGCTGCACTAGATCCTGCTGCGAAGGCTCGGGTGGTCCCGCCCCGATCGGGGTCTCAGGTGGTGGTATGAGAACGGGAAACCGAAAGACGATCCCACCCTGGGGCTTGTTGCAGAGGTGTGGGATGCTGACGGTGCGTTGGATATCTACCTAGCGTGGCTCTTACAGAACCAGTTCGCCTTTGATCTGAAGAAGCCCCGTGTTACTTGGGCAGATTCATCAGCCAGTTCGGCTGTGCCCCGGGAATGGGAAGTTTGGTTGGACCGCTTTCAGTCATCGGCGGACGCCGGGTCGTTCCACGATTTTGCGCTGTCCGGCGGATGGGATCCGCTTCACCTGAGCGGCCACCTCGGCGAGACGGGCAGCCCGGACGTCAACTCCCGGCTCTTTCGCGACGGAATTTCGAAAACAAGTGGCGCATTCATAACGTCGACGATGGACGCTTGGTACACGGATCTGTCGGCCAAGGCAACTGATCTCAAGATGATCGGAACGCACTCCTGGAAAGTCGACGTTTTCGTAAAACCGGTTGGTTTTCTCGGCACGTTTCGAAGGTCGGCGCAAACCGGTCTGTGGTTCGCGGGGCGTCACCGGTACCACTCGGCAGGAAATTAATGCCTACCTGGTAGTCAGACTGCGATCGCAGGGTGACACAAAGAGGCTTCCGTCGCGTTTTCGTACTATCTCGATAGAGACAACTAAGGCGGAGCTCCCGAGACCGGTGTCGTCGGCGAGGGAGCGGAGGCGGTGAGCGGTTTTGAAGAGGCCATTGACTTCGCCAGTTGGGTACACCGGGCTCTGCAATGCCCCTCAGGGCTTCAGCTCGAGATTCAAAAGGCGCAGCATGAGCGATGAGAGGCCAGATTCGAGCTCATCCACCCGCCGCTCGTCTTCCTGCAGGCTGGAGATGAAAGCTCTCAACGGACATCTGGCACTGTCGATCTGAGCGTGCTCGACGGCTTGCAGCGCCAACACCCGGCGCTTGAGCCTAGCGAAAGCCCGAGCCGGCCCTGGTGGAGGAGGATCGAGGTTGCCATCTCGATCGCATCACGGCATCCAATGAGGGCACGGCGCTCGTCGTCGAGCTTTTCTTTATGCAATTGTTCGAGTAGTTCCTGATGCGTTCGATGGACTGCTGGCGCTAGTGATCGGCATAAGCGCTAACACCGACCGCGACTGCCATGAGAACGAGCGGCGCGGCGATCGTCAACGCTCCTGCGCTCGCGATGGCCAGACCCGCAGTCGCCGCGGAACCGCCCGCAGGGGTATGACGATGTCACTGGTATCGGCAGCATCGACGTGAACAAGGCGATCGCCTCGGGCGCGGTGAAGTAGCACTCCACCCGCAGCATCCGTCGTTTAACGCCCGCGACTTGACTCCCGGGCCTGCGACACGCATGCTCGGGAGAGTCGGCACATCGGTGTGCAGCGACATCACGAACGAATTCAAGGGGGATTTCATCGTGCAAAGGAACAACATCCACAGGCGCGTCTTCATGGTCGCGGCGGGCTGCATCACGGCTGCAGCACTCGGGCTGACGGGAGCCGTCTCGGCGTCGGCGGCCCCGTCCGCGAGCCAGGTCGCCCTGGGCGGCAGCCCGCTACGCAGCAGCGTCACCGCCGTGGCCGTCGTGCCGCCGGGCCCGCCCACGGTGCTCTACACCGCGATGTTCCCGGGCCGCGACAGCGAGATCTTCCTCGAGACGGTGCAGGCCGGTTCGTACGGCAGCGCGAAGCCCGAGCAGGTCAGCTACGTCTACGACCTGAACGACGACAACGTGTGGCGAAAGCCGGTCATCCCGGTGTCGCCCGGAGCGACCGAATTCTCCATCCTCGCTCGCGACGGAATCGTGGACGGCCAGGTCAACACCATCCGGCTCAAGGCGCGTGCGGTCATCGGCGGCAGGGTCTACGACAGCGCTCCGAGCGCACCGGTCAGCATGTACGTCTTCGGCAACATCGACTTCGACTACCAGCTGAAGACGGTCGTCGCGGGCGATGCCGTCACGTTCTCGTGGGATGTGCGCTCGATCCTTCACGGGCAGCGCGCGACGTTCGAGTTCACCGACAGCGTGACCGGGCAGTACAGGCCCGTCGATGCGGTGGGCAGTGTCACGGTCAGTGCCGGATTCGGGGCGACAGTCACGGGGTCGCTCCTCGTGACGGGTGAGAGCGTCGACTCCGACTCGCGCTTCTTCTCGACGACGGCAACCACCGGGCCCGCCAGCAGCGGCGCACCCTTCACCCAGACGCCCGCGCCGACCATCGTCGGTACGCCCCTCGTCGGATCGGTGCTGACCGCCCGGGCGGGAACCTGGAAGCCGCTGCCGGTGTCGTTCAGCTACCAGTGGAACCGCAACGGCACACCCATCGCGGGCGCGACCTCCGGGCAGTACACGCTGGTGCCCGACGATGCCGCCGCCACGATCACCGTGAGCGTCACCGGACGTACCCCGAGCGGCACGAGTGCCACCCTCCTGTCGCAGCCCACGGCGGCCGTCGCGGCGAAGGTCATCACCGGTGATCTGGGCTTGCTCTTCGGTACTGCGGCACTCGGCCAGACGCTCTTCGTTCCCACTCCGAACCTGAACGTGGCCGGAGCCGCGATCTCGTACCAGTGGCTGCGCAACGGCATCCCGATCGCCGGCGATACCCGCTCGCGCCACACTGTCACGCGGGCGGATGTCGGCTACGGCCTCTCGGTCACCGTCTCCGCCCGCAAGACGGGCTACACGGGCCTGACGGAGACGTCGTACCAGACGGATCCGATTGCACCCGCGGCCGCCGACTAGAGAGCATCCACGTCATCGGCCGGGGGAGCGGCCTCCTAGAAGTGGGTGGTGCCGTAGACGGGGGCGGTCGGCGCCAGGAGGCTGCGGAGGCGGAGCGCCGCGCCGGGGGTGAGTTCGGTGAGCTGGGCGGCGGCCGCGAGGGTGAGGGGGTCGACCCCGCCGAGGTAGAGCGAGCCCAGGGCGGGCGCGTCGAGCGCGACGTCGGGGGCGGCCGCGTCGTCGCGGGTGACGGTGGCCCGGCCGTCCGCGATCTGCAAGCGGAAGGTCCCCTCCGCGAACCCCAGCGGGTCGGTGACGGCGAGCGTGATCCTGCCTGCGGCCGCGGCTGCGTAGCCCCGCGCCTCGAAGGCGGCGACGACATCGAGTACGCGGATCCAGAGCCAGTCCTCGACGCCGGTGTGTGTGAGCGCGCGCCAGTCGGCGATGGCCCAGCGCAGGGGGTCGTCGGCGGGCGCTGTCTCGCAGACGACGCGATCGATGAGGTCGACGGATGCGAGAAAGGCCCACAGACCGAGGTAGGCATTGTCGTCTGCGGCGACGAGGTCGAGCACCTCGAGCGTCTGCGGATCGGAGTCCCACCCCTTGAACACGTACGAGACGTAACCGTCGAGCGTTCCGGCCTCGGAGTAGTGCACCGCGGCATAGACCCCGAGGTTCGCCTCGGCCTTCTCGGTCGCCCCGCCGGAGATGCGGCTCCAGGTCGCAGCATGCCGGTCCACAGAACCGGGATGTGCGGCGTGGAAGGCCGCGAAGACCGACGGACCGAGGGTGACCAGGTCGGCCGCCTCGACCAGTTCCGTTCGCCCGGTCGGCTCAGCGAGCATCCGGAACCGCGAATCGGTACGCAGCGCGGAGTGACTGACCCAGGTCGCAACCCCGAAACCGAAGCGTCGATAGATAGTCGCCTCTGAGACCGTGAGTGCCGCAACCGGGATGCCTGCGGCCGCCGCAGCGCTGAGGTTGTCGGTCATCATGCGGCGGAGCAGCCCGTTGCGGCGATGGGTGGGGCTGACGGTGACGTTCGACACAAGATGCACCGGAATGAGCGCGGGGCCGCCGACGTTCAGCGTGCTCGGGTACGACGCGAAGGTGGCGACCGGGTCGGATGCGGCGTCTGCGGTACGCAGATACACCCCGGTCAGCTGTCGCGCGTCTTGAGCGAGGTTGCCGGCGGTGCGGGCGAGCTGCTCAGGGGTTGCGCGGTCGTCGTGGAAGCCGCGGCGCTCGGCCTGGATCCAGGCGCCGGTCGCCGGCTCGGCCTGTGCTTGGTCGCCGCCCTCGATGACAGCGGCGGGAAAGGTGCGGAAGTGGTAGTCGTCGGGGGAGCCCATGACTCAACGGTAGCCCGCCGTCTGGCTGCCGGTCACCCGCCGTTCGCCTGGGCGGCCTAGGTTCGGCAGTGTGCTGAACGGGAATCCTTCGCTTGCCGACATCGACCTGCCCTCCGACATCGACGGGAGGGTCGACTTCTGGACCAGCCATCGCCAGTACACGCTGCTGAACCACCGCGCTGACGTCTGGTACCTCTTCTGCCTCGAGAAGTCGACTCCGCAGATGACGCACACGCTCGACGTGCGTGGCTCGGAGTGGGTGGCGTCGCCGATCGACCGCGGCCGCAACGTGCACGCGCCCGACTGGCGCGACGCCCTCCGCCGCGTCGTCGTCTAGGCCCGGCCCTCCACGCCCCACCTCACTTGCAGAACCTGAAGTTGCTGAGGTTCAGAAGCACGCACGCTTCACGGGTCGCGACGCCCGGCAGGGCTGCGACGGCGAGGTACTGCATGCCGTCGCTGTTCGGGTGCAGCGACAGCTCCGAGATGAACGTGGTGGGGTCGAGCACCACGCCGTTGACGTAGGGCTTCTTCGAGCAGACGCTGTGCGTCACCGAGCCCTCGAAGGTGGGAACGTAGGTGAACCCCGCGGCCTGGGCCTGGCTCTTCACCGTCGAGGCGAGCAGGGTCTCGATGCCGTGCAGGTAGGGAGTGTCTGAGTCGGTGAACGGAAAGCTGTTCGCGCTGCCGAGCGGTGTGAAGCAGCTCCCGCTCGCGGTGGCCGGGGCGATGCTGGGGTAGCCGAGCACGAACACCTTGGCGTTCGGTGCCGCCGCCTTGACCGCGGCGTAGGTCGCGGCCAGATCGGTGGCGACGGGGCCGCTGATGGTGGCCGCGAGGTCGTTCTTCGTGAAGGCGAAATAGCTCTGGCAGTTCGGGAACGACGAGAGCGCGGGCAGGTAGAGCGGCCCGGTGGCCGACTTCGCGGCACACACCTTCGCGATGTCGGTGAACTTCAGCCCGTTACCGCCCACCGTGATGGTGACGATCGCGGTCTTGGCCGACAGGGCCGCGGTCTGCACGGGTACCGTCGATCCGTTCGCGAGCGTCTGCGGAGTCTTCCACACGTTGTCGGCCGCTGCTCCGGCGCAGCTCACGTCGGTCAGGTTGAGCTTCAGGGCCTGCGCGAGCTTGTGCGGGTAGTTCGAGGAGGACTGGTCGCAGCCGGTGACACCGCTGGCGGGCGTGAGGCCGATACCCGAGGAATACGAATCGCCCAGGGCGACGTAGTCCACCTTCCAATCGCCACCGCCACCGCCACCGCCATTGCCATTGCCACCGCCATTGCCACCGCCACCGTACGTGGCGCCGACGGAGGTGGTGGCCGATGAGGCGGTTCCGGATGCTGCGACCGCCGTCGCCGCGCCGGCCGGTGTGCCCACGGCGAGTGTGGCGAAGCCCACCAATCCCAGCACGGCGACAATCCGTGCTGTGTTCGCCCTGATCCGACCTGACATCGTGGTGTGCATACCCCTACCGTTCCCTGAGAATTCGTGCCGTCGGCTCAGGATAGTGGGCGCGCGGCCGTAAGCCCCGAAAATGTTCGCTGTTCGAAATACGCAAGGTCGGCCTCACCGTGTCTCGGTGGATCTCCCGCCGGCGACGGCGAGGGTGCCGTTCGAAATGCCCGACCCGAGCGAGTGGTGGTTGCGTCTCGACCTCGCGAACGAGGCCCTGCGCGTCGCGCGTGTTCTGGCGGGTCTCTGAGCGGGTCTGGCACCGGTTTCTCATGTTGGGGTGCTTTGCTGGGGTGTCCGATCCGCCGCTTCTGCACCGAGGGGAGAGAAGTGAACGCCGCCAGCCTTCGTGTCTCGCCCTGGGTCGGGGCTCTGCCCGGGCCCCTGTCGGGCCTGCACGCTGTGCTCACCGCGCTCGCCGGGGTCATCGTCGTGCTGGGTCTCGTCTTCGCCGGATCGACTGCTGCCGACGCCGCGTCGGTCTCGACGCCGGTGTCGTCGTACGCCGCTTCGTCGGTCGATGACCCCGCGGTGGGTGCATCCGCGGTCGCCGCAGACACAGAGGCGCCGCATCCTGTCGGGTACGCGGATGCCCGGCACCGCTCGGTCTCCATCGTGCCCGGCGCACTTCCGGCGCCCGCTGTGAGCCCCGCCGCCCCCACCCCGGGCGGCGAGGCCGGGCAACCCCGGTCATCCAGAGCCCCGTTCACCGGCCGGGTACTGCTTCTTCTGCTGTCGATCAACCGCACCTAGATCTCCCGTGTGGGCCGCCCTGCGGCCAGAAAACGGCTGGCGCCGACCGCGCCGGCCGCATCCACACCCCCCCCCCCGCACCGGAGAGAGCACAGCCTTGCCTAGAACAACCGACCAGACGATTCGAACATCCCTCGCCCAGGGAGCCGGTGCCCTTCTCGGGCTCGTCGGGCTCAGCGCCATCGCCGGGGTGCTCGTCACCGCGATGGTGACACCGATCGTGGCGGTGACGGGGGTGACGGCGACGAGCACTTTGGGCGTGTTCAGCAACCTGCCGGAGTACATAGAACCCGACAAACTCGCCGAGAAGACGAACATCTATGCGGTGAACAACGACGGCTCGCCGGTGCTGCTCGCCTCCGTCTTCGAGCAGGACCGCGAGGAGGTCGCCTGGAACCAGATCTCGCAGTTCGCGAAGGACGCGGTGATCTCGACCGAGGATCCACGGTTCTACGTGCACGGCGGGGTCGACATCGCGGCGACCGCGCGCGCGGCTCTCGGCAACGCGGCATCGGGGGGAGTGGAGTCGGGGGCGTCGACGATCTCGATGCAGTACGTGAAGAACATCCTGGTGCAGCGGGCCGAGGCAATCACCGATCCCGCCGAGCGGCAGCTCGCCTACGAGGAGGCAACGCAGACCTCGATCGACCGCAAGCTGAAGGAGATGAAGCTCGCGATCGGGCTGGAGAAGCAGTTCAGCAAGAGCGACATCCTGCTCGGCTACCTCAACATCGCCTCGTTCGGCGGGGTGACCTACGGCATCCAGTCGGCGTCGAGGTACTACTACGGGGTGGATGCCGCGAACCTGACCCTCGCGCAGGCCGCGAGCCTGATTGCCACCGTGAACGAGCCCAACGGGCTGCGCATCGACGACCCCGACAACATCGCCGCGAACCAGGCCCGCCGCGACCTCGACATCCTGCCCTCGATGCTGAAGGCCAACACGATCACCCAGGGTCAGTACGAGGAGGCCCTGGCGACTCCGGTGACCCCGCAGATCACGCAGGCGTCGACCGGATGCTCGACGGCGAACGGCATCGGCGCGGGGTTCTTCTGCGACTACGTCGGGCGCGTCATCCAGAACCAGGCGGTGCTCGGTCTCGACGAGACCGGGGCTCCGAAGAGCCTCAGCCGCGGCGGGTACGACGTCTTCACGACGCTCGACGTCGACCTGCAGACGGCCGCGCACGCCAAGCTCGACGCGCACGTTCCCGCCTCGAGCTCGGTTCTCGACCTCGGCGCGTCGCTCGTGACGGTGGAGCCCGGCACCGGCAAGATCCTCGCGATGGCCCAGAACAAGACCTACAACGCCGATCCGGATGCCGCGACTCCCGAGAGTACCGCCGTCAATTACGGCACGTCGTTCGACTATGGCGGGTCGACCGGCTTCCAGGTCGGCTCGACGTACAAGATCTTCACGCTGGCCGAGTGGCTGGAACAGAGCAACGCGCTGAACGACCGTCTGAACGGCAACCAGCGCACGTTCGACATCGGCAGCTTCAGGAACTCCTGCGAGGGCGAAGGCGTCGGCACGTATTCGTCGAAGAACGATGGCGGATCGAACCCCGGCACCATCAGCGTGCTGAACGCGACGGCGTCTTCGGTGAACAATGCCTACCTCGCGATGGCCCAGCGGCTCGACCAGTGCGCGATCCGCACGACGGCAGAGGCGTTCGGCGTGGCCCGGGCCGATGGCGACCAGCTGACGTCGTACCCGTCAGACGTGCTCGGCACCAACGAGATCGCTCCGCTCGCGATGGCCGGCGCCTTCGCCGCCGTGGCGAACGAGGGTGTGTACTGCTCGCCCATCGCGATCGCGCGCATCGTCGACTCGGCGGGTGCTGAGCTTCCGGTGCCCGCTTCGACCTGCGCGGCCGCCGTCTCACCGGAGGTCGCCGCGACCATGGCTTACGCACTCACCGGTGTCGTGACCAATGGAACGGCCACAGCCTCCAACCCTCGGAACGGCATCCCGCACTTCGGCAAGACGGGAACGACCGACTCGGAGAAGGACACGTGGTTCGTCGGCTCGACCACCGAGCTCTCGACCGCCGTCTGGGTCGGCAACGTCGTGGGCGGTGTGTCGCTTCGCAACTCCTCGATCGAAGGAGTCAACGGAGCCAGCCTGCGGCACCTCGTCTGGAAGGACTACATGACCGCCGCCGATGGAAAGTACGGCGGGGAGGCCTTTCCTGCACCCGATCGAGCCCTGGTTCAGGGTGTGCAGGTGTCGATTCCGCAGGTCACGGGGCTGTCCGTCTCGGCGGCTCGTTCGGCGCTCACCGGCGCCGGGTTCGAGGTCGCAGACGGCCGCGCCGTGGCCTCCGACCAGAGGGCCGGCGCGGTCGCCCGCACCGATCCGAGTGGTTCAGCCTCCCGCGGTGCGGTCGTCACGGTCTACCCGAGCGACGGCAGCCGTGTGCCGCAGCCGGCGGCGCCCTCTCCGGGGGCTCCGGCTGCGCCGACCATCCCGGGAGCGGTTGTGGGCCCCGCCCCTCTCAACTGAGCGAAATAAGCCCGAAATGTCTATCGCGTATAAATGCTGGTACAGCAGCAAGATGCACGAGAGGCGCAAGCATGAGAATTTTCAACAGTGGGGCAGGCTCGACCCGGGCCGGCCTACGGATCACCGGGCTGGTGGCCATCGGACTGGCCTCCGTGCTGGTCGTGGCGGGATGCACCGACAACTCGCAGTCGACCTCCTCGACGTCGGCGGCCGACAAGACCCTCGTGATCGACAAGTCGTTCGACCTCAAGACGAGTGACCCGGCCCGGGCCTTCGAGCTCACCGGCAGCATCGTCGACAAGGCGATCTACGAGACGGTTCTCGACTTCGACGGCAGCGACGTCACCAAGGTGCAGCCCGGTATCGCGACGTTCGAGGAGAACGCCGACAACACCGTTCTCACGCTCACCATGACGGGAACGCACACCTTCTCCGACGGCTCTCCGGTCACGGCCGACGACATCGTCTTCTCGCTGCAGCGCGTTCAGGGCATCGCGGGCAACCCGTCGTTCCTGCTCGACGGCGTGACCGTCGCCAAGACCAGCGACACCACCGTCACGCTGACCAGCGCGACCTCGAACCCGGCACTGCCGTTCATTCTGCCGAACCCGTCGCTGGGCATCCTGAACTCGAAGGTGCTGATGGCGAACGGTGGTACGACGGGTGCGGATGACCAAGCAGAGGCCTTCCTCAACAAGACCTCCGCGGGTTCCGGCCCCTACCAGCTCGAGTCGTACGACGTGACGACGAAGGTCGCCTTCGCGCTGAACCCGAACTACGCGGGCGACAAGCCGGCCTACGGCCGCGTCGTGCTCGAGAACGTCGAGGGTCCGACCCAGAAGATCAACGTTCAGGCCGGTTCGACGCAGATCGCGCTCGACCTCAATGCCGACCAGGTGCAGGGCATGGACAGCTCGGTGAAGATCACCAAGAACGCCTCGCCGTACCTGATCTACAGCTGGTACAACCAGGACCCGGCCGTCTCGGGCGGCGTGACCGACAACGCCGACTTCGTGAAGGCCGTTCGCCAGGGCATCGACTACAGCAAGCTGCTGTCGATCGCGGGCGAGGGTTCCACCCAGCCCGGCGGCATGGTTCCGTCGATGTTCCTCGGCGCTATCGAGAGCGACCCGGCCAACGTCTTCGACCTCGACAAGGCCAAGGCGTCGCTCGCGGCATCCGGATACTCCGGCCAGCCCGTCACGTTCTCGTACCCGAACGACATCACGGTGAACGGCCTGCAGATGCAGACCCCCGCCGAGGCGATCCAGTCACAGCTGAAAGACGTCGGCATCACGCTGACCCTGGCTCCGTCGCCGATCTCCACCTTCCTCGACGCGTTCCGTGCAGGCACTCTGCAGTCGGGCATCATGTACTGGGGCCCCGACTACCCCGACCCCGCCGACTACCTGGTCTTCAACCCGGGTGAGTCGCTCGGCAAGCGTGCCGGCTGGGCCGCGGGCAGTGACCCCACCGTGACGGCCGCAGCGGATGCCGCGGCTGCGGCAAGCGGCGACGACGCACGGAAGACGGCCTACGAGGCCTGGCAGAATGCGGCCAATGCCTCGGGTCCGTTCATCCCGGTCATCCAGCCCGGCCAGTACGCGGTCTCGACCTCGGAGATCACGCAGCTCGATCTCAATCCGGTCTGGACCGTCGACATCGCCGACATCAAGTAGGTCAGAGCCATCAGCACCACCGAAACGGCGAAGCCTCCGGGTGACGCCAGCACCACACCCAGCGGCTCCCGGGTCGCGGTCACGCTTCGGCGTGGACCGCACCTGGGGCCGCTGGCCCGCTACATCCTGATCCGCTTCGGTATCAGCATCCTGCTGATCTTCGGCGTGACGCTCGTCACCTTCACCCTGGCGAACCTGGTGCCTGCCGACCCGGCGCAGGCCGCGCTCGGTGAGCGTGCCGCCTCCGACCCGGCCATCGTGGCTGCGTTCCGCGAGGCGCAGGGGCTCGACAAGCCGGTCGTGACCCAGTACCTCGTGTACATCGGGCACCTGTTCCAGGGCAACCTCGGCACGTCGACCCAGTCGCACAACCCGGTGTCGCAGGACCTCTCGGTCGCGTTCCCGGCCACCGCCGAACTCGCTCTCTTCGTGATCGTCTTCTCGATCATCATCGGCGTGGGGCTCGGAACATGGGCCGCCCTCCGCCAGAACCGGTTCTCCGACCAGCTGTTCCGGGTGCTGAGCCTCGTGGGCATCTCGATCCCGACGTTCTGGCTCGCCCTCGCCGCGTTCTACGTGTTCTTCTACCAGCTCCGCCTCGCGCCGGGCACCGGGCGGCTGAGCGCCTCGCTGCAGGCCCCGCCCAGGGTCACCGGTCTGTACACGGTCGATGCGCTCGTCGCCGGCCAGTACACGACCTTCTTCAACGCACTCTCGCACCTCATCCTGCCCGGGCTGGTGCTCATCCTGTACACGGTCGGCCTGCTCGTGCGGTTCTCCCGCTCGGCCGTGCTCGACGTGCTGAACCAGGAGTACGTGCTGGCGGCCCGTGCGAAGGGGTTGAGTCCGTCCCGGGTGGTGTTCCGTTACGTGCTGCGGGGGGCTTCCCTGCCCATCCTCACGATCGTCGGCCTCGCTTTCGGATCGCTCCTCTCGGGCACCGTGCTCACCGAGCAGGTGTTCGGCTGGGGCGGTATCGGACAGTACGCCTACAAGTCGGCGACGACCCTCGACCTTCCGGCCGTCATGGGTGTCGGGCTCGTGGTCGGGGTCGTGTACATCCTGACCAACTTCATCATCGACGTCGTGTACGGCGTCATCGATCCCCGGGTGCGTGTGCAGTGAGTATGGCGAAACCGCCTGGCGGTGCAAGCGATTCGCGGCTCGAGCTCGAAGCGGATGCCGCGGCGACCGCGGTGTACGACGAGGTCCAGGATGATCGTGCCGGGGGTTCCGGCGGCTCTGCCGGTCCTGGCGGCTCCGGTGCTTCCGGTGTGAGCTTCAGCGCGCTGCGCAACCGGCTCCGTCTGCCCCCGACCTTCCGGCGTCCCATGGCGATCATCGGCATGTCGATCATCGTGCTGTGGTTCCTGGTCGCGATCTTCGTGCCCTGGATAGCGCCCTACGACCCCCTGGCGCAGCAGTTCGACAGGCTGCAGGCACCGAACGCCGTCAACTGGTTCGGAACCGACTCGCTCGGGCGCGATGTGCTCAGCCGCACGCTGTACGGAGCCCGCATCTCGCTGCCGCTCGCGCTGATCCTCGTGGTCGCCTCGGCCATCATCGGATCGGTGCTCGGCGCCGTCGCGGGCTACTTCGGCCGCGCGGTCGACGAGATCATCATGCGCTTCAGTGACCTGGTGTTCGCGTTCCCCACGATCATCCTTGCCATGATCGTGACGGCTGCGCTCGGGCCGAGCCTGACGAACGCGGTCATCGCACTGTTGCTTGTCTCGTGGCCCAGCTACGCCCGCGTGATGCGGTCGATGGTGCTCGGCGCGCGCTCGCGCGAATACGTGGTGGCCGGTCGGCTGCTCGGGTTCAGCCCGTTCACGTCGCTCCGCCGCGACATCCTGCCGAACGTGGCGGCGCCGGTGCTCGTGCTGGCGACGCTCGACTTCGGCAACGCCATCCTTCTGCTGTCGGGGCTGTCGTTCCTCGGCCTCGGCGCGACGCCGCCGACTCCGGAGTGGGGCGCCATGGTCGCCGACGGGGTGCAGCAGTTCAGCGACTGGTGGCTCGCGGCCTTCCCCGGCCTCGCGATCTTCACCGTCGTGGTCGCGTTCAACCTCGTGGGCGACGCCCTGCGCGACTCGCTCGACCCGCGCACCGCGGGCGCTGTGCAGGGAGTGAAGATCTGATGGCCGAGTACTCTGCCGACACGCAGCCACGCGAGGTGCCACCGGTGGCACCGGATGCGCGCGGCCTCCGGTTGCGTGGCCTCACCCTCGAACTCGGAGCCAAGGGCGCCGCGAAGCAGATCCTGCGCGGCATCGACCTCGACATCCCGGCCGGCTCGATCACCGGACTCGCCGGCGAGTCGGGCTCGGGGAAGACCATGACGGGCCTGGCGATCTGCGGACTCCAGCCCGCGGGATCCCGCCTCGGCGGCACCATCTCGTACACCGGGCCGCGCGGATCGGCCCCGAACCTGCTCGCCCTGAAGCCCCGTGCCATGAACGCCCTGCGCGGGCGCGAGGTGGCGATGATCTTCCAGGACCCGACCGCGAGCCTGCACCCGATGATGACCATCGAGGGGCAACTCACCGACGGAATGCGGCACCACCTGAAGGTGAGCCGGACCGAGGCGCGCTCGCGCGCCCTCGCGCTGCTCGAGCGCGTGAAGGTGCCCGAGCCTGCGACGGCGCTGAAGAAGTACCCGCACCAGTTCTCGGGCGGGCAGCTGCAGCGTATCTCGATCGCGATCGCCCTGTCGTCGGAGCCGAGCGTTCTCATCGCCGACGAACCCACGACGGCTCTCGACGTGACCGTGCAGGCGGGCATCCTGCGCCTGCTGCGGGAGCTCTGTGACAGCCTCGACCTCGCCGTTCTGCTCGTGACGCACGACCTCGGTGTGATGTCGGCCCTCGCCGACACCGTCACCGTCATGCGCTACGGCGAGGTCGTCGAGCACGGCACCCGCTACCAGGTCATCCGCGAGCCGCGGAGCGAGTACACCCGCGCGCTCATCGACGCCCTGCCGCATCCCCCGGCGGAGGAGGGCTCCACCCCTGCGCCCGGCGCCCTCCCTCCCACCCCGACCCGAACGGATCTCCGCTGATGGCCGGCCACCTCACCGTGCGCGACGTCCACGTCGTCTACAAGCTGCCCGGGCGGCGCCAGCTCGCGGCCGTCGACGGCGTGAGCTTCGACCTCGCTCCCGGCGAGGTGCTGGGGCTCGTAGGGGAGTCGGGCTGTGGAAAGTCCACCCTCGCTCGCACCATCTGCGGCCTCGAGCCGCTCGCAGCGGGCACCGTCGAGTTCGACGGGCAGCCCGTCGTAGCGCTTGGGCTCCGCAAGCGGCCGGGGCACCTGCTGCGCATCCAGATGGTTTTTCAGAACCCGTACAGCTCCCTGAACCCGAGGCGACGCGTCGGAGACCAGATCGAGGACGCCCTGGCCATCGCTCCACCGTCGGAACGGTCATCCGTCGACCGTCTGCTCGACGACGTCGAACTCGACCGGGGGGCGGCGAATCTCTTTCCGCACCAGTTCTCGGGCGGACAGCGCCAGCGCATCGCCATCGCCCGCGCCATGGGGGCGCGGCCCGACGTGCTCGTGGGCGATGAACCGATCGCGTCGCTCGACGCCTCGCTGCAGGCCAAGGTCGCCACCCTCATGCGTGATGTCGCCCTGAAGAACGGCGCCTCGCTGCTGTTCATCAGCCACGACCTCTCGGTCGTGCGCGTCGTCGCCGATCGCGTCGCCGTCATGCAGGCCGGCCGCATCGTCGAAACCGGCCCGGTCGCCGCCGTCTGGAACGCCCCCACCGACCCCTACACCCGTCGCCTCCTCGCCGCCATCCCGACGGCCGACGGCCTCGGCCGCCTCCCCGCCGCCTGACCCCGCCACCCCCGCTCCGCGCCCGCCGCCCACCCCCGCCTCCCCCCTGCCCCGACACCGGGGCCACCTGATCGACACGATTCCCCGAAGCCTCTTCGAATAGGCCCGCGGATCATGGATTCTGTGTCCGTTCCTGGGCGCTACAGCTCGAGGGCGGGCGGGGTGGCGGACGAGCCGAGGTAGGCGGCGTCGGTCGCCCGGAGCACACGCAGCACGTTGCCGCCGGCGAGCGCGGCGAGGTCGGGCGCGCTCCAACCGCGGCGGGCGAGCTCTTCGAAGAGCACCGGGTAGCCGTCCACACCCTCGAGCCCCGCGGGGAACTCGTCGGTGCCGTCGAAGTCGCCCCCGAGGCCGATGTGGGCGACACCCGCGACCGCGCGGGCGTGCTCGACGTGGTCCGCGACATCCGAGACCGTCACGGGGGGAGCGGGAGTGGTGCGGGGTCCGTCGAACCAGTCCGAGTACGCCGCGCTGAGGAACTGCGGCACAAAGGTCACCATGAGCACACCGCCGTTGCTCTCCAGCCGTGCGAGGACATCGTCCGGAACGTTGCGCAGGTGCGGAGCGAGCGCCCGGCACGAGCTGTGACTGAAGATGACAGGGGCGGATGTCGCATCCAAGGCCGCGTGCATCGTCGCCGGTGAGACATGCGACAGGTCGACGAGCACCCCGAGGCGGTTCAGCTCGTGGATGTACGACACCCCCCGCTCGGTGAGCCCGTCGTGCAGCGGAACGTCGGTGCCCGAATCGGCCCAGGACGTGTTGTGCACGTGGGTGAGTGTGAGGTAGCGAACCCCGAGGCGTGCGAGCATGCGCAGCACGGCGGGGGAGTCGTTGAGGCTGTGCGCGCCCTCCGCGCCCAGCAGGGAGGCGATACGGCCGGAGGCCTGGGCCGACTCCACCTCGCCGGCGGTGCGGGCGAGGTGGAAGTCGTCGGGGTACCGGGCGATGAGGCGGTACACCCAGTCGATCTGCTCCAGCGTCGCCTGCACAGCGTCAGCGCCGGGCAGCGTGTCTTCGACGTAGACCGACCAGAACTGCGCCCCGACGCGGCCGGCGCGGAGACGGGCGATGTCGGTGTCGCTCCTGAGCCCGCCCTCGAGCCCGTCGACCGAGTACCCGCGGTTGAGGCGGCACTCCCAGGCCCAGTCGTTGTGCCCGTCGATGACGGGGGAGAGGTCCAGGGCCAAGGCGGCGGTCGCGCGCGCGTCGCTGTCAGTCATGGTTCAACGCTACGGCAACCGCCGGTACCGCGATGTTCAGGCGGCAGGCAGCAGTTCGAGCTCGACGAACTGCAGCTCCGACCCCACGGGACGCGCTCGCAGTGCACCGCTCCGGATCGCCTCCCCATGGGTCTCGCATACTGCAGCGAGCCCGAGACCGCCTCCGAGGGCGACGATTAGTTGATCGCCGGGGAGGTCGGCGCAGGAGCAGACAGCGCAGTGGGGCATGTTCATCGTTTCCTCTCGCGTGCGCAGAACGCACAGAACGGCCTAGTGGGCCAGTCATTCACAAACGGGACAGAACGGCCCAGTGGGCCAGTCATTCACAAACGGGGACGTCAACCACTGCGAGGAAACGGACACCGGGACACGGCCACAAAGATAGGCCGCTCGAATGTGTACAGCGTAGGCCATCACCCATAAGGGTCACCCCCGGTCGAGGGGGATGACCGGCCCCACAGAACCCGCACCTTGCACGTTCCCGGGCTGGGCGCTACCCCCGTCAGCCAAATCGACAGCACATCCTAAGCTTGGGGTCGCAGTCACCCCCAGACGGGATGGCCTGAGGGCACTCCTCCATCGAGGGGTGCCGCATCGAAGCACCACACCACAGCAAAGGATTCACGCCATGATCGGCCTCATCATCAGCCTCATCGTCATCGGACTGATCGCCGGTGCACTCGCGCGCCTCATCATCCCGGGCAAGCAGAGCATGTCCATCCTCATGACCATCGTTCTGGGCATCGTCGGCTCGTTCGTCGGTGGTTTTCTCGGGTTCTTGATCTTCCAGCATGACCCGATGGACGGCTTCTTCCAGCCCGCCGGCATCATCGGCTCCATCATCGGTGCCATCGTCGTGCTATTCATCTACACCCGCGTGAAGGGCCGTCGCGCCTAGCAGTCTCCGGCGGCACTCTGCCGCTTCGAACGACGGGAGCCGGGCCGGCGCCCTCCGCATCACGCGGGGCATCGGCCCGGTTCCTTCGTTCGTTAAGCTGTGGTCTGTAGAGGGGAGGAGCGCATGCTCGCAGATGTCGTTCTGGTCATCGTCGGCATCGTCTCGGCGGTGCTCGTCGGGCTGGTCAGCAGGCGTGTGCTGGGCGGCCCGGTCGGCTGGCCCCGGAGCATCATCGTCGGCATCCTCGTCTTTCTCTGCGGTCTGCCGTTCGCCCTCTGGGTGGGCGAACAGAGCGGAACGGTGTCCGGTGACGCGCACACCTTCGAGACCTCCTCGCTGGTCGGCATCCTGGTCATCGTGCTGAGTGTGGCCTGGGTGTTCGCCCTCGGTGTGGCCGTGCTGGTGGGCCTGGAGGTTCTGCTGCCGACGCGGCCCCTCGCCAACCCGGTCGACGTGATCCGGGGCGCGATCGCCCAGCGCCGCCGCACCGCCCGGTACTTCCAGATTCTCGAGATCGCGTCGCGGCACGGCGCAGGGTTCGTTTTCTCGGGCCGTACTCGCCGATCATCCGATCTCAGTTCGGCAGAGCAGCGCGCCAACGCGGTCGTCGCGACGATCAACGCGTCGGGCGTCACCTTCGTGAAGATCGGGCAGGTGCTCTCGACGAGGCGCGACCTCATTCCGGAGCCGTATCTCAGTGCGCTCGCGTCGCTGCAGTCGGGGGCGACCACTCTGCCCCGGGCCGAGATCCGCCAGACGATCCAGAGCGAACTCGGCCGGCCGATCGAGGGGGTGTTCGCGGCAATCGAGCCCACCCCGCTCGCCGCTGCATCGGTGGCGCAGGTCCACAGGGCCACCCTGCTCGACGGCTCGGAGGTGGTCGTGAAGGTGCAGCGCCCGACGGCGCGTGCGCAGGTGCAGGCCGATGTCGACATCATCCTCCGTCTCGCCCGGCGTGCCGAGGAGCAGACGCAACAGGGCCGCGACCTCCGCGCGGAGTCGGTGGCGCGCGGCTTCACGACGACGCTGCTCGATGAGCTCGACTACACGATCGAGTACAACAACACGGAGATGATCCGCTCGACCCTCCGCCGTATATCGGAGCACTCGGGCGGGGGCTCGGGCGCCCCGAGCATCACGGTTCCCACGGTCTATGCCGACGCGAGCAGCAAACGGATGATCACGATGGACCTCGTCGACGGCGTGCCGCTCAGCCGTGCATCCGACCGTCTCGGCCTGCTTTCGTCAGGCGCTCGCCACGCCCTCGCCGTGGGGCTGATGGACACGGTACTCGAGCAGATCCTGGTCTACGGAGTCTTCCACGCCGATCTGCACCCCGGAAACGTCATCCTCCGCGAAGACGGGTCGCTCGGCCTCATCGATTTCGGAGCGATCGGCGTGATCGAGCGCAGCCAGCGCGAGCGACTCGCGACCCTGTTGCTCGCCGCGTCGAACGAAGACGACGTGGCGGCGACGGATGCTCTGCTGCTCATCGTCGATGTGCCACCCGGTGCCGACATCGACTCGTTCCGTCACGACATCGGTATCGTGCTCACCACCGTGCACCACCGCGGAGGCGGCGCCGGGGGATCGATCTTCACGCTGATGCTCGACGTCATCCGGCAGCACCACATCGCGCTTCCCTCTACCCTGGCGTCGGCGTTCCGCAGTTTCGCGACGCTCGAGGGCTGCCTGCATGTGCTGGTGAGCGACTTCGACATGATGGGCAGCGCGCTCGATCGCGTGCCCACTCTCCTCGGTCGGATGCTCAGCGCGAAGCGGCTCGCCCTGACGGCCCAGGCACAGGCGTCGAACACGGCGGCCTACGCCCGAACCCTGCCGCGCCGGGTCGATTCGCTGCTCACGCAGCTCGAACACGGCACCCTGGGGGTGCGGCTGCGGCATTTCGCGTCGGACCCCGACCGCTCCTTCATCGACGGCATCGTGGGCGAGGTGGTCGGTGCATTCGTGTCGATCGCTGCCATCGTCGTCGCGATCGTGCTCGTGGTGGCGGGCGGCGGGCCGCTCCTCGCGGCGAACCTGCACCTGTTCGACCTGCTCGGGGCAGCGATCGGCTTCTTCGGATTCCTCGGGGTCATGCGGGTGGTGCGAAACGCGCTGGTGCGGCGCACCGGCGGGCATCCGTAGCCAGGCACCGACCGCCCGGCGCTACCGCGCGATCTCCGACCCGGGGATCGCCGCCAGCAGGGCCCGCGTGTACTCCTGCTGCGGCTGATCGAAGATCGTGTCGGGGGTGCCGCTCTCGACGATGCGCCCGTGCTGCATGACGTGTACCTCGTGCGAGATCATCCGCACCACGGCGAGGTCGTGGCTGATGAACAGGTAGCTGAGCCCGAGTTCGGCCTGCAGCTCGGCGAGCAGCTCGAGGATCTGCGCCTGCACGATCACGTCGAGGGCCGACACCGCCTCGTCGAGCACCACGAGCTCGGGGCTGAGCGCGAGGGCCCGGGCGATCGCCACACGCTGGCGCTGCCCGCCCGAGAGTTCGTGCGGCAGACGGCTGGCCAGCGCGGTCGGCAGAGCGACCTGGTCGAGCAGCTCGTTCACCCGGGCATCCTGGGTCGCCCGCGTGCCGATCCGGTGCAGCTGCAGCGGCTCGGCAATGCTGCGGCCCACGGTGTACCGCGCGTCGAGTGAGCCGTAGGGGTTCTGGAAGACGGGCTGCACCCTGCGCCTGAACTCGAAGAGCTCGCGGCGGTCGAGCGTCGCCAGATCGACGCCGTCGAAGACCACCTGGCCACGGGTGGGGTCTTCGAGCTTCAGCACCATGCGTGCGGTGGTCGACTTGCCCGATCCCGACTCGCCGACGACGGCAACGGTCTTGCCCCGCGGCAGGGAGAACGTCGCGTCGGAGACGGCGGTGAACGGCTCAGCCTTCCGGAACGGGGCCGAGCGCACCGGGAACTTCTTGGTGACACCCCGCAGCTCGACGACGTTGCCGACGCCGATCACCGCCGACGTGAGACCGTCGCGTTCGGCGCGTAGTACGTGTTCTCGTTGACGATCTTCGAGATCGAGGCGATGTCGGCGGCGCGCGACGTGTTGTCTGCATCGCCGACCTGCTCCGTCAGCAGCCGGTCGATCTCGGCGTCGGAGATGTAGCCCTGCCCGCCGGTCTTGAGCAGTATCGTGAGCGGCAGGTCGGCATCCATCACCGACGGAGCGAAGGCGAAGAGAAAGATGCCGGGCAGCGAGGCCGAGAACCGGGCCCCGCTGTAGGTGCTCGACTCCTCGCCGTCGAGGGTGACGTTCAGGCCGGCCGCTGTGAGGTAGCCGCCGATCGCCTGGGCGATCTGGTCGATCTGGGGCAGGCCGGTGGTGGGGTACGAGAGCGGGATGGCCGAGCCGTCGTATCCGGATGCCGCGATCAGGCTCTTGGCCTGGGCGAGGTCGAACGTCGTGGCCGCGTTGGTGTGGTCGAAGCCGAAGGTGCGGATGTTCGGGTCGTCGAGCCACTTGGCCTTGGCCTTGGCATTGAAGCCGGTGTAGAGAACGCGGTTGCTCTGCTGCTCCACCACGTCGACGGTGCCGGAGGCCTTCACCGATCTGACCTGCGACGGCCCGAGCAGCGCAATGTCGAGGTCGCCCGACTGCACCGAGTTGGCACGGGTGGTCTCATCCGGAACCGGGGTGAACACCACGGTCTGAAACTCGCCCTTGGTGCCCCAGTAGCTGTCGTTGCGGGTCAGGGTGTACGGTCGCCCGGTGACGGTCGCGTCGGAGAACTTCGCGTCGTCACGGAGGGTGAGGACCCATGTCTTCAGGTCGTAGCTCTTGGTCCACGCCGTGGAGAGGCGGGGTACGACGGCGCCGGTCGCGTCGGTCGTGGCGAGCTGGTCGAACACATTGTAGAAGACGTTCAGCGCGGGCAGGTTGGTGTCGAAAAGGGGGTCGAGCGACGACGGTTCGTCGGTCAGGGCGACGGTCACGGTCGACGACGCGGCGTCACCGGATGCTGAATCCCCCGATGACGAGGCGCATCCGGCCAGGGCGAGGGCGGCCGTGACGACGACGGCCGCGAGGCCGAGCGATCTCTGCCTGAAGCGCGAGCGGGGTGTGGTGTTCATGAATGCCTCCGGGGGTGCGGGTAAGGGTGCGGGTGAGTCAGGTGGTCGAACGTGAGCGTCTGACGCCCACGTTCTGGGAGAGGAACTGGATGCCGCCGATGACCAGGAAGATGGCCAGCGCCGGCACGAAGACGAGTGACGGGTTGGACTGCAGGTAACGCTGGCCCTCATTGATCATCAGACCGAGGCTCGGCGTGGGTGGCTGGATGCCGAGGCCGATGAAGCTGAGCGACGACTCGATCGTGACGACGACGCCGATCTCGAAGGCCGCGAGAATGACGACCTGCGAGAGCACATTCGGCAGCAGGTGCTTGCGAATGACCCAGAATCCGGATGCCCCGGCCGACCGTGCGGCCTGAACGAACTCCTGCTCCCGCAGCGACACGACCATCGACCGCACGACCCGGCCGTAGCCGACCCAGTCCGTGAGCCCGAGCAGCACCACGAGCAGCAACGGTCTCGAACCGAGCGTCGCAACCAGAACGATGAGCAGCAGCACCACCGGGATGGCGAGCTGGATGTCCCCGATCGACATGAGCACGGTGTCGATCCGCCCGCGGAAGTACCCGGCGGTCAGCCCCACACTCGTTCCGACGAGCGCACTGATCAGTACGGCACCGAAGGCCACGAGCAGGGAGACCCGCACCGCCACCGACAGGCGGCTCAGGATGTCGCGACCCAGGGCATCCGTGCCGAGAAGGTGCGCGGGGTTCTGTAAGGGTGCAAGCAGGTTGTCGCCGAGATCCTGGGTGTCGGTGTCGAAACCGGGCAGGAACGGTACGACGAGCACCAGCACGGCGACGATCGCGAGCATGATCACGCGATCGTGAACGAGACGCTGAAGCGGCCCCGCTTCGAGGGAGGCCTGTCGCCCGAGATCGCTGCGTCGACGCCGAGCACGCCGAGCACGCCGAGCACGCCGAGCACGCCGAGCTTCTCCGGGGTCGGCGTTCCGACCGCTTGTTGTACGGGGGTGGTCTGGGTCATGCGAGCCTCACTCGGGGATCGAGAACCGCGTACAGCAGGTCGACGATGAAGTTGATGACGATGAAGACGACCGCGATGACGACCACGCCGGCCTGCACGATCGGGTAGTCGCGCTGGGTGACGCCCTCGATGATCAGACGACCGAGCCCCGGCCAGTTGAAAACCATCTCGATCACGACGAGCCCGCCGACGAGCACGCCGAGGTTGATGCCGGCGACGGTGATGATGGGCAGCAGCGCGTTCGGCAGCTGATGGCGGATGACCACGCGCGAGTGCGGCACGCCCTTGGCAAGGGCCGTGCGCACGTAGTCGGAGCGGCGGCTCTCGGCGAACGAGGCGTTGAACAGCCGCAGGTAGAGGGCGATCTCGAAGGTCGAGACGGTGGCGACCGGGAGCACGAAGCTGAGGGCAGAGTTCATCCCGAGGGCCGGCAGCAGCCCCGCCCAGACTGAGAAGACGAGGATGAGCAGGATGCCGAAGAGGTACGGCGGGATGGCCTGGCGCACGGTCGCGATCGAGAGCATGGCGGTACGCACCCGGGGCCGGGTGCTCAGTTCTCCGGCGACGGCCAGGACGATCGCGAGCACGAAGCCCACCGCGAACGAGATGAACGCGAGCTGCAGGGCGGCGGGGAGCCGCTGCAGCACCAGAGCGAGCGACGAGGTCGACTGCCGGATCGAGTTGCCGAGGTCGCCGTGCACCGCATCGACCAGGAAGCGGCCGTACTGCCCGGCCAGCGAGTCGTTCAACCCGAGGGAGGTGCGCATGTCGGCGACATCCTGTGGCGTCGCGTCGCGTCGTTCGGCAGCATCGGACGAACGGGGTCCCCCGTCAGGCGGGCGAGAACGAATGCGAACGAGAGCACGATGAGATCGTGAGTGCGGTTCGCACCAGTCTCGAGCTGATGAATCGGAGCATTCGCGAGGGGCCTCTCAGCAGTCGGGTGGGTGCTGAGATGAACCATACGTTCGCGGTGTAGCCCATGAATATCGGCGAGGTAACCTTTGGATTGCGCACCCCGGAGGCCGGTCGATGAACGGCCCCGGGTCGATATACGCCACCCGTCAGACGGTCGGGAAGGCCGCCTTGACCGCAGACACGCGCAGGAAGTCGAGCTTCGCGGCCGCCTCCGAGCCCGTGGCGGCGGTGTAGGCGACGATGCGGAGGTCGGTTCCGGCGACGCTGAAGACATCGCAGTCGAGTTCGAGATCGCCGACGAGGGGGCTTCGAACGACCTTGCGCTCGGACTGGTGCTCGCCGACCGCACCGCTCTCCCACAGGTCGCGGAACCGCTCGCTCGCGCTCCGCAACTCGGCCACCAGCGCGTTCACCCTGCGGTCGTCGGGGTAGCGACCCTGCACGCGGCGGAGGTCGGCGACGAGCGAGGCGCCGAAGGCGTCGAGGCTTCCGGAGCGGCTCACGATGCGGGATTCGCCGGTGCCTGTGGCTGTGCCTGTGCCGGTGCCGGTGCCTGTGCCGGTGGCTGTGCTGGTGCCTGCGGCTGGGCTGGTGGCAGCGACTGCGGCCGTGCCTGTGCCTGCGCCTATGCCGGTGCCCATGCCGGTCTCGTCGGCGTCTCTGTGCAGGGCTTCGCCCGTGAACATCGAGCGCACGAGGTTGGGGCGGCCCGTCGCGGGGCGAACGGGCTCACCGAGCAGCGCGGCCCAGAGCGGGCTCCACGAGATGAGGTCCCACGCAGCGGTGAACACCGCCACAGGGGTCTCGCCGAGTCGGGCGACGAGTCGCTGCACGCCGGGCGGGATGTGCGACGGGACCTCGCGCGGTGAGGGTGGAAGCAGCCCCGACACCACGAAGAGGTGATCCCGTTCGGCATCGTTCAGCTGCAGCGCCCGCGCCAGGGCAGCGGCGACCTGGGCGGAGGGACGCCGGGCGCGACCCTGCTCGAGGCGCACGACATAGTCCACGCTCAGGCCGGCCAGCGCGGCGAGCTCCTCCCGGCGCAGGCCCGCTGCCCGGCGGGAATCGCCGGCGGGCAGCCCCACGTCGAGCGGGGAGAGACGGTCGCGCCAGGAACGCAGGAGCGCCCCCAGATCGCCGTGCCGGTCATCCTGCATCGCCTCAGTTTGACAGTGCGCGGGCGGGAATGGCGGGTTCTGGGTGGTACCGCCAGTCCCTACGCTGGGTGCACCTCACGCTGGGCCGACCTCACGCTCGGCCGGGCCACGACAGTGCCGGCGGCCGGGTCGAGACTGGGGCCATGACCATTTCACCCTCCACCACATCCGCTTCATCCGTCACCCTCATCTCCGGGGCCAACAAGGGTCTCGGCTACGAGACCGCCCGCCGCCTGATCGCAGCAGGCCACACCGTCTGGATGGGCGCTCGCGACGAGGCCCGCGGACGCGCTGCCGCCGACGCCCTCGGCGGCCGTTTCGTGCAGCTCGACGTGACCGATGACGCCTCCGTGGCTGCCGCGGCCCGAACGATCGCCGCGTCGGGCGGACTCGACGTGCTCGTGAACAACGCCGGCATCACCGGGACGCATGCCGCGCCCGCCGACCTCACTGGCGCCGACGCTCTGGAGGTGTTCGACACCAACGTCGTGAGCATCGTGCGCATGACGTCGGCGTTCCTGCCGCTGCTGCGGACCTCGGCCGCACCCACCATCGTGAACGTCACGAGCGGTATGGGCTCCTTCTCCTCAGTGCTCGATCCGGAGCGAGTCGAATCGCAGATCGTCGCTCCGCTCTACCAGGCATCGAAGTCGGCCGTCACAATGCTCACCGTGCAGTACGCGAAGGCGTTCCCCGAACTGCGGATCAATGCCGCCGACCCCGGCTACACCGCCACCGACCTCAACGGGAACAGCGGCCCCCAGACCGTCACCGAGGGCACCGACGCCATCGTCGACCTCGCGACCCGCGGCGGAACCGGCCCCACCGGCACCTTCATCGACCGCGCCGGCGTCGCGGCGT
Organism: Subtercola boreus; assembly: GCF_003399645.1. Classification (GTDB taxonomy): domain Bacteria; phylum Actinomycetota; class Actinomycetes; order Actinomycetales; family Microbacteriaceae; genus Subtercola; species Subtercola boreus_A. The sequence goes on from NZ_NBXD01000007.1 coordinate 393,687, forward strand.
TCTGAGCGGCCGGCCGACTCGGGCTTCGGGGGACTGTAGCTTCGGGGGGCTTGGCGCCGGGCTCGGGCTGGGGCCAGGCTGGGGCTGAGGGCCGGGGCTGAGGGCCAGGCTGGGGATGGGGCCGGGGTCAGGCTGGAGCTGAGGGCCGGGCTGGAGCTGAGGGCCGGGCTGGGGTTGGGGCTGGGGCTGTTGCTGGCGGCGCCCTCTGCGGGAGGCGCACGCCCTGCGTGAGGCGCACGCTCTGGCCGGCCCGGCCTCCCCAGGGCCCGGCTCCGTCAGAGTGAACGGCGGTAGGTGATTTCCTCGCCGCACTTGGACCAGGCCCGCCTTCGAGAGCACCCGCTGGGAAGCACTGTTTCCGAGGTCGGTTTCTGCCTCCGCCACCGTCGCGCCGTGACGTCGACCCAGCGCGGTCGCCCGCGGATAGGTCGCTCTCTGAAACGATCCGGGTCGACGGAACCGGCCACTCGCCCGAAGTGATCCGGCGAGCGAGCGCGGGTGCGATTCGTATGAGCAGCAGCCGAACTGTCGTGAGGTGCATCGCCCTCCACTTTCCGCCCTCCACTCTCCCACCTCCACGAACCCACCTCCACCCTCCCGCCTCCACCCGCTCTCACATCCACTCGGATGATGAGCGACCGCGGGGAGTCGAGGGAGTCGGAAGCGCGCATAAAGGGGTCGCTGGACCGTGAGGGGTCGAGGGTGTCCACAGGGCCTCGCGGCGTCAGAAGGCCTAGCGGCGTCAGAAGGCCTCCCGTCGTCAGAAGGGTGGAGTGGTGTCGCGGACCTCGTGGCGCGTAGTGAAGCGCGGGGTGGGTCGTACAGCCGAGCTGGGGCGCGGTGGGGTGGGGGGTGTGGGTTCTACGTGGTACTCGAAGCCGGCGGGAGACGTCCAGGTGATGGTGCCGGTGGGGGTCTGCTCGATGGTCCAGGTGGTGTGGTGTTTGACTTTGTGGTGGCTGGTACAGAGTGGGCTCAGGTTGAGGAGGTCGGTTGTGCCGCCGTCCTCCCAGGCGATGGTGTGGTCGAGGTCTGCGGTGGTGGAGGGAGTGCAGTCCAGGGGGAAGGTGCATTCGGTATGAGTGAGGCGGATGAGCTCGTCGAGGTCAGCCGGGGGTCTGTAGCGTTCTCGTCTGTAGGCGAGTGGAATTCCGGTGATCGGGTCGGTCAGGATCCGCCGGAGCGAGGGTGCGTCGCGGGTGAGTATGAGTGCGGTGTGCTGGTCGATGGGCCCGTAGCCCTCCAGCTCCGCCCATCGTCCGGTGTCGAGACCGGCGACAAGCGCCACGAACCGCCCGTCGATCTCGTGATCGTCAGGGGGAGGGTCAGCAGTGGTCGATGAGGCGGTGGTAGTCGGCGGCGTGGCGGGGGTGGCTCGAGGTGCGGTGGGCGTGGATGTCTGTGTGGCGGGGGTGGCTCGAGGTGCGGTGGCCGCGGCTGTTGGTGTGGCGAGGGTGGCTCGAGGTGCGGTGGGCGCGGATGTCGGAGTGGCGAGGGTGGCTCGAGGTGCGGCGGGCGTGGATGTCGGTGCGGTGGGCGCGGCTGTCGATGTGGCGAGGACAGCTGTCGGTGTGGCGGGCGGAATCGGAGGGCAGCCCTCTGACGCCGTGGGGTGCCCCGGCAGGGCCGGGAGGAGGGCAAGGACCGGGACGGTGATGTTCACTCGGGCGCGGATGCCGGGGGTGACGGTGGGGATCTGGGTCTCGGCGTTGAGCATCAGGTCGGTGAGGGTGTCCACGCGCAACTGGGTCAGGGTGCGGGGGTCGCCCGAGTTCTTCGCTGACCGGCCCAGTTCTGTGGCGCGATTGTAGATCGCGACCGCTTCGACCGCCGGGAGGTAGAGGGAGAGGTATGCCATTCCGTCTGAGGCGGGTTCGAGGTAGAGACGGCGGCAGGCTGCGGCGTCGGTGTGGCGTTGGATCGCGGTGTCGGGTTGCGCGTGCTCGACCGCTGAGCGCGCGAGCCTCTCGAGGCGTTGCACGGAAACGTTCCGGGCGGCGGGAAGGAGTTCGGCCTCGTAGGCGGGCAGGCAGTCGGCGGGCAGGGTTCGGGAGCATTCGACGATCTTCTCAGCGTGGCGGTAGGAGATGGTGCCTGATCGGAGGGCGGTCATCGTCGAGCTGAACACGCCGGTGAGGCCCTCGCTGGTGTGCAGGAGTCGGCGGGCGTCGCCCTCGCTCAGGTGCAGGGCGACAGCGAGCTCGGTGGTGACCTCGCGCTCTGCGACCATCTGGCTCGACCACTGCGGGCCGCCACGGAACGTGTCCTGCGAGTGCAGACCCACACCCGCCAGTCGGGCCTCCTCGACCAGCGCCGCGTGCTCCGCCTGCGCCGCAGCCAGCAGGCGGTGACTCTGCAGCACCGCGGTCACCGCCGCTGCAAAACGCTCGCGCCGCGACTCTGATAACCCAGGCTGAGATTCGTGAGATTCGTGCGATCCGTGCAATTCGTGCGATCCAGACTGCGATCTGTGCGATCCCGACGGCGACTCGGGCGATCCCGACGGCGACTCGTGCGATCCCGACGGCGACCCCAGTGCACTCGTGCCCGGCCTCGACGGCAGCTCCGCCCGAGGCGGCGTCGGGACGGAGTCGACGAACCGCGGCGGGGTGGAAGCGCCGACCAACGGTCGTTCAGTGAGCAATTCTCGGGTCATGCAGACAGTCAACCACGGGCATCCGACACCCGAAGGAGACTGCCGGAATCGGTGGACAAACCGTCGAACCAGCAGGTTGTGGAGGAGAGGACGAAGACTCTAGAAGAGGGTCTCTGCCGTCGATGCCGTCGATACCGCCGACGTCGAAACTCGCTCAGCGGCTCGTCCGGAACCCGGCGCCGCGACAGGCGCCGCGAGAGAAGCCACAACGGGCGCACCACCCGCACCACCACCACCAGCACCGGCTCCCGCCGAACCACTCACCCCACCCGGGTACCCCGGCCCGACCTCGGGCGCGCGCCCGCGGGCGAACGCCTCCGCGGCACCTCGTGCGCGGGTATCCGCCGCCTCGTTGAGCTCGTGGCCGACGTGGCCCTTCACCCATTCGAAACGGTAGCGGCGGCCGACGATGGCCGCATCGATCTCCTTGATGAGGTCGAGGTTCATGACCGGTTTGCCGTCGCCCTTGCGCCAGCCCTTGCGCTTCCAGCCGGGCATCCATTTGGTCACGGTGTTGATGACGTACTGGCTGTCGCAGAGGATGTGCAGGTCGTCATCGACGTGCGCCGTCGCCCGGAAGAGCTCGAGCACGGCCTTCAGTTCGCCCATGTTGTTGGTTCCGTGCGGCCAGCCGCCGGCGCCCCAGGTGTTGTCGTCGATGTACCAGGCCCAGCCGGCGGGCCCCGGGTTGCCGAGCGCGGAGCCGTCGGCGGATGCAGTGATAGTCATTGCTTCAAGGGTAGCGGGCGGGCCATCGTCAGTCGTCTCGGTTAAACTCCGGCTAGCCGCACACGAACACCCCAGCACACGAACACCCAGACCCCGAACGAAGAGGCACCCATGAACGACGAACCCGACACCTATGACGTCGCCATCATCGGCGCAGGCCCCGCCGGAACCGCCGCCGCCCTGCGCGCCGCCGAGCTCGGCGCTCGCGTGGTCGTGCTCGAAGCCGACCGCGTCGGAGGAACCTGCGTCAACACCGGCTGCGTTCCTACACGGGTGCTCGCGAAGACCGCGCGCCTCCTCCGCGATGCGCACCACGCCGACCTCTTCGGCGTCAGCGTGGGCACCCCCACGATCGACTGGCCCGCGACGGTCGCGCGCGTGAACGAACGCGTCGACGCCGTGCGCTCCATCAAGCGGGAGATCGGGCGCTTCGAGGAGGCTGGCGTCACGCTCATCCGCGAGGGCCGTGCCCGGTTCCAGGATGATTCCACCCTCGTCCTCGACAGCGGTCGGTTGATCAGGGCGACCTCGATCCTCATCTGCGTCGGAGGTCACTCCAGGCGCCTTCCCATCCCGGGCGCCGAGCTCGCGACAGTGCCGGAGCACGTGCTGAGTCTCGCCGAAATCCCCCGCAGGGTCGCCGTGATCGGCGCGGGAAACACCGGAGCGCAACTCGTGACCGTCTTCAGTTCGTTCGGGTCGCAGGTCACCCTGCTGGATGTCGCGCCCCGGGTGCTGATGGCCTCCGACGCGTCGATCTCCGAGGTCGTCTCCGCCGCCTTCGCGCACCAGGGTGTCGACGTGCAGGTCGGGATCGAGACTGTCGAGAGCCTCACCCGCCGGGCAGACGGTTCCATCGGAGTGGCCTGGCAAGCATCCGGAGCTTCGAAGACCGTCGACGTCGATGCCGTCATCATGGCGACCGGCTGGCCGGCCGACGTCGAAGACCTCGGGCTGGGCAACGCCGGCATCGAGGTCGTGCGGTCGGCCATCCCCGCCGACCAGTACTTTCGCACGATCGTGCCGCACATCTTCGCTGTCGGTGACTCGAACGGCCGCGACATGCTCGTGCAGGCCGCCCAGTTCGAGGGCGAAGCGGCCGCCGAGAATGCGGTGCTGGGTGCGAACCGTCGCACTCCGCACCACCTTCTGCCCGCGGGTGGCTTCACCGACCCCGACTATGCGGGAGTCGGTCTGACCGAGGAGCAGGCGCGCGGGCACGACGAGTTGTGCGTTGTGGCTTCGGTGCCCTACACGCAGCTCGAACGGGCCGTGATCGATGGGCGAGAACTCGGTTTTCTCAAGCTGATCTCCGACCGGCGCCGAGAGCTCATCCTCGGTGCGCACGCGGTCGGCGAGAACGCCGTCGAGGTGATCCAGTCGGTCACCACGGCGATGGCGGCGGGAGTGGATGTCTCGACCCTCGCCAGCGTGCGGTTCGCGTACCCCACCTACAGTGCCGTGATCGGGGCGGCGGCCCGCTCCCTGCTGGCGTCGGGGCCTTCTGCGCGGTAGCCCCGCGCCGACCGGCAGCTGTCGCATTCCCGCCCCGGGGTCAAGCCCGTGACGGCGAGGGGCTAGCGGGCGTTGACTGGGGTGGCGTCACGCCGCCCGGGAATGAACCCCCGTCACTCAATCCCCACAAGGAGAAGCTCCATGCACGTAGCCGTTCTGGGAACCGGAACCATGGGCGCTGGTGTCGCCCGCTCGCTGCTGCGCGCCGGCATCGAGGTGACCGCATGGAATCGTCACCGCGAGCGGGCCGAACCCCTGGCCGCTGACGGCGCGACCGTCACCGGGACAGCGGCCGAGGCAGTTTCCGGGGCCGACGTCGTGCTGACCGTTCTGTTCGACGAAGAGGCCGTCGCAGAGACGGCCCGGGAGTTCCTCGGGGCGATGCGCGACGGAGCGGTGTGGATGCAGAGCGCCACGGTCGGCGTCGCGGGGCTCGAACGTCTGGCCGACCTCGCGAACCGGCACGGGGTGACGTTCGTCGATGCCCCCATGGTCGGCACGAAGAAGCCTGCAGAAGAGGGGATGCTCGTTGTGTTGGTCGCCGGTGATCCGCTGGTCATCCGGGGCCTGGCGCCCGTGCTCGACGCCATCGGGTCCAAGACCGTCGATGCGGGGGAACGCCCCGGGGCGGCGAGCGCTCTGAAGCTGGCCTGCAACGCCTGGGTGGCTTCGTTGACCGCGGCGACGGCACAGTCGATCCAGCTGTGCCGGGCGCTCGGCGTCGATCCCGAACTCTTCCTGAGTGCGATCGACGGCGGCCCGTCGAACACCCCGTATGCGCAGCTGAAGGGCGGGATGATGCTCGCGGGCGACTATACGACGTCGTTCGCGGTCGACGGATTGGAGAAGGACCTCACCCTGATGCTCGACGCAGCGTCGGGTGTGGATGTTTCGACGGCGCTCCTGGAGCCGCTGCGGGAGGTGTTCGCGCAGGCGAGTGCGGCGGGCCACGGGGGTGACGACATCGCTGCCGTGATCACGGCACTCGGCGACTCAGCGCACTGACCCGCGCCCGCTGACCCGCGCCCGCTGACCCGCGCCCGCTGACCCGCGCACCCCGCCGTCAGCCCTTCCCGCGATCGCCGAGGTGCAGGGCGCCCTTCACCCGCTCGACCTGCTCGGACGCGAACGCCTCAGCGGAGTCGACGATGACCCCGAGCTCGGAGGGGTTGCCCGTGAGCAGTGCCTTCGCGGTGTTGGCGGCATACTCGAGGGTGATGTGCGGCGGCAGCGGCGGCACGTTCTTCGACACGTGTGCGTCGATCAGCGTCACCCCGTCGTGGGCGAACGCCTCATCGAAGGCGGCGCCGGCATCCTCGTCCCGCGTGAGCGTCACGCCACGGAAGCCGAGAAGGCGCGCCCAGCCCGCGTAATCGACGGACTCGACATCCTGGGCGGCGTTCCACAGCGGATTGCCGTCCTCCGTGCGCATCTCCCACGACACCTGGGTGAGATCGTCGTTGTGCATCACGACGATCACGAATGTCTTCGACTTCCACGTCGAGAGGTACTTCTTGATGGTGATGAGTTCATTCATCCCGAGCATCTGAAAGGCGCCGTCGCCGATGGTGCAGACGACCGGTCTGTCGGAGTAGGCGAACTTCGCCGCGACCGCATAGGGCATTGCAGCAAGCATGGTCGCGAGCCGACCCGAGAGATCACCCATCATGCCGCGTCGCAGGCGGATGTGGTGGCCGTACCAGTCCGCCGTCGTTCCGGCGTCGCAGGTGACGATCACGCCGTCGGGCAGGCGCTTGTTGAGTTCGTGGATGACGCGCCGCGGGTTGCCTCCGTCGGGGTAGACCAGCATCGCCTGCTTCTCCATCTCGCGCTCCCAGTCGGCCATCTCGCCGGCGATCTTCTCCTGCCAGCTGAGGTCTGACTTCGGATCGAGCAGCGGAATGAGGGCTTCGAGCGTCATCTTCACATCGCCCCAGAGGTTCAGCTCGTTCGGGTAGCGCACGCCGAGTTGCTCGGGCTTCAGGTCGATCTGGATGCCGCGGGCCTGGCCGGTCTTCGGAAGGAACTGGCCATACGGGTAATTGGTGCCGAGGAAGACGATGGTGTCGCAGTTCTCGGCCTGGTGCTGGCTCGGCAGCGAGCCGAGCAGTCCGAGCTGCTGGGTGTGGTGGGGAACATCCGACGGCACGACGTGCTTGCCGCGGAGAGCGGTGATGATGCCCGCCCCCGCGAGACCGGCGGCCTCGATGACTTCGTCGGTGGCGCCGGCCGCACCGGCCCCGACCAGGAAGGTGACCCTCTTTCCGGCGTTGATGATGTCGGCGGCCTTCTGCAACTCGCTCTCGGGTGGAACGATGGCGGTCGAGGGTCCGGCGGAGCTCGATCGTGCGACCCAGTTGGCGGGTGAGGGTTCCGACCAGTCCATCCCCTGCACGTCGTGGGGAAGGATGATCACGGCCGGCTGCAGGCGCAGCTGAGCTGTGCGGAACGCCGTGTCGACGACGGCCTGCACCTGGTCGGGTGAGACGACCGTCTGCACGTAGCAGGCGACATCTGCGAAGACGCGTTCGAGGTTCGACTCCTGCATGACGAAGGTGCCGAGCGAGGCCAGGCCCTGCTGCCCGACGATCGCAACGACAGGTTGGTTGTCCATCGCGGCGTCGTAGAGGCCATTGATCAGGTGGAACGCGCCGGGGCTGGAAGTCGCGACGCAGACGCCCACCTCGCCGGTGAACTTCGCGTGGGCGGTCGCCATGAGCGAGCAGATCTCCTCGTGGGTGGGGCGGATGTACTGGATGCCATCGCCGTGGCGCTCCGCTCTGCCGAGTGCCCCATCGAATTCACCGATGCCGTCGCCCGGGTACCCGAAGATGCGGGTGACGCCCCATTCCTTCACACGCCGGATCACAAAATCGCTCACTGAAGTCATGGGTCCATTCAATCGCTGGCGCGCTCACCGGCGTGAGGCCTTGACGCGGCGTTCGGGACGGTGGCAGACGGCGCTCGACGCTCAGGCGCTGCTTCGCCAGACTGAAGCCATGAGCGAAACGCCGGAACGATCATCCACACCACGACTCCGACAGGTGGTGCTCGACGCCGAGGACGCGCTCGGGCTGGCTGAGTTCTACCGGCAGCTGCTCGGGCTGGGATACATCGAGGGCGGCGAGCCGGGTGCCGCGGGCGGAACCGACGCACCCGACTGGCTCGTGCTCGTCGACGGCTCCGGTGCTCGCGTGCTCGCGTTCCAGCGGGTCGCGTCGATGCTGCCGCCGACCTGGCCGGAGGGCCCCAGGCCGCAGATGATGCATCTCGACTTCGTCGCAGAGAACGTGGATGATCTGCGGGAGCAGCACGCGCTGGCCGTGTCGCTCGGGGCGAGCGTGCTCGAAGACAGCACGGACGATCCCGAGGAGGCGATCGTGATCTTCGCCGACCCGGCCGGGCATCCGTTCTGCATCTTCGTGCTGGAGGAGTGAAGCCCGGCCTGTGGATAACTCCGCACGGGATGTCGGCGGGTCGCGCTAGTGTTGCGGCACCTCGACAGGCGTCGGGCGATACAGCGACAGGAGCACCGGTGCAACTCGCAGGCGGCACGGCCTCAGGAGGCAGCTCCACCGTCATCTACTCGGCGACCGACCTGAGCGCGGCCTCGGCGTGCGAGTGGGCGCTGTTGCGCAAACTCGACTGGATGCTCGGTCGCATCGAGAAGCCGCCGTTCGTCGAAGACGACATGCTGAAACGTGCCGGGCGTCTGGGTGACCTGCACGAGAAGAAGGTGCTCGATTCGCTGAAGCTGACCCGCACCGTGGCCGAGATCGAGCGGCCCGAAGACTCGGGCATTCGCGACGGGTCGTTCGCGGGCATCCGATCGGCGACCGCCGACACGATCGCGGCACTGAACGCGCGGGCCGACGTGGTCTTCCAGGGGGCGTTCTTCGACGGGCGTTTTCTCGGCTACTCCGACTTCGTCATCCTGGGCGAGAACGGGCTCTACGAGGTCTACGACACGAAGCTCGCACGCAAGGCGAAGATCACCGCCCTGCTGCAGCTCGCGGCCTACAGCGACCAGCTTCAGGCGCTGGGCTTCGAGGTCGGCGAGAACGTGCACCTCTGGCTCGGCACCGGCGAGATCAGCACGCACCGGCTCGCCGACATCCTGCCGGTCTATCACAAGCGCCGCGCACGCCTGCAGCAGATCCTGGATGACCGGGTCACCGATTCGGGCGCAACAAAGTGGGGCGATCCGCGGTACTCGGCGTGCGGCCGCTGCGACGCCTGCGCCGAGCAGGTGGAGCGCACGCACGACGTGCTGCAGGTGGCGGGCATGCGGTTGACGCAGCGAGCCAAACTGCGGGCGGCCGGGGTGCTGACGACCGAGCAGCTGGCCGTGCGCGTCGAACCGGTGCAGGGAATGTCGGATGCGACCCTCGCCGCACTCCGCGACCAGGCGTCGATGCAGGTTCAGGCGGCGCAGGTTGAGGCGGCGCAGGTTGACGCCGGGTCGGCGCCGCCGTGGCGGGTCGTGAACCCGATCGCCCTGACGGCGCTTCCCGCTCCCGATGCGGGTGACGTGTTCTTCGACTTCGAGGGCGACCCGCTGCACGAGGAACAGCAGCTCTGGGGGCTCGACTACCTCTTCGGAATGGTCGACACCGACGCTGTCTTCACCGCCTTCTGGGCCGACAGCCTGGCCGAGGAGAAGGTTGCGCTCGTGCGGTTCCTCGAGTTCGTGCGGGAACGACGGGCGGCGCACCCCGGCATGCACATCTACCACTACGCCTCCTACGAACGCACCCACCTGCTCACCCTTGCGGCCCGGCACGGGGTCGGGGAGGAGGAGATCGACGACCTGCTGCGCAATACCGTGCTCGTCGACCTCTACCCGATCGTTCGGCAGGGGTTGCGCATCGGCAGTCACAGCTATTCGCTCAAGAAGCTCGAGCCGCTCTACATGGAGGAGGGCCGCGACGGCACGGCCAACGCGGCCGACTCCATCAGCGAGTATGTGAGGTACACCGAGTTCCTGGCGACGGGCGAGGCGGATGCCGCTGCAGCGGTTCGGGCAGACATCGAGCAGTACAACACCTACGACTGCGTCTCGACGCTGAGGCTCCGAGACTGGTTGCTGGCCCGGGCATCCGAGGTGGGCGTGACACCCGCGGTCGACGACGCGCTGGCCGTCGAGATGCTGGCGGCGATGCCGCTGCGGGAGCCCGATCCGGTCTACACCGCGCTGATGGGATATCTCCAAGCCACGGGCGGCGGTGCCGATGGGGCGGGCGGCCTGGGCGCGGAGCGAGGCCCCGACGAGACGGCCATCGCCCTCGCATCGGCGGCGATCGACTACCACCGTCGCGAGGCCAAGTCGTTCTGGTGGGAGCACTTCGACCGCCTGCGCAGCCCCGTCGACGAGTGGGCCGACACCCGGGGCGTCTTCGTCATCGACTCCGCCCGGGTCGTTCGGGACTGGTCGCTCGAGGGGCCGAGGGCGCGGAACCTGTCGCGGGAATTCGTCGTCACGGGTACCGCTGCCCCCGGCAGCCGGTTCACCGGTGGTGACTCGCCGTTCGTGCTGTTCGACCCGCCGTTCCCGCCGCTGGTGGGCCGGTTCGAACCGGGCACCCGCCTGGCGCACTCCCGCGTCACGTTCCGCGACCGGGGAGACGGCACCTACAGCCTCACCGAGAAGCTCAGCTCCGACGGCGAGACCTACGACGAGGTGCCGCTTGCCGTCACACCGGCGTCGCCGCCCGGTGCGGCCAAGCTCGCCGAAGCGATCGCGGAGTGGGGCCGGGAGGTGCTAGCGGGGCTGCGGCCGGGCGGGTTGCTGCCGGGCGGGCTGCTGCCGGGAGACCCACGAACTCCTGCGACGATGATTCCGGATGCCGCGCTCGACATTCTGCGCCGCGAACCGCCGCGCCTGGTCTCGCTGCCCGGGCTCGTCCGGGGCGAGAGCACCATCGCGAGCATCCGGAGCTCGCTGCTCGACCTGCACCGTTCGTACATCGCCGTGCAGGGTCCGCCGGGGACCGGCAAGACCTACACCGGCTCGCACGTGATCGCCGACCTCGTGGCGAACCACGGGTGGAAGGTCGGGGTGGTCGCGCAGTCGCACTCCGCCGTCGAGAACATGCTCGAGGCGATCGTCGCGGCGGGGCTCGACCCGAAGCTGGTGGGTAAGAAGCTGAAGGACTCCGACGCACGACCGGGCTCGTTCACGGCGCTGACCGCAGGCGAGGTCGCCGGGTTCGTCGGGCAGTCGAACGGGTATGTCTTCGGCGGCACGCAGTGGACCTTCGCGAACGCCAACACCGTCCCTCGCGGTTCGCTCGACCTGCTGGTGATCGATGAGGCGGGACAGTTCTCGCTCGCGAGCACCATTGCTTCGTCGGTCGCCGCGTCGCGGCTACTGCTGCTGGGTGACCCGCAGCAGCTTCCGCAGGTCAGCCAGGGCACGCATCCGGAGCCCGTCGACGTCTCGGCCCTGGGCTGGCTCGCGTCGGGGCACGGGGTGCTGCCCGAGCCGTTCGGGTACTTCCTCGACACGAGCTGGCGCATGCACCCGGCGCTCTGCGCCCCGGTGTCGAGGCTGTCGTACGAGGGCAGGCTGTTCTCGCACGACTCCGACCGGATGCTCATGGGCGTCGACCCCGGGCTGCACGTGCTTCCGATCGCTCACCGGGGCAACTCGACGGCGTCGATCGAGGAGACGGCGGCCGTCGTGGAGCTCATCGACGGGCTCCTCGGGTCGGCATGGAGCGCTGAGGGCGTCACCCGGCCGCTCGGCGAGAGAGACCTCATCGTGGTCGCTCCCTACAACGCCCAGGTGGAGCTGATCGGGCTGGCTCTCGCTGCTGCCGGACACCCCGACGTGCCCGTGGGAACCGTCGACCGTTTTCAGGGGCAGGAAGCAGCCATCGCGATCATCTCCCTCGCCGCCTCGGGTGCCGACGATGTGCCGCGCGGACTCGAGTTCCTGCTGCTGGCGAACCGGCTGAACGTCGCGATCTCCCGCGCGCAGTGGGCCTCCTACCTCGTCTTCTCCCCGGCGCTCACCGAATACCTGCCCGGATCGGTGGCGGGCCTGACCCAGCTGAGCGCCTTCATCGACCTCGTCGAGCCGGGTGCCGCTGCGCCGGGTGCCGCTGAGCCCCGGCCCGCCGAGAGGCGGCCGGTGAATGGTAGCGTCGAGTCATGATCGCCGAGAGGGCAGCCGTGACACGGTACGTCAGCGCGGTCATCGGGTTCTGTGCGGCGGGCATCGCCGGGCTCGCCGGCCTGTCAGGCATCCTGGGCGCCACCGGCAGCAGTGCGTTCGGCGGCGGCACCGCGGCACTGCTGGTCGGCGCGTTCATCGGGGCCGCAGCGACTGCCGCGATTGCGATCGCGATCGTGCTGGTGACGCAGGGTGCCGGCGCAGCTCCGGAGCGGGAAGCCCGTGCACGGCGCGCGGCGCCCCGCAATGTCGATCTCAGCACCCTCGTCGCTCAGAGCCACCCCGATGCGGCAGGGCACGTGCGCTCCCGGGCGCCGGGAGACGTGCTTCCGGCCGCCTGACTCCCATCGGGCATCGTGGCGGCCAGACGGAACTCCCCTTCCCCTGACCGCTCTGCCCGAAAGGTTTCCTCTGTCTCATGGACATCTCCACATTCACCCCGTTCGCGGCCGTGCTCAACGGCCTCTCTGCGCTCGTCGTCGGCCTCGGCGACCTCATGCAGCCCTTCGCCGGCGCCTCATCGTCGATGCTGGCGATCGTTCTGCTCACCATCCTCGTTCGCCTCGTGCTCGTTCCCGTCTCGGTGTCGCAGGTGCGGGCGGAAGTCACTCGGCGACGGCTCGCGCCCGCAGTCGCCGCGCTGCGAGCGAAGTATGCACACAAGCCTGAGGCGCTGCAGAAGGCGCTGACACGGTTGTACACCAGCGAGAAAGTGTCACCGATCGCGGGCGTTCTGCCGACGCTCGCCCAGGCACCGGTTCTGTCGGCGGTGTACGCCCTGTTCGTGCACCCGCAGCTCGCCGGACACACCAATGCACTGCTCGGGCAGACGTTCCTCGGCATCCCGCTCGGCTCGAACCTGTTCGCGGCGCTGGGCGCGACCTTCCCGTACGGTCTGGCCTTTGTGGCGCTGCTGGTGCTGCTCGCGGTAGTGGTGGAGCTGACGCGACGCGCGAATGCGAGGTGGGCGGGCGTTCCGGCGGTGCATTTCACGGGCCAGCCGCAGTCCGCACCGGGCATGGCGATTCTCGCCCGCATCCTCCCGTTCGTCACCGTGGTGTTCGCCGCGATCGCGCCGCTCGCGGCCGCGCTGTACCTCGTCACGAGTGCCGCGTTCACACTCGGCGAACGCGCCGCGCTCCGCCGCGTCATCCGCACGCCGCGCGCTGCCTAGAATCGACAACCATGACCGAACACTTCGCCCCCGGCACCGACGAGCACTCCATCTGGCAGGCGATGCGCGCCATCTACTCCGGGTACATCGACGACGACCGCGCGGCCAGCGACGCGAACATCTCGCCCGACGCCACGATGTGGGACAGTGACGCCCTGCCCCTCATCCACGGCAGAGCCGAGCTCGACGCGATTCGGGATGCCCGCCCGCCCCGCACCCCCGCCGACCCCGTCGTGAGCATTGAGGCGATCGCGCCCGAAGTGCGCATCTTCGGCGACACCGCCGTGCTGCTGCACCACCTCGACGTCGACCCGGGCACTGGATCACCCGCACAGTCGGTGCGCAACACGAGCGTCTGGCGCCGGGACGCCGACCGTTGGCGCCTGGTTCACAACCACGAAGACGTCACGGCCGAGCACTGGCTGCCCGAGCAGGGAGCGGTTCCCGCGCCTGCAACCGTCTGACTCCGGAGCCCGATCGTGGCCGCCGGTGCGCCGGAGGCTTGATAAAGTTGAGCTGGTGAACCCGCCCGCCGCCGAACCCCCCGCGCGGTCGGTCGTGCTCGTCGGTCACGTGTGCATCGACGAGAACACGGGTACCGGCGAGTCGGGACCCTCGCGGCGAGTGCCCGGTTCACCGGCCTTCTTCATGAACCGGCAGCTGCAGGCGGTAGCGGGGGTGGACGTCGCCGTCATCGCTCCGCACGGATCGGACTTTCTCGAGGTCGACGCGGCACTCCCGCTGCTGAACGGTGCGAGCGCCGGTGCGACGCTGTTGTACCGCAACCACATCGACGGCGACATCCGGATGCAGGAGTGCTTCAACGCCTGGAACGCCCGGCCGGTGCCGATCGATGGGCGGTTCGCGGCTGAGCTCGGGCGGGCCGACATCGTGGTCGTGTGCCCGCTGCTCGCGAACTTCGGCGTCGACTACGTCGACAGCGTGCTCGCCCCGGCGAAGGCCCTGAAGATGCTGCTCGTCCAGGGTTATCTGCGCTCGGTCTCCGCCGACGGGTCGGTGGGCAAACGCCGGTTCGACGAGTACGCAAACATCGTGCCCCGGTTCGATGTCGCGGTCTTCTCCGACGAAGACATGGATGACGCGCTCGAGGTCGCCGGGCGCTGGTCGATCGAGTTCCCCCGCACCATCATCGTCGTGACGGAGAACCGCAGGGGCGCGTCATACTTTCAGGCGGGCGTTCGCACCGCGGTGGACGCACATCCCCTCGACCGCCGCGGGGTCGGGAGCGTCATCGGGGCCGGCGACGTCTTCAGCGCGGCGCTCGCGGTCGGCCTGCAGAGCGGCAGCGACATCCGTGCGGCCGTCGTTCGGGCCAACGCCGACGCGGCCGCCTTCATCGACGGCGCGCGGGTGTCGGCGCTCAGCGGGCGGTAGCCGACCCGGCCCGCCCGGCCAGCCCAGCCGAATCAGCCCGCGCCGAATCAGCCGTCGTTCACCTCGGAGTCGCCGTCTGCCGACTCGTCGGTCGACGCAGAATCGGTTTCGGGCTCGTCTGCCACGGTCGGGTCGACGCCCGAGGGCGGCGCATCGGTGGTGGGACCGTTGCCGACGATGCCCTGCCCGTCGGGATAACCGGCGTAGTCGGGATACTCGTTGGCGGGATTGCTCTGATCTGTCATGCGAAAACCCTACTGCGCACCTCTGATGGGCGCGCGCCCCACCGCACGCCTTGACAAGACCCGCACGCGATCCGCGCGAGAGTAGACCCATGCAGCCCTACTCCGACTACCCGCTGGTACGCGCGTGGCAGATCGTCGCCGACATCGTCGCACTGGCAGCCATCGCGGCCTTCATCTCCCTCGGCATCGCCGCGGGCTCCCTCGTCGCTTCGCTCGCCGCGCTCGGCCAGCAGATCCAGGAGGCCGGCACCGGGTTCGCCGACACCATGGCGGATGCGGCGCGCACCCTGGGCGACGTGCCGCTCATCGGGGCGACTGCGAGTTCTTCGTTCCAATCGGCGAGCACGGCCGGCGAGCAGTTGGCGGCCGCGGGCCAGCAGCAGCAGGACCTGGTGGGCAACGCCGCCGTGATCGTGGGGCTCGTCGTCGCCGGGCTGCCGGTGCTGCTGATTCTCCTGGTGTGGCTGAGGCCGAGGCTGCGATTCGCCCGGCACGCGGCATCCGTTCGTTCCCTCTCGGCGACCGCTGCGGGCCTCGACCTCCTCGCGCTTCGAGCGCTCGCCGGGCAGAAGTCCGCGGTCGTTCTGGCGGTGGGGCCGGATCCGGTCGCAGGCTGGCGCGCGGGCGACCCGCTGGTGGTGCGGATACTCGCCGACCTCGAGTTGCGAAGCGCCGGGGTTCGAACGCGCTGATCGAGTACACTTCTCGCGGACGCACCAGACCCCGTGTGTTCAGTCAGGACACAATCATGGGCCTTCTCACCTACGGGTCACCGGGAGTCGACATTCCGCTCGACGATCGCACCCTGGCGCACGTGCGCGTCGTCGTGCTGGCCAAGCTGCGCCGCGACGAGAAGTTCGCGATGTCGTGGGACGACGAGCTCACCGGCAGAAGCCACACCATCTGGCTCCATCCGGCCATTCCCCTGCAGTTCGAGTTCGAGACGAGCGGTGGGATTTCGCTGAACCGCACCTGGGTCGAAGCGCTCACCTCGGTGGCGAACAGCGGATCGGGCCTGCGCCTGCTCCCGGAACCGAGCATTCCCAGCCGGGTGTGACACCGAAACGCACCCCTGCCCGCGTTCCCCGCAGCAGGGCCCTCATCTTCCCGGTCGATGCCGGACTCGTGGCACGCGCCGTCGAGGAGGGCGTGCTGATGAGCCGTACCGCCCTCACGATGGCCACCATGAACCACATCATCGTCGGCGCTGTGCGGCTGAACCGGCATTACGACCCCGCTGAGGTCACCGCCTTCGTGCAGGGCGAGCTCCAGCAGCTCACCCTCGAACAGGCCGCCCTCGCCGCCCACATGCGCCGGCTGATGGTCGAGTTTCCACCGAGCCTGGCGAAGTCGAAGACCATCAGCGACCACCACCTGCTCGTGCAGCGACGGGTCGTCTACTCTGCCCTCTCGTCTGAACTCAGTCGCCTGCAGGGCGATCACGGTTTTGTGCAGGAGGCGGTGGAGTCTTCACAGAAGTGGGCCTGGTCCGAACTCGGCACGGTCATCCGGAGCCGTCTCGCAGAGACGGTCGATCCGAGCGACGCAACCGAGTACGAGGCCGAGAGGGAGGGACGGATGCTCGCCCTCCGTGAGATCGATCTGCCGGCCCTCGCAGACAGAATTCGCTGAGGGCCCGGTACCGGCGGGCTGGCGCCGGCGTCAAGGGGCTGTTCAGCGGCTGTGTCGGGGCGCAGAGTGGAGGCATGAACCTCGAAGGAGAACTCCGATGACCGACCTCACCAGCGACACCTCGTCCGCGCGCTCGACCGACAACGCTGCTGGCGTCGCCAAGGTCGCCGAACTGATCAAGGGCTTCCGCTTTGCCATGCTCACGTCGACCTCGGCCGATGGAAAGCTCGTCGCCCGGCCGATGACCGTGCAGGACGTCGAATTCGACGGCGACCTGTGGTTCATTGTGGCCAAGGACTCGCACGAGATCGCCGAGATCACGGCTGACCCGGTCGTGAACGTCTCGTTCGCCTCGAACGACACCTGGGTCTCTGTCTCGGGGGTAGCCGAGCAGGTCGACGACGACGCGAAGGTGAAGGAACTGTGGAACACGGCCGTCGGGGCCTGGTTCCCGAACGGCCCCGAAGACCCCAACGTGACGTTGATCAAGTTCATCAGCGATGGCGCCGAGTACTGGGACACGCCCGGCGGACGCGTCGCGACGGTGTTCAGCCTCGTGAAGTCGAAGGTCACCGGAACGGCGTTCGACGGCGGAGAGAACGAGAAGGTCGAGCTCTAGAAGCGGTTCGTCCGGGCGTCGCGCGGCCCCGTGTCGGTGGGCAGGGCTAACGTCGAAGGCATGAAGATCCTGCACACGTCGGACTGGCACATCGGGCGCACGTTCCACGCGCACTCGACGCTGGCGCACTTCGAGCGCGTGGCCGAGGCGATGGCCGACATCGTGCGTGAGCAGCGGGTCGATGTCGTCGTCGTCGCCGGAGACGTGTTCGACTCGGCGGTTCCGTCGGCTGAGTCGTACGAGGTGCTGACGCGGGCGCTCCGGGGGCTTCGGGCCACCGGCGCGAAAGTGGTGGTCACCAGCGGCAACCACGACTCCGCCACCCGGCTCGGCTTCCAGTCGGAGTGGGCCGCGGTCGCCGGCGTACACGTGATCACCCGCCACCAGGCGCTGCACGAACCCGTCACCCTCGGCGACGTGTTCGGGCCGGTGCACTTCTACGGCATCCCGTACCTCGAACCGAGCCTCATCAGGCACCACTACCCCGACCACCTCCTGCGAACGCACGAGCAGGCGCTCGGCTTCGCAATGGGTCGCATCAGGGCAGACCAGGAGGCCCGCGGGGGCCGGTCGGTGGTGCTGGCGCACTGCTTCGCCGTGGGTGTGCAGGCGAGCACTGTCGAGCGCGACATCACCTCGGGCGGGCTCGACCTCGTGCCGCTCGGCGTCTTCGACGGCCCCGACTACGTCGCGCTCGGCCACATCCATTCGCGGTCGACGCTGAGCGAGCGGGTGCGGTACTCCGGGGCCCCGCTGCACTACTCCTTCTCTGAGGGCAGCAGTGTGAGGGGCGGATGGTTGGTGGAGCTGGATGCCGCAGGGCTCACCGACACGACCTGGGTCGACTTCCCCGTGCCTCGGGCCGCTCGCGAGCTCACCGGCACGCTCGACGACCTGTTGGGCGACGCGTCGCTCGCGCCGTACGAAGGCCACTGGATCAAGGCTGTCCTGACCGACGAGGTCAGGCCCCTCGATGGCATGCGCAGGCTCCAGCAGCGCTTCGTTCACTGCGTCGCTCTCGAACACCGACCGGCCGTGACGCACGACGCCGGCGCCGAGACCTACGCGGAGCGCGTCACGCAGAAGTCCGACCAGCAGATCGTCTCCGGGTTCGTCGAGTTCGTGCGCAACGGTTCGGGACCGAGCGACTTCGAGCGGCAGCTGGTCTCTGAGACGCTCGTCGCCCTCGATACCTAGCCATGAAGATCAAGCACCTCAGACTCGCCGGGTTCGGGCCGTATAAAGACGAGCAGTCCGTCGACTTCGAGCTGTTCGACGACGACGGCATCTTTCTCATCACCGGTAAGACCGGGGCCGGCAAGTCGAGCATCCTCGATGCCATCTGCTTCGCCCTCTACGCCTCCGTTCCCCGGTACGACGGCCGTGAATCGCAGCTGCGGAGCGATCACGCCGAAGCCACCGACCCGACCTTCGTCGAACTCGTCTTCGGCATCGGGGGCAACGACTACCGTCTCTATCGCACCCCGTCGTACCTCCGGCCGAAGAAGGGTCGGTCCGGCACGACCCTCGCGGCGCCCGAGGCGCGGTTGGAGATCAGGGAGAGCGGGGTGGTGTCTGGCGCTGATGCAGGCGCTGGTGCAGGCGCGGGGTGGCGCGGCGTGGCGGCCCGGCCCGTCGATGTGGGGCGTTACCTCGCCGACATCCTGCCGCTGAAAGCCGACCAGTTCCTCCAGGTGATCCTGCTGGCGCAGAATCGGTTCCAGCAGTTCCTCCTCGCCAAAACCGATGAGCGGCGCGCGCTGTTGCGAACGCTGTTCGGAACGTCGCGTTTCGAGGCATTCGAGAAGTCCCTCGCCGACCAGAGCCGCACACTGACGACGCAGGTCGCGGATGCCCGGCAGAGCATCCTGCTGCGGGCCCGTCACGCAGCAGCGCTGGTCGGCGGTGGCGAAGAGGCGCCCGCTGCTGCCGAAGTGCCTCTCGAACCGACCCTGGAGTGGTTCGTCGCCCTCGAGGCGCAGCTCGAAGACGGGTATCTCGAGGCCGCCCAGCGTGCGGATGCGGCGTCGCTTGTCGCTGCCGAAGCCGCGCTCGCCCACGCAGCCCGCCAGGACCTGCTGCGTCGCCAGCTGAAGCGCGACGCAGCTGTTGAGGTGCTGGCCGCGCTCGCCCTCGAGTCAGAGGCCATCGAGGCGGTCGCCGTCAGCGTCGCCGACGCGAACCGCGCCGCCCAGGTCTGGCCGCAGGTGGAGGCCCGACGTTCCGCCGAGCAGAGTCTTGCCGAATCGGAGGCCGCAGAGACCGCCGCCCGGGCGGCGTGGGTGCCCTTCGCCGACACGGCTGCGGAGGCCGCACCGGCGCAGCCCACCGCGCAGCCCACAGTGCCGCACACCGTGCTGCCCACGGCGCAGCCCACCGCGCCGGGTCTCCGCATCGTGGTGGAGGAGCTCGTCGCTCAGCGGGGTGCGCTCGACTCCGCGGTCGCCGACGAGAAGCGCATTCCGTTGCTCGCGACCGAGCTCGAGGCCCACACCCGACGGCGTGAGAGAGTCTCCGCTCTGCTTGACCGCGTCGGTGAACGGCTCCGTGCCCTGCCCGCCGAGCTCGACGAGCTGGCCGACCGGTTGTCCGAAGCGCAGCTCTCCGCCGCCGCACTCCCCGCGGCGATCGACCGGCGCATGACGGTCAGCGTCGCCGCCGAAGCCGCGGCTCGCGCCGACCGGGAGCAGGCTGCACTCACGGAGGCGCTCCTCGCGCAGAAATCCGCCAGTTCGGCGCACCTCGGGGCCGCTCGACTCGTCGACGAGCTTCTGGCCCGGCGACTCAGCGGGCACGCCGTCGAGCTCGCCGCACAGCTCGTCGCGGGGGAGCCCTGCTCTGTCTGCGGTTCGGTCGAGCATCCGGAGCCGGCCACCAGCGACGCCGAACCCGTCACCGAACGGGATACCGATGAGGCGCAGGAGCGGAGAAGCGAACGGCAGGCTGAGCTGGCGGCGGCCGATGCCGAGGTTGCGAGGCTTCGGCAACAGCTCGCCACAGCCCGTGAAGAGGCCGGTGGCCGGTCGGCGGCTGCGCTTCGTGCGGAGTTGGCGGAGGCCGACGACCTCGTCCGCGCTGCCGAGAGTGCGGCTGCGCTTCGCGATCGGTATGAGGCCGCTCGAGCCACGCTGCTGGCGGAACGGGATGCGGCCGATGAACAGACCATCGAGCTGCGCGCCCAGCTCGCGGCTGCGCAGGCCGACTTCACGGCCACCGAGACGAACCGTGCCCTGATCGCCCTGCGTGTCAGCGAACTGCAGGGCGCGTTCGAGTCTGTGGCCGCCCGGGTGCGTGCGATCGACGCGCAGCTCGACGCGGCCCGCACGCTGGAACGGGCGCTGAAGGCCACAGAGGATCGACGGGAACAGCTCGACCGCGCCCGAGCCGCCGAGGCCGCCCAGCTCGCGCAACTGCAGTTCGCCGACGACGCCGCGGTCGACTCGTCGCGTCTCCCGGCCCGCGAGGTGACGAGGCGAGAGTCCGTCGTGCAGAAGCATCGCGACGAACGAGCGGCGGCGGGCGGGGTTCTCTCCGATCCCGACCTCAGCGGGGTGCCGGATGCGCGCATCGACCTTGCGCCGACCGAATCCGCCCTCGCCGCCGCAGCCGGTTCCCGCGATGAGACAGCCTCGGTTCGGAGCGCGCTGGCTGCAGAGCGAAAGCAGCTGGGCGCGCAGGTGACGGAGGCGCGCGAGCTCTTCCGAGCATCCGCCGGCCTGATCGAGGAGCAGGGGCGCGTGCGGGAGCTGGCCGAGCTGGTGGCCGGCTCCGGGTCGAACACCAAACGTATGCGCCTCGAGACATATGTTCTTGCGGCGCAGCTCGAGCAGATCATCGCGGCGGCCAACTCTCGGCTCGGCACGATGACGGGTGGCCGGTATTCGCTCGAGCTCGACGATTCGCTGCAGTATCGCAACGTGGAATCGGGGCTCGGGCTGAGCATCCGCGACGAGCACACCGGGCGGGCGCGGCCCACCCACTCCCTGTCGGGTGGTGAGACGTTCCTGGCGTCGCTGGCACTCGCGCTCGGACTGGCCGAGGTTGTCTCGAACCAGGCCGGCGGCATCGCTCTCGACACGCTCTTCGTCGATGAAGGGTTCGGTTCGCTCGACGCCGAGACGCTCGAGATCGCCATGAGTACGCTCGACAGCCTGAGGACGGGCGGTCGCACGATCGGCCTCATCAGTCACGTCGACTCGATGAAGGAGCAGATCACCGCCAAGCTGCGCATCACGGTGACCCCGGCGGGGTACAGCGAGATCGAGGAGGTGCGGGAGCGTGTCTGAGGGAGGTGCGGCGGAACCCGGCGGCAGCGCCGGCGCCGTGCTCGAGCGTGCGGTTGCTCACCTGCGGGCGGTGCAGCAGGATGCAGGCTCGGCCGCCGTCGTGCTCACTGACCCGGCAGACGTCGCGCCCTACGCGCGTGACCGCTCAGGGCACCTGCCCGGTGACGTGGAGTTCGCGGTGGTGATCGCCTCGACGGTGTCCGACGTGCAGCAGGTCTGCCGCGTCGCCACGGAGTTCGGTGTTCCCGTAATCGCCCGGGGCGGTGGCAGCGGGTACGCGGGGGGAGCGACCGCCACAGCGGGCGCGATCATCCTGTCGCTCGAGAGGTTCACGGGCATCCGTTCGATCGATGCCGAAAGCGGTGTCTGCGAGGTGGAGGCCGGTGTGGTCACTGCCGACATCTCGCTGGCGGCACGGCCGCTCGGCCTGAGGTACGCCCCCGACCCGGCTAGTGCCGCGATCTCGACGATCGGAGGCAACATCGCGACGAACGCCGGCGGCCTGTGCTGTGTGAAGTACGGGGTCACGCGGGACTCGGTGCTCGCGCTCGACGTCGTATTGGCAAGCGGGGAGCTCATCCACACCGGGCACCGCTCGATCAAAGGTGTCAGCGGGTACGATCTCACAGCGCTGTTCGTCGGGTCGGAGGGCACCCTCGGCGTGGTCGTCGGTGCGACGCTGAGGTTACTGCCGGTTCCGCTCGGGGTGCCGCGAACCGTCGCTGCGTTCTTCCCCACAGCGGATGCGGCCACGGCCGCCAGTGTGGCCCTGTTCAGCACCGGCGTGCGCCCCAGCATGCTCGAGCTGATCGACGGAGTGCACCTGGCACGAATAGACGAGTGGCGCGGTACGACATTCCGGTCGAGAGGCGCTGGCCTGCTCCTCGTGCAGACCGACGGGCTCGCTGCCGAGACGGAGGCGCAGCTGCTGATCGACGTGCTCTCCCAGGCCGGCAGTGATGTCGAGGTCACCGCTGACACGGCGCGTGAGCAGGAAATGCTCGACATTCGCCGGTGGACCTCGCAGGACCAGGCGCCGCGGCCAGAAATCACACTGAACGAAGACCTGGCGGTGCCGCGACACAGGCTCGTCGAGATGGTGAGGCGCATCGAGTCGATCAGCGCCGAGTTCGGCGTGGTCATCACGATCCTGGCGCACATCGGTGACGGCAACATACATGCCAACCTCCGCATCCCGACCAGTGAGCTCGACGCCGACGGACAGCTCCCGCCACGGGCATGGGCGGCGGCCGACGCACTGGTCGCCACAGCGCTCGAACTCGGCGGAACCATCACCGGAGAGCACGGCATCGGGATTCTCAAACGGCGTTGGCTGCGCCGGGAACTCGGTGACGTGCAATACGAACTGCAGCGATCGGTGAAGCGGCTGTTCGATCCGCAGAACCTCCTCAACCCGGGGAAGGTGTTCCACGAGGCGTAGCTGTTCCGCGCAGTGCTGCGGGTTGCTTCGCTGCCTGCAGGCTCGGCGGGCGGATCGGATGTGGTGGGTGCGGTGGGCGGGAGGCTCGGGCTGCCGCGCCCTGTGGGCTTGCCGGGGATGGATGGGGCGGGTTGGGCGGATGGCTGGGTCAGTGGCTGGACGGTCGCGCTCTGGGTGTCCGGGAGGTGGCTGGATTGGATGGCCGGGAGTGCGCGCTGACAGATTCCTGCGCGTGTGACGGAGGGATGTCCGGTGCGCGGCAGGGTGATGCCCGGTGCACGGAGGAGGGCGAGCCGGTGTGCTGCGAATGACCTGGTGTGCGCTGCGGGTTACCCGGTTTGTGGGAGTGGGCGGGCGCGGTTTTGTTGGCAGGGTCGGGGGGTTTGTCGCCAGTCGAGCCAGTCGGGGGGGATGAGGTGTGGGGTTCCGTTTCGCATCACCAGCTTCCACTTCGTCTTGTGCACATGGGAGTGGTGGAAGTGGCAGAGGAGGGCGCCGTTGTCGAGGTCGGTGCGGCCGGGTTGGTGGGTTTTCGTTTGCCACCCTTCGACGTGGTGTGACTCGCACCAGGACGGTGGTGCTTCGCAGGAGGGCCAGACGCAGCCGCCGTCTCGGGCGGCCAGCGCGCGGTTTTGTGCGGCGGTGAACAGGCGGCGGGTTTTGCCGTGTTGGATGACCTGCCCGTGCTCACCGAACAGGGTCGTGATGACATCGGAGTGGCAGAGGAGGGTTTCGATCGTGCTCGCGGGGAGGGGTTCGGTGAGACCATCGATCCAACCGATACCGCGACCGGAGATGACGTCGTCGAGGGTGGCGTGCACGTTCACGGTGGGGGCGGCCCCGTTCAGGCGCGGCATCGACGGAAGGCCGGCCGCGGTGGTGACGAGTTGCAGGAGGCCGTCGGCGAGCTTCTGACCCCGAGTGCGGTCGTCGCGTAGCAGCGGGTCTGTCTGGTCATCGGCATCATCGTCGGTAGGGTCGGTGAAGGTGGGGATGCGGGGGCTCGTGAACGGCTCAAGGGCTGCCCGCAAATGACCTGCGGCGGTCGGTGGGAGGAGGCCGGTGAGTTTCGTCATCCCGGTCTTCTCCGTGACCAAGGTCA
>NZ_NBXD01000008.1 GCF_003399645.1 Subtercola boreus
ACGAATCCGCCAACCGCACCAGGTACTCGACCTGCACCACCCCGGCCATCAACTCACCGGTGGCAAGCCCGGTGGGCGCGGCAGCCCCGGCACCCGATCCGGGGTCGAGTACGCCCAACCCGATGAGGGCATCCACGCACCCCACAATCGCCGACGCCGTGTCAGCAGCGGGTGGTGTGGCGGGTGGTTTCATGACTCAAGTCAAACACCAACCACTGACATTACCTCAGCAAAAACACCCTGAAACAGACCAGTTTCCGAAATACTTTCTGAGAGTTTTCAAGGCCATCGCACGCGGCCTCACCCTCATGAAGACGGTCGTCGAGGTGTGCGCCCACGAGAAGCATTCCGGGCGTACTTCGGTGCCGGCCCTCACCGCTGTGTTGGCGCTACCTTCCGACCTGCTCACCCACCACGAGCCGACCAGAGGTCTCGACCCGCTGCTTGAGGCGGTCTTCGATCAGGAGGTCGCACGGGTCATCGCGCTTGCGTCGGTGGCGGCATCCGTGATTCTCGATTGCCGGCACAAACTGACACAGGGCTGACGGCAGCCCGACCCCGGGTCAGAGACCGCGGGCGATGGATGCGGCAGCCGCCAGCCAGGCACGTCGGGTCGCCGGCTGCAACGCGCTGTGCAGGATGCGCCCGGCCTTCAGCGCGGGGTCGAAGGGCACGATGACCACGTCGCGCACGTAAGGCCTGAAGTCCTCGGCCATGCGCTCGGAGATGTTGCGCTCCTTCGGCTGCCATTCGGAGATGATGACGACGGCGTTCTTCGCGAGTTCTGCGGCCTTCTCGCTGCGGCTCTGCACAGCCTGCAGGGTGAGCAGAGCGGCCTGGGCGCGGTCCTCCATCGTCGTGGTGGGGACGACGAGCTGGTCGGTGTGGTCGATCATGCGCAACCAGTTCTCGGCGCGGTCGCTGTTGCCGGAGTCCATCAGGATCAATCGGTAGTACTTGGCGGCGATGCTGTGCACGATGTCGACCTCTTCGGCCGTCATCTCGTGCGTACCGCTGGGATCTTCGTCCGAGCGCAGAACGTCGAACTTATCGGCCTGCTGGTGGTGCACGAAGCGCGACATCTGGCCGAACTCGGCGCGGGCGTCGAGGAGGTCGTCGGCGTTCGCGAGCACATCGAGCACGGTCGACCCGTGGTCGCCCTGTTCGGTGCGCCAGCCGAGCGTGCCCATAGTCTCGTTGTTGTCCCAGGCGAGCACACCGCCGCCCCCGCTTCGGGCGAATGCCGCAGCGAGGTTGGCAACTGTGGGGGTCTTGTTGGCTCCACCCTTGCGGTTGATCACGCTGATGGTGCGGTGGGCCGGGAAGTGGCGGGAGATCTCTTCGATGTCGCCGCGCTGCGACTGTTCACCGCGCCCCGGCTTGAGCCGCAGGCCGAAGTGGTTCATGAACCCCTTGAACCCCTGCTCGGCGGGCTCGTCGAGTTTCGGAAGAGCCAGAAACGAGGGTGCGTCGAGCAGATCGCGACGTGAACCCGCCAGGGCGGCCGAGGACTCTGGGGCGGCTGTCGTCGAGCGAGGGGCCTTGACGGCTGACGAGGTGGGTGAGGGGGGAGTGGGCATGGAAGGCTCTGATCGTTGTGACGGCAGCGTTGCCACTGGGGGAACGGATGCACGGGAAGGGGTCGGTGCGAACGGCGTCGCGGTCGGCATGGGGGAGGGCAGGGGAACGGAGTAGAGCGAGGGCTCGAGACGGGCGGAGACGGGGGCGGTGGTGACGGGTTCGTCGTCGTCACCCTCGTCTGCCACGGCGAGGGGCTCGGCGGGAGGTTCTACGCTCTGGTCGTCGGGGAGCTCTGCGGCAGCGTCGTCCGGCTCGTCGTCCGGCGCGTCCTCGGCAAGAGGCTCTTCCTCGTCGACCACTGGCAGATCGACAACCACGAGCCGCTCGACCAGAGCCGGCCCTCCGACAGCGACGGGCGCATCCCCGGGAACAGGAGCGTCGTCGTCGACGGGCGCCTCATCGTCCGGCGGCCACGGTTGCCCCATTTCCTCGAAGGGAATGAAGCTCTCCTCCTCGATCGAACCGTCGACCCCGGCGAGCAGGATGCTCATGCCGGTCTCGGCCGTGACGGTCACCCGCACCGGCCGACCGATGCGCTCGGCCTCGGCCTGGATGAGGCCGACCAGCTCCTGCAGGGCCGACCCGGGAGAGTCTGCGGAGATGTGCTGCACCTCGTCGTCTACCCGCAGTACACCGGAGTTGTCGCCGCGGAGAGACGCCGTTATGCGTGGAAGGTCGAGCACCCGACTCTTGTCGATTGCCATATCTGCACCCCGCCTTTGATCCAATGAAACAAGACAACTCGTCTCATCTTAAATGAGGGTGAAGTTTTATCCCTATTCGTCGACGCCGGTGTACGAGCCGCTCGCCTCGTCGGGCCTGTCTTCGCGGTCGTCACCCTCCCTGTCGGTGTAGCTGCCCGTGCCCTCGGTCGCGGCCGAGGCAGGAGCAGCGGGCACGGTGCCGGGAAGAGAAGAGCCGGCTGCGCTGCCGTCGGTGTCCGCACCCTCTTCTTCCGGGTTGAAGTGCGAACCATCGGGAACGTGACCGACGGCCAGCCCGTCTTCTGAGTTCGGGATCGTGCCGTCTGTGCCGAGATTTGTGTCGCTCATGCCTTCACGGTAGGCCCGACGGTGAGCAGCGGGCAGGGGGTTGCGCTCCCGCCCCCGCTCTGGCAGGAGGCGGGAATGAAGAACCAGCGCGCCAGCCGGGCCATCCGGCCGCTCCGTCAGCGCTCCGGTATCAGAGCCAGTTTGCCGCCGGGGTGTTTCGAGCTCAGCAGTTCGAGCGCATCCCGCGCCTCACCGAGCGGGAACGTGCGCGCCACCGGAACCACGAGACGCCCGTCGGCGGCCAGCGCGATCAACCGTGCCCGCACCCCGTCGCGGAACGCGGCACTGCCCGCCATCGCACCCCCGATCGCCACGAACCCATCGGCCTTCGCCCGCCCCATCGCAGCGATGGTCACGATGCGCTGCCGATCATCCACCAGCGCCAGCGACGCGTCGACCGCCTCCTCGGTGCCCACGGTGTCGAGCGCAGCGGAGATGCCGTCGGGCGCGGCCTCGCGCACGCGCTGCTCGAGGCCCTCGCCGTAGGCGACCGGATGCCCGCCGAACCGCCTGACCACGTCGAAGCTCGAGGGCCCCGCGGTTCCGATCACGGTGGCGCCGAGCAGTGCTGCCTGCTGCAGCACGCTCACGCCGACGGCTCCGGATGCACCGTGCACCACGATCGTCTCACCCGCCTTCACGCCGGTCACCTCCAGCATTTCTGCTGCTGTCGCTCCGGCGAGCAGGAGGTTCGCCGCCTCAGCGAAGCCGAGACCGACCGGCTTCGCGAACACGTTCTTCGCAGCGACGGTGACCGCGGAGGCGTAGCCGCCCGAGATGCGGAATGCGAGCACTTCATCGCCCACCCGCCCGCCTCCCGAGGCGATCTCGGTGTCGGGCCCGATCGCCCGGATGACGCCGGCGCACTCGTAGCCGATGTCGATCGGCAGCTGTGAACGGTCGCTGCCCGAGGCGACGTGCTTGTAGTCGGCCGGGTTCATGCCCGCGGCCCGAACCTCGATGGTCACCTCGCCCCGTTGAGGCGGGGCGGGTTCGGTCTCGACCTCCTCGAACACGTCGAGTCCGCCGAAATCGTTCGCTATCCATTTCGTTGCCATACATTCCATTCAACACCCGGGGTAGCGTTGCCCACATGAGTGCAACAGATTCCGACCCCTTCCACGATTTCACCGTTCCGCAGGACGCCGACATGGTCTCTGCACCGACGCCGAACAGCGCCGACGATGAGGCCGAATCGACGACCGACGACGACCCCCTGGGCTCCGACGACTGATACTGGCGGCGTCCGCACCCGCGCTCCCGCCGGGCCCTGTCAAGGGCTGGCGATGTTGCGGTGGTATTCTTCGAACGAATTCGACCGGTGCCGACTCCCGCTCCGGTGAACGTTTGTCGAACGAGGTGACGGATGGCTGAGGTCGGCTACATCTGGGTTGGTCCACTCGAGCACAACGGCGACTACCAACGCGACCTGCTGCGGCAGCGCGGAGTCACCCGCTTCTATGAAGATGTCAGTGGCAATTCGGTCACCCCGACGCGGTCCGAGCTCACGGTGGCCCTCGACGAGATCGGTCGCGGCGACACACTCGTCACTTGGCGACTCGACCGCCTGGCCAGCACCCTGCCGCAGGTGCTCTCGCTGCTCGAACTGCTCGGAACCAAGGGCGTGGGTGTGCATTCGCTCACTGAGAAACTCGACACCTCCGGCCCCGACGGCGCCGCACTGCTGACGGTAATCCACGCGTTCACCGAGCTCGATCGAACTCTCACGCGTGAGCGAACCATGGTGGGCGTCTATGCGGCCCGAGCCCGTGGCCGAGTCGCCGGTCGGCCGCGGGCTCTCTCGTCGACGAACGTCGATCGTGTTCTTCTGCTGCGCGAGCAGGGCGCGTCGGTGCGGGAGATCGCCCAGCAGCTCGGTACCTCCCGCGCCACGGTCTATCGTGCCCTCGAGTCGCAGAACGACGACGTCTCGGAGTCCAGGGACGCTCCGGATGCCCGCACCTCCCTCACGCTCACCTTCACGACACCCGGTCTCCCTCCGGCGCCGAGCCTCCCGGGCACACTCGCCGACTAGCGGTGAAATGATCAGAACTGGTCATGGAACGGCTTCTCTTCGTATGATGGCCGGGTGCTTGCAGCGCAGCGACGCAATCTGATCCTGGAATTCCTGAGAGCCGACGGGGCCGTCTCCATCAGCTCCCTTGCAGGGCGCCTCGAGACCTCCGCGGTCACCATCCGACGCGACATCGTCTATCTCGATGCCATCGGGATGCTGACGCGCACCCACGGCGGTGCCGTCGCGGGGCCGGCTCCCCGTGAGTCGTCGTACGCCGAGAAGATCGGCCAGGCGATGGAGGAGAAGTATGCGATCGGACGACTTGCCGCCACTCTCGTGCACGACGGAGACGTGATCATCATCGGCCCGGGAACCACGACTGAGGCCTTCGCCGAGAGCCTGATCGACCGGACGGGTCTCACCGTCATCACGAACTCGCTCCTCGTCGCCGAGGCATTCGTTCCGGCGGCGGAGAACGAGGTGATCATGACGGGCGGTACCCTGCGGGCCTCCATCCGTGCTTTCGTGGGCGAGTCGACCAACCGCACCCTCCGCACCATCCACGCCGACAAGACCTTCGTCTCGGGTAACGGACTGGTCGCAGACTTCGGGCTGTCGACGCCGAACATGTCGGTCGCCGACTCCGACCGTGCCATGGCTGCGGCCGCCCACGAGGTCGTCGCGCTGGTCGACCACACCAAGTTTGGGGTGCGCACCGCTGTGCAGACCATCGCCACCGAGCAGATCACGCACCTCGTCACCGACTCGAAGACCCCCGCCGCCCAACTGGCGGCCTTCGCCGGCCACGGCATCGCACTGCATGTCGCACAACCCGGTGCTGGACTTTTGGACACGATTTAGCAACAATGCTTGAAGATCGCTTTCAGTTCTGAAAGAAATTGCTATGTTCTGATCATCTGGGGTCTGCATCATCCGCTCTCCAGACGATCTGCACCCACACCAACAAGGAAGTTGACCTCATGAAAATGAACCGTAAGGGGCGTGCTCTCTTCTCCGCAGCAGCGTGCGCAGCAGCCGTCGGCCTGGCGCTGACCGGCTGCACGAACACCGGTACCTCCACCGCCGCCGATACGACGTCGGCCACCGAGGCCGCCCAGACCGCCGCTCCCGTCTCCGGCCCCACCTGCTCGCTGGCCGACTACAAGGGCGAGAAGATCGACCTGACGCAGGCGACCGTCGGCTTCTCGCAGTCCGAGAAGGAAGACAACCCGTTCCGCATCGCCGAGACCCAGTCGATCACCGACGAAGCCGCGAAGATCGGCGTCAAGAAGTTCATCAAGACGAACGCCCAGTCGACGCTGTCGAAGCAGATTTCCGACATCAACGACCTCATCTCCCAGGGCGCCCAGATCCTGATCGTCGCGCCGCTGAACTCCGACGGGCTGGAGCCCGCGCTGAAGGCTGCGCGTGACAAGAACATCCCGGTCATCACCATCGACCGCAAGCTGAACGCCACGGCCTGCACCGACTACGTCTCGTTCCTCGGCTCGAACTTCGTCGAGCAGGGCAAGCGCGCGGCCGACCAGCTCATCGCGGGCACCGGTGGCACGGCCAAGGTCGCCGTTCTGCTCGGCTCCTCGGGCAACGGTGTGACCACCGACCGCACCTCCGGCTTCGTCGATGAGATCAAGGCCGCCGGCCCGAACATCACCGTCGTCGCCCAGCAGACCGGTGACTTCGCCCGCGACAAGGGCCAGTCGGTCACCGAGCAGCTGCTGCAGTCGAACCCCGACATCACCGCCATCTACGCCGAGAACGACGAAATGGGCCTGGGTGCCCAGGCCGCCATCATCGCGGCGGGCAAGGTGCCCGGCAAAGATATTCAGATCTACTCGATCGACGGCACCAAGAACGCCGTCGAGCAGATCGTCGCCGGTGCCTACAACGGTGTCATCGAGTCCAATCCCCGCTTCGGTCCACTGGCCTTCTCGACCATCCAGGACTTCATGAACGGAACGGCCGTCGGCCAGGACATCATCATCCAGGACAGCGAGTACGATCCCGCCAACGCCCAGGCGAAGGTCGGCTCGGCCTTCTGATCCGAGCGTGCCGGTGGCGGGCCTCCCCTCGCCACCGGCACACTCTTCGTGCTGTTTGACCCATTTCACTGACGAAAGGTCGATTCCCCATGACGGATGCCGGCACAGCCGTGCTCGAGGCCCGCGACGTGACCAAGCGGTTCGCGGGCGTCACCGCGCTCAGCGGCGTGAACTTCGTGCTCCGGCCCGGCGAGAGCATGGCCCTGATGGGCGAGAACGGCGCCGGCAAGTCGACGCTGATCAAGGTGCTCACCGGGGTCTACCAGCCCGACGAGGGTGACCTGCTGCTCGCGGGGTCGAAGGCGACCTTCGCAAGGCCGCTCGATGCGCAGAAAGCGGGCGTCAGCACGATCTACCAAGAGGTGAACCTGGTGCCGCTGATGTCGGTCGCCCAGAACATCTACCTCGGCCGGGAGCCCCGCGGGCGGCTCGGTCTCATCGACTTCCGCCGCATGTACGCCGAGGCGCGAGCCCTGCTCTCGGAGTACGGCATCCAGGTGGATGTGCGGCGGCCCCTCCGCACGCTGGCGCTCGGTGTGCAGCAGATGGTGGCACTCGCACGAGCCGTCAGCATCAACGCCAACGTCGTCATCATGGACGAACCGACCTCCTCGCTCGAGGCCCGGGAGGTCGAGACGCTGTTCCGGGTGATCGGCCTGCTGCGGGAACGCGGCATTGCGATCATCTACGTCTCACACCGGATGGACGAGATCTACCGCGTCTGCGAGACCGTCACCGTGCTGCGCGACGGGCACGTCGTGCACGTCGGCCGCCTCGACGACCTGCCGCGCGTCGAGCTGGTGTCGAAGATGCTCGGCCGTTCGGTCGAGAAGGTCGAGCGCGGCGGTGTCACGGCATTCCGGGCCGCGAACGAGAGCGACGCGCCACCGGTGCTCGTCGCCACCGACCTCAGCCGCAAGCACCAGATCGACGGCATCAGCATCTCGATCCGCCCGGGGGAGGTCGTCGGGCTCGGCGGATTGCTCGGCTCCGGTCGTTCCGAGACGCTCAAGGGGCTTTCGGGCGTGATGCAGCTCGACCGCGGCGGCGTGAAGATCGACGGAAAGAGTGTTCGGAGCGGTTCGGTGCCGGCGGCCATCCGGGCAGGAATCGTGATGCTGCCCGAGGACCGCAAGAGCGAGGGCATCGTGCCGAACCTCTCCGTGCGCGACAACATCGTGCTCGCGGCACTGCCGAAACTCTCGAAGGCCGGCTTCACCTCACGCCGCAAGCAGGATGCTGTGGTCGATGTCTTCATCAAAAGGCTCCACATCAAGGTATCGAGCCCCGACCAGATCGTCTCGGAGCTCTCGGGCGGCAACCAGCAGAAAGTGATGATCGCCCGCTGGCTGGCCATGACGCCGAAGGTGCTGCTGCTCGACGAACCCACCCGCGGCATCGACGTCGGAGCGAAGGCCGAGGTCCAGTCGCTCATCGACGAGCTCGCCCACGAAGGGCTGGCGATCGTGCTGGTGTCGAGCGAGGTCGAAGAGGTCGTCGAAGGCTCTGCGCGGGTGATCGTGCTGCGCGACGGATCGATCGAGAC
Organism: Subtercola boreus; assembly: GCF_003399645.1. GTDB lineage: Bacteria > Actinomycetota > Actinomycetes > Actinomycetales > Microbacteriaceae > Subtercola > Subtercola boreus_A. The sequence goes on from NZ_NBXD01000008.1 coordinate 8,257, forward strand.
CGAGCTGCGCGGTGACCAGGTCGACGAGAACGCGCTGCTGGCAGCGCTGGCCGGCGGGAGTGCATCATGACGCAGGCCACTGTCTCTGTCTCGGTACCGAGCCGCGGTTCGGTACTCGCCGTCTTCCAGAAGTACGGGGTGTACTTCGCCATCGTGCTGCTGCTGGCCTACAACCTCGTCGCAACGCCCAACTTCTTTGCGATCGACAACTTCCGCACGCAGTTCGTGCAGGTCGTGCCGGTTCTCATCGTGGCGCTCGGCATGGCGCTCGTGATCGGAACCGAAGGCATCGACCTCTCGGTCGGCGCGGTGATGGCACTCGCCGCCGCCGTCATACCTCTCTATGTGGGGTACGGGCTGGTACCGACCCTGCTCATCGCCATCCTCGTGGGTGCGGTGATCGGTGCCCTGAACGGGTCGATGGTCGCCTTCATCGGGGTCCAGCCGATCGTGGCGACCCTGGCGGTGATGGTCGCCGGGCGGGGGCTCGCCCTGTTGATCGCGAACGAGCAGTTGAAGTCGGTGACGAACCCCCAGATCCTGGCGCTCGGGCGGGACTCGGTGCTCGGGGTGCCGTACAGCGTGCTGATCGCAGCCGTACTCGTCGGGGCCGTCGCCATCCTCGTCAATCGCACGACCTTCGGAAAACAGCTGATCGCGATCGGTGGCAGTCGGCGGGCCGCCGAGCTCGCGGGGTTGCCGGTCAAGCGCATCCTGCTGCTGGTCTACGTGCTGGCGGCTGCGCTCGCCGCCGTCGCGGGGGTGATCGGTACCGCCCGGCTGGGCGCATCCGTTCCCTCCACGCTCGGCAACCTCATCGAGCTGTCGGCCATCACGGCCGTCGTCGTCGGCGGAACCCCGCTGAGCGGCGGCCAGGTGAAGGTGCTCGGCACGCTCGCCGGAGCCCTGCTGCTGCAGTTCATCAGCGCCACACTCATCAAGCACAACGTTCCCGACGCGTACTCGCAGGTGGCGCAGGCGATCATCATCCTGGTCGCCGTCTACATCCAGCGCGGAAAGGCCCGAGTCAAATGACCACCACCTTCGAACCGGCGGCAGGCCCCGCCACCGACAGCCAGGTGGGCCGCGAACGCCTCGCCAGTCTTCTGCAGAGCTACGGTGCGGCGATCGTGCTCGTCATCCTGCTCATCGTGGGCAGCATCGCCTTTCCGACATTCGCGACGGGCAGCAACTTCTCGAACATCCTGACGCAGTCGTCATTCCTGCTGATCGTGGGTGCGGGTATGACGTTCGTGATCCTCACCGGCGGCATCGACCTCTCGGTGGGGTCGGTCTTCGCCCTCGGCGGGGTGCTCGCGGCCTACGGGTCGTCGTTCGGGCTGCTCGGGGCGCTCCTCTTCCCCCTTGTCGTCTGCGGTGCGATAGGCGCGCTTCAGGGCTTTCTCATCGCCCATGCGGGCATGGCGCCGTTCATCGTGACCCTCGCCGGGCTGCTGGGCGTGCGCGGTCTCGTGCTCGCCACGACCGACGGGGGTTCGGCGACGCCGCTGATCACCGACCCGGTGGTGGTGGCGCTCGGCCAGGGACAGGTGCTGGGCATCCACTGGCCGGTGCTCATCGCGATCGTCGTGATCGTGCTCGGATCGGTGCTGCTGGCGCGCACGCGCGGTGGTCAGTCGGTGTACGCCGTGGGAGGGTCGGAGAGTGCCTCGACGCTCATGGGTCTGCCCGTGGCGCGCGTGAAGTTCACGGTCTACGTGCTGTCGGGGCTCTGCGCGGGGCTCGCGGGGGCGCTCAACGCGGCGTACTCCTCGTCGGGCGTGCCGACCGTGGGCGTCGGGCTCGAACTGAACGCGATCTCGGCGGTGGTGATCGGCGGCACGCTGCTGGTCGGCGGTCGCGGAAACCTCGTGGGTACCGTGGCGGGCGTGCTGCTGCTCAGCGTCATCCAGAACCTCATCAACCAGGTCGGCTCGCTGTCTTCGTCGGTGCAGGCAGTGGTGTCGGGGGCGTTCCTGGCGATCGTGGTGATCATCCAGACGGTGCTGTCGCGCACGCAGCGCCTCTAGCACCCCAGCGCCAGGAGCACCCCGCGTAGAAGAGGATGTGCGGCGGGTAGCGTTCGTGGGGGTCTCAGCGGGCACCCCCCACCTCTTTTACGCGGGGTGGCCGGGCGAGAGGGTGGCCGGGGCGGGGCCGGGGGCTGGGCCGGGGTGCCGGTCAGAAGCCGCTGGCGGCGGCGATGACGCCGGAGTAGAGCAGCCCCGTGAGCACGCTGACAAGGCTCGCAGCTCCGAGAGCGGTGCCGGCGCCTGCGGCGGCCTTCGGCGCACCCTTCTTCAGCAGTGCCAGGACGCCCAGCGCGATCGTGGCCACCGCGATGACGATCGCGAGGATCGAGTGCGCCACCGCGAAGGTCGACAGCAGGTCGTACATTCCCTGCCCGACGGCGACCGCCTGCACGAGGGTGAAGAGCACGTTGAACAGGATGCCAACCGCACCCACCACGAGAGCGATCAACCCGAGCGGGTTGCGCCCGTGCCCTGCTGCAGCGCCCTCGGCCCCGTGCATCGCCTGCGTCATCGTATGGCTCCTCCGCTCGCGTTCATGCTCGCCATTCCAACTGCCGGGCCGCTCGCCATTCCGCTCGCGCTGGGCGGCGCGGGCGCCTCCAGCACGGAGGCGCCCGTCGGGTCGGCCGCTGCATCCCAGGGGGAGGGCATGCCGATCGGGTTCGGTTGCGGAAAGAGGGGAGCGCACGCCTTCGCCAGCGGGGCGAGCGCCGTCGCGACGGCCAGGAGGCGGGTGTCGCTGAGCCCGCTCCAGGGTGCCGACGCGAGGCGGTTCGTGAGCTGCTCGGCGCGATCGATCGCTTCCCGGCCGGCCGCGGTGATGTGCCCGTGGGAATCGAGCAGGCCGCGATCCACGAGATCGGACTGTTCGGCATCCCACTCGTCATCGCTCCACCCGCGCGACCGCTTCATCGACGACGAGTCGAGGTCGAGGCCGCTCCGCAGCACGATCGTCGTGAGGCCCGCGATCTGCTCGGTCACCAGCGCGAGAACGTGCCCGTCGCCGCGGTGTTCACGGAGGGTCGCGGCCGCCTGCCAGAGCGCACGATACGGATCGGCCTCCAGCGGCAGTGCGCGGTTCGCGGCAGCCAAGGGGCGCCCGATCGTGTCGACCTCGGCGGCGATCGGCGCCAGTGCGGCCACAGCCTGCACCGCGACACCCTCGTCGGGCACGAGGGTACGCAGAGTGGATGCCGCACCCACCGACCGGGCCACGAGAACCTGCGCGGGAGTGGCCGTCGCCCACACAGCCGGCAGCGCCCGCTCGACGAGCATCGGTGCGAACCCGCTGAAGATGGCCGTCACCGGAGCTCCCGTGACCGCCCCGAGAGGCGCCGCGCGGCCGGCGAAGTAGCCGTCCCAGTACCGGGTGAGCCCGATGTCGGCGAAGGCTGTGCGCGACTCGTCGGAGAAGTAGGTCACCGCATGAATGGGTTCGAAGAGCGTCCACAGCCCGCGAACCAGGTGATCTCTCGACGCCATCGGTGCCCTCCTCCTGCCGCCGTTCCACGCGGTCGGAGCCGCATCGGAACGAATGTCCGGCCCAGTCTATGATGGGGGCGTGAACGCCAATGGAGAGCCGTCGCCCCTTTCTTCCGTGGTCGTCGGTGAGGCGTTGGTCGACATCGTCCTCCAGGCCGCCGACGCCGACGCCGTCGTGCACCCCGGCGGCAGCCCGCTGAACGTCGCCTACGGGCTGGCCCGGCTGGGTGTCCCCACCACGTTCCGTGCGCAGGTCGGCGACGACGGGTACGGGCGGTCGATCATCCGGCACCTCGAATCGGCCGGCGTGACGTTCGAGCGGGCGAGCGTTCAGGATGCTCCCACCTCCACGGCCACCGCCCACGTCGACGCCCAGGGGCGCGCGGAGTACGAGTTCGACATCGCCTGGCACCTCGACCGGGCTGAGCTGCCGGCAGGGACCAGGATGCTGCACACCGGGTCGATCGCGGCGGTGCTGCAGCCCGGTGCCTCCGAGATTTGGCGGCTGTTCGCCGAGACCCGGGCCTCGGGCGGGGTGCTCCTGAGCTTCGACCCCAACGTTCGACCGAGCATCACCCCCGACGTTGCGGTGGTGCGCGCACAGGTCGAGGAGCTGGCGGCGCTGGCGCACGTCGTCAAGATGAGCGACGAAGACGCCGAGTGGCTCTACCCGGGGGTCGACCTCGAGACGGTTCTCGCGCAGTACCTCGGTGCCGGGAGCGTGCTCGTGGGGGTGACGCGAGGCGGCGAGGGGTGCCTTCTCGCGGCCGACGGCATCCGGGTGTCGCTGCCGGCCCGGCCGGTCGACGTGGTCGACACCATCGGTGCGGGCGATTCGTTCATGTCGGGCATGCTCTACGCGATCGCTTCGCTCGGGCTTGCCCCGGGCATCCTGGGCGGCGTCATCGCTGAAGACGAGGTGGTGGCGATCGCGCGCACGGCGCTCGAGAGTGCGCGCATCACGGTGTCGCGGGCGGGCGCGAATCCGCCCTCGCGAAACGAGCTGGAAGACGCCGCCGCAGCCTGAGCCACGTGCCTAGCTGAACGCAGAGATACCCGTGATGGACCGGCCGATGAGCAGCGCCTGGATGGTCTCGGTTCCCTCGTAGGTGTGCAGCGATTCGAGATCGGCGAGGTGCCTCGCCACCGAATGCTGCAGCAGGATGCCGTTGCCGCCGAGAAGGTCGCGTGCGTTCGCGGCGATCGTTCGGGCGGTTCGCGTGCTGGTGTACTTGGCGAGCGACGCCTGCACAGCCGTGAGCTCGCCCCGCGCATCCAGAGCGGCGCACTGGAAACAGAGCAACTGGATGGTCGCGAGCTCGCTGAGCATGCGGGCGAGACGCTCCTGCACGATCTGGGAGGCTGCGAGCGGGCGCCCGAACTGGATGCGCTGGGCCGCGTACTGCACGGCCGCCTCATAGCAGGCGGTGGCGTGGCCGAGCGCCGCCCAGGAGACCGAGAGGCGCGTCGACTGGATGGCGCGGGCAGTGTCGCCGAAGGACTTGGCTCCGGGCAGCAGGGCCGTGGCCGGCACCCGCACGTCGTTCAGAACGACATGGGTCTGCCAGATCGCGCGAAGCGAGGCTTTACCCTCGATGACGGTGGCGGTGTAGCCCGGGCTCGTCTGGTCGACGAGAAAGCCGCGCACGGCACCACCTTGCGTTCGCGCCCAGACGATCGTGACGCTGCCGACCGAACCGTTGCCGATCCACTTCTTCTCACCGTTCAGCAGGAAGTCGCCGCTGCTGCCGGGCGCCGGGGTGGCGGTGGTCTCGAGGGCGACCGAGTCCGAGCCGTGAGTGGGCTCGGTGAGCGCGAAGGCGGCGAGCTCGTCGCCGCGCGCGAGGGGCGCGAGCCAGCGCTCCTTCTGTTCGGGCGAGCCGAAGGCCGCGATCGATCGCAGCACGAGCCCGCCCTGCACGCCGATGAATGCGCCGAGCGAGCCGTCTCCGCGGTTGATCTCGAGGTTGACGAGCCCGGCGGCGAGGGGGCTCATCGGCGCGAACCCGTCGATGGCGGTCGCTTCCCGCAGCAGGTCGAGCTCGCCCAGGCGCTTCGCGAGGTGTACCGGAAACTCGGCGCGGTCCCAATAGCCGTCGATCACGGGCAGCACCTCGGCCTCGACGAACGTGCGCGCACGCTGGGCGTAGGCGAGATCGTCCGCCGTCGCCGCGGCGAACAACCCGAGCGGATCGGTGTCGAGCGCGCCCGTCAGTTCGTACTCGGGCTCGGTCGTGCCCACCGGCGCGGGGCGCGCGGTGCCTGCGGTGCGTGCGTTGCGTGCGTTGCGTTCGGTACGTGGGCTGCCTTCGGCCACAGGATGCTCGCCTTCTCCCTCGCGAACGACCGAGGCCCGGCGGGGGTGGCGTCGTCGCATCTCCCAGCCTAATCGCGCCCGATCTGCCGGAGCCTTTGGCGTGTCATCCCCTTGCGGCTTACAGTCGATTATTCGAACACGTGTTCGAATGTGAGTGAGCCGAGAAAAGGAGGCGGAGCGATGCAGGTCGACGAACTGGTGGCTGTGTGGCTGAGGGATGGTCGACCCCACCGTCTCGTCTGGGGTTCCCGGCGGTTTCGGGTGACCGACTCCCCGACGCGGCTCGGTTCAGACCTGCCCGACTCGTTCCTCGACGCGATGGCGTTCACGCACCCGCCCCGGCTCGCTGTCGGCTGGCGATTCCAGGCGACCTGTGACGACGGGGACGCCCGGGTCTTCGACATCCGCTGGGACGACCACCGCGGGGTGTGGCAGCTGCTTCGCACGTTCGAGTGACGCGGCTGTGCGGCCGGACTGCTGGACCTTCGCTGTGAGCGTCGACGCAGAACGCGATATAGCTTGACCCGGATCGTCTGGAGGCCCTACTGTGTGGAATCAACGCGATATATCGCGAGTCTCACAGAAGGAGAACGCCAGTGACACTGGAGAAATGGCTCGTCTCAGGGCCCAAGACGATCGACCTCGAGCTGGTGCGCTCCCTGAAGATCAGCCTCATCGGCGGCACGATCGACATCATCGGTCACGACGAGCCGGGTGCGCGCGTCGAGATCCACTCGGTGCAGGGCAAAGACCTGAAGGTCTCGATCGATGAAGACGTGCTCGAGATCGACCACCCGCAACTGCGCTGGGACAACTTCATCGACGTGTTCGCCTCGTTCCGAGGCACCGCGAAGGCCGACGTCAGCGTGCTCGTTCCGCGCAATGTCGCCCTGAAGTTCGGCGTCGTCTCGGCCGGTGCACTGATCTCCGGGCTGAACACCACCGAAGCCAGAATCAGCACGGTCTCGGGCGACATCGTCATCGACCAGCTCACCGGCACCCTCGAACTCAACACGGTCAACGGCGAGATCTCGGTGCGCGAGCACACGGGAGCCATCACCTCGCACAGCGTGTCGGGCGACGTCACGGTGAGCGGAACCGTTCCGCGCTTCACGGCCGACAGCGTTTCGTCGCACGTGTTCCTCGACCTTGTGGGCAACGTCGACGTGCTGAACAACAACACCGTCTCCGGCGACTTCACGGTTCGTCTCGACGACGGCTTCGGCGCGCGTTTCAACGTCAACACGGTCACGGGTGTGCTGAGCCTCGACGGATCGACCTTTCGTTCGATCCGCGGCCGGGGCAACAACTTCACGTCTGGGGCACTCGACGCCCACTTCGTCGAGGTGCACGCGAACTCTGTCTCGGGCGACATCACTTCGATGCGACGAGTGGTTGTGACCGCGTGAACCCCGTCTTCGGCCACGGGCACCTCCGCCTCTACCTGCTCAACCTGCTCGCCGAACAGCCGCGGCACGGTTACGAACTCATCCAGGCGCTGAGCGACCGCTTCGGTGGCACCTACAGCCCGAGCGCCGGCACCATCTACCCGCGCCTGGCAAAGCTCGAAGAAGAAGGGCTTGTCACAAAGGCGACGGACGGCCGCAAGACGGTCTACGAGATCACGGATGCCGGGCGGGCCGAGCTGAACTCCCGCCTGCCGGAGCTCTCCAGCATCGAAGACCGGGTCACCGACTCGGTGCGGATGCTCGCCGACGGCCTGCGCAAGGGTGTCGACGAAGCGATGCGGAGCCTCCGCGCCGACCTCGCCGCCGCCCGTCGCGACGCGACCGGGGAGGCCCCGCCCCGCCGCGACACGACAGGCGCCGCACCGGAGGCGCCCGGCGCCGCGCCTCACGCCGCACCCGACGCCGCGCCTGACGCTCCGCCCGAGCCGACGACCGACCAGCTCCGCCAGCAGAATGCCGAGTCGCTGCGACAGGTCGATGCCGCCGTGAACGGCTTTCGGGCATCCGTTCGCACCGAACTGCGAAAGCGTGCCGCCCGGGGAACCGTCTCGCCGGCGGCCGTCTCGACGCTGACCGCCGAACTGCAGCGCCTCGAGGCCGAGCTGAAGGCAGCGCTCCGCGACTGACGCGCCTCTCGCCTGGCCCGCTTCTCGCCTGACGCGCTCCGCGACTGATCCGCTCCGCGACCGGCCAGACGCGGCCGTGCCCCGCGGGAATCATTCCGGGGGCACGCGGTTAGAATGAGCGGATACATTCGCGCAGTTCGAAGGTGGGAAGCATGGCAGAGTCCAGGAGCTTGACGCTCGCTGAAAAGGTCTGGAACGACCACCTCGTCGTCGAAGGCACCGACGGTGCCCCCGACCTCCTTTACATCGACCTGCACCTCGTTCACGAGGTCACCAGCCCCCAGGCCTTCGACGGCCTGCGGCTGGCGGGGCGCCCCGTGCGCCGTCCCGATCTCACCATCGCGACAGAAGACCACAACACTCCCACGCGCGGCATCAACCTGCCGATCGCCGACCTCACCAGCCGCACGCAGATCGACACGCTCCGCAGCAATGCGCGGGAGTTCGGCATCCGCCTGCACTCGCTCGGCGACGTCGAGCAGGGCATCGTGCACGTGGTCGGCCCGCAGCTCGGCCTCACCATGCCCGGCATCACGGTCGTCTGCGGCGACTCGCACACCTCGACGCACGGTGCGTTCGGCGCCATGGCGTTCGGTATCGGCACCAGCGAGGTCGAGCACGTGCTCGCCACCCAGACCCTGCCGCTGAAGGCCTTCAAGACGATGGCCATCACGGTCGAGGGCACGCTCCGCCCGGGCGTCACGGCGAAAGACATCATCCTGGCCGTCATCGCCCAGATCGGAACGGGGGGCGGGCAGGGGTATGTGCTCGAATACCGGGGGTCGGCCATCCGGAGCCTCTCGATGGAGGGGCGCATGACGATCTGCAACATGTCGATCGAAGCGGGTGCCCGGGCTGGCATGGTTGCACCCGACCAGACCACGTTCGACTACCTCGAGGGCCGCCCGCACGCCCCCGCCGGCGACGACTGGACAGAAGCGGTCGCGTACTGGAAGACGCTGCAGACCGACGAGGGCGCCGTGTTCGACGCCGAGGTGTTCCTCGACGCCGACGCCCTCGAGCCCTTCGTGACCTGGGGCACGAACCCCGGCCAGGGCGTGTCGCTGAGCGAGAACGTTCCCGACCCGTCGGGCATCCTCGATGCCAACGACCGGGCCACCGCCGAGCGTGCGCTCGAGTACATGGCGCTCGAAGCCGGTACCCCGATGAAGCAGATCGCGGTCGATGCGGTCTTCATGGGCTCCTGCACCAACAGCCGCATCGAAGACCTGCGGGCCTTCGCCTCCGTCATCAAGGGCCAGAAGAAGGCGGATGGCGTACGGGTCATGGTGGTACCCGGTTCGGCGCGCGTGCGCATCGAGGCCGAGGCCGAGGGCATCGACAGGATCGTGACCGAATTCGGAGCGGAATGGCGCTTCGCCGGGTGTTCGATGTGCCTCGGCATGAACCCCGACCAGCTCGCTCCGGGGGAGCGGTGCGCCTCCACGTCGAACCGCAACTTCGAGGGCCGCCAGGGCAAAGGCGGGCGCACCCACCTCGTGTCGCCCCTCGTCGCGGCCGCGACGGCGATCCGGGGCACGCTCTCGAGCCCATGGGACCTCGTCGAGGCTCCCGAACTGGTTGCGACCTCACTCGCTGCGACCTCACTCGCTTCGACCTCACTCGCTTCGACCTCGAAGGCGGTCTAGACCATGGAAGCCGTCTCGGTCATCACCGGCATCGCCGCACCGCTCGCCCGGTCGAACGTCGACACCGACCAGATCATCCCGGCCGTCTTTCTCAAACGGGTCACGAAGACCGGGTTCGAGGATGCTCTCTTCCACGGATGGCGTCAAGACCCCGACTTCGTGCTGAACCAGCCCGAGTACGCGGGCGCCAAGGTGCTCGTCGCCGGCCCCGATTTCGGCACGGGTTCTTCACGGGAGCACGCCGTCTGGGCGCTCCGCGACTTCGGTTTCGAGGCCGTGCTGAGTTCCCGCTTCGGCGACATCTTCCGCGGCAACTCGGGCAAGCAGGGGCTGCTCGCGGCGCAGCTCACCGAGGGCGACATCGAGCGTCTCTGGGCCGCCATCGACGAGCAGCCCGGGCGCGAACTCAGCGTCGACCTGACTACCAAGACCGTGTCGGTCGGCAGCCTCACCGTGCCTTTCGACATCGATGACTACACTCGATGGAGGCTGCTCGAAGGTCTCGACGACATCGGGCTCACTCTGCGAAGCGAAGCGGAGATCACCGAATTTGAAAGCCGCCGGCACTCCTGGCGCCCGAAGACCCTCCCAGTGAAGTAGGCAGTACACCCCATATGAACACTCTTCTCCAGGACGCGCAGCTCGTTCTCGATGCCCAGAAGGCGGCGGCTCACGTGGGTCTTCTCTCCGACACGATCATCGTCAACGGCGGTCGCCCGCTGCGCGGGCGCATCGACGTTCGTGGAGCCAAGAACCTCGTCACGAAGGCCATGGTCGCCTCGCTTCTCGGGGACACGAAGAGCGTTCTGCGAGACGTGCCCGACATCAGCGACGTGCACGTGGTGTCGCGCCTCCTCGAGATCCACGGCGTCGATATCTCGGGCAGCCCCGAGTCGGGCACGCTCGTGCTCGACCCGGCCAACGTCGCGATCGCGCAGAGCGCCGAGATCGACGCTCTCTCGGGGTCGTCTCGCATCCCGATCCTCTTTTGCGGCCCCCTGCTGCACCGCCTCGGCCACGCGTTCATCCCCGACCTCGGCGGCTGCCGCATCGGAGATCGCCCCATCGACTTCCACCTCGATGCCCTGCGCGCCTTCGGCGCCGTCGTCGAGAAGCTGCCGAGCGGAATCAACATCACCGCGCCCAACGGCTTGAAGGGCGCGAACATCGAATTGCCCTACCCGAGCGTCGGCGCCACCGAGCAGGTTCTGCTGACCGGTGTGCGTGCCAGGGGTACCACTGAGCTGAAGAACGCCGCGATCGAGCCCGAGATCATGGACCTCATCGCTGTGCTCCAGAAGATGGGCGCGATCATCTCGATCGAGCCGAACCGCGTCATCCTCATCGAGGGCGTCGACAGGCTCAAGGGCTACGACCACCGCGCCCTCTTCGACCGCAACGAGGCCGCGAGCTGGGCATCCGCTGCCCTCGCGACCAAGGGCGACATCTTCTGCGTCGGTGCAAAGCAGCAGGAGATGATGACCTTCCTCAACGTCTTCCGCAAGATCGGCGGCGATTTCGACATCGAAGAAGACGGCATCCGGTTCTTCCATCCGGGCGGCGACCTCAAGCCCGTCGTCATCGAGACGGATGTGCACCCCGGCTTCATGACCGACTGGCAGCAGCCGCTCATCGTCGCCCTCACGCAGGCGATCGGCACGTCGATCGTGCACGAGACCGTCTATGAGAACCGCTTCGGATTCACCGACGCGCTCGTCGAGATGGGCGCCGACATCGAGGTGCACAAGAACGGCCTCGAGGGCGGCAACCGTCGCGTTCCCCGCCGTGCGCTCGAGCAGGCCGCCGTCATCACCGGTCCGACCAAGCTGCACGGGGCCGACATCGAGGTTCCCGACCTGCGCGGCGGCTTCAGCCACCTCATCGCCGCGCTCACCGCCCAGGGCACCTCGCGGGTGTCGAACGTCGGTCTGATCAGCCGCGGTTACGGCGACTTCACGGGCAAGCTCAAGAAGCTGGGAGCCGACTTCTCCTTCGAGGCGTAGGCATGGCACGGGGCGGGGAACGAGGTGCCGGCGCGGCCGGCGTCGAGCGGGCGAGGCGTTCGGAGCGAAACCTCACCTTTCGCCTCCTGGCCTACCCGGTCATCCCGCTCGTCGCCGCCCTCGTGAAGCTCGAGGTTCAGGATGCCCAGAAGCTCCCGCGCACAGGCGCCTTCGTGCTGACTCCGAATCACTACAGCAACTTCGATCCGGTCGTCGTGGGTTGGTCGGTGTGGAAGCTGAAGCGCGTACCCCGCTTCCTCGCCAAGGCGTCGCTGTTCGGCGTTCCGGTGCTGGGGGCGGCGCTCCGGGCGATCAAACAGGTGCCGGTCGAGCGTTCGGGTCGTACACACGGCAGCAATCCGCTGGCCGCGGCGCACGATCTCACGGTGTCGGGTGAGGGCGTCATCGTCTACCCCGAGGGCACACTCACCCGGGACCCCGAGCTCTGGCCGATGCGGGGCAAGTCGGGCGCGGTGCGCATCGCGCTCGAGAACGATCTGCCGGTCATCCCGCTCGCCCACTGGGGCACCCAGGCCGTGCTGCCGCGCTGGAGCAAGAAGATCAGTCTCTTCCCGCGCAAGACCGTGCACCTGAAGTACGGCGACGAGGTCGACCTCTCGCGCTTCCGTGGGCAGCCGCTCACGCAGGTGACACTCGCCGAGGCGACAACCGTCGTGATGGATGCCATCACCCACCTGCTCGAAGACCTGCGGGGCGAGACGGCGCCGGCCGAGCGCTGGAACCCGCGGGATCATGCTCAATCGGAGTACGGCACGCTGTGAGCCCACTCTTCGGGCGTCGAACGACGCCTCTCACGCTGGCTCCGGCCCGGCAGGTCAGCATCCTCGGAGCGGGCAGCTGGGGAACCACGTTCGCCAAGATCCTCGCCGACGGCGGCTCCGACGTGACGCTCTGGGCCCGCCGGCCCGAGCTGGCGCGCGAGATCAGCCTGGCGAAGCGCAACAGCGACTACCTCCCGGGCGTGAACCTTCCGCCGAGCATCCGGGCGACCGCCGACCTCGCCGAGGCCGTCGGGGCGTCGTCGTTCGTGTTCGTCTCGATTCCGAGCCAGTCGCTGCGCTCCAACCTCGCTGCGCTGGCGCCGTTGATCGGCCCCGAGACCGTGGTCATCAGTCTCATGAAGGGGGTCGAGAAGGGCACGGGCCTCCGCATGAGCGAGGTGCTGGAGCAGGGGCTGGGGGTCGACCGCGACCGGCTCGCCGTGGCATCCGGACCCAATCTCGCCCTCGAGATCGCCCGCGAGCAGCCGACGGCCGCCGTCATCTCGTCTGCCAGCCTGTCGACCGCCGAGGCCGTCGCGATGGTGGCGACCAACCGCTACTTCCGCTCGTTCGTCAACACCGACGTGATCGGCACCGAGTTCGGCGGCGTGCTCAAGAACCTGATCGCGGTGGCGATCGGCATCGTCGACGGCGTGGGGTACGGCGAGAACACGAAGGCGTCCATCCTGACCCGCGGGCTCGCGGAGATGACCGACTTCGCCGTCGCCTACGGGGCCCGACCGGAGACGATGTCGGGGCTGGCCGGCCTCGGAGACCTCATCGCCACCTCGAGCTCACCGCTGTCGCGCAACAACACCGCCGGGCGGCTGCTCGGCCAGGGCTACAGCTTCACCGACGTGGTCGCCCGCATGCAGCAGACCGCGGAGGGGCTCGCGTCGGTCGCGCCGATCCTCACGCTCGCCCGAGCCCGTAGCGTCGACATGCCCATCGTGCAACAGGTCAGCCAAGTGCTTGCCGGTACGCTGAACCCCCGGGACATCGCTCCCCATCTCACAACCGACTCACTCGAACCCCAGGGCGAAAGGCCGACAGATGGCAGAAAAAACCGTGGTGGCGCTTCTCTTCGGCGGCCGTTCCAGCGAGCATTCGATCAGTTGCGCGACGGCGGGCGGGGTACTGGCGGCCATTGACCGCTCGCTCTACGAGGTCATTCCGATCGGCATCACCCCCGATGGCGCGTTCGTGCTCGAAGCCGACGACCCCGCCCGCTTCGCGCTCGACGCCTCGGCCATGCCGTCGGTCGCCGACAACGGCACGCGGGTGCGCTGGCCGTCGTCGTCGACGTCGCGCGAGCTGACGGTCCAGGATGCTGACGGATCCGTTCGCTCGCTGGGCGACGTCGACGTGGTGTTCCCGATTCTGCACGGGCCGTGGGGCGAAGACGGAACCGTGCAGGGCCTGCTCGAACTCGTCGGGCTGCCCTACGTCGGATCGGGCGTTCTCGCCTCAGCCCTGGGGATGGACAAGCACTTCACTAAGACCGTGCTCGCGGCAGCGGGAATAGCGGTCGCGCCCTGGCAGACAGTGACGGCGCTGTCATGGGCGACATCGCCCGCTGAGGTTCAGGATGCCGCGGCAGCTGCCCTCGCCCTGCCGGTGTTCGTCAAACCCGCGCGGGCCGGCTCGTCGGTGGGTGTGAGCAAGGTCAAGGACTGGTCCACGTTTGCGGCGGCGATGGAGGTCGCGTTCGCCGAAGACGACAAGGTGCTCGTCGAGGAGGGGATCGAGGGCCGCGAGGTGGAGTGCGGGGTGCTGGGTTCCCTCGGCGAAGCGGAGCCCCGGGCATCCGTTGCCGGCGAGGTCGTGATGACCGGCCGCGAGTTCTACGACTTCGACGCCAAGTACCTCGGGGCGTCGGGGATCGAGCTGGTGTGCCCGGCCGCACTGACTGACGCCGAACTGGCCGAGATGCAGCAGCAGGCCGTGCTCGCCTTCACGGCGCTCGGCTGCGCGGGTCTCGCCCGGGTCGACTTCTTTCTGACACCCACCGGTTTCGTCGTGAACGAGGTGAACACGATGCCCGGCTTCACCCCGATCAGCATGTTCCCCGCCTGCTGGATCGCCACCGGCGTCACCTATCCCGCCCTCATCACCCATCTTCTCGCCCTGGCCCTCGAATAACCGAACGAGGGGTCGAAATCTCTCCTAAAACCGTTGGTTTTGGAGAGATTTCGACCTCTCGATTGGCCGGGGGCGTGGGCCGGGGCCGGGGCCGGTGGGGGCGTGGGCCGGGGTTAGGCGGGGATGTAGTTGAACTCATCGGGGTTGGGGCCGGTGCGCTCGTCGCGGTTGAGGGCGGTGAGGGCATGCACGTCGGCATCGGTGAGTTCGAAGTCGAAGAGGGCGAAGTTCTCCTCGACACGGGCGCGGGTCACCGACTTCGGAAAGACGATGTCGCCACGCTGGATGTGCCAGCGCAGCGTGACCTGGGCGGGCGACTTACCGAGACGGTCGGCGATCTCCACGATCGCTTTGTCGTCGAGCACCTTGCCCTGGGCGATCGGCGACCAGGCCTCGGTCTCGATACCGTTCTTCACGCCGAACTCGCGCAGAGCATCCTGCGTCAGGTAGGGGTGCACCTCGATCTGGTTCACGACGGGCACGACGTCGGCCTCGTCGAGGAGACGCTGCAGGTGGTGCTGCTGGAAGTTCGAGACGCCGATCGACTTGACGCGGCCCGAGGCGAGCATCTCCTCCATCGCCTTCCAGGTCTCGAGGTAGTCGCCCACGGCCGGCAGCGGCCAGTGGATCAGGAAGAGGTCGACGTAGTCGAAGCCGAGCGCTTCGAGGGTTCCGTCGAAGGCCTTCAGCGCAGCATCGCGGGCATGGAAGCCGTTGTTGAGCTTGCTCGTCACGAACACGTCTTCGCGGGCGAGGCCCGAGGCGGCGACGGCCTGGCCGACCTCCTTCTCGTTGCCGTACATCTCGGCAGTGTCGATGTGGCGGTAGCCCACCTCGAGGGCGGCCAGCGTCGCCTCCTTCGTCTCGGCGGGATCGATCTGGTAGGTGCCGAATCCGAGCTGGGGAATCTCGACGCCATTGTTCAGGGTCACGGTAGGAACTGTCATGCCTCAACGCTACGCTCGTCAGCCGGTGACGTGCCAATTGATGCGTGCCCCTTGCGTTCGCCGCCCTAGGCTTCAGCTATGAGCAACCCGTTCCTCGCGCCCAGTACTCTGCCGTACGGTCTTCCGGACTTCGCCTCGATCGCCGACGAGCACTACCGGCCCGCGTTCGAGCAGGGTATGGCCGAGCACACGGCCGAGATCGAGGCAATTCTGGCGGTTCCGGATGCCGCGACCTTCGACAATACGATCGTGGCACTCGAGCGGGCGGGCCAGACGCTGGGTCGGGTGGCGACCGTGTTCTACAACCGGGCGTCGGCTGACAGCAGCGGGTTCACGGATGCGCTGGAGGAGGAGCTGGCCCCGGTGCTCGCGGCGCACGCGGATGCGATCCGGCTCGATGCGCGGCTGTACGCCCGGGTGCGGGCGGTGTCGGAGGCGATGGGAGCCGGAGGCGATGAGTCTCGGCTCGATCCCGAGTCCCGGTACCTCGTCGAGCGCCACCTCGCCGAGTTGACGCAGGCCGGGGCCGGGCTCGACGAGACCGACAAGGCGACCCTCCGTGCCTACAACCAGCAGCTCTCCTCGCTCACCACCCGGTTCGAGAAGAACCTCCTCGCCGACACCAACGCCCTCGCGGTCGTGGTCGACGACGTGGCTGAGCTCGACGGACTCGATGCGGGCCAGATCTCCGCGGCAGCCGGAGCCGCGCGGGAGAGGGGGCTCGCCGGAATGTTCGTCATCACGCTCGTGCTGCCGACCGGGCATCCGTATCTCGCCTCGCTCACACACCGCGACCTCCGCGAGCGCATCATGACGGCCTCGAGATCGCGGGGCTGCCGGGGCGGCGAGCACGACAACCGGGCCCTCGTGCTCGAGATCACGCGGCTTCGGGCCCAGCGGGCCGGGCTGCTCGGCTTCGAATCGCACGCAGCACAGGTCACCTCCCAGCAGACCGCCAAGACCCCCGAAGCCGTCGCCACGATGCTCGGGATGCTCGCCCCACCCGCCGCGCGGAATGCCCGGGCCGAACAGGCCGCCCTGCAGCGGCAGGCCGTGCTGAACGGTGCCGGCGATGATTTCGAACTCGAGGCGTGGGACTGGGCGTTCTACAGCGAAAAGGAGCGTAAGGCGCGGTACGACGTCGACACCGCGGAGATGCGGCCGTACTTCGAGTCGGAGCGAGTGCTGCACGACGGTGTCTTCTGGGCGGCGACCCGGCTCTACGGCGTGACGTTCACCGAGCGCACCGACCTCGTGGCATACCATCCGGAGGCCCGGGTCTTCGAGGTGCGCGACGAAGACGGTTCGGGTGTCGGGCTCTATGTTCTCGATCTGTACACCCGCGACTCGAAGCGCGGCGGGGCATGGATGAACTCCCTCATTTCGCAGAATGCGCTGCTCGGGCATCCGGTGGTCGTCACCAACAACCTCAACGTGCCCAAGCCTGCACCCGGAACTCCCACGCTGTTGACGTACAGCGAGGTCGGCACACTGTTCCACGAGTTCGGGCACGCCCTGCACGGGCTCTTCGCGCGGGTCACCTATCCGAAATTCGCCGGAACGCACGTCTTCCGCGACTTCGTGGAGTTTCCGAGCCAGGTCAACGAGATGTGGATGCTCTGGCCCGAGGTGCTCGCGAACTACGCGGTGCACGTCGAGACGGGCGAGCGGATGCCGGCCGCGTTCGCGCAGAAGCTGCAGGATTCGGCCTCGTTCAACCAGGGCTTCGAGACGTCGGAGTACCTCGCGGCGGCGATGCTCGACCAGGCGTGGCACAGCGTGCGGGCGGGTGCGGGTGCGGGTGAGGGGAATGCTCCGGCTCCGGATGCTGCGACCGGCGTCGCTGCGTTCGAGGCCGCCGCGCTCGCCGCTGTGGGGCTCGACAACCCCGCTGTACCGACGCGGTACGCGAGCACCTTCTTCGCCCACACCTTCGCCGGAGGGTACGACGCCGGCTACTACTCCTACATCTGGAGTGAGGTGCTCGACGCCGACACTGTCGAATGGTTCACCGAGAACGGCGGTCTGACCCGCGAGAACGGCGACCGCTTCCGTGCGCGCTTGCTCGGAGTGGGCGGCTCGAAGGATCCGCTCGAGGCCTACCTCGACTTTCGCGGGCGCCCGGCCGAGATCGGCTCGCTGCTCATACGCCGCGGTCTCGACGCTCCGGCGGGCTGACGCCCCTCTCGCCTAGTCGCGGGGCGACAGCACGCAGAACTCGTTGCCCTCGGGGTCTGCCAGCACCACCCACGTCTCGTCGGGACCCTGCCCGATCGAGGAGCGGCTCGCACCACGCGCCAGCAGGCGCTCCACCTCGGCGGCCTGGTCGTCTCCCGCCCGCGGTGCGAGGTCGATGTGCAGACGGTTCTTCACCGTCTTGCCCTCCGGAACCGGAACGAACTCGATGGTGGGGCCGGTGTACCCGAGCGTGAATGGTGCGCCGTCTGCGGCGCCCTGGGTCTGGGCGGTCGGCGCGGGAGCGATCTCGACTTCGTCATCGGACTCGTACTGCACCACCCACCCCAGGGTCTCAGCCCACCACCGCCCCTGCGCAGCGATGTCATGGGAATCGACAATGATGGAGGCCCATTTCAGCGTCATGCTTCCATCTTGGTGACCGGGCGAGCGCCTGTCCACCACCGGCCGCCGGCCTCGGGCTTCCCGCGTCGGCAGGTCAGGCGGAGTTCGCGGTAGGCAGCTTCCGCGCATTCCGGCGTCGACGAGTGTCGCGAGGCCCCGCTCGGGGCGGTGCCCGTCGACCAGTGTCGCGAGGCCCCGCTCGGGGCGGTGCCGCCGTCTCAGGGGGTCGGGGGAGCGGTCTCGATGACGAACGGGGCCCCGGAATCGGTCGGCACGGTGGGGGCGGGGGTTTCGGTGGCGGGAGTGGGGGTCGAGGTGGGGTCGGTGTTCGAGGAGTTCGCACCGGTGCCGAGTATCTCGTCGGGGGAGGTGCAGACAGAGGTCTGGGGAACGGCCGCGACGGCGGTCTGCAGGTCGATCAGGGCGGTCGAAGCCGACACGGCGTTCGAGTCGACGATAACCTGCGTCGCGGGGGAGCGGCCGAAGGTGGTGTAGGTGTACGACGGCTTCTGGGAGTCGTCTTCCACCCAGTCGATACCGGAGATCCTCACGCAGGGGAGGGTCGTCGGCCCGTACTCCGCGACACCGCAGCGCAGCAGAACGGCGGCGGGCGAACCCCAGGCGGCGGTGGCCTGCGCGTTCGTCTCGCGGGACGGTTCGTCGGCGACCGTCGTGGGCAGTCTCACCATGATCTCCGCGCACCCGGGGTTGGTCGCATCGGCAGCCGGATCGAGGGCGACGGTCGGGGCGCACCCGCTGACGAGGGTGGCCAGAAGCCCGGCGACCAGGGCGCCTGGAAGGAGAACTCGTTTTCGGTGAAACATCTCTCACAGGTTACCGTTGAGCCGTGAACACCCGTGGGGCAGACCCTCAGCTTCCCCCTGGCACCCAACCGCCCGAATCGCTGCAGCGTGAGGGGGAAGTGTCAGGCGCACCGGCCCCCGACACGCTGGGAAGCGTGGGGGAGGTCGAAGCACTGAAGCGGATCTTCCCGCGGCTGCCCTCGGCAACGACGGCGATCGTGGGTCCCGGGGACGACTGCGCCGTGGTTGCGGCGCCCGATGGGCGGTTCGTCGTGACGACGGACACGATGATCCATGGGCCCGATTTTCGGCTCGCGTGGTCGACTCCGCACGATCTCGGCTGGAAGGCCGCGGTCACGAACCTCTCCGACGTCGCCGCGATGGGTGCTGTGCCGACGGGGTTGGTCGTGGCCATCGCCGCCCCGCCCGGGACGCCTGTCGTGACCCTCGAAGGAATCGCCGACGGACTGCGCGACGCCTGCGCGTCTCTCTCGCCCGGAACCGGCGTTGTCGGCGGCGACCTCTCGGTATCGAACACCCTCATGATCGCGGTGACCGCATTCGGCGACCTGGGCGGACGATCGCCGGTGCTGCGGTCGGGCGCGCGCCCGGGCGACCGGGTGGCCGTGGCGGGCGACCTGGGCCTCGCCGGAGCCGGCATCGCGCTGCTGTTCGCCCGGGGGCAGCGCGCCCAGACGGGAAGCGAGACGGGAAGCGAGACGGGAAGCGCGGCGTCTGCCGAGAGGTCGGAGGGCAGCCCGGCAGACGCCCAGGATCAATCGCGCGGTCGTACCCCCGATGCGGCGCTGGCGCGGGAGCTCCGTCGCACGCACGCCGCGGTCGTTGAGGCGCAGCTCGCACCGGTCTCGCCGCTCGGGGCCGGGCCGGCCGCCGCCGATGCTGGCGCCACCGCCATGCTCGACGTCTCTGACGGGCTGGTGCTCGACGGCGGGCGGATCGCCGAGGCGAGCGGATGTTCTCTCGAGTTCTTTCATGAGGCCATCGAACGCGAGGCAGAGGCCCTGCGAGAGCTCGACGGCTCGATCGGTGGAGAAGCCGTCGATTTCGTGCTGTGTGGAGGAGAGGACCATGCTCTTCTCGCGACGTTCCCCGCCGGGTGCGGTGTGCCGCACGGATTCCGCGTGGTCGGTGTGGTTCGCGAGCGGGCCGAGGGGCATCCGTTGGTCACCGTCGGCGGCCGGGCCTATGCGAGGCCAGGCGGTTGGGATCCGTTCGACGACTGGAACGGCGCAGCCGGCTGAGTCAGAACGGCCGCGCCCGGCGAACCGGGGCGGCCGTTCTGACTCGACGGGTTGTCAGCGAGCGGGAGTCACCACGTCATCCGTAACTGCCTCGCCGTCGGCGAGCCGAACGTGGGACCCTCCGTCGATCTCGAGCGACTGCGCGAGCACCTCGGCCCGCGAGGCCGACCCGGCCGCCACACTCGCAGCACCCGCAACACCCGCGGCATCCGACCCGGCAGAAGCACCCGGGCCGGCCGCAGCACCCGACCCGGCCGCAGCAGGCGCCGCATCCCGGTCGAGCGTCGTTGCCAGCGGCTTCTCCTTCACGAACACCAGCAGTACCGTCGCCCCCAGAACCAGCGGCACCATGTAGAGGAACACCGGCGTCAGAGCATCGTTGTAGGCGCCGACGATGACCTCGCGTATGGCGTCGGGGAGACTGCGCACCAGGTCAGGTGTGAACGAGTTGCTGCCGCCGGCCGTACCCGATCCGGCGGGCAGACGCTCGGCGAGCAGCGATGTCAGATTGGCGACGAACAGCGACCCGACGACAGCAGAGCCGAGCGAGGCACCGATCTGGCGGAAGTAGTTGTTCGACGCAGTCGCCGTTCCGACCTCGCGGAGCGGGAACGAGTTCTGCACGATGAGGATCAGGATCTGCATGCACATACCGAGCCCGACGCCCATCACGGCGAGGTAGGCGCAGATGATCCACACGGGCATCCCGGCGGTCATGGTCGACAGCAGCAGCAGAGCGACAGCAGTGATGACCGTACCGATGATGGGGAGGAACTTGTAGTGACCCGTGCGGCTGACCAGCTGGCCCGAGCCGATCGACGTGATAAGAAGGCCCGCCATCAGCGGAATCAGCAGCAGCCCGGCCTGGGTCGCATTCGCGCCGGTCACCATCTGCAGGTAGGTGGGCAGGTAGGCGAGGGCGCCGAACATCGCGACGCCGATGATGAGGCCGGCAATCGTCGTCAGGTTGAAGTTGCGGTCTTTGAACAGGTGCGGCGGCATGATCGGTTCGACAGCGCGACGCTCGACGAAGATGAACCCGAGAGCGGCGACGACCGTACCGGCGATCAGCCCGATGATGATGGGTGAATCCCAGTCGTAGGTGTTGCCGCCCCAGGTCGTGGTGAGCACAAGGCCGGTCGAGGCGAACGCCAGCAGGATCATACCGGCGAAGTCGATGCGCGGCTTGGCCTCGGAGCCCTTCGGCAGGTGCAGGAACATCACGGCTGACAGGATGGCCAGGATGCCGAGCGGGATGTTCATCCAGAAGCCCCAGCGCCAGCCGGGCCCTTCAGTGAACCAGCCCCCGAGCAGAGGCCCGGCGACGGATGACAGGGCGAACACGCCGCCCATGATTCCCATGTACTTGCCGCGCTCGCGTGCCGGAACGACGTCGGCGATGATGGCCTGCGACAGGATCATCAACCCGCCGCCGCCCAGGCCCTGGATGGCGCGGCCGGCGATGAGCTGGCCCATGTCGGGCGCCAGCCCGCCGACGACAGAGCCGCCGATGAAGAGGCTGATCGCCGCGATGAACAGGCCCTTTCGGCCGATCAGGTCGCCGAGCTTGCCGTAGACGGGCAGCATGATCGTGGAGGCGAGGATGTAGGCGGTGGTGACCCACAGCATGTACTGCACGCCGTTGAGCTCGCCGACGATGGTCGGCAGCGCTGTGCTGAAGATGGTCTGGTCGAGCGACGCCAGCAGCATCGTCACCATCAGGCCGGCGAACACCAGCAGGATGTTGCGTTTCGTGGCCGCGTCGGCCGCAGGGGCTGCGGCGACTTTCGGCGAGGTTGTGACTGTCATTGGATGTTCTTCGTTACCTCTCTGATGAGCGCTATGGCCCGTGTTTCAAGCTGTTCTGGGGGAGTTGCACTGCCGGCCGCGATCCATTCCTTGACGGCGACACGAACGCCACCGCCACAGAGGGTGAGCATCATCTCGGCCTGCGCGCCGAGGCCGGAGCCGCCGGAGCCGCCGCCGCCGCCGCCACCGCCGCCGCCGCCGCCGTCAGAACCGCGTGCCGGGTCTGCCGTCAGCAGCGTCGTGACGGCGGCGATGAGCTCATCGGCCATGCGCGTCATCTGCGAGATGTGCCGTGAGAGCAGCTCGGGGTGCGCCTTCACGATCTGCATGCGCCGTTCGCGCAGGTCGGTCGCGGCGATGGTGGGCCCGATGACGCCGAAGAGCAGCCGCACGACGGATTCCGTGAGGTCGGCCCCACTGCAGCGGGCCATGTGTGCGGTGACCGCGTCGGCGGTGAGTTCGACATCGTGAACGCCGAGAATGGCGTCTTCCTTGCTGTCGAAGTAGTTGAAGAAGGTGCGCGGCGAGACGCCCGCCGCCTCGCTGATCGCGTCGACGGTCGCCTGCGCGAGACCGTCGCGCTGTACCAGCGTCACAGCGGCCAGCTCGAGGCGCGACCGGGTCGCTGCACGCTTCTTGTCGCGCAGCCCCGGTTGGGCAGAAATCTTCATAGCTGCAATATTACGCTTCGTGCAAAGTTACGCAAGTGCAATTTTGCGTTTTCTGCAGTTATTCGGCGGTGGTCAACCACCACAGGGTCGTCTCGCCGTAGTCCTTCCGGCGTTCGAGCTCGAGTGTCGGCGGCAGAGACGGCTCCGGGGAGCGCGATGTGCGTTCGACCACGATGACCGCACCGGGTGTGACGCGGGAGCCGAGCATCCGGAGCCCGTCTGCCAGTTCCGCCTCCGACAGGTCGTAGGGCGGGTCGACGAAGACCACGTCGAAGGTCGAAACGGTGCTGGCGAGAAAGGCGGCGACCGTCTGCGTCGCGACACGGATGCGCGGCTTGCTGCCCGAGGCGGCCTTCAGGATGACCGCCACATTGTTCTTCGCGACGCGCGCAGCCCCGGGGTTCTTCTCCACGAGGGTCACCTCCGCGGCTCCGCGGCTGGCGGCCTCGAGGCCGAGGGCACCGGATCCGGCGTAGAGGTCGAGCACAGCGGAGCCACCGACGAGTCCGCGGGCGTCGAGTGCGGAGAAGATGGCCTCCCGAACCCGGTCGCTGGTCGGGCGGGTGCCGGTCGGGGGAACAGCCAGCCGCTGGGACCCGGCGAACCCGGCGATGATGCGCGTCATCTACGAAACTGTAGCGTTCGGCTGCTCGGGTATCTCTCCACAGCCCGGCCCCGAGAGGCTCGAACGGCAATGCCCGACGCCTAGAATCGGGCATATGAATGCTTCGGCGGTGCCTGCAAAGCGCAGCGCCTCGGCGGCTGCGGCCGCCCTGGCCGCTCCGCATGCCGTCGACATCGCCTCGGCCCCCGGGGCGCCCGCCGTTCCCGCGGGCAGCGTCACTCTCGACCAGAAGGTGTCGAGCGTCGTGGGCGGCCGCACTGCCGCCGCACTGCAGAAGGCGTTCGGCATCGTCACGGTCGCCGACATGCTCGCGCACTATCCGAGGCGGTATGCCCGGCGCGGTGAGCTGACGGCGCTCGGCGAGCTGCCCGTCAACGAGACGGTCACGATCGTGGCCGAGGTGCGCAGGGTCAGCGAGCGCAGCATGAAGGCCAAGCGCGGATCGATCCTCGAGGTGTCGATCTCCGATGGCCACGGCATCCTGACACTCACCTTCTTCAACCAGTCGTGGCGTGCGCGGGAGCTCGTGCCGGGGGCGCGGGGCATCTTTGCGGGCAAGGTCTCCGACTATCGCGGCGCCCTGCAGCTGGCCCACCCCGACTACGAGCTCTTCGACGACCTGGCACTCGACACCGGTTCGGCGTCGGCGAAGAAGTGGGCCGAGATGCCCATTCCGATCTACCCGGCGAGCGGCAGCATGGCGAGCTGGCAGGTGCAGAAGTGCATGGGCCTGGTACTGGATGCGCTGGGCTGGGTCGGCGATCCTGTTCCCTCCGCGGTGCGGGCCGAGCGCGGGTTGATGGACTTCAGCGCCGCTCTCGAGCTGGTGCACCGCCCACAGAAAGACAGCGACTGGAAGCGGGCGAGGGATGCCCTGCGGTACCAGGAGGCATTCGTGCTGCAGATGGCGCTGCTCGAGCAGCGCCGGGCCGCGCATGCTCTGAAGGCCACACCACGGGTGCCGAAACCGGGCGGCTACCTCGACCGGTTCGACCGCGCTTTGGCTTTCGAGCTCACGGGAGACCAGCAGCTGGTCGGCAGTGAGATCAGTGCAGACCTGGCACGGGACGAACCGATGAACCGCCTCGTGCAGGGCGAGGTGGGCTCGGGCAAGACTCTGGTGGCGCTTCGGGCGATGCTCGCCGTGGCCGACTCCGGCGGGCAGTCGGCGCTGCTCGCGCCCACGGAGGTGCTCGCCGCCCAGCACCTGCGTTCCCTCGTGCGCGTGCTCGGCCCCGACCTCGCCGCCGAACTCGTTCCGACTCTGCACACCGGCCAGCTGCCGGTGGCGGCCAAGCGCAAGGCGCTGCTTCGCATGGTGTCGGGGCAGGCGCAGATCGTCATCGGCACCCACGCACTGCTGAGCGACACCGTGCAGTTCTACGACCTGGGACTTGTCGTGGTGGACGAGCAGCACCGCTTCGGTGTGGAGCAGCGCGAGACGCTGCGCAAGAAGGGCGCGCAGCCGCCGCATGTGCTGGTGCTCACCGCCACACCGATTCCGCGAACGGTCGCCATGACCGTGTTCGGCGACCTCGACATCTCGACCATCGCCGAGCTGCCTGCCGGCCGGCAGGGTATCTCGAGCTTCGTGGTGCCGCTCGCCGAGAAGCCCGGGTGGGTCGGCCGTATCTGGGAGCGCACCGCAGAAGAGCTTGCCCAGGGGCGGCAGGCGTTCGTCGTCTGCCCGGCCATCGAGCCCACGGTGGCCGAGCCCGCCGACGCGGGTGGTGGCAGCGACGGCCCCGACGACGATGGCACGCCCGCACGCCCGCTGTCGGCGGTGTCGACCGTGTTGGCCGAGCTGCGCGCCAATCCGCAGCTCGCCGGCCGGCGCATCGAGCCGCTGCACGGGCGCATGACCAGCGACGAGAAAGACCAGGCCATGCAGGCCTTCGCCGCAGGTGAGATCGACGTGCTGGTCGCGACCACGGTCATCGAGGTCGGCGTCGACGTGCCCAATGCATCCACGATGGTGGTTCTGGATGCCGAACGCTTCGGAGTCTCGCAACTCCACCAGCTGCGCGGTCGGGTGGGGCGCGGCAGCGTGCCGGGTCTCTGCCTGCTCGTCACCCACGCCGAGCCCGAGACGCTCGCACGGGAGCGGGTGGATGCCGTGGCCTCCACGCTCGACGGTTTCGAGCTGGCCCAGATCGACCTCGAGCTCCGCCGCGAGGGCAATGTGCTGGGCAGCAACCAGTCCGGTGGCCGCTCCTCGCTCCGGCTGCTGACCGTGGTCAGCGACGGCGACCTCATCGGCGAGGCGAGGCAGGCGGCGGCGGAGGTTCTCGAGGCCGATCCGGGGCTCGCCGGGCATCCGGAGCTGCGGGATGCGCTGGCGCGCCGACTCGATGAGAACGACAGGGCGTTCCTGGAGAAGAGCTGAGCGGCTGCTCAGCGGGCGCCCTGCGCCGCATGCTCTTTCGGTCTTGGTAGCCTGATGCCATGAGCGCCATCGCGGTTGTGCCAGGTTCGTTCGACCCCGTGACCCACGGTCACCTCGATGTGATCGGCCGGGCGGCCGGTATCTTCGACGAGGTGCACGTGCTCGTCGTACACAACCCCGACAAAGCGGCCCTGCTGCCGATCGCCCAGCGCGTCTCGCTCATCCAGCAGGCCGTCGTCGAGGCCGGCCTGCCCGACAACATCGTCGTCACTTCGTGGAGCGTCGGCCTGCTCGTCGACTACTGCGTCGAGGTCGGCGCGAAAGTGCTGGTCAAGGGCATCCGGTCGCAGGTCGACGTCGCCTACGAGACGCCGATGGCGATCGTGAACCGCAACCTCTCGGGCGTCGAGACCGTGTTCCTGCTGCCCGACCCGGCCCACGCCCACGTCTCCAGCTCACTCGTGCGCCAGGTCGCGGGGCTCGGCGGCGACATCTCGCCCTACGTGCCGGCCGCCGTCGCGGCCTTCCTCCAGTCCACCTCCTAGCCCGCCCGGGCCTTCGCCCTCTTCGGCGGCCGGAGGTGGGAGGATGGAGACATGAGTGACCTCTCCATCGGCTATGCCGCAATGCTCGAGCAGTTCCACCCCACCGAGGCCGTGCGGCTGTCGGCCCTCGCCGAGCAGCACGGGTTCTCGGGTGTCATGGCCGCCGACCACTTTCAGCCGTGGGTGCCGCAGCAGGGCCAGAGTTCGTTCGTCTGGAATGTGCTGGCCGCCGTCGGTGAGCGCACGAAAGGCGACTTCGGCCCCGGCGTGACGGCGCCCACCTTCCGCTGGCACCCCGCGATGGTCGCCCAGGCCTCCGCCACGATGGCCGCGATGTACCCGGGCCGGCACTGGCTGGGTCTCGGGTCGGGCGAAGCACTCAACGAGCACATCGTCAGCCAGTACTGGCCCGAGACGCCCGAGCGCATCAACCGCATGTTCGAGGCCATCGAGATCATCAACAAGCTCTTCACCGCCTCCCTCGCCGGCAAAGACGTCAAGCACCGCGGCGAGTTCTACAAACTCGAATCGACCCGCCTGTGGACCATGCCCGAGGTGCCGCCCGAGATCCTCGTCGCGACGGCCGGCCCGGTGACCGCCAAGCGTGCGGGCAAATTCACCGACGGGCTCATCACCGTGGGTGCCCCGCTCGAGAAGATCGACGGGCTCTTCAAGAAGTTCGACGAGGGCGCCCGAGAGGTCGGCAAGAACCCCGATGACATGCCGAAGGTGCTGCAGTTGCACATGTCGTGGGCGCCAACCCATGAAGAAGCATTGACCAACGCCATGGTCGAGTGGCCGAACGGCGGAATGAAGTTCCCGAAGGCTGACATCCGCTCGCCCTTCGAGTTCGAGCAGATGGCCAAGCTCGTGCGCCCCGAAGACTTCGAGGGCCGCATGATCATCGACAGCGACCCCGATGTGCACCGCGAGTACATCCAGCGTTTCGTCGATCTCGGCTTCGACCGCATCTACCTGCACAACGTCGGCCGCAACCAGGCCGAGTGGATCGAGGTCTTCGGGCGCGACGTTCTGCCGAAGCTCAAGCGCTGACGTGACCGAACTCCACGCCTATGCCCTCGGCGGCATGCGCGAGGTCGTGGCCGGCGACCGGCTCGACGAGCTGATCGCCGCCGCGCTCGCCGAACAGGGTCTGCAGGTGCGAGACGGCGACATCCTGGTCGTGACCAGCAAGATCGTCTCGAAGGCCGAAGGCCGTACCGTGCGAGCGGATGATCGGGAGGCCGCCATCACCGACGAGACCGTGCGCGTGGTGGCGACTCGCGCCCATCCCGGCGGTGTGACGCGCATCGTCGAGAACCGCCTGGGTATCGTGCAGGCCGCCGCCGGGGTGGATGCGAGCAACACCCCCGTCGGCACCGTTCTGCTGCTGCCTGTCGACCCCGATGCTTCGGCCCGGCAGCTCGCCGCACACCTGCGCGAACGGCTCGGTGTGCGGGTGGGCATCCTGATCTCCGACACTCTCGGTCGAGCCTGGCGGGAGGGTCAGACCGACCAGGCAATCGGGTCGGCGGGCGTGCGCGTCGTCGATGACCTCCGCGGCGGAGTCGACACCTTCGGGCAGACGCTCGAGGTCACCCAGATGGCCGTGGCCGACGAGATCGCCTCGGCCGCCGACCTGGTGAAGGGCAAGGCGAGCGGGATGCCCGTGGCACTCCTTCGCGGGCTGTCGCACCTGGTCGTCGAGACTCTCGAGACGCCTGCCCGCGCCCTGACCCGCACGGGCCCGACCGACATGTTCCGGCTGGGTTCCGACGAGGCACACGCCGAGGGGCACGCGGAGGGCTACGCGGAGGGTTTCGAGGCCGGGTACCTCGCGGGCCTGGCCGCGATGCCGTGAGGGCGGTCGGCTGGGTCGTCGTGGTGCCCGTCAAGGGCACCGACCTCTCGAAGACGCGACTGGCCGACCTGCCGGCGAGTGTGGAGTTCCGCCGCCGGCTCGCCCTGGCGTTCGCGCTCGACACGATCACGGCCATCACGGCCGCGGCCGGGGTCGTGGAGGTTCTCGTGGTGACGGGCGACCCCGAATCCGCCGCCGCACTTGCCCGGCTGGGAACCGACACATTGCCGGTGACGACGGTGCCCGACCCCGGCGACGGGCTGAACACAGCGATCCTGCGGGGCGTCGCACTCGCCCGCACGCGCAGGCCGGCGGCCGCGATTGCCGCGATCACCGCCGACCTCCCGTCGCTCACCACGGTCGACGTCGATGACGCACTCCGCCTCGCCATGGGCCACCCCACGGCCTTCATCGCTGACGCCGACGCAACCGGAACCACCACCGTCACGGTCCAGCCGGGGTTCGCGCTCACTCCCCGGTTCGGCCCCGGTTCCGCAGCGGCTCACGCGGCGAGCGGGATGATCGCCCTCCCCATCCCGCTGGAATCCTCCATCCGGCACGACGTCGACACCCCCACCGATCTCGAGGCCACCTCGGCAACGTTCGGCCCCCACACGCGGAGAACCCTCGACTCCGGTCGTGGTGCGGGCGAGACCGCCTGACATGAGATAACCTCGTTAAGCTGTCTGGCGCACCGGCGCCGGGCACGGTCAGAAGGAGGAGATCCATGGGCACGATCTAATGCTGGCGACGCACCGCGTCGCCGAGGGTACCGACGAGACCCCCCGGCCCCTTCGAGAACCTCGCGAAGTAGTCGGCTCGGGGCGGTGGGGAGTCGGTCGCCTCCGTGTCGTCGACCGGGGATGCGTCGCCGATCCACCGGGTCGCGCGTTCGCCCGACAGCACGGCGGGCGGATTTCGGTCGCCGGCAGGCCAGCCCGGTTCGCTGAGCATGTCGAGTGGCACGTCGGCCCCGAAGACCAGCACGTTGCCGATGAGGGGGTCAGCGAGCATCCTCCCATCCATCACGATGGCCACATGCGCAAAGAGCGTCGCAATCGTTGCCGCCTGACGGCGTGACCAGGCGAAGCCGGGGCCGTCGATGAGGTTGGCGACGAACACCCCGGCGGGTGCCATCAGCCTGCTGACGCCGGAATAGAACTGCAGGCTCGCAACCCGCCGCGCAATGGTGGATCCTGCCCAGAGGTCGACGATCGTCGCCTGGGCTCCGCTCCACGGGGGTGGGCCCGGGCGCTCGGATGCACTCGCGCCGTTCAGTGAACCTGCCGGACAGCCGTCGATCACCGCCCGCGCATCGTCGAAGAGAAAGCGCACATCGCTCCCGGGTGGCAGTGGCAGGATGCCGAGCAGGTCAGTGGTGCGTTCGGCTTCGCTCTCGACCACGTATTGCACGGCGGACGACCGGGTCGCGGCGACGTACCGGGCGAGCGTCAGGGCGCCGCCACCCAGGTGGGCGACGACGAAGGCCGAGTCGGGGCCGGGCGGCAGCTCGTCGAGCACGCGGGCGATGTAGCGCGCATAGTCGAATTCGATGGCCAGGGGATCGGTCAGGCACACCTGCGACTGCGAGATTCCGTCGACGACGAGTCTGTAGGAGAGAGCCGCGGGGTCGACCAGCTCGAGTTCTGCCCGCTGGCCGTTTAGTGCGCTCTGGTAGACGAGCTTCGCTTCATTCACACTCCACCATAACCGATGAATCGTCACTATCGCCGAGCCCCCGTCGAATCGGCGCTCGGCCGCGAATACCGCCGGTGACCCGCCACAGCCCCGTACCCCACCGACGCGACACGCATCCCGGCTCGGTGGCCGACTACGGCCACTTCGGCATCGTCACCGACGCGTGGGCCCTCGGGCTGCACACCTCGGTCGTGCCGACGCCGATCGGGGCGGTCACCGTGCGGCACAGTCGGCACCGGGTGCGGCGGGATGCGGTGGCCGTCGTGATGCTGCACGGCGCGGCCGGGTCGTGGAGCACGTTCACTCCGCTCCTCCTGACCGCTTTCGCCGAGGGCGTCGACCTGCCAGACCTGGTCATCCCCGACCTACCGGGCTGGGGCGAATCCTCTCTGCCCGCGGCGCCGGCCGACCGCTCCATCGAGTCGATCGCCGCTGCGGTCGCCAGCGTTGTACGCGCACTCGGCTACGACCGCTGGATGCTCATCGGCCACTCCCTCGGAGGGTTCGTCGCCCTCGAACTGGCCGTCGCCGAGCCCGCGGCCACGCAGAGGGTTCTGCTGGTTTCACCGACGACCTTCGGTGTGGCGGAGACGGCCCGGCATCCGCTTCGTCGCTTCGGTGCGCTGCCGGCGTATTCGGGCATGCTCGTCGCCATGCGAACGCTCGCGCGGATGGGCCGGGCCGGTACGGCGTTGGTCGGGGGAATCGGTGCCTCCCGGTTCTTTCGGCTCACGATGAGTCCGCTGTTCGCGGAGCCGGCGCGCATCGATCGCAGTGTCTACCTCGCGCTCGCGCAGGAGGCGCGGCCGCAGTCGTTCGCGATCGCCTCCCGCCGGGCCGGCGCGTACGAGCTGACGCGGTGGGCGGGCATCCGGTGCCCCGTTCGATCGGTGCAGGGTGACGCTGACGTCTTCGTCGCCCCCGGTGATCAGGCACAGCTCGCGTCGCTGGTCCCGGATTTCGAGGGCGGCACCGTGGAGGGTGTGGGCCACTTCGGCCACCTCGAACGGCCCGTCGAGGTACTGAGACGCCTGGTGCTGCCGGCGCTTGTCAGCGCGTGAGCGTCCCGGCGGCGTCGAGCGCGGCGGCGGCGAGGGCGGCAGAGGTGTCGACGGTGGTCATCCACAGCGGCACGACGCTCACGCGGATACCGGCGGCCTCGATCCCGGCGACCAGGGCTTCATCGCTCTGATCGACGAGCCACGCGTCGAGGATGCCGCGGCCGGCGCTGCCCGACACTTCGCGTGAACCGTAGAGGTGCGCCACCGCATCGGCCGCCACCTCGACCCCGATCGCGTCGAGGCACGCCTTCGCCATGCCGCGCACCGGCGACCCGGAAATGATGGGTGAGACCCCCACCACCGGCGCCCCCGTCTGCTGCAGGGCGGTGCGGATGCCCGGCACCGGCAGAATCGTCCCGATCGACACGACGGGGTTCGACGGCGCGACCAGCACCACATCCGCGCCGAGGATGGCGTCGACGACACCCGGCGCAGCGACCGCGGACTCGAGGCCGTGCTGCTCGAATCGCAGCGCGGGAAGCGAGGCTCGGTAGCGAACCCACCACTCTTCGAAATGCATGGTGCGGGTGCCGGTGTCGCTCGACGCGTCAGCCACGACCACATGGGTCTCCACGGGTTGATCGCTCATCGGCACGAGCGTGACTCCGAGGTTCCAGCGCGCCGTGACCTCGGCCGTCGCCTCGCTGAGCGTCCGCCCCTCGCGCAACAGATGCGACCGGGTGATGTGCGTGCCGAGGTCGAGATCGCCGAGCGTGAACCACGGCCAGCCGACCCCGTAGGCGGTCAGTTCTGCGCTGACCCGTTCGGACTCGCCGAGCCGCCCCCAGCCGCGCACCTCGTCGTTCCCGCCACCCAGGGTGTACATGATCGAGTCGAGATCGGGGCACACCCGCAGCCCGGTCAGCCAGAGGTCGTCGCCCGTGTTCACGACCACGGTGACCTCGGCGGTCGTGCCGCCGGCCCCATCGGGCAGGGCCTGCCGCAGATGCTGGCGGAGCCCGCGCAGAAACTTCGCCCCGCCGACGCCACCAGCCAACACCGTAATCTTCACGCTCAATCCTCCCACCCGTACGGCACCCTCCGCGCCGCGCTCAGCGCCAGCCCGCGCTCCGTGCTGAGCGCCACCGGCCCCGCGCTCAGGATGCGCGCCGCCCTCAGCGCCAGCCCGACAGTCGCGCCGCCACCTGCTCGAGCACCGCCTCGCTCGCCGCGTACACGCCCTCCGCCCGCGGCCAGTGCGTGATCACGTCGGTGAATCCGAGCGCCGCCGCCCGCTCCACCATCGCCTCGAACGCCCCGACGCTCGCAAGCGACACCGCCCCACCGCTGTCGAGGGACAGGTACCGATCGATCGTGAGCGGATCCCGTCCCTCGCCCGATGCCACGTCGTCGAGCCTTCGCACGAGCGCTTCGACCGCGTTCCACCAGTCCTCACCGACGGCACCATCGGCTCCCGTCGTCACCCAGCCCTGGCCGAACCGGCTCACCAGTGCGAGACCCTTCGGTCCGTTGGCCGCGACCACGAACGGAACGCGCGGCGTCTGGGCCGGGCGACCGACCATTCGGGCATCCCGGGCCGTGTACCACTGGCCGTCTAAGCTGATTCCGGATGCCCGCACCTCCGCCGGGGCATCCGGAGACTCTTCGAACCGCAGCAACGTGTCGAGCGCTTCGACGAATTCGGTGAACCGCTCGTGGCGCTGCCTGGCGCTGAGCTGCTGTTGCCCGAGTACGAACGCGTCGAACCCGGTGCCGCCCGAACCGATACCGAGCAGGAAGCGCCCCTCGGAGACGTCGTCGAGGGTCGCGATCTCCTTGGCGAATGGCACGGGATGCCGAAAGTTCGGCGACGAAACGAAGGTACCGAGCCGGATGCCCGAGGTGACGGCCGCCGCCGCCGTGAGCGTCGGCACCGTGGCACCCCACGGTTCGTCGGCGAGCGAGCGCCAGGAGAGGTGGTCGTACGTCCACGCGTGATCGAAGCCCAACTGCTCGGCCGCCCTCCATTTGTCACGGGCCACGGCCCAGCGATCCTGCGGGAGAAGAACGATTCCAAAGCGCATGCCGCCAGTCTAGGCAGCGCTCTCCCCGAGCGCCGCGGCCGCGAGCAGCCCCGCCACCTCCTCGGCGTCGGACTCCACGAGGCCCGCGGTCACGCGCACGAACTGCCGCGATGCCGGTGCCGCCCCTGCCGCTCCGCTCGCCCCGGCACCCGGCTCCGCCCCGCCCGGACCCAGCGACGCCTGGAACGACGTGCCGGCCGCCACCCGGATGCCGCTCGCCGCCAGTGCCACCATCGCGCTCCGCTCGTCGTGCACCGGGAGCCAGGCATTGATGCCGTCGGACGCCTCGATGGCCAGCCCTCGCCGCGCAAGAGCGGCCTGCAGCGCTCGTTGCCGCGCCGCATAGGTGTCACGCGCCAGCGCGACCTCGGCCACCGACGACGGCGCCGTGAGAAGTTCGTAGAGAATGACCTGCAGCATCCGCGAGGTCCACCCTGGCCCCAGCATCCGTCTGGCGACGATGGGATTGAGCAGCGCCGCCGGTCCGCCGAGGGCACCGATGCGAAGATCCGGCCCGTGCGACTTGGCATAACTGCGGATGTGCAGCACCCGGTGCGGAAGCCACGACCCCAGGCTGATGGCGGGCATCGAACTGATCTCGCCCGAGTGGTCGTCTTCGATGATCACGGGGTCGGTCACGTGCGAATGGGCTTTGAGCACGCGCACCAGCTGCTCCGCCCGTTCCCTGGTCATCGACGCACCGGTGGGATTGTGCGCGCGGTTCTGCAGGACGATCGCGGCCGGGTTCGTGCCGAGGGCGATGGCCAGGGCGTCCGGTCGCATGCCCTGCATGTCCATCGCGACCGGAACCCGTTCGGCACCGAGCTGTTCGATGAGGTCGAAGAAGGGCGGGAAACCCGGGTCTTCGACGATGACCCGGTCGCCGTAGCGCACGACCATCTCGAGCGATCGCGACACCGCGTCGAGGGCGCCGTCGAGGATCGTGATGCTCTCGGGGGAATAGGGCCAGGCTGCCCGCAGGTGCCGTTCGAGTTCGGGGAGCACGCGCTGGTTGAGGTAGCTCGAGGTATCGGCGCGGGCCGGCACGCGGGCCAGGGCGGCCTCGAGCGACGGAAGGAGGTTCGGATCGGGGGTTCCGCTCGAGAGGTCGAGCCGGGCTTCGACGTGGGAGCCGGCCAGTTCGGCGAAGTGCGTCGGCATCCAGGTGGTGCTGGCGTGCAGCACGAAACTCCCCGCCCGCCCGCGTGAGGTGATCAGGCCGACCCCGGCAAGTGCCTGCCAGGCGTTCGAAACGGTGGCCGGACTGACCCCGAGCGCGCCCGCGAGCTCGCGAACGGTGGGCAGCCGGTCGCCCGAGGCGATGCCGCCGGAACGGATCAGCCGCGACACGGCGGCGGCGATGGCCTCGGGGGTCTTCTTCTCCACAGCCCCGACGATCAGCTCGATCATCCACACCTCTTGACTTATTTTTACGCCTGCGTCACAGTCTGAAACACGAGAGAAATGTTCACAACGAATAATAACAAAACCGGCTTCGAGAGGAACACGCACAATGACGGTTGTACGCGCAGCGATCACGCAGACCACCTGGACGGGCGACAAAGAGTCCATGATCGCCAAGCACGAGCAGTTCGCGCGTGACGCCGCCGCCGACGGCGCCCAGGTCATCTGCTTCCAGGAGCTGTTCTACGGCCCGTACTTCGGCATCACCGAAGACAAGAAGTACTACCGCTACGCCGAGCCGGCCGACGGTCCCATCGTGCAGCGCTTCGCGGCGCTCGCCAAAGAGCTGAACCTCGTCATGATCCTGCCGATCTACGAAGAAGACATCACGGGCGTCTACTACAACACGGCCGTCATCGTCGAGGCCGACGGCACCATCCTCGGCAAATACCGCAAGCACCACATCCCGCACCTCGACCGCTTCTGGGAGAAGTTCTACTTCCGTCCCGGCAACATGGGCTACCCCGTCTTCGACACCTCGGTCGGCAAGATCGGGCTCTACATCTGCTACGACCGGCACTTCCCGGAGGGCTGGCGGGAGCTCGGCCTGAACGGTGCGCACATGGTCTTCAACCCGAATGCCACCAAGCCGGGCCTCTCGAACCGGCTGTGGGAGGTCGAAGGCCCCTGCGCGGCCGTCGCCAACGGCTACTTCGTGCTGCAGCCCAACCGGGTCGGCCGCGAAGACAACGAGTACGGCGAGCTCGCCGTCGACTTCTACGGCACCAGCCAGGTCATCGACCCGCGCGGCAACTTCGTGGGCGAGCGCGGCTCCGGTACCGACGAAGAGATCATGATCCGTGACCTCGAACTCGACCTGGTTCAGCAGATGCGCGACGACTGGCAGTTCTACCGCGACCGCCGCCCGGAGTCGTACACCTCGATTCCGAAGCCGTGACGCGATGAAGACTCTGATCACGAACGGTACGGTCGTGAACGCGACCGGTGTCGCTTCGGCCGACGTGCTGATCGACGGCGAGACCATCGCCGCCGTTCTGGCACCGGGCTCGGCTCTGCTGGGGTTCGACGTGGCGGCGAACGTCGACCGGGTGATCGATGCCCGGGGCAAGTACGTCATCCCCGGCGGCATCGACGCGCACACCCACATGGAGATGCCGTTCGGCGGCACGTTCGCCAGCGACACCTTCGAAACCGGCACGCGGGCGGCGGCCTGGGGCGGAACCACCTCGATCGTCGACTTCGTCGTGCAGTACGCGGGTGAGAACATCCTCGACCAGTACCAGGCCTGGCACCAGAAGGCCGCGGGCAACTGCGCGATCGACTACGGCTTCCACCAGATCCTCTCCGATGTGCAGGACTCGTCGCTCACCGCGATGGACGAACTGCTCACCGAGGGCGTCAGTTCGTTCAAGCTGTTCATGGCCTACAAGGGTGTGTTCCTCTCCGACGACGGCCAGATCGTCAAGGCGATGCAGCGGGCCAGCGACAACGGTGCGCTGATGATGATGCACGCGGAGAACGGCAGCGTCATCGACCTCCTCGTGCAACAGTCGATCGCCCGCGGCGACACGTCCCCGTACTTCCACGGCACCACGCGCCCGTGGCAGGCCGAAGAGGAGGCGACCCACCGGGCCATCATGCTCGCGAACCTCACGGGCGCGCCGCTCTACATCGTGCACGTCAGCGCCAAGCAGGCGGTCGAGCAGATCGCCGTCGCGCGCGACCGTGGGCAGAACGTGTTCGCCGAGACCTGCCCGCAGTACCTCTACCTCTCGCTCGAAGAGCAGCTCGGGGCGTCCAGCGAGCAGTGGGGCGAGTTCGAGGGTGCGAAGTGGGTGTGTTCGACGCCGCTGCGGGCTCGCGCCGAGGGTCACCAGCACCACATGTGGCAGGGCCTCCGCACGAACGACCTGCAGGTCATCTCGACCGACCACTGCCCGTTCTGTATGAAGGGCCAGAAAGACATGGGGCTCGGCGACTTCTCGAAGATCCCCAACGGCATCGGTTCGGTCGAGCACCGCATGGACCTCATCTACCAGGGCGTCGTGATGGGCGAGATCAGCCTGCCGCGCTGGGTCGAGCTCACCTCCACCACCCCCGCCCGCATGTTCGGCATGTACGGCAAGAAGGGCGTCATCCAGCCGGGTGCCGACGGAGACGTCGTGATCTACGACCCGAACGGGCACACCTCGATCGGTGCCGGTGAGGGCCGCAGCCACCACATGAACATGGACTACTCCGCCTGGGAGGGCTTCGAGATCGACGGCCACGTCGACACCGTCATCTCCCGAGGCAAGGTCATCGTCGACGACAATGCCTACCTCGGCACGAAGGGCGACGGCAGGTACTTCAAGCGTGGCCTGAGCCAGTACCTGATCTGAGCGATCAGGCCGTGCCGGTACCCGCCCGGCACCGCGCATGAAACTCGACCAGACTTCTACGAACAGAAAGCACCAGATGGAATTCGGAGCAGTACTCCAGACCCACCCGCCGGCATCCCGCACCCTCGCGCTCGCGAAGCTGGCCGAGCAGCACGGCTTCGACTACGCGTGGACGTTCGATTCCCACCTGCTCTGGCAGGAGCCCTACGTCATCTACAGCCAGATCCTCAACGAGACGCACCGCATCAAGGTCGGCCCCATGGTCACCAACCCGGCGACCCGCGACTGGACGGTGACGGCCTCCATCTTCGCCACCCTCAACGAGATGTACGGCAACCGCACCATCTGCGGCATCGGCCGGGGCGACTCGGCGGTGCGCACCACGAACGGTGCGCCCACGACGCTGAAGACCCTGCGTGAGTCGATCCACGTCATCCGGGAGCTCGCCAACAGCAGGTCGGTCGAGTACAACGGTGCGACCGTGCAGTTCCCGTGGAGCCGCGGCTCCGAGCTCGAGGTCTGGGTCGCGGCCTACGGCCCGCTCGCGCTCAAGCTGACGGGCGAGGTCGGTGACGGCTTCATCCTGCAGCTCGCCGACGTCGACATCGCCGAATGGATGATCAAGACCGTGCGGGCGGCCGCCGAGAAGGTCGGGCGCGACCCGATGAGCATCAAGTTCTGCGTGGCCGCCCCGATGTACATCGGCGACGACTGGGAGCACATGCGCGACCAGTGCCGCTGGTTCGGCGGAATGGTGGGCAACCACGTCGCCGACATCGTCTCGAAGTACGGCACCGACTCGAACGTGCCGAAGGCGCTGACCGACTACATCGAGGCGCGCCAGGGCTACGACTACAACCAGCACGGCCTCGCCGGCAACGAGCACGCCAACTTCGTGCCCGACGAGATCGTCGACCGGTTCTGCCTGCTCGGCACGGCCGACCAGCACATCGACAAGCTGAAGGCCCTCAAGGAGCTCGGCGTCGACCAGTTCGCCGGCTACCTGCAACACGACAACAAAGAGGAGACCCTGAGGGTCTATGGCGAGACCGTCATCCCCGCGATGCGAGAGCACATCACGGCCACGGCATGACGATCACAGAGGCGAGAGGGGGCCGTCGCACAGGGAGCGCGGAGACGGGCGCGGGCCGTCGCCGGGGAAGTGCGGTGCTCTGGGGGCTGCTGGGCGTCATCGTGCTCGCGCTGTTGTGGGAGGGCTACAAGGCCATCGGTCCGGTGGCCGGGGTCGAGTTCTTCGGAACGAGCATCCTGCCGAAGACGGATGACCGTTCGATGCCGCACCTCGTCGACATGCTGACCCGCGCCGTCGAGCCCGTCAACACCTCCGCCGGCTCACCGCCGGTGTGGATCGCCGTCATCGGTGCCGCCCTCAACAGCCTGGGCGTCGCCGCTGTCGGCTGGGCCATCGGGTCGGTGGTCGGTTTTCTCATCGCCCTGCTCATGCAGAGGCTCCACGTCGCCGAGCGGGCGGTGCTGCCCTGGCTGATCCTGAGCCAGACGGTGCCACTCATCGCTCTCGCTCCGGTTATCGTGGCCTGGGGCGGCAAGATCCAGATCGGCACCTTCTCCTGGGACCGATGGATGTCTGTGGCCGTCATCGCCTCCTACCTCGCCTTCTTCCCCGTCGCCGTCGGTGCCCTACGAGGGCTCCAGTCGCCCGACACCATCCATGTCGAGTTGATGCGCACGTACAACGCCGGCTGGTTCCGCACGCTGGTGAAGCTGCGCCTTCCGGCGAGCGTTCCCTTCCTTCTTCCCGCCCTCCGGCTCGGGGCCGCGAGTGCCATCGTGGGCACCGTCGTCGCCGAGGTCTCGACGGGGTACAAGGGCGGTATCGGTCGCATGATCATCGAGTTCGCCCAGTCCGGAACCTCCGACCCGGCCAAGGCCTACGCGCCCATCGCCGGGGCCGTCGTTCTGGGCCTCGTCTCAGCAGGAATCGTGGCACTGATCGGCCTGACCCTCAAACGCTTCAACCGACAGGAGGCGGCCTCGTGACCGACACCGCACTGCCCACCACCGAAAGCTCTGCCCCGGGCGTGCCGCTCGCCGCCATCTCGGTGCGCTCGGCCGGCAAGATCTTCACTGTTGCGAAGGGCGCCGAGGTTCAGGCGCTCACGAACATCGACCTGACCGTCGCGCCGGGGGAGTTCGTCTCCCTGATCGGTCCGTCGGGCTGCGGCAAGAGCACGCTGCTGCGGCTGATCGCCGACCTCGACTCCGCGACAAGCGGCGAGATCCTCGTGTTCGGCAAGACCGCCCGGCAGGCCCGGCTCGACCAGGAGTACGGCATCGCCTTCCAGAGCGCGGGTCTCCTGCCGTGGCGCTCGGTGCAGGCGAACATCGAGCTCCCGCTCGAACTGCACGGGGTCGGCAAGACGGAGCGCGCCGCGCGGGCCGAAGAGCTGATCGAGCTCGTCGGCCTCACCGACTTCCGCTCCCGGTTCCCCGATCAGCTGTCGGGTGGCATGCAGCAGCGCGTCGCCATCGCCCGCTCCCTCGCCGAGCGACCGAAACTCCTGCTGATGGACGAACCCTTCGGCGCCCTCGACGAGATGACCCGCGAACGCATGCAGCAGGAGCTCGTGCGCATCTGCTCCGAGACCGGTGCGGCGGTCGTCTTCGTGACCCACTCCATCCCTGAGGCCGTCTTCCTCTCCGATCGCGTCGTGGTGATGTCGCCCCGGCCGGGTCGCATCGTCGACATCGTCGACGTCGATCTGGGTCCCGGTACCGAACGAAGTGACTCGCTCCGCGAAGACGGCGCCTTCTTCGCGGGCGTCACGGCAGTGCGCGAGGCGCTGCACGGTGCCCCCGTGACACCGCGGGGGGCAGACCTGCGATGAGCGACGAACAAAGGACCGTGAAGTCTGTCGAGGCCGCTGCCGAGCATCCGGAGTCGGGCCTGCTCGGAACCGTCGCCATCGACCCGACCGCACCCGCGCTGTTCTCCCTCCCCGCAGAGGCAGAGGCGACGGGTGGCCGGGCTGCTGCCGCCGACCGGCGTCGCTCGGTCGCACGCTCTGTGCTGCCACCCGTGCTGCTCGGCGTGGCCTTCCTGCTGCTCTGGCAGCTCGCCGTCGTGGCCTTCGACATCAAGCCCTACCTGCTGCCGAGCCCCTCCGACATCGTGGGCCAGATCTTCATCGTGCTCCCGCTGCTCTGGTCGTCACTGCTGGCGACCGGGCTGAACGCCCTGATCGGGCTCGTGCTGGGCGGCCTGATCGCCGTCGTGCTGGCCCTCCTGGCTTCCCGCGTCAGTATTCTCGACCGGATGATCGTGCCGATCGTGGCGGCTGTCGCCGTCGTGCCCATCGTCGCGCTGGCGCCCATCCTGAACACCATGTTCGGGTCGACCTCCGACACGCCCCGCCGCATCGTCGTGCTGATCGTGGTCTTCGCGCCGGTCTTCATCAACACCCTGCGCGGCCTCCGCCAGGTGCGACCGGTGCACCGCGATCTGATGAGGGCCTACGCCGCGTCGAACTGGCAGCTGACCCGAACCGTCACGCTACCGGGCGCCGTGCCTTTCATCTTCACGGGCCTTCGCATCGCGGCCCCGCTCGGCGTCATCTCGGCAATCGTCGCCGAGTACTTCGGCGGGCTGCAGAACGGGCTGGGTTCCCGTATCACCTCCGCCGCGGCGAACAGCGCCTACCCGCGCGCCTGGTCCTACGTGTTCGGCGCGATCATCCTGGGTCTCGTGTTCTACGCGGTCACCCTCCTGCTCGAACGGCTCGCGAGCCGCCGACGGGCCTGAAGACGTTCCACCCGCACCACCCGTGTCACAGCACCACCGCATCGCCGCACCACACCTTCACCGCACCACCGTCCTCATTGACAAACCAACGGAGAACTGATGAAGCACAGCAGACGCATCACCCTCGGCGTGGCGGCCATCGCCGCGTCGGCAGCCCTCGTTCTGACCGGATGTTCGAGTTCATCCGGCTCCGACACCACCGCGACATCCAGCGACGGCTCGGCTCTCACGCCGGTCAAGCTGCAGCTGCAGTGGTTCACCCAGGCGCAGTTCGCTGGCTATTACGCAGCCCTCGACCAGGGGTACTTCAAGGATGAAGGTCTCGACGTGACCATCATCGAAGGCGGAACCGACATCGTGCCGCAGACCCAGCTCGCCGACGGCGCGGTGGACTATGCGGTCGCCTGGGTCCCGAAGGCCCTCGCCTCCCGCGAACAGGGCGCCGGTATCACCGATGTCGCCCAGATCCTGCAGAAGTCGGGCACGCTGCAGGTCTCGATGGCCGACAAGAACATCACGACCGCAGCAGACCTCAAGGGCAAGACGGTCGGCAACTGGGGCTACGGCAACGAGTTCGAGATGTTCGCCGGTATCACCAAGGCCGGTCTCGACCCCGCAAACGACGTCAAGCTCGTTCAGCAGGCCTTCGACGAGTCGGGCCTGCTCGACGGATCCATCGACGCAGCCCAGGCCGAGACCTACAACGAGTACGCCCAGATTCTCGAGACGATGAACCCGGCAACCGGCAAGCTCTACCAGCCGGGCGACCTCAACGTCATCGACTGGAACACCGAGGGCACCGCCATGCTCCAGGACGCGATCTGGGCCAACACCGAGAAGCTCAACAGCGACCAGGCATACCAGGACCAGACCGTGAAGTTCCTCACGGC
This sequence comes from Subtercola boreus, assembly GCF_003399645.1. Classification (GTDB taxonomy): domain Bacteria; phylum Actinomycetota; class Actinomycetes; order Actinomycetales; family Microbacteriaceae; genus Subtercola; species Subtercola boreus_A. Next base: position 49,509 of record NZ_NBXD01000008.1, read on the forward strand.
CGCCCTGAAGGGCTGGATCTACGCCCGCGACAACCCCCAGAAGGCCGCAGACATCGTGGTCGCCAAGGGTTCGCAGCTCGGCGCGAGCCACCAGCTCTGGCAGACCAACGAGATCAACAAGCTCATCTGGCCTTCTGCAGACGGTATCGGTGTCATCGACGACTCGTCGTGGAAGCAGACCGTCAGTGTCGCGATGACCGCGAAGAACCTCGAGGGCACGACGGTCATCACGAAGGAGCCCGACTCCGACGCGTACACCAACACGTATGTGCAGAAGGCGCTCGACGCGCTGAAGGGCGAAGGCGTCGACGTCACCGGCACCTCGTACAAGCCCATCGACGTCACCCTCACCGAGGGCGGAAAATAAGCAGGAACCACCGTTGGCCGGGCATCCTGGCGGTTTCAGGATGCCCGGCTCCACACCAGGCACAGACGACGAAGAAGGCACCACCCATGAACCTCAACCCCGAAGACGGCCGGCTGGCCTACGAACTCGACCGCGCCCACGTCTTCCACTCCTGGTCGGCGCAGGGCGCCCTGAAGCCGATGGTCATCGCTGGCGGGCTCGGCAGCACCGTCTGGGACTTCGACGGCAACGAGTACCTCGACTTCTCGAGCCAGCTCATCAACGTGAACATCGGCCACCAGCATCCGGCGGTCACCGCGGCGATCCGCGCGCAGACCGAGGTGCTCACCACCGTTGCACCCGCCGCCGCCAACCTGGCGCGGGGCAGAGCGGCCCAGCGCATCCTGGAACGTGCCGGCCACGGCTTCAGCAAGGTCTTCTTCACCAACGGTGGTGCGGATGCCAATGAGAACGCGTTCCGTATGGCCCGTCTCTACACCGGGCGCGACAAGATCCTCTCGACCTACCGTTCGTACCACGGCAACACCGGCGCCGCGGTCGTGGCGACCGGCGACTGGCGACGGATGCCCAACGAGTACGCCCGCGGGCACGCGCACTTCTTCGGGCCCTTCGAATACCGCTCCGAATTCTGGTCGTCGTCTCCCGAGGAGGAGTCGTCGCGGGCGCTGCACCACCTGGAACGGGTGATCGTGAGCGAAGGCGCCTCGGGAATCGCCGCAATCGTGCTCGAAACGGTGCCGGGAACGGCGGGCATCCTCGTTCCCCCGCCCGGCTACCTCGCCGGAGTGCGCGCGCTCTGCGACAGGTACGGCATCATGCTGATCTTCGACGAGGTCATGTGCGGGTTCGGGAGAGCGGGCGGCTGGTTCGCGTTCCAGGCGCTCGGCGCGATCGAGGGCGAGACGGTCGTACCCGACCTCGTCACCTTCGCCAAAGGCGTCAACTCGGGGTATGTCCCGGTTGGCGGCGTCATCATTCCGCCGTACATCGCCGAGGCGTTCGACGAGACCGTCTTTCCGGGTGGGCTGACCTACTCCGGGCATCCGCTCGCCATGGCCTCCATCGTCGGGGCGATCGACGCGATGGCCGACGAGGGGATCATCGAGAACGCTGCGCGAATCGGGCGTGATGTGCTCGGCCCGGGCCTCCGGGCGCTCGCCGAGAAGCACGAGGTCATTGGCGAGGTCCGCGGATTGGGCGTCTTCTGGGCCCTCGACCTCGTCGCCGACCCTGTCACGCGCGAGCCGCTGCCACAGGCCACCATCGGCGCGCTCAAGGCGAGGTTGCTCGCGCTGGGGCTGCTGCCGATCTTCGCCGACAATCGCCTGCACGTCGTGCCGCCCTGCGTGGTGACCGACGACGAGGTGGCGCGGGCGCTCGCGATCTATGACGAGGCTTTCGCGTCGATCTCGGTGCTGGTATAGCGGAGGCGTGTGCAGAAGCGCGGCCACTCGGTCGCCGGCCGACCCGGTAGCGTGGCTACATGGACGTCAGACGGCTCGAACTCCTCCGTGAACTCGCCGAGCGCGGCAGCATCACCGAGGTCGCCCGGGCGACGCACCGCACTCCGTCTGCGGTCTCCCAGCAGCTCCGTGTCCTCGAGCGCGAGGCCGGCCTTCCCCTCACCGAGAAGGCCGGTCGCGGCATCGTGCTCACCGACGCAGGCCGAGCCCTCGCCCGAAGCGCCACCGATGTAGCCATCGCCCTCGAGCGGGCTGACGCGCTGTGGGACGAGTTCCGGCACGATCCCACCGGAGAGGTGTCGCTCGCGACCTTCCCGACCGGTGGGCAGATGCTCCTGCCGGGAGTGCTGCACCGGCTCGCCCGGCAGAGCGGCCTGACCCTGCACGCCAGCGACCGCGATCCGGTCTCCGAGGGTTTTCCCGATCTGGCGAACGACTTCGACATCGTGCTTGCGCACGCGCCGACCCGTCCGCCCTCGCTCTGGCACGGCCGCGGGCTCTCGGTCATCCATCTGATCACCGAGCCTCTCGACGTGGCGCTCGCGCCCGGGCATCCGCTCGCCGCCCAGGCCAGCGTGAGCCCCGCCGACCTGATCGGCGAGCAGTGGATCGGGGTGCCCTGGGGGTACCCGTTCGAACGCACCCTCTACGACATCTCTGCGGCGGCCGGTGCCCCGGTCGACATCGTGCAGCGCTTCGCCGACACCCGGGTCACCGAGTCGCTCGTGGCCGCCGGTCTCGGCATCGCCATCCTGCCCCGGTACACCGCCGGGGGCGCCTACCTCGACTCGAGCACCGCCTCGCAGCGCATCGTGCTGAAACCCCTGTCGGGCATGCGCGCCGAGCGCCACATCTACGCACTCATGCGCCCCGACCGTGCCGAGCGACTCGCCGTGCGCACCGTTGCCGAGTTCCTCCGAGCCGAGGCCGAGGCGATCCGCGCCGCCAACCCGGCGCCCGCCTGACTCTCCGAGCTCGACCCGAGTTGGCATTATAGAATCTTTCTCATGTTGAGCCGTGGGATGTATTCGAGAAGGAGGTCGCAGGGTACCTTCAGCCCCTCCGTTCGATTCTCGACGAGGCGGGCAGAGGCTCTATCGAGGTGACCGCACGGGGCCGCCTGACCCAAGCGAGCAATCAGCTCCTCTCACAGATCATCGATCCGAATGCTCGATGGGTCCCCCGCTACGTACCCGACGCGCACGACTACGTGTTGAACGGGCTGCTTGACGTCGCAGTCCAACTCGGACTGGTTCGGGTAGCGGGGCGCCGGCTCGAGCTTCGGAAGAGGGGCCGCAAAGGGGTCGCCGATCCTCTCGCGCTCTGGCAGCACCTTGCGGCCGCCCTCCCATTCGAGCGGGACGAGTACGGTCGTGGAGTCGCCAGGTATCTCCTCATTCTCACGGCCTCGGGGTTGCTCACCACCGAGATCGAGGCGCTCCCGGTGGTCGATCGTCTGGTTCTCGCGACAGGGTGGAACTTCGATCAGCGACCGGGTGAGGCTCTCGGTTCGCGTTACGCCGCATCGACCACGCTCGCAGTTCTGCGGATGGCCTCGTCGGCAACCGAGGTGGGTCACGACGCCGTCGATAGGACATCGTCGTCCTTGGGATCGGCCGGTGCGATTCTCCTTGCGTCTTCAGTACTTGCCAACGACCGCCTGTTCTTCACGTGAGTGGTGCAGCACTCCAACCTGCCCGCGCCGCCGTCGAACCGCCCCCCACCGAACCGACGCCCGCCGAGCATTCGATCCGACCGGGTAAACTCGCCCGGTGAGCAAATTCAACAAAACCCCGTTCACGGTCAACGTCTGGGACCTGATGCACCAGCCCGGCGAACTGCGCGAACGCGAGCTCGACATCGTTGTACCGGAGAAGATGGGTGAAGGCCTCGTTGCGGTTCAGGCCGGCGCGACGCTCGAGGTGGATGCACGCCTCGAGAGCCTGCACGACGGCATCCTGGCCACCGTACGGGTCGACACCGAAGCATCCGGAGTGTGCGGCAGATGCCTCAAAGACATCGAATTGCCGGTTCGAGTCGAGTTTGCGGAGCTTTTCGCGTATTCTCTTGACGAAGCTTTTGATTATCAGGTTCAGGGTGACCACGTCGACCTCGAACCGTTGATCAGGGATGCGGTTGTTCTCGCACTCCCGTTTCAGCCGGTTTGTCGGCCAGATTGCCCAGGACTCGACCCGGTGACGGGAGAGCGGCTGGAAGATCTGCCCGAGCGTGCACCGCAGGAGGAGATCGACTCCCGCTGGTCCGCACTCAGCCAGCTGCTGACCGAAGAGGCTTCCACAGACACGGCAACCGACGGTGCGACTCCGTCTGCGAGCCCCACCGAGAGAGAAAAGAGTTAGCTCATGGCTGTACCGAAGCGAAAGATGTCGCGGGCTTCCACCCGCATGCGCCGCGCACAGTGGAAGGCCACCGCGCCGACCCTCGTGAAGACCGTCGAGAACGGCAAGACCACCTACAGCCTCCCGCACCGCGCGAAGGTTGTCGAAGACTCCGCCGGCACGGCGCTGTTCCTCGAGTACAAGGGCCGCAAGGTCGCCGACGTATAGCCAATCGCACGCCCTGCGGGCGATGCGACGGGTCGTTCGAATGGTGCGCTCGATCGGAGTGATGCAGTGAGCACAGCGGCTGCTGATCCCGACCGGGCGCACCTTTTGTCGACCCTGGGGGTCGAGATCCCGGATGCTCTGCTGAACCTCGCGCTCACCCACCGGTCGTGGTCGTACGAACACGGCGGCGTGCCGACGAACGAGCGTCTCGAGTTTCTCGGCGACTCCATCCTCGGACAGGCCGTCACCGTGATGCTCTACACCCGGTACCCCGAACTGGGCGAGGGTGAACTCGCCAAACGGCGCGCGAGCCTCGTCAGCACTGTCGCACTCGCGGGCATCGGAAAGACGATCGGCCTGGGTGCGTACGTTCTGCTCGGTCGTGGTGAAGACCTCACCGGTGGCCGGTCGAAGTCCTCGATCCTCGCCGACACCGTCGAAGCGCTCATCGGTGCCACGTACCTCGGGCTCGGCGGTGACACCGCCACCCAGCTGGTGCTGCGGCTGGTCGAGCCCCTCATTCTGAACCCCGACACCTTCGGTGAGTCGATGGACCCGAAGACGGGCCTGCAGGAGCTCGCCGCCACCCTCGGCGCCGAGGCGCCCCTCTATGTCGTGACCGAGAGCGGCCCCGACCACCGCAAGATCTTCTGCGCGACGGTCACCGTGGGCGCGCTGGTCACGGCCAGCGGTGAAGGGTCGAGCAAGAAGCAGGCAGAGTCGCTCGCTGCACGTCGAGCCCACGTGCTGCTCGCGACCAGTTTGCCCTAGTGCCCGAACTCCCCGAGGTCGAGGTCGTTCGCGCCGGTCTCGAGCCTGCCGTCACCGGTTCGCTCATCACCGGCGTCGAGATCTTCGACGTCCGTTCCCTCAAACGTCACAGCCCCTTGGCCGGGCCGTTCGCCGACCTCCTCACCGGGCACCGGATGCTCGCCGCCGTGCGCCGCGGAAAGTTCCTGTGGTTCCCGCTCTCTTCCGGCCGTGCGCTGGTCACCCATCTCGGAATGAGCGGTCAGGTTCTGCTGCGGGCGCCCGGGGTGGTGGAAGACGGTCTGCTCCGCATCCGGGTGAGCATCGAGCATCCGTCCCTCGGCGAGCTCTGGGTGAACTTCGTCGACCAGCGCATCTTCGGCTCGATGGCCGTCGACGAACTCGTGCCGACAGCCGACGGACATCCGGCCGGCTTCGCGGGTGCGGGCGCGGGCGCGGGTGCCGGCTTCGCGGGGTCGGGCGCGGGTACGTGCGCAGATGCGGCCGTTCTCGACGGCGGTCGGGCTGCGCTCATTCCGAGCCAGGTCGCCCACATCGCCCGCGACCCCCTCGACCCGTTCTTCGACGAGACCGCCTTCTTCGCAGCCCTTGCGCGAAAGAACACGGGCATCAAACGCGCCCTGCTCGACCAGACCCTGGTCAGCGGCATCGGCAACATCTATGCCGACGAGGCGCTGTGGGCGTCGAAACTGCACTACACGCAGCCGACCGCCTCACTCGGCCCGCGCGTCGCCCGCCGTCTGCTCACCGAAGTCAGGCTCGTGCTCACCAAGGCCCTGGCCGAGGGTGGCACCAGTTTCGACGCGCAGTATGTCAACGTGAACGGTGCGTCGGGCTACTTCTCGCACAGCCTGAATGCTTACGGCCAGCAGGGCAAACCGTGTCCGCGCTGCGGGCGCCCGATCGTGCGCGAGCAGTTCATGAACCGCTCCTCGCACTTCTGCCCCCACTGCCAGCGTCTCCGCCGCCCCCGGCTCCGCCCCTGAGCGCCAACCCGTCGAAAAGCTGTTCAGGCCGGTTTCGGGGTGGTGGTGGCGGCGGTGACTTTCTCCGCCTCCGTGGGGCGGCCCGATCCGGCGTGACCGAGCACGGCGACGGCCACGGTGATCAGCGCCGACAGCGACACGCCCCAACCCAGCCCGAGGCGCAACAGCAGCGCCCCCACCCCCGCACCGGCGGCGATCAGCACGATCGCCGCTGCACGCCGGAACCACGGCTGCCCCTTTCCTCCGGCGAGGCGTGAGTCGGCGGCGAAACCCGTGATCGTCGACGTCACGACGACGGTGGTGACATCCTTCACCCCGATGTGACGGGCGGTGCCGGCCTGGATGCCCATGGCGATCGCCAGGAACAGCGTCACGATGTACTCCTGGGGCTTCGGGGGAGTTCCGCCGTAGACCAGCAGTGTGACGGCCAGCGCGACCATGATCACCGCGACGACGGTCAGCAGCGAGGTGCTCCGCGAGGTCCACCCCTCCGTGATCGGGCGAAGCACCCGCCCCGCGATCACGGCGCCGAGCATGAAGCTGAGCAGCGCGATGACCGGGCCGACGACCGGCAGGCCGTCAGCCCCCGCCAGTGCCATGCCGAGAATGACGACGTTGCCGGTCATGTTGCCCGTGAAGACCCGGTCCAGACCGAGGTACCCGACGGCGTCGACCACGCCCGTGGAGAAGGTCAGGGCCAGCATCAGGCCGAGGTGGAGGTTCGGAGTGTTGCTGCGGAGGCGTCGGAGCACGGTATTCCCTTGACTGGCAGCACTGCCCCCAGGCAGTACTCTCGAAACGTTGACGGAAAGGCATGTGGAACATGGACTTTGACCCGCTCCAGCCCGGTGGCGGCGCGATTCGCTCCCAACACTATCTGCCTGCCACCGGCCGGAATGTGCTCTGGGGCCGCCTGCCCTGCGCCGCCGACGAGGCCGTGCTCGAGGTCGATTCGGGCGCTGAAGTCACGATCGACACACTGAGTCACGAGGGCATCCTCGAAGACCAGGGTCGTGATCCGCTGCGCTACTTCGCCACCCACGGAGTCGATCGCGACCACGTTCTCGACGACGCGATCGCGATCGCCGCCTCTGACTACCCGCGTGACCGGGCTGCCGACGGCCCGCACGTCGTGACCGGCCCCATCCGGGTTCGCGGTGCCCGGCCGGGCGACCTGCTCAAGATGACGCTCGTCGAGTCGCTGCCGCGCGTGCCTTACGGGGTCATCTCGAACCGGCACAGCAAGGGCGCCCTGCCCGGGGAGTACCCCACGAGCCTCGAGACCGTGAGCGTGTTCGCGGCAATGGACGAAGACGACGGCGGCCGCCAGGTCGGGGTTCTGCCGCTGACACCGGGCGGCCCCACCCTCGTGCGCTTCCCCCTCGCGCCCTTCCTCGGCATCATGGGGGTCGCGGTCGCCGGTGACACCCGCCCGCACTCGGTGCCGCCGGGCGCGCACGGTGGCAATATCGACATCAATCTGCTCACCGCCGGCAATTCGCTGTACCTCCCCGTGCAGGTAGCCGGTGCGCTCGCGTACGTCGGCGACCCCCATTTCGCACAGGGTGACGGCGAAGTCGCACTCACCGCGATGGAGGCCTCCCTGCGGGTCACCGTGCGCTTCGACGTTCTCAGCCAGACGGATGCTCTGCAGCAGTTCGGGCGACTGGTCGGTCCGCTCGCCGAAACCCGGGAGTTCCTCGTGCCGACCGGCATGAGTGTCGACCTCGATGAGGCGGTGCAGCACTGCGTTCGGGCGGCCATCTCGGTTCTCGGAGCTCGGTACGGCATGGAGCCCCATCTGGCGTACGCCTACCTCAGCGCCGCGACAGACTTCAACATCTCGCAGGTCGTCGACATTGTGAAGGGTGTGCACGCCCGCATCCGCGTGGCGGATTTCGAGGCCGTGCGCTGATCGTGAGCCGGGAGCTTGTTGAAACAGCTGTTGCACGATCTGGTATTCTGAAACAGTTGACTCAGACAGATCCGTAGAGCGAGGAGCACCCCATCGACAGCCAGCCCATCAACCCGCCCTCCCGGCTCCTGATGGGCCCCGGCCCGATCAACGCCGATCCGCGCGTGCTGCGGGCGATGTCCGCGCAGCTGGTCGGCCAGTACGATCCGGCCATGACGGCCTACATGACCGAGACGATGGGCCTCTATCGCGAGGTGTTCCAGACCCGCAACGAGCAGACCATTCTGGTCGACGGAACGTCGCGGGCCGGCATCGAGGCCGCCCTGGTCAGCATGATCGAACCCGGCGACCGCGTGCTCGTGCCCATCTTCGGCCGCTTCGGCCACCTCCTCCGGGAGATCGCCGAGCGCTCGGGAGCCGAGGTGCACGTGCGGGAGGCCGAGTGGGGTACCGTCTTCACGCCCGAGCAGATCGAACAGGCCATCATCGAGACGAAGCCGAAGATCCTCGCGGTGGTGCACGGCGATACGTCCACCACGATGGCGCAGCCGCTCGACGAGCTGGGCGCGATCTGCCGGGAACACGACGTCATCTTCTACACCGATGTCACGGCATCCCTGGCCGGCAACACCTTCGAGACCGATGCGTGGGGCCTCGATGCCGTCACCGCGGGACTGCAGAAGTGCCTGGCCGGCCCGAGCGGATCGGCGCCGGCCACCTTCTCGCCGCGCGCCGTCGACCTGATCAACTCCCGCAAGAGCATCGAGGCGGGCATCCGTTCAGACGGTGACGAGGTGCTGCGGGCACCCATTCGCTCGAACTACTTCGACCTCGCCATGATCTTCGACTACTGGGGCGCAAAACGCCTCAACCACCACACCGAGGCGACCACCATGCTCTATGGCGCCAGGGAATGCGCCCGACTGCTGGTCGACGAGGGGATCGGCAACGCTGTCGAACGGCACAGGATGCACGGGGGTGCCATGCTCGAGGGCCTGAGGGGTCTCGGGCTCTCGATCTTCGGCGATGTCTCGCACAAGATGCACAACGTCACCGCGGTCTCCATCCCCGAGTCGGTCTCGGGCGACGCCGTGCGCGGGGAGATGCTCGACGACTTCGGAATCGAGATCGGGACCTCCTTCGGCCCCCTGCACGGCAAGGTCTGGCGCATCGGAACGATGGGCTACAACGCCCGCAAAGACACAGTGCTCACCACGCTCGCTGTCTTCGAACAGGTGCTGCGCCGGGCCGGCGCACGGGTCACGGCCGGTGGGGGAGTGGGCGCCGCCTATGACTTCTACACCGACGAGCAGGGTTCGGGCGAGCCGGGTTTGGGCAAGCCGGTGTCGGGTGAGCAGGGTTCGGGTGAGCAGGGTTCGGGCGAGGCAGTCGCGCGGTGACCGACGCCGAGATCCCGCGCACCGGTGCGCTCTCGATCCTCGCGCGCTGCGATGAACTCGCGACCTTCAGCACGCTGCCCGACGGTCTGATCCGGCGCGTCTACCTCAGCGACGAGCATCGCGCGGTCAACGAACTGGCCGGCCGGTGGATGATCGAGGCGGGTATGAGCACCTGGCAGGATGCCGCGGGCAACCAATGCGGCCGCCTCGAGGGCAGAACCCCCGGTCTTCCGGCGCTGCTGCTCGGTTCCCACCTCGACACCGTGCCCTCAGCGGGGCGGTACGACGGCATTCTCGGCGTGCTCATCGCCATCGCTGCCGTGGATCGCATCCACACCAGCGGCCTCGACCTGCCGTTCGCGCTCGAAGTGGTCGCATTCGGCGATGAAGAGGGCACCCGGTTCGGCCGGGCCCTGCTCGGCAGCCGCGCGCTCGCCGGAACCTTCGATCCCGCCTGGCTCGACCTCACCGACGAGAACGGAACGAGCCTCCGCGATGCCTACACGGCGTTCGGGCTCGACTCCGACCGTCTCGGCGACGCCGCCCGGTCGCCAGCAAGCCTGGTCGGGTATCTCGAGGCACACATCGAGCAGGGTCCCTACCTCGAAGAGGCCGGCCACGCACTCGGAATCGTCTCCACGATCGCCGGCGCCCGCCGATTCGCCATCACGGTGATCGGGCACGCCGGCCACTCAGGCACACCGTTCGACCGTCGGCACGACGCGCTCGCCGGCGCGAGCGAGATCATCGGCCTCATCGAACGCACCGCCCGTGAGGCCGGGCTCATCGCGACCGTCGGTCACCTCGAGGTGTACCCTAATGCCGTCAACGTGATCCCCGGCCGGGTCGAGCTGAGCCTCGATCTGCGTGCGGAGTTCGACGCCGACCGCGACGCTGTCTGGCACGACCTCAGCGACGGGATGACCGCGATCTGCGAGCGCCGCGGCCTGACGGTCAGCACGAGACAGACGCACGGCGCGCCCGCCGTGGCCTGCAGCCCGCGCCTTCGCGAAGCCATCGCCCGTGGGATCGCGTCGACCGAGCATCCGGAACCGCTGCTCCTCCTCAGCCGTGCCGGCCACGACGGGATGGCCGTAGCCGATGTCACCGACGTTGCGATGCTCTTCGTCCGCTGTCGTGGCGGAGTCAGCCACCACCCCGATGAGCATGTCCTCGAGTGCGATGTCGCGGTGGCGACCGACGCGTTCGAAGCCGCGGTCCGCGCCCTCGCTGCCCCGCCCGCCCCCGCCCTGCCGACCGCCACCCCGGCTGCCCCGCCCACCGCCACCCCGTGACCGTCGCTACCCCACCCGCCGATGCGGGCGCCCCCGCTCCCATCGACCAGCGCATCGACGACTCCTACGGCGACCTGACGCCGCAGGAGCAGCGAGCGGCCGACTTCATCCTCGATCACCTCGGCGACCTCGCGGTCTACAACGCGAGTGAACTCGCCCGCCTGAGCGGCGTCTCGAAGGCGACCGTCAGCCGACTGTTCCGCAGTCTCGGATTCTCCGACGCTCAGGAGGTGCGCGAACACGCCCGCACCCTTCGGAGCCAGGGCGTGCCACTCGGCGGGATCGCTGTCGAATCCGGCTCGCCCGCCCTGCTCGACGCGCATTTCGAGCAGGAACAGTCGAACCTTCGTGCACTACGGGCGCTCGTCGGCGACGGACGACTCGCCGCGGCCGCCGACCTCATCGCTCGTGCGCGCCGCATCGTCGTCATCGGGCTCCGCAATTCCTACCCGGTCGCCCTGCACCTGCGCGAGCAGCTCGTGCAGGGCTTCGACGACGTGCGACTCGCTCCACAGCCCGGGCAGTCGATAGGTGAGGAGCTTGCGGGTCTCACGGCGAACGACGTCGTGGTCGTCGTCGGCTTCCGCCGGAGACCCGACGGCTTCAGCCGCATCATGGATGCCGCACAGCAGCTCGCCGTGCCCGTGGTGCTGCTCGCCGACACTTCGGCCCGCCGTTACTCCGAGCTCTCGGCGGTCTGGCTCGAGTGTTCCGTCGACAGCGTCGTCGCCCTGGACAGCTACGCCGCCGCGCACAGTCTCGTCGCACTGCTCGCGAGCGAGAGCCTCGGTGTCGCCACGCGCGGCAGCCGAACCCGCATCGCCTCCATCAACCGCCTCTTCGGCGACCTCAGCGAACTCGAGCCTCCCACCTGACCCGCATGGTACACCGTCTCACGTGTGTGGACACACCGTCAGGTTCACCGTCGCGGTCGTGCGATTCACCTCCCCGGGCCCGGGGGACTGCCCGATAACCGTGTCGCTTGCACACCCGGCGTCGCCGCCGATCGACTGCGTCACCCGCCAGCCCCCCAGGGCGCCGACGGCGCTGCCGACCGATCGACCCACGACGTTCGGAAGAACCGAGACCTGCCCGTTGCTCGCGAAAACCGAGACGTTCGACCCCTTTGTGGCGCCGCTTTCCCCGGACGGGTCACTGCCCACGACCTCGCCCTCCGGTCGAGTCGAATCGACTTCGGACCCCTCGACGCCGGAGAACCCCGCGTCGTCGAGAGTATCGATGGCCGCCGTCACAGACATGCCCGCGACATCCGGAACAGTGACGGTCTGCCCCAGCCGCAGAGTGCGATCGGGTGGTGCGAAATCGTCGCCGCCGTAGTCGTCGGCCGTGTCGCGGTAGAAGTCCCGCCACATCAGTAACCTCGTGATGCCGCTCGAGACCCCGCCACTGCCGGGACCGTAGACGGTCGTCTTGCGAATGGAGACGTGACCCGAGACGTTCCCCGTCCACGCCGCTGTCACGAGTTTGGTCGTTCCGCCGACGAGCCAGACGCTCTCCTCGTTCTCCGAGGTGCCCGTCTTGCCCGCATGCGGGACACCGTCACCCGGATTCGCCCTGGTCGCCGTGCCGTTCGTGATGACGCCCTGCATCGCGTAGGTCGCGGCGACGGCGATGCTCGGGTCGATGGCCTGGGTGCAGGTGGAGACCGGTACGGCGAGCGGAGCTCCGGCCGCGTCGTCGATGCGGTCGATCGCGATGGGCGAACAGAACACGCCCCTGTTGATCACCCCCGCGAAGGCCGCCGCCATGGTGAGGGGAGCGATCTCGTTGCTGCCGAGCACCGCCGTGATGTTCGTCTGCAGCGGATCGCCGTCAGCGCGGTGCACCCCGAGCGACATCGCGACGTCACGGATGTCGCAGGCCTCGAGCTGCTGCGACATCGCGATGAAGGCGTTGTTGACCGACTCCTCGAACTGGGTGAGCACCGTGGTGCGCCCGCCCGCCTCGCCCGCGTCGTTGCCCGAGACGTAGGTACCGCCATCCTGGCCGTTGCAGTTGCGAAAACTCGCTTTGTTGAACTTCTGATTGTTCGAGCCGTTGACGATGTCGCCCAGCGAATGGCCGGTCTGCAGCCAGTTGATGAGGGTGAAGAGCTTGTAGGTCGACCCCACGGGAAAGCCGGTCGATCCGCCGTAGTCCACGTCTGTGGCGTAGTTGACCGAGGTCGCCTCGTTGCCCGCGTCTGCCTCCTCGCTGAAGTTCTTGTTCTGGGCCATCGAGGTGATGCGGCCGGTTCCGGGCTCGACGGTGACGATGACGCTCCCCAGATCGAGTGCGTCCGTCGAGTACGGGACGTAGTACTTCGTGGTGTCGTCGGCCTGTTTCTGCAGACGCATGTCGAGCGTCGTGTGGATGCGGTAGCCGCCGGTGTTCAACCGGTGCGAGCGCTCTTCGTCTGTCGCCCCGAAGGTCGGATCGTGCTCGATGATCTTGCGCACGAAGTCGCACGCGAACCCCGCACCGTCGATGGCCGTCTGGCACCCGGTCGACGGTTGGGTGATGTGCGCCTCGACCGGCGTCGCCACGGCATCGTCGAACTGCTGCTGCGTGATGGCGTGCTCCTTCAGCATCGACGCCAGCACGTCTCTGTCGCGACGAGCCTTGTTCGCCGCTGTGTGTTCGGCGTCGAGGTCGATGCGCAGCGCCTCGGGTTCGTTCACGATGGCCGCGAGGCTGGCGGCCTGCGGAAGGTTCAGGTCTCGAGCGCTCACGCCGAAGTAGTACTCCGACGCAGCCTGGATGCCGTAGACACGACCACCGAAGAGGGCGATGTTGAGATAGCCGAGCAGGATGTCGTCTTTGCTGAATGCCTTCTCCAACCCGATGGAGAGTTTCGCCTCCTGAAGTTTTCGCGCCGGAGTGCTGGCGGTGGCCTCGTCGTACGCCGCCTCGCGGGCGACGGGATCGATCAGTGCCTCTGCCCGCTGCACCCGGATGTTCTTGACATACTGCTGCGAGATGCTCGACGCACCGCTCGTGATCGAGGAGGCGAAGACGTTCGAGAGGAGAGCCCGGGCGGTGGACTGCACGTCGACTCCACCGTGAACGTAGAACCGCGGGTCTTCGGTCGACACGATGGCGTCTTTGACGAAGAGCGAGATGTCGTTCCAGCCCACGCTCTGCCGGTTCTGCTCGAAGAACGACGCGAGCAGCACCTCGGAGCCGTCGGGGTTTCGCCCGTAGACACTCGACGTCTGCGACAGCGCGTCGGGCCGGATGTAGTCGGGCAGGTTCTCGAAGACACCGATCGTGTTCTGGGCCGTGACGCCCGTGACGGCGATGACCGGCGCGACCATGGCCGTCACCAGGACTCCCACCATCGCGCTCAGCACGGCGAGCCCGCCGAACGCTCCGAAGGCGCCCGGGAGACGGAGTGCACGAGGAGAAAGACGGGTCATCGTCCCAGCATAGCGCCTAAACTGAGGTTTGCTCAGATCAGATCGGAGGGCGAATCGACGTCGTTCCCCGGCTCGAGGTCGCCGCACTCCACCCGTCGCGCTCCACGTTCTCGCAGGTAGTCGCGCGCGCCCACGTCTCCGTCGAGCTCTGCCGCGAGCGGGCCCCAGTGTGCGCTGCCGATCACGACCGGATGCCCGGGCCGCCCTCCGAATGTCGCCTGAACGAGAGCATCCACGGCCTGCCCGCGAATCGTGCCTTCTGCGCGCAGGCGCTCGATGGTCTCCACCCGGAGCGACGGAGTATCGACGAGGGTGACGACAACGGCGTCGGTGGTCTCAGTGCTGAGTGCGCTGAGACCGGCGCGGAGGGATGCAGCCATCCCCTCACTCCACCGTTCGGCATGCCGCACCACCAGTCGCGGCTCTCCGGGGATGCCGGCTCCCAGCACCTGCGATACCTCCGTCGCGCGGGCTCCCACGACCACAACCACGGGCGAACATCCGGAGTCGAGAAGCACTCGTGCGCCGCGCACCACCCAGGCTTCTCCGGATTCCCCCCGCACGAGTGCTTTGGGCGCGCCCATGCGCGTTCCGGCACCGGCCGCGAGCAGCAGCCCGGCCACTCGGTGCTCGTCGCTCATGTGCTCATCGTAGGTGTCACCACGGGGGCGGGGCCTAAACTGAACGCATCCGTTCCGATGTGCAAAGGACGCCGTGCTGACCCTGCCAGACACCGAGCTGCGTGAGCTGCTGGTCGCGTGCCTGGCCGTCGACCGGTGGGCCGACGATGTCGTGTCGGAGGGGCCTTTCGGGTCTGTCGACGAATTGCTGGCGACGGCCCGGGCGGCCGCGACCCCGCTGAGCGAGACGGAGATCGCCGAGGCGCTCTCGCATCATCCCCGCATCGGCGAACGACCGGTCGGGCAGGGTGCGGGGCAGAACTTCTCGCGGGCCGAGCAGGCCTCTGTCGACGCTGACGATGACCGTGTCAACGCCGGCATCGCAGAGGGTAATACCGCTTACGAAGAGCGGTTCGGCAGGGTCTTCCTGATCAGGGCGAAAGGCAGGAGCCGTGCAGAGATCCTCTCGGAGCTGAACCGCCGACTCCGGCTCGACGAGGCGACCGAGCTGTCGATCGTCGGTGCCGAACTCCGAGACATCACCCTCCTCCGGCTCGAATCGACGCTGGGCAGCACCTCGTGACGACCCCGCGCAGTCACGTCACGTCGCATGTGCTCGACTCCACTCTCGGCAGACCGGCCCGAGACGTGGCGGTTCTTCTGGAGAAGGCAGAGGCCGGCGAATGGATGATCGTTGCCTCCGCTCGAACAGACGCCGACGGTCGCGTCTCCTCCCTCGGTCCCGTCGCGCTTCCAGCCGGGTCGTACCGCGTCACCTTCGACACCGGTCTGTACTTCACCTCGACAGCCCAGCCCGTGTTCTACCCGTCGGTCGCGGTGGCCTTCGTGCTGGCAGACGAGGGCGAGCACTACCACATACCGTTGCTGCTCAGCCCGTTCGCCTACTCGACCTACCGGGGCAGCTGATCGGTCAGCGCGGCTCTGCGAGCCGATTTGCATTCTGCTGAAGACCTCCGTAATGTAATCACTCGTCACCCCAAAGGTGCTGGAAAGCCGAAGAGCTTCCGGGCCTCAAGTGGGGGCCATCCCACCCTGCGAAACACTTTCCCTCGGGAAATCTCTGTGACGAAGCATATGATGTAAAACCACTCCC
The DNA here is from genome assembly GCF_003399645.1 of Subtercola boreus. Lineage (GTDB taxonomy): Bacteria > Actinomycetota > Actinomycetes > Actinomycetales > Microbacteriaceae > Subtercola > Subtercola boreus_A. Next base: position 65,426 of record NZ_NBXD01000008.1, read on the forward strand.
GCAACGATCTGTTCGGGTTCTTTCAGCGACTCCGGTCGCCGGTCAGAACGCCGATTTGACACCGCGGCGGCGAGTGATAAGGTAGTGAAGTTGCCCCGAACAGGGTCTGGTTCTGAGAATCAGGTCAGTTCGGGAGCGTCCGATCTTTGAGAACTCAACAGCGTGCACATTGTCAAATGCCAAATCCCCGTGGCACCTTTTGGGTGTCCGGGTTCCTTTGGGAAATTGAATTACCAGCCGCTTCGGTGGTTGGGGACAT
>NZ_NBXD01000009.1 GCF_003399645.1 Subtercola boreus
ACCTCAAAGGCACCAGCTACCGACTCAAAAACCACGGATCCGCGACAACTACAGCACACTAGAACCACACAACAATGGCCCTATTTTCAAATGGCGAAAGTGGCCCTGTTTTCAGTCGGCGTTAACACTCCCGACTACACGCCTCAATACGGTCGTGGCCAAGGTCCGGAGCAACACCCCGAACATATTCGCTCCCCCGATCCACCGTCAAGGAACAAGCGGGCGAGGAAGGTCAGCCGCAGCAGCCAATCACGGCTTCCTCCGAAGCGTTCCTGATGCACGGATGCCTATCATCAACTGAACCGTTGCCCCGATTCGTATGCCTATCCCGCCGGGTCTGTCATGAGTCTTCATCGTGAGCGGCTTGCTGGCAGAACACCGTCAAGCGGTAAGTGATCACATCGGGTGGGCCATCGGGGCGGGCCTGTTTCTTTGCTCGCAAGTTCAGACGGCTTCTCGGCTATCGCCCCGAATAAATCATCGCGTCACAGCTCGTCACAGCTCGTCACTGCTCGTCACGGCGATGTTTGGAATGTGATCAACCTCTTCGCGCTGAGAGCTCGTGGCCGGGGTTTTGTCGAGAATGGATCCGCCGGACACAGGCCGACAGGAAAGACGCGCAAGGATGTGGCTTCGCGCACATTCCGCACATCTGTCGCGGTTCGCTTTTCTCTCCTGCTGCTCTCTGACGTGGGCTCGTTGAATAAGCCCACGCCGGGGCGTAGATTGAGAACACAGCAACTCCGGACCTTGGTCGCTTCTATGACAAGCGATTTTTGGGGCACTAATGCTGAGCACGAGTATCGGGCTACGGACTGAACTGCTGGCCACGCATGCGGAGAACCGCGAGAATGAGCCGACAGAAAACGTGTCGCGTCTGGCATCAGCCCCCTCGGTGCCCCCACGCATACCGGCCATCACTGAGAAAACCGGTGAGGCAGAGATCGTGTTGTCAAAGGGTGGTGCTCTTCAGGATCGGGAATTTCGCACGGTGACAGTGCCGTTGCGCCTGGAAGGGTTCGAGGGCCGGATCAGGACGATCCAGATAGCCGTGACGGATCTGGACAATGCGACCGAGCAGGTCTGTTTGGGCGGGCAGACGATTGGGTTCATCAGCCGTGCTGGCAGAATCTTTGTAGCCCTATCCGGCACCCGTCGTGATCGGGCTGAGGAATGCGGCCAATGCCTGCTCTGGGACGAAGCAGCAACAATTCTTGTCACCGGGCTGGGTCGTCAGCCGGAACCAACCGAACCCGATCCTGCCCGGATATTTCCGGGACGCACGACCAATCAACACGCCGGTGACGCCGGTCAGCCGCGACTTCGCCAACCCTCCCGCAGACAGAGAGGGGAGATCGAGTATGACTGACACAGTTTTCGGACCCGGAGGTCCCGCCTGCGCGGTCACTGGAACGCATCCCACGTTCGGTGCGCCGAACATGCAGGACATCCTCATCCAACCATTGGCTGCTTCGCAGTGGCGAGTGATCGACACGCGTCTGCCGGAGACCGATGCGTGCAGTCTGCTGGGGTTCATCGAAGAAAAAAGTGAACAGTTCGAGGTCATGCAATTGCGTCACGGTTTCGAATGGTTCATCCTTTCTTCCTTGGCTGAAGCCGTCCACCATTTCAGCGCATCCGGAGACGGCCCCGGAACCAGCGAACTCGACACCGAACGGGTTCGTCCAGAGACACAGGATATCTGCGCCCCTGCGATACTGAATCGCTGAACGTATGGGTGTTCTGAATGGTGTGACGATCGCGGCAATTCTTGCGGAGATCCTTTTCCGTGAACGGGCACGCACTGTTGTTCCCGGCACCCATCAACTGTTCGAGGCGTCAAGCATCGGTGGCTCGCATCGTGGAGCGTGAACGGCCACCCGGTGGGTGGTGGATGGTGAACGGGATGTGGCCGAGAATTACCTCGGGGGCATACCAGTCAGTCCTAGAGCCGTGGATGGGCGGTAACGGCCTGGAGTGGTGGTTCAGCTGGCGGGGAGGGCGAAGAGGGTGACGGCGGTCATGAGGAGTGCGAGGAGTCCGAAACCTATTTTCCGGGCGGCGCCGGTGGCGGTTCGCATGGCGATGATGGCTTGGAGGGCGTAGTAGGCAGCGAATGCGCGGGAGGCGATATCGACGATGATCAGGGTCGGGACGGTGGCAGCGAGAGCAATCGCGGCGGCGCCGCTGATCAGGTAAGGCCTTGGGCCTTTGAACCATTGGTTCAGGCTTCGGAGGTTCCCATCGGCTGCTGCGGTGTCGGCGATCGCGGCACTGAATTGGGAGAACACGGCGGAAAGGACCAGGGGGAGCGCCAGCCACGGCGCGATGCGTCCGGTGATGTTCAGGAGGGTGTTGTCGGCGCCGGCGGGGGTGCCGAGTCCCATCACGGGGGTGGCGACGGCGACGAAGCCGATGTAGATGGAGGAGGAGATCAGTTGCGCTAGGCGGGAGGCGCGGATTCGGGTTCGGGCGTCGTATTCGTCTGCGAGGTAGCGGACGGTTTCGAATCCCTGCACGGTGATCACGATCCCGCCCAAGATGAGGAGTGTCGTGATGGGTGGCAGCGCCGGGACCGGGGGGAGAGTGAGGGTGCCGGATCCGGCGGCTTGGGCGTCGTGGAAGAGGAGGACCCCGCCGAGGATCGTGGTGAGGATGAGGACGGCGGTAAGGGAGACCCGGTCGAGTTTGTCCAGGCCCGTGAAACCTCTGATCGCGCCGATCGCGACGATGAGTGCGACTGCTGTGCAGGCGATGACGGGTTCCCAGAGGGTGGAGCCTGCGGTGTCGAAGAACCCGACGACATATTGGGCCATGATCCGCAGGTACAGGGCGACGGAGATGACATAGGCGATCACGATGACCGCATCAGCGGCCGTGCCCAGGCGTGCTGTTGCCGTGTCAAGGGTTCCCGTTCTCTGCCGGTCTTCGACGACGGTGACGTTGTGCCGTATGACGGTCCCGAGAAGCCACGCGACAGCGCAGATCGCGATGACACCCACGAGGGAGAGGGTGCCCAGGGTCCTTTCAAGGACGGGAACGATGATGAGCAGCCCGGAGCCGAGGATCGAGGCCAGAGGGGTGACAGAGGCGGCTATCACGCTACGTCGGCCGCCAGGTTTCTTCGTGACCGTCACACGCTCATAAGAGCAGTAAACGTGGGGGACCCCCAACCAAGGCCCCCCGATCGCACGCCTGGGTATACGGACACGGGGACACCGATGGGGTCGATGGTCTTCACCGTCATGGTGGCCATTTCTCAGATGGAGCTCGACATTAGACGGGAACGCATCACGGTCAGTGTGTCTGAGCGTCGCGCGGCGGGGAGGACCTGGGCGGGAGGCGTCAGCAGTTCACGCACAGTCAGGTCATGAAAACGAGGCGTCATATTGATGTGGGAGAGCCGGCGTCGCAGGTCGCCCGGGATCTGGGGATGTTGTCGCGGGCAACGTTGTGTCGGCGTGTTTTGTCGTTGACTTGATGAACACTGAGCGTATGGGGGAGTTGAAGATGCGATTCGTGGAGCGCGCCGACGCACAGTTCGACAATGTTACGCCCCCGGTAGTGGGCGCGCCGGTAATGATTTCTGTGGCCGGTCTCGATAAGTCGCTGACAGCCCGATTGGTGGTGCCGTTCGTTTCGTCGCTGGTGGTGACTCTGCCGCGGAGGTCGTCCGGGATTCCTATTGTCGTTTTGTGTGCGTGGTGGTGTCTGGGAGGGCGAGGCGGAGGGTGTGGTTGACGGTTCGGGTGTCGTAGGTGGCGGGGTCGAATGGGTGCCGGGGGTTGTTGTGCATGCTGGTGACCCATTCGGTGAGGTCGTGGTGTTCGTGGTCGGTGGGGTCGCTGAGGACGTCGAGGATGTGGTCGTAACCATCGATGCCGCCGCTGTCTTCAAGAGGGCAACGCCGCTCACCCCGAATTACTGTGACGGTGGGGTCGTCGGCTTTCATGGGGAGGGCTTCGATGAAATCCAGGCGGTGCAGCCAGTTGTCGCCGAGGTCGTACATATAGAACAGGGGCGCTTGTTCGGTGAGCACATCGCGGAGGGCGAAGTCTTCCTCTGCGAGGTAGACGCCGTCATTGTCGTCTTCGCGGAGGAACGGGGACGCCCATCGTCTTGGCCGCATCGGGGTGATGGTGCCGTTCACGTTCGGGTCGTAATCGAGGAATTCGTGCAGGTGGGTGTTCTCCCAGCCCATCACGGTTTGGAGTGCATCGTGGACGTGGGGCAGGCCAAGGCTGGCATCGATTTCGAAGAGCCGCCAGATCTCCGGATCGCTGTCGATGAGGTGAACTCTGACTCGGAAAAGAGCCGGACCGGTTTGTTTCACTCCTGCCGTCATCCCCAGATTCTCCCACAGTGGCAGCCAAGGGCGGTGGGTGCGGATCCAGGATGTCCGTGCCGAGGAATCGGCCTCGAGCTTTTTCACACCCCGCCCGTACGCACCGTGTTGGATAGGCTTGGTCAATGGTTGAGCACATCGAAGACTGTGATGTTTATGCTGCATCGTCGTACAAGGTCGCTATTTCCCATGGTCATCGGATGATGCAGAACGTGAATTTGAAGGCGCGGGTCGACACGGAAACCGGCGAGGTCACGTTCTACGTGCCGCTGGACATGATCGACACACTCCGCGACTAATCCCCTATCCCAGCAACCAGACAGAATCGGGTACCGATTCAGGCCCCTCAAACGGGACCCTGAACGAAACGTTAAAGAGAGTGAGTCAGGTGAAGTGGTCGAGTGCCTTGGAGTAGCAAAGGGCGTCGCGGGTCTCGGCCATAACGACAGAGACATGCCGCCCGACCTTGGGGCGTAATTACCGACACGCCTAATACCAGATGCTGTAAGAAGAAGGGCCCCCGGCAGCTGCCGGGGGCCCTTCTTCATGCTCAGTGCAGGAGGACTAGTTCGCTGCGCTGGTGTTGATGGCGCCGTTGACGCCGGCGGGGAAGAACCCGCCCTTGGTGACGGCCTTGTTGTTCAGGTAGACGACGTTGAGAACCTGGCCGGTCGACCGGCTGTAGGCGATCGAGTTGGCGTCGGTCGGAACGAGGTTCAGGGCGCCGCCGGCGCGGACGTCGGTGATTCCCTGGTCGTCGTCCGTGGCTCCGTCGAGGCTGTCACGGGCGTTCGAGATGGCGTTCGCGGCGTCAGCGAGGCCCTTGGCGTAGAGCGACGTGCGGATGATACCGGCGTGGTACGCCTCGACGGCGAGGATGCCGGCTGCGGCCTCCAGGTACGTCTTGTTCGTGATGAGCGGGGCGGCACCCTTGTAAGCGGTGACTCCGACGTCTTCGAAGATGAACGAGGCGAGCAGGAAGTTCTCATCGTTGGCGAACGCGTCGAACTTCTGGCCGGGCTGGATCAGACCGGCAGCAAGAGCTGCCGAGGTGAAGGCCTGGTCGAGGTTGATCGCGGGGCGGGCGACAGCTGCGCTGCCGAGGGCAGACCGGAGGAAGCGCACGTGAAGACGCTCGTCCTGCGAGATCTCGCGGGCGTACGCACGCACGTTCGCGTCCTTGAACTGCACCTGGCGGCCACCGGTGACGGCGCCGAGGGTGCCCTTACCGGTGGTGTCGTTGGGTACGAGGCCCGAGCCGGTGGAGGCGCGGAGGTAGAACTCGGCCTCGAGGTACTCGAGGTTGAGGGCGAAGTTCAGCACTGCAGCATCCGTCGCTGCGGCGTTGGGGTCTTCGGCTGCCTGCGCGCCGACGGTCGGGATCAGCACTGATGCTCCGACGCCCAGACCGGCCAGGCCGAAGCCCTTGAGGAGAAGTCGTCGGTCAAGCTCACTCTGCGAGCTGCGATCAATCGCATTCGCAATGAATTTCTTTTCAAACATTCGGATGGTTCCTTACGTTGTGATGAAAGTGGACGAGTACCCCTCGCTGCTCAGTATGCACAGGACGTCGCGTATGCGCCACACCTTCGAGAGAAGGCCGACCACACCTTTGTTGAGGCTGACCCCGTTTCCCGGACAGGTGGTTGGTTGGTCAGGCTGCCAGTGTGAGCTGGCGGCGTTCGTACTCTAATGGACTGAGGTAGCCGATGCCGGAGTGGCGTCGGCGGGCGTTGTACCAGC
>NZ_NBXD01000010.1 GCF_003399645.1 Subtercola boreus
GGAGCGTCCGATCTTTGAGAACTCAACAGCGTGCACATTGTCAAATGCCAAATCCCCGTGGCACCTTTTGGGTGTCCGGGTTCCTTTGGGAAATTGAATTACCAGCCGCTTCGGTGGTTGGGGACATAAGCAAGTCAGTTATGACGTGTTTTGTCAGCATCAAACTTGTCAGGGTTGTGTTCGATTCCCGTTCACGTCCTGGCGCGTAAGCATTTACGGAGAGTTTGATCCTGGCTCAGGACGAACGCTGGCGGCGTGCTTAACACATGCAAGTCGAACGATGAAGGGGTGCTTGCATCTTGGATTAGTGGCGAACGGGTGAGTAACACGTGAGTAACCTGCCCTTGACTCTGGGATAAGCGTTGGAAACGACGTCTAATACCGGATATGACGACCGAGCGCCTGTTCTGGTTGTGGAAAGATTTTTTGGTCAAGGATGGACTCGCGGCCTATCAGGTTGTTGGTGAGGTAATGGCTCACCAAGCCTACGACGGGTAGCCGGCCTGAGAGGGTGACCGGCCACACTGGGACTGAGACACGGCCCAGACTCCTACGGGAGGCAGCAGTGGGGAATATTGCACAATGGGCGAAAGCCTGATGCAGCAACGCCGCGTGAGGGATGACGGCCTTCGGGTTGTAAACCTCTTTTAGTAAGGAAGAAGAACTTCGGTTTGACGGTACTTGCAGAAAAAGCACCGGCTAACTACGTGCCAGCAGCCGCGGTAATACGTAGGGTGCAAGCGTTGTCCGGAATTATTGGGCGTAAAGAGCTCGTAGGCGGTTTGTCGCGTCTGCTGTGAAATCTGGAGGCTCAACCTCCAGCCTGCAGTGGGTACGGGCAGACTAGAGTGCGGTAGGGGAGATTGGAATTCCTGGTGTAGCGGTGGAATGCGCAGATATCAGGAGGAACACCGATGGCGAAGGCAGATCTCTGGGCCGTAACTGACGCTGAGGAGCGAAAGCATGGGGAGCGAACAGGATTAGATACCCTGGTAGTCCATGCCGTAAACGTTGGGAACTAGATGTAGGGACCATTCCACGGTTTCTGTGTCGCAGCTAACGCATTAAGTTCCCCGCCTGGGGAGTACGGCCGCAAGGCTAAAACTCAAAGGAATTGACGGGGGCCCGCACAAGCGGCGGAGCATGCGGATTAATTCGATGCAACGCGAAGAACCTTACCAAGGCTTGACATGAACGAGAACGGGTCAGAAATGATCAACTCTTTGGACACTCGTTTACAGGTGGTGCATGGTTGTCGTCAGCTCGTGTCGTGAGATGTTGGGTTAAGTCCCGCAACGAGCGCAACCCTCGTTCTATGTTGCCAGCACGTTATGGTGGGAACTCATAGGAGACTGCCGGGGTCAACTCGGAGGAAGGTGGGGATGACGTCAAATCATCATGCCCCTTATGTCTTGGGCTTCACGCATGCTACAATGGCCGGTACAAAGGGCTGCGATACCGTAAGGTGGAGCGAATCCCAAAAAGCCGGTCTCAGTTCGGATTGAGGTCTGCAACTCGACCTCATGAAGTCGGAGTCGCTAGTAATCGCAGATCAGCAACGCTGCGGTGAATACGTTCCCGGGCCTTGTACACACCGCCCGTCAAGTCATGAAAGTCGGTAACACCCAACGCCAGTGGCCTAACCTTCGGGAGGGAGCTGTCTAAGGTGGGATTGGTGATTAGGACTAAGTCGTAACAAGGTAGCCGTACCGGAAGGTGCGGCTGGATCACCTCCTTTCTAAGGAGCACGTTCCACCTCGCCTCTGTATACAGGGCGATCAGGGTGGACAGTCATTTCATCGGAAGTTATCTGGTGGTGACGCTCATGGGTGGAACATTTGACATTCGCTAAGTGGTTCAGGTGCTTGTAGTACGACCAGGTTTTCGGATCTGGTTTGGAACAGAGTGGTTGGGTTGGCTGGTGTTGTGCACGCTGTTGGGTCCTGAGGGACCGGGCAGCCTTTTCGTCGTGGTTTCACGGTGGGGGGGTTGACTGTTGAACTCTGGACTTCATTTCGGGTCAGGATCTTTCTTGGTCTGTTTGGGGTACCGCCCGTATTTTGAGAACTACACAGTGGACGCGAGCATCTCCAGACGCGTATGAGTTTCATGCCTTTCGGGGTGTGGGGTGATTGCGTTGTCTGGTAATCAATGTTCGGATCAGCAGGCTTTCGGGTTTGTTGGTTCAAAGCATTGGTCTTTGTTGTGTGATTTTGTTTGTTGAAGTTTTTAAGAGCAAACGGTGAATGCCTTGGCATCTGGAGCCGAAGAAGGACGTATAAATCTGCGATAAGCCTCGGGGAGCTGATAATAGAGCTGTGATCCGAGGGTCTCCGAATGGGGAAACCCCGCCAGGCCCTTTGGGTGACCTGGTGACTCCCGCCTGAATATATAGGGCGGGTAGAGGGAACGGGGGGAAGTGAAACATCTCAGTACCCTCAGGAAGAGAAAACAATAGTGATTCCGTGAGTAGTGGCGAGCGAAACCGGAACAGGCCAAACCGTGCATGTGTGATACCCGGCAGGGGTTGCATGTTCGGGGTTGTGGGACTTACCTGCGAGAACTGCCGTTTTCGTGAGAGTTACAGCGCTATATAGATGAATGGGATTGAAAGCCCAGCCGGAGAAGGTGCGAGCCCTGTAGTTGAAATGTAGTTATGGCTCGGTGAGTATCCCAAGTATCGCGGGGCCCGAGAAATCCCGCGTGAATCTGTCAGGACCACCTGATAAGCCTAAATACTCCCAGATGACCGATAGTGAACAAGTACCGTGAGGGAAAGGTGAAAAGTACCCCGGGAGGGGAGTGAAATAGTACCTGAAACCGTTTGCTTACAAGCCGTCGGAGCGCCCTTTGTTGGTGTGACGGCGTGCCTTTTGAAGAATGAGCCTGCGAGTTAGTGATCAGTGGCGAGCTTAACCCGTGAGGGGAATGCGTAGCGAAAGCGAGTTCGAATAGAGCGTTTGAGTCGCTGGTTCTAGACCCGAAGCGAAGTGATCTATCCATGGCCAGGTTGAAGCGACGGTAAGACGTCGTGGAGGACCGAACCCACTTCAGTTGAAAATGGAGGGGATGAGCTGTGGATAGGGGTGAAAGGCCAATCAAACTTCGTGATAGCTGGTTCTCTCCGAAATGCATTTAGGTGCAGCGTTGCGTGTTTCTTGCCGGAGGTAGAGCTACTGGATAGCCGATGGGCCCTAAAAGGTTACTGACGTTAGCCAAACTCCGAATGCCGGTAAGTGAGAGCGCAGCAGTGAGACGGTGGGGGATAAGCTTCATCGTCGAGAGGGAAACAACCCAGACCACCATCTAAGGTCCCTAAGCGCGTGCTAAGTGGGAAAGGATGTGGAGTTGCATAGACAACCAGGAGGTTGGCTTAGAAGCAGCCACCCTTGAAAGAGTGCGTAATAGCTCACTGGTCAAGTGATTCCGCGCCGACAATGTAACGGGGCTCAAGCACGCCACCGAAGTTGTGGCATTTATATTTTTGGCAGGCCTTCGTGGTCCAGCCGTATGGATGGGTAGGAGAGCGTCGTGTGGCCAGCGAAGCGGCGGTGTAAACCAGCCGTGGAGGCCACACGAGTGAGAATGCAGGCATGAGTAGCGAAAGACGGGTGAGAAACCCGTCCTCCGAAAGATCAAGGTTTCCAGGGCCAGGCTAATCCGCCCTGGGTAAGTCGGGACCTAAGGCGAGGCCGACAGGCGTAGTCGATGGACAACGGGTTGACATTCCCGTACCGCAGAAGAACCGTCCAAGCCAATCCACTAATGCTAAACATCTGAAACCCACCTTATTGATCCCTTCGGGGTGAGAGGGGTGGACGTAGCGTGTGACCCTATGGTGGTGCGGTTAGCGTATTAACAGGTGTGACGCAGGAACGTAGCTGAGCCGGGCGATGGTTGTCCCGGTCTAAGAATGTAGGCCGAGGGGTAGGCAAATCCGCCCTTCATTAAAGGCTGAGACTCGATGGGTACCCTTCAGTGGGGAAATCAGTGATCGTCTGCTGCCAAGAAAAGCATCGGCGCGAGGTTCCATGTGCCCGTACCCCAAACCGACTCAGGTGATCAGGTAGAGAATACTAAGGAGATCGAGAGAATCGTGGTTAAGGAACTCGGCAAAATGCCCCCGTAACTTCGGGAGAAGGGGGGCCGGAGCTGTGAAGGGATTTACTCCTGGAGCAGTGTATGGCCGCAGAGACCAGTGGGAAGCGACTGTTTACTAAAAACACAGGTCCGTGCCAAGTCGCAAGACGATGTATACGGACTGACGCCTGCCCGGTGCTGGAAGGTTAAGAGGAAGAGTTAGCCGCAAGGCGAAGCCCAGAATTTAAGCCCCAGTAAACGGCGGTGGTAACTATAACCATCCTAAGGTAGCGAAATTCCTTGTCGGGTAAGTTCCGACCTGCACGAATGGCGTAACGACTTCCCAGCTGTCTCAACCGCGAACTCGGCGAAATTGCACTACGAGTAAAGATGCTCGTTACGCGCAGAAGGACGGAAAGACCCCGTGACCTTTACTATAGCTTTGTATTGGTGTTCGGTGTGGCTTGTGTAGGATAGGTGGGAGACTGTGAAGCGGGCACGCTAGTGCTGGTGGAGTCATTGTTGAAATACCACTCTGGTCACTCTGGATATCTAACTACGAACCGTAATCCGGTTCTGGGACAGTGCATGGTGGGTAGTTTAACTGGGGCGGTTGCCTCCTAAAGAGTAACGGAGGCGCCCAAAGGTTCCCTCAACCTGGTTGGCAATCAGGTGGCGAGTGTAAGTGCACAAGGGAGCTTGACTGTGAGACTGACAAGTCGAGCAGGGACGAAAGTCGGGACTAGTGATCCGGCAGTGGCTTGTGGAAGCGCTGTCGCTCAACGGATAAAAGGTACCTCGGGGATAACAGGCTGATCTTGCCCAAGAGTCCATATCGACGGCATGGTTTGGCACCTCGATGTCGGCTCGTCGCATCCTGGGGCTGGAGTAGGTCCCAAGGGTTGGGCTGTTCGCCCATTAAAGCGGTACGCGAGCTGGGTTTAGAACGTCGTGAGACAGTTCGGTCCCTATCCTCTGCGCGCGCAGGAAATTTGAGGAGAGCTATCCCTAGTACGAGAGGACCGGGATGGACGAACCTCTGGTGTGTCAGTTGTACTGCCAAGTGCACCGCTGATTAGCTACGTTCGGAACGGATAACCGCTGAAAGCATCTAAGCGGGAAGCCGGCTTCAAGATGAGATTTCCATACCATTCATGGTGAGAGGCTCCCAGGAGACTACTGGGTTGATAGGCAGGATGTGGAAGCACCGACTAACGAGGTGTGGAGCTGACCTGTACTAATAAGCCGACAACTTCACCAACACCCCCACCCCTTGGGTGGGAGGTAACGAACTTTGCGCAACAAAAACACTCGCGTCCACTCTGTGGTTCCCGACATACGGTCGGAAACAAACACCCACCCCTTTTCACAGGGGTGATAACTGAACACTGAAGCTAACAACTTCCGTCACACCCAGACCGTAACAACGTCGACAGTGTTTCGGCGGCCATAGCGAGAGGGAAACGCCCGGTAACATTCCGAACCCGGAAGCTAAGACTCTCAGCGCCGATGGTACTGCAAGGGAGACCTTGTGGGAGAGTAGGACACCGCCGGACCCATCCTCGAAACAGCCCAGCCCACACCGGCTGGGCTGTTCTCGTTAAGCCACCACAAACCCGCCACTAGA
>NZ_NBXD01000011.1 GCF_003399645.1 Subtercola boreus
CCGACCGGCCCTCCTGATCAATCTTCTTCTTCGTCGCCACAACATTAAGTGTCGTCATCACGGCACCTTCCCCGCCAGACTCACGCCCGACGCGTTAGGCCGAAAACACCGTTTAAGAAACAGTCCCGCGTCAACACGAAGATCGGGTACCGATTCTGGTCCGTCGCTGACAGGTTGTTTCTGTGGGCGGGTGGGGCCTGTTCGTTGGCGGTTTCGTGTGGGCTTCGCGAGGTCGAACAGATGGGGAGCGTCATTTCGATCGTGGAGGCGCGTTGCGGCGTGTTTGGTTCGCGGAATTGACGTGGGGGTGTGGGTAGGATCGTCTCGCGCCCCGAGGGGCGTACGGGTGTGAGGGGGATGACTATGACGGCTCTGACTGGTCGGGGATCAACCGAGACCGTTCGGATGTCTGCCCGGGTTGTGTTCGGGGTAATCGCGTTAGTGGTCGGGACCGCTTTGGCCATTCAGCTGACTCTGTTGTTCACCGGTGGGCAGGATGCTAATTCCGGGGCGAGTCTTGGAGAGATCCCGGTCGGTACACGGTTGGTGCGATTTTTCAGCTACTTCACGATCCAGAGCAACATTCTTGTTCTTGTCACATCGACGGCGCTGTTCGTGAACGTCGGGCGTGATGGCGGGTTCTGGCGTGTGCTACGTCTGGACGCGATGCTGGGCATCATCATCACAGGGCTGGTGTACGACATCGTGCTCGCACCCTTGCAGCACCTCACCGGGTGGGCGGAGACAGCAACGATAGGCCTGCACTACATCTCTCCGTGGGCGACGCTGCTCGCGTGGCTCATTTTCGGACCCCGCCCACGGGTCTCGTGGCGCACATTCGGGTTCGCGTTCGTGTGGCCGTTCCTGTGGCTCGTGTACACGTTCATCCACGGCGCCGCGTCGGGGTGGTACCCCTACCCCTTCCTGGACGTCACCACGATCGGCTATCCGGATGCGCTCCGAAACTCTGCCGGGGTGCTTGTCGTTGCCGTGGTGATCGCCGCGGTCCTCACAACCCTTGACCGGCGTCTCCCTTCCGCGGTTCGCTGACCTGGGTGACCGGGATGCTGGGGCTTCCCCACCGTGCCCAGCCGGCGGCATAGACGACCAAGCCGACCACGAGAGCGATCATGACCCAGAGGACAACGAGGTAATCGATCCAGGACCCGATCGGTGGGGCTCCGGGGAGGAAGCTTCGTAGGGGAATGGTCGCGAAGAGCATCGCACCGATCCAGCTCATGAACGAAGGTTCCACTTTCCGGCGACCACGGTAGACCGTGATCGCAACGAGCAGGACCAGGACTGCTATCGCGATCATCAGCCCCAGTAGCAGCACACCGAACGCGAAGGTGCTCCAGGACCGTTTCGCGGTGAGCTCGAGGACGGGCAAGGTGAGGGAGCCGGATCCGTCGCTGACCGCGCCGAGCGCTAGGGCTGTGGCGCTTTGTTCGGCGTGAAGGTTCTGGGTGACCCCGGTGAGGGTCCAGCCGGGGACTTGCCCGTCGAAGATCACCGCAGGGCTCAGCGGCACGGCGGCACCGTTGACGGTTCGTGTGGCGGTGACCAACATTTGGGTCTGGTAGGTATCGGCTGGCCAGTTCTCGATCATCCCCGGGGTCTGCACGACGATGGTTTGTGTTTGGGGTATTTTCCCGGCAGGGAAGTCAATGCTCTGGCTTGCGAGCACGGGCGATACGAGAACGGTGATGTCGTCAGACAGGGCGAGCCCACCGGCAGACATCAAGGCATCCGACGGCTCGATTTCGAGGGTCATCGTGATGCTCTCGCCTGCCGCGTTCACCGTCTGGGGGGTGAGGACAATAGTGAGAGCACCTGGCGGGGGAGTGTGTGTCTCACCGGTTGTCTGCACCCGACCGCTCAGCCCGTACAACACGGCAACGAGCGTGTAAACCAGAACAGCAGTCACAGCAACGACCATTGTCCGCTTCGATGGTCGGCGCCCTCTAAAGGGGGCACCCCGAACGGTGGAGGTAGTCACGGACGAGGCCAATCTCTGGGATGAAGGGGCGGCCCACACATGGAGCGTGTGGGCCGGTTCTGGGTTACGTTGTCGGCGGCACAGCGACGGTGTTGTTCAGGGTTGGCTGGCAAGCGGGTTTCGGCCTGTAGCGGTCACGGTTCCGTGTCGTGTCGTGTCGTGTCTTGCTACGGTTTGGCCGCGTCGAGGTGGCAGACCGTTTCTGGTGCGGGGAGTTGACCGTTCAGTAGGTAGTTGTCGACCAGTGCGTCAACGCATGCCGCGTTCTGCTTCAGATACGCCGAGCCGTGCTGGTTGGCCTCTAACGTGAGCAGGCGTGCCGTGCCGAGCTGTGCTACCAGGCTGATAGCGGCCGGGTACGGGGTCGCATGATCCCCGGTGACCCCGATCACGAGGATCGGGTCTGAACCCGCCGCGTTGAACGTGTCCGTGATGTCGGTGCCTTCCTCGGCAAGTAGTGAGCATCTCGTTCCGAGGTCCTGTACCTCTTCGGCGGCTTTTTCCTTGTCGCCGGTCACGTCAAGGACATGCTGGTAGAAGCTGAGGAGGTCTGGGTGAATGGGGCGGGAGAAGCAACTCACGATGGATCCCTCCAAACCCACGACCGAGGACCCGTTATCGGCCGCAATAGCGTCGATGGAAGCCTGATCGCCCGCCGCAGCGCCCGCCAGCAATTCGAGGCGGTGTTCTCGTGCCCCGTTGACCGTGTAGTTCGTGGTGGTCACATAACCATCCACGAACGTGTCACCGACTACCGTGCCATCCGTTGCAACCCACGGCATCTTAGCCAACCGGTCAGTCAATGCTGTCAGTTGATCCTCGTCCGTCCACGCGCACGCAAAAACGGTGTGGTTGTTCACCGCGCAACTGGCTCCCAGTTCCCCGGACGCTGTCCGGATGGCTTGGTTTTGATCGAACCCGTTGCTGGGACCAGCCCAGGTCGCGTCGATCGCACTGTCCAGAACCATCCGCCCCACAAGGCTGGGGAACAACGTCGCATATGTCGCACCAAGTGCTGTGCCGTAGGAGTATCCGAGGTAGTTCAGTTTCGCGTCACCGACAAGTACCCGTAGAGCGTCCATGTCTTTGGCGACCGATGATGTTCCCATGTGGTGGGCGAGGGGGTTATCTCGAAGGCACTGGGCGAACAAAACGTTGTCGGGTACGTCCTGATCGTCTGCGACACAGTTCAGCGGAGAGGATTCGCCGATACCTCGAGGGTCAAAACCGACCAGGTCGTAGGAGGCGGAAATGTTATTGGCGCGCGGCTCTGCAGCTATCCGGGTCGCGAGTGACTGCCCCCCAGCACCCGGGCCGCCGGGATTGACCAGAAGACTTCCCAGCCGGTTGGATCCGGTCGCCGCGTAACGGATCGCGGCGACCGTGATGCGTTCCGTGTTGCCCGGGTCCTCCCAATCCATCGGCATGCTCACCTGAGCGCATCGACGATCGTCCCTGTTCCGACCAGCCGCATCGAGCAGGGCCTGCGTTGAGTCATCAAGCGGCGCGCACTGACCCCACACGATCGTCTGGTCATACACGTCGTCGAACCCCTGGACACCGCGAGCAAGACCCGTCTGAGAGACCTCGGGGCCCGGCTGGCCTAACGAGCACCCCGACACGCTCAACAAAGCAACAACAACGGCGGCAGCAGCAACGCTCCGGACACTCACAGGCTTATACACAACCGCGAGTATCCGGCATCAAACCAAAAACACGCAAGCCAGAACCGTTCTCAATCACGTCCTCCGGACGATTGTTCACAAACTCGTTCGCACACCGCTGCCGTTAGGAGCGGGTCTGTACGTTCAACGGTGTAACTCCAGTGGAAGGAGGAACTCGATGGAACTGCAGGGATCACAACGAGTAGTTGCGCGGTCAGCCGGATCGTGTGCCGCTGGTAGCGTTCCAGCAGGCCGGTGACCTGCTTCCAGAACGTCTTCGCGGCGCAGTTGTCGATTCCGCACCGCATCCTGCAGACCTTGACCCAACGGATCGAGGGTCGGCCGCCCACCGGCAGGTCTGCTGGTGCCCGCTCATGAAAAGCATGCACCGTCGCGGTCGGCGTTCCCTGGGCTGGGCATTCAGCCGGGTCACCGTGGGTTGTGGTGTGCAGGACGATCACCTCACCGGCGTCCTCGACCCTGGTGATGGTCAGCGCTGCAAGTCTTGAAAAAAGTTCTTTCACAACGGGATTTGTATCGGTCATAAACGATCCTGATCAGCACGGCAGGCTAGCTGGGTCAGGACGCGCCGAGATCGCCACCGAGCCGCGGATCACCACCCACAGTGCGCTAGAGCCGAAACGTTACAGACCCGACCCCGTCCGCCCAAAACGCGAATGGAGGGGCCACGAGACATCGTTTCTTGGCCCCTCCATGTCGAGCTGCGGGTGTGGGGACTGTGCTCAGAATCCGATCGATGGGTCGATAAATTCGTTGGTCGCGATAGTCGCTGGCGTGAGGTTGAATGCAATGGTCTTGCCTTGGGTGGTGAAGAGCGGTGTCGTGATGTCGATGATTTTCTGTACGCGGTTGAGGTCGAAGTTGCCGACGGTGCTGTCTGGGCCGTTCGCGACGAGGCCGAGATCGACTTGGGCTTTGGCCGAGTAGCTGGCGACCCCGGCGGTGTAGACCCAGCCGTTGTTGAACTCCGACACTGCCTTGACGATCAGGTCGTTGGTTGCCGTGGGATCGGTGTAGTAGTCGACCGTGGCCTGCTGCAGTACGGGCACGAGTTTGGTGAGGCAGGGAGATATTTTTTCGAGGTCACCGGTTCGTACCGAGAGGGCGGATGCGTAGATCGGGTATCCGGCGTCGTTGATCAGCTGGAAGGCGACGGGCTTGCCCCAGGCGGGTACTTCGTTCTGGTAAACGTAGGGTTCGACGGTCGCGAAGCCCTGCTGGCCGTCTTTGCCGCCGGCGGTGACGAAGTTGGCGGGTGTGCCGTCGTAGCTGCCGTCGACGTTTGCTGTTTTGAGGATGCCGCTGCCGGTGAGGTAGTCCATATAGGTCGAACCACCGAAGTAACGAACGACAGCGTCGGTCTTGCCGAGGTCGGCGATTGTCTTGACGTCCGGGTAGGTGGCGGGATCCCACATGATGATCTGGGGTCCGACCTCGAAGGGTGCGAAGACGGCGGTGACGGGCTGGTCGGCTGAGAGTTGTACGGCTTCGTCGGTGTTGGCGTAGCCGAGGGTGATGGTGGGGTCGGCGTACTGTTGGCTGGTGACGGTCTGGAATCCGATCGCCGGTCCGCCCGAGCGCACTTCGACGTTCACTCCGGTGTAGGCGCCGGAGGCGTAGAGCGGTCCTGAGACGGCCTTCTTGCTGGAATCAAGTACGGGGTCGGGGCCGATCAGTTGGTAGAGGTCGCCTTGTTCGGCTTCGGGGTTCCGGTCGGTTTGTATGACGATGTTCGCCGGGCAGACGCCTGACAGGTCGACGGCGCCGATCGGGGCGTCCGTGACGGTGGCGGCCCCATTCGATGTGCTGCCGGCTGTGGAGCAGGCGCTGAGTAGGGCGGCTGAGGTGAGAAGAACGGCGGTCGCGGCGGATGCACGCAGCAGGGGCGAGCGGGTGGTGCGCATAGTGGGGCTCCTTCTTGATGGGGCTGGGTTGGGTACGGCGAAAAAGGTCAGAGTTCGTCGATCACGGTCGACAACACGGCAGGCGAGGTGTCGCCTTGGGGGAGGGCGAACCTGTCTCTTGTTGTTGTGTAGAAGCTCGCGCCGAAACGCGCGACAGGAAAGTAGTTGGCGAGCCGGACCCGCCAGGTGTTGGTGTCGATCAGGTCGTCCCGGGTGTGCAGCGACACGATGCGGCCGATGAAGATTTCCCGGCTCGTCGTTTCGAGCTTCTCGTGCAGCACGCATTCGAAGGCGACCGGGGCGGCCACAATCGTGGGTGGGGAGACGAGCTTCGACTCGGTGGTGCTGAGCCCAAGGTGTTCGAGTTCGCTTGTTCCGTAGGGTAACGATTCGCTGCTGCGGTCGGCGGCATGGGCAAGTTCCTCGTCGACCATGTGCACGACGAACTCGCCGTTCAGGTCGATGTTCTGCGCGGTGTCCTTCTGTCCGCCGCCGGTGACCTTGTTGAGGCTGATCAGCAACAGTGGGGGTTCTTCACCAAGCATGCAGAACATACTGAACGGGGCCGCGTTCGTCACACCTCCGGCGTCCACCGTTGTCACGAACGCGATGGGCCGCGGAACGATGAGGCTCGCCATCAGTTTGTATCGCTCGTACTCGCCGAGCTCACCGAAATCGATGTCGAAACTCATGGGGTGTGCGTCGCCGCCCACCACGCGAAGACAATGTCACGGAGCGCGTCGCCGCGCTCGGTGTAAAGGTCGCGGCGCCACAGCTCGTCAACCCGGGCGGAGGTCTCGGTATCGATCTCAACCTCGACCTCCTCGTAGACAATCGGCGCGTTGGCAAATCGAGGAACGTAGTCGGCGTCGCGGGTCAGCTCACGCTCGGTGCGGATGATGGGCTGCCGGAACTGCGCAACCGTTCGCTGCGTGTCGTAAGTGGTGAGCTCGGGGACGCGGTCGAGTTCGATGTCGGAGGCCCGGAATCGCTGGATTTTGACGGGTTTGATCGAGAAGTTGCTTGTCTTCATGATGTCGGCGCCGCAGACGTTCGGCACCGCGAGCACGTCAATCACGGCCAGCAGCTCGACGAAGTCGCCGGCGACCGAGCTCTGCCTGTCGATCACGGGGAGGCCGTTCGGGATCGCAGTGCTCATGAAGAAGTTGAACGAGTCGTGCACGTCATCGGGGGTGAGGCCGTATTCGCGTTGCGCCTCGGCCTGGATGTCGGCGCAGTTCGTGTGTGTTTCGTAGCCGTAGGCTGACTCGTAGAGGTTCGCGCTGCACCGCGGAAACACCACATCATTGCAGTGAACCGTGTCTTCAAGCAGGTACATCATTGCTCGTTCCCGCGGCGGGGACGACCAGAGGAAGTCGCCGGGGCCGGGGTTGATGCCGTGCAGTGTGCGGGTGCGGCCGGTGTGGAAGAACTCGCGGTAGTCGTGCAGGTTGAAGCAGTTGAAGTCGACGCACTGCGCGCCGTCGAGCTGCTCGATGCGCAGGATCTCGCCGGCCTTCACCTCGACGGCTTTACCGGTCGCGGGCTGCAGAACGAATTCCTCAAGCAGTTCGCGTTCTGAGCGGTCTGCCGGCTCGATCGCGTCGCGCCACCGTAGCGGCTTGGCTGAGACCGTCGGCACCCGCAGGGAGCTGAGTGAGTTTGTGGCTGTCTCGGCGACCGCGCGCGCGACGAGCGCGGCTAGCGAGACCGCCTCGCCGGCCGCGACGCTCCGCGCGAGGAGTTGTTGCTGCTGTTGATTGAGGTGCAGGGTGACCTGCTCGGTCACGGTCGAAGTCACGGATGCCATCCCAACAGTATGCAGCACCGACCCGTTTGGTATACGTAAACAGTATATTTCGCATACGTTACGAACATTGTTCGTTGACCGTGCTATGACGCTGAGTAGACTCTGACCGTGACCGACGTCGAAATACCGGAGGGTGGCGCGCGATCGAATCGCGGCGCGACCGCGTACTCAGCGCTGCGTGAAGCGATCATGGAGAACGCGCTGAAGCCGGGGGTCAAGCTCCCGGAAGAAGACCTCGGCACCCACTTCGGCGTCAGTCGCACACTAGTCAGGGCTGCGCTCGCCCAGCTCGCCCTCGAGGGGCTCGTTGACATCGGAAAGACCAAGTCCGCGACCGTCGCCCGGCCGACCAAGGCCGACGCCCGTGAAGCCTTCGAGCTGCGGCGCGCCCTCGAACGCGAGGTCGCCCACCTTGTTGCCGGGCGCTGGAACGCCGACCTGGGCAGAGCGCTTGAGACTCATATCGCGGCGGAACGCACCGCATCAGATCAAGGCAACCACAAACTATCCGTCCGGCTAGGGGCCGAATTCCACATCCTGCTCGCCGACATGGCAGGAAACTCGTTACTGCGACGCTACGTCTTCGAAGTGGTGGGCCGCACAACCCTGATCCTCGCTGTATACGGCCAGGCCCATCCGCAGCAGGACAGTCTCGATGAGCACATCAAACTTGTCGAAGCGCTGAAACGCGGCGACGCAGCGGACGCTTCCGAAATCGTGGATGCGCACATACGGTCGGTCGAAGACCGGGCGCTCAGCGACTTAGACCCCACCGACGGCGCCGGCCTGGCCGAGATTCTAAGCCGATACTCAAGGCCCATTTGACGAGGTCGTGCGGTGGCGATCAGCGCTAGTTGTATAGGGCGTCGTCGTTGGCGTCGGAGAAGATCGGGTGTGTCTGAGGTTGGACCTATGCCGCGGAGCACCCGCGCTTGAGACCCACGAATTGTAGTGGCGTCCCGAGGGGTCGTCCGGTAAAGAATTTCACTCAGGTGCGTCGTACGGAGCAGTTTTTCCCGATCGGTCAGACGGCGTTGGCGTTTCTTCACGATCACCGGTTCGAACGTGCCATCCCGATCCCTGGGAACCTCGATCATGACCTCTCTAGTCGCCTCGGTCAGCACCGTCTTCGGGCGGCTGCCGTTACGCACGTTCGTGCCCACACGGCCATCGGGCGCGGTGCTTCTCGTGCTCGATGTGCTCGGTGAGCTCCTCGTTCAGCGCCGTTTCCAGCACGGTCTTCGTGAACTGCTTCAAACAGCCCATTCGGACCCGTCAGCGACAAGCCCTGCTCCTGGGCCAGCCGGACCAGCTCAACAGCGGCCAACTCCTCCGCCGTCGGCTCCTTTTTTCTTCTTCTTCGAACTCACAACATCCAGCGTCGTCATCACGGCACCTTCCCCGCCAAACTTTCGCTCAGCGCGTCAGGCCAGAAACACCGTTTAAGAGACAGTCCCTGCTTCGATCAGGGGCAAAATGAGTACCCGAGGGATTACGGGGATCAGTTCAGGAGCTAGTTTTCGTCCCCTGGGTTGGGCAGTAGAGCTGGGTACGTTCGCCAGACCGGTCGATCGTGTGTGAGGCCATGAGATGACCACAGAGCGGGCAACTGCTGCCCTGCGCCCTTCGCGCTTTCGACTCGGCAGATTCGGTGTCGAACGGCCCGAGCGGGGGTGGTCCGAGATACGGGAATAACCGATCGTTCAGCCACGCTCCGAAACCGTTTGACCGGGGGTGAATGCGTTGCCGCCTTTTGTTCGTACCCATATGATTAGTGTACTAGCTAAATGAGAGAAGGGCCCTTCATGCGCGAACCGGAGAGAGCGGCGAGCGAAGACATTCTCTCCGTGGAGAATCAGGTCTGCTTCGCCCTTGCTGTCGCGGCCCGAAACGTCGTCGGGTTGTACCGCCCCTTTCTCGAGCCCATGCGGCTCACGCACCCGCAGTACCTCGTCATGCTCGCGCTCTGGGAGCAGAGCCCACGGTCGGTACGGGAAATCGCCGACACTCTCAGCCTCGAGCCCGCCACGCTCTCACCCCTGCTGAAGCGTCTCGAGATCATCGGGTACGTAAGGAGAGAACGAAGCGCCCGCGATGAACGGATGCTCGATATCACCTTGACGGAGACGGGGCGCTCTCTGCGCTCGACCGCCCTCACAATCCCCCCAAGGGTTGTCCGCTCGCTTGACATGTCGGTGCCGGAGCTGGAGAGCCTCAGGGAGGTGCTGCACAGGGTCATCGCGGCGTCCAACTCACGACCGGATTCAGCGCTCGGCTCATGAGGGCAAGTTTCCAGGGGTGCTCTGAGCGTCAGGCGTTAGTGAGTTCGGCGGTGTTCCTACTAGCTTTCCGAGCGAATATCCACTGTCGGCGCATTGAAAGGCTTCGCTGAAGCTGACCTCGAATCCCCGTTACCCCGGGCCTCAATCAAGTTGACATAGCCAATACGCACTGATCCGATGGCACCTCCGCGACGACCGCTCAAAAAAACCAGCAGTCGAAGCGTAAATACCCGCAGCCAGCGCCCGGACGTTTTCCGGGAACGGGACCCCAGGCGGAGCATTGGCTAGCTGACCGCGGAGCGCGTATCGGGTGCCGTGCCTTTTTCGGCAATGGGGTGGTTGCCGGGTGGGGGTTCTGAGGTTGACCCCGAATTCCGGACACTGACCAGGCGGGTTTCGCGTGTTTGCGGGCCTGTCGGGGAGGATGTCCGTGATGGGCACAAGCAAGAGGAAGACTTATACGCCGGAGTATCGCCGTGAGGC
>NZ_NBXD01000012.1 GCF_003399645.1 Subtercola boreus
TCAGCGCCGATGGTACTGCAAGGGAGACCTTGTGGGAGAGTAGGACACCGCCGGACCCATCCTCGAAACAGCCCAGCCCACACCGGCTGGGCTGTTCTCGTTAAGCCACCACAAACCCGCCACTAGAACAGGGCCCAACCCCACCCGGTTGGGCTCTTTTACATTAGACGCCCAACTCGATGACGTAGGTTGGGCCAATGCCCGCACACCCTCGCCGCACCACGATCCAGCTCGGGGTTTTGAGCGTCGTCGCTCTGGGGGGAGTCGTTGTCTTCGGGTCGCTCCGCTCCGCTCCGGCGGATCCGCCTGTTGCCGAGACAGCGGCAGCGGAGAGCCCGTTCCTTCCGCAGACGACGGCGACCGGAGCTGCCACGGCGGCGCCGTGGGCGCGGCCCACCGATCCGACAGATCGGGCTGCACGTGCGGGACTTCGGATGCTCGGCACGGAGGGGACCGTCGAGCACATCCACGCGCACCTGGCCATCAGCGTCGACGGACAGGCTCAGACCGTGCCGGGCGAGATCGGTATCGACAACCCATCGAGCACGGTGTCGCCGCTGCACACGCACGACGAAACGGGGATCATCCACGTCGAGTCGCCCGTCCCTGCCGACTTCACCCTCGGCCAGTTCTTCACCGAGTGGAACGTGGCGTTGGACCCAACCCGAATCGGGTCGTATGTGGCGTCGCCGACGGAGACGTTCACGGTCTTCATCGACAAGAAGCCCTACACGGGTGACCCGGCCTCCATCGTCTTCACCAACCGGATGGAGATCGACCTGGTGGTGTCGGCGGCCGGAACAGCTGCAGAACCGAGCCCCGCCTTCGATTGGCCGACGCAGTACTGACCACATCCAGGACCCGCCGCTGCAGAACCGGCCGCAGTGCTAGACGAGCCCGGTGTAACTGTCCCAGGCCTCTGCTGGGGCGGGTGCGACATCGTCGCGCAGCACCGTCGCCTGGATGAGACCGTAGGGTCGGTCATCCGCATTGAAGACTTCGTTGTTGTTCTCGACGCCGAACGGGCTGAGATTGAAGAGGAAGTGATGCTTGTTGGGGGCGGAGAAGCGGATCTCGGCGATCTCGTCGAAGGCCTCGAGTACCGCCTTGCCCATCTCGTACAGCGTCTGCTGCAGCGCGAGGGAGTAGACGGTGGCGAAGGTCGCGACGAGGATCTGCTTGACGGCGGGGTAGTTCGCCTCCCAGTCGGCCGGCGCCTCAGTGAAGCGCCACTGCGCCACCAGGGAGGTGGCCATGATGCGATCATGGGTGGGTTCGAGAACGGTGTACGCGTCTTCGTAGAACCCGGCGAACTCCGAGCCAGTCGACTTGAGGATGATGAGGTCTTTGAACCCCGCGATGACGGTGGTCTGCCGCTCGTCGCCCCGGCCGGTGACGACAATGGCCGCTGTGCGGGTCTCCTGCCCCTGGCGTGTCCACGTGTGGTCGTGCTCGGTGCCGTCGACCAGCACACGCTGCCAGGCGAACTCCTCGATTTCGACACGGGCGCTGTCGATGTGCTCGACGGTGTCGACGAGATGTGCGCCGAGCGTCATCCCGTAGTCCTCGATCGAAACGAGACCCTTCTCCTTCGCGAAGGAGTAGGCCGTCTGCTTCTGGCTGTCGGTGGGGAGCACCTTGGACTGGTCACCGAACAGGTGGGCTCCCGCGAAGTCGCCGCGGAGGGCGGTCGAGACGTTGATGTCTCGAATCTCGTGGCGCGATTCGTCACGGTAGATGCGAACGACGCGGCTTTCGGCTTTGCCGTAGCGGTTGGGGCCAAGAACGATGGACACGAAGAACTCCTTAGACGGGTGACGGTGTGGAACGAGGGGTGAGCAGACGGCCGGAGAGTGTCGAGACGAGGGGTGCCTCGTCACGGGAGAACACGGCCGCGCCCGCAAGCCAGGTCGTATGCACGACCCCGCGCAGGTCGGAGCCCTCGAAGGCCGTGAGCTTGTTCTTGTGCTCGAGGTGGTCGGCGAGCACCGTGAAAGTCTCGTCCGGGGCGAACGCGATGAAGTCTGCGTCGGCGCCGGCCGCGAGCGAGCCCTTCTGCGGGAGGGCGGCCAGGCGCGACGTGCTGCCGGACATCCATTCGCTCACCGCCTCGAGGGAGATCTGCTGGTCGTGGGCGGCGGTCCAGACGGCGGCCAGGCTGACCTCAAGGCCGGAGATGCCGCCCCAGGCCAGGCCGAAATCGCCGCCATGGGCGAGTTTCAGCTCGCGGGTGCTGGGGGAATGATCGGAGGCGATGAGGTCGATGTCGCCGGAGAGGAGCGCCTGCCACAGCGCCACACGGTTTCTCTCGTCGCGGATGGGCGGGCAGCACTTGTACTGGGTCGCGCCATCGGGGATGCCTTCGGCGGCGAAACTGAGGTAGTGGGGACAGGTCTCGACAGTGAGGCGCAGGCCGTCGGCCTTCGCGGCCCGGATGGCGGGCAGGGCGCTGGCCGCGGAGAGGTGCAGGATGTGGGCGCGCGCGCCGGTCATCCGGAGCCCCTCGATGAGGTGTTCGATCGCCTGGAGCTCGGAGGATTCCGGGCGGCTGGCCACGAAGTCGCTGTAGCCGACACCTCCGGCGTTCTCATGCTCGGCGAGCACGGCAGGGTCTTCGGCGTGAACGATCAGCAGCCCGTCGAACTCGGCGAGCTCTGCCAGGGCGAGGTGGAGCTGCTCGGTGCTGAGGTGGGGGAACTCGTCGACGCCGGAGGGGGAGAGGAACGCCTTGAACCCGAAGACCCCGGCGTCGTGCAGCTCGCGGAGGTGGCCGAGGCTCGACGGGATGGCGCCGCCCCAGAACCCGACGTCGACCGTGGCCTGGCGGGCGGCGGCCGTACGCTTCAGGGCGAGCGCCTCGGGAGTCGTGGTGGGCGGGATGCTGTTCAGCGGCATGTCGATGATGGTGGTCACACCGCCGGCGGCGGCTGCGCGGGTGGCGCTGGCGAAGCCCTCCCAGTCGGTGCGGCCGGGTTCGTTGACGTGCACGTGCGTATCGACGATTCCCGGGAGGAGCACCTGGCTGTCGGGGAGGGTCACGTCAGCGACAGCGCTGAACGGGGCGGCGATGTCGGCGATCGCGTGGATGGTGCCGTTTCGCACCACGACGGCAGCCGGGCGGAACGTTCCGTCGACGAGTACGCGCTGCGAGCGCACGACGAGATCGTAGGTGCTGTCGGCCGGGGTGGGGGACTGTGGTGCCATAATGCTGTTGTCTCGCCCTAACGTTGTGAGGAGTGCTGCCCGTGACAGCTGTGGTGGGAGTTTTCACGTGCCCCAAGAAGATGGAGTACGGCCCGTGCGGCGGGGTGGGGTTCGACGGCTGTTGCGAGGTGTCTGATCACCGGTGCGTGTTCGTCGATGCCCCGACGGTGCGGTGGCCGGGCGTAGCCGGCGACGGTCGGATGCCCGGCGAACCGGCCCCGAGCCAGGGCGTCGCGGCGGCGAACGCCGGTGCCGAGGCCATGCGTGCGGTGATCGCCGAGCGCCAGATCGTCGTGGCGGACTTTCCGGCTCGCGCGCTCGACGCGGCGTCGATCGCCGAGTGCGCCGCCCTGCTCGCCGGTGAGGTCGATGCGGTGCTGGCCGGAGACTCCGGGGCCGAACGGGTACAGTTCTCGCCCACCTACCGGGCCGCCCTCATCCAGAGCCAGGGGCTTGCCGTGTGGAGCGGCCTCAACTGCCGCGACCGCAACCGGGTGGCGATCGAGGGTGAACTGGCCGGGCTCGCAGACGTCGGGGTGGGCGGGGTGCACTGCGTGACGGGGGATCACACCCTGACGGGTTCCCGGCCGGATGCCCTGCCGGTCTTCGATCTCGACTCGACCCGGGTCGCGGCCCTGGCCCGTGCGGCGGGGCACCTGGTATCGGTGGGAGACTCGCCCGCGACTCCGCCCGTGGGTGAGCGAGCGGCGCGGCTGGTCGAGAAGGAGCGAGCCGGGGCCGAGATCGCGTTCGTCAACCACGCGGGCGGCGTGGAGCCCGTGGCCAGCTTCATCCGCGACGTGCGGCGGCACGAGGAGGCGGCCGGGCTGCGGGTGCGCGGCACGGGCGGGCTCGGGTTCGTGGGGTGCGTTCCGGTCGTCGTCGACCGCGGGAGCGCCGAGCTGCTCGCGACGTTCACCACGCTGGTGCTGCCCGAGGGGTATCTCGAGCGCATTCTGGGCGCCCGCGATGTGTACGCCGAGGGTGTCGCTGCAGCGATCGAGTTCAGCCAGGGGCTGCTCGAGCTGAGCGGGATGATCGGGGTCAATCTCTCGGGCGGGGCGACGCCGGGTCGCGAAGGTCACTTCGCCGATGCGCTCGCCCGCATCTCGGCGGGCATCGGCGTGCGGCAGCGCCCGGCGCGCGGCTAGCCGGGGAGGATGGCAGTGCTCCATGTTCCGTCGGCCTCCCGGGTGTGCTCGGTGCGCCGGCTGGCGGTGTCGGGTCGACCGTGCCACAGGGTGACGCGACGGGGGCGGAGCAGGATGCCGGCCCAGGTCTCGGGCGGGGAGAGCGTGCCGGTGGCGTGCGCGGCGGTGAAGGCAGCCCAGTGGGAGAGCCGATCATCCAGAGCCTGCTGGGCGAACGCCGAGTCGTTCAGATGGGCGAGCACCTGCAGGTAGGGCGAGCGCTTGGCGAAGACGTGCGCTGCCGCATCGGAGGTGAGCATCTCGGTGTCACCGGTGACGCTGAGCTGGCGGCCGAATTCCGGCCAGGCGATGGTGAAGGATGCCCGGGGCGCGCGGGCGAGTTCGGCGACCTTGCGCGAGCGGGAGTCGGTGTGGAAGAAGAACCCCTCCTCGCTGAATTCGCTCAGCAGCACATGGCGCACGTCGGGGTAGCCGTCTTCGCCGAGGGTGGCGAGCGCGACGAGCGGACGCACGAACTCGTCGTTCGTCGGCAGCCACTCACGGAGTTCGCTGAGGAACGGAGCCGACGACAGGCCGACCGGGATGGTCGAGGCGCCCAGCGGATTGCCCGAGGCCATCAGGTGACCTTGCCGGCGCCCGCCACGGCCTCGGCACCCTCAGCCGGCAGCTTTCCCGGGTTGAAGAGGCCCTCGGGGTCTGTCTGCACCGCGAGGCGGCGCGTGCGCTCGACCTCGTGGTCGACCTCCCAGTGGTGCGGATTGTGCGAGCCCACGCCGAGCGCGTCGAGGGCCGCGAAGCCCGCGTAGACCTGTTCGGGGCTCTCATAGATTCCGGCGAGCATGCCGATGGGGCGATTGTGCTGGGCTTCGATGTGCAGCATCCCTCCGTTGTACACGGCGTGCACCTCGTCGATGCGGTCGACCAGTGCGTCACCGGCCACCTCGATGTGGAAGTACTTGCCCGGGTCGCTCTTCTGCAGCCACTCGATGGGGTGGTTGTACGAGAGCATGCTGATCTTCATCGAAGCCTGGGCGCCCTCGCGGACATCTTCGATGCGGCCGCCGGCGCCGAAGATGAGCGCGGTCGCCGCTTCGACGGTCGAGTCGTCGAGAATGGCGCGGAGGCTGGCGCGGTCCTTCGGGATGGCCGGGTCATCCGGCAGAGCGTTGGCGAGCACGGGCAGGTCGGCGGAGACGAGCCGGGGGGTGGGCTCGAGGCGCCCGATCTCACGGATGACGCTCAGCGCGTCGGCGAAGGTGTCGAAGCTGGCGTAGAGGCCCTTCCAGTTCTGCAGCGGCTCGAGCGCGAGGGTGGCGCGGGCGATGATGCCGAGGGTGCCGTACGTGTGCACGTAGGGCTCCGCGGCCTCGCCGTCGACATGGATGAGCCGGGCATCCGGAACCGCGTGCACCACATCGAGCGCCTTGACGAAGCCGGTGTGGTTCGAGCCGTGCTTGATCGACCCCGTGCCGCCGGAGCCGCCGGAGAGGAAGCCGCCGATCGAGGACTGTGCGGTGGAGGGGTACATGAGGATCTGCTGGCCTGCGGCGTTCGCCGCCTGCTCGATCATCACCATGGGAGTGCCGGCTTCGACGGTGATGAAGCCATCACCGACCTCGATCACGCCCCGGGCCTTCGACATGTCGAGCACGAGGCCGCCCTGCATCGGGATGCCCTGGCCGTAGTTGCCGGTGCCCTTGCCGCGGGGGGTGATGGGCACGTGGTGGCGCACGGCGGCCGCTATCACGGCGGCGATCTGCTCGGCAGAGGTGGGGAACGCGACGAGGTCGGCCAGACCGAGCGGCAGCTGCGCCATCAGGATGGGGGAGAGGTAGGCGCCGTCGATGGAGGCCTTCTCGCGCGCGCGGAGTTCGGTGGTGACGCCGCGGTCGCCGAGCAGTTCGCGGAGTTCCACGGCGAGGTCATCGGTGGCTTCGATGGTGGGGGCGGAGGTGGTGTCGGTCATTCGGGTTCCTCGGGTTCCTCAGGTGTTCAGGGGTGAAGGGACGGATGTCGCGGGGATCAGCCCGCAGAGAAGCCGATACGCTTCTGGGGTGCTGTCGGGGTGAAGCGGGCGATCTCGGCGAGGGCGGCCGCGGCCTGGGCGACGTTGTTCTCGAAATGGGCCCTGCCGAATTCAGCGGTCGCGGTGGTCGGGTCGCCGATGACGCCGGAGGCCGCGAAGTCACGGCTCACCCAGCCGAAGCTGACGGGCTTGCCGAAACCGACGTACTCGTAGTCGAGGAGGTGCTCGGGAACGCTCCGCACGGCGAGGCTCATGTCGACGAGCTCGGGGCGGAGGTGCAGCACCACGCTGGTCTCGACGTGACCGCCGTGGATGCCGAGTCCGAACTCGGTCTCACCCGACTTCGCACCGCCGTTGGCCGGCATCTGGCCGCCGATCAGAAAGGTCTGCAGGCCGAACCGGCGGCGGAGCTCCCGGCAGGCGACCTGCAGCAGGGCGACATTGCCGCCGTGGCCGTTGTAGAAGACGAGCCTGGTGCAGGGTGTCTGGGCGATCGACTCGCCGATCTCGACGATCGTCTGCATCAGCGTCTCCCAGCTGAGCCAGACGGTGCCGGGCGCCCAGTGGTGCTCGTCGGACTTCGTGTAGGCGAGGCCGGGGAGCAGCCAGGCGTTGACACCGTTCGCAGCCGCGAGGTCGACAGCGGCTTTCGCCGACTCCTCGGCGACGAGGAAGTCGGTCGACAGCGGCAGGTGCGGCCCGTGGTGCTCGATCGCCCCGGTGGGCAGTACGACGACGGAGTCGGTGCGCAGGGCCTCGACGGCGGCGAGGCTGGAGAGTTCGACGAGGTTGCGCGGCATGGCTTCAATCCTTGGGGGGTGGTTCGCGGGTGAGACGGGTGGGGCGGTCGTTCGTCAGTGCATGATCATCCCGCCGGTGACGTTGAACGACTGGCCGGTGAGGTAGTCGGCATCGGGGCTGGCGAGAAAAGCGGCGACCCCGGCGACATCGTCGGGCTGCGCCAGCCTGCCGAGTGGGGAGTAGCTCGACCACTGGGCGATGTCGGCCTCCGTGCGGGTTGCCGCACCCATCTCGGTGAGCACATAACCCGGGCAGAGGCAGTTGGCCGTGATCGAGTGGGCGCCCAGTTCGAGCGCGGTGACCCGGGTGAGGGCGATGACGGCGGCCTTCGAGGCGGCGTAGTGGCCCTGGCCGGCACCACCGGTCTTGCCGCCCATGCTCGCCATGTTGATGATCTTTCCGGGCGACTTCTGGGCGATCATCCGTTTCGCGGCCACCTGCGTGGTGACCAGCATGGCGCGCGTGTTGATCTGGAACATCGCGTCCCAGTCGGCGACGGAGATCTCGAGCAGGGGGGCGAAGCGCAGGATGCCCGCGTTGTTGACGAGCACGTCGATACCGCTGAGCGCATCCATCGCCTCGCCGAGCGCGTCGCGGGTGTTCTGTTCGTCAGAGAGATCGACCCGGTGGAAGGTGCCGCCGATCTCAGCGGCGGTGGCCCGGCCCTGCTCTTCGAGCAGGTCGAGGATCGCGACATCCGCCCCCTCGCCTCTGAAACGCCGGGCGATGGAGGCGCCGATGCCACGGGCTCCGCCGGTGACCACGACACGGCGCCCCGAAAGGCGAGCGGTGGGCACCGGCGAAGCGTGTGTCATCGGACTACTTCAGACCGATGGAGGTGTCGATGAACTCATTGGTGAAGATGTCGGCGGGGGTCAGGCCCGACTTGACCGCCTTGCCTCCGGCGGCATAGATCGGGGTGTCGACGTCGATGATCTTCTGCACGTTGATTTCATCCATGTCGCCGATCGTGCTGTTGTCGCCGTTGCCGACGAGTCCGAGGTCTTTCTGGGTCTTGACCGAGTAGTCGGCCATGCCCTGCGAGTAGACCCAGCCGGTGTTGAACTGCGTGACCAGGTCGAGGATCATCGTGTTCACGGCGTCGGGGCTGTCGAAGTAGTCGACCTCCGCCTGCTGCAGCACGGGTACGAGGGCCTTCAGGCAGCCCGAGAGCTTCTCTTTGTCGCCCGTCTTGATCGAGACAGCGGATGCGTAGACCGGGTACCCGGCGTCACCGATCGTCTGGTAGTTCACGGCCTTGCCCCACGCCGGCACCTCGTACTGGTACTGGTACGGCTCGGCGCTGGCGAAGCCCTGCTGGCCCGCCTTGCCCTGGTCGGCGACGAAGCTGGCGGGGGTGCCGTCGTAGCTGCCGTCGGTCTTGTCCTTCGACAGGAGGCCGGCGCTGATCAGGTACTCCATGTAGGCCGAGCCGCCGAAGTAGCGAACGACGGCGTCGGTCTTGCCGAGGTCGGCGATCGTCTTGACGTTCGGGTAGGTCGCCGGGTCCCACATGATCATCAGCGGGGTCTTGTCCAGGGGCGCGAAGACGGCGGTCGTGGGCTGGTCGGCCGAGAGCTGCACGGCCTCGTCGGTGGTGACATAGCCGAGGGTGATGTCGGGGTCGGCGTACATCTGGCTGGTCACGGTCTGGAAACCGATGGCAGGGCCGCCCGAGCGGATCTCGACGTTGACGCCGGTCGCCGCGCCATTCGAGTACAGCGGGCCGGAGACCGACTTCTGGTTGGCGTCGACCACCGGGTTCGGGCCGAGCAGTTCGTACAAATGGCCGTGCTCGGCTTCGGGGTTCCAGTCGGTCTGGATGACGACCGTGGCCGGGCAACCCGCAGCCGCGAGGTCGACCCCGCCGGCTGCAGCGCTCGCCGCAGGGGTGGTGGTGGCGCCGCCCGAGCTGCAGGCGGCGAGGGCCGCCATGCTCAGAATGGCGAGGCCGCTCGCGAGAACGACTCTCTTGGACTGTTTGCGCATGAGTTCTCCTTGGGATGTGTGCAGGGGAAGTGCTGTGCTGGTGCGGGAGGTGCTGTGCGGGTGGTGCGGTGGGACAGTTGAGGGGGGAATCAGTTGAAGTCGTACCACTTGCCGACGGCGCGTCGGCCGAGCAGTCCGAAGAGCCAGAAGATGACGACGCCGAAGAGGGCGGCTGTGATGATCGTTGCGAACAGCTGTTCACCCTGCAGGCGCGAGCTGTAGTTGCTGATCAGGATGCCGAGACCGGGCGTTCCGCGTCGGAAGAACTGGTCGCCGACGATGGCGCCGACCACGGCGAGGCCGGCCGAGATGCGCATGCCCGCGAAGATCGCCGGAAGGGCGGCAGGGAACGACAGCTTCAGGAGCGTGGTCGTGCGGCTCGCATCCTGCAGCTTGAACAGCTCTTTGTGGCCCTTGTCGACGGACTGCAGACCGAACAGCGTGTTGTTGACCATCGGGAACAGGGCGATCATCACGCAGACGAGCACCCGCGACTGGAACTCGTAACCGAACCAGAAGCCGATGAGCGGAACGAGGGCGAGAATCGGGATGCACTGCAGAATGACGGCGTAGGGGAAGAGTGAGCGTTCGATCCACTTCGCCTGCGACATGGCGACGGCCCAGGCGACACCGATGACGATGGCGATCGCGAGCCCTAGCATGGAGACGATGACCGTCTGCCAGAGTGCCACGATCAGGGCGTTGAACGACAGCGGATCGATGAACCCCTTCATGATGATGTCCTGCGGCAGCGGCAGCAGGAAACGCAGGGCCGGGTTGAGCACGAAGAGACTGATCAGGTACCAGACCACCACGATCGCGAGAAAGACGATGAGCGGGGGCAGCCACTTGGTGATGCGGTTCTTGCCCTTCGGCTTCGCGACCGTCGCGGTGACCGGGAGCCCGGGGGTGGGGTGGGACTGGAGCGTGTCGACGTCGTCTCCGACCGCCGTTTCGTTCGAGATGGTGGTCATGAGTGGCCGTGTCCCTTCCGGAGAGCGTGCGAGACCTCGCCGACGAGCGCGGCGTACTCGGGGGTGAAGCGGATCTCGGGATCGCGGGGTTGCGGGAAGGGCACGTCGAACGTCTCGACGATCTTTCCGGGCCGGCCCGACATGACGACGACCTTGGTCGACATGTAGACGGCTTCGGAGACGGAGTGGGTGATGAACAGCCCGGCGAAGTTCTTGGCGTTGAAGAGCCGGATGAGTTCGTCGTTCAGGCGCTCGCGGGTGATCTCGTCGAGAGCACCGAACGGCTCATCGAAGAGAAAGAGCTCGGGGTCGAGCGTCAACGAGCGGGCGAGGGAGGCGCGCATCTTCATGCCGCCCGAGAGAGCACGCGGCAGGTGCTTCTCGAAGCCTTTCAGGCCGACGAGCTCAATGGCCTCTGCGGCCTTCTCGGCGCGGGCCTTCTTCTTCTCGCCGTGCAGCTCGGCGAGCAGTTCGACGTTGTCGGTCACCGTGCGCCAGGGCAGCAGCGTCGCATCCTGGAAGACGTAGCCGATGCGGTCGGTGCCCAGCTCTGCGGTGCCGTGCGAGGCGTGTTCGAGGCCCGACGCGATGCGCAGCAGGGTGCTCTTGCCGCAGCCCGAGGGGCCCACGACGGTCACGAACTCACCGCGCTTGACGACGAGATCGACGCCCTGCAGCGCGATGGTGCCGTCGGGGAAGGTCATCTCGACGTCGCGGAAGTCGAGCAGAGTGTCGGTCGGGGTCGAATGTGTGGCGCGTGGTGCGGGGGATGTGAGAGTCATGGCAGCTCTACCTCGTTTGCAGGAGTGACGGTTGGCGTGCGGGGGAGGGCAGGGCGACGTCGTACGTCACAGTGCTCTGGGCAACGAGGTTGCCGGCATGGATCACGTACCGGTCTGCCGAGGCGTTGGCCACGGCATCCGAGAGGTTGGTGGCCCTGATGGCGAGCAGCTCGGCGCGGGCACCGACGGCGACACCGGCCGAGGGGAGCGCCATGACGGCGCGGGCTCCATCGCTCACCGCGGTGTACGCCTCGTCGAGCGTGAGGTGGCCCGCGATGACGAGGAGTGAGGCGGTCTCGAGCGCATCGCTTCGGCCGACCGGGTTGAAGGGGTCGCGCACATTGTCGGCGCCAGCGGCAAAACGGATGCCGCCGCGGTCGAGCACGGCGCGGGCTGCGGTGAGTCCGCGGGGCGTCGAGACCGGGTGCTCCCAGCCCTGCAGGTAGAGGTTGGTGATCGGGTTGGCGATGATGCCCACGTCGGAGGCTTCGACCTCGTCGAGAACGGCGGCCAGATCATCCTGCTGCAGTGTGCCGAGCCGCACGCAGTGTCCGGCGCTGCGGTTGCGCTCGGTGGGCCAGTCACGAACGCTCTGGGCGAATTCGGCGAGAGTGAGCGCGCCGGTGAGGTTCTCGTCGGTGTGGATGTCGACGCCCACGCCCTTGCGCTCGGCGAGGCGCAGCAGGCGCTGCAGATCGGCGCTGGGGTCGATCGCGAGGTGCGGGGAGCCGCCGACCAGGTCGACTCCGAGGTCGATCGCGGCCTCGATGTCGGCGTCGGGAACGTCGGAGCCGGCGAGGGCGACGATCTCGATGTGCATCAGGTCGCGGAGCTCCTCCCGCACCTGGAGGATCGCCCGCACTCCGCGGAGGGGTTCGTCACCGAGCAGCACGTCGACGTGACTGCGCACAGCGGTGGTGCCCTGGCGCAGCATCAGCAGAGCTGCCTTTCGGGCCCGCTCGACGATGCTCTCGGTGGTCATGGTCTGGGCGTACGCGCGCCACGCGAGGATCGCCGAGACGAGGTCGCCCATCGGCGGGTCGATCGCGTCCCACGACAGCGCCTTGTCGAGGTGAGCGTGCGGGTCGGCGGGGGCGGTGAGCAGCAGGAACCCGGTGAGGTCGAGGGTGTCGCCGCCCGCTTCGACGGGCACGCTGTGCGCCGGACCGATCGCGCCGACCGTGTCGCCATCGAGTCTCACGTCGCAGGTCGAGCCGTCGGGCAGTGTTGCGTTCTGCAGCAGAGTGACCCGACGAGGCAGTGCGTTCACGGTATTCACACTCCTGGCGACGACGGGTTGCGGCCCGCTGCGAAGGGCACGCGGATGTTGATGTGTTCAACATGTCAAAACTTACGGTTGGCGCGTTTCCAACGTGTAACACGAACATTTCGGAGTGTTAAGAAGGGGCGATCCGGTTTGTCGAACGGGTGGTCGGGGCGGTTACTGTTCGTCAGGGGCGTCTGCCCCCGCTTCGTGCGCGTGTCGTTCCCGTCGCGAGATCCGTCGACGTTGATCGCTGTTGAGAGGAGGCCGTGATG
Source organism: Subtercola boreus (assembly GCF_003399645.1). Taxonomy (GTDB): domain Bacteria; phylum Actinomycetota; class Actinomycetes; order Actinomycetales; family Microbacteriaceae; genus Subtercola; species Subtercola boreus_A. Next base: position 12,467 of record NZ_NBXD01000012.1, read on the forward strand.
CCGCAGGTAGTCGGAGCCCTCGACCCGCAGACCCTGCAGCTGGGGGCTGCCATCCGGGCGGCACGGCTCGCCAAGGCGTTCACGCTCGTGGAGCTGGCCCGACTCTCGAACCTCTCGCATCCGTTCCTCAGCCAGCTCGAGCGCGGGCACGCGCGGCCCAGCATGGCGTCGCTCGAACGCATTGCGCGCGCGCTGGAGACGAGCCAGCTCGACCTGCTCGCGGGCGCTGCCGATTTCGATGCGACGGATGCGTGGGGTGAGGTCACCGTGTCGGCCCACGGCCGGTCGGCCCCCCGCGTCGAGACCCGGGCACACGTCGTGAGGGCGAGTGAGGGAACGCGGGGCCCGTACGCCGAAGGGCAGGGACGCCTGCTCGTCGATGCGCGGGCCCGGTTCCAGCCGATGGATTTCACGGCCAGCAATGCAGGGTTCGGCGACTTCTACCATCACGCCGAAGACGAGTTCGTCACGGTGATCGCGGGTGGAGTCGTCGTCGACCTCTCCGGTGACGGAGAATTCGTTCTGGCGGCCGGCGATTCGGTGTACTACCAGGGTGGCACGGCGCACCGGTGGCGGTCGCTCGACAGCGGGGCCTACCGCCTGCTGATCGTCAAGCAGCGTCTCTGAGCCGGCCCCGTGAGCCGGCCCCCCTGTGCCCGCCTTCCTGAGCCGGCGCTTCCAGTGCCGGCCCCTCGGCATCGACGCTGCAGTGCCGTAACCTCGGAACCGGCGCCCCTGAGAGAGAGTCCGACGTGAACCTTCATCCCCTGCCCGCCTTCGACGTGGTCGTCACCGGCCGCGCCGAGATCGCGAGCGACATCGTGCTGCTGACCTTGGAGCGTGCCGGCGGGGAAGCGCTGCCGTCGTGGTCTCCGGGGGCGCACATCGACCTGATGCTGCCGAACGGTATCGAACGCCAGTATTCGCTCTGCTCCGACCCCGCTGACACGGCTCGCTGGAGTGTAGCGGTGCTTCGTGAGGCCGCAGGTCGAGGCGGTTCGGAATACGTTCACTCCACGCTTGCCGTCGGCGAGACCCTGCGCGTGCGTGGCCCCCTGAACCACTTCGCGTTCGACACGGCCCCGGAGTACGCGTTCGTCGCCGGAGGGATCGGGATCACGCCGCTGCTGCCGATGATCCGGGCTGCCGAAGCGGCCGGGGTGCCGTGGACGCTCGACTACGCCGGACGGTCGGAAGGCTCGATGGCTTTCGTCCGCGAGCTTCGATCCGATCATCCGTTGCAGGTGTCGGTGTACTCCAGCGAAGCGGGCGAACGGCTCGCGCTCGACGAACGCTTCGCATCGGTTGCTGCCGGGGCGCTCGTGTACTGCTGCGGGCCGTCGCGTCTGCTCGATGCCGCGCAGGCGGTCGCAGACGGTTCCGGATGGCCGGCGGGGCGATTGCATCTGGAGCGGTTCGAGGCGAAGGCGGCCGGCGCGCCGGTGCTCGCCGATGCGTTCGACGTGGAACTCGAGCTTTCGGGGATGACGCTGACGGTGCCGCCGGAGCGGAGCATCCTCGACGTGGTGGAGGAGGCGGGCGTGCTGGTTCTGTCGTCGTGCCGCGAAGGAACGTGCGGCACCTGCGAGACGCCGGTCGTCTCGGGCGAGGTCGACCACCGCGACTCGGTACTGACGCCCGAAGAGCAGGCCGACAACGAGGTCATGATGATCTGCGTGTCACGGGCAGCGTGCCCGCGGTTGGTGCTCGAGCTCTAGCGTCTGCGCTACGCGTCGAACGACGGGCGCGGATGCCGTGGGTCACGCGGGGCGGCGGGCGGTGAGGAGGGTCGTGAGGTCGGCGGCGATGTTGCGCTCGTCGTGGGCGACGAGGCGGTAGTCGCGCACCACGACGCGGCCCGCCACGACGACGTGCTTCGGGCGGCGGCCCGGGTTGGCCCAGAGAAGGCCCGCCACGGGATCGGCGATGCCTGCGTCGGACGCACCGGTGACGTCCCAGACGCAGAGATCGGCGGCGCTGCCGGGGGTGAGCGAGCCGAGTTCGGGGCGGCCGAGACCGGCGGCGGATCCGCGGGTGGCCATGCCGAGAATCTGCCGGGCCGGGATCGGCGCACCGACCAGCGGGGCGACCTGCATCGCAAGGCGGGCGTCGGCGAGCAGGTTCGAGGCGTCGTTGCTGCCGCCGCCGCTGGTGCCGAGGCCGACGGCGATTCCGGATGCCCGGAGCGCCGCCACGGGTGCGATACCCCATCCCATCGGCAGATCGCAGGCGGGAGCATGGGTCGCGGTCACGCCGGCCGCCGACAGCCGGGCGATCTCGTTCTCGGTGACCGCGCAGAGGTGGGCAAGGGTCACGTCGGGGGTGAGCCAGCCCCAGTCGTCCAGCAGGTCGATGGGCCGTCGACCGTACTTCTCGAGCGCGATCGCCACGTCGACCTGTTCGTTCGCCTGGCTGCGGCGTCTCAGTCCGAAGCGTTCGGCGACCTCGGCGAGCAGGCGGAACGTCTCGGGGCTGTCGCTGTGCACTCCTGCCGGGCCGACCGCCACCTGCAGCATCCCGTCGGCGCGTACCCCGCCCTCCGCGCCCGGTACGAGGGCCTGCACGATCGATTCCGCCGAGAGGGCCGCCTGTTCGGCATCGTCTCGGGCTGACCCGCGCACGAAGACGAGTCGGGCGCCGAGCTCTGCGGCGGCCTGCGCTGCGGCACTCGCGATCTGCACGGTCAGGACATTGTCGGTGTTGCCCGGCCCCCCGGGCCAGTTCAGGTGGTGGTCGGCGACCGTCGTCACACCGCAGAGCAGACTCTCGGCGAGGCCGACGAGGGCAGCAGCGTGTTCGAGCTCAGGGTCTATGCCGACCTCGGCATATGCGGCGGCCATGGTCGGCAGCCAGCTCGCCATGGGAACGCCACGCGTGCCGTGCAGGGTGCGGAAGGCCGACTGCAGCAGGTGGTGATGGGCATTGACGAGACCGGGGGTGACGACGCAGCCTGTGGCGTCGAGGGTCTCGTCGGAGGAGTCTGCGGAGTGGCCCGCGGGCCCTCTGCGGTCACCGTTGGAGGCCGGGTCGGAATGGCCCGCGGCGGCCCTGCGGTCATCGTTGGAGGGCTGGTCGGAGTAGCCCGCGCCAGCCACCACGCGGCCGCCGTCGAGGTGCAGATCGGCGGTCGTCTCGGTCGATTCGTCGACGAAAGTCGCGATGGCGTTGTGAATGGTGAGCATGAATGAGTTCTAACATTCTTTTGTGTCGCGTTCGTGACGCGGGAGGGACTTCGCATGCTCGAGCTGGCTGCTGCGCTGCTGGAACGGCTCGACCGCGGCGAGGCTGTGGCGGTCGCCACGGTGACGCGCATCGACGGAAGCGCCCCGCGGACCCTCGGAACGGCGATGGCCGTCGACGCGGCGGGCGCGGTGATCGGCAGCATCTCGGGCGGGTGTGTCGAGGGCGCGGTGTACGAGGCGTGCCTCGAGGTTCTCGAGACCGGGATGCCGGTGGTGCAGGAGTTCGGGTACTCCGACGATGATGCGTTTGCGGTGGGGTTGGCGTGCGGGGGCCGGATCGAGGTCATGGTTCAGAAGGTGGAGGCACCGTCGCCCTCGCTGCACGCCGAGCTGGTCGCAGCCGCGGGTGGAACGGCGGCGGGGGTGCTGCTGGTGACCGCGGGTGCCGCGCTGGGGACGCTACTGGCGGCAGGGAGCGATCCGGCTGAGGCCGACGGCGCGGCCGCCGGTGGCGGGCCGGCTCGTGGCGGACTGACTGATGGTGGGCCGGCTCGTGGCGGACTGACGGATGGTGGACTGGCTCGTGGCGGACTGACGGATGGTGGACTGGCTCGTGGCGGACTGACTGGTGGCGGACTGACTGGTGGTGGGCTGGCTGGTGCTGGGCTGGCTGATGGCGGGCTGGCCAGCGGCGGGCAGGACGAAGGCCGCGGCGGTGGTGCGGGGGGTGAGTCGGTGGAGGGTGCCGGCCGGACGGGCGGTGGCACGCTCGGGGTCGATGCGCGGCGGCGGCTGCTCGCGGAGTTGGCGGCGCGCATCCGCATCGGGCGATCGGGGGTCGCGGTCGTGGACTGCGAAGACGGGCCGGTGGAGGCACTGTTCGTCGTGGCGTCGACGCAGCCGCGAATGATCGTCTTCGGCGCGGTCGACTTCTCGGTGGCGCTGTCGAACGCGGCGGCCCTGCTTGGATACCGAGTGACTGTCTGCGACGCCCGGCCCGTCTTTGCGACCCCGGAACGGTTTCCGGCCGCCGCCGAGGTCGTCGTCGAATGGCCGGCGCACTATCTCGCCCGCACAGAGATCGATTCGCGCACAGCCGTGGTGGTGCTGACGCACGACGACAGGTTCGACATCCCGCTGCTCGAGGTGGCGCTGGCCCTGCCGGTGGCCTATGTCGGGGCGATGGGTTCGCGGCGCACCCACGACCGTCGGCTGGAGTCATTGCGGCCCCTGGTGGGTGACAGCTCACTGGCCCGGCTGCATTCGCCCATCGGGCTCGACATCGGAGCGAGTACGCCCGAAGAGACCGCGCTATCCATTCTCGCGGAGATCGTCGCCGTGAGGAATGCGGCTTCCGGGGCGCGCCTGAGAGCCTTGGAGGGCCCGATCCACCGCCCACCGCCCATCCATGCCGTTACAGGCATATAACCCTCCGGTGCACGTAGGTGGGGTGCGGCGTCAGCCGTGCAACAGGCGCCAGACCCGGTCGCGCGAGATCGGGAGTTCGTGGGGACGCACGCCGATGGCGTCGCGCACGGCATTGGCCAGGGCGGCCGGCACGGGATTGTAGGGCGACTCGCTCATCGACTTGGCGCCGAAGGGGCCGAGTCCGTCGGTGGTCTCGGCGAAATAGACCTCGGTGACCGGGAGGTCGGCGATCGAGGGCAGATGGTAGTTGCGCAGCACCGAGGTGAGCGCTTCGCCGTCTTCGCCGATGAGGAGTTCTTCGAACATCGCGGTTCCGAGCCCCTGGGCGACTCCGCCCTCGATCTGGCCGCGGCACTGTTCGGGGTTGATGACGAAGCCGGCGTCGACGGCATGGACCGACTGGAGGATGCGGATCTCACCCGTGCCGGTGTGCACTCCCACCCGGAACGCGTGCACGTTGAACGCTAGCGAGCGCTGCGCCCCGTCGTGTTCGCCCGTGGCGGTGATCCCGAAGGCGGTGGCGAGGACGCGGGCGCGGCCCCCGGGGATGGTCACGGTGCCGGGTTCAGAGGTGGCGGTGAGCCCGTCGTCCGGGGAGGTCGCGGCCATGTTCTCTGCGTGCGCGCCCGAGGCCGCCACCTCGGTGAGGGGTACGAAACGCCCACCAGAACGCAGGCCCTCGGATTCGAGCATCCATTCGGCTGCTGCCGTGCCTGTCAGGGCGGCAGCGGCCTCGCGGAGCTTCAGCGCGAGGGCTGTGGCCGCGGCGAGTACGGCCTTGCCGGCCACGACGGTTCCCGCCGAGCCGAAGGCGCCGGTGTCGTAGGGCACGACGTCGGTGTCGGACTGGCGGATGACCAGCGAACCGGGCTCGGTGTTGAGGGCGGTCGCGGCCAGCTGCGAGTGCACGGTGGTCGTGCCGTTGCCGAACTCGGCCGTGCCGACGCTCAGCGTGTAGACGCCGTCGAGCCCGAGGGTGACGGAGCTTGTCGCGAAGTGCCCGCGCGGCGGAATCGTGGCGATCATCGCGGTCGCCATGCCCTCGCCGACCTTCCATTCGTCGCCCTCCGGTGCGGCAACACCGTTTCCCCTGGCGAGAGCCGACTGTGCCAGATCGAGCACCTGGTCGAGACCGTAGCTCCCGCCGAAGACGAGGTCGTCGCCCTCGACGTGGGTGATGACGAGGGGATCGTTCGGACCGACCGCATTGAGGCGCCGCAGGTCGAAGGGGTTCATGCCCAGGGCGATGGCGAGGTCATCCATCGCCGACTCGATACCGAAGATGACCTGCCCCAGACCGTAGCCGCGAAAGGCGCCCGAGGGCATGTTGTTCGTGTAGACAGCCTCCGCGTCGACGCGCTTGTTGGGGGAGTTGTAGAGGCTGACCGACTCGGCGCAGCCGTGGAACATGGTGCCGGGGCCGTGGTTTCCGTAGGCTCCGGTGTCGCTCAGGACGGTGACGTGCATGGCGGTGAGGCGCCCGTCGCGGGTGGCGCCGAGGGTGACGCTGGTCGTCATCGGGTGGCGGCAGGGCACGACGGTGAGCTCGTCGGTGCGCGTCATCTCATACTGAACGGGGCGGCCGGTCGCCAGCACGGCGAGGGTTACGAGGTCTTCGGTCTGGATCTCCTGTTTGCCGCCGAAGCCGCCGCCGACGCGGGTCGTGAAGACGCGGATCTTCTCGAGGTCGAGGTCGAAGATGCGCGCGATCTCGTTCTGCACCAGGAACGGTACCTGCGAGCTGGTGCGCAGCACGAGTCGGCCGTCGTCGTCGAGCCAGCCGACGGTGGCGTGGGTCTCGAGGGCGCTGGCGGAGATGCGAGCGGTCTGCCAGGTGCCGCTCACCGTGACGTCGGCGTCGTCGAGGCCCTGGGCGAGGTCGCCGTACTCGCCGTGCAGCTCGGCGACGAGATTGCGGGTGGGGTCGGCGATGCGGGAGGCGGCCGCGTCTTTGTCGGCGTGCAGGGGCGGGATGCCCGGCAGCTGTGCGCGGGCCGGGTCGAAGTTCGCAGACAGAACCTCGTAGGTCACGTCGAGAAGGCGGCAGGCCTCCTCGGCGATCGCGATCGACTCGGCCACGACGACGGCCACGCGCTGGCCGCGAAACCTGACGACGCTGTCGAGGATGCGCGTGTCGTCGGGGTCCTCGGTGCGGTTCTGGTGGCGTGCGGTGGAGAAGAGGGTGGTGGGAACGTTCTCGTGGGTGAAGACGGCCGCCACGCCGTCGAGGGCCCGGGCTGCTGCCGTATCGATCGAGGTGATGCGGGCGTGCGGGTGGGGGCTCCGCAGCACGACGAGGTACAGCAGGCCGGGCACGGCGAGGTCGAGGGTGTAGCGCTCTCGGCCGGTGACGATGTCGGTGCCGGCGGGGGCTCTGACGGAGGTTCCGACCGAGCGGATGATCGTGGTCGGCGCCGTGCGGCCGGTGTCGGTGGGGGCGTCGGCGGTTCCGGCGGCCGCCGCGGCCGCGGTGTCGGCGAGGAGGGCGGTGGCGCCGGTCACGGGTTCGCGGGTGGCTGTGCCGGGCACGGCGGGGGGTGCGGTGTCGGCCGAGGCGGAGCGGGACGGGCATCCGGAGCCCGCGTGTGCCGAGCAGGGGGAGCCCGACGCGGCCGCGCGGGCGGAGCAGCCGGGGTTGGCGATGTTCGAGACGCCATGCAGGGCATCGTTGATCGCTCGGTAGCCGGTGCACCGGCAGAGGTTGCCCTTCATGAGGCGGGGCAGGTCGGCGGGGTCGGCGTCGGTCAGGGTCGAGGCGGTGACCACCATGCCGGCGGTGCAGTAGCCGCACTGGAAGCCGGCCGCGTTCACGAACTGCTGCTGCACGGGGTGGAGGTCGTCGGGGGTGCCGAGCCCGGCGACGGTGGTGACGTCACGGCCCTCCACGCGGTGGGCGGGGAACACGCAGGAGTGGATGGGGGTGCCGTCGACGAGCACGGAGCAGGCCCCGCAGTCGCCGGTGTCGCAGCCCTTCTTGACCTCGAAGTGCGAGGTGTCGCGAAGGAGGGTGCGGAGGGATTGGCCCGGGCGCGGGGTGACCTCGAGCGGACGGCCGTTGACGTCGAACCTCATGCGGGCTCCTCGCGAATCTCGGTGGCGTTCATGAGAGCTCCTCCCGGATCTCCTCGGCCAGCAGGGCGCTGACGGCGCGGCGCCAGTCGGCGGCCCCGTGTGCGTCAGTGAACCATTCGCTGATGGCGAGCACGTCGCTCCGGAGGGTGGCAGCGGGCGGGCGGGTCTCGTAACGCAGCTGGATCGGCCGCACGGTGCCGCCGGTGACGGTCAGTACGAAGGCGCCGCCGGGGGCGAGCCGGCCGAGCAGCACCGCGCCGGAGCGGCCGAGCGGTGACAGGGCGATCTTCCGGTAGGCGACACGGGAGAGCAGGGAATCCTCAGGCAGGGTGATCGAACGCAGAACGTCGCCGGGGTTCAGCGCCGTGGTCTTGTTGCCCGTGATGAACGCGGCCACGGGCATCCGTTCGTCGCTGCCATCGGCGCGCCAGACGAGGGCCTCGCCGTCGAGGGCGGCCGTGAGAGAGGTCATCGGGCCGGCGGGGAGGGCGGCGCAGAGGTTGCCGCCGACGGTGGCGACGTTCCAGACCTTGAAGGAGCCGTAGAGCGCGGTGCAGCAGTCGAAGAACGCGTGGTGGGCGGCCCAGCCGGGCTGCGCGGGGATCTGTGAGAGTTCGGCGAGGGTGCAGGTGGCGGCGATCTCGAGGCCATCGTCGGTGCGGGTGAGTGCGGGCCAGCCCATGGTGGTGAGGTCGACGAGCGCGGTCAGGTGGTGCTGGGGTTCGCCGTAGAGGGCGGATCCGCCGGCGACCGCAGCGACGCTCTCACCGAGTGCCCGCAGATCGGCGCGGTCACGGGCGAGGTGCACTTCGGTGACGGTGTTGAGATCCACGCCGACCTTTCACGGGGTTGAGGGGTTCGATCGCCGGAGCATGAGGCTCTGCGCGCCGGTTGTGCTGCCCCGGCTTCAGTGAACAGCATGCAGATGACGAATGTGTAAACGGGCACGCGGATGCTCCGAACCGGCGCGCATGCCGCGGGCGAAGGGGGGCGGGGATGTCAGCCGATCGAGCCGACCCACTCCGAGGTGCCGCCCTCGAAGAACTGCTCCTTCCAGATGGGCACGCGCGCCTTCACCTCGTCGACCAGCGCCGCGCAGGCCGCGAAGGCGACGCCGCGATGGGCGGATGCGACGGCGCAGGCCAGCGCGACATCGCCGATTGCGAGGTCTCCGATGCGGTGCGCCACGGCGAGACGGACGCCCGGGTGAGCGGCCGCGATGTCGTCGGCCACCTGGCGGATGACATCGCCGGCCGATGGATGCCCGGTGTAGCTCAGGCGGGCGACGCTCCGCCCGTCGTCGTGGTCGCGAACGACGCCGCTGAAGGTCACGACCGCACCGGCGCTGTCGGAGGCGACAGCGTCGACGCACCACTCCACGAAGAGGGGGGAGGCGCTGACCTCGGCGAAGGCGACCCGGCCCGAAGCGCTGCGTTCGTCGACGTCGAACCCTCCCCTCACCGGCGCCGTCGGGCTACCGGGGGCCGGGATGGCGGGCTCGGGCGATGCGGCGGCTGGGCCTGTGGGCGCGGCCGGGCCTGTGGGCGCCGGGTCTGGGGAGTCAGTCGATGCGTCGATGATCGCCTCCGTGCACTTGGTCGACCATGTGGTCGAGGATCTCGTCGAGCAGGCCGAGGCCGTCTTTCACTCCGCCGCTCGATCCGGGCAGATTGACGACGATGGTCGAGCCCGCGACGCCGGCGATTCCTCGGGAGAGCAACGCACTCGCCACCTTCGTACCACCGCGGCGGCGAAGCTCCTCCGAGAATCCGGGGATCTCATAGTCGAGCAGGTCGCGGGTGTGGTCGGGGGTGCGGTCGCTGGGGTGGATGCCGGTGCCACCGCTGGTCACAATGAGGTCGGGCCCCAGCGCGATCATGCGGGCGAGGGTACTCCCCACCTCGGGACCGTCGGCGACGACGAGGCGCTCGGGCACCGACCACCGGCGATTCGTCGCCCAGGTCTCGATGAGCGGACCGGTCACGTCGTCGTACACACCGGCCGACGCTCGGGTCGACACGATGAGGATGCGAACCGATCCGCTGCGCTCTGCGGTCATGCGCCGGCGTCCCCGGGCCGAGCGGGTGCGGTTGCAGCATCCGACCCCACCGGACGGACCCAGTCGCCGCTCTTGCCGCCGCTCTTGGAGACCACGCGGATGTCGGTGATGCTCGCGTGCCGGTCGACCGCTTTGATCATGTCGTAGAGCGTCAACGCCGCGATCGAGGCTGCGGTCAGCGCCTCCATTTCGACCCCGGTGACGCCGGTGGTCTTCACCATGGTGCGGATGATCACCCGCCCGGTCTCGGCTGTGAAATCGACGGTGGCACCGGACAGGGGCAGGGGATGGCAGAGCGGGATGAGGCTGGAGGTCTGCTTGGCGCCCATGATGCCGGCGATGCGGGCCGTCGCCAGGGCCTCGCCCTTGGGCAGCGAACCGGCGACCAGCATCGCGATGACGTCGGGGCGCGTGTTCAGCGTCGCCTCGGCGTGGGCCTGCCGTTTCGTGATCGCCTTGTCGCTGACGTCGACCATGAGCACGGCGCCGTCGGGTGTCACATGGGTGAGAGCGTCGGGGCCGTCGGGCGCGACCTGTTCGTCACTCATCGATCCTCCACACCATCACGGGATCGCCCGCATCGAGGTGTTCGACCTCGACGGGCAGGTGCACCAGCGCATTCGACGACGCGTAGGAGTGCAGCAGGTGCGAACTCGGCCCACCGACGAGCGCGACCGTTCCGTCGTCGCCGACGAAGCCACGGCGCACCTGGTAGATGCCGGGAGGGGAGTCGGCGGCTTCGGACAGCATCGCGACCTCGCGCACCCGCTCGGCGGGTTCGAACGCGGAGAGCCTGCGCAGCACCGGGCGCACAAACATCTCGAACGAGATGAGTGCACTCACGGGATTGCCCGGCAGGCAGAGCGTCGGGCGGGTGAGAGGGGTGCTCGGCGCCGACGACGGAATCACGGCCAGCCCGAACCCCTGTGGCCCACCCGGCTGCATCGCGATCGTGCTGAACTCGACCCCGAGCGGGGCCAGGGCGTCGCGAACGACCTCACGCGCGCCGGCGCTCACCCCGCCGACCGTGATGATGAGGTCTGCCGCCGGCCCGTGCTGGTTCAGGATGCCCAGAAGCACCGGAGCGTCATCCGAGCGGCAGGCGACCGCTGTCACCTCGCAGCCCGCGTCGAGGAGGGCGCTGCTCAGCGCGATGCTGTTGGCGTCGAAGATCTGGCCCTCGGTGAGCGCCGTACCGGGGTCGCGGATCTCGTGCCCCGTCGACACGAGCAGCACCCGCAGGCGCCTGACCACCTCCACCTCGGTGAGCCCGGTGCCGGCGATGACGCCGAACTGGGCCGGCCCGAGCGTGGTGCCGACAGGCAGGAGAACCGCGCCTGCCGCAACGTCGCTGCCGGCACGACGGATGAACGCCCCCGGCGTCACGGGTGAGGTGAACGCGACCGTGGGGCCGCCCGGGTGGCCGTCGCGTGGCGCGTCAGGGGCGGGCACGTCGGTCGCGTCGCCGACGGCCGCCGACGGCGCGGCCGCCGCCGACTCCGGGGCGCCGGGCACGTCAGCTCTGCCGGTGGCGGTGCTCTGTGCGCCTGAACCGCTGGTCGCAGCATCCTGGGCCGAGGGCCGTACCGACCCGTCGCTCACTCCGTTGCCGAGAATGAGGTCGGGCTGCTGGTCGGGCCCGCCGTCGACCAGCGCCTGGTCGGGGAACACCGGAGGCAGCGCCTGCTCGATCGGCACCACCGCATCGGCTCCCACCGGCACCGGTGCGCCGGTCATGATCGGCGCGGCCGTGCCCGCGATGAGGGGCGACCCGCCGTCGCCCGCCGCGATCTGGGCGGCCACGGAGACGGTGACCGGATGCTCGGGCGACGCTGTGACGAGATCGAACCACGAGACGGCATAGCCGTCCATCTGGGAGTTGTCGAACGCCGGCAGGTCGGTGGGCGACACCACCTCGGTGGCGAGCACGCGACCGCGGTACTCGCCGGGGCGCGCCGCCATGCGCTGGGGCGAGACGACGAGACGCTCACTCGGCCGGTTGTCGGCGAGCGGCGCGAGCAGGCGTTCGACGGCAGCGCGGTGTTCTTCTATCGGACGGCGGTTCACACGTCCATCCTGCCGCACTCCACCGACATGCCCACTGCCGGAGTCGACAATATGCGCGCGAGGGCCCTCGGGCCCCGCTGGCGCTTCTAGGATTGGGGGATGACCGTCATGTTGGGTGTTCCGCAGCTGAGGCTCGCACCCGGCACCGCGTCGGGCGAAGAATCCGCGCCCGCACAGCCGCGCCCGCACGTTCCGGGCCTGCTCGACACCTACGGGAGAACGGCGACCGACCTCCGCATCTCGCTGACCGACCGGTGCAACCTGCGCTGCACCTACTGCATGCCGGCGGAGGGTCTCCCGTTCCAGCCGGCGTCGAAGCTCATGCAGCGCGACGAGATCGTACGGCTCGCGCGCCTGGCGACCGGGCAGCTGGGGGTGCGGCAGATCCGTTTCACCGGGGGCGAGCCGCTGCTTCGCAAAGACCTGGTCGAGATCATCCGCGATGTGGCCGCCCTGGATGCCCGGCCCGAGATCTCGCTGACCACCAACGCCATCGGCCTCACCGGTCGCGCCCAGGCCCTGGCGGACGCCGGGCTCGACCGCGTCAACGTCTCCCTCGACACGATCTGCCCCGAGACCTTCGCCATCATCACCCGCCGCCCGTTCCTCGAGCGGGTGCTGAAGGGTATCGATGCGCTGGCGGCGGCGGGCACCCGTCACACGAAGATCAACGCGGTGCTCATTCCCGGCGTGAACGACACGCACGGCCCCGACCTCCTCGAGTGGGCGCTCGCGGGCGGGCACGAGTTGCGGTTCATCGAGCAGATGCCGCTCGACGCCGACCACATCTGGGATCGCGACGTGATGATCACCGCCGGCGAGATTCGGCGCCGGCTCTCCGAACGGTTCGACCTGACGCCCGATACCGTGGCGCGCGACGGCGCCCCCGCGGAGTTGTACGTGGTGAAGCACCGGGGCGCATCCGTCGAAGACCCGGTTCTCGGGAAGGTGGGCATCATCGCCTCGGTCACCGAGGCCTTCTGTGCCGACTGCCGCCGAACCCGCCTCACGGCTGAGGGCGGCGTTCGGAGCTGCCTCTTCTCGCATGTCGAGACCGATCTGCTCGGGCCGATGCGCGCCGGTGCGAGCGACGCCGAGGTGGCCGACCTCTGGCGACGGGCGATGTGGGCAAAGCCCTCGGGCCACAGCATGAACTCCGCCGGCTTCGAGCAGCCCGCCCGCCCGATGAGCGCCATCGGTGGCTGAGATGGATGCGCGTTCCCAGGCCGTCACGGAAGGCGCCGACGGTCGCTCGAGGGTAGGCGTGCGCGTGCGGTACTTCGCCGCAGCGAAGGCAGCGGCGGGCGTGGCCGAGGAGGTGTGCGAGGTGGGCGACGGAAGCACGATCGACGCACTCCTGGGCGAGGCCGGCCTGGGCGGGCATCCCGTTCTCGGCAGAAGCACCTTTCTGGTCAACGGCGTCGCCACCACCGATCGTGCACATCTTCTCAGAGACGCGGACCAGCTCGACGTCCTGCCGCCGTTCGCCGGTGGCTAAACTGGCGCCCAGATGATCCAGGCAAGCCTCAACGGTCCCTTCACGAAAGACGACCATCCCGCGCTCCCCATCACCGGTGCTGAGCTGGCGGCCAGTGCGGCCGAGTGTGCCGCGGCGGGCGCGCGGTCGTTCCACGTGCACCCGCGCACGGAGGCGGGCGTCGAGACCCTCGCGGCCGACGTCATCGACACCGTCGTGGCGGCGGTGAAGAGCAGCCAGCCCTACCCGGTGGGGGTCGGCACCGGTGCCTGGATCGAGGGGAGCATCGCCCGGCGACTCGCCAACGTCTCCGGCTGGAAGGTTCCCGACTTCGCGTCGGTCAATGTGGCCGAAGAAGGGGCGTTCGAGGTCATGCGGCGCCTGTCGATCCTCGGCATCGACATCGAGGCCGGCGTCTGGACGGTCGACGACGCCGAGGTGCTGGTTCGAAGCGACGTCGTCGGGTCGCTGGCGCGCATCCTGGTGGAGCCTGTCGAACTCGACACTCCCAAGGCGCTGGAGATCGTTGGAACGATCCACGAGATCCTCGACCGCGGCGGTGTGGAGGTGCCGCGGCTGCAGCACGGTGACGGCGAGGCGACGTGGGTGCTGCTCGAAGACGCGGTGCGGCGGGGAATCGACGTGCGAGTCGGCTTCGAAGACACGTTCACGCTTCCCGACGGGTCGATGGCATATACCAACGCCGACCTGGTGCGCGCTGCGATGGGAATCGCGGGGGGCGCGCGGAAGTAGGGCGGGGCGACGGCGGGCGTGCGGGTTCGGTGGGGTGCGGGTGCGTCGGCTCAGTAGCGAGGAACGTCGGGGTCGATCCCGAGCGACCACGCCTCGATGCCGCCTTCGACGAACGTCACGTTCTCCCACCCCGACTGGAGCATCACGTCACGGGCGTACTGCGACCGTGTGTCGTGATGGCAGTGCACGAGAATCTCTTCGGTCTTCGGCAGTACCTCGGCTGCCGCTTCCGACAGCAGCGACGCCAGCGGCACGAGCACCGACCCGTCGATGCCGGCCAGCTCCCGCTCCCAGGGCTCCCGTACGTCGACCAGCACGAAGTCGTCGGCACCGGATGCCCGGGCATCCAGTCGCGCCCGGAGCTCGGTGACCCCGAGCGACGCGGCGCGTCGCGTCGGCGCGGTGGCGATATGTGGTGCGGTGGCGATGTGTGGCGCGGCGTTGGTGGGCGGCGTGACAGCCGGTGGCGTGGTGGTGGATGCCGCCGCGAAGGGCACCTCGGTGTAGCTGCCCTCCAGCGCATCGATCACCAGGATGCGCCCGAACAACGGCACGCCGAACCCGACCAGGAGCTTCATCGCCTCCGTCGCCATGGCCGATCCGACGGCTCCGCAGAGCGGACCCAGCACGCCCGCCTCCGAGCACGACTCGGCCGCATCGTCCGCGATCTCGACGGGGAAGAGATCGCGCAGGGTGAGCCCGCCACTCGCACCTGTTGCGTCCCGGAAAACTCCGGCGTCACCCGCCCCCGGGCGGCGCCAGAACGTCGACAGCTGCCCGTCGAAGCGCAGCACCGAGCCCCAGACGTAGGGCATTCCGAGGGCCGCCGCCGTGTCGTTCGCCAGGTAGCGGGTCGCGAAGTTGTCGGTTGCGTCGATGACGAGGTCGTAGGACGAGAAGAGACCCGCCGCGTTGCCCGCCTCGAGCCGGGTCTCGTGCAGCTCGACCGCCACGAGAGGGTTCAGTTCGGCGATGGCCGCCCGCGCGGACCGAGCCTTGGCGGTGCCGAGCGCGGTCGACGAGTGGATGATCTGCCGCTGCAGGTTCGACTCGTCGACGGTGTCGTCGTCGACGATTCCCAGCGTTCCGACTCCCGCTGCGGCGAGGTAGAGCAGGATGGGCGATCCGAGGCCGCCCGCCCCGAGCACCAGAACCCTCGCGCCCTTCAGCCGTCGCTGCCCCTCGAGGCCGATCTGCGGCATCCGGAGCTGCCGGGAGTAGCGGCTGAGTTCCCGTTCATCCAACTCGGGCCCGAGCTCGACGAGGGAGGTGCGTGCCATCCCCCGAGTTTACCGCCGCCCCCCAACCCGCCCCCCTGCGCGGGCTCGGGAGATCGCTGAGACGTTCACCGAGGTCGGAGCGGTGGGGAACGGGGCGCTCATCGCCCAGCTGGCAGACCACCTCGAGTCGTATGAGTCCGAACAACCCGACGGGTCTGTCGAACGCGGTGTTGCGGCTCACTTCGGTTCGTACCGGGCGAGGATCGCTGGACCGTACTTCCCGGTTCCGAAGCTGAAGGAGGAGGTGGGGCTCGCGCTCTGCGAGTACGTGCGGAGTCGGCTCGGGGAGGTGCCCGCCGCGTCAGCTCCGCTGACCTGGGTCGACTGAGCGCGTGGGTGGCCAGAAGCGGTACGCGCCCGCGGTGCGGCGCCCTCGCGGGCGCGGCACCGCGGGGCGGGGCATCCGATTGGGTAGC
Source organism: Subtercola boreus (assembly GCF_003399645.1). GTDB lineage: Bacteria > Actinomycetota > Actinomycetes > Actinomycetales > Microbacteriaceae > Subtercola > Subtercola boreus_A. The sequence goes on from NZ_NBXD01000012.1 coordinate 28,201, forward strand.
GTAGACCAACACGCGAAAGCGCCGCCATCGACGACCGGGAAGGGTGGGCGTTGTACCTCAAGAGCCTCACCCTCAAGGGTTTCAAGTCGTTCGCCCAGCCCACCACGTTCGCCTTCGAGACCGGCGTCACCTGCGTGGTCGGCCCCAACGGGTCGGGCAAGAGCAACGTCGTCGACGCCCTCGCCTGGGTCATGGGCGAACAGGGCGTCAAGACCCTGCGCGGCGGCAAGATGGAGGACGTCATCTTCGCCGGCACCTCCACCCGGGGTCCGCTCGGCCGCGCCGAGGTCGTGCTGACGATCGACAACTCCGACGGCGCCCTGCCGATCGACTACTCCGAGGTCACGATCGGGCGCACGCTGTTCCGCAACGGGGGCAGCGAGTACGCGATCAACGGAGACTCCTGCCGCCTGCTCGACGTGCAGGAGCTGCTGAGCGACTCCGGGCTCGGCCGCGAGATGCACGTGATCGTCGGGCAGGGCCAGCTCGACGCGGTGCTGCACGCCACCCCCGAGGGGCGACGCGGTTTCATCGAGGAGGCCGCGGGCATCCTGAAGCACCGTCGCCGCAAGGAGAAGACCGAGCGCAAGCTCGAGGCGATGCAGGCGAACCTGACCCGGCTGAGCGACCTGGCGGGTGAGCTGCGCCGGCAGCTCAAACCGCTCGGTCGCCAGGCCGAGGTGGCGAAGGAGGCCCAGTCGATCGCCTCCGTGGTGCGGGATGCCCGGGCACGCCTGCTCGCCGACGAGGTCGTCACCCTCCGAACGGCCCTCGACGACCATTCGCGCACCGAGAACGAGCGCCGCACCGAGCGGATCGTTCTGCAGGAGCGGCTCGAGCAGAACCAGCTGCGACTCGGCCGCATCGTCGAGGCACAGGACGGCGACGCCGTCGACCTCGCCCGACGCACCGCGTTCGGGCTCGAATCGGTGCAGGAGCGCCTGCGCGGCCTCTATACGCTCGCGAACCAGCGTCTGGCGCTGCTCGGCTCCGAGCCCGGCGGCCGCGAGACCGGGCCGGGCGTCACTCCGACGATGGTCGCCGCTCCCCGTGACGAGGTGGTGCGGCTGACCGGCGACGTGGTCGTGGCCGAGCAGGCGTTCGCGACGGCGCAGCAGCTCACCCGAGCGGCCCGGCTGGCACTGGATGCGGCCGACGAGCAGATCGCCGCACAGAGCGCGCTTGTCTCGCGGCACGATCTCGAGATCTCGAAGTTGACGGGGCAGCTCGAATCCGCGAACTCCCGGCTCGCAGCCGTGCGGGGTGAAGACCTCCGGCAGGCGAACGCGCTCGACGCCGCGGCCCTCCGCCGTGAAGCCCTGCAGATCGAGTTCACGGCGCTCGAGGCGCAGGCCGCGACCGCGGATGCCGGCGAGACCAACCTCGACGAGATCTACGAATTCGCGCAGGCGGCGGTCTTCGAGGCCGAGGGCGGGATCGAACAGCTTCGGGATGCACTGCACACGCACGAGCGTGAGCGCGACGCCCTGGCGGCGAAGACCAGTGCCCTCTCGATGGCGCTCGGGCAGAAAGACGGGTCGAGCGAGCTCGCGGCATCCGGAGTCGCGGGGGTGCGCGGCCTGGTCGCCGACCACGTGCAGGTCGAACCGGGGTTCGAGGTGGCGATCGCGGCGGCGCTCGGTTCACTCGCCGACGGCGTGCTGGCCGAGACGACGGATGACGCGTTCGCGGCCCTGGCACGGGCCCGTGAGGGCGACATGGGCCGCGTCGAGGTGATCGTGGCGCGGGGCGGGGGCTCCGGAACAGGCAGCGCCAAGGCGTTCGCGGGCGACGGGCTGAGGTTCGCGGGGGAGGTCGTGACCGCGCCCGAGGGGGTGCATGCGCTGCTCGCGGCGACCCTCATCGCCGACGACCTCGATGCTGCGCGAGCGGCGTGGCCGAGCATCCGGAGCCTGGCGTCCGACAGCCCGGGCCGGCCGACCCCGCCGCTCACCGTCATCACGCGCGTCGGCGACGTGCTCACCGAGTACGTGCTGCGCGGCGGGTCGGGCGCCAAGCGGTCCCGGCTGGAGCTGGTGGCCGAGCGCGACTCCGCTGCCGCTCGCCTCGAGGTCGTCACGGCCGACATCGACCGGGCGAAGTTCGCGCTGGCCGAGCAGCGAGGCATTCTGCAGAACGCCAAGCAGCAGTCCCAGGCGGCGCTCGCCGCGCTCCGTGAGTTCGACTCCCGGCTGGCGGCCCAGACCGAGCGGCTTTCGCGGCTCCGGGCGCAGGTCGACGCGAGCCAGGGCGAGTACGACCGCCTCGACCGCAGCCGGGCGCTCGCCGGCGAGACCGTCGCCACCGCCCTGGCCGCTGCTGAGAAGGCCCGCGCCGAACTCGACGCGGCACGGTCGCGCCCGCGCCCGATTCTCGACGTCAGCTCGCGCGACGATCTGCTGGGCGCGGTCGAAGCAGCCCGCGAGGGCGAGTTGGATGCCCGGCTGCAGCTCGAGACGGTGCGCGAGCGCGTGAGAGGCGAACAGGCTCGCGTGCAGGCCCTCGAGAGGCAGCTGACCGCTGAGCGCGCCGCCGCAGAGGAGGCTGCGCGCCGTGAGGTGCTGCGGCGTCGCCAGGTCGACCGGGCCACCGCCGTCGTCGGGAGCCTGCCCGAAGTGCTGGACTCCGTCGACCGTTCCGTTGCGACGGCGCGGCTCGAGCTGGCCCGGCGGGAAGCCGAGCGCGCCGAGCAGAACGCCGAGCTGGGGGAGCTGCGCCGCGAGGAGGCGGTTCTGCGCGAGCGGTTGCAGGGCATCACCGAGAATGTGCACGGCCTCGAGCTGCAGATCTACGAGAAGAAGCTGCACCTCTCGAGCGTGCTGGAGCGGGTGGGGTCGGAGCTCGGGCTCATCGAGGCGGATCTCGTCGCGGAGTACGGGCCCGAGGAGCTGGTTCCGGTGGAGGGCGCGGGGGCTGAGGCAGCCGGGCGGGGCCCAGCCGACGCGCGCTCCTCCGATGCGCGCTCCTCCGACGCGAACGCGAACGCGCCGCAGGGCATCCCGTTCGACCGAGACGATCAGAAGCGTCGGCTCGCGAAGTACGAACGAATGCTGACCGAGCTCGGGCGGGTCAACCCGCTGGCGCTCGAGGAGTTCGAGGCGCTGGAGCAGCGCCACAGATTCCTCACGGAGCAGCTCACCGACCTCACGAACACGAGAAAAGACCTGCTGACGATCATCGACGAGATCGACGACAAGATGAAGTTCATCTTCGAGAGCGCCTTCACCGACACTCGTGACGCCTTCGCCGAGGTGTTTCCTGTGCTCTTTCCCGGCGGAACGGGCAGTATCTCACTCACGAACCCCGACGACCTGCTCACGACCGGCGTCGAGGTGTCGGTGAAACCGGCGGGCAAGAAGATCGAGCGGCTGTCGCTGCTCTCGGGCGGCGAGCGGTCGCTTGCTGCCGTCGCGCTGCTGATCGCCATCTTCAAGGCCCGGCCCAGCCCGTTCTACATCATGGACGAGGTCGAAGCGGCGCTCGACGACGCCAACCTGGGGCGTCTGTTGACGATCTTCGAAGACCTGCGGCAGACCTCGCAGCTGATCGTCATCACGCACCAGAAGCGCACGATGGAGATAGCCGATGCCCTCTACGGCGTCTCGATGCGCCAGGACGGCGTTTCGGCCGTCATCGGGCAGCGGGTCAGCGTCGCGACCTGACGGGTTAGGCCCCGTTGCCGTCCAACGCCTTCGAGCGGGCACGCACGTACTCTTCGGGCGAGATCGCGCGGCGATGGTCGAGTTCGTCGAGTTCGCGGAGCCGCTCCTCGGTGCTCTCCGCCCCGAGCTGGGTGCTCGCGTGAGCGGGTGCCGACGTATCGAGATACGAAAGCATCGGCTCGCGATCGGCCGATCTCGCGCTGCGGTGCTGGCGCGCGACCAGGATGATCGCGATGACAATGCTGACGGCCACGATGACGGCGGCCACGGAGAAGACGATGGGGAAGTAGTCGTATGCAGTACGTGCAGCGGGCATCAGTGCCCCCTTTCCGGATATCCCCAGCCTGAACCTTTCGACAGGCCGCGTCAATCACCCACGAAGATGACACGCGGGTGCCGTCGCCGGCGGCTCCGACAATACCCGCCGGCGAATAGTCTGGACCCATGGCTGAACGAACTCCCTGGTCGCTTTCCGGTGCCCTTCGCGGCATGTTCGCGAAGCGAACCATCGACGATGAAACGTGGGACGACCTCGAGACCGCCCTGATCACCGGCGACTTCGGCATCGATGTCACCGACCAGATCGTCGGCGACCTGCGCGCCAAGGTCGCCCGGTACAACACGACCGACCCGAAAGACCTGCAGCGGATGCTGCGCGAGACCCTCGAGGAACGCTTCTCCACGCTCGACTCGACCCTCAAACTCACCGAGCGGCCCGCGATCGTCCTGGTTGTCGGAGTGAATGGTGTCGGCAAGACCACCACCATCGGGAAGTTCGCGAAGTTCCTCGCCAACTACAACCGCACCGTCGTGGTCGGAGCGGCTGACACCTTTCGCGCCGCCGCGGTCGAGCAGGTCGCGACCTGGGCCGAACGGGCCGGCGCGCACATCGTGCGGCCGCAGCAGGAGGGGCAGGATCCGGCGTCCGTCGCCTTTCAGACCGTCGACTACGCGAAGCGCAACAACATCGAGATCGCGATCATCGACACCGCCGGGCGCCTGCAGACCAAGGGCGGGCTGATGGATGAGCTGACGAAGATCCGGCGCGTCATCGAGAAGCAGGCGCCGGTTGCCGAGGTGCTGCTCGTGCTCGACGCCACCACTGGGCAGAACGGGCTGCTGCAGGCGGAGGCCTTCATCGAGCACGCCGGCGTGACGGGGCTGGTGCTGACGAAACTCGACGGGTCGGCCAAGGCCGGCTTCGTTCTCGCCGTGCAGGAGCGCACCGGCATCCCGATCAAGCTGATCGGCCAGGGCGAGGGTATCAACGACCTCACCGGTTTCACCCCGCACGTCTTCGTACAGAACCTGATCGGCTGAGAGCACCGCACCCTCTGACGCGTTAAGATTGGGTTCACCATGGCAACTTTTGGAAACCTGTCTGACCGCTTGGCGGAGACGTTCAGAAACCTCCGCACCAAAGGCAAACTGAGCCCGGCGGATGTCGACACCACCGTTCGCGAGATCCGCCGCGCCCTGCTCGACGCCGACGTCGCGCTCGACGTGGTGAAGGAGTTCACGGGGAGGGTGCGCGAACGCGCCCTCGGCGGCGAGGTCAACCGGGCGTTGAACCCGGCGCAGCAGGTCGTTCAGATCGTCAACGAAGAACTCATCACCATCCTCGGCGGTGAGGCCAGGCAGATCCAGTTCGCGAAGAAGCCGCCGACCGTCATCATGCTCGCTGGCCTCCAGGGTGCGGGCAAGACCACGCTCGCCGGCAAGCTGGCGAAATGGCTCGCGAAGCAGCAGCACACGCCGCTGCTCGTCGCGGCCGACCTCCAGCGCCCGAACGCGGTGCAGCAGCTCGAGGTCGTCGCCCGCCAGGCCGGTGTCGCGGTGTATGCGCCGCAGCCCGGCAACGGTGTCGGCAACCCGGTGCGGGTCGCGAAAGACAGCATCAAGTGGGCCATCGACAAGCAGTACGACGTGGTCATCGTCGACACGGCCGGCCGACTGGGTGTCGACGCCGACATGATGAAGCAGGCCGCCGACATCCGTAAGGCCGTCGATCCCGACGAGGTTCTGTTCGTCATCGACGCGATGATCGGCCAGGATGCCGTGGCCACCGCCAAGGCGTTCCAGGCCGGTGTCGACTTCACCGGTGTCGTGCTCACCAAGCTCGACGGTGATGCTCGCGGTGGTGCAGCGCTGTCCGTCGCCTCCGTCACGGGTCGCCCGATCATCTTCGCTTCGACCGGTGAGTCGCTCGACGACTTCGAACCGTTCCACCCCGACCGCATGGCATCCCGGATCCTCGACCTCGGCGACATTCTCACCCTCATCGAGCAGGCGCAGGGCGCGTTCGACGAAGAGGAGGCGGCGAAGGTCGCGGAGAAGTTCCGCACCGATTCGTTCACCCTCGACGACTTCCTCGGGCAGATGCAGCAGCTGCGGGGCGCCGGGTCGCTCAAGAAGATGATCGGCATGCTTCCGGGCGCCGGCGCGATGAAAGAGCAGCTGAACAACTTCGACGAGCGCGAGATCGTGCGCACCGAGGCGATCATCCAGTCGATGACCAAGGCCGAGCGGACGAACCCCAAGCTGCTGAACGGGTCGCGCCGCGTACGCATCGCGCGCGGTTCGGGTATGACGGTGACCGACGTGAACCAGCTGGTGCAGCGCTTCGAGCAGGCCTCGAAGATGATGAAGACCGTGGCCAAGGGCGGCGTTCCGCAGATTCCGGGGATGGGCCCGATGCCGGGTGCCGCGTTCGGCGGGGGCCGGGGGCGTCAGCAGCCGCCGAAGAAGAAGGGCTCGAAGTCAGGCAATCCGGCGAAGCGTGCCACGGAGAACGCCGCGATCCTGTCGGGAGAGAAGGTGCCGGGCGCGGGCGGCGGCACTCCGGCGCCCGCCGGTACGGGGTTCGGCCTCGGCGGCGGTCGCGGGGAGGCCCCTGCGGGCGGCCCGTCGGAGAAGGAGCTCGAGTCGCTGCAGAAGTTCCTGCGGCGCTGAGCCGCTGCCGGGCATCCTGAGCGGGTGCCCGAGCCCGCCATTGAGCCACACCCGCATCCTGAATCTGCCACGCGGTCGTAGGATTCAGCCATGACCTCTTCGACCCTCCGCCCGGTGCGCATCGGCGTGCAGATCGCCCCGCAGCACTCCAGCTACACCGAGATCCGCGACACCCTCACCACGCTCGAGGAGCTCGGGGTCGACGTCGCGTTCAACTGGGATCACTTCTTTCCGCTGTCGGGTGACCCGGCGGGTACGCACTTCGAGGGTTGGAGCATGCTCGCGGCCTGGGCCGAGCAGACCACGACGATCGAATTCGGCCCGCTCGTCACGTGCAACACCTACCGCAACCCCGACCTGCTGGCCGACATGGCCCGCACGGTCGACCACATCAGTGCCAAGAACGGTGCCGAGGGCCGGCTCGTCTTCGGCATCGGGTCAGGCTGGTTCGAGCGGGACTACGACGAGTACGGCTACGAATTCGGCACGGTCGGGCAGCGACTGGATGCCCTGGCCGACGCCATGCCGCGCATCGAATCGCGCTGGTCGGTGCTGAACCCCGCCCCCACGCGCAAGATCCCCGTGTTGATCGGCGGCGGCGGCGAGAAGAAGACGCTGCGCATCGTGGCGAAGCACGCCGACATCTGGCACAGCTTCGCCGACACCGAGACGCTCGAACGCAAGCTCGGTATTCTGCGCGGGCACTGCGAGGAGATCGGTCGTGACTTCTCACGGATCGAGATCTCGACCGGGGCGAGCGTGCGTGCGGGGATCGGAAACGCCGACACCGACGCCCTCGAGGCGCAGCACGCCCTCGGCGCTACCCTCTTCACCCTCGGCATCACGGGCCCGGGCCTCGATGTGGCGCCCGTGCGCGACCTGCTGGCCTGGCGCGACGCCAAGAACGCCTAGCCCCCGCCGCCGCATTCACCGCTCCGCATTCGCCGCCCCGCGTTCACTGCCCCGCATTCACCGCTCCGCGTTCGCTGCCCCGCGTTCGCCGCCCGGGCTTGGCGAGGGCGGGTCAGGCGCTGAGGCCGTGCCGCAGTTCGTGGGTCAGCGAGGAGACCACCGCCTGCAGGCTGCCGCCGTTCTGCTCGGCGACACGCAACTGGCGCTGGTAGCTCGCGCCCCGGTCGAGGATGAGGTTCACCTGCGACAGCTCCGCCGAGCATCCGAGTCTCTCAGCCGTCGGCGCCAGGGTCACCAGCAGCTCACGGATGTCGTCGGTCACCAGCCGCTCGTCGCCCGCCCGGTTCAGGATGATCTCCGCATCGAGCCCGTAGCGCGCAGCGCGCCACTTGTTCTCGCGAACGAACCACGGTTGCAGCGTCGTGAGCTCCTCACCCGCATCGAGCCTGTCGCTCATCTGGTCGACGAGGCACTGGATGAGCGCGGCCACGGCCCCGATCTCCTGCGGCGTCGACAGTCCGTCGCACGCCCGCATCTCGACCGTTCCCCACTTCGGTGAGGGTCGGATGTCCCATCGCACCTCGGTGTGGTCGTCGATGATGCCCGTGGTCATCATGTCGGCGACGTACTCCTCGTACTTCTCCCAGCTCGCGAACTGGTAGGGCAGCCCGGCCGTCGGCAGCTGCTGGAACATCAGTGCCCGGTTCGAGGCGTACCCCGTGTTGACCCCGCCCCAGAACGGGCTCGAGGCGCTCAGCGCCTGAAGGTGCGGGTAGTACGTGAGCAGCCCGTCGAGCAGGGGGAGCACCTTGGCGCGGCTCTCGATGCCCACGTGCACGTGGATTCCCCAGATGAGCATGTTGCGCCCCCACCACTGGGTGCGGTCGACCAGCCGGTGGTAGCGCTCGTTGTCGGTGACCTGCTGGTCGAACCACTGGGCGAACGGGTGACTTCCTGCGCACATCAACTCCACGTCGAGCGGGTCGGTGATGGCCCGCACTTCATCCAACATGCCCAGAAGGTCGGCCACAGCATCCGGAACCGATCTGTGCACTTTCGTCACCAACTCGACGGTGTTGAGGAGGAGTTCGCCCGTGATCTGCGGATGCTCGGAGCCGTCGCTCTGACGGAGCTCCTCCAGCACCTCGCCGGCCACCGACACCAGGTCGCCCGACGTCTTCTCGACCAGCGCGATCTCCCATTCGATGCCGAGAGTGGAGCGCTCGGACTGAGCAAAGGTGATCTCCATGAACGTTCCTCTGTCTGGTCTTCGCCGGTGCGGGGCATGTCCCGGCACATTCCCGGTGGGATTTCGCGGTCTGATTACTCTATGGCCTATTTTTCTGACAGAATGGTCAGTCGAGTCTGCCCCCGCCCGACCCTCTAATCAGGCGTCGCGCAGAACCTTAGAACTTCTTCTTGGCCGAGTGTGCTTCCCCACGCTCACGGCCGGCAGTTCGCCCCATACAAATTACCCAGGAGAATTGTGGCTGTAAAAATCCGTCTGAAGCGCATGGGCAAGATCCGCGCTCCGTACTACCGTATTGTCGTCGCCGACTCGCGCACCAAGCGTGACGGCCGTGTCATCGAGGAGATCGGCAAGTACCACCCGACCGAGGAGCCCTCGCTCATCGAGATCGAGAGCGACCGGGCACAGTACTGGCTCGGCGTCGGCGCTCAGCCGACCGAGCAGGTCGCTGCGCTGCTGAAGCTCACCGGTGACTGGGGAATCTTCAAGAAAGATGCCGCGACGTCGGTGTCGACCGTTCGCGTCAAGGCACCGAAAGAGGCCTTCGTCGCCGACGAGAAGAAGAAGCCTGTGCTCCGCCCCAAGGCTGAGGCCCCCGCGGCACCCGTCGCTGCCGCCCCCGCTGCCGACGAGTCGGCCCCGGCCGACGACGCTGCGACGACCGAGGCGTAAGTCTTGCTCGCACCAGCACTCGAGCACCTCGTCAAAGGGATTGTCGACAATCCGGGCGATGTGCGCGTCGTGGCGAAGAACTCTCCACGCGGCGAGGTTCTCGAGGTTCGTGTGAACCCCGACGACCTCGGCCGCGTGATCGGCCGTTCGGGTCGCACCGCGAAAGCGCTGCGCACCCTGGTCGCCGCCCTTGCCGATGGCAAGCGCGTGCGCGTCGACGTGGTTGATACAGATTTCTAGGAACGAGACGCAACTGAGAGTCGGTCGCCTCACGAAGGCCCACGGGCTGAAGGGCGCGATCAAACTCGAACTGTTCACCGACGACCCGGAACGACGCTTCGTTCCGGGCTCGGTGTTCACGCTGCAGGTGCCCAGCACCTCGCCGTGGCACGGAAAGACCCTCGAACTGGCTGAACTGCGCTGGTACAACGGGCATCCGGTCGGCTTCTTCGTGGGCGTGCCCGATCGCACGGCGGCCGAGTCGCTGGCGAAGGCGATCCTCTGGATCGACCACGACCTCAGCGAGACCACCGACGAAGAAGACGCGTGGTTCGACCACCAGCTCGTCGGCCTGGCCGTCATTCGGGATGGTGTGCGTATCGGAACCATGACGCAGATCGATCACCTCGCCGCCCAGGACCTGTTGCACGTGTCGACCGTTTCGGGCGAAGTGCTGGTTCCGTTCGTCAAGGCGATCGTCTCGGAGGTGGATGTTGCGGGCGGCACCATCACGGTCACACCGCCCCCCGGGCTCTTCGAGGAGCTGCCGTCGTCTGACGACGACGACGCGGCCGCGATCACTGAAGCTCCGGGAGAGGTTGAGGCCACGGCCGACGCTGACGACGACGGTGACGGTGAGGCCGAGGCTGACGACGCGCGCGACGCCGGGTCTGACGATGCGCACGACGCCGAGCCGGCGAAATAGGGCCGCCCGCCAGGGTTCTCCGATGCGAATCGACATCGTCACGATCTTCCCCGAGTTCTTCGATGCGCTCGACATCTCGCTGCTCGGGCGGGCGCGTGAAGACGGCATCCTCGATGTGACCGTCCACCAGCTGCGTGACTACACCCACGACCGGCACCGCACCGTCGACGACAAGCCCTACGGCGGTGGCGCCGGTATGGTGATGAAGCCGGAGCCGTGGGGCGAGGCGCTCGACGCGATCCTCGGCGAGGCGGTTCCGGATGTCGCGGGCGGCGTCGAGGGTTCCCCGATGGTCATCTTCCCCTCCCCGGCGGGGGAGGTGTTCACGCAGGCGATGGCGCGCGAACTGAGCGGCGCGGAGCATCTCGTCTTCGGCTGCGGGCGTTACGAGGGTATCGACCAGAGGGTCTTCGAGTACGCCGGCAGCCGGGCATCCGTTCGGCTGGTGAGCCTGGGCGACTATGTCCTCAACGGCGGCGAGGTCGCTGTGATGGCCATGATCGAGGCGGTCGGGCGGCTCATCCCGGGCGTCATCGGCAACCCGGAGAGCCTCGTCGAAGAGTCTCACGAAGACGGGCTGCTGGAGTACCCGAGCTACACGAAGCCCTCGACGTGGCGCGGGCACGAGGTTCCGCCGGTGCTCATCGGGGGCAACCACGGGGCGATCGCGACATGGCGGCGTGAGGCCCAGCTCGAGCGCACGCGCCGGGTTCGACCCGACCTTCTGCCGCCCGAGTAGCTGCTCAGACGCTTGTTCGAGAGTTGAGGAATGCGAATGTTCAGGGATGAACTCACGCCCTGATTTCTCGACCTCGCTCACGACTCTGCTCGTGGCCGAAGACCGCGGGTCGCCGTGCGCCGAGCAGGCACTCATCGAGTTCGCGCAAGCTGATCCGGCGGCCGGCCGGAGTCTTGCCGCGATCGAGTATTCCCTGGCCCTCCGCTACCTGGACGGAGAAGGCGTGGCCTGTGACCTCGGTCTCGCCCAGCGACACTTCGAGAATGCAGCGGTCTTCGGGCACCCGTTCCCCGATGCCCTCCGCTGGGTCGACTGCTGATGGAGCACAGCGCTCTCGTCGAAACCGTCGTCTCCCTGCTCGCCAGCATCGATGCGGGCGATGACCGGGCAGAGACCGCACTGTTCGAGTTCCTGGGGTTTCCGCCCTGGGACGACAACCGGCCCCGGGTCATCCGAGAGGTGCGGCAGTCGCTGGACGACGACACGGTCGAGATTTCGACCGGTACATCAGCATCGCGTAGGCTGCCCAACCGGTGCGGCGGCGGGGCCGGGCGCGGTCAGGCGCGGGCGCTCAGAACGAGGGGGCCGTCGGGGGTGATGGCGACGGTGTGCTCCATGTGGGCCCCGCGTGAGCCGTCAGCGCTCCGCAGGGTCCAGCCGTCGCGATCGGTCACGATTCTGTCGGTGCTCTCGAGAAACCACGGTTCGATGGCGATGACGAGCCCGGGGTCGAGGTGAACGCCCCGGCCCGGCCGGCCGTTGTTCGGAATGTGCGGGTCTCCGTGCATGGTGCGGCCGACACCGTGACCCCCGAAGTCGGTGTTGATCGAGTATCCGTCGGCCAGGGCGACGGCGGCGATGGCGGCCGAGATGTCGCCCACACGCCCGCCGGGCTGTGCGGCAGCGATGCCCGCCGCGAGGGCGCGCGTCGTGGTGTCGATGAGCCGGACATCCTGGGGCCTCGGCGTACCGACGATCACGGTGACGGCCGAGTCGGCGACCCAGCCGTCGACGGAGGCCGCGAAGTCGAGCGACACCATGTCGCCGTCGCGCAGGCGGTAGTCATGGGGGAGGCCGTGCAGAACGCCGTCGTTCACCGAGGTGCAGAGCACCTTGCCGAACGGGCTCGCTCCGAACGACGGATGATAGGTGATGTAGCAGGACTCGGCGCCGCGCGCCCGGATCATCTCGTGCGCGATCGCATCGAGCTTCAGCAGGTTCACGCCCACGGCGGCGCGCGCCGCGAGTTCTGTGAGCACGTCGCCCACGAAGGCGCCGGCTGGCCGCATCTGCTCGATTTCGGCGGGCGTTCGGAGCTCGATCATGGTGGTTCCTTTGACTTGCCTGTGTTTTCTTCTGGCCGTGAGACTCCGCCTAGGCTACTCGCCGTACTCTTGAGCCATGTTCGTACGTCGGGCCTTCTTCTACTGGCAGGTTGCTGCCGTCGTTCTGCTGCCCCTCTGGGTGCTGATCGGATGGTCGGTCTTCGGCGGCCAGGTCTGGCAGTTTCTCCTCGTGATGCTCGCGTGCGGCGTTCTGGCGCTGGCGATGGCAGCCGTCGGTGTTCTCATCTGGGCGCGCAAGGGTGTTCGGGCGACGAAGACGCTGTCGTGGCTGGATGTCATGATGGTCGCTCTCTGGCACGTCTCGATCATCGTTCTGGGCTTCTTCACCCCGGCTGCCTCGCTGGTCGCGGTCGCTGCGGTGCTGCTCGGCCTCGGTGCCTTCTGGGCGGCGATCTACCAGCTCGTTCGCGAGACCCGCCAGAGGGTGCAGGGCGTGTTCGACTCGTTCCAGTACGCCGCGCAAATGGGAGCTTCGCCCCAGATGGCCCGCGAACCCCTGGCCGAGGGCGAGTACATCGTCATCGAGACCGGCCGCACCGCCCAGAAGTAGCAATGCGGCATCCCGTCGCCTGAAGCAACCGGGTGTACGGCCGATGTCTTTGCGGAATCATGCGTTCTCATGGCAGACTGTTCGATTGTGCCGCCGCCAGACTCTGCCACAGGGGAGTCCTGCAGTTACGATCGCACACCACTCCACTGACTGGCCCCCACTGGGCCTCTAGAACGTAGTCGACCTGTGGCGGTTACAGAGAGCGATACACCATGCACATTCTCGACAGCGTCGACGCGGCCTCACTGCGGAGCGACGTTCCCGACTTCCGCGCCGGTGACACCGTTCGCGTCCACGTGAACATCATCGAAGGTACGCGTTCGCGCGTGCAGGTCTTCCAGGGCGTCGTCATCGGCCGCTCGGGCGAAGGCATCCGCGAGACATTCTGCGTTCGCAAGGTCAGCTTCCAGGTCGGCGTCGAGCGTACCTTCCCGGTGCACTCCCCGATCATCGACCACATCGAGGTCGTCACGCGCGGCGACGTGCGTCGCGCCAAGCTGTACTACCTGCGCGGTCTCCGCGGCAAAAAGGCCAAGATCAAAGAGAAGCGCGACGCCTAGGCCCTCGCTTTCTCGTTCGGGTCCAGGCAATCGAGCGGTATTCCTGTGGTCGTCCTGACGTTTGGATGACTGGGCTGGGAAAACGCCGGTTTCGCTCTGCGACACGAACATTCCCCTGAGCTCCTGACCCATAAAATGGGTCGGGAGCTCAGGTGGTTAAATGACAGAAACATCGCTGCGGCCACGATCGGATCGTGGTGGCAGGCGTCGGGGGCGACGCCAGAAGAGTGCGGCACTCTTCATCCGGGACATCATCGTCATCTTCCTGATCGCCCTTCTCGCCTCCGTGCTCATCAAGACCTTCCTCGTCAGGTCGTTCTACATTCCTTCGGGGTCGATGGAGAACACGCTGCAGGTGGGCGACCGCATCCTGGTCAATGAGCTCGAGCCACGCCTCATCCCGATCCAGCGCGGCGACGTCGTCGTGTTCAAAGATCCGGGCGGGTGGCTGCCGGCCCACACCGATGCTCCCGTCTCTCCGCTCGTCGGCGCCGTCAACTGGGTGCTCGACGCGGTCGGGCTCGCGGCGACCGACAGCAACGACCACCTGATCAAGCGGGTGATCGGCCTGCCGGGCGACCACGTCGAGTGCTGCAATGCGGTCGGACAGATGATGGTCAACGGAGTGCCGCTCAACGAGCCCTACCTGAAACTGCCCAGCGGGGTGTCGAAGGTCTCCGACCTGGCCTTCGATGTGACGGTGCCCGAGGACTCGCTGTGGGTGATGGGCGACAACCGCTACAACTCAGCCGATTCGCGCTACAACCAGACCAATCCCGGGGGCGGTTTCGTGCCGGAGAGCGACGTTGTGGGTCGTGCGCTCTGGATCACCTTCCCCGTCGGCCGGTGGACCTTTCTCGACAACTTCTCATCGGTGTTCCGGGGGGCGAAAGACGCGGCGGCCTCATCGGGGGGCTCCGGATGACCGGGGACTCGGGTGTCGTCGCGGTTCGTGCCGCGAAGCAACGTCACTCCGGTGTGTGCGACCCCTCTCTTCGCCATGAGCGGAGGCTCGGTCGGGATGGCGCGCGCCTCGTCATCGGCGTCGACGAGGTCGGCCGCGGAGCCCTGGCCGGCCCGGTCGCTGTAGGTATGTGCGTGATCGATCCCCATCGGCGCGGTACGTTCCCGGCGGGGCTCCGCGACTCGAAGATGCTCTCGGAAGCCAAGCGGGAACAGCTCGCACCCCTCGCCTCGGCCTGGGCCAGTGCCTCCGCAGTCGGGCTGGCGAGTGCCGACGAGGTCGACCGGCTGGGCATCATCGCCTGCCTCGGGCTCGCCGGCGCCCGCGCGCTCGCTCAGCTCGCTGCCCTGGGTGTGCAGACCGGCGGCTCCGTGATCCTGCTCGACGGGTCGCACAACTGGCTGGCCACACACGTGGCCCACGATGCCCGGGTGGTGATGCGGATCAAAGCCGATCGTGACTGCGCGTCTGTGGCCGCGGCATCCGTCGTCGCCAAGGTACACCGCGACCGCATCATGATCGAGCTCGACACTGTCGCGCCCGGGTACAGCTGGGCCCGCAACAAGGGGTACGCGAGCGCCGCGCATTTCGAGGGGCTCGACCTTCTCGGCGCGACCGACCACCACCGGCGTACCTGGCTGAAGGGCGAGCGGATGCTCGAGGGGTCGGGCGGGTAGACTTGGCTCACCATGGAAGAAGATGAGTTCGAGGATTACGACCGTGAGGTCGAGCTGGCCCTCTACCGCGAATACCGTGACGTCGTGTCGCAGTTCAAGTACGTGATCGAGACGGAACGCCGGTTCTACCTGGCAAACGATGTCGACCTCGTCAGGCGCGACACCGAGCATGACTTCTACTTCGAACTGACGATGAGCGACGTCTGGGTGTGGGACGTGTATCGTTCCGACCGTTTCGTGAAGTCGGTGCGCGTGCTCACCTTCAAAGACGTGAACATCGAAGAGCTGTCGTCGAAGGACTTCGAGCTGCCGAAGGAACTCGCGCTCGACGAGTAGCACTCCCTCACAATCGCTCCTGCGTAGGCGTTCTCCACAGATGTAGACATCGCTCCTTCCGCTTCGTTCCGGCTCGGCCACGCTGGTGGCGGAGGTCGAAATGAGAGCGAAAGACGAGTTGGGCAGACGCGGCGAAACACTCGCCGCCGACTACCTGGTCGAACACGGGTACACGATCCTGGAGCGCAACTGGCGCTGTCGCCAGGGCGAGATCGACGTGATCGCCGAGCACGAGGGTGTCACGGTGTTCGTCGAGGTGAAGACGCGCTCGGGTCTGAGGTATGGGCATCCGTTCGAGGCGATCACCATCGCCAAGCTCGCCCGGTTGAGACGCCTCGCGAGTGCCTGGTGCGATAAGGCCGAGTCGAAGAGGCGACGCATTCGCATCGACGCCATCGGTGTGGTCGCGGCCCCTCGTCAGCCCGTGCTGATCGAGCATCTCACGGGCATCTTCTGATGGTGTCGCGCACACACTCCGTCGCCCTGCTCGGGATGACCGGGTCGATGGTCGAGGTCGAGGCAGACATCGGCAACGGGCTCCCGACGCTGATGATCATCGGTCTGCCCGACACGGCACTGTCTGATGCCCGGGATCGCGTTCGAGCGGCCGCCGCGAACTCGGGGTGCCCGCTGCCCACCAGCAAGATCACGGTGAATCTGTCCCCGGCGGCGCTGCCGAAACACGGCTCGACCTTCGACCTCAGCATCGCGATGGCCATTCTCGCGGCCGCCGGAACGATCTCTGCAGAGTCGATCGAGAACGTCGTGCACCTCGGTGAGCTGAGCCTCGACGGTCGGCTGCGGCCGATGAACGGGGTGCTGCCCGCCATTGCTGCTGCCGCTGCCGAGGGCTTCCGCACCTTCGTCGTGCCGGCGGGCAACCGGCACGAGGCCGAACTCGTGCCCGGCGTTCGCATTGTGCCGGTCATTTCGGTTCGGGATGCCGCGATCCACCACGGAGCGAGCTTCGAACCGATTCCGCTCGATGTCATCGAGGGTACGGAGGCCCGCGATTCGAGCGAGCCGCACCACGAACTCGCCGACGTGATCGGCAACGACGACGCGGTGCTCGCGCTGGTCGCGGCGGCGGCGGGTGGTCACCACATCTTCATGCTCGGGCCTCCGGGTGCGGGCAAGACCATGCTCGCGATGCGTCTGCCGGGGCTGCTGCCCGATCTCGAGACGTCGGCGGCACTCGAGGTGAGTTCGGTGCGCTCGTTGTCGGGTGCGTCTGTGCCGCGCTCGCTCGCTGTGCGGCCGCCCTTCGAGAGTCCGCACCACACGGCCTCTGCGGCCGCGCTCGTCGGTGGGGGTTCGAAGCAGATCCGTCCCGGTGCAGCCGCCCGGGCGTCGCACGGGGTGCTCTTTCTCGACGAGGCCCCCGAATTCGCCACGAGTGCGCTCGACGCCCTCCGGCAGCCGCTGGAGTCCGGCGTCATCAGCATCCACCGCGCGAATGCCATTGCTCGTTTCCCGGGGCGCTTCCAACTCGTACTCGCGGCCAATCCGTGCCCGTGCGGGCAGTACGGCACGGCCGAACTGAACTGCCTCTGCACGCCGAACACCCGTCGCCGTTACCTGGCCCGACTGTCGGGTCCGCTCCTGGACCGCATCGACATCCAGGTGCAGGTCAGGCGGGTGACCGCAGCCCAGCTCCGGATGGGCGCTGGCGAGACCCGATTGACAACGACGGCCGCCCGCGAACACGTTGTGGAGGCGCGTGGGCGCATGGCGCGCCGGCTCGCGGCGACTCCGTGGCGGCTCAACAGCGAGGTTCTAGGAACGTGGTTGCGAACCGGTCCCGAGCGGCTGCCGAGAGGTGCGACCGACGCCCTCGATCGGGCTCTCGAACGGGGCCTCATCACCATGCGCGGTTACGACCGCATCCTCCGGGTCGCCTGGACCCTCTCCGATCTCGACGGCGTCGACCGCCCCACCGCCGACCAGATCGGCCGTGCCCTCTACCTCAGAAAGTCCCTGTCGACATGAGCATCTTCTCGCTTGATGAAACTGTGGTCGTCGAGGCCGTCGTCTCGGTGAGCCCCGACCTGGCCGGTGGCGGGGCGCGGGGTGACGGAGTGGCGGGCGACGAACGGGACGGCCCGCCAGCCGATGACGAGCTCACGGTGCGGGTCGCGGAGCGTTTCGCGCGCGCGACCTGGAGCGGCATCGCTGAGCCGGGTGACTCGCTCGCCGGGCTGCTGGTGCGTGCGCTGGGCGCCGGCGCGGCGCTCAGCGCACTCGTTGAACATCGAACCTCTACCCAGCTCTCTGTGGCGCTGGCCGAGGCCGGGGCGGAGGGCATTCCGGTGGGAGATCTCGACGGGGCACTCGAGCGGTGGCGGCCACGGCTGATCTCCTCCTCGGCACTCACCACCTTGAGACTGGCAGCTCGCTGCGGCGCTCGCCTCGTCGTGCCGGGAGATCCGGAGTGGCCGGAGGCTCTCGGCGACCTCGGTCCGCACGAGCCCCTGGCTCTGTGGATGCGCGGCCGGCCCGATGCCGCAGGCGGTCTGTCGAACTCGATCGCCGTGGTGGGCGCCCGGGCGGCCACGGGGTACGGCGAACACATGGCCATGGAGATCGCGGCGGGGCTCGCCGACCGGGGGTACGGAGTCGTCTCCGGTGCCGCGTACGGCGTCGACGGCATGGCCCACCGCTCGGCGCTCGCGAGTTCGGGGCAGACATTCGCCTTTCTCGCCGGTGGGGTGGACCGCTTCTATCCGAGCGGCCATGACGCCCTGCTCTCCCGCATCGCAGAGGTCGGGGTCGTGCTCTCCGAGCTGCCCTGCGGTTCAGCGCCGACCAAATGGCGGTTCCTGCAGCGCAATCGACTCATCGCGGCTGCAGCCCGGGCCACGGTGGTCGTGGAGGCCGGGGTGCGCAGCGGTTCGCTGAACACGGCCGCGCACGCTGCGGCGCTCGGCCGACCGCTCGGAGCGGTGCCGGGGCCGGTGACCTCCCTGTCGTCGGCCGGGTGTCATCGCCTACTGCGGGAATTCGATGCGACCTGCGTCACCACGGCCGATGAGGTCATCGAGATGATCGGGCCGAGCGTTCACCAGCGGCCGAGGCTCGCTCTCGACCCGGCGAAGCCTCCCGGTGAGCCGCTGCTGGTCGGCGCCCGTGCTTCGTCGGCGGCAGGAGGGCCTCCGAGGGACACGCACCGTTCGGCGGAACAGGTGCGCGTACTCGATGCCGTCAGTCGTCGCACGCCCCGAAGGGCGGTCGACATCGCGAGACGGTCGGGGCTCAGCGTCGCCGTGACGCAGGCGGCCCTCGGCACGCTCGGGGTGGATGGTGCAGTTCATGAGCGCGAGGGCGGCTGGTGCTCAGGAGGTTCGGGGTGAGCGCCTCAGGGTCGGATGTGTTTGGCAGGATGGAGACATGGTCGACTCGAGCGCTCCCACCCACGTCATCGCCCACCTGAGCGACACCCACTTCCTCGCCGACTCGGCCAGGCTCTACGGAGTGGTCGACACCGACTCGACGCTTGCTCGGGCGCTTGCGCAGCTCGAACGCTCCGAAATCGCGCTCGATGCGCTGGTGTTCACGGGCGACATCACCGACCTCGGCCAGCGGGACGCCTACGAGCGCATCAGGGCGATCGTCGAGCCGGCCGCGGCGCGGATGGGTGCGCAGCTGGTCTGGGTGATGGGCAACCACGACTCGAGGCGCCGCATGCGGGTCGAGTTGCTCGGTGAGGGCAAGGCCGACGGTGAGGGCGACGCCGAAGGTGAGGGCGACGAGCCCGTCGACCGGGTGTTCGATCTGAATGGTCTGCGAATGATCGCGCTCGACACCTCGGTCCCCGGATTCCATCACGGCGAACTGACGGCGAAACAGCTCGAGTGGCTGGCGGCAGAGTTGTCGACCCCGGCAGCGCATGGCACGGTGGTGGCGCTGCATCATCCGCCGATCCCGACGAGCCTGCCGCTCATGCCGATCCTCGAGCTGCAGGAGCAGGAGCTGCTTGCGGCGGTGATCAGGGGAACGGACGTTCGTGGCATCCTCGGAGGGCACCTGCACTACTCGACCACCTCACTCTTCGCGGGCGTGCCGATCTCGGTGGCGGCCGCGACCTGCTACGTGATGGATCTCACCGCGGGGCCCCACCGACTGGCGGGAGTCGGCGGCGGGCAGTCGTTCAACCTGGTGCATCTGTATCCGGAGCAGGTGGTGCACTCGGTGGTTCCGATCGGGGATCACGCGTTCGTGAACGACTTTCCCGTAGACCAGGTGAAGCGCATCGAGGCGCTGAGCCCCGAGGGCCGCCGCGAGGCCTTCTCCCGCCACGCCCCGACGACGTCGTGAGCTGCGGTGCGGCTGAGGCATCCTTGACACCATGAGCCTCGAACAGGATGCGCGCGACTTCCTGTCGCACCTCGAGCTCGAGCGGGGCTACTCGCCCAACACGGTGCGCGCCTACCGCGCCGACCTCGCGAACCTGTGTGCGTTTGCGGCCGCGGCGGGCGGAGCGAATGGCGCGGGTGGAACGGAGGCCGCGGGCGAAACGGACGGCGCGGGCGAGGGTTACGGGGGAGGTGGGCACTCACTGACGCTGGGGTTTCTGCGGGACTGGCTGTGGGCGGCGTCCAACCAGGGGTTGTCGAAAGCTACGCTCGCGCGGCGTTCCGCGACGGCGAAGAGCTTCTCGGCCTGGCTTTCCCGAACCCAGCGGCAGTCGGGTGACGCGGGGGTGCGGTTGCGGGCTCCGCGCCCTGAACGGTCCCTTCCCCGGGTGTTGAGCCGGGCATCCATGCAGTCGATCTTCGATGTGCTGGAGCAACGGGCGCAGGATGGAGACCCTATCGCGCAGCGCGACCGTGCGATCGTGGAACTGCTCTACGCGTCGGCGCTCCGGGTGTCGGAGATCGTCGGCATCGATCTCGACGATCTCGACGTCGAACGCAGAACGGTGCTGGTGATGGGGAAGGGTTCGAAGGAGAGGGTGGTGCCGTTCGGCGCGCCGGCGCTCGCGGCGATCATCGAGTACCGGGACCTGGGCCGGCGGGAGCTTCTCGTGCACACAGCGCCGAGGGAGGCCTCGCAGGTGCGCGTGTCGGCGGCCCTCTTCCTCAACTCGCGCGGTGCTCGGCTCGGCACGCGATCGGTCTATTCGATCGTGTCTGAGGTGCTCGCGGGGGTACCGGGGTCGGGGCCGGCGGGTCCGCACGCGTTTCGGCACACAGCAGCGACGCACCTGCTCGACGGAGGAGCCGACCTGCGGGCGGTGCAGGAGATGCTCGGGCACTCGAGCCTCGGCACGACGCAGATCTACACCCACGTGACGACGGAGCGCCTGCGCGCGACCTACCTCGGGGCCCACCCGCGCGCCTGACGGCTTTTGCGCCGGGCCCGGCCCAGCCCGACCCGCGTCAGAGCGCCCCGCTTCAGAGTGGTGAAGGGGGAGCAGCACGGGCGGCGGCTGAGCGCGCGGGACTTCAGAGGGGTGGAGGGGGAGCAGCACAGACGGCGGCAGTGCACGCGAAGCTTCAGCCGGGGTGGAGAGGGAGCAGCACGGACGGCGGCAGTGCGCGCCAGGCTTCAGCCGGGGTGGAGGGGAGCAGGACGGCGCGGGGGATGCCACCGAGGAGCAACAGCGGAGAGACGTAGTCCCCCCGAAGGCGGAGGCCGAGGTGCACACAGCCCAGTTCGCAGTGGGTGGAGGAGGCGACGACGCCGATCTGGTCGCCCGCCGCCACCGTCTGGCCCGCGACGACACTGGGGGTGACCGGTTCGACAGCGGAGACGAGGGAGTCTGCGTGCACGACAGACACGACCGGGCGGTCGACGACGGTGCCGGCGAAGGAGACGGTGCCGGCGGCGATCGCGTAGACCGGCTGGCCCGGGGTGGCCGCGATGTCGATTCCGCGGTGCCCGGCGGAGTATCTCGTGGCGGGGGCCTCGAAGGGGCGGAGAACGGCGTGCGGAGCCTCCGTCGGCCACACGGCGACGATCGAGGGCACGCGCCCCCCAGGAGCACCACCCACACCCGCGCCACCCACACCAGCGCCACCCAGACCAGCACCACCTAGACCAGCACCACCCAGACCAACACCACGCACACCAGCACTACCCGCACCCGCACCCGCACCACCGCCACCCGCGCCAGCGCCGCCCGCCCCCACGCCACCCGACCCGGGGCCGGGAACGACCAGAACGGGCACGATGAGCACGACGAGCAGCAGCGCGAATGGTGTGAGTCTGTACATGAGGGCAGCCTTGCGGTTCGTGCGCAAGTCCCCGTCGCAATAGCTTCATCTGTGGGAAACGGTGGCAAGATCGTAGGTGTGAGGGAGTGCTCGCCCACGGCGGCCGAGAAACGAACCCACGGGTCACGACCACACAGGGCCGCGATGTTCACGTTCCAAAGGGGCACGCCATGGTTGAAACAGCCAGAAGTTCGTCGAAGCAGGAGTCAGAGCAGACTCTGCAGAAGCGTCTCAATCGAAAGGTGATCGCGCTGTCGATCGCCGCAGCGCTCGGCGGGTTCCTGTTCGGGTTCGATTCGTCGGTCATCAACGGCGCGGTCGACGCGATCAAGACCGACTTCGGCCTCGACAACCTGCCGTTCCTGAGCGGGTTCGCCGTGGCATCCGCCCTGCTGGGCTGCGCGGTCGGCGCGTACTTCGCCGGGCGCATCGCCGACCGGCTGGGCCGCATTCCGGTCATGCTGATCGGCGCCGGCCTCTTTCTGGCCAGCTCCATCGGCTCGGCGTTCGCCTTCTCGGTCACCGACCTGATCCTCTGGCGGGTGCTCGGCGGCCTCGGGATCGGCATCGCGAGCGTCATCGCTCCGGCCTACATCGCCGAGATCGCTCCCAAGGCGGTGCGCGGCAGCCTCGGGTCGCTCCAGCAGCTCGCCATCACTCTCGGCATCTTCGCGGCCCTCCTCTCCGATGCCATTCTGGCGAACGCTGCCGGCGATGCGAACAGCCCGCTCTTCTTCGGCGCGGATGCCTGGCGGTGGATGTTCGTGGTCTGCGCCATCCCGGCCATCGTGTACGGCGTGCTGGCCTGGCGCCTGCCCGAATCACCGCGGTATCTCGCGGGCAAGGGGCGCCACGAGGATGCGCGTGACGTTCTGGCGAGCGTGATGCCGAAGGCGCAGGTCGACGATGCCCTCTCCGAGATCGAGCAGTCGCTCAAGGAGGACAAGGAAAACGCTCGCACGGCCAGTCTTCGCGGCAAGCTGTTCGGCCTGCTGCCTGTGGTGTGGGTGGGTATCCTGCTGTCGATGTTCCAGCAGCTCGTGGGCATCAACGTGATCTTCTACTACTCGACGTCACTGTGGAGTTCGGTCGGTTTCGACACGGGGAACGCCGGCACGAGCCTCACCATCTCGGTGGTGACCGCCGTCGTGAACGTTCTGGTCACCTTCGTCGCGATCTTCACTGTCGACAAGGCGGGCCGCCGGCCGCTGCTGCTCATCGGGTCGATCGGGATGTTCGTGAGTCTCGGCGTCATGGCGCTCGCTTTCGCGCAGTCCGTACAGGTCGACGGCAACCCGTCGCTGCCCGGTGCCTGGGGGCCGATCGCCCTGGTCGCCGCCAACCTCTTCGTGATCTCGTTCGGTGCGACCTGGGGCCCACTGGTGTGGGTGCTGCTCGGCGAGATCTTCCCGAACCGCATCCGCGGCAAGGCGCTCGGCATCGCCGCTGCGGCCCAGTGGCTGACGAACTTCGCCATCACCGAGACCTTCCCGGCGCTGTCGGCCTTCTCGCTGCCCTTCACCTATGGCATGTATGCGTTCTTCGCTCTGGTGTCGTTCGTGTTCGTCTTCTTCGCGGTGCCCGAGACGAAGGGGCGTTCGCTGGAGAGCATGGACGATCTCAAGGTCGATCGCGGGGGACGGGCGGCCAAGGCGGCCGCGGCCCTCAAGGCGTCGGCCTAGCGCACAGGTCGAGGCTCCCTCAATCGGTGCTATTCTTTTCGTAGCACCGCGCTCGTCGCGGTGACTACGCGTGCCCATTCGGCCACCACTCCCATTCGGTCTTGTTCCTCTTAGGGGAACGGGCGGGTCTGCGCCGGGCACCAGGAGAGACGATCATCCGATCGTCGCTGAAGAACCGATTCGGCTGAGCCGCGCATCCGTGCGCGCCGGCTGAGAGAACAGGAGAACGGCTCATGGCCGTCGTAACCATCCGCCAGCTGCTCGACAGCGGCGTGCACTTCGGGCACCAGACCCGCCGTTGGAACCCGAAGATGAAGCGCTTCATCTTCACCGAGCGCAGCGGCATCTACATCATCGACCTGCAGCAGTCGCTGGGCTTCATCGACAAGGCCTACGACTTCGTCAAGGAGACGGTCGCCCACGGCGGCACCATCCTCTTCGTCGGCACCAAGAAGCAGGCCCAGGAAGCGATCGCCGAGCAGGCGACCCGCGTCGGCCAGCCCTACGTCAACCAGCGTTGGCTCGGTGGCCTCCTCACCAACTTCCAGACGGTCTCCAAGCGCCTCGCGCGCATGAAGGAGCTGGAGGAGCTCGACTTCGAAGACACCGCGAAGAGCGGTTTCACGAAGAAGGAGCTGCTCATCAAGAAGCGCGAGCTCGACAAGCTGCACAAGAGCCTCGGTGGCATCCGCAACCTCGCGAAGACCCCGTCGGCGCTCTGGGTGGTCGACACCAAGAAGGAGCACCTCGCGATCGACGAGGCGAAGAAGCTCGGCATCCCCGTGATCGGCATCCTCGACACCAACTGCGACCCCGATGAAGTGCAGTACCCGATCCCGGGCAACGACGACGCCATCCGTTCGGTCGGCCTGCTGACGCGTATCATCGCCGACGCTGCCGCCGAGGGCCTCATCCAGCGCCACCAGAAGCCCGAGGAGACCGGCAACGTGTCGGCCGTCGAGCCCCTGGCCGAGTGGGAGCGCGAGCTGCTCGGCGCATCGACCGACAGTGCATCGACCGACAGCGCATCGACCGACAGTGCGTCGACCGATGACGCCGCCACGACGACTCCGGATGCTGCGGCCACCGCTTCGGCAGACGACACCGCTGAAGCACCCGCCGCTCAGGCACCCGCGGCTGAGGCACCCGCCGCCGACGCGACCGAGGTCGAGGAGCCCACCGAGGAGAACGACGCTGACGCGCAGCTCGTCGGCAAGAACATCGGTGACCCTATCGCGAACCCGGTCGCCGAGGCCCGCACGGAAGACCCCGAGCAGACCGTTTAGCCCTTTCCGGTAATCCAGAACACCCATGCACTGCCCGGGAACTGCGGCGTCTTCGCCACAGGCCCGGGCAGAGCTATTCAGCTAGGAGAAGAGAAGCACTATGGCAAACTTCAACGTTGCCGATGTCAAGATTCTGCGCGACCGTCTCGGCGCCGGAATGGTGGACAGCAAGAACGCCCTCGTAGAGGCCGATGGTGACATCGACAAGGCGATCGAGATCCTGCGTCTCAAGGGCCAGAAGGGCGTCGCGAAGCGCGAGGGCCGCGCCACCAGTGAGGGCCTCGTCGCCGCGAAGGAGAATGGCGACACCGCCACGCTCATCGAGCTCGCCTGCGAGACCGACTTCGTCGCGAAGAACCAGAATTTCATCGACCTGAGCGAGAAGGTGCTCGAGGCGGTCACCGCTTCCGGCGCCTCGACCGTCGACGAGGCGCTTGTCGCCTCGGCCGGATCGCAGACCGTCGGCGAGCTCATCTCCGACGAGGCCGCAATCCTCGGCGAGAAGCTCGAGCTGCGCCGCGTCGCGAAGATCAGCGGCGAGCACTTCGCCATCTACCTGCACCGCACGAGCAAAGACCTGCCCCCGCAGGTCGGTGTCGTCGTCGGCTACGCCGGTTCTGACGCAGACACCGCCCGCAGCATCGCGCAGCACATCTCCTTCGCGAACCCCGAGTACGTGACCCGCGACGAGGTTCCTGCCGAGGCTGTCGACGCCGAGCGCAAGATCGTCACCGAGATCGCCGAGAACGAGGGCAAGCCCGCCGCGGCGCTGCCCAAGATCATCGAAGGCCGCCTGACCGGTTACTTCAAGCAGGTCGCCCTGCTCGACCAGGACTACGCGAAAGACAACAAGCAGTCCGTCGCCAAGGTGCTCTCAGACTCCGGTCTGACCGTCGCCGGCTTCGCCCGCTTCAAGGTCGGCGCCTGACCGGCACCGACGCCTGACGAACGAAAGCCCCGACGCCCTTCCCGGCGTCGGGGCTTTTTGTTTACCGGTAGCCTGAACAGCGAACGAACGAAGGGACACCACCACATGTCAGAAGCAACCGGACGACGACGGGTTCTGCTGAAGCTCTCGGGTGAAGCCTTCGGCGGGGGTTCGCTCGGCGTGAACCCCGACGTGGTCGGCGAACTCGCCCGCGAGATCGCCGAGGCCGCCAAGCAGGTCGAGATCGCGATCGTCGTCGGCGGCGGCAACTTCTTTCGCGGCGCGGAGCTCTCCCAGCGCGGCATGGATCGAGGCCGCGCCGACTACATGGGCATGCTCGGCACCGTGATGAACGCCCTCGCCCTGCAGGACTTCCTCGAGCAGGCCGGCGCCGCGACCCGGGTTCAGTCGGCCATCTCGATGACCCAGGTCGCTGAGCCGTACATCCCGCGCCGCGCTGAGCGCCACCTCGAGAAGGGGCGTGTCGTGATCTTCGGTGCAGGCGCCGGCCTGCCCTACTTCTCCACCGACACGGTCGCCGCCCAGCGGGCCCTCGAGATCGGCGCCGACGTGGTTCTCGTCGCGAAGAACGGGGTCGACGGCGTGTACGACTCCGACCCTCGATCGAACCCTGACGCGAAGAAGATCGACAGGCTCACCTACATCGATGCTCTGCAGCGCGAACTCAAGGTCGTCGACTCCACCGCGTTCAGCCTCTGCATGGACAACGACATGCCCATGATGGTGTTCGGCATGGAGCCGATGGGCAATGTGACCAAGGCGATCCTCGGCGAGCGGATCGGTACCCTGGTTCACACCTCGCATGAGTGACGGGGCCGGTGCCGGGGTCGGGTGCCCCGCGCTCTTCGAACTAAACTGGGCCCAGATCTTGAAGGAGCTACTGTGATTGCCGATGTACTGACCGATGCCGCCGAGCGGATGCGCAAAGCGCTGGAGTCGACCAAAGACGACTTCGCGACCGTGCGCACCGGGCGAGCGAACCCTGCCCTCTTCCAGAAGCTCCTGGTCGACTACTACGGTTCGCCGACGCCGCTCGAGCAGCTCGCCTCGCTGCAGAATCCCGAGGCCCGCACGATTCTCGTGACGCCCTACGACAAGGGTGCCCTGCGCGACATCGAGCAGGCTCTCCGCGATATGCCGAACCTCGGGGCAAACCCGACCAACGATGGAACGATCATCCGCGTCACGCTGCCCGACCTCACCGAGGAGCGACGCCGGGAGTTCGTGAAGGTCGTGAAGGGCAAGGCCGAAGACGGCAAAGTCTCGGTGCGAAACATCCGGCGGAAGGCGAAAGACGACCTCGACGCCCTGAAGAGCGAGGTCGGCGACGACGAGGTCGCCCGGGCCGAGAAGGAGCTCGAGGCGAGCACCAGGGCCACCGTCGACGCCATTGACGACGCACTGAAGCGCAAGGAATCAGAACTGCTGGAGATCTAGAGGGTCGGCAGAGTCCCAGGGGAGCGGTCGTGACAGACGACTCGGGTTCGCGAGGCCCGTCGAAACAGAGGCGTGCCTCTGCGGGCATCTCGCGGGCCGAACTCGAAGATCGCGTTCGCGCCCGCCGTGAGCAGTTCGAAGAGGCGAACGAACGAATCACCGCCCGCTCGGGCCGTAACCTGCTGAGCGCCGTGGCCATCGGCCTGGTGCTCGGCGGCCTGATGTTCGTGAGCCTGCTGTTCGTGACCGAGCTGTTCCTCGTGTTCGTCGGGCTGATCGCCTGCATCGGTACCTTGGAGCTGGTCGGTGCGCTGAAACGGTCGGGGCGATACGTGCCCGTCATTCCCTCGGTGATCTCGGCCGCCGGAGTGTCGATCGCCTCGTTCTACGCGGGCGCATCCGGCCAGTGGCTCACTCTGCTCGCCGGAACGGGTCTCGTGCTCGTCTGGCGACTCGGGATGCTCGCAAACCCTGCCCATCGCGCAGACGCGAAGCAGTTGCTGCGCGACCTCGCTGCGGCCGTTCTCGTGCAGACCTATGTCGTCTTCCTCGCCAGCATCTCGATCCTGCTCGTCGCCCAGCCCGATGGCCGCTGGTGGGTTCTGGCGTTCATGCTCGTCGTCATCTGCGTCGACACCGGTGCCTATGCCGCCGGCCTGAACTTCGGGAAGCACCCGATGGCGCCCCGGATCAGCCCGAAGAAGACCTGGGAGGGCTTCGCCGGTGCCCTGCTGGTCGCCCTCGTCGCCGGCGTTCTCCTTTCGATCTTCATGCTGCACCAGCCGTGGTGGTTCGGACTGATCTTCGGTGCCGTACTCACGCTGACGGCGACCTTCGGCGATCTCGCCGAGTCGTTGCTGAAGCGGGACATGGGCATCAAGGACATGAGCACGTGGTTGCCCGGCCACGGCGGGTTCCTCGACCGCCTCGACTCGATGCTGCCGTCGGCTGCGGCGGCCTACGTGCTCTTCATCGTGTTCTCCTAGCCCCGCGGCTTGTTCCAGCCCCGCGGCGAGCCCCGCGGCGCCTATGTGACGTTCTCCCATCGCCGTTTGGCAGAATGGCGGGGTGAGCCAAACATTCCCCGTCACGCGTCGCTCCGAACTCGGCTACCGGGTCGACGACGTCGAGCAGTTCCTCGCGGATGCGCGGAACGCCTACGAGGCCCGCGCCGAGACCCGCGCCGAGGCCCGGGGTGAGCCCGCCGCTGGCGCCCGAACCGCTTCGGGGGACTTCACATCGCGAAGCATCCGGGGCACCTCGTTCGACCTCGTCAAGGGTGGCTACTCCACGCTGCACGTCGACGCGGCACTCGAGCGCCTCGAGGAGGCGTTCGCGGCGCGCGAGCGCGCGCTGGCGAAGCACGAACTCGGCGATGAGGCGTGGTACGAGCTGAACCGCAACCGCGCCCGCGAGATCCTGGCCCGCCTCGACCGGGCGCCGGGTGAGAAGTTCAGGCGCGCGGGCCGGCTCACCGGCGGTTACGACCGGCACCAGGTCGACGCCTTCTGCAGTCGTCTCGTGGCCTACTTCCGCGAGGGGGCGGCGATGGATGTTCCGACCGTGCGATCCGTCGTCTTCACCCCGAAGCTCGGCGGGTACAGTGAGGCCCAGGTCGATCTCGTGCTCGATGCCGTGGTCGACGTGATGATCGCGGTCAAGTAGGTGCCGCGCAGCAATCGGCCGCGCCGCAGGGTCGGCCCGGCCGACGAAGACTCCCGCGCCGACATCGAACGCATGATGACCGGTTCGCGTACCGTCGAGCGCCGCCGCGGCCACGACTGGAACGTGCAGCCCCTGTCGGCGGGCCAGGCGACGAAAGACTACGTGTGCCCCGGATGCTCGCTGCCGATCACCGCCGGAACCGCCCACCTCGTCGCGTGGCGGGCCGACGGCGTGCTCGGCGATGCCAGCGACCTCGCGGCGAGGCGGCACTGGCACGCCCACTGCTGGAGGATCGGAGCGTCATGAGCATCATCGAGATCAGGTCCACGGTCGTACTGCCCGCGGAGCGCGAGAACATCGAGCTGGAGACGGCCGACGGGCTGACGCTGGTGGGGGAGCTGGCCCTGCCGGTGGGGCGCCCGCCGGTCGCGACCCTGGTCACGCTTCATCCGCTGCCCACCGCCGGCGGCTTCATGGACTCGCACATCCTCCGGAAGGCCGCGTGGCGTCTGCCCGCGCTGGCCGACCTCGCCGTGCTGCGCTTCAACACGCGTGGCACGTCGTCACCGCGCGGAACGAGCGAGGGCAGCTTCGACGGCGGGGCGGATGAGCGGCTCGACGTCGCCGCGGCGATGCGGTTCGTCGGCGAGCGTCAGCTGCCGCATCCGTGGCTCGTCGGCTGGTCGTTCGGTACCGAGCTGGCACTGAAGTACGGTCTCGAGCACGAGATCGACGGTGCGATTCTGCTCTCGCCTCCGCTGCACCGCGCGACCGACGACGACCTGCGTGCCTGGGCGGCGAGCGGCGTGCCCCTGGCCGCGCTTGTGCCGGAGTTCGACGACTTCCTGAAGCCTTCCGAGGCCCGGGAGAGGTTCGCGCTGGTTCCCGGCATCGACCTCGTGGCGGTCGACGGCGCGAAGCACCTCTGGGTGGGGGAGACGCAGACCCGGCGCGTGCTGAACGAGATCGTCGAACGCGTGAACCCGGCACGTGCCCCTCTGCCGGAAACCTACGAAACCGGCGAGTAGAAGGTCTGGCGGGGGTCAGCGCTCGTTCTGCGCGGGGATGACGACCTGCTTCACGATCAGCATGATCGAGGCGGCGATGGGAATGGCGACGAGCGCCCCCAGCACGCCGAGCAGCGAACCGCCGGCCAGCGCGGCGATCACGACGACGGAGCCCGGAACCGACACGGCCCGCCGCATGATGTTCGGGCTGAGGAGGTAAGCCTCGACCTGCATGTAGATGAGGTAGTAGATCCCGGCAACGAGTGCGGTGAGCGGCGAGCCGATCGTCGGGATGATGCAGATGCCCACGATGATCACCGACCCGGTGATCGTTCCGACGAGGGGGATGAGCGACAGGATGCCCGCGATGAAGGCCAGCACGGCGGCGTAGGGGGCCTGGATGATCGAGAGGAAGATGAAGCTCAGCACGCCGTTGCACGCGGCCAGGGCCACCTGCCCGACCACGTAGCGACCGACCGCATCCGTGATCTGCTCGCCCAGGTCAGCGAACCGCTCGCGCTTCGACGCCGGCACCAGGAGATAGACGGTGCGCTTCATCATGCCGAGGTTGGCCGTGAAGAAGAGGGTGAGAATGATGACGATCACCACTCCGAAGACGCCGTTCGCAATTCCGACGCCCACAGCCAATGCCCCGCCGGCGATCGTGGTGATGTTGCCGGGGTCTTGCAGGTACTTGGTGACGGCATCCACCACGGCCTGCACATCGATGTAGCCACCGAGCGAATCGGTGAGGTCGGAGGCCCACGTCGAGGAGGTGAGCTGGTCGAAGAGGAGGGGGACCTGGCTGAACAGCTGCGTCAGCTGGTCGACGATGATCGGCAGAACGGCGAACACCAGGCCGGTGACCACGCCGGCCACGAGCACGACGACGAAGAGGATGGCGAGGGCCCGTGGCCACTTCTTGCGCTGCAGCCACGAGACCAGGGGATCAAGGCCCAGGGCGAGGAAGATCGCGATGCCGACGTAGGTCAGAACGGTGGCGAGGCTGCCGACCGCGAAGAGGATGACCAGCCCCACGCCCACCCCGAGGGTGCCGACCAGACCGAACACGAACGCGTTCTGGATCTTCACAGCTTCTCCTCGCCACGCACTGCGGATGCGGTGCGCAGGGTCATTCTAGGGGAGCGGCCGAATCGTGGATTAGCCGCCTCCACCGAAGTCTGGGAGCATACCCAAGGAGGATCAGCTATCTTTTAATGTCCTTGTCTGGAGTTCACACGTGCGATTCATTCTTGCCATCTTCGCCTTCGTCGTTGCGACGGCGCTCATCGGCATCGGTATCGCCGAACGCACGGTGCTGCTTCCGCCCTCCTCGCTGAGTGTCTCCACCGCGACGAGCGGCACCTCGCCCTACCTCTACATCGACAGCAGCGTGCTCCAGGCCGAGAGCGGCAACCAGACCCTGACCCTCGGCGGCAGCTCGAAGGTGTTCGCGGCCTACGGGCGCACCGACGATGTGAAGGCCTGGCTGAACGGGTCGGCCTACGACAGCATCGGGTACAGCGCGGGCAGCGGCAGCGACGACAGTCTCACCTCGACGACCGTGGCGGCCACTCCCGACGGCGAGGCGAATGTGGCGAGCGGGTCGAGCAACCCCGACGGCTCCGATCTCTGGCTCGAGCAGTACACGAGCGACGGCACCATGAACCGCACGTTCAACCTGCCCGCGGGGTACTCGCTCATCGTCGCCGACGACGGAACGGCGCCCGCTCCCACGTCGGTGCAGATCTCGTGGCCGCTCGACGACAGCACGCCCCTGGCCGTCCCGTTCCTGCTCGCCGGGGCCTTCTTCCTGCTCGCCGGGCTCGTGCTGCTGATTCTCGGGCTGCACCACCTGCGCAAATCGCAGGGCCCCCGCCGCAAGCCGCCGGCGCTGCCCCGGGGCCGCGGAAAGCGTTTCTCGTCGTCACGCCACAACGCGATCGAGTCCGGGGTCGGCCGTCGTGGTCGCCGCTCAATCTCGCGTTCGGTCGCGGTTATCGCCCCTGTCGCGCTTCTGACGAGCCTGGCCTTCGGCGGGCAGGCCTACGCCGAGGTGACGCCGACTCCCGGCTCGACGCCTGCAACAACCTCCACTCCGACGCCCACTCCCGACGTCGCCACCGCCGAGCCCACCCCGGCGCCGACGAGCGTGAGCGGCCCGCCGCCCGCCGTCACCGAGGCGCAGCTGAACGGTATCCTCACCAAGATCTCGGCAACGACGAACGCGGCGGATGCTGCGTCAGACGCGACCGCGCTGGCAACGCGGTTCACGGGGCCGGCCCTCGACCTCCGCACCGAGACCTACACGATCCGAAAGACCTATCCGGCCTACGCGGCACCGCAGGCCATCCCCGCGGCGCCGGCCTCCCTCACGCTGCCCCAGGCAACGGATTCCTGGCCCCGCACGGTCTTCACAATCGTCTCGAACCCCGATGACAAGACCATCGCCCCGCTCTCGCTGATGCTCGTCCAGGAGACACCGCGAAGCGTCTACAAGGTGTACTACGCCATCGCGCTCGAGCCCGACACGACCATCCCGCCCGTCGCACCGCCCACCATCGGCACCTCTCGACTGTCGAACGACACGAAGCTGCTCTCGGAGACACCGGCCGATGTCGCCGCCGGATACGCCGACATCCTCGCGGTCGGCCAGGCCAGCACCTTCTTCGACCAGTTCGACGCGACCGGCGACACCCTGCGCACCAGCGTCGGTGCCGACTACAAGGCCGAGAAGAAGGCCGGGCTGCAGAACACCGCCGTCCTCGAGTATGCCAAGGTCGCCGGTACCGGGGAGAGCATCGCGCTGGCGACGAACCAGTCCGGCGCGATCGTCGCCCTCAACATCCGAGAGTCCGAGACCGCGAGGGTTGTCGTTCCGGGCGCCACGGTCAAGACCGAGGGTGCAGTGACAGTGGCTTCGGGAGTACTCGACACCCCCAAGGGCACCGAAGCGATCTACGACTACCAGCTGCTCTTCTACATCCCGCCGTCAGGTGACGCCTCGAAGGTCAGACTTCTCGGTTTCGCCCAGGGCCTACTGTCTGCAAAGGAATTGCCGTGAGCCAGGTTCCCCCCTCCGCCGCCAGCCTCCGAGGGGCGGTCGACCTCTCGTCCCTGGTTAACCGTGCTGCCGCTCCCGCCCCGGGCGCGGCAGGCGCAGCCGGTTCCGGTGCTGCTGTCGGGGCTGGTATGCCCGGCACACCCGGCGGTGCGCCCGGTGCCGGTGTCAGCGTGCCGAGCCTGCTGCTCGATGCGACCGACGCCACGATCTCGCAGGTGCTCGATCTCTCCAATGCCGTGCCCGTCATCGTGGAGCTGTGGGCGTCGTACGCCGACGCCTCCCGCGTGCTGGCACCCGTCATCCAGAAGCTCATCCTCGAGTACGGCGGCCAGCTCGTGCTGGTGCGGGTCGACACCGAGAGCAATCCGCAGCTGACCGCTGCCTTCCAGGCCCAGACCGTTCCGACGGTGGCCGCGATCATCGCCGGGCGGCCGGTGGCCCTGTTCGAGGGCGCCCAGCCCGAGGCATCCGTTCGCGACGTGTTCGACCAGGTGCTGCAGCTCGCCGAGCAGAACGGGGTCACCGGATCGGCGATCCCCGCAGACGGCCGGGTCGCAGGGGCCGAGGGCGATGCCGACGGTGCGGCCGAGCCGGTCGAGGAGCCACTGCCACCGCACCATGCCGAGGCGTTCGAGGCCATCTCGCGCGGAGACTACAAGCTCGCGATCGCCGAGTACGAGAAGGCCATCGCCCAGGGTCCCCGTGACCAGCTCGCGATTGCCGGCCTGGCTCAGGTCAAGCTGCTCGACCGGCTCGACGGCACGACTCTCGACGCCATCAGGAGCGGTGCGGCAGCTGCGCCCGACGATATCGACGCGCAGCTGCTCGTCGCCGACCTCGACGTCTCGGGCGGACACGTCGAAGACGCGTTCGACCGCATCCTGGGCCTGTTCGCGAGGGCCGACCAGCCGACGAAAGACCTGCTGCGCACCCGGCTGCTCGACCTGTTCGAGGTCGTCGGTACCGACGACCCGCGGGTGACCGCGGCCCGCCGCCGGCTGACCATGCTGCTGTACTGACAGGCCTCGCCCCCGCACTGACGCCGCCACCCGTGTCAGCTGTCGGCCGGGCATGCCCGGCTGCAATACAGTCGACCTATGTGGAAACGAACGCCCCCAGCACCCTCCCAGGCAAAAGTCTCACCTGAAGTGCAGGTGGCGACCGAGGGGTCGCGGGCCTTCGCGCAGGTCAACGCCTTCAAGATCGGTCTGCTCGGGGCTCTCGGGGTGCTGGTCGCCCTCGTCATCGGCGGCCTGGTCACCCAGCTGGGCACCGTGCTCATCTACGTGGGCGTCGCGCTGTTCATCGCACTGGGGCTCGATCCCCTGGTGTCGAGGCTGTCGAAGCGGATGCCCCGAGGCCTGGCCATCGGGGTCGTGTTCGGCTTCGTGGTGCTCGTTCTCGCGGCGCTGCTCCTGACGATCATCCCGATCATCGTGGAGCAGACCGGCAACCTCGTCAACAACTTTCCGACCTACATCTCCAACCTGCAGGCCCAGCAGTGGGTGAAAGACCTCGAACAGCAGCTGTCGGGCGTCGTCAGCGTCGACGACATCATCACCAACCTGCAGTCGTTCCTCAGCCCCGACAAGATCCTCTCTGTCGGCGGCGGCATCCTGGCGGTGGGCGCCGGTGTGGCGAGCGGGGTGACGGGCACGGTCATCGTGCTGATCCTCACGCTGTACTTCCTCGCCTCGCTGCGTTCGATGAAGCGCGTCACGTACCGTTTCGTGCCCGCCACCAAGCGCGCGTCGTTCGCGGACATCACCGAGCAGATCACGGCGGCCGTGGGTCGGTACGTGGTCGGCCAGATCTCCCTGGCGCTGGTCAACGGCGTGCTGAGCTTCATCTTTCTGACGATCATCGGGGCGCCCCTGCCGGTGCTGCTCGCGTTCATTGCGTTCCTGCTGTCACTGGTGCCGCTCGTGGGTACGGTCACCGGGTCGGCCATCATCGTGCTCATCAGCCTGCTCGCGTCGCCGCTCACCGCGCTCGTCGCTGCGATCTACTACCTCGTCTACATGCAGGTGGAGGCGTACCTTCTGAGCCCGCGCATCATGAACAAGGCGGTGTCGGTGCCCGGCGCGGTCGTGGTGATCGGCGCGGTAGCGGGTGGCACCATCGGCGGCGTACTCGGCGCCCTGGTCGCCATCCCGATAGCGGCCTCCGTCATCATCATCATCGAGAAGGTCGTCTTCCCCCAGCAGGACGCCAAATAACAATCGAGAGGTCGATATCTCTCCAAAAACGCGAGTTTCGGAGAGATATCGACCTCTCGATCGGCCGGGCGGTGTCAGGCCCGGGGGTGCGGTGTCAGGCCCGGGGGCGGGGCTTGAGGTAGAGGGCCGCCAAGGGGGGGAGGGTGAGTTCCACCGAGGCGGGGCGACCCTGCCAGGGGGTGTTCTCGGCGTTGACGGCACCGAAGTTGCCGACGCCCGATCCGCCGTACTCGAGGGCGTCGGTGTTGATGACCTCATCCCAGATGCCGCTGAACGGCAGTGAGACGCGGTACGGGCCGACGGGGGCGCCGCTGAAATTCATCAGCACCGCGATGGGGTTGCCCTCGGCATCCCAGCGCAGGAACGACACCAGGTTCTTCTCGCTCGAACCGCCGTCGATCCACTCGAAGCCGGCCGACTCGTTGTCGCGCAGCCACAGCGCCGGGTTCTCCCGGTACACCCGGTTCAGCGACGACACGAGGTGCAGCAGCGAGCGGTGCACGGGCTGGTCGAGAATCCACCAGTCGAGGCCGCGTTCCTCGCTCCACTCGGACGGCTGGCCGAACTCCTGGCCCATGAAGAGCAGCTGCTTGCCCGGGTGCGCCCACATGAACCCGAGGTAGGCGCGCAGGTTCGCGAGCTTCTGCCAGTGGTCGCCGGGCATCTTGGTCAGCAGCGAACCCTTGCCGTGCACGACCTCGTCGTGCGAGATCGGCAGCATGAAGTTCTCGCTGAACGCGTAGACGAAGGAGAACGTGATCTCGCCGTGGTGGTGGGAGCGGTAGAGGGGGTCGGTCTCGATGTACGACAGCGTGTCGTGCATCCAGCCCATGTTCCACTTGATGCCGAAGCCGAGGCCGCCCTGCGAGGTGGGCTTGGTGACACCCGGCCAGCTGGTCGACTCCTCGGCGATCATCACGATGCCCGGGTAGCGCTTGTAGGCAGTGGCGTTGACCTCCTGCAGCAGGCTGATCGCCTCGAGGTTCTCACGCCCGCCGTACTGGTTCGGCAGCCACTCGCCCTCTTTGCGGGAGTAGTCGAGATAGAGCATGGATGCCACGGCGTCGACCCGCAGGCCGTCGATGTGGAATTCCTCGAACCAGTAGAGAGCGTTCGCGACCAGGAAGTTGCGCACCTTCGAGTCGCCGAAGTTGAAGACGAGCGTGCCCCAGTCGGGTTGCTCGCCACGGCGCGGGTCGGAGTGTTCGTAGAGGGGCTGCCCATCGAAGTTCGCCAGCGCGAATTCGTCTTTCGGGAAGTGGCCCGGCACCCAGTCGAGCAGCACGCCGAAGCCCGCCTGGTGCAGGCGGTCGATGAGGTACCGCAGGTCATCCGGGGTGCCGAAGCGGGCCGTGGGGGAGTAGTAGCCCGAGACCTGGTAGCCCCACGAGCCGCCGAACGGATGCTCCGCGAGGGGCATGAACTCGACGTGCGTGAAGCCCAGCTCGTTCAGGTAGTCGATCAGGGGGTCGGCGAGGGTGCGGTAGTCGAGGCCCGGACGCCACGACCCGAGATGCATCTCGTAGACGCTCATCGCCGAGTTGTGCGGGTCGGTCTCGGCGCGCTTCGCCATGAACGCCGTGTCGCCCCACTCGTAGAACGAATCGGTGATGACGGATGCCGTCAGGGGAGGCACCTCGGAGCGGCGCGCCATCGGGTCGGCCTTCTGCACCCACCCGCCATGTTGGGAGAGGAGCTCGAACTTGTACGTGCTGCCGGGCTCGAGGTCGGGGATGAAGACCTCCCAGACTCCCGTGGCGCCGAGGCTGCGCATGGAGTGGCGCGTGCCGTCCCAGCCGTTGAAGTCGCCGATCACGCGGGCTGCGCGGGCGTGCGGTGCCCAGACGCTGAACGCGGTGCCGGCGAAGTCGCCGTCGATACCGTGAACCGTGCGGTAGTGGGCGCCGAGAACATCCCACAGCTGTTCGTGGCGGCCCTCACCGATGAGGTGCAGGTCGAGGTCGCCGAGGGTGGGGCCGAAGCGGTAGGGGTCGTCGGCGGTCCAGACGGAGCCGTCGTCGTAGGTGGCGTCGATGGTGTAGTCGCCGAGGCCGGTGATGGTGAAGCCCTGCCAGATGCCGCCGTACAGGTGCTGAAGCGAGGTGCGCGCCCCGTTCGCGAGCACCGCGCTGACCTCGCTGGCGAGCGGGCGGAGGGTGCGGATGACCGTGACGGCATCTCCCTCGCTCGACGGGTCGACGAGGTGCTGCCCGAGAACGGAGTGCGGGTCGTAGTAGGAGCCGGTGGCCACCTGCTGCAGCACGCTCTCGGGGACTTCGTTGTGCCTGAGGGCGGTGAGGCCGTCGATCTGGGACATCAGTGGGGGTCCGTTCCGTCGGAGGACGTCGGCGATTCGGTGGAGGCGCCGGAAAGTGCATCCGGAGCCGTGGGCGGTTCTGTCTCGGTTTCGCTCGAAGGGTCGGGGCCGTACTGCACCGAGAGGATGTGCACGGGTTCGGCGAAGGCGTTCAGTCGCACGTAGTTGTCGGCGCCCCAGATCCACGAGTCGCCGGTGAGCTGGTCGGTCACCCTGAACGACGCACCCGGCTCGAGGCCGAACTTCGTCACGTCGAGGCGCACCGTGGTCTCCCGAACGGCGTACGGGTCGACGTTGGCGATCACGATGAGGCCGTCGGGCCGCCCGCTCGCGGTGTACTCGCCCGCGACGTACTTGCTGTAGACGATGATCGAGTCGTCGTCGCTGGCGTGGATGTCGAGGTTTCTCAGTTGTGCCAGCGCCGGATGCTCGTTGCGGATCTGGTTGAGCCGGGTGATGTAGGGCGCGAGCGACAGGCCCTGTGCCTCGGCGGCTTCGAAGTCCCGCGGCCGGTACTCGTACTTCTCGTTGTCGATGTTCTCCTCGGAGCCCGGCCGCGCCACGTTCTCGACGAGCTCGTAGCCCGAGTAGACGCCCCACGTCGGGGCCCCGGTCGCCGCGATCGCCGCGCGCACCTTGTATGCCGGACGGCCGCCGAACTGCAGGTAGGCATGCAGGATGTCGGGGGTGTTCACGAACAGGTTCGGGCGGAAGAACGCTGCCGTCTCGTGCGACAGGCCGTCGAGGAACTCCTCGAGCTCCTCCCTGGTGTTCCGCCAGGTGAAGTAGGTGTACGACTGCGTGAAACCCACCTTCGCGAGGCTCTGCATGAGCGCAGGCCGGGTGAAGGCTTCGGCGAGCCAGATAACATCGGGGTTCTCGGCCATGACCGTCGCGATCAGCCACTTCCAGAAGTCGAGCGGCTTGGTGTGCGGGTTGTCGACACGGAAGATCGTGACGCCGGCCGCGATCCAGAACCGGATGATGCGCAGCGCCTCGGCCCTGATTCCAGCCGGGTCGTTGTCGAAGTTGATCGGATAGATGTCCTGGTACTTCTTCGGCGGGTTCTCGGCATAGGCGATCGACCCGTCGGGAAGGGTGGTGAACCACTCCGGGTGCTCCTTGACCCACGGATGATCGGGGGAGGCCTGCAGCGCGAAGTCGAGCGCCACCTCCAGCCCCGCGGTCTTCGCGGCCTGCACGAACTCGGTGAAGGCCGCCATGCCGCCGAGATCGGGATGCACGGTGTCGTGTCCGCCGGCCGCGCCGCCGATCGCCCAGGGCGACCCCGGGTCGCCGGGGGCCGTGGTGAGCGAGTTGTTCGGGCCCTTGCGGAAGGCTTCGCCGATGGGGTGGATGGGCGGCAGGTAGAGCACGTCGAACCCCATGGCCGCGACCTCGGGCAGGCGGGCGGCGGCGGTGCGGAAGGTTCCGCTGGTCCACGTGCCGTCAGCATCCTGCGACGCGCCGATGGAGCGGGGGAAGAACTCGTACCACGAGCCGAAGCCGGCGCGCTGGCGCTCGACGTTCAGCGGCTGCCAGGCGGAGAAGGTGTCGAGACTGGCGATCGGCGCGCTCTCGACCGCGGTCAAGACCGCCGGTGCCGTAGCGGCCGCCAGCCGATCGGTGGCAGGCACGGCGCTGTCGAGCACCGAGGCCGCGAGGT
Organism: Subtercola boreus; assembly: GCF_003399645.1. Taxonomy (GTDB): domain Bacteria; phylum Actinomycetota; class Actinomycetes; order Actinomycetales; family Microbacteriaceae; genus Subtercola; species Subtercola boreus_A. The sequence continues at coordinate 67,252 of NZ_NBXD01000012.1, forward strand.
CGAGGAAGACCGTGCGGTCTGCCGCGGGCCGTGTGGTGTCGGCGCCCGCGCGGGTGAAGAGTTCGCCTGCGATGGCGAACATGAGCTCGACATCGATTCCGGCGGGCACCTTGATCGAGGCGTTGTGGTGCCACGTCTCGTAGTCGTCGCTGAACGCGCGGATACGGAATCGCCAGGCGCCCTGGGTGGGCAGCTGGGCGAGGGTCTGGTAGCGGTCGAGGCCGACCCCGATCATCCGGAGCCCGTAGCTCGAGACGGCACCCGAGGGGTCTTCGAGTTCGAGGCGTGCCCCCACGGCATCGTGCCCCTCGCGGAAGACGGTCGCGCCGAACGGCACCACCTCGCCCGCGAAGGCCTTGGCGGGCCAGCGGCCGCCCGAGACGGAAGGGAACACGTCGACGATCGGGATGCGCCCGATGGCGGGCGTGAAAGCTGTCACACCAGCGGGTGCGGCTGCCTTGGCCTGCTTGATCGTCGTGCCTTTTACGGTCGTTTTTGCCACTGTCTTAGCCACTGTTCGACCGTACCAACAAAGCGCGGTGAACCGCGGCAGAACATTCACCCCTTGTGCGTTTGGCGCTCGGTCACCTTCTCGCTCTAGGCTTTGCCCCAAACCCGAAGGAGCTGTGCGTGAAAGCCATCAGGAAATTCACCGTTCGATCTGTTCTCCCCCCGGAACTGTCGGCTGTCGGTGAGCTCGTCGCGAACCTGCGCTGGTCGTGGCACGAGCCGACCCGCAAGCTCCTCGCGCACATCTCGCCCGACGACTGGGAGGCGACCACCGGCGACCCGATCGCGCTGCTGGGAGCGGTGAGCCCCGACCGTCTTGCCCAGCTCGCGGCCGATGAGGGCTTCGTGGCCTGGGCGAACAGCCTGCGCGACGACCTGAACCGCTACCTCTCCGAGCCGCGCTGGTACCAGGCGCTCGACGAACCGAAGCCCACGAGCATCGGCTACTTCTCTCCCGAGTTCGGAATCGCGGCGGCGCTGCCGCAGTATTCGGGCGGTCTCGGCATCCTGGCGGGCGACCACCTCAAGGCGGCGAGCGACCTCGGTGTTCCGATCGTGGGCGTCGGCCTGTTCTACCGCGCCGGCTACTTTCGCCAGGCGATCTCTCGCGACGGCTGGCAGCAGGAGAGCTACCCCGTGCTCGACCCCGATGGACTGCCGCTGAGCGTGCTGCGCCTGGCCGACGGAGCGCCGGCCCAGGTCGTGCTCGCGCTGCCGGATGACCGTGCCCTCTACGCCCGCATCTGGCAGGCCCAGGTGGGCCGGGTCAAGCTTCTGCTGCTCGACACCGACATCCCCGACAACGACGACGATCTGCGTTCGGTCACCGACCGGCTCTACGGCGGTGGCGGCGAGCACCGGCTGCTGCAGGAGCTGCTGCTCGGCATCGGCGGCAAGCGTGCGCTGAAGATCTACAGCGAACTGACCGACTCCCCCGAGCCCGAGGTCTACCACACCAACGAAGGGCACGCGGGCTTCCAGGGCCTCGAGCGCATCTGCGACCTGATCGGCGAGGGGCTCTCGTTCGACGTCGCTCTCCAGGTGGTTCGCGCGGGTACGGTCTTCACGACCCACACACCCGTTCCCGCGGGCATCGACCGCTTCGAAGCCGCGCTCGTCGAGCGGTACTTCTCCACCGACCTGCTTCCCGGCGTCGACGTTCAGCAGGTGCTCGCCCTCGGCAACGAGGTCGCCAACGGCGGTGCGCCCGGCATGTTCAACATGGCGGTGATGGGGCTGCGGCTCGCGCAGCGTGCCAACGGTGTCTCCCAGCTGCACGGCGAGGTGAGCCGCGGGATGTTCGCTGGCCTCTGGCCCGGATTCGACCAGTCTGAGGTACCGATCACCTCGGTCACCAACGGTGTGCACGCGCCGACCTGGACCGACCCGCTGCTCATCGAGCTGGCGCAGAACAAGCTCGGTACCTCGGAGACGGCGACGGCGAACTGGGCCTCGCCCGATGTCAGCGACGATGACCTGTGGGCGGTGCGCAACGACATGCGCCGCCAGCTCGTGTTCGACGCCCGCCACCGCGTGACCGAGGCGTGGCTCGAGCAGAGCCCGGGCTCCATTCCGCCGGCGTGGTATCGCACGCTGCTCGACCCCGCCGTGCTGACGATCGGGTTCGCCCGACGCGTTCCGACGTACAAGCGCCTCACGCTGATGCTGCACGACCCCGCCCGCCTGAAGTCGATTCTGCTGAACCCCACCCAGCCTGTGCAGCTGGTGATCGCGGGGAAGTCGCATCCGGCCGACGAGGAGGGCAAGCGGCTCATCCAGAAGCTGGTGCAGTTCGCGAGCGACCCGGAGGTGCGCCACCGCATCGTCTTCCTGCCGAACTACGACATCGGCATGGCGCAGAAGCTCTACCCGGGCACGGATGTCTGGCTGAACAACCCGCTGCGCCCGCTCGAGGCGTGTGGAACATCCGGAATGAAGGCGGCTCTCAACGGCGGACTCAACCTGTCGATCCTCGACGGCTGGTGGAACGAGTACTACGACGGCGAGAACGGCTGGGCCATCCCGACCGCCGACTCGGTCGACACCCCCGAGGAGCGCGACCAGCTCGAGTCGGAGGCGCTCTACGACCTCATCGAGCACCAGGTGGCGCCCAGGTTCTACGACCGCAACGCCCAGGGGCTGCCCGAACGGTGGACGAAGTCGATCAGGCACACGCTCTCGACCCTCTCGCCGCAGCTCTCGGCCGAGCGCATGGTGAGCGAGTACGCGCTGCGGCTCTACCTGCCGGCCGCAGCCGCGGCGACCGCCGTCATCGACCACGACTACGGCCCGGCCACGGCCCTGGCGGAATGGAAGGAACAGGAGCGGGCGGCCTGGCCGTCGGTCGCGGTCGTTCACGTCGAGTCGGGCGGGCTCGACGACACGCCGCAGGTCGGCGATGAGCTGCAGGTGCGGGCGCGGGTCAACCTGGGCTCGCTGACGCCGTCCGACGTCTCGGTGCAGGTCGTCTACGGGCACACCACGAACGGCGATCAGCTGGCGGATGTTCGGACCGTCTCGCTCGCGCCGGCCGTGCTGTCGACGGCGACGACCCCGATCACGGTGGTGACGCCGGAGGGCGGCGCTCCCGAGAGCGACTCCGAGGGTCTCTACGGCTTCTCGGGCACGGTCGTACTGGGCCGCGCCGGCTCGTTCGGCTACACGGTACGCGTGGTGCCCCGGCACGAGAACCTGGCCTCGTCGGCCGAGCTCGGGCTGGTGGCGACCGCACGCTAACCGCGCGTGCCCGCTGCGGCCCGCGGCAGCCTGTGGCCTGCGGCCCGCGGCGTAAAAGAGGATTGGACGCGCGCTGGGGTCGAGGAGACCGCAGCGCCCCGCCCAGTCCTCTTTTACGCGAGTGGGTGGGTGGGATGGTGGGACGGGGGTGCCGGCGCGGCTGGTCAGTGGGCGCGGTAGAGCTGCATCGACGAGCCGGAGACCGGTACCCGTACTCCCGGTTCGAGGGCGGGGAGCTGGGCATCCGGAGCCGTCGGTGCGTCTTCGGCGCTGTCCCAGAGCAGCTCGTAGCACTCGACGCCCTCGTGCCGGGGGAGCGTGATGGTGGTCGCCTGCTCGACGCCGTGGATGACGACGAGCACACGGTTGAACTCCTCGTGCTCGGGGGTGGAGGCGGCGAGGAACTGAAGGGTGCGGTTCTCGGGGCTGTTCCAGTCGACATTGCTCATCTCGCCGCCATCGGCGTCGTACCAGTCCATCTGGCTTGCGCTCGGCGTGGTCTCGCCGAAGACACCGAAATGGGAGGGTCGCAGGGCGGAGTTCTCACGGCGGAGCTTCAACAGGTGCTGCGTGGTCTGCCAGAGCCCGTTCTGCCACTTGCGACGGTCCCAGCTCAACCAGGTCAGCTCGGAGTCGTGACAGTAGGCGTTGTTGTTGCCCTTCTGGCTGCGCCCGAACTCGTCGCCCGCCGTGATCATCGGGATGCCCGCGGAGAGCAGGAGCGTGCCCATCAGGTTGCGGATGGTTCGGCGCCGGGCCGCCTCGATGCTCCTGTTGGGGGTTGCGCCCTCGACACCGTGGTTGTACGACATGTTGTTGTCGGTTCCGTCGCGGTTCGACTCGCCGTTGCCCACGTTGTGTTTGACGTCGTAGGCCGTGAGGTCGGCCAGAGTGAACCCGTCGTGGGCGGTGACGAAGTTGATCGACGCGAGCGGGCCGCGCTGCTGCGAGAAGGTGTTCGCCGACCCGGCGAGGCGTGTGGCGAGCATCCCGACCCCGTCGCCCGGCGAACCGTGCTCTCGGATCGACTTCGTGTCGCGCAGCCAGAACTTCCGCATGCGGTCGCGGTAACGGTCGTTCCACTCGTGCCAGCCCGGCGCGAAATTGCCGGTCTGCCAGCCGCCCATGCCGACATCCCACGGTTCGGCGATCATCTTCACGCCTGTGAGGTCGGGGTCGTTCGTGATGGCGTGGAGCAGCGGATGATCGGGGTCGAAGTACGCGTCGTGATTCCGCCCGAGCGTGGCCGCCAGGTCGAAGCGGAAGCCGTCGATCTGCACTTCGTTCGCCCAGTACTTCAGCGAGTCGAGCACCAACCGGGAGACGGCGGGAACGCTGGTGTCGACGCTGTTGCCGCATCCGGTGACATCGATGTAGTGGCCGGCCTTCGTCTGGCGGTAGTAGTTCGCGTTGTCGATGCCACGGAAACTACTGCGAGGCCCGGTGATGCCCTCCTCGGCCGTGTGGTTGTAGACGACGTCGAGGATGACCTCGAGGCCTGCCTCGTGCAACAGCTTGACCATGCCCTTGAACTCGCGAAGGATCGCGCTCGGACCGTTCTGCTGCGCCGCTTTCGTGCCGTACAACGGGTGAGGGGTGAAGAAGTTGAGCGTGTTGTAGCCCCAGTAGTTCGTGAGGCCCTGCTTCATGAGGCGACGCTCCGACACGAACGCGTGCACGGGCAGCAGCTGGACCGCCGTGACTCCGAGCTTCTGGAGGTAGCCGATGGTGGTCTCGTGCGCGAGACCGGCGTAGGTGCCGCGCAGGTGCTCAGGCATGCGCGTGTTCAGCCTGCTCAGGCCCTTCACGTGGCCCTCGTAGATGACCGTGTGGTCGAGCGGGGTGTTCGGCTTCGTCGCCCCGTTCCAGTCGAAGTCGGTGTCGACGACGACCCCCCGCCAGAGGTCGGGGCCGGTGCGGGTGAGGCCGCGCGCGTAGGGGTCGAGCATGAGGGTCGTGGGGTCGAAGCTGTTCTGCGGGTGCTCGGGGCCGTTCGGGCCGGCCACCCGCAGGGCGTAGCGCCGACCCGGTGCGAGCGACCTGGTGCGCGCCAGCCAGACACTGCTGCCATCCCGGGTCATCGTGACGGTCTTGAAGATCCAGTTCGGGTCTTTCTGGTCGAACAGGCACAGTTCGATGCTCGTCGCGTTCTCGCTCCAGACCCGGAGCTCCCCGCCCGCCGCCGTCTGCCGGATGCCGAGATGGGCGAAAGGGTCGGCCTGAGTCATGAGTTCTAGAGTAGTGAGTGCGTGTTACGGGCTTGTTCACGTTCAGTTGTGTTGGGAGTGCCGGGTTTGGCCATCTACCTCGATCATGCGGCGACCACGCCGCTGACCCCCGCCGCGCTCGCCGCGTATGTGGAGGCGCTCGGTGTGGTGGGCAATCCGTCGTCGATCCACACGCAGGGGCAGCAGGCGAAACGGATGCTCGAGGAGGCCCGCGAGACGGTGGCGGGTTCGCTCGGGGCCGAGGCGGTCGAAGTCGTCTTCACCTCGGGCGGTACCGAGTCGGTGAACCTCGGGGTGAAGGGGTTGTTCTGGGCGCGGGGTGGCTCAGCCGTGCGGCCGCGCATCCTGGTGCCGGGCGGGGAGCACCACTCGACGAACGACGCAGTGGAGTGGCTCGTGCAGTACGAGGGCGCCGTCGTGGAGTGGCTCCCCGTCGACGCCCTCGGGCGACTGGCGCCATCTGTGCTCTCGGATCGACTCGCCGCGGGTGCCGACGATGTGGCGCTCGTGTCGTTCCTGTGGGCGAACAATGAGGTGGGGACGCTGCAGCCCGTAGCTTCGCTTGCCGAGGTCGCGGCGCGGTACGGGGTTCCGGTGCATGTGGATGCGGTGTCGGCGTACGGGTACGTGCCGATCGACTTCGGTGCGCTCGGGGTCGCTGCACTGAGCGTGTCGGCGCACAAGATCGGCGGGCCGGTGGGCGTCGGGGCGTTACTGCTGTCGCGTCGCGCGGAGGTCGTTCCCCTCATCCACGGGGGTGGGCAGCAGCGCGGGCGCTCGGGCACTCAGGATGCCGCGGGCGCCGCCGCGTTCGCCGCCGCCGCGCGGGCTGCGGTCGAGGAGTTTCCGGCGTTCGCGGACTCGGTGGGGGCGCTGCGGGATCGGCTGGTCACCGGCATCCGCTCGGCTGTGCCGACCGCTGTGCTGCGGGGCGATCCGTCTGCTGAGGGGCGGTTGCCGGGCAACGCGCACTTCACGTTCCCCGGCTGCGAGGGAGATTCGCTGCTCTTCCTGCTCGACATGGCCGGTTTCTCGGTCTCGACCGGTTCGGCGTGCCAGGCGGGCGTCCCGGAGGTGTCGCACGTCCTGACGGCGATGGGTGTGCCCGAGTCCGAGGCCCGCGGGGCCCTTCGCATCACGCTCGGCCACGGCACGACCGCGGCGGAGGTCGACGCCCTCGTGGCGGCGCTTCCGGCGGCGGTCGCCCGTGCCTCGAAGGCCGGCTTCGCCGACCGCCGCGTCGCCTGACCCGTCCGGGTGCGGGTCAGCGGCGGCGGCGGGTGCCGAAGATTCCGGAGACGACGCTGGTCAGGATGGTGCGCGTCGCGCGTGAACCCAGAACGTCTTCGAGGATGTTCGGCTGCGAGCGGGAGCTGGTGCGGGAGCCGGTTGCGCGGCGATCCCGCTCGCGGTCGGCCGCAGCATCCTGGGCCCGGGCCTTCGCGAGAGAGCGGTCGTAGTCGGCCTGTGCTTTCGCCTCGGCTTTGGCGGCGCCTGCGGCAGCCTTCTGGGAGGCCCTTTCGGCGGCGGCCTGCTGTTTCGCTGCTGCCGCGGCGACCTTCGCGTCTTCGACGGCCTGCTCCGCGGCTGCAGCGGCCTCGGCGGCGGTGTTCAGCTTCGCCGTCAGGATCTCCCGCGCAGATTCGCGGTCGATGACCGGACCGTACCGGGCCAGGAGGGGCGATGCGGTGACCGCAGCGTCGATCTGGGCATCCGGAGTCGGAGACATCGAGCCCTGCGGCGCGCGGAGCCGCGTCCACGCGACCGGGCTGGGAGCGCCCTTCTCGTTCATGACCGTGACGATCGCTTCTCCCGTAGCCAGGTTCTGCAGCACTTCGGCAAGGTCGTAGCCCGATTTCGGGTACGTCGAGACGGTCGCGCGCAACGCTTTTGCGTCATCCGGTGTGAAGGCTCGCAGCTGGTGCTGGATGCGCGACCCGAGCTGTGCGAGCACGTCGCCGGGCACGTCTTTCGGCGTCTGCGTGACGAAGAAGATACCGACGCCCTTGGAACGGATGAGGCGCACCGTCTGCGTGATCGACGCGATGAAGTCCTTCGACGCGTTGGTGAAGAGCAGGTGCGCCTCGTCGAAGAAGAACACGAGCTTCGGCTTGTCGAGGTCGCCGACCTCGGGCAGGTCGTTGTAGAGATCGGCCAACAACCACATCAGGAAGGTGGAGAACAGGGCGGGTTTGTCGGCGACTCCGGGCACCTCGAGCAGACTGACGATTCCGCGGCCGTCAGCCGTGGTGCGCAGGAACTCCGCCGTGTCGATCTCGGTCTCGCCGAAGAAGACGTCGGCGCCCTGGTCGGCGAACGTGATCAGTTCGCGGAGGATCACGCCGACGGTCGCGGGCGAGATGCCGCCGAGGTCGACGAGTTCGGCCTTGCCGGCGTCGCTGGCGAGGTAGCTGAGCACGGAGCGGAGGTCGCTCAGATCGAGCAGGGGGAGCCCGGCGCGGTCGGCGTAGTGGAAGACGAGGCCGAGGCTCGACTCCTGGGTGTCGTTGAGCCCGAGCACTTTGCTCATGAGCAGCGACCCGAAGCCAGCGACAGTGGCGCGGATCGGGATGCCGCGCCCCACGCCGCCGAGGCTGAAGAACTCGGTCGTGGTTGCGGCCGGCTGCCAGTCCTGGCCGATGCCACCCGTGCGTTCGAGGAGTTCGGGGCTGCTGGTGCCTGCGCTCGCGATGCCCGAGAGGTCGCCCTTGATGTCGGCGGCGAAGACGGGCACACCCTGGGCCGCGAGCTGTTCGGCCAGCACCTGGAGGGTCTTGGTCTTGCCGGTTCCGGTGGCGCCAGCGACGAGCCCGTGGCGGTTGGTCATGGCGAGCGGGATGCGCACCTGCACGTCGGGCAGGGCGTTGCCGTTGACGAGGGCGCCCATTTCCAGGGCTGCCCCCGTGAAGGAGTAGCCGGCTCGGATGGTGTCGACGGCGGCGGGTGGGAGGGGGGCGGGGGGTGCTGGGGTGGCGGGTGCAGCAGCGGCGGGTGCTGGGGTGGCGGGTGCTGGGGTGGCGGCGTTCGACTGGGCCTGGGCCTGGACATCCTGAGCCCGCTTCAGCGCGGACTCGGCCGCCTCCTGAGCTACACGGGCGGCTTCGACCGCGGCGGCGGCCTCCTCTTGGGCGATCCGGAGTGCGTCATCGGTCATGCCGCCAGCTTACGACCGAGCGCCCGCGGCCACGTCGTCGAGCTGACGGTACCGACAGGGTCGTCGCTGCTTCCGTTCAGGGGCGGAGCACCCCGGCCGCGGCATAGATCGCGTCGATCAGCACCATGTTGGCGACGCTGTCCGCACCTTCGGTGAGGAGCGGCACACCTGACGAGAGCCCGTCGACAAGTGCGTCGAGCTGGTGGTCGTAGGTCTCTTCGCCCCTGACCGTCCAGTTTCTCTCGACCCCGTCGATTCTCGAGGTGAGAGAGTGCCCGCGTGAGGGGAACACGAGGTTCTCGACGTGCAGCGTGCCGAGGGTTCCGACAGCGTCGAACGACGCATTCAGGTGCGGATGCTCGACCATCGCCGAGGTCACGCGAGCCTCCACTCCCGAGGGGAAGCGCAGCAGAGCATCCACGCTGAGGTCGGCGCCGAGCGGATTGAGCGTGGCCGACGCCTCGACCACCTCCGGCTCCTCGCCGAGGAACGCCCGCACCCAGTGCAGCGGGTAGCAGCCGAGGTCCATCAGGGAACCGCCGCCGAGCAGGGGGTCGTGCCGCAGTGACGCCGGGTCGAAGACGTTGGTGCTCGAGAAGTCGGCGCTGACGGAGAGGATCTCGCCGAGCATCCCCGATGCCCGCACCGCGTCGAGTTCGGCGCTGAGGGGGTGGTACCGGTCGTGGAACGCCTCGATGAGTCGGAACCCCGACGCGTCGGCGGCATCCACCATGCGCTGGGCTTCGGCGGCGTTCATCGCGAAGGGTTTCTCGCAGAGCACATGCTTGCCGGCTTCGAGCGCTCGGATCGACCATTCGGCGTGCTCAGACGGGGGAAGGGCGTTGTAGACGAGATCGATCTCGGGGTCGTCGAGCAGCGCGGCGTAGCCCTCGTAGCTCCGTGCGATGCCGTGTTCGGCAGCGTAGCGGGCGCCCGAAGCGGCGCTGCGTGCCGCGACGGCCAACACCGCGACATCCGTTCGCCGCCGAGCGGGACGGATGATGGCTGCGGGTGCGATTCCGGCCGCGCCGAGGATTCCGATGGTCAACATGGCTGAGCGACTCCATTCACACGCTGGGAAACACCCCAGGGGTTCGACGACTGCACCGCAGCGGGCAGCCGGCCCTCGTCGAAGTTCTGGTATGCGACGGGGCGGAGGAACCGTCGTATCGCTTCGGCCCCCACTGAACCGTACATCGCGTTCGACGACGCCGGCCACGGACCACCGTGGTGCATCGACCACGAGACCGCGACCCCGGTCGGCCAGTCGTTCAGCAGCACCCGGCCCACGCGGCGGCCGAGGTGCTCGACGAGTGCGGTGATGTCGTCTTCGTCTTCGGCGAAGACCGATGCGGTGAGCTGGCCGTCGAGTGCGTCGATGGTGTCGAGCACGTCATCGAGATCGTCGTACGAGACGATGACCGACGAGGGGCCGAACCGTTCCTGGAACACCGACGGGTCGGTGCGGGCCACCGCCACCGAGGCGCTCCAGAGCACCGGCGTCGCGGAGCGGGCGGCGGGGTCGCGAGATCCGGTCACACCGGGCACCCCGGTCACGCCCTTCGTTTCCGCGAGTCGTCCAATGCCGGCGTGGAATTCCCGCGCGACACTCTCGGTCACCATCGGCGCCGCCGAGGTGCCCTGCAGCAGTGTCAGGAGATGCTCGCCCGTCACGCCGGGGCCCGGCGCGAACAGGATGCCGGGGCTCGTGCAGAGCTGCCCGTTGCTGACGGTCATCGACGAAACCAGTCCGGCCTCGATCTCCGCGCGTCTCGCCGCCCATGCCCGGGGCGTGACGATGACGGGATTGACGCTTCCCATCTCCGCATAGAACGGAATAGGGACGGGCCGCTCTTCGGCCACGCGGGTCAGCGCGACACCGCCGCGGATGCTGCCGGTGAACGCGCCGGCCGCGATGTGCGGATGCTTCAGCACCTCGACGGCGAGCTCGTCGCCCTCGACGAGCGTGAAGAGGGCGGCCGGCAGTCCTGACTCCGAGAGGGCGGCTGAGACGAGGGTCTCGAGCAGGCGCGCGAGCTCCGGATGCCCGGGGTGGCCCTTCGCGACCACGGCGCAACCCGCAGCCCACGCCGAAGCGGTGTCGGTTCCGACGACCCCGAACGCGAAGGGGAAGTTGCTCGCCGCGAACACCAGCACCGGACCGAGCGGAACGTTCATGCGCCGGTGGTCTCTGACAGGCGGCTTCGCCTCAGCGTTCTCTTCGGTGATCGAGATGTCGAGCCACGACCCCTCGGCCACCACCTCGGCCGCCAGTCGCACTTGTTTGATCGTGCGGGTGAATTCTCCGGCGAGTCGATCTGCCGGGATGAGGGTCTCCCGCGCGGCGACCGCGACGGCTTCGTCGGCCCGCTCCGCAAGGAACGACGCGACCCTGTTCAGGGCTGCGCTCCGCTCGAGGGGGGTCGTCGACGCCCAGAGTTCTGACGCTCGGTGGGTCTCGTCGAGGGCGTCGGTCAGGGCGGAGGCGTCGGTGGCGACATCCAGAACCGTCATCGCGTGGTGCTCACAGTGTTGGCGGCGATGTAGTCGAAGTCGATGGGGTCGCCGAGTCCGCTGGCGGTCGGCAGCGGCACGTTCCCGTTCTCGTCGATCGCGTCGACGACGGCCGTGAGGTGCGGCAGCGGTGTCTCGGAATCGAGGTGCGGGTGCAGCAGCCCCGTCTCGTACCAGCGGCCGTTCGGCGCTCCACCGAGCACGGCGAGCGAACCGACGCCCCCGCCGTGGATCTCGCAGTCCATGCCGAAGGATTCGGCGAGGTGGCAGACCTTCAGGGCCGACGAGATGCCGCCGGCGCTGTGCACACCGATGCGCAGGATGTCGACGGCGCCCGAAGCGGCCCACTCTGCCCGCGAGCGGAACTTGCCCTCGACGCTCTCCGGCCCGGCGATGAGCAGGTCGACCTGGTCGGCGAGCCACTTGTACGACGACATGGAGTATTCGTCCATCGGCTCCTCCATCCAGGCGTAGTTCAGTTTGTCCAGTTCGCGGGCGATGTAGAGGGCGTCGGAGCGGTTGTACCAGTGGTAGCAGTCGAGCATCAGCACGATGTCGGGTCCGACGGCTTCGCGAACGGCGGCGCAGGCGCGAACGTCCATCCGGGCATCCGGAGCGAAGGAGACGGGCGGCATCCAGGTGTGCAGCTTCACGGCTTTGTAGCCCTTTGCCACGAGGTCGACGGCGAACGCTGCGTAGTCGTCCGGGCTGCTGAGCCCGCCCACCACGTCGTCGCCGCACATCGTGCTGGCGTAGGCGGGCACTTCGTCGCGCACCCCGCCGAGCAGCTTCCAGACGGGCTGGTCGAGGCGACGGCCGGCGTAGTCCCACAGGGCCTGCTCGACGAACGACAGGGCCCGCTCGTGCAGCCGCCCGTAGGCTCCGCGCTGCGCGAGGTAGAGGTCCTGCCAGATCTTCTCCCGGCGGAGCGGATCCTGCCCGACGAGCAACGGCCGGATGTACTGAGTGAGAACGCCTTCCCTCAGGTAGTCGCCCGCGACCAGGCTGAACCCCTGATTGCCCTCGTTGTCGGTGATGGTCAGCAGCATGCCGGTTGCGGGCACGCCGGTCTCGCTGGGGTGGGCGTGGCCCTCCGAGTCCTCCCAGTTGCGGGTGAGCGTGGAGAAGGACGTCATGCTAACGCTTTCGACGACGGTGGAGTTCATCGGTCGGGTTCCGTTTCTGTGGGTATGGATCGGGTTCTTGCGCCGGGCAGTTCGGCGAGCCCGAGGGTGTCGAAGTCGGCGGGGCGCTGGGCGCCGAGGTGGTAGAGAAAGAGCTCGTCGAGCGCGCCGATCGGCGGGGTGCCGGTCGGATGCGAGTCAGCCAGGGCCTCGCGCACAGTCGCGCCGGAGCGGGTGAGGTTCAGCGTGCCGGCAACCCGGGCGGCGCCCCACTCGGCGAAGGTCTGCGCGTCGGCCCAGCCGGCGCCCCCGGGAGCCGAGAGTTCGGCGCAGAAGCCGCTGGCTCCGCCGGGCTGAGCGTCGGCCGAGGTCACGGAGGCGAACGGGCCGAACGTCTGCTGGTGCGCGGTCGCCGCGAGCGTGAGGTCGAGTGGTTGCCCGCCCTCCGGTTCGGCGAGTTCGGACAGGAAACGCGTGCTGGCGCTCCTCCGCAGCTCGTCGAGCTGTACGAGTACCGCGGCGACTTCGTCCGCCGTGGCTGCGGCACCGGGACGACCACCCCCACGAGCTCGGCCACGCGCGAAAGCCGCCCGGAGAACCGCACCTGCGGCCGCCAGATCGATGCCGCGCTGCCGGGCATCCTGTTCGCATGCTGTGCAGAAGCAGACTGAGAGCAGGTCGATCGCACTGTCATCGAGGGCACTGAACGGGGATTTGTCGTGGGCGACGAGGTGCCGGAACCCGAGCGGCTGGAGGCTTTCGATGAGAAAGCGGTCGACTCCGGTCTGGTTCAGCACGTCGACGAGCAGGCCGCGGGCGTACTCCCTTACTTCGGCGTTCGACGGGCAGAGCGCGAATCGACTTCGGTTGCCGAACAGGTCGACCGTCGAGAACGCTGCCTCGGGCGAGCCCGCTTCGTGGTCTGCATGGGTCAGAACGACCCAGGCGCGAACGCCCAGCCCCGCCTCACGGGCGGTGTCGACCGAGCGCGGGAAGAGATTGTGCGGCAGCCCCACGGGTGGGCGGGGTCGAAGCGCTCTGCCCACCCAGCGGTCGGAGCCTGGGAGGTAGTGGGCGCTCCGCTGCTGCTGGATGACCGCGACGCTGCCATCCGGCCTCCAACTGAGTGCGCGCACCGCGTGGTAACTCGACGCGATCGCCAGTTCATCGACGCCGCCCTCTCGCCACTGGGCCGCGCGTCCCGGATGATCGACCAGGTCCCACGGGTAGGCCTGTCCGATCATCCGGAGCGTTGGAGACTGCACGAGCTACTTGCCGCCGAACTGCGTCTGGTACTCGGCCTCGGCGGTGTTCACCTTGTCGGCCCAGTCACTCGCGAACTGCTGTGCGGTGGTCTGCTTCAGAAGCACCGCCTGCCACTCCTGCGCCATGTCGGTCAGGATCGAGTTCCAGTCCGGCAGGTAGAGCGGCGAAGTGACGATGGTGTTCGCCTTGTCGCCCAGTGCGTCGATGCTCACCGAGATGGGCTGGTTGCCGGCGACCCAGGCGTCGGCACGGGAATCCGAGTTGCCGGGGATCTGGTTCGTCGTCTGGTTCCACTGGCTGTTGATGTCGTGCGAGAGGAGGAACTGCGTGAACTTCCACGCCGGATCCGGGTGCTTCGAGCCGGAGAACACCGCGGGCCCTTCGGGGGTCGGTGCGACGAGCGTGCGGGCGCCCGAGGAAGTGGCCGCGGGCATCGGGGCCGCCACGGCGACACCTTCGCCGAAGGCCTTCACATGGTTGGCTGCGGAGCCGAGGTTGTGCTGCACCATCGCTGCCTTGCCCGAGTCGAACGCCGTGATCATGTCCTGATAGGCGTAGCTCACGTCGGCCTGGGAGGTGTCGACGTTGTAGATGTCGGCGAACTGCTGCAGGCACGACGCGACCTTCGGGTCACTCAGCGTCGTCTTGTCGTCTGCGTCGAAGAAGCTGCTGATGGCGCTGCACGAGTAGGCGACGGGCACGAGCTGGTTCACGCTGCCCGCGCCGCCGCGCATCGCGAAGCCGTACTGGCCGGCCCCGGAGTTGGTGAGCGTCTTCGCCGCCGTATAGAAGTCTGCCCACGTGTCGGGAGGGGAGACCCCGGCAGCCTTGAACTGATCCTGTCGATACCAAATGGTGTCGGGGGTGGCCGTCATCGGCAGGATGTAGAGCTTGTGGTCGAACGAGGATCCGTGAGCGGCGGTAAGGGCATCTTCGGCGATGTGGCCGTTCAGGTCACTGGAGCTCAGCATGTCGTCGAGCGGCGTCAGGGCGCTCTGGGCGGCCAGGCTGCTCGCCATCCAGCCGACGACGATTCCGACGTCGGGGGTCGAGCCGCCGGCGACGGCCGTCTGGTACTTCGTTGCGGCGTCTGAAGCGGGGATGCCCACGTAGTCGACCTTGATAGCCGGGTTCTGCGCCTCGAACTTCGAGATGATGTCCTGGTAGAGCGGAGTGCGGTCGGGGCCACCGTTGTTGTCCCAGAACGTGATGGTCACGGGGTTTTCGGCGGTTCCCTCGTCACCTCCGGATGACGAGCTGCAGGCGGCGAGGCCGCCCAGCAGGCTGGTCGCAGCGACCAGCGCCAGACCCTTGAGTACGCGGTTTCTCTTCATTTCATTTCTCCTCTTTGAGTGTTGTGGTGCTGCGGGGTGGAAGGTCAGCCCTTGACCGCTCCGGCGCTGACGCCCTGCACGAGAAAGCGCTGCATGAATGCGAAGACGATCACGACGGGCACCGCGGCGACGACGCCGCCTGCAGCCAGGGCGCCGTAGTCGGCGGAGTACTCGCCGATGGCCGAGTTGAGGCCGATCGGCAGAGTGAACCTGTCGTTGTGGTTGATGAACATGAGGGCGAACAGGAAGTTGTTCCACGCCCCGATGAAGGCGAACGAGCCGACAGCCACGATCGCCGGCCGGAGGAGCGGGAGCACGACAGCGCAGAACGCCCGGAACCTCGAGCATCCATCGATCATTGCGGCCTCTTCGAGCTCGATCGGGATGTTCTTCAGAAAGTTGCTCATCAGAATGGCGCAGAGCGGCAGTTGGAAGACGGTGTCGGAGATGATCAGTGCGAACAGGTTGTCGATGAGCCCGAGCTGCTTGAAGATCAGGAACAGCGGGATGAGGAGCATCGCGCCCGGCACGAACTGGGTCGCCAGCAGCACCACCATGAACGGTGACTTGCCGCGGAACTCGAAGCGGGCGAGCGCGTAGCCGGTGAGGAGCGCGAGCACGACCGTGAAGAGCAGCGTGCAGAGAGCAACGGCGACGCTGTTCCAGAGGTAGGTCGAGAAGCCGAGGTCGGTCCACACCGTCTTGAGATGGTCGAACGTGAACGGAACCGGAAGGGGCAGGGTGCTTCCGGTCTGCCGGAAGGCGAAGACGATCATCCAGTAGAACGGAACGAGCGTGAAGAGCAGGAACGCGCCCACGGGCAGGCCATGGTTGAAGATCCCGCTCCTGGTCTCGCCGGGAGCCCGCTCTCTCGTGGGGCGACGGTTCAGGGCCGGCGGTGAGGCGAGCGCGGTCATTTGCTTTCCTTCCGAGAGGCGCGGCCGAAGTAGAGGTAGATCATGCTGAAGACCAGAAGGATCACGAAGCCGGCGATGGTGAGCGCCGAGCCGTAGCCGAAGTTCCGCGCTCCGACCGCCTCGTTGACGATGTAGAGGGGGAGGGTCGTCGTGGCGCCCGCGGGCCCTCCGCCCGTGAGGGTGTAGAGCAGATCGACGTTGTTGAACTCCCAGACCGCCCGCAGCAGTGTGGTGATGATGATCGCCTCGCGGAGGTACGGGAGGGTGACGTAGCGGAACTGTTTGAACGCACTCGCCCCGTCGACGTCAGCGGCCTCGTAGACGTCTTTCGGAATCGACTGCATGTCGGCGAGCAGCATGATCGCGAAGAACGGCAGTCCCCGCCAGAGCTCCGCGATCACGGCTGCCCAGAAGGCCGATCCACCCGCCGCGAGCGGCGCGAAGCCGCTCTGGGCACCCAGCTGGCTGAGCACGTCGGCGATTCCCGTCGTGGGGTTGTAGATGAGCAGCCAGATCTGCGTGGCGAGCACGCCAGAGATGGCCCACGGGGCGAACATCAGGGCACGCACGAGCGCGCGACCGCGGAACACCCTGTTCAGCAGCAGGGCGAGGGCAAGGCCGAGAACGAGCTGCAGCACGACTTCGGCGACCACCCACACGCTGGTGATGCCGAGCGAACTCCAGAACTGCGGGTCGTCGAACAGCATGGTGTGGAAGTTGTCGAGGCCGATGAATTTCGTCGCCCACGGCTTGCTGAGGTTGTACTGGAACAGACTGAAGTAGACGACTGTTCCCACCGGAACCGCGATGAACACGGTGATCAGCACGATCGCCGGGGTGATGAGTCCATAGGGGCCGCGGAACCAGCGGCCCCGGCGCTTCCGCGCCTGCCGTGGTGGTGATCCGCCGGCAGCAGCTGCCGGCGCGACTGGCGTCTTTGCCAGGATGGTGGAGGTCATGGTTCCTTCCTATGCGTGTGCGCCGGTCGCGTCCCCGGCGACCAGGGATCGCTCCTCGAGGGCCGTGCGGGCCGTCGCGAGCAGGTTCCGCAGATCGTCGAGATCTGCGGCGAGGGGTGCGGTCAACGGCGCCCGTACGGGACCGAGCGGTCGGCCATCCACACTCGCAGCGGCCTTGACCAGCGAGACGTGATAGCCGAGCTGGCGGTCGCGGATGCGAGTGAACGGGATGAAGAACTCCCGCAGCAACCACTCGAGCGTCTCGTCGTCGTCGGCGGCGAAGGCGCGGTAGAACGCCAGCGCGATATCGGGGGCGAAGGCGAACACGGCGGACGAATACAGGGGAACGCCCACGGCGCGGTACGCCCGCATGGACACCTCGGCGGTCGGCAGTCCGTTGAAGAACATGAACGAGTCGAATCCTGCTGCTCGCACGGCGGAGACGGTGGCCTGCATCCGGGTGAGGTCGCCGACTCCGTCCTTCAGACCGATGACGTTCGGCAGTTTCGCGAGTTCGACGACGACATCGGGGGAGAAGATCATTCCTGACCGCTGGTAGACGATCACCGGGATGGGGGACGACGCCGCGATCTGGCTCACATAGTCGACGAGTCCCCGTTCCGAGGCGAGGATCAGATATGGCGGCAGGAGAAGCAGCCCTTCGGCGCCGGCGCGGCCGAGGCCCCTTGCCGTCTCGATGGCAGCAGCCACGCTGCCGCCGGTGCCCACCAGAACCGGAACCCGACCCGCTGCCGCCTCGACCGCCACGGTACCCACCTCGATGACTTCGGCGACCGTCAGAGCGTGGAATTCGCCGGTGCCGCAGGCCGCGAACACACTGGCCGCACCGGCTGCGACGCCGTCCGCGACGTGCCGCGCGAGGAGGTCGACGTCGACCGATCCATCATTGGCGAACGGCGTCACCGGGAAGAAGAGGAGGCCTTGTAGGTCCATTACTTTCACATCCTTGAAAACATTTCATAACCTTGTATGATGTTACGAGTACATCATCTGTTTTTCATCATTGTCAACACCATGACTCGAACAATCGAGGATTCTGCGTGAGCATAGATCGCATGACGCAACCTGCTGCGGCCAAGCCGTCGGCGAGCAAGAACACCGAGACCGAGGTCAAGTCGGCCGCCCGAACCATCGAGCTGCTCGAGATGCTCGCCGGCGAGACGCGGCCTCTCACCCTCTCCGAGATCGCCTCCCGACTCTCCTTCCCTGTCTCGAGCGTGCACCAGCTGCTGCGCACGCTCGTCTCCCGCGGGTGGCTGGCCACGACCACAGACGGAGTCGGGGGCGGGTACACGATCGGGGTGCGGGCGCTGATGACGGGGATGTCATTCCTCGAACGCGATCCCGTCGTGCAGGCGATGAAGCCGATTCTGACGATGCTCCGCGAGGAGCTCGGCGAGACGATCCATCTCGCCCGGCTCGACGGGTCACGCATGGTCTACCTGGTCAGCCGTGAATCGGAGCACCAGCTCCGCGCGGTGAGCCGAGTCGGGCAGGCTCTGCCCGCACACGCGACGGGTCTCGGCAAGGCAGCGCTCGCCGCGCTGCCTGACGAAGAGGTGCAGCAGCGACTCGGCGAGACCCTCGTGCAGATCACGCCCCACACGATCGACTCGATGCCCGAACTCCTTGCCGATCTGGCATTGACACGGCGCCGCGGGTACGCCGCCGAGCAGGAGGAGAACACGGTGGGCAATGCCTGCATCGCGGTCGCCATCCCCGACGTTCCGGGGCACTATGCGGTCAGCTGCTCTGTGCCGTTGATGCGCATGACACCGGAACGGGCATCCACCATTGCCCAGACCCTGCAGGTGGGCGTGCGAATGGCCTCGAACTCACTCGCCGGACAGGGGATGCGCTGATGGTCGCCGAGCCACTCGTTCTGATCACCGGTGCGGGCGGGGCCCTCGGCACCGTGCTTCGCCACAGGCTCCCCGACCTCGGCTGGCGTGTGAGAGGTCTCGAGCTACGACCGGGCTCCGACGACGCGCCGGACACCGTGGTCGGCTCCGTCGCCGATCCCGACGTGATGAAGGTCGCCTGCGAGGGTGTCGACAGTATCGTGCACCTCGGTGGCACCTCGGTTCCCGGGCACGGGTGGGGCGCGTACCTCGAGAACAACATCCACGGCACCCAAACGGTGCTCGAGGCCGCGCGGCTCGCCGGGGTGCGCCGGGTGGCGTTGGCCAGCAGCAATCACGCGGCCGGCTATGTCGAGCGGCGCGATCGGCCCCTGCCCGCGGATGTGGTGGTGCGCCCCGACAGCTTCTACGGGGTGAGCAAGGCCGCGATCGAAGCGCTCGGTTCCTTCTACGCGGATGAGTACGGGTTGCAGACGACGAGCATCCGGATCGGGTCGTGCTTTCCCGAGGTCACCTCGTGGCGGATGCTCTCCACCTGGTTGAGCGAAGACGACTTCGTGCGGCTGGTCGAGGCTGCTCTCAGGGGCCCCTGGCACGGCCACAGCACGGTCTGGGGAATCTCGCGGAACACGCGCCGCTGGTGGTCGCTCGAGGCTGGCGAGAGAATCGGTTACCGCCCCCAAGACGATGCCGAAGCCTTCGCAACCACACTTGTCGAGGAACCGACCGACCGGGTTGGGGGGTCTTCCCCGCCAGCTCTCGTCAGAGGGTGAGCGTCGCCAGGATCGCGCGGTGGTCGCTGTCGCCCGCGGTGAGAGTGGTGTTCGCCGTGACGGTCATGCCGCGCTGCAGGAGATGGTCGAGGCGTGTCACCGGGAGCGTCGACGGCCAGGTGTTGCCGAACATCCCGCTCGTCTGGTTCGGCTCGGCGAGCTGGGAGAAGATGCCGCTCATCGCCCGGTCGGTGGATGCCGCGTTGAAGTCGCCGACGGCGATGACGCGCTCGTTCTCGTCGTTCGGCAGCGTGTCTGCGAGTGCGGTGAGCATCGAGTTGCGGGCCGAGACGTCACCCGGCCGGGCAGACGCGGCGTGGATGACGTAGATGCTCACGAGTCCCTGCGGGGTGTCGAGGTCGGCGGCGAGCGCACGGTTCCAGCCGAGGCCGAGGTTGAGCGGCTGGGCGTTGATGACGGGGTATCTGCTCCAGAGGCCGACAGTGCCGACGCCGAACGAGTACGGGTACTGAGCCGCCAGCGTCGACGAGATGCTGTCGAAGTCGGCGTCGGTCATCTCTTCGAGGGCGATCACGTCGGCTCCGGTCGCGGCAAGCGCACGGGCGGAGGTGACACCGGTGCCCGACGATGCCTCGATGTTCTGGCTCGCGACGGTGAGGGCGGTGGTGCCGGTGCTCGTGGCGCCGGTGCCGGTGGTGCCTGCCGCGACGGATGCCGGCGAGCTCCACGCCAGCGGCACGATGGCCGGAACGAACAGCAGCGCCCAGACCAGCGACGGAACGAGCACGGCGAAAAGCGAACGGCCGTACCGGCTGACCACTCCGAGTACGAACAGAACGGGTATGACGAGACCGAACCACGCAATGACGCTGTCGACGACGAGGCCGACACCACCGACATCCGGAATCCACCGGTGCAGCAGCAGAAGCCCGGCGAGCGCGAGCGACAGAACGACGACGCAGCCGGCCAGGGCAGGGCGTCGTTGTTTCGTGGCGCGGGCAGGCCGGTCGGAAGCGTCACGGCTTCTGTCGTCGGGCGCGGTTCGGGTGGAAGGGGAGAGCAGGGACATCGGTTTCATCATCGCCGATCTGTCTGAGGCTTTCGTGTCAGAGCTGTGCACAGGTTCGCCGTGTCGCGGGTTATCCACAGATGCGGGTGACCCCCGCGGCTGTCGGCCGTGGCGCATACACTTAAAACATGAAGGTTCTGGCAGCAATGAGCGGAGGCGTCGACTCCGCAGTGGCCGCGGCGCGCGCGGTCGAGGCGGGGCACGACGTGGTCGGGGTGCATCTCGCGCTCAGCCGTATGCCCGGCACCCTGCGCACCGGCAGCCGTGGTTGCTGCACCATCGAAGACTCCTCCGATGCGCAGCGTGCGGCGAACATCATCGGCATCCCCTACTACGTGTGGGACTTCTCCGAGCGGTTCAAGCTCGACGTGGTCGATGATTTCATCGCCGAGTACGAGGCCGGGCGCACCCCCAATCCGTGCATGCGGTGCAATGAGCGCATCAAGTTCGCGGCGCTGCTGGAGAAGGCCCTCGACCTCGGCTTCGACGCCGTCGCGACCGGGCACTACGCCACCATTTCGACGGATGCTGCGGGCAATCGTGAGCTGCACCGGGCGAGCGCCTGGGCGAAAGACCAGAGCTACGTGCTCGGGGTGCTCACCGCAGACCAGCTCGCGCACTCCATGTTCCCGCTCGGGGCCACTCCGTCGAAAGCCCTGGTTCGCGCCGAGGCGGCCGAGCGAGGGTTCAGCGTCGCGAACAAGCCCGACAGCCACGACATCTGCTTCATCCCCGACGGAGACACCCGCGGCTGGCTCGCCGACAGGGTGGGCACGCAGCCGGGTGGGGAGATCGTCGAACGGGATGGAACGGTGGTCGGCAACCATGACGGCGCGCGCGGCTTCACGGTCGGCCAGCGACGGGGGCTGCACCTGGGCAGCCTGGCCGAAGACGGCCGTCGCCGATTCGTCCTCGAGGTCAAGCCGGCGACGAACACCGTCGTCGTGGGTCCCCGGGAGGCACTCGCCATCGCCGAGATCGCCGGGTCGAGGTTCACGTGGGCGGGGGTCGCTCCCACCCATCCGGAGGTCGCCTTCGAGTGCGAGGTGCAGATCCGGGCGCACGCCGATCCAGTGCCCGCTGTGGCGCAGGTCGTGCGGGTGGCTCCAGAGGAGGGTACCGGTGGTACGGGCGGCGTCGAGCTGGTCATCCGGCCGCATTCTCCCCTGATCGGAGTCTCGCCGGGGCAGACGGCCGTGGTCTACGTCGGCACGCGGGTGCTGGGGCAGACGACGATCGACCGCACGGTGAGTGCTGTGCCCGTCGTCACGGCCGCCTGAGCCACTCCGCCACACACTCGAGAACGCAACGAAAACGGTGAACCATGGCTGACGATGCTGAAACGCGCGAGCGTGCCGAGCGGCCCGAGACGCCGACCACGCAGGCCGAAGTACCGGCCACGCAGGCCGAAGTGCCGGCCACGCAGACCGAGGAGCTGAGTCTCGAGGCCGCTGCGGCCGAGAGTGAGACGGCGACGGCGCGCATCCTGCAGCTGCGCGACGCGTACTACGACCGAGACTCCTCCCTCGTCTCCGATGAGGAGTACGACGCGCTGCTGCGGCGGCTCGGCGAGCTCGAGCGGCTCTTCCCCGAGCTGCAGAGCCACGACAGTCCCACCCAGACGGTCGGAGGCCGGGCCGAGACGACGCTGTTCTCTCCGGTCGAGCACGCGGAACGCATGCTCAGCCTCGACAACGTCTTCTCGCTCGATGAGTTCGCCGAGTGGGCGTCGAAGGTCGAGCGCGACTCCGGCCGGCACGTGCACTATCTCTGCGAGCTCAAGATCGACGGGCTGGCGATGAACCTCCGCTATGTCGATGGCGAACTGGTCTCGGCCGCCACCCGCGGCGATGGGGTCGTCGGCGAAGACGTCACGGAGAACGTCGCCCTGATTCCGGGCATCCCGAAGCGGCTGCAGTGGCGGGCGAGCCCGGGTGCCGACGATCTCGGTCGTGATGCCGGCGACTCGGTAACCGCCGGTGCCGAATCGGTCGTATCCGAGCCCGTCGCGCCGCCGGCCTTCATGGAGGTTCGGGGCGAGATCTTCTTCCCCACAGCCGCCTTCGACGACCTCAACGCGGCCCAGCTCGCCGCCGGTGACCGTGTCTTCGCCAACGCCAGAAATGCGGCGAGCGGGTCGCTCAGGCAGAAGTCCGAGGGCAAGAGCCAGGCCCAACTCGACCTCATGCGGGCACGACTCGGCAGGCTCCGGATGCTCGTGCACGGCATCGGCGCCTGGCCGAACCCTCCCGTCGATTCCCAGTCGCAGGTCTATGAACTGCTCAAGTCGTGGGGCCTGCCGACGAGCACGCACTACCGCGTCCGGCCCGACGTAGCCGGAGCCGCGGAGTTCATCGAGTACTTCGGCGAACACCGATACAGCGTCGAGCACGAGATCGACGGCGTGGTGGTCAAGGTCGACGAGCTCGCCCTGCACGAAGAACTGGGTGCGACCAGTCGTGCTCCGCGGTGGGCGATCGCCTACAAGTACCCCCCCGAGCAGGTGCAGACCAAGCTGCTCGATATCGTGGTGAGTGTGGGCCGAACCGGTCGCGCCACCCCGTTCGCTGTCATGCAGAAGGTTCGGGTCGCGGGTTCCGAGGTGCGCCAGGCGACCCTGCACAACCAGGACGTTGTGAAGCTCAAGGGCGTGCTCATCGGCGACACTGTCGTGCTGCGCAAGGCCGGCGACGTCATTCCCGAGGTTCTCGGGCCCGTCGTCGAACTGCGTGACGGTACGGAGCGCGAGTTCGTGATGCCCGAGTTCTGCCCGGAGTGCGGCACGAAGCTCGCTCCGGCAAAAGAGAACGACATCGACCTGCGGTGCCCGAACGCCCGCAGCTGCCCCGCGCAGGTGCGCGGTCGCGTCGAGCACGTCGGCTCACGCGGTGCCCTCGACATCGAGGTGCTCGGTGAGGTGGCCGCCGCAGCGCTGACCCAGCCGGTCGAACCAGCAAAGCCGCCGCTCGATACCGAGGCAGGGATGTTCGAGCTCACGCTCGAGCAGATCTTTCCCATCACAACCGTGGTGCGCGACGCGGAGACGGGGCTGGAGAAGCTCGCCGAGAGCGGCAGCCCCAAGCGGGAGTCCCCGTTCCGGCGCCGGCGCCAGAAGAAAGACGGCGTCTTCGACCCCGACGCGCCCTTCAGCGGTGACGAGCTGTTCGTGCCCTCGAGCAGTGCCATCAAGCTCATCGAGAACATCGGCAAGGCGAAGACGAGCCCGCTCTGGCGCATCCTGGTGGCGCTGAGTATCCGGCATGTCGGTCCGGTCGCGGCGCGGGCGCTCGCCGACTACTTCGGGTCGCTCGAGGCGATCCGTGCTGCTTCGCGTGACGAACTCGCTGCGGTCGATGGGGTGGGAGGCATCATCGCCGACGCCCTCATCGACTGGTTCGCGGTGGACTGGCACGCCGAGATCGTCGACCGCTGGGGTGCCGCAGGCGTGCAGTTCGCCACCCCCGGGCATCCGGGTCCGGGCGCGGCGATCGGCGCCGGGGGCACGCTCGACGGCATCACCGTGGTGGCGACGGGCAGCCTCGAGGGGTTCACCCGCGAGGGTGCACTCGAGGCGATCATCGCCGCAGGCGGAAAAGCTGCATCGTCGGTCAGCAAGAAGACCGACTTCGTGGCGGCAGGACCGGGGGCCGGGTCGAAGCTCCCGAAGGCCGAGGCGCTCGGGCTACGCATCATCAACGCCGAACAGTTCGCGCTGCTGTTGGCCGAGGGTCCCGCGGCGCTGGGCGAGGCCCCGGCGCCGCCCGCGGCAACGCAGAGCGACACCTCGGCCGAGGCAGCGGCCGGTGCAGAGAGAAAGCCCCGGGGGCGCGGCCGAACGAAGGCCAAACCGGCTCCGGATGCTGCGACCGTGGCCGACGACCCGCAGGCCGGAGCCGAGGCAACCGCGCGGCCTGAGCCGGAGGCCGATCCTCCGTCAGAATCCGCCGGATAGCCGCAACGAATAGAATCGATGGGTTGTCCGGGGCCACATCACCCGCACCACTTGCATCACCTGCATCACCCCAGAAGCCTTACGGAGTCGCATGTCATTCGAAACACCCCCGACCGTCAGTACGAGCGCGAACAGCCGCCCGGCCGGTTCGGGCGAGCCCGGCGAGATCACGACCGAGCAGGTCGCGCACCTGGCGGGGCTGGCACGCATCCACCTCACGCCCGACGAGATCACCAAACTCACGGGCGAGCTGGCCGCGATCGTTGAGAACGTCGCCAAGGTGACTGAGGTGGCGACACCCGACGTTCCGGCGACGAGCCACCCGATCCCCCTCACGAATGTCTTTCGCCAAGACGTCGTCGGCCTCACACTGACGCAGGAGCAGGCTCTCTCGGGCGCACCCGAACACGACGGCAGCCGTTTCCGCGTCTCCGCAATTCTGGGGGAGGAGCAGTGAGCCACGATCTGACCCGCCTCAACGCCTCCGATCTGGCCGCGAAGCTCGCATCGGGTGAGGTGTCGAGCCTGGAGGCGACGGATGCGCACCTCGACCGCATCCGGGCCGTCGACCACGACGTGCACGCCTTCCTCCATGTCGCGGCTGACGCTGCCCGCGCGACCGCGAAAGCCGTGGACGCCAGACGCGCCGCAGGAGAAGCTCTCGGTGCCCTCGCCGGCGTTCCGATCGCCATCAAAGACGTGCTGTGCACCATCGACATGCCCTCGACCGCAGGCTCGAAGATTCTCGAGGGCTGGGTGCCGCCGTACGATGCGACCGTCGTCGCGAAACTGCGCAACGCCGACCTCATCCCGCTCGGCAAGACCAACATGGACGAATTCGCCATGGGCTCGTCGACGGAGCATTCAGCGTACGGCCCGACGCACAACCCGTGGGACCTCGAGCGCATCCCGGGCGGCTCCGGGGGAGGGTCGGCTGCGGCCGTCGCAGCCTTCGAGGCTCCGCTCGCGCTCGGCAGCGACACCGGCGGATCGATCCGCCAGCCCGCTGCGGTCACCGGGTCGGTGGGCGTCAAGCCGACATACGGCGGCGTCTCGCGCTACGGGGCCATCGCCTTGGCCTCGAGCCTCGACCAGGTCGGGCCGGTCAGCCGCTCCGTGCTCGACGCGGCCCTCCTCCACGACGTGATCGGCGGCCACGACCCGCGTGACTCCACCAGCCTCACCGATGTGTGGCCGAGCTTCGCCGACGCGGCCCGCTCCGGCCAGCGCGACCGCAGCCTGAAGGGGCTGAAGATCGGTGTCGTCAAGGAACTCGGCGGTGACGGCTTCCAGGCCGGCGTCACCCAGCGCTTCCAGGAGGCGCTCACTCTGCTCACCGCGGCCGGGGCCGAGGTCGTCGAGGTCTCCACCCCGAGCTTCGAGTATGCGATCTCGGCGTACTACCTCATCCTGCCCGCCGAGGCCTCGTCGAACCTCGCGAAGTTCGACTCGGTGCGCTTCGGAATGCGCGTCAACCCGGTGGGCGGCGGAACGGTCGAAGACGTCATGTCGGCAACTCGCGAAGCGGGCTTCGGCCCCGAGGTCAAGCGACGCATCATCCTCGGCACCTATGCGCTGAGCGCGGGTTACTACGACGCGTACTACGGCAGCGCTCAGAAGGTGCGAACGCTCATCCAGCGCGACTTCGCCCGGGTCTTCGCCGACGTCGACGTGCTGGTCAGCCCGAGTGCACCGACCACGGCGTTCAAGCTCGGCGAGAAGCTCGAAGACCCGCTGGCGATGTACCTGAACGACCTCACGACGATTCCGGCCAACCTCGCAGGCGTGCCCGGCATCAGTCTTCCTGTCGGGCTTGCTCCCGAAGACGGACTGCCGGTCGGCATTCAGTTCATGGCTCCGGCGAGGCAGGATGCACGGCTCTACTCGGTGGGGGCGACACTCGAGGCGCTTCTCGAAGACCAGTGGGGGCATCCGCTGCTCAGCGAAGCGCCCGATCTGACCCCGCAGGAAATGTTCGCGTCTGAGGAAGGTGCAGTCTGATGGCCAAGGCCGAACTGATGGATTACGACAGGGCGATCGAGCTGTTCGAGCCGGTGCTCGGTTTCGAGGTGCACGTCGAGCTGAACACCAAGACCAAGATGTTCTCCGACGCGCCGAACTTCTTCGGCGGCGAGCCGAACACCAACGTGACGCCGGTCGACCTCGGTCTGCCGGGTTCGCTGCCCGTGGTGAACGAGCAGGCCGTGAAGTATTCGATCAGCCTGGGCCTGGCCCTCGGATGTTCGATCGCCCCGTCGTCGCGCTTCGCCCGAAAGAACTACTTCTACCCCGACCTGGCGAAGAACTACCAGATCTCGCAATTCGACGAGCCGATCGCCTTCGGTGGTTCGGTCGAGGTGGAGCTGGCCGACGGCCGGCTCTTCACCGTGCCGATCGAACGCGCCCACATGGAGGAGGACGCCGGCAAGCTCACGCACGTCGGCGGGGCCACCGGCCGCATCCAGGGCGCCGAGTACTCCCTCGTCGACTACAACCGCGCCGGAGTCCCGCTGGTGGAGATCGTGACCGACATCATCTACGGCGCCGAGGCTGACGCGCCCGAGCTGGCGAAGGCCTACGTCTCGACGATCCGCGATATCGTGGTGTCGCTCGGCATCTCCGACGCGAAGATGGAGCGCGGCAACCTGCGCTGCGACGCGAACATCTCGCTGAGGCGTCGCACGGCTCCGGGTGAGCCGCCCGCGAAGCTCGGCACCCGAACCGAGACGAAGAACGTGAACTCGCTGCGTTCGGTCGAGCGGGCCATCCGGTACGAGATCCAGCGCCAGGCGGCCATCCTCGAAAAGGGTGGCACGATCATCCAGGAGACGCGGCACTGGCACGAAGACACCGGCCAGACCTCGGCCGGGCGCCCCAAGAGCGACGCCGACGACTACCGGTACTTTCCCGAGCCCGACCTGCTGCCGGTCGAGCCGTCCGCCGAGCTGATCGCCGAGCTTCGTGCGGCGCTGCCGGAGGCCCCGGCCATCCGTCGCCGACGGCTCAAGGCCGACTGGGGTTTCACCGACCTCGAGTTCCAGGATGTAGTGAACTCCGGTCTTCTCACCGAGATCGTCGAGACCACCGCGGCCGGTGCATCGGCGCAGGCCGCGCGCAAGTGGTGGACGGGTGAGATCGCCCGCATCGCGAACTCCCGCGGGGTCGACGCATCGACGCTGGTGACACCGATGCACGTGTCGGAGCTGGTGGCGCTGGTCGAGGCGGGGACGCTCACCGACCGGCTGGCCCGCCAGGTGCTGGAGGGCGTGATCGACGGCGAGGGAACCCCCGATGAGGTCGTCGCGGGGCGCGGGCTCGCGGTCGTCTCCGACGATGGTGCGCTCATCGCTGCGATCGACGAGGCGCTGGCTTCCCAACCGGATGTTCTCGCGAAGATCCGAGACGGGAAGGTGCAGGCGGCCGGGGCCGTGATCGGTGCCGTGATGAAGGCGATGCGCGGGCAGGCCGACGCGGCGCGCGTGCGCGAGCTCGTGCTGGAGCGCGCGAGCGCGTAGCGCGCCCTGCCGCGCCGCGGGGCCTAGTGCCCTGCCGCGTGGCATGGCGGGCCGCTCCCGCGCGCTGTCGGCGGACCGTCGACGGCGATTGCACCGGGCCGTAATTCAGGCCCCACGGGCCGCGAGGCGGCAGGTATCGACGCCGGGCCCCTCAGCCTGAATGGGTGCCCGGGAGAGCGCGGGATGCGGTGGGAGGGCGCGGTCAGCCCGCCAGGCCCGCCACGAGGTTGATGGTGGCCGCGAGGATGACGGCGCCGAAGACGTACGAGACCAGGGCGTGTCGGAGTGCTGTCGATCGAAGGTCGCTCGACTGGAAGGAGGTGTCGGAGACCTGATAGGTCATGCCGATCGTGAAGGCGATGTAGGCGAAGTCGCTATAGCGGGGCGGCTCCTTCTGGTTGAAGTCGATGCCCCCGTCGTTTCCCCGGTAGAACAGCGACGCGTATCGCAGCATGAACAGTGTGTGCACCAGGGCCCACGACAGAGTGAGGCTCAGAACGGCCAGGGCCCCCACGGCGAAGCGTGCCACGCCGCTGGCGTCCTGGGTGACGAGCAGCACGATCGCGACAGCGGCGATGCTGGCCAGGCTCGAGAGCAGGATGAGCAGCTCGCTCGCCCCGCGCGAGGGGTCTTCGCGGGTTGCGTGAGCTGCCGTCTGTTCGGCGGAGGTGTTGTGCGTTCGCACCCAGACCCACACGACGTAGGTCGCCGAGGCGCACACCCAGCCGACGACCGCTGCACCCTCCCAGAACCCGAGCAACCCCGAGACCAGTGCCGCGGCCACCCCGATCACGAGCATCCAGGCGACCCGAGCGGCGGAGCGGTGCATCAGTGGTACGGCGGAGGCGCCAGAGGTGGTCATGGTGGAATCCTGCCACTTCGGGCCCGGGTCGTCATTCAGGCGCGCGCCCGCACCGGCCTGCGTGTGTCACGGGCACCAGCAGCGCAGCGCAGCGGTGCGTCAGCGTGCCCCCGATCCGACGGTGACCTCGACGGGGATGGTGCTTGTAGCGGGGCCGGCCGGCCGGGCATCCGGAGCAGGCTCGATGCTCACGAACCGGGGAGCATGCAGGAGGTGCACGCGCAGGCGCAGGCGGCCCTGGCGGGCGAGGATGACGCCGATCGTAGACGCCGCGACCACCGGCACCATCCCCGAGATCGCCATTCCGACGTGTGCGCCCCAGGTCTCGACAATGAAACCCATGAGGGGCCCACCGATCGCCTGGCCGCCGAGCAGAACCAGCACGTAGACCGACATGACACGGCCGCGCACTGCGAGGTTGGAGGAGAGCTGCACGAGCGAGTTCGCCCCGGTGATGAAGAGGAGGTTCGCGAACCCGACTCCCACAAGCACGAGGGAGAAGAACAGCTGCCCGGTCATGAACCCGGCCGTGGCCTGCAGCAGCCCGAAGACTCCGGCGCTGATGATCACCGTTCGAAGGCGAATGCCACGCCGGCGCGTCGAGGCCAGCGCCCCAGTGAAAGCTCCGATCGCAAGCAGGGAGTTGAAGAGCCCGTACCCGCCGGCACCGACCCGGAACACGTCGTTCGCGAACGAAGCGAGCAGCACGGGCATCGAGAAGGTGAAGAGCGACAGCACAGCGACCATGATGACCGTCCACAGGATCGCGGGCTTCGAAGCGACGTACTTCAGCCCCTCGCGCAGCTGGCCCTTCGCGCGAACCGCCTGCGCAGTCGGGTGCAACTCCTGAACCCGAAGGAGAAGCAACGCGCCCACGACGAACAGGCAACTCACGGCATTGATGGCGAACGACCAACCGGCGCCCACCGCCACCAGGAGCACCCCGCTGATCGCAGGGCCCACCAGCCCACCGAGCTGGAACACCGACGAGTTGATGCTGATCGCATTGTGGAGGTAGGTGGGCCCGACCAGTTCGTTCACGAACACCTGGCGGGCCGGGTTGTCGAAGACCGTGACGCTGCCGACCAGGAAGGCGATGATGTAGACATGCCACACCTCGACCACCCCGGTGAGGGTCAGGACAGCGAGCAGCGCCGCGAACACGAACAGGGCCAGCTGGGTCGCCAGCAGGATGGCCCGTCGGGAGTGCCGGTCGATGAACACCCCGCCGAGCAGCCCGAAGAAGAGCATCGGAGCGAACTGCATCGCAACCGTGATGCCCACTGCGGCGACGCTCCCGGAGAGCTCGAGCACGAGCCAGTCCTGGGCGATGCGCTGCATCCAGGTGCCGGTCATCGAGACCATGTTCGAGAAGGTGAACAGTCGGTAGTTGCGGATGCGCAGCGACACGAGGGTGTCTCGCCAGAGCGGGCGTTCCGTGATGATCGTTATGGGGGCGGTGTGCGGCAGAGCGTGGGAGTACGGGGGAGTCACAGAAGGAACCTAAATACGTTTCGAGTAAATGTCTTTCTTCGAAGCTACCGGTGCGATCATCATTGTTACGGTGAATTGACCCTATTACTCTCATTGCATATTCGAATGGAAGGCCTGCCAGATGTTCGATCCGGTGCTGTTGTCGACGTTCCTTGCTGTAGCTGAAACACGGAGTTTCACCCTGGCGGCGGGTCGTCTGGGCATCAGCCAGCCCACCGTGAGCCAGCACATCCGCAAGCTCGAAGAGGCGGCGGGCCGTCAGCTGGTGGCTCGCGACACCCGGGATGTGCGGATGACCGACAACGGCGATGCGATGGCGGGGTTCGCTCGCACCATCCTCGCGGCGCACTCCTCGGCGGAGGCGTACTTCTCGGGGTCGGCGATGCGGGGTCGGTTGAGGTTCGGCGCTGCCGACGACCTGGCCATCACCCAGCTGCCGCGGATTCTCCGGCACTTCAGACAGCTGTACCCCCAGATCAATCTGGAGCTGACCGTCAACCAGAGCACCCAGCTCTATCGCCGGCTGAAGAGCGGGCAGCTCGACCTCATCTTCATCAAGCGGCTCTCCGATTCCGACGAGGGTGCCCTCGTGAGGCGGGACACCCTCGTCTGGGTCGGCCAGGAGAAGACGCTCGTCGAGCACGGTGCGCCTGTGCCGCTGATCGTCTACCAGGCTCCGAGCATCAGTCGGCAGAGCGCGATCGATGCCCTCGAGGATGGCGGCCGCACCTGGCGGATCACCTGCAACACCCGCGAGGTCAACGGTATGCTCGCTGCTGTGCGCGCAGGTCTGGGTATCGCCGTCTTTCCGCAATCGCTAATACCCGATGACCTCGTGATCGTGGGGCCGAGGTTCGGGCTGCCGGAGCTCGGGCACGTCGATTTTCGGTTGCTGTCGAACCCGCTGGCGGCGGCTGAGCCGGTCGAGGCGCTGACGACGGCGATCATGGGCAGGCCGATCAGCCGTACGGCGTGAGGGAAGTATCGGCCACGTCCAGTTGGTCGACCTTCGGAGGGGCGTTGTCATCGGTGCCCCTTCCTTCAGCAGTTACTCGATGTCACGCTCTAGCGTGGGTACTGGCTGCCGGACCGGGCAGCGGGGTGCGCGAATCTGTGGAGAACGCGAGCATCTTCGCAAATGTGGAGGAGAAGAACTGTGGGCTTTCTCGATCGTCTTCTGGGCCGCGACGATGCGCCTGAAGAACGCGCCGCAGCCAGCGGCTCAGGTGTGAGTGGCGGCTCGGGTGCGAAGGGCGGTTCGGGCACCGCCGTGCCGGCGAAGACCGACGACGAGATCGCGGT
Organism: Subtercola boreus; assembly: GCF_003399645.1. Classification (GTDB taxonomy): domain Bacteria; phylum Actinomycetota; class Actinomycetes; order Actinomycetales; family Microbacteriaceae; genus Subtercola; species Subtercola boreus_A. Next base: position 98,805 of record NZ_NBXD01000012.1, read on the forward strand.
GGAGCGGTACCGCTATCTGCTGCGCACCGCGCCGCCCGAGACCATCGAGCAGGTTCACACGGAGGCCTTCGGCAGGCTCACGTCGGAGCAGCGTGCCCTGATCTTCTCCGAGCTGACCCAGAATGCCCCTGTCGGCGACACGCCAGCAGATGATTCTCCGGCGGCGCTCGCCCGTTCGGCCACACGCTCGGAGCTGCGGCAGCCCGGGCTGCTCGAGAAATCGTTCCGAGGATCGGGTGCGCAAGGTACCGGCGCGCAGGGTGCCGGTACGGCTGCGGGCGGCGGGCGCGGGATGATCGGCGGTGCGGGATCCGGTGGCATGGGTTCGGGCGGCATGGGGTTCGGCGGTATGTTCGCCAGCTCCCTGCTCGGATCGGTCGCCGGTTACGTGATCGGCTCGTCGATAGCGCAGGCCTTCATCCCGGACTCCGTCGGAACGGACCAGGCGGCTGACGCGAACGCCGGAGACGAGACGAACGCCGAGGGCTCCGACACCTCGGCGGACCAGGGTGGCGACCAGTCCGGTGACCAGTCCGGTGACTATTCCACCGATGAGGGCGGCGACTACAGCTCCGACCCCGGTGGTGGGTTCGGCGACGGTGGCGGCGACTTCGGTGGCGATCTCGGCGGCGACTTCGGGTTCTGATCGCGGTGAACCGGAAGCATCCGCCTCGCTGCGCGGAAGGCCGCAGCTGATCGAAACCGTCTTCAGTCGAGGGGGAAGGTCACGCCCGTCAGGCGCTCTGAGGCCGACCACAGTCGGCGGGCGGCGCTCTCGTTCTCGGCGCGTTTCGCGAAATGAGCGAATCCGGGGGTTCCGGTGAGTTCGAGGAAGCCGGAAGGGCCGTAGTAGTCTCCGTTGAGCGCGTCGGCGTTCGTCGCCGCGAATAGTTCGGGAAGCGCTCCCTCGGCTGCCGACTGAGACATCCCGGGCAGTGACGACAGGCGGCTGGCCGCGGTGTGCGGCTTCTTCCGACCGAGGTTGGGGCCCGATGACTGCAGGTTCGTTCGGCTGAAGCCCGGGTGCGCCGCGACGCTGGTGATCTGCCAGCCGAGCGCTGCGCTTCGGCGGCCGAGTTCCTTCGCGAACATCAGATTGGCGAGCTTGGACTGCCCGTAGGCCGTCCAGGCGTTGTAGTGCTTCTCGCTCTGGAGGTCGTCGAGGTTCAGGCGGCCCATCCAGTGCATGATGCTCGACATCGTGATGACCCGGGGAGCGTCTGCGCGCAGGAGCGCTGACATCAGTCGTCCCGTCAGGGCGAAGTGCCCGAGATGGTTCGTGCCGAACTGCAGTTCGAAGCCGTTGTCGGTGAGGGTGCGGCGGGGGACCGCCATGACGCCGGCGTTGTTGAACAGGAGGTCCAGCGGCAGGCCGTCGGCACAGACCTTCCCGGCGAGGCGCTCGACCGACGAGAGGTCGGCGAGATCGAGTGCCTCGAGCGAGACGGCGCCAGAACGGATGCCTCTGTCGCCGCGGATCGCCCGCAGGCGAGCCAGCGCCGCCGCACCCTTCTCTGCCGACCGCGCTGTGATGACGACGTCGGCCCCCGCGGCGCTCAGGCGGGCCGCCGTCTCGAACCCGAGGCCGGAGTTCCCGCCGGTGACGAGCGCCCTCAGCCCTCCCAGGTCGGGTAGCTCGATAGCGTACTTCGGGCGAACTGCGGCATTCCTCACCCGCGGTCGTCTCTCCCGGTGAGCGCCAGGAGACGCGACTGGAGGGGGGCATCATCCGGAACCGGCACGGGCGACTCGAACAGCCCGCTGGCCTCGAGCGTGTCTTTCTGGGGTTCGAACACCGAGTAGACCGCCTCGACGAGGGCGCTGTCGAGAATGTCGGGCGAATGGGTGGCGCGCGCGAGATCCCAGGTGTGGATGGTGACGTCGGAGACCTGCTCGCGCAGATATTCATGGGCCGGGATCGTTCCGTACGAGACATGCACCGGGGCTTCACGGTCAGCCTTCGACCAGGCAGCGGCGGCAGCCGCGGAGTACGTGTGCCACTCGGCGATCAGGTCGTCGCCAAGACGCTTGATGAGGGGCTTGGCCTCGCGCACGGTGCGTCCCTCGAGCAGGAGTGGAACCCACTGCTGCTCTTCGATGACGTGCTGGACGAGTTGGTGCGTGTTCCACTCGGTGTCGGGCGTCGGTGCTGCCCAGTCGGTGACTGCCGAGAGACGCGTGCTGAACTCCGCGTGCGCGGTCTGATGGAGGCTGATCCAGTCGGTGGCCATGGGGGGTCCTTTCTGACACAAGAGTAAAGCCCGCGGTCGGGTGAGGCATTCCGCGCGACTCGAAACGGTGTACGTATTAGCGTTGGGACATGACCGTGCAGACCCGGCCCCTTCGCGAGGATGACCTCTCCGACCTCCTTGCGTTGAACAACGCGGCCGTGCCGGCGGTCAATGCACTCGATGAGCCGGCTCTCAGCGCTCTCATCGCGGCGAGCCACGGATCGCTTGCCGTCGTCGACTGCGAGCATCCGGAGCAGCTCGCCGGATTCGTGATCTGCCTGCTGCCGGGTCGTGAGTATGCGAGTGAGAACTACCGGTGGTTCTCCGCTCGGTCGACCAGCTTTCTCTACGTCGACCGCATCGTGATCGCTGAGGGTTCGCGCGGTGGCGGGCTCGGACAGGTGCTCTACGCAAGTGTGTTCGCGACCGCCCGGGCGGCAGGAGCCGCCGAGGTGTTCTGCGAGGTGAACCTCGAGCCGCCGAACCCCGGTTCGCTCGTGTTCCACGAACGCCTGGGATTCGCCGAGGTCGGTCGGCAGTCGACCAAGAGCGGGTCGGTCGTGGTGGCCCTGCTCGCACGGGACGTCTGGGCGCCGCGCTCCAAGCCCGCTCTCGGGTTGCAGGCTTAGCCTCGCCCCATGCATCCCTCTCCAGCCCAGCGCGTCGTACCCCAACCCGGCCAGGAATCGGTCTGGGACTACCCACGGCCCCCGCGGGTCGAGCCGAGTGCTGAGCGCATCGTCGTGGTGCTCGGGGGGCAGAGAATTCTCGACACGACCGACTCGGTGCGGGTGCTCGAGACGAGCCACCCTCCCGTCTACTACGTTCCGCGGGCGGCGTTCGTCTCCGGTGCGCTGACGGATGCCCGGGGTTCGTCGTTCTGCGAATTCAAAGGTGTGGCCGGCTACCTCTCGGTGCGTGGCGGAACCGAGACCGCCCCGTCGGCCGCCTGGTACTACGCGAACCCGTCGAAGGGATTCGAGTCCCTCGCGGGCAGGGTCGCGCTCTACCCGGCTTCGATGGATTCCTGCACGGTCGACGGCGAAACGGTGACCCGGCAGGAGGGCGACTTCTATGGCGGCTGGATCACCTCCCGCGTGGTGGGGCCGTTCAAGGGCGCCCCGGGCACGCTCGGCTGGTAACTCGAGGTGCCGAGGCGTACCTCATTCGGCCGCCCGAGCACCTCGAAACCCAGGGCCCGCAGCGTGAGGGTGCGTTGCTCGTCGACGGCGCGCACCAGGCGTTGACGGGTGTTTCGGATGTGCGTTGCGGCGAGACCCGCCGCCCGGTCTGCATCGCGTGAGCGGAGGGCGTCGACGATGCCCTGGTGCTCGGCCAGCGCGAGAGCCCGGGACTGTTCGGTTCGCACTTCGAGCCAGCGCGTGCGGGAGAGTCTCATCATCGACGTTTCGATCGAGGCGACCATGAACGGATTCTCGCTCAGGCGCACCAGTTCGACGTGGAAGTCTGTTCCCCCGCGATGGCCCGCCTCCTGTGACCCCTGCGGGTCGAAGGCGCGCATCAGCTCACCGAGCGCCTCGAGATCGGAATTCGACGCCCGCTCCGCCGCCAGCCGCGTGGCGGCCACCTCCACGGCTTCCCGGAACTCCATCAGCGACCCCACCTCATCGAGGTCGAGGGGAGCAACGATCCACCCCCGGCCGTCGCGCCGCACAAGCCCCTCCGACTCCAGCCGCATCAGCGCTGCCCGCACGGGGGTGCGGGAGGCGGCGAGTTCCGCTTCCAGGCCGCGTTCGGTCAGCCTCGAGCCGGGCCGCATCGCAAGGCTCAGGATGCCCTGCCTCAGCTCCTCGTAGATGTGAGCCGTCTGCGACATTTCCGCCATGTCGATGAGACTAGCATGGTGGTATACCATTTTGGTATACCAAGAGGACGCCAGCCAGAAGGGACGCTCGCCATGAATCAGGACGTCGCATCGACGGCCCCGCGGTCAGGTGTTCGACTCGGCCTCCGCCCCTGGGCCATGCTCGCGCTCGGACTGTTCGCGCAGGTCGCCGGTTCGCTCGCGATCACGACGCCGGCCTTTCTGGTGCCGCTGCTGAACTCCGAGCGCGGCCTGTCGCTGGGCGAAGCCGGGCTGCTCGTCGCAGCGCCCTCGGTGGGCATGGTTCTCACGCTCATTCTGTGGGGCGCACTGGCCGACCGGGTCGGCGAACGCTGGGTCATCGGCTCGGGCCTGGCCGTAGCCGCGCTCGCTGTTCTCGGGGCGGTGCTGTCGAACGACCTTGTCTCCACGGCGCTCTTCTTTCTCGTCGCGGGCATGGGCGCCGCCAGCGCGAATGCGGCAGGAGGCCGATTGGTGGTCGGCTGGTTCCCTTCGAACCGGCGGGGGCTCGCGATGGGCATCCGGCAGATGGCGCAGCCTCTGGGGGTGGCGATCGCCGCCATCGTCATTCCGCCCCTCGCCGAAGCCGCGGGAGTGTCGCTCGTGCTGGTGTTCCCGCTCGTCGTGGTCTCGGTCGCCGCGTTGCTCGCCCTGGTCTTCATCGTCGATCCGCCGCGGGGGCCGACAGCGGCGGCCGGGCCGGTGCCGACCCGGCCCGTCAACCCCTATCGAACCAGTTCGCTGCTCTGGCGCATCCACACGGTGTCCGTGCTGCTCGTTGTGCCACAGTTCGTGGTGTCGACCTTCGCACTGGTATGGCTGATCAATTCCGAGGGCTGGCAGCCGTTGGCCGCCGGCCTCGTCGTCGGCATCTCCCAGTTGGTGGGAGCGTTCGGACGCATTCTGGTCGGGGTGATCTCCGACCGGGTCGGTAGCCGAATGGGCCCGCTGAAGGCGGTGGCCGCCTCGGCGAGCCTCGTGATGGTGGTGCTCGCCCTCACGGACTGGTTCGAGCTCTCCGCATTCGCCGCCGTCGGAATTGTTCTCGCCTCTGCGGTCACCGTCGCCGACAACGGGTTGGCCTTCACGGCGGTCGCCGAAAGTGCGGGAACCGGCTGGTCGGGCCGTGCCCTGGGGGCCCAGAACACCGCGCAATACCTCGCAGCTGCCGCTACGGCACCCCTCGTCGGCGTGCTGATCGGAGCCGTCGGATTCGCCGGTGCCTTCGCCATCACGGCCGTTCTGCCCCTTGTCTCGCTGCCGCTCATTCCCCCTGATCGCCGGGCGAGCAAGCTATAGCCCCAGGGTTGTGGGTGGTAGCGCTCTCCCTCCCCGGGGTCAAGCGCGCATTTCGAGTCCGTCAGCTCGTGATAGCGTGCAAAAATGCCACGAATCGCGGGTGTTGCCGCAGCCTTCCCTCCTCACTCGTACCCACAGTCGGAGATCACAGAACTGCTCGGTCCGATCATCACCAACGACACCTCGAAACGGGCGTTGCTGAACCGCCTGCACGCGAACAGTCGTGTCGACCGTCGGCACCTGGTGATGCCCTACGAGTGGTACCAGGACAGCAGTATGAACTTCACGGTGACGAACAGTCTGTTCATCACCGCGGCCATCGACCTGGCAGAGGAGGCGGTGGTCTCGGCGCTGGCCAAGGCACACCTGCAGCCGCGCGACGTCGACTACATCGTCTTCACCTCGGTCACCGGAATCTCGGCGCCATCGGTGGATGCGCTTCTCGCGCTGCGGCTCGACTTTCGCTCCGACGTGAAGAGGGTTCCGATGTTCGGCCTCGGCTGCGTGGCCGGGGCCGCGGGAATCGCACGGCTCAACGACTACCTCGTCGGGCATCCGGATGATGTCGCCCTCCTCATTTCGGTCGAGCTCTGTTCGCTCACCGTGCAGCGGGGCGACGATTCGATGGGCAACCTCGTCGCCAGCGGACTGTTCGGCGACGGCGCCGCGGCAGTGGTCATGACGGGTGCCGACCGGGCCGAGAAGCTGCCGGTGACCGGGCCCGACGTGCTCGACTCGCGCAGTCGGCTCTACCCGGGCACCGAAGCCGTTCTCGGCTTCAACCCCGGGGAGAGCGGGTTTCGCATCGTGCTCACCGCCGGTGTGGCCGACGTGATCGACGAGCACTTCGATTCGGATGTCGTCGGTTTTCTCGACGAGCACGGCTGTTCGGTGGCCGACATCGATGTGTGGCTGGCGCATCCCGGTGGGCCGCGTGTTCTGCAGTCGTTCGCCTCGGCGCTCTCGCTGCCGGAGGGGGCACTCGATATCAGCTGGGAGTCGATGGCTGAGAAGGGCAACATGTCTTCAGCATCGATCCTTCATGTGCTCGCCCTCACGCTCGAGCGGGATCGGTTCGAGCCCGGCGACCGTGGCCTGCTCTTCGCTCTCGGGCCCGGGGTGTGCGCTGAGATCGTTCTGCTGCAGTGGCCTGAGAACGTCTGACAGATGATCTTCTATGCCGCTCTCATCCTGGCAACCGGTGCCGAGCGGATCGTTGAACTCGCGGTGTCGACGAAGAACGCGAAGTGGGCGTTCGCGCGGGGTGGCGTGGAGTTCGGGCGGGGTCACTTTCCGTTCATGGTCACGTTGCACACGGGTATGCTGCTCGCCTGCCTGCTCGAGGTGTTCCTGCTGCAGCGGGCCTTCCTGCCGTGGCTCGGCTGGCCGATGCTGGTGATCGCCCTCGCCTGCCAGGGGCTTCGCTGGTGGTGCATCCGCACGCTCGGTTCGCGGTGGAACACCCGCGTGATCATCGTTCCGGGCCTGCCCTTGGTCGAGAGGGGGCCGTACAGGTACCTCCGGCATCCGAACTACGTCGCCGTCATCGCGGAGGGGGTCGCTCTGCCTCTGGTGTATTCCGCCTGGATCACCGCGCTCGTCTTCACCGTGGTGAATCTGGTGCTGCTCTTCCGCTTCCGCATTCCGGTCGAAGACCGCGCATTGGCGTTCGGGCTCAGCGAAGCAGCGCGGCAGGACTGACCGGGCGGGCCGATGCAGAATCCGGATGTCATCGTCGTCGGAGCGGGCCCCGTCGGGCTCGCTTCGGCCGTCGGCGCGCGGCTCGCCGGGCTCCGGGTGGTCGTCGTCGACCCGCGGCCGTCGCCGGTCGACAAAGCGTGCGGAGAGGGGCTGATGCCGGGGGCGCTCGCCGAACTCGAGCGCCTCGGGATCGATCCGCACGGGCATCCGATCACAGGAATCACCTATCGGAGCGGTGGTCACGTCGCGGCCCACGACTTCGCAGAAGCATGCGGGCGTGGGGTGCGTCGCACCGAGCTCTCGCGCGCGCTCCACGAGCGGGCCGTCTCGCTGGGCGTCGACTTCGCCGAGGCGCGGGTCACCTCGCTGGTTCAGGATGCCCGGGGGGTGCGGGTCGCGCTGGGAGACGGTTCGAGCATCCGCGGTCGCTGGTTGCTCGGCTGCGACGGCCTGCACTCCACCGTGCGGCGGCTCGCCGGACTGGAGCTGGCCGCGGCCCGGCCCCCGGCCCGAGCTGGAGGTGCTGGCGGTGCTGGCGGTGCTGGTGGTGCGGCGGGCGCGCACGCGGTCAAGCGCTACGGGCTGCGGCGACACTATCGTCTCGCGCCGTGGAGCAGCCGGGTCGAGGTGTTCTGGGGGGAGGGTTTCGAACTCTACGTCACCCCGGTCGACGACGGGTTGGTGGGCGTGGCGCTGCTGGGTCCGCGGGGGCTGGAGCTCGAGTCGGCAATCGAGACGATACCCGAACTGGCCGAACGGCTTCGGGGTGTTGCGACCGATGGTGCGGTGGCCGGGGCGGGCGTGCTGCGGCAGCGGGTGGCGGCCCATTCGGCGGGCCGGGTGCTGCTGGTGGGTGACGCATCGGGCTATGTCGATGCTCTGACGGGTGAGGGGATGCGGGTGGGGTTCGCGCAAGCTGCGGCCGCGGTGAAGGTGATCGTGGAACACAGAGGCAATGACGGCCGCGGTGTGCCTCGCGCGCGTGCGGGCTCGGGCGCGCAACCGGCGACTGCAGCGGTTGCACGACCGGTGGTGGCGTACGAGCGGGCGTGGCGGCGGGCATCCGGAACCGCCAACCGGTTCACCATGGCGCTGCTCCTCGCGTCGAAGTCACCCCTCAGGCGGGCGATCGTCCCTGTGGCTGCGAAGGTTCCGGCGGTGTTCGCGGCAGCGGTCGAGGTCATCGCGCGCTGAGATCCACGACAGGGCTGTGGGCCGCCAAACGCCGTGCGCGCGACGTGCACCGGACCAACGACGAGGCGCACCCCCGCACCACTTAACCGGCTGGGAGTTGTGCGTCAAGGGTGCGCCACGCCCGCCAAGCGGGGCGAGACTGGAGGGGTGAGTATCTTTCCCGAATCCCTGCGCAATCGGCTGCGTTCGACCTTCACCAACCAGCCGGAGGGATCGCCGGAATGGGTGATGAAGCTCGAAGAGGGAGACGATGCCGGGTTCTTCGCCCCCGACTCCGCGACCTGGGCGGTGCACGGCCAGACCGCGACGATCGTGGCGGGTGTGCGGGCGCTGCTCATGCAGGCACTGCACCCGGGCGCCATGGCCGGAGTCCACGACTGGTCGCGGTACAAGGAGGATCCGCTCGGCAGGCTTGCGGGAACCATCCGCTGGATCTACACGGTCAGCTACGCCGACACTGCCACCGCGATCTCGACGTCGAACTGGGTGCTGCGGCTGCACGGGAAGGTGGTCGGCAGCTACCTCGACGCCCAGGACCGTGAGAAGCCGTACTCGGCGAACGACCCCGAGCTGCTCTCCTGGGTGCACCTCGCGTTCACCGATTCGTTCCTCGCCACGGCGAAACTCTGGAGCAGCCCCATTCCGGGCGGCCCCGACGCCTACGTGCGGGAGTGGGCGAAAGCGGGGGAGCTGATGGGGGTTCCGAACCCGCCGCGCTCCGAGGCCGAACTGGCCGCGCAGCTGCGGGCGTTCTACGATGCCGGCGTGCTGAAGAGCGACGACCGTGTGGCGGAGGCGGTGAAGTTCATCCGCCGCCCACCGCTCGCGAAGGCACTGATGCCCGGTTATGCCGTGCTCTTCGAGGGAGCGGTCGCGTCGATTCCGCCGCTCTACCGCGACATGCTGAAGCTGAAACCGGCGAGGCTCGGGCCTGTCGCCCTGCCCGCCGAGCTGCCGACGAAGCTTGTGCTCAAGGTCATCGGCAACATGCTCGGGCACGATGACCCGAGTGCGACCCAGGCGCGCAAGCGACTCCGACGCCTCGGTATCGACGCTCCGGTGAGGGCGGGGTCAGGCGGAGTGGCCTGAGCCGCGGCATCCGGAACCCGCCGAGCCGGAACGCGGCCCTATCGGAGCGCGGCCCTACCGGAGCGCGGCCCTACCGGAGCGCGGCCCTACCGGAACCGCATCGTCGGCGGCAGCGGCTTCGGCGGCTCCGAGAGCTTGCGCACGCGCCGCCGCTCCAGTCGCGCCGAGATGACCATCACAGCCGCGAAGACGATGGCGGCCATCATGACGACGAGCAGCGCCGTGCCGTAGACCCCGTGCGTGAGCGCGTTCACCACGGCAGCGACGACGACGATGAACCCGCCGGCGAGGCCCAGAACCGAGAAGCGTGTCGCGCGATCCACGGATGCCCTAGCCGACCCGTGTCGCCGGTGACACCGTCTTGGCGGGGTCGCGCTCGACAAGGTCGCCGAGGGCCTCGTCGATCGCGGTGAGCACGGCGGGCTCGAGTTTCACTCCGGCGGCGGCCACGTTCGACGCGATCTGCTCGGGCTTGGACGCGCCGATGATCGCCGACGCCACATTCGGGTTCTGCAGGACCCACGCCACCGCGAGCTGCGCCATCGTGAGGCTGAGTTCGTCGGCGATGGGCTGCAGCTTCTGCACCCGAGTGAGCGTCTCGTCGTCGAGCCAACGCTTGATGAACTGCTCGCCGCCCTTGCTGTCGGTGGCTCGGGAGCCGGCCGGAACCGCCGCGCCCGGCTTGTACTTGCCCGACAGGGCACCGCCCGCGACGGGCGACCAGACGATCTGGGAGAGCCCGAGCTCCTCCGACACGGGAACGACGTCGGCCTCGATGACCCGCCAGAGCATCGAGTACTGCGGCTGGTTCGAGACGAGCGAAATGCCCAGCCGGTGCGCGAGCGCCGACGCCTCGCGCAGCTGCGGGGCGGTCCACTCGCTGACCCCGATGTAGAGCGCCTTGCCCTGGCGCACGATGTCGGCGAAGGCGGTCATCGTCTCTTCGAGCGGCGTCTCGTAGTCGTAGCGGTGCGCCTGGTAGAGGTCGACGTAGTCGGTGCGCAACCGTCGGAGAGATCCGTCGATCGACTCCATGATGTGCTTCCGGCTGAGGCCGGTGTCGTTCGGGCCCGGGCCGGTCGGAAAGTAGACCTTGGTGAAGATCTCGATCGAGGAACGGCGCTGGTGCCTCAGTGCCTTGCCCAGCACCTTCTCCGCTGCCGTGGCAGCGTACGCGTCAGCCGTGTCGAACGTGGTGATGCCGTTCTCGAGCGCGGCAGCGACGCTCGCCTGCGCGATCTCGTTCTCGACCTGCGACCCGTGTGTGAGCCAGTTGCCGTAGGTGATCTCTGAGATCTTGAGTCCGCTGTTGCCGAGGTACCTGAATTCCATACCCTCAGGCTAACCGTTCCGGATGCCCGCCACCCCGGTGAGGAGCCGCCGGTCTAACGCTGCAGCCCCATCTTCGCGATGCCGAGCAGCGACTCGTGCGGCAGGAACGCCCGCGTCAGCCCCAGCGCGATCTTGGGCAGATCACCCTCGTCGCGGTAGAGCAGGCTCATCCGCTCGTAGCGCGGGTTGAACTTGGTTTTGAAGTTGTGCAGCGACTGGAATCCGTAGAGCGGCTCGAGCATCTTGCCGAGCGAGTCGAGCACGGCATCGATTCCGGATGCCTCGTACCCGGCTGCGTGCGCGAGTGGCGCCCCCGAGAGCGACACGAACAACGCCCCTTCGGCCTGGAAGTGCAGGCACGACGATGCGATCAGGTATTCCATGACGGGCCGGAACGAGCCATCGTCGCGGCGGCGCATCAGGTCGAGCGTCCAACCGCGCACCGTGTCGTCTGCACCGTAGACCGGCAGCCAGGAGAGCACGCCCTGAACGGTGCCCGATTCATCAAGAGCCAGCGCGGTCTTGACGTGCGGGTCGAGTGCTTCGTCGACTCCGCCCAGCGTGAATCCCATCTCGGGGAGCGCCTTGTCGCCGACCCACTCCTCCGAGATCGCACGAACCTGCGAGACGATCTCCCAGGGCTCATCGGCGAGCACGGTCATCCGGAACGTGACCTTTTCGCGGTCGGCACGGTTCAGGGCCGACCGGATGGCCTGCCACTTCTTGCCCGTCATCTCGAGGGTGGGCAGGTCGATGATGGTGTCTTCGGCGACCTGCAGGTGCGTCCACCCCTCGGGTGCGGCGGCGAGCGTCGCATCGGAGACCGAGAACAGGCACGGGGCGAGCCCGATGCGTTCGCACTCGGCCACCCATTCGGCGATGGTCTCGCCCACGTTCTCGGCCGGCCCGATGGGGTCGCCGAGGGCGAGCGCTACGCCCGATCGCTGCTGGTAGGCGACAAAACTCGCGCCGTCGGCGGTGACGAAATACCGGTTCTCGTCCCACATCGTCATCCACGAGAGGGTGCCTCCGCCGTCGGTGGTGAGGATGGCGAGCGGGGTCTTGCGGGCATCCGTCGTCTGTCGCACGACCCGTCGCGAACGGCGCCAGGGTACGCGGTAGGCTCCGCGACCGAGCCACAGGATGACCAGCAGCGCGATCCAGAGCGAGGAGTTCGTCAGGGCCTCGAAGAGACTCGGCGAGAAATCCACCGCCACGACGGCGTACACCAGCAGGGCGATGACCTCGATGACGTTGAACACCCCGAGCCCGAACGCGATCACCCACGGCAGGCGGTGACCCAGGCGCACCCCGTTTGCGATGAGTGCGACGATCAGCACGTCGATACCGACGTCGATCCAGGTGCTGGCGCCCGGCGCGGCCGTGGTGGTGGGGTCGTCGGAGGGCAGCAGAGTGCCGGCGACCTCGACGATGGCGAGGATGACCAGGCCGGCGAAGGCGAGGATGCGCCACTCCCTGCTGCTCGGTCGCCCGGCGCGCGTGCCCCGGGGCTGCACGAACGGAACCACCAGCATCACGACGACCACACCGAAGAAGTGCTCGATGTCGGCCATCGTGCCGATGTAGAACAGCGAGACGATGGCGAAGGCGAGCAGAGCGAAACGCAGCCGGAGGCGCCATGGCGCGCGGAGGGTCACGAGAACGGCCGCCAGGCAGGCGAACATTCCGCCGGAGGGGCCGACGTCGTAGTGGTCCTGCAGCTGTGCCGCCCAATCGCTGTCGAACGAGCGCGAGGCGAGGAGAAAGAAGACCGTTCCGATGACGGCCACGATCTGGCCACCCGCGAAGATGCCGAAGGCCCGGAACGAGCCGAACGTGCGCTCGGCCCAGCCGACGCCGACGATCAGGCCGACCAGGGTGATCGCATAGTGGATGGGCAGTTGCGAGAAGAACGTACCCGTGATCAGGGTCCACCAGTGGCCGTCGAGGAACGAGGGCAGACCGTACGCGATCTCGGGGTACCAGGAGCGGCGGGAGATCGGGTCCCAGAGGGCGCCGGTGACGATCGCCAGCACCAGGAAGACGAGGAACAGCCCGGCGGTGAAGGGCGTGCGCCGGATGGCTCGGCCTACAGGGGCGAACACGGTCGCGAGCGCCGCGCCCACGCCGGCCAGCCCTGCGACTCCGGGGCCTGCGGCGCTGCCCGGGGTGCCCGGCGTGATGCCGGCCGAGGCGGCGAGCGGGCTGAGGCTGCCGTCGGGGGTGAAGAGGTCGCTCATCGTGAGGGCGGCGGCCGGGGCATTCTGGGCCTGCCCCGGATGCTGCGGGGTGGGCGTCTGGGGCGCCGACCCGGCTGGCGCAGCCGGCCCCGGCGCCACGGCTGGTACTGCCGCACCCGGGGCCACGGCTGGCGCAGCTGCGCGGCGGCGCGCCCGGTAGACCGACACGGTGGCGAGGACGATCAGCGTGAGGAGCACGGCGAGCAGTGCGACCCAGGTGAACTGGTGGATGAGCTCCTCCGCTGCGCGGCCGAGCAGGCTGACGACCAGCACCACGGCACCGCTCCACACGACGGCCCCGGCGACGTTCGCGACGAGAAAGCGGCGGTAGGGCATCCGGAGCGTTCCCGCCAGCGGCCCGATGAGCACACGGAGGAACGCGACGAACCGCCCGCCGAACACGGCGAGGGCGCCCCACCGGTTCATCACGCCGATGGCGCGGTGGATGCTGTCGGGGCTGAACCGCGCCGGAAAGCGTCTCGACAGAATGATGAGCAGCCGCACTCCGAAGCGGCGCCCGATGACGTACCCGGCCGAATCGCCGATCACCGCGCCGACGGCAGCCGCGAGTGCAACGAGCCAGGGCGAGACCGCGCCCTCGAGAGACACCAGCGTGGCCGCGACGAGGATCGTCTCGCCGGGTAGGGGCACACCCAGGCTCTCGACCGCAACGAAGACGGCAACGGCGAGAAGCACCGCGACGGCCGGGATGGTCTCGAGCCAATGGTCCACGTGGAGCCCCCCTCTGATGCGCCGACGGGCGTGCCCGCCCCTGCAGGTGGGTCTCAGTTTAGGGTCGGCTGTGACCGCCTGCGGGGGACCCTGCCCGTCTCGGCCCACGTTCACTCGAACGGGGGTGCGAGGGGCGCCGCCCTCCGGATGGGCTACCCGGGCATGACAACCCACGGCGGGTCGCCGGGGCCTGCGAACGAGCCCATCACCCGGCCGTTCGTCGCATCGAACATGAGGGTGCCCCAGGTGTAGGTGGAACCCTGTCCGAACTGGGGAACGAAGGTACCCACCCCGGTCCCGAGGATGACCAGGTCTGTGGGTGCGTAGCCGTACGGGGTTCCACTGGTGAAACCCGAGATCGTGTCGAGCGACACGGTCGTGACGAAGATCCGGTCGAGCTGCGGGAATTCGCCGGGGCTCTCCCTGACCCAGTCCTCGACCTGGGCTGACGTCGGCGGCATCCCCCCGGAGATGCTGCCGCCCGTGGGCTTGGCCGCGTTCGGGTCGATCGTGGACTCCGGCGGATCGGTGGGTGTCTCGAACGACTCAGCAGCCGAGGGGGGCGTGGACGCGACATCCCCGATCACGGCGCTGCCGGAGCCGACCGAGGCGCAGCCGCAAAGCGAGACGGCGACGGCCGCAGCCGTCACGACAGCGCCCACTGTCGCCGTCATTCGAGCCATTTCCCGACCCCCGGTTCTCATCATCGTCGCCGGGCGACGGACGGTCAATGGGGCAGAGCGCACCTTCCTGCCACACTGGTACGCATGACTGCAACACTCGTCGCGAAGGCGCTCTCGGGCGGCCACGGGCACCGCACCCTCTTCTCGGGGCTCGACCTCACCGTCGCTCCGGGTGACGTGGTCGGCCTCACGGGCGCGAATGGCGCCGGCAAGACGACGCTGCTGCGGCTGCTCGCCGGGGTCGACCAGCCGCTGGCGGGAACCGTGTCGCTGTCACCGCCCGACGCCTTCGTGGGCTGGCTGCCCCAGGAGCACGAGCGCATCCGGGGTGAGAGCATCACCGACTACATCGGTCGCCGCACCGGCGCCACGGCCGCCACGATCGAGATGGAACGCGCCTCGGAGGCCCTCGGTTCGGGCGACGCGGCCGATGCCGATGCGTACTCGGTTGCGCTCGATCGTTGGCTGGCGAGCGGCGCCGCCGATCTCGACGACCGGATGCCCGCCACCCTCGCCGAGCTCGGTCTCGCAGCAGACGTCTCGCTGCCGATGACCGGCCTCTCGGGTGGGCAGGCTGCGCGGGTGGCGCTGGCGGCGCTGCTGCTGTCGCGCTTCGACCTCGTGCTGCTCGACGAACCCACGAACGACCTCGACCTCGACGGGCTCGCGCGTCTCGAAGCGTTCGTGAAGGGCTTGCGTGGGGGAGTGGTGCTCGTGTCGCACGACCGAGAGTTTCTGGCGCGGTGCGTCACGACCGTGGTCGAGCTCGACCTCGCGCAGAACAGCATCGCCGTGTACAACGGCGGGTACGAGTCGTTCCTCGAGGAGCGCTCGACCGCGAGGCGCCACGCGCGCGAGAACTACGACGAGTTCGCGGCGAAGAAGGCCGACCTGGTCGGCCGGGCGCGCACCCAGCGCGAGTGGTCGTCGCAGGGTGTCCGCAACGCGATGAAGAAATCGCCTGACAACGACAAGATCCGTCGCAGGGCCGCCGCCGAGTCGAGCGAGAAGCAGGCGCAGAAGGTGCGCCAGATGGAGAGCCGCATCGCGCGCCTCGACGAGGTCGACGAACCGCGCAAGGAGTGGCAGTTGCAGTTCACGATCGGATCGGCGCCCCGATCGAGCGCGGTGGTCTCGACGCTGAGCGGCGCAGTGGCGACGCAGGGTTCGTTCACGCTCGGGCCGGTCTCGCTGCAGGTCGACGGCGGCGACCGGATCGGGATCACCGGGCCGAACGGCTCCGGCAAGTCGACCCTGTTGCGCCTGCTGCTCGGCACGCAGGCGCCGTCTTCGGGCTCTGCCTCCCTTGGCCGGAGCGTCGCCATCGGCGAGATCGACCAGGCGCGTGCGTCGCTCGAGGGCTCCGCCGTGCTCTTCGAGGCGGTCGCGGCCGAGGTGCCCGAGATGCCGCTCGCCGAGGTACGAACGCTGCTCGCCAAGTTCGGGCTCAGGGCCGACCACGTCGACCGCCCCGTCGACAGCCTCTCTCCCGGCGAGCGCACCCGGGCAGCACTCGCGCTGCTGCAGGCCCGCGGCGTGAACCTGCTCGTGCTCGACGAGCCCACCAACCACCTCGATCTGCCGGCGATCGAGCAGCTCGAGCAGGCTCTCGACGCCTACGAGGGCACGCTGCTGCTCGTGACGCACGACCGTCGCATGCTCGAGACGGTCACGCTGAACCGCCAGTGGAGCGTGGCCGACGGGCAGGTGACCGAGTCATGAGCGGTGCGGGCGCGGCCAAGGGCGCGGCCGCCGATTCAGCCGGTGGCGGCGGCTCGTACGTCGGGCTCGTGCGGGGAATCAACGTCGGCGTGGGCAACCGTATCCCGATGGCAGATTTCCGCGCCGTCTTCGAGGGGCTCGGCTTCGCCGACGTGAAGACGCTGCTGCAGAGTGGCAACGTGGTCTTCGACGCGGCCCGCGACCTCACGCTCGCCGATGTGGCCGCCATCGAAGAAGCGTTCGCCGCCCGGGCCGGCTTTCGTGCGGGGTTCGTGGTGCTGGGCACGGGGCAGTTCCTCGAGATCCTCGACGCGAACCCGCTGCTCGACGTCGCCACCGACCCATCGCGGCTGGTCGTCACCTTCCTGCCGCAGGCTCCGGATGCCCGGGGTGGAGCATCCCGCACCCCCGGCCCCCGCACGGCCGACCCCCGCGCGGCCGGCCCCCTCGCCGCGATCGCCCTCCCCGACGCCGACAGCACCCTCCCCGAGGTACTGGCGACGGGGCCGCACGCGGTCTACTCCTGGCACCCCGACGGCATCTCGAACAGCCGCCTCCCGGCCTCGTTCTGGAAGCAGCTCGGCCCCGTCTACACGGCCCGCAACCTCAACACCGCGAACAAAATCGCCGCACTCCTCCGAGGGCGCTCCACCTCCTGACGCTACGCTCCCGCGCTCCCGCGCCCCCGCGCCCCCGCGCCCCCGCGGGCTCCTGCGCGGGGATACGCGGTCGTTTGTCGCATCCGCGAGTGCGCGCGCATGCGCGGATGCGACAAATGGGCGCGGAACCCGCGAAACCTCGGCGCGGGCGCGGCGGGGGCGGGTGGGTGCGGGCCGGGGGCGCGGCGGGGGCGGGTGGGTGCGGGCCGCGGGCGCGGCGGGGGTGGGTGCGTGCGGGCCGGGGGCGCGGCGGGGGCCGGGGCGGGTGTCGCTGGGCGCGCTTAGGCTGAGAGTATGACGGAGGCGAAGCGGGCGGCAGGGTGGGAGTCCCGGCCGGTGCCTGCGCGCACCCCGATCCCTTCGCGAACGCCTCCGCCCGGCAGCTCGAAGGCGCCGGGGGCAGACCGCGCTGCCACGGGCCGGGCCCCGAGTGCCGGCGAGCACATCTTCGGCGGCGGCGAAGACGACGGCACGTCGACCATGCTGCACATCGACATGGATGCGTTCTTCGCCTCTGTCGAGCTGCTCGAGCATCCTGAACTCCGCGGGCTCCCGGTGATCATCGGCGGAGCGGGCGGCCGCGGCGTCGTCACCTCGGCCACCTATGAAGCCCGGCGCTTCGGGGTGCACTCGGCCATGCCCACCGCCCGCGCCCTGCAGCTCTGCCCGAAGGCGATCGTGCTGCCGAGCCACTACGAGCGGTACCGGCACTACTCGGCCCAGGTGATGAACATCTTTCAAGACGTCACGCCGCTGGTCGAACCGCTGAGTATCGACGAGGCGTTCCTCGACGTGGCGGGTGCCCGGCGCCTGCTGGGCTCGCCCTCGACCATCGGCAGAGCGGTGCGTGCGCGGGTCGAATCCGAGACCGGGCTCACTTGCTCGGTGGGAGCTGCGTCGACGAAATTCATCGCGAAGATGGCCTCCGGCCGGGCCAAGCCCGACGGGATGCTCGTGGTGCCGGGGGCCGAGTCGCTGAACTTCCTGCACCCGCTGCCCGTCGGGGCGCTCTGGGGGGTCGGCGCCAGCACCGCGGAGGCGCTGACACGACTCGGCATCCGCACCGTCGGCGACCTCGCTGCGACCCCGCTGCCGACGCTCGTGTCGCGGGTCGGTGAGGCATCCGGCACGAAGCTCCACCGCCTGGCCAACGGCCACGACGGGCGCTCGGTGGTGACGCAGCACGTGGAGAAGAGCATCGGGCACGAGATGACGTTCGAGTTCGACATGCACGACCCCCGGCAGCTCCGGCTCGAACTGCTGCGGCTCTCCGACCAGGTCGCGGTGCGCCTGCGCCGGGCGGGCCTCGCGGCGAAGACGGTCGCCCTGAAGGTGCGGTTCAGCGACTTCTCCACGATCTCGCGGTCGCGAACGCTCGGCGAGCCGACCGATCTGGCGCAGACGATCTCCGACGCGGCGCGCGACCTGTTCGACCATGTCGGGCTCGACCAGCGCATCCGCCTGATCGGCGTGCGCGCCGAGAACCTGGTCGAAGCGAGCGAGACGGTGCATCAGCCCTCCCTGTGGGACGACGAGTCCGCTCCGCCGTCGGGCTGGCGCGATGCAGAGGTCACGGTCGACCGCGTGGTCGAGAAGTTCGGCCGGGACATCCTGAAGCGTGCGTCGCTCGTCGAGCCCGGCCCGCGTGAACGCCGGCGCACCGACCGAAGGCAACCGCCGACGACCGATGAAGGTTCCCGGGGTTGACCTTCTGCGCAGTATCGCGCATGCTCACGAGGGGGGCCGGACCGGCCCGGCACGAGCACGACGGCTTCAAGGGGGAACGGGCATGTTCGCACAGGGTCTGAAGAAGACAGGCAGAGTCGCTGCGGGGGTCGTCGTGACCGCCGCGCTGGCATTGACGGGAGCGGTGTCGGCCACGGCCGCCGTACCAGCGGCAACAACCGCCATCACGACCGTGGCAGCAACCAGTACCGCGGCGGCAAACAGCACAGCGAGCACGGTAGCCGCAGCGGCGACCATCACCCCGCCGAGCCCGCCGGTCTCGCTCGAACTCACCGAGTTCCCCGGCCGTGACGGCGTCATCTGGCTCGAGGTGGTCAAGGCGGGTTCCCACGGCAGCGCCACGCTCGACCAGCTCAGCTACCTCTACGACCTGAACGGCGACGGAGTCTGGCGCCAGCCCGACTACGGGTACAAGCCCGGTTCCGACGACTTCGGGGTCGTTGCGAGCAAAGGCATCGTCGAGGGTCACACCTACAGCATCCGGCTGATCGCCCGTGCCACCATCAAGGGCCGCATCTACGACAGCGTTCCGAGTGCCGCCGTTTCGACCTACGTCTTCAACGAGCTCGCCCTCACGTACTCGCCGAAGACGGTTGTATCGGGCGATACCGTCACGGTCTCGTGGGATCTGACCCAGTCCCTGCACGGCCAGCGAGCCGACATCACCTTCGGCACCGATCCCGATCTCGGTGTGGGCGGGCCGGTCGGCCCGGTCGGCAGCGTCACGCTTCGCCCCGGTTACTCCACCACGGTGACAGCGACGCTGAACGTGATCGGTGAGAACCTCGACTTCGACTACCGCGACTATTCCACGACGGTGACCACCGGTGCAGCGAGCAGCGGCGCACCCCTCACCCAGACGCCGAAGCCGACGATCGTCGGCGATCCGCTGGTCGGTTCGGTGCTGACCGCCCAGGCGGGAACCTGGAAGCCGCAGCCCGTCACCCTCAGCTACCAGTGGAGCCGCAACGGCGCAGCCATCGCCGGCGCGACCCGTTCGCAGTACACCCTCGTCACGGCTGATGCCGGTGCCAGGGTCACCGTCGCCGTCACCGGCCGCACTCCTTCGGGCGCAAGCGCGACGGTGGCATCATCACCGACGGAGACCGTCGCCGCGCGGGTCATCACCGGCGTGCAGAACTATCTCAACGGCACCCAGATCGTCGGCTACACCCTGTACGCAGAGACCCGGGGTGTCTCCCCGCTGGGCGTGGCCTTCACCTACCAGTGGCTGAGCGACGGAGCTCCCATCGCCGGCGACACGAAGGCCGTGCACCAGGTCGTACCGGCCGACGTCGGTCACCGCATCTCCCTCGCGATCACGGCGCGGAAGACCGGGTACCCGACCGTGAGCCTGGTGACGTACGAGACGGATCCGGTCGAGGCAGCCAAGTAGCCGACCCCGAGGCTTGACGCCGGCCGCCCCGGTGCGCATGATCGGCTGGAGGGCCGGGTCGGCCCCGGGGTGATTCGAGGGGGAATCGGATGTTCGCACGAGGTCTGGCGAAGACAGTCACGGCGGCGATGGGGCTGGGTCTGGCGGCCACGCTGGCCCTCGGCGGCGCGATGCCGGCGACGGCAGCACCGCTGCCCGCAGCCGCTGCCCGCAGCCGCGCCCGCAGCCGCGCCCGCAGCCGTGCCCCCGGGCCCGCCCACCGTGACCGACCAGACCATGTTCCCCGGTCGTCAGGGCATCATCTTCTACGAGATCGTCAGGGAGGGAACGTTCGGCAGCGCCACGCGTGACCAGATCACTTACCAGTACGACCTCAACGGCGACAACGTCTGGCGAAAGCCCGACTTCTTCCGTGTCGCCGGACCGGACACGTTCTCGTTTTTGACCGGGAAGGACCTCGTCGAGGGAACGGTCAACGTGGTGCGTCTCAGGGCGGTCGCGACCATCAAGGGCCGCGTCTACGCCAGCGTACCGAGCGCCCCGATCGGCACCTACGTCTTCGGCGAGATCGACCGGAACTACACACTGAAGACCGTCGTGGCGGCAGACACGGTGACCGTCTCGTGGGACATCACCGCGGCACTGCACGGGCAGCGGGCGACCATCGAGTTCTCCGACGACTCCGATTTCCAGTACGTCGGCCCGGTGGGCAGCGTCACCATCCGCCCGGGGTTCTCCCAGACCGTCACGCCGAAGCTCGATGTGATCGGCGAGAATCTCGACTTCGACATGGTCACCTACCAGACGACGGTCACGACCGGCCCCGCCGGTACCGGTGCAGCCTTCACCCAGACGCCCAAGCCCACCATCGTCGGTACGCCACAGGTCGGCTCCGTGCTCACGGCCCAGACCGGAACGTGGAAGCCGCTCCCTGTGACCTTCAGCTACCAGTGGAGCCGCAACGGCGTGCCCCTCGCCGGGGCGACCCGATCGCAGTACACACCGGCCGCGGCTGACGCGGGGGCCGCCCTGTCCGTCACCGTGACCGGTCGCACGCCGTCGGGCTCGAGTGCCTCCCTCGAGTCGACGCCCACAGCGGCGATCGCCGCTCGCGTCATCAGCGGTGTGGGGTACGCGACAAACGGCACCCCGTCCGTCGGGAACACCCTCTCGGCAGACGTGGCCAATGTCACCCCCCTGGGCGCGACGTTCACCTTCCAGTGGTTGAGCGACGGAGCGCCGATTCCCGGCCAGACGAGATCGTCGTACCGGATCGTGCAGGCCGACCTCGGCCACTACCTCTCCGTGTCGATCACCGCACGCAAGACCGGCTACCCCAGCACCACTCTGACGACCGAGCCCTACCCGGTCACGGCCGGCTGAGCGGCGCCGAGAGCCCGGCGCCGCCAGCCTCAGGCGCGCCGATAGACCGTCGCCGAATGCGCGGGGAGGGTACCCGGTGCGCCAGCCCCGGCGCCGGATGCTCCGGCGTCAACGTCGGCCAGCACATCCTGGGTTGACAGCAGCACCTCGCCGAGGGCGTCGTCGATCATCGAGGCATCGACCGGGGCTTCCGAGAAGTTGATGAGCACGCGGATGTCGCCGCGGCGCACCTCGAACCAGCGCGCCTGCTCGTCGAAGCGCACGGCAACCTCTGTGAAGCGCGGATCGGTGAACTCGGGCAGACCGTGCCGGAGTGTCGCGAGGTCGCGGTAGAGACGGAGGAGCTTCGTGTGGCGTCCACTCTCGGTCTCGCTCCAGTCGAGCTTCGAGTTCGTGAACGTCGACGGGTCCTGCGGGTCGGGCACCTCGTTCTCGTCCCAGCCCATTTTGGCGAACTCGGCGATGCGGCCCTTGGCGGTGGCCTCACCGAGCTCGGGCTCCGGATGCGACGTGAAGAACTGCCACGGAGTCGAGGCCGCCCACTCCTCACCCATGAACAGCATCGGGGTGAACGGCCCGAGCAGGGTGAGCACAGCGGCGATGGCGAGCTGGCCATCCGTCAGCGACGCGGTCAGCCGGTCGCCGGTCGCCCGGTTGCCGATCTGGTCGTGGTTCTGGTTCGCCACCACGAGCCGCCACGTGGATACGTGGGCGGTGTCGATCGGCTTACCGTGCGTCTTCTCGCGGAAGGTCGAAAAGGTGCCGTTGTGGAAGAACCCCTCCGTCAGCACCTTGCCGAGTGCCGACAGCGAGTCGAAGTCCTCGTAGTATCCGGTCGTCTCGCGGGTGAGGGCGACGTGCACCGCGTGGTGGAAGTCGTCGCTCCACTGCCCGGTGAGCCCGTAGCCATGGCTCTCCCGCGGGGTGAACATGACCGGATCATTGAGGTCGGACTCGGCGATGAGGGTGAGCGGCTTGCCCAGGAAGCTCGAGAGAGCATCCACCTCGGTCGACAGCTGGGCGAGCAGGTGCACGGGTGAGGAGTCCTGCAGGGCGTGCACCGCATCGAGGCGCAGCCCATCGACGTGGTAGTCGTTCAGCCACATCAGCGCGTTGTCGATGATGTAGCGGCGCACCTCGGCGGAATCGTCGCCGTCGAGATTGATGGCCGAGCCCCAGGTGTTGGCCGCCGCATCGTTCAGGTACGGGCCGTACAGCGGCAGGTAGTTGCCGCTCGGGCCGAGGTGGTTGTAGACGACATCCTGAATGACGCCCAGGCCTCTCGCATGACAGGCGTCGACGAAACGCTGGTAACCCTCAGGCCCGCCGTAGAGCTCGTGAACGGCGAACCAGAGCACGCCGTCGTAGCCCCAGTTGTGCGTTCCGTTGAAGGCGTTCACGGGCAGCAGCTCGACGAAGTCGACACCGATCGACACGAGGTGGTCGAGCTTGCCGATCGCGGCCTCGAGGGTTCCCTGCGGAGTGAAGGTGCCGAGGTGTAGTTCGTAGATCTCGCCGCCCGCGAGCTGGCGGCCCTTCCACGTCTCGTCGCTCCAGACGAAGGTGGTGGGGTCGTAGCTGCGCGAGAGACCGTGCACGCCCGAGGGCTGGCGCCGCGAGCGCGGGTCGGGCAGCACCTGTTCGTCTTCGATATGAGTGGGCACGCTCGAGTAGATCGGCCCCTCGGCACCGGCGTCGGCGTAGGAGTCGCCGTCGTCATCGGACGGGTCGCCTTCGAGAGGCGTCACAACGTAGCCGTAGTCGGCCTCGATGAAGCCCGCGAGCCCGGGCGCGGTCCACCAGCCGTCATCGCTCGGTTCCATGGTGATGGAGCGGAGCGCATCGGTGGTTGCGCTTTCCCCCGCAGCATCCACGTCGGTCGTCTCCGGGTCTGCGGATGCCGCAGCAGCGGCAGCCCCGAGGTCGACCTTGTCGCCGGCCGCCCCCAGCTCCCGCAGCCGCAAGGTAACCGCTTGTGCCCGGGGCGCCCACACATCGAACTGTTTGATCGTCATAGCCGTACGCCTCACGCCTCGGTTGCCGGCGCGAGCAACGCGACCGGGTATTCACTCAACAGCTCGGAGAGCAGCAGGTTGTCGCCGCTGAACGACCGCCCGGTGATCACGTCGACCACGCGCGCCGAGTCGAGGTCGAGGCTCGTGTCACCCCAGCCCCCTGCCGCAGCGAGCCCGACGGGCAGGCGCGTGGCGACCGTCACCGCAGTGTCGCGATCGAATGCCACGACATGGCCGGCGGCGGAACCCGATGCGGTCAGGGGCCGGTAGCCCTGGAACAGCCCTGGCCGGTCGCGCTTCAGCCGCAGTGCGCGGGAGGTCACCAGCAGTTTGGCTGCACCGCTCGCATCGATGGCCGGCCTGAACCCGCCGTCGATCGACGACAGCAGCACGCGGCGTTTGGTGTAGTCCACCGGTCGGCGGTTGTCGGGGTCGACGAGCGACGTCTCCCACAGCTCGCTGCCCTGATAGACGTCGGGCGATCCCGGCGCGGTCAGCTGCAGCAGCTTCAGTGACAGCGAGTTCGACCAGCCCGGCTGCTCGACCCTGGCGAGGAACGCGGCCAGCACAGACCCCACCTCGGGGTCGTCGAATGCGCTGTCGATCAGAGCGTGCATCCGCTCTTCGAACGTTTCGTTCACATCGAGCCAGCCCGTCGAGTCGCCCGCTTCCCGCGAGGCCTTCTCGGCGTAGGCGTGCAGGCGTTCGCGCGACGCCGGCCACGAGCCCACGATCGCCTGCCAGAGCAGGTTCTCGAGCTGGCCGTCGCCGAGCGGCGCCAGCGCGCGCAGCTGGCTGAGAGTGGATGCCCATTCCGCCGTCAGTTCGGAGATCACGCTGATGCGGGCACGCGTGTCTTCGCCACGCTTCGTGTCGTGCGTCGAGAGCGTCGTCATGGCGTTCGGGTAGGAGCGCAGGCGAGCCACCTGGCGTTTGTGAAATTCGGGTACCGCGACGGCGAACTCTCCCGGGTCGGCCCCGACCTCGTTGAGGGAGGTGAGCCGGTTGTAGCGGTAGAACGCGGTGTCTTCGACGCCCTTCGCCATGACCATGCCCGAGGTCTGCTGAAAGCGCTTCGCGGCCTCGTTGTCGGGGTCACCGAGCGCCGGAAGGATGGCGTCGATCGTGCCGGCGAGGTCGGGCCGGTGCTCCCGGGCGAGCGTGGCAGCGGCCTCGAGCTGGTCGAGCCCGAGCGGCAGGTACGAACGGTAGACGGGGAAGCAGGTGAGCAGTTCGGCGATCGCGTCGGCCACGTCGTCGTCCATCGCGTCGACGCCGGATGCGCCCGGCCCCGAGGCACCGGGACCGCCCGCGCCACCCGAGAGCGCTCCGGCGGTATCGAGCGCGCCACTCGCGGCGAGGTCGCGCTGCAGACGCAGCACCTCCGAGCGGAGGATGCCGTCGGCGATACCGCGCTTGGTGGTGTGGATGAGGTTCTCGAACGTCTCGGGCGCGGGACGATCATCCGTCGCCAACGCCTGGTCGAGGGCGTCCAGGGCCGCCTGGCCGGCCGGATCGACCAGCACGCGGTCGAAGTCGGCGAGAGCGTCGTACCCGGTGGTGCCGGCGGTCGGCCAGGAGGAGGGCATCTGCTCGCGGCCCTCGAGGATCTTCTCGACGAGCACGTAGCCCTGCCCCGTCAGCGCGCTCAGGCGGTCGAGGTAGGTGCCCGGGTCGCGGAGCCCGTCGGGGTGGTCGACGCGCAGGCCGTCGGCGAGGCCCTCGCGGAACCACCGCGCGATCTCGACGTGGGAGTCATCGAACACGACCTGCTCCTCGACGCGGATGCCCGCGAGCGAATTCACCGCGAAGAACCTACGGTAGTTCAGGGCGTCGTCTGCACGTCGCCAGTCCATCAGCTCATAGTGCTGGCGCTGCAGCACCGTCGTCGCCGAGTCGCCCTCGGTGTAGCTGCCCGGGGCGATCGGATAGACGTTGTCGTAGTAGTGCAGTTCGTCGCCGACCACCTCGAGGCCCTCGATCTCCTCGCCGGCGACCGGCGCCGACCCGAGCACGGGGATGCGCACCTTGCCGCCACCGAAGGCCCAGTCCACGTCGAAGTACGACGCGTAGGCGGAGGCCTGCCCATTCTTCAGCAGGTCCCACCACCAGCCGCTGATGGTCGGAGTCGCGACGCCCACGTGGTTGGGAACGATGTCGATGAGCACACCCAACCCGAGCCTCCGCGCGGCCGCCACCGCGGCGGAGAGCCCCGCGGCCCCGCCCCTTGCGGGATCGATCTCGGAGTGGTCGACCACGTCGTATCCGTGGTCGCTGCCCGCCTCGGCCCTCAGCAGCGGGGAGAGGTAGAGCCAGTCCGCTCCCAGGTCGTGGATGTACGAGGCTTCGGCGGCGGCGTCGTTCAGGGTGAACGCCGACGTGATCTGCAACCGGTAGGTCGACTTGGGAACAGGCATGGGTCTCTTTCGCCGTACGCAGGAGGGGAGTGGGTGCTATCCGACCGACGGCCGGGTGGCGGGAATGGTGATCGTCTGTATCGCGCCCGTCATGCTGCTGAGCGAGGCGGCGACGGAGTGATCGGGATCGGCCGTCTCGCGCCGGTGGGCGCGCAGCACCATCATCGATTTCGGCCAGACGGTGAGGATGGCGCCGGGCTTCGACGGGTCCTGGTCGGTCGCCTGGCCGGCGGTGTCGATCACGACGTCCCACGCGGCGCCGTACTCCGCGCTCGGCAGAGTGAAGGCAACGTTGACGTCGTCGGCGTTGAAGTAGACGAGGAAGTTGACGTCGGTGACGCGCTCACCGCGGTAGTCGCGACCGCGGATGCCCTGCCCGTTGAGAAAGACACCGAGCGAACGGCTGAGCGCAGCATCCCATTCCTCCGGCTCCATCTCGAGCGCGTCGGGGTTCAGCCACACGATGTCGGGCAGCGGCTCGCCGCGACCACGGCGCACGGGCCGACCGTCGAAGAAGCGGCTGCGGCGGAACGTCGGATGCTCCTTGCGCAGCCGCATCACGGCCGCGGTGAATTCGGTCAGCGGCTCGTCGGCACGCTTCCAGTGCACCCACGAGATCTCATTGTCTTGTGCGTAGGTGTTGTTGTTGCCGTTCTGGGTGCGGCCGAGTTCGTCTCCGTGCAGCAGCATCGGAACGCCCTGCGACAGCAGCAGCGTGGCCAGGAAGTTGCGCTGCTGGCGCGCACGCAGGCTCCGGATGTCGGTGTCTTCTGTCGGGCCCTCTGCGCCGCTGTTCCAGCTGCGGTTGCTCGACTCCCCGTCGTTGCCGTTCTCGCCGTTGGCATCGTTGTGCTTCTCGTTGTACGAAACCAGGTCGGCGAGGGTGAAGCCGTCGTGTGCGGTGACGAAGTTGATCGAGGCCACCGGGCGGCGGCCGGAGTGCTCATAGAGGTCGGCCGAGCCGGTGAAACGCGACGCGAACTCGCCGAGCGTCGACGGCTCGCCGCGCCAGAAGTCGCGAACGGTGTCGCGGTACTTGCCGTTCCACTCCGACCACTGCGGCGGGAAGTTGCCCACCTGGTAGCCGCCGGGGCCGACATCCCACGGCTCGGCGATCAGCTTCACCTGCGACACCACCGGGTCCTGCTGCACGAGCTCGAAGAAGCTCGACAGGCGGTCGACGTCGTAGAACTCGCGGGCCAGGGTCGAGGCCAGGTCGAAACGGAAGCCGTCGACGTGCATCTCGGTGACCCAGTAGCGCAGGGAGTCCATGATCAGCTGGAGGGAGTGCGGGTGGCGCACATTCAGCGTGTTGCCCGTGCCGGTGTAGTCCATGTAGTACCGCTTGTCGTCGTCCATGACCCGGTAGTACGCCTCGTTGTCGATACCCCGGAAGGAGATCGTCGGGCCCAGATGGTTGCCCTCGGCGGTGTGGTTGTACACGACGTCAAGAATCACTTCGATGTTGGCAGCGTGCAAGGCCTTGACCATGCCCTTGAACTCCTGCACCTGCTGGCCACGCTCGCCAGCCGAGGAGTAGGAGCTGTGGGGGGCGAAGAAACCGATCGTGTTGTAGCCCC
The DNA here is from genome assembly GCF_003399645.1 of Subtercola boreus. Lineage (GTDB taxonomy): Bacteria > Actinomycetota > Actinomycetes > Actinomycetales > Microbacteriaceae > Subtercola > Subtercola boreus_A. The sequence goes on from NZ_NBXD01000012.1 coordinate 126,070, forward strand.
AGTAATTGTGCAGGCCCTTGTCGAGCAGCGTGCTGTCCTGCACGAACTGGTGCACCGGCATGAGCTCGAGCGACGTGATACCGAGTTTCAGCAGGTGTTCGATGGTGGCCGGATGCGCGATACCCGCGTAGGTGCCGCGCTGATCCTTCGGAATCTCGTGGTTGAGCTCGGTCAGCCCCTTCACGTGCGCCTCGTAGATGATCGTGTCCTGGTAGGGAACCCGCAGGATGCGGTCGCCCGACCAGTCGAAGAACGGGTTGATCACGACGCCGTACATCATGTGCTTGGCCGAATCGAGGTCGTTCTCACTGTCGGGGTCACCGAAGTTGTAGGAGAACAGCGACTGGTCCCAGTCGATGGAGCCGCTGGTCGCCTTGGCGTACGGGTCGAGCAGGAGCTTGTTCGGGTTGAACCGCTGCCCGTTCTTCGGATCGTACGGCCCGTGCACGCGGTAGCCGTAGCGCTGCCCCGGCTGCACCTGCGGCAGGTAGCAGTGCCACACGAAGGCGTCGACCTCGTTCAGCAGGATGCGGGTCTCGGCACCCTTCTCGCCGAACAGGCAGAGCTCGACCTTCTCGGCCCCCTCACTGAAGAGGGCGAAGTTGGTGCCGCTGCCGTCGAACGTCGCGCCCAACGGATAGGCAGATCCTGGCCAACTGTCCACAGAAGTACTCCTTCAAAAAGTGCATGGCGGTTCTCCGGCACCCCGGGTGGGCGCTTCGGATGAACCGGTCTTACTGTACGTGCGGCGAGATCTGGGCCGCGATGAATTCGAGGTGCTCGAGATCGTGAAGATCGAGCACCTGCAGGTAGAGGCGTTCGACGCCCTGCTCCGCGAGCTGGTTGATGCGATCGACGGCTTCGGATGCCGTTCCGGCGATGCCGTGCTCGCGCAATTCGGCGGGGTCGCGCTTCACGGCCCCGGCGCGGCGTGTGAACTCGGCCTCATCAGCCCCGACCGCGACGATGAGGGCAGCGGAGTAGACCATCGAGTCGGGATCGCGGTCGATCGCCTCGCAGGCGCTCCGCACCCGGTCGAACTGCGGCCGGATCTTCTCGAACTCGAGGAACGGCGTGTTGAACTCGGAGGCGTAACGCGCCGCGAGCGCGGGAGTGCGGCTCGGTCCGCTGCCGCCGACGATCACCGGCAGGGGGTTCTGCACCGGTTTGGGCAGGGCCGGAGAATTCGTGAGCTGGTAGTGCGCACCGTCGAACGAGTACTTCTCGCCCAGCGGAGTGCCGAAGAGCCCCTCGACGATCTCGAGCTGCTCTTCGAGCATCCCGAGCCGCTTGTCGGGGAAGGGGATGCCGTACGCCCTGTGCTCGGCCTCGAACCAGCCGGTGCCGAGGCCGAGTTCGGCGCGGCCGCCCGACATCTGGTCGACCTGCGCCACCTGGATGGCGAGGATGCCCGGGTGTCGGTAGGTCACGCTCGACACGAGCGTACCCAGCGTAATGCGGCTGGTCTCCCGGGCGAGGCCGGCGAGCGTGGTCCACGCGTCGGTCGGGCCGGGCAGGCCTGGGCCGTCGTCCATCGTCAGGTAGTGGTCCGACCGAAAGAAGGCGTCGAAGCCGAGCCGCTCGGTTGCCTGGGCTACGGCGAGGAGACCGTCGTAGCTGGCGCCCTGCTGTGGCTCCGTGAAGATTCGCAACTGCATGGGTTCAGCTTTTCACACTTCTCCGAGCGGCTGCCCAGCTTGACGGAGGCGTACACGGTGCCAGCGCTCCGGGGCAGAGCCGAAGCCGACGCGGATGCGGTCCTCCTTCAAAGGGTGCTGCTGGTCGTAGAGCACGGTCACGCCGCCGCCGGCGCCCATCACCTTGAACACCCCGGCGCCCGACCGCGGCACGAGGCTGCGGGCCTCACCGTCGTGCGCGGTGTAGGAGATGACCGTGACCGTCTTCGTCAGGCGCGAGACCAGTCCGGCCGACAGTGGGGGAGCGACCGTCACGGCCTGCCCCCTCGCCCGCGTGCCCCGGCGGAGCAGCCAGCTCTCGGTCAGGTGCCGGTGGGCCTTCACCGCGAGAAAGAGCCCCGCGATGACGATGAGGATGCCGAGAACGAAGAGAAGCTGCATGAGACCTCCAGAATATGGGATACTCGACGCAACACGGGAGTCCGGTGAGCCGGGCTGAGAGGAAGGTTCTCAACCTTCGACCGTCGAACCTGATCTGGATCATGCCAGCGCAGGGAGGACAATCTCTCGAGCCGTCGTTGCCGATCGGTTCGTTCTGCCGATCGCTGACGGCGTCTCACAACCCGTGCCCTACACATTCGCATCGACGAAAGGGCACGACCAGTGCACGCTACAACAACCCAGCTCGGCCGCTCCACCTCCTCTTCATCCGGTTCACCGACCGGGGGCCGTTTCCAGTGGCGCGTGGTCGACATCATCACAGCCAGCGTCATCGGCGTCGCCGCGGGCCTCATCTTCTGGGCCTGGGGGCTCGCCTACAACCCCGTCACCACCCCCCTGAGCGCCGCGCTCCCGGGGCTGCAGGGCCTGTTCAACGGGGGCTGGCTGTTCGCCGGCGTGCTGGGTGGGCTGATCATCCGAAAGCCCGGTGCCGCCCTGTACACCGAACTCGTCGCTGCGGTGGTCTCGGCGCTGATCGGAACGCAGTGGGGCATCACGACGCTGGTCTCGGGCGCGGTGCAGGGGATCGGGGCAGAGATCGTCTTCGCGCTGTTCCTGTACTCGAGCTACCGCCTGTGGGTCGCTCTGCTGGCGGGCGTGGGCGCGGGGATCGCGCTCTCGATCACCGACCTGACGCTCTCGTACCCGGGGTCGGACACCCCGTTCATCCTGCTCTACTCGCTGACGTCGATCGTGTCGGGGATCGTGCTTGCGGGGCTGCTCTCGTGGCTGGCCATGCGGGGCATAGCCCGCACGGGCGCGCTCAGCCGCTTCGCGGCCGGCCGCGAGGCGCGGGCGCTCGTCTGAGCGCCGCGTTCGCGCCCCGCGCGCCAGGCGCTCCCTTGACGGGTGGGGCGGATGTTGCGGCCCGCGGGTGGGGATGGCGGCACGCGGGGCGCCGGGCGTGGGCCGTCGATCAGCTCGACCTCGAAATTGGGGCGGGAGAGCGCGTGTTGCTGCTCGGGGCATCCGGAGCAGGCAAGTCGACGCTCATCAGCGCGCTCGCCGGTGTGCTCGGTTCTTCTGACGAGGGCGAGGAGCGCGGCTCGCTGCTCGTCGGTGGCGCACGGCCGGCGGATGCCCGGGGCCGGGTCGGCCTGCTGCTCCAGGACCCCGATTCCCAGGTGATGCTCGCGCGGGTCGGCGACGATGTCGCCTTCGGTTGCGAGAACCTGGGAGTGCCCCGCGACGAGATCTGGCGGCGGGTCGGCGACGCGCTGGACGCGGTCGGACTGCATCTTCCGCTCTCGCACCCCACGTCGTCCCTCTCCGGCGGGCAGAAGCAGCGGCTCGCGCTCGCCGGCGTGCTCGCCATGCAGCCCCAACTGCTGCTGCTCGACGAGCCGACCGCGAACCTCGACCCTCGCGGTGTGGTGGAGGTTCGGGACGCGGTTGCCCGCGTACTCGAGCATTCCCAGGCGACCTTCGTCGTGATCGAGCACCGCGTGGCGATCTGGCAGCACCTCGTGAACCGTGTCGTGGTGCTGGCCCCCGGCGGCGGTGTGCTCGCCGACGGACCCCCCGACGACGTGCTCCGCACCCGCGGGGCCGCTCTCGCCGCCGCCGGGGTCTGGGTGCCGGGACATCCGCCCTCCCGCCCGCTGCGCGCGCCGCGAGGCGCCGCCGCCCCCGCGGCCACGCCGGCGGCCGCCCCGTACGCCGCCCCCGGTGGGCCGGCCGACACCGCTGCCCCCGCGGCCACGCCCCACGCCCCCATCCGCGTCTCGCGGCTCGAGTCTGACGAGCTGAACAGTGCGTCGCCCCTCGGTTCCGACCGCCCGCACGGAGCTGAGCCACCCCTCGGCGTCAGTGGCGTCGGTTCGGCCCCCCTCCGTGCGGGTGGGAACCGGACCGGCGCGGCGCCGCTGCTCATCGCGCGGGACCTCGCCGTGGCGCGTGTGAAGGGTACGACCGTCGCGACGGGGCTGACGCTCGACATCGAGGCCGGCCGCGCCACCGTGATCACCGGTCCGAACGGCGCCGGAAAGTCGACCCTCGCCCTCACTCTCGCCGGCCTCCTCGCCCCCGCCGGCGACACCCCCGCCCGCACCCACCCCGCCGGCGGCCAGCGCGGCGCCAGCGACACCCCTGCCCGCACCCGTCTCAGCGGCCGCGCCGCCGCCCAACCCGCGGGGCGCGCGCTCACCGCGAGCGACGCGTTCGCCGCGGGAGCCGGCCCGCACCCCATCCGCTGGAAGTCCCGCGAGCTCCTCACCCGCATCGGAACCGTCTTCCAGGATCCCGAGCACCAGTTCCTCGCCAGCACCCTGCGCTCCGAACTGGCTGTCGGCCCGCGCGCCCTCCGGCTCCCTCAGCCCCAGATCGACGCCCGGGTCGACGAACTCCTGGACCGGCTCCGCCTCCGCGCGCTCGCAGAGGCGAACCCGTTCACCCTCTCCGGCGGCGAGAAGCGCCGCCTCTCCGTCGCAACCGTGCTCGCTACCCGTCCGGGTCTCCTCGTGCTCGACGAACCCACCTTCGGACAGGATGCCCGCACCTGGGCCGAACTCGTCGCTCTGCTCGCCGAACTGCTCGACGAAGGCACCGCCCTGGTCGCTGTCACCCACGACGCCGAGTTCGTCGATGCGCTCGCCGACGCTGAGTTCCGGATGCCCGGCTCCCTCAACCGCGACGGAGCGGTGTGAGCATCCTGACCCCGCTGCGCGGACCGCAGGCCGTCTACGCACTCAACCCTGTCGCGAAGCTCGCTGCGGCTCTGTTGCTCAGCCTGACTCTCGTGCTCTCGATCGACTGGGTGTCGGCGGGAGTCGCGCTGGCGCTCGAGACGGTGCTGTTCTTCTGGGCCGGGCTCGGGCTTCGAGTGTTCTTCCTCCGCACCCTGCCGGTGCTGATCGCGGCGCCCGCCGCCGCCCTGACCACGGTGCTGTACGGGCGGCCAGCCGGGCAGACGTACTTTCAGTTCGCGCTCATCAATGTCACGGATGGCTCTTTCGAGCTGGCATTCGCCACGCTGTTACGCGTTCTCGCCATCGGACTGCCAGCCGTCGTGCTGTTCGTCACCATCGATCCGACTGATCTCGCCGACGGCCTCGCCCAGGTGCTGCATCTGCCCAGTCGGTTCGTGCTGGGCGCCCTCGCTGCGCTGCGGCTGGTCGGGCTCTTCCTCGACGACTGGCGGTCGCTCGAGCTCGCACGCCGGGCGCGCGGGGTGGGTGATTCGGGCCGCATCCGGCGGTTTGCGAGCCAGGGTTTCGCCCTGCTCGTGCTGTCCATCCGGCGGGGGAGCAAGCTCGCCACCGCGATGGAGGCCCGCGGATTCGGGTCGTCGATCGCCCGAACATACGCCCGGGCATCCGTCATCGGCTGGCGGGAGGGAGTGCTGGTGGGCCTCGCGATCGTCGTCGCACTCGTCGCCGTCACGGTGTCGGTGTCGACCGGGCACTGGAACTTCATCGGCAGCCAGGGGTGAACGTGCCGGGCCCGAGCGCGGTGCCGGTACGGTTGAATCATGACTGATGCAACTGAAAAACCGAACACGTACGTCGTCGAATACACCGACGGGCCACTCGAGGGCCAGACCGACCAGCGCCTGCTCATCGGCGGAGAGTACGACAAGACCTTCGGCGTCATCGCCCTCGTCGACGGCATCGAGGCCAACTTCGAGTACCACGCCATCGGCGAGCGCGAGATGAACGGCGAGACCCATGTGAAGTACTCGTTCGACGCCTCGAAGAGCGACTCGCCCGTCAGCGACGAGGAGGGCGTGGCGCCCGGCGAGGCGCTCGTCTAGCGGCCATTCGCCGGAGCCTGCCCCCGTCGCGTCGACGGCCGTTGCGTCGGCCGGGCGTTGGGCAGGGCTGACGTCCGGGAGCTACCCCAAAGATGCGATGAACGTACTGATCGTCTCGATCGGGTGCGACAGTCGCCAGAGGGGTCCGGGGTCGGTCAGCGCACTGTCGAGAGTGAGCGGCACAGCGACCGGTCCGCCCGGCAGAGGGAACGTGACAGAGCCCACCGAGCTTCCGGCCCTTGCGGTGGTCACGGTCATTGGCGAAACGCTGTGTTCGACGGGCGCGGTGGCCCAGAGCATCCGGGACTCTGTGGAAGCAGCAGTGCCTTTCGCCATCTGCCCCCATGCCGTCTCATACTCGACGTAGGCGGTGCCTTCCGTCGTGAGTGCAGTCGGTTTCAGACCCGCGGATGCACTGCTCACCAACGCCGTGAGGTCGGCCTCGAGCGTGGGGTAGTCGGGCTCCCGCAGCAGTGCGCCGTAGATCGTGGCGGTGCCCGGATCGGTGGACGCCGCCGCGTCGCCCCCGCCCGCCGCGTCGCCCCCGGTCGTCGCGCCGCCCGCCACCGGCACCACTGCCCTGTACAGCAGGCAGAGGCCCGCCTCATCGGTGTAACTGAGAGACAACCCCGTCACTCCGAGGTCGGGCAGGTAGGTCGCGAGGTTCTCGACCTGGCGGTTGCCGAGGAGGGTCGCCGAACCCTGGGCCATGATCTCCGCGATCACGGGAGTCTCGAACGCCAGCTGTGCGATGCGCGTGAGGTCGGATGGCGTGCCGACCGACCCCTCCGAAAGACCTGTTGCATCGACTACCGTTGTGCCGGTCATCCCCTTCGCCGCCAGCCAGGTCTTCGCCGCGGCGAGGTAGCCGTCCATTGTTCCGAACGCCCAGCGCGCCAGCGCGTCGCTGTGGTTGTTGCTGGAGCCGAGCAGCATCGCCCGCAGCATGTCCCGCTCCGACCAGCTCTCGTTCGCGATGAACGACACCGCCCGGGCGCTCTGGGAGATGTAGGCCACGTAGTCCGCGTAGTCTTCGGCAGTGATCACGACGGGACTGCCGTCGGTTCCGTCGACGATCGGATGCTCGGACAGCACCACGAGCGCAGTGATGATCTTGGTGCTGCCGCCCAGCGGCACAGGATCGGTGATGCCCGCGGTGACGACGCTGCCCGCGGGCGGGGCGGCGGGAGCTGGGGTGCCGGACCCGGCAGAGCCCGCGCCACCCGCCTCCGAACTTGCAACCGTGACCCCGCTGGCCCCCGTCGACGGCAGAGACGGCGCGACGGCGCCGGATGCCGTGGCCGGCACATCGATGACCGTCGTGGTCGCGGCCGGCAGCGGCCCGAGCAGCGTCGCCGGCCCATACACCCCGAGCCCCAGGATCACGACCGTGCCGATGGCCACCACGATCCCCCGGCGAACACGGTGCGCGGCAGTCGAGGGCATGCCCCCACGCTAGCCCGCAGCCGGCCGTGCCCCCGAGCGACCCGCTGGCCGAGGCGCCGGCACGCCGACCTCAGGCCCAGCCGAGCTCATGCAGCTTCTCGTCGTCGATTCCGTAGAAGTGGGCGATCTCGTGCACCAGGGTGATGTGGATCTCGTCGCGAAGCTCGTCGAGGTCGGCCGCCACCGCGAGCGGCGGCTCGCGGTACAGGATGATGCGGTCGGGCATCTCGCCGAACCCGTACTGCCCGCGTTCCGTCAGTGCGACTCCGTCGTAGAGCCCGAGCAGGTCGAGGGAGCCGTCTTCGGGTCTGTCCTCGACGACGAATGCCACGTTCTCGAGACCGTCGATCATGTCGTCGGGCAGCCCGTCGAGTTCTTCGACCACGAGCGCTTCGAACGCCTCTGCATCGAGGTCGATCATCCGGAGCCCTCCGTGAACTGAAACCGACCATGAAACTCAGCAGAACGAAAAACGAGCGGCCCGAAAGACTCGGGCCGCTCGTTTCGATGGGGTGAGTAACGGGGCTCGAACCCGCGACCTCCTAGACCACAACCAGGCGCTCTGCCAACTGAGCTATACCCACCATGACTCCGTCGTCAAACGAAGCAACTCGAAGAGTCTATTACAGCTTCGACGCGAACGCGTTCACGACTTCGGCCGAGATGGCCCTGAGGTCGGCAGACGCCGGCCCGGGGGGAGCCACGAAGATCGCTTTGCGGTAGTACTCCAGCTCGCGGATCGACTCGAGGATGTCGGCGAGGGCGCGGTGCCCGCCGTCTTTGGCGGGCGCGTGAAAGTAGATGGGCGGAAACCACCGACGGGCCAGCTCCTTGATCGACGAGACGTCGACGCTGCGATAGTGCAGGTGTGCGTCGACCCGCGGCATGTACTTGGCGAGGAACATGCGGTCGGTGCCGATGGTGTTGCCCGCAATCGGTGCCTTCAGCTCGTTCGGCACGAACTTCAGAATGTATTCGAGCACCTCGAACTCCGCTTCGGCAAGCGTCACTCCGTTCGGGATGAGCTGGTCGAGCCCGGACGTCGCGTGCATGTTGCGCACGAAGTCGTTCATGTGTTCGAGGGCGGAATCGTCGGGCTTGATCACGATGGTGAAACCGGGATCGACGAGGTTCAGTTCGAAGTCGGTGATGACCACCGCCACCTCGACCAGTTCGTCGACGCTGAGGTCGAGGCCGGTCATTTCACAGTCGATCCAGACCAGTCGGTCTGTGTGTGTGCTCATGGTGGAAGTCTATCGTCGGCCCCTGACACAGGCTCCGGATGATGCTGCGCTACCGTGAGAGTGGACCGGATCTCCGGCCAACCACCCGACTGGAGTCACACCCGTGGTCACTGAAACAATACCGCCCAAGACCGGGCAGATCGTTCTCGTTCGACACGGCGAGACCGCGTGGAGTCTCACGGGTCAGCACACGGGCACGACAGATCTGCCGCTCACGGCCCACGGTGAAGACCAGGCGCGCGCCGTCGGGCGCTTCCTGCAGGGCAGGCCGTTCAGCCAGGTGTTGGTGAGCCCACGCATCCGGGCCCGGAGAACGGCCGAGCTCGTCGGCTACGCAGACGAAGCGGTCGTCGATCCGAATCTCGCCGAGTGGGACTACGGAGCCTACGAGGGCCTCACCTCGGTCGAGATCGTGGCCCAGCGCGGAGCGTGGAACCTCTGGCGCGACGGTGTGCCAGCCGGGGCGACTCCGGGGGAGAACAACGCCCAGGTGCAGCTGCGTGCGCTCTCCGTGCTGTCGCGTGTGCGGGCAGACGTCGATGCGGGTGACGACGTGCTGCTGGTCGCCCACGGCCACATCCTGCGTGCGCTCGCGGCCGCCTGGGTGGAACTGGCTCCGACCGGCGGGCAGATCTTCTCCCTCGCGACCTCGACCCTGAGCGCGCTCGGCTACGAGCACGGCGCCCCGGTCATCCTGCTCTGGAATGCCGCGGCCGACGAAAGGAACCAGCTGTGAACCCCTCCGACGAGATCGACACCCTGATCGCGAAGCACCCGGATTGGCGCGGTGCAGCGTTGGCGAACCTGCGCCGGATGGTGCTCGAGGTCGACAGCGACATCGTCGAGGAATGGAAGTGGATGGGCGCTCCCGTCTGGGAGCTCGACGGCATCCTGGTCGTCGGCAACATCTTCAAGACGAAGGTCAAGATGGGGTTCATGTACGGAGCGTTGATCGACGACCCCGAGAAGCTGTTCAACGGTGAACTCGGCGGCAACCAGCGCCGCTCGGTGGAGTTGGCGGAGGGGGAGAGCGTTGACGAAGACGCCTTCAAAGATCTCATCCGTGCGGCGATCGCCTACAACAGGTCGAAGCCGAAGAAGTCCCGCCCAGTGAAGAAAGAGGGCAGCTGACCGGGTAGAGCCACCGGGCCGCGTCGCGCCGGAGCCCCGGGGTCACTGCGGCATAATGGTGGGGTAGTCCTCCCCCCGTAGCTCAGCGGAAGAGCAAATGGTTTCTACCCATCAGGCCGGGGGTTCGAATCCCTCCGGGGGGACAGTGTGTGTCAGCGCGTGGGGTTTGCGTCGATCTGTCGTTCGAGGGCATCGACGTTGTTCAGCACCCGCTGGGTGTCGAGCGTTCCCGTGGTTGCGCGAGGGGCATCGACCGAGCGCGAAGGGTAGCTGGGCGCCCGGTAGGCGGCCGCCGCCTCCGGGGCAGGGGTCGACGTTCCGGTCGCTGCCCCGGCGTTCGCGGCAGCCGTGGAGGCGCCCGGCGCAGGGTTCGCTGCGGGCGCCGAATACTGCTCGTGGTGCTGCTGTGCGACCCAGGCCTCCTGCTGTTCCTTCAGCGTGCGCTCGGTGTCGGTGCCCTGCGTCGACCATCGGTCGAGATCGCTCTGGAACGAACGGCGGGTGCGGCCCGGGCGGTGCTGCCACTCGACCAACTGGTCGCGGAACTGGATGACGGCAGGCTCGATCTGGTAGCCGAATGTGGCCGAGCTGCGCTTCATCTCGGCGAGCGAATGCGCTGCCCAGTTCGCCGCAACGGCAGCGCCCTTCAGGGGCAGCAGGCGCACCTGGATGTCGGCCTGCCCGGTCGCCCTGTCGGAGAGCACCTGCTCCTGCGGGGTCAGCGAATTCCACACAGAGGCCTGCTCGGCGGCATCCACCAGCGCGCCGATGGCGGCCACTTTGAGGTCGCGGTCGCGGTTCGCCAGCAGTCGTTTGATCGACCCGCTCGCAATCCACGCTGCCAGTAGCCCGGCGACGATGATCGAGACAGCCGGCACCGCGATGCTCGTGATGACGTAGGCCCCACCATCGGTGCCGGCCCAGTTGAGAAAGTTGCTCCACCATTCCATGGGGGAAGACTACCTCCGCCCCTTCACCCGGCCGTGGATCATGCGGGCGTGTGTTGCAGCGCCCCGCGTGCCCTGCTCGACCGCGTTCACCGGAAGCAGCTCAGCGCGTCGTCGATGGAGCCGAAGTCGCCGACACCGACCAACTGCCGCGTCGAGGCGATCATGCGGCGGGCCTCGAAACGGTCGGTGGCCTGTTCGATGTACCCGGCCATGCTGCCATCCGAGCGCAGCACCCGCCAGAGAGTCGGACGCACCTGGCGGAGGGTCGGGGCGAACGCCGAAGCGCGAGCAGTGGGACTGAAGCTCATGTGGTGCCTTTCTGGTGTGTTCGCCGGCCCGGCTCTCGATGTGGCACAACCGTAGAACGAGCCGCTGACATTGGCTCAGGATGCTCGTCGGAGCGGTCTCGGATATGTCCCCTCCACACGCGGTACCCGCGCCCGGTTCTCCACAGATTCGTCGGTGCTCCCGACTGCTCCGGGGGTACCGGAACAGACTCGATCCACCGGCCGAGACGTCGACCAGCCACACCGGCTGGCGGGCGATCGGCCATCACGAGAAGGAGTTCCACCATGCCTGACACCATCGCCCTCACCGGAGTCGTCGCCACCACTCCGCGTCATGTCACCACCGGTGACGGGCTCGCCATCACGAGTTTTCGTCTCGCTTCGAGTCAGCGCCGCTACGACCGGCAGCAGAACACCTGGGTCGAGACCGGAACGAACTGGTACACCGTCACGGCCTTCCGGCAGTTGGCCTCGAACCTGGCCGCCTCGGTCAACAAGGGTGACCGGGTGGTGGCGGCGGGACGGCTGAGAATACGGGAGTGGGAGAACTCCGAGAAGAGCGGCATGACGGTCGAGGTCGAGGCCGAGTCCGTCGGTCATGACCTCGCCTGGGGCAACAGCGAGTTCCGTCGGAGCGTCTCGTCCGAGCGGCAGGAGGCGGGCGGGGGCTGGCACGGGCCCGGGTCGGCAGAGTCCCCGACGAGCGTCGCGGAGCACGCTGCGGCAGAGGGGTTCTTCCCAGCTTCGGGAGGTGAAAGTGAGCTTCTTGCGCACTCTCCTGGCCTAGACTCGACGCGTCTGTAGGGGGATTCAGCTCACAACCGATGGAGTCTTCATGCCTGGGCGTCTGCCTCGTGCCATTCTCGCCACGCTTCTGACCTCGGTCGTCGCCGTCTCCCTGGTCGCCTGCACCGGCGGCGACACCCCGTCTCCCGCTCCGGTGCCGAGCGCCTCCGCCTCGCCGACGGGAGTCGCCGTGCCGACGTCGGGTGCGGCGCCCATCTTCGTGGCGGGCGGGTCTGCGGCCGAGAACCTTCCCGTCTTCGACGCGCTCAACAACGCCACGATCGCCTCGTCGGCCGCGTCGAACACCACCCCCGACGGAAAGGCCTTCACCAGCGCCCTGCGTGACGGCGGGTTCGATGTCTCAGCGATGCAGGTGACCCCCGACGTGACCACGGTCGGGGTGAAGGCCGACACCGTCCAGTTCTCCGTCGCGCTCGGCGGCCAGTGCCTCATCGGGCAGTACGGGTTCGGTGAATACCACAGCCTCGTGGCGCCGCTGCTCGGCACCGGCAGATGCCTGGTCGGGGAGACCCGCACAATAGACTGGTAGCCATGGCCGAATACATTTATTCCATGGTGCGCGCCCGCAAGGCTGTGGGCGAGAAACTGATCCTCGACGACGTGACGATGTCGTTCCTGCCCGGAGCGAAGATCGGTGTGGTGGGTCCGAACGGCGCCGGTAAATCGACCATCCTGAAGATCATGGCGGGGCTCGACACGCCCAGCAACGGCGAGGCGAAACTCAGCCCCGGTTTCAGCGTCGGCATCCTCATGCAGGAGCCCGAGCTCGACGAGACGAAGACCGTCCTCGAGAACGTGCAGGAGGGGGTGGGCGAGATCAAGGGCAAGATCGACCGCTTCAACGAGATCTCCGTCGAGCTCGCAGATCCCGACGCAGACTTCGACAAGCTGCTGGGCGAGATGGGCAACCTCCAGGAGGAGATCGACGCCGCCGACGCGTGGGACCTCGACTCCCAGCTCGAGCAGGCGATGGATGCCCTCAGAACCCCTCCGGGCGATGCGAGCGTCGCCAATCTCTCCGGTGGAGAGAAGCGTCGCGTGGCGCTCACCAAGCTCCTGCTGCAGAAGCCCGACCTTCTGCTCCTCGACGAACCGACCAACCACCTCGACGCCGAAAGCGTGCTCTGGCTCGAGCAGCACCTGGCCAAATACCCCGGCGCCGTTCTGGCCGTGACACACGACAGGTACTTCCTCGACCATGTCGCCGAGTGGATCGCCGAGGTCGACCGCGGCAAGCTCTACCCCTACGAGGGCAACTACTCGACCTACCTCGAGAAGAAGCAGGAGCGCCTGCAGGTGCAGGGCAAGAAAGACGCCAAGCTCTCCAAGCGTCTCGCAGAGGAGCTCGACTGGGTGCGGTCGAACGCCAAGGGCCGCCAGGCGAAGTCGAAGGCGCGTCTCGCCCGCTACGAGGAGATGGTCACCGAGGCCGAGCGCACCAGAAAGCTCGACTTCGAGGAGATCGTCATTCCGGTCGGGCCCCGGCTGGGTTCCCAGGTCATCGACGCGAGCAAGCTGCACAAGGCCTTCGGGGAGCGTGTGCTCATCGACAACCTCTCGTTCACGCTGCCGCGAAACGGAATCGTCGGCGTCATCGGCCCGAACGGCGTCGGCAAGTCGACGCTCTTCAAGACCATCGTCGGCTTCGAGCCGCTCGACGCCGGTACGCTCACGATCGGCGACACGGTCGACATCTCCTACGTCGACCAGGACCGCGGCGGCATCGACCCCAAGAAGAGCCTCTGGGAGGTCGTCTCCGACGGCCAGGACTACATCCAGGTGGGCAAGACCGAGATCCCGTCCCGCGCCTACGTCTCGACGTTCGGGTTCAAGGGCCCCGACCAGCAGAAGGCCGCCGGCGTGCTCTCCGGCGGTGAGCGCAACCGGCTGAACCTCGCTCTGACCCTCAAGCAGGGCGGCAACCTCCTGCTGCTCGACGAACCGACCAACGACCTCGACGTCGAGACGCTCGGCAGCCTCGAGAACGCGCTGCTCGAGTTCCCCGGTTGCGCGGTGGTCATCACACACGATCGGTGGTTCCTCGACCGCATCGCCACCCACATCCTGTCGTACGAGGGCACCGAGGAGGACCCGGCGAACTGGTACTGGTTCGAGGGCAACTTCGAGGCCTACGAGCAGAACAAGATCGAGCGGCTGGGTCCGGATGCAGCCAAGCCGCACCGTTCCGCGTACCGCAAGCTGACCCGAGACTGACGGGCACGGGCACCTCCATGCGGCTCCACGTACCCGCACGTCTCCGCTGGTCCGACCTCGACGCCTACGGCCACGTGAACAACGTGCAGATGCTGCGTCTGCTCGAAGAGGCGCGCATCGAGGCGTTCTGGTCGCCCGAAGAGACGGCGGGGGTTCCCGTCGACTGCTCCGAAACGGCGGTGCTCAACGTGCAACCGGGGTCGGGCACGCTGTCGCTGATCGCGCGGCAGGAGATCGAGTACCTGGTGCAGGTTCCGTACCTCCGCCAGTCACTCGACATCCAGCTCTGGCTCGGCCGGCTCGGCGGAGCCAGCCTCGAGGTCTGTTACGAGGTCTGGAATCCCGAGACCACCGAGCCCCGGGTGCTCTTCACCCGGGCCGCCACGACACTCGTGCTGGCAGACTCCGAGACCGGGCGCCCCCGGCGCATCTCCGACGTCGAGCGAGCCGCGTGGTCGCCCTATGTCGAGGCTCCCCTGGAGTTCTCCCGCCGCCGGTAGCTACGAGGGCGGAGCCCCGATCATCCTGAACCGCGTGCTACCGCAGCGCCGGAATACGCACCATCCCTTCCTGCGCGACGCTCGCCAGCAGAACACCGTCCTTCGAGAACATGCGCCCGAGCGCCAGCCCGCGACCGCCCGACGCGGAGGGCGACTCCTGCGTATAGAGAATCCACTCGTCGGCCCGGCCCGGCCGGTGCCACCACATCGCGTGGTCGAGGCTCGCGGCCTTCAGCCCGGGCGTCAGCCAGCTCAGTCCGTGCCGGCGGTAGATCGACTCGAGCAGGGTGTAGTCGCTGGCGTAAGCGAGGGCCGCCCGGTGCAGTACCGGGTCGTCGGGCAGCCGGTTGATGCACTTGATCCACACCGCCTGGTGGGCGACTCGGTTCTCGTCGGCGGCGAGATAGACGGGCGACGACACATGGCGGATGTCGAAGGGCCGTTCCGATGCCCAGTTGCGAGCGACAGGATGATCGAAATGACCGATGAGGTCGGCCGCGGTCGGCAGCGACTCAGGCTCGGGCACGCCCTCCGGCATCTCGGCCTGATGGTCGAGCCCGGGGTCCTCGATCTGGAACGACGCGATCATCGACAGGATCGGCTGCCCGTTCTGGTAGGCCTGCGTGCGCCTCGTCGTGAACGAGCGGCCGTCGTGGATGCGGTCGACAGAGAACGTGATGGGCTGGTTCGCGTCGCCGGGGCGGAGGAAGTATCCGTGCATCGAGTGCGCGGCACGATCGTCGTCGACGGTGCGGCTGGCCGCGACCAGCGACTGCGCGAGAACCTGTCCGCCGAAGACCCGGCCGAGTGGCGTCCACTCCGACGAGCCCACGAAGATGTCCTCGCTCGTTCGGGCGCTCTTGGTGATGTCGAGCGCTGAAAGCAGGCTTCTGAAGGGGTCTGACATGGGCTCTCCGTCTCGATCCGGTAAAGGCGGCCGTGCAACCACTCGCTCACCCTCACCGTGAAGTAGTTTAGAAGCTGATGGTTCATACGTTCTCGCTCGTCGACGCTCTCTCGCTCGGAGACCTCAAGGTCTTCCTCGGTCGCGCGGCGCGGGTGGGCACCGGGTCGGTGCGACTGATCGGCGGCCAGGGCGTGCTCGCCGTCTACGCCTCCGTGCTGGCGCCGAAGGGGCTGCTCGACACCGGTCCGACGGTGCTGGGGCTCCGCACCTTCGCGCTGACAGACACCGAGGAGTCCTTCGACGAGATCATCTCGATCAGGGCGCTGCTCGACCGGCTGGCTCTGCTCTCGGTCGTCGTCAACGGCGAGACGGGCCCCGTCGACGTCACTCTGCCGCCGTCGGAGGGCCTCGCGGCCTGGGCCGGCATCTCGCCGCCCCGCGGTGGCTGGACGAATCTCGGCCTGGTCGACACGGCCCTGCTCGAGAAGTCTGCGGGGGACGGCATCTCCGAGGTCGCAGCCGCGCTTCCCCCCGACACCGGTGAGCAGATCGTGCACCGGGTGCGGTCCCAGGTCTGGGGCCGTGCCATCGCGGGGATCGAGCGCGAGACCGCCTCGGGCGCGGCGTTCGCCGCCGTCAGTCTCGGCTTCCTGCGGCCCGAAGACCCGGTCGCGATCTACAGATCGGGCCCGTGGACCCGGTTGAGCACCCGGCGCGGTCACGTGCTGACCCGCTAGAGCAACCGCCTCACTCCTCGAAGGTGTTCACCATCGCGTGGGCCGCGCGTTCCAGGTAGTCCCAGAGCGTCGCGTCCTGAAGCGGCGCGAGCTGCAGGGAATCCACGGCGGCGCGCATGTGCGTGAGCCACCGGTCTCGCGCGTCGGGGTTGACCTTGAACGGGTTGTGGCGCATCCGGAGCCGCGGGTGGCCGCGCTCCTGGCTGTAGGTCGTCGGGCCGCCCCAGTACTGTTCGAGAAAGCCGGTGAGGCGCTGGATGGCCCCTTCGAGGTCTTCTTCGGGATACATGGCCACCAGAACGGGGTCAGCTGCAACGCCACTGTAGAACGTGCGGACGAGCTTCTCGAAGGTGGGGCGCCCGCCGATCTGCTCGTAGAAGGTTGCCCCAGCGTCGGTGGCGGGCGCCGACGCGGTGGGAACCAGAGGAATGAGTGGCAGCGCACGGCCAGCACCGGAGGAAGGCACGGGAGCCGGCGTGGAGAGGGGGGAGGAGCCCGCGGGGTCGCTCATCGCGTCCCCCCGCGGGGCGCGGCGCCCTCGAACCCGGTCAGCACGATGCTGTTCAACGACGGCAGGTGCACACCCATGTCGTCGAGGGCGCGCTTCAGCAGCATCCGCAGCTCTCGTGCGACGTCGTCTTTGGAGTTCGTGCGGGTCTTGACGACCAGTCGGATGACGAGGGCCTCGGCAGAGATGCTCTCGAGCCCCCAGATCTCGGGCCGCTCGATGACACGCGAACGCCATTTCTCGCTCTCGGCGAGGTCGTTCGCCGTTTCGAGCATGCGCGCCTGCACCGCATCGATGTCGGTGTCGTACGGAACGGCGAGGTCGATGATCACCCGCGACCAGCCCTGCGACATGTTGCCCACCCGGAGGATCTCGCCGTTGCGCACGAACCACAGCGTGCCGTTGACATCACGCAGAGTGGTGACGCGGATTCCGACCGCCTCGACCACACCGGTCGCGGGCCCGAGATCGACGACATCGCCGACCCCGAGCTGGTCTTCCACCACCATGAAGAGCCCGTTCAGCATGTCTTTGATCACGTTCTGGGCGCCGAAACCGAGCGCTGCACCCAGAACGCCGGCAGAGGCCACGATCGCGGTCACCTGGAACTGCAGCTCACCCAGAATCAGGATGAAGGCGAAGACCATGATCGCCCAGGTGATGAGGTTCGACAGCACACTGCCCATCGTGCGCGTGCGCTGCACGACGCGAACAGCGGCCACGGGGGAGGCGATGATGGCCTGTGTGTCGGCGGCGTCGTGTTTCTTCTTCACACCCGTGACGACGCGCTTGACGACACGGTCGACCGAGCGCAGCAGGATCCATCGGACGATGAGCGCACCGAGCACGATGAAGACGATGTTGAGCAGGTGCTGGTACGAGACGTAGAAGTTACCCAGGTTCGTGAAGAAGTCGTTCATATGCGTCTCATGGTAGCGAGGGCCCCCCAGACCTTTCTGAGGGGCCCCCGAATGCCGTCGCCGTCAGTCAGTCGGCGTCGCGCGCCTGCGCCGCCAGCGCCCGCTCGACCCCGGCGAGGTTCTCGACGACGAGCCGCCGAAGCGCAGCAGGCTCCGGGTCGGTCGCCAGCCAGGCGACGGTCGCGTCGCGAAGCTCTGCCGAAGCGAGCCCCGACGGGTACAGCCCCGTGATGAGCGTGGCAGCGATCTGGTAGGAACGCGTCTCCCACAGCGTCTTGACGACCTCGAAGTACTTGGCGATGTACGGCTGCAGCAGGTGATCGTCGGCCGCACGCTGGAAGCCCACCGTCGTCGCCCGCACGATGAGGTTCGACGCCGAGTCGGTGTCGACGAGTGATGCCCACGCCGCGGCCTTGGCCTCCTCCGTCGGGATGGATGCCCGCGCGCTCGCGGCCGATTGGGCGCCCGTCGCAGTGTTGTCGGCGGCCAGCGCGGCGTCGATCTCCGGCGCACCCGCCTTGCCCGAAGCAACCAGCGAGGTGAGCAGGTCCCAGGTGAGGTCGGTGTCGATCGTCAGGCCTTCGAGCACGATCGAGCCGTCGAGCAGTCCGGCGACATGGGCCAACGTCTCCTCGGTGCGCGCTGTCGCGGCGAAGAACCTGGCGAACTGGAACTGCTCGTCAGACCCGGGGGCGGCGTTCCGGGCCAGCGCCCAGAGCTCGTCGGCCACCGACGCCAGGGTCTGCGCCTGGAATTCGGGGGCCACATAGCTGTTCGCCGTCTGCACGAGCTGGTTGAGCGCGGTGCGCAGCGTCGTCGACTCGTCTTCGGTCGCCACGTTGCCCAGCACCAGCCGTACGAAGTCGCGCGGCTTCGTCTCGGCGTCGCGCGTCGCATCCCACACCGACCCCCAGACGATCGAGCGGGCGAGCCCGTCTTCGATGGCGGCCAGGTGCGCGATCGCGGTCGACAGCGATTGCTCGTCGAGTCGGATCTTCGTGTACGCGAGGTCGTCGTCGTTCAGCAGCACCAGGTCGGGGCGGGTGAGCCCGACGAGTTCTTCGACGGTCGTCGAGGTGCCCGCGACATCCAGTTCGACCCGGTGGTTACGGATCAGCGCACCCTCGTGCAGGTTGTAGAACCCGATTGCCAAGCGGTGGGGCCGGATGGTCGGGTACGCCTCGACCGCCGTCTGCTCGATGACGAACGAGCTGATCACGCCGTCGGAATCGGTCTCGATGACAGGACGCAGGGTGTTGACGCCGGCCGTCTCGAGCCAGGCCTCAGACCACTCGGAGAGGTCGCGGCCGCTCGTGTGCTCGAGTTCGAGCAGCAGGTCGCCGAGCTCGGTATTGGAGTACTGGTGCTTCTTGAAGTAGTGGCTGACGCCGGCGAGGAACTGCTCCTGGCCGACCCACGCGACGAGCTGCTTGAGTACGGAGGCGCCCTTGGCGTAGGTGATGCCGTCGAAGTTCACCTGCACGTCGTCGAGATCGTTGATGCTCGCGAAGATCGGGTGGGTGGAGGGCAGCTGGTCCTGGCGGTAGGCCCAGCTCTTCTCGGTCGACGCGAAGGTCGCCCAGGCGCCATGCCACTCGGTTGCCTCGGCGGTGGCGAGGGTCGAGATGTATTCGGCGAACGACTCGTTCAGCCAGAGGTCGTTCCACCACTTCATGGTCACGAGGTCGCCGAACCACATGTGCGCGAGCTCGTGCAGGATGGTCACGACACGACGCTCCCGCTGGGCATCCGTCACCTTCGACCGAAAGACGTAGGCCTCGGTGAACGTCACGGCGCCCGCGTTCTCCATTGCCCCGGCGTTGAACTCGGGCACGAAGAGCTGGTCGTACTTGGCGAACGGGTAGGGGTAGTCGAAGGCCTTCTCGTAGAACTCGAAGCCCTGGCGGGTCTTCTCGAACACGTAGTCGGCGTCCATGTACTGCGAGAGCGAGGCCCGGGAGAACACACCGAGCGGGATGGTGCGACCATCGCTCGACGTCAGCTCGCTGCGCTCGACCACGTACGGGCCGGCCACGATCGCGGTGACGTAGGAGGAGAGGATCGGGGTCGGCTCGAAGCTCCATGTCGACGTACCCTCGCCCGACTCAACGGGGGTGGGCGTGGGGGAGTTCGACACGACCTGCCATCTCGACGGCGCGGTGACGGTGAAGGTGAACGTCGCCTTCAGATCGGGCTGCTCGAAGACTGCGAAGACGCGGCGGGAGTCGGGCACCTCGAACTGGCTGTAGAGGTAGACCTCACCGTCGACCGGGTCGACGAAGCGGTGCAGGCCCTCGCCCGTGTTCGTGTAGAGCGCGTCGCTCACGACGGTCAGCTCGTTCTCAGCCAGCAGGTCGTCGAGCTGGATGCGCACGCCGTCGCTGACCGCGGCGGGGTCGAGCGAGGAACCGTTCAACGTGACGCTGTGCACGGTCTTGGTGATGGCGTCGATGAACGTCGAGGCCCCCGCGGTGGCGGTGAAACGCACGGTGGTGGTGCTCAGGAACGTCTCGGGCCCGGTCGTCAGATCGAGGCTGATGTCGTAGCTCGAGGTCGTGATGAGCGAGGCGCGCTCGCGGGCCTCGTCGCGGGTGAGGTTTTCTCCAGGCAACTGATGGTCTCCGTACTGGTCGTGGGGCTGATGTTCCGCCATGGCGCCTCGTGGGCTCGGCGGGAATTCCACCAGCAAGCCTAGCCACTCCGGTGTCGGCGGCGACTTGTAAGCTCGTCGCTATGCGAATCCACCTCGGCACCGACCACGCGGGGCTCGACTTCAGCCGGCAACTCTTCGACCACCTGACGGCGGCGGGGCACGAGGTGATCGACCATGGTCCTGCGAATTACGACCCCATCGACGACTACCCCTCCTTCTGCATCAATGCGGCGCTGGGCGTGGTGCGCGACCAGCGTGCCGGGGTCGAGGCCCTCGGGATCGTCTTCGGCGGGTCGGGCAACGGCGAGCAGATCGCGGCCAACAAGGTGAACGGCGCCCGCGCCGCACTCGTCTGGAGCGAGGCGACCGCCCTGCTCGCCCGGCAGCACAACGACGCGAACCTCATCGCCATCGGCGCCCGCCAGCACACCGTCGACGAGGCCGTCGCGTTCATCGACACCTTCATCGCCGAGCCGTTCTCCTTCGAAGAACGCCATGCGCGCCGCATCGCGCAGCTCGCCGAGTACGAGGCGACCGGTGCGATCGCGGGCGTGTACGTGGGTGCAGACGTGGCCGATCGTGCCTCTGCCGGTACCGCCACGACGGGTGCGGACGTGGCCGATCGTGCCTCTGCCGGTGCCGCCACGACGGGTGCAGACGTGGCCGATCGTGCCTGAGGGCCACTCCGTCCACCGCATCGCGCTGCAGTTCGAACGCGACTTCGTCGGCCACACCGCCGCCGTCAGCTCACCGCAGGGCCGTTTCGCCGAGGGTGCCGCTGAGATCGACGGGCTCCGGATGCTCAGCTCCCGTGCCATCGGAAAGCAGATGTTCCTCGAATTAGAAAACGACAGATGGCTGCGCATCCACCTCGGGCTCTACGGCGCCTGGGAATTCTTCGGCACGGTCTCGTCCATCAACGAGGAGTCCGAGACGTACGGCAGCATCGGCGCTCCCCGCCGCCGCCGGGCGGTTCGCATGGCCGAGAACGACACCGAAAAGCCGTCGGACTTCGACACGTTCCCGCCCGAACCTGTGGGCCAGGTGCGCGTTCGTCTGGTGACCGACGAGACTGTTGCCGACCTCCGCGGCCCGACTGCGTGCGAGGTGATCGACTCGGCCCAGGTCGCCCTGGCCATCGAGAAGCTCGGCCCCGACCCCGCCGACGATTCGAGCAAGGCTGCCGAAGACCGGTTCGTCAAACGCATCCGCACCAAGCCCACACCGATCGGGCTGCTGCTGATGGACCAGTCCGTCGTCGCCGGCATCGGCAACGTCTACCGGGCCGAGCTGCTGTTCCGCGCGCGCCTCGACCCGCACACTCCCGGCAAGGCCATCTCGGTGCCACGGCTCCGAGCGCTCTGGCAGGACTGGGTCTACCTGCTCGACATCGGCATCCGCACGGGCATGATGCTCACCCGGGACGGCCTGTCGCCCGCCGAGCAGAAGAAGGCGGTACGCAGTCGAGCCGACCGGTACTGGGTCTACAAGCGCGAGGGCCTGCCCTGCCTCGTGTGCGGCACGAACATCCTGCTCGAGGAGATGGGTGCCCGAAAGCTCTACTGGTGCCCGAAAGACCAGAAGCTGCCGCGGAACGTGACACGGTGAGGCAGAATCCGGTCTTCGACGCGCCCGGTGATGACGAGGCCGGCCGCGACGACGAGATTCGCCGTCTCATCCGCGAGAACCCGTGGGTGACCCTCGTCAGCAACACCTCCGCCGGGCTTGTGGCCTCGCACTATCCGGTCGTTCTCGACGAGCACGCGCCGGGTGTCAGCATCCTGAGTCATGTCGGGCGACCGGATGATCGGCTGCACGAACTCGGCGAGCACGAGGTGCTCGTGGTGGTGCAGGGCCCGCACGGGTACATCTCGCCGGGCTGGTACGGGGCGAACCCGGAGGTGCCGACGTGGAACTTCGTCGTCGCCCACCTGCACGGCGTGCCCGAAATTCTGCCCGCGGCCGAGAACCTCGGTGTTCTGGCGTCGCTCGTCGACCATTTCGAAGACCGGATGCCCGAGCCCCGCCGCATGAACGGAACCCTCGAGAATGCAGAGTACGCAGCCCGCATCAGCGCGGGCACGGTCGGCTTTCGGCTCACCGCGACGCGCATCGACGCGAAGTTCAAGTTGAGCCAGAACCGCCCCGCAGAGACCGTCGACCGCATCCTGCACGAGCTCTCGGAGGGGGAGAACTACGCGAACCCCGCCTTGGCCGCCGAGATGCGCCGCGTGCACCCCCGGCCCACGCCATGACCGGCGTCTCTCGTTCGTGGCTTACGAGGGGCCCCGAATCGTTGCACCCGGGCTCGTTCGGCACGATTTCGGCCTCCTCGCTCGCGATCGGGGTGTGTGCATGACGGAAGACATCTTCCTGCAGGGTGGGCGGATGCCCGGGCACGAGGGCGCGTTCGATGTGCTCATGGCCGACGGGCGGATCCACGCCATCGTGCCGAGCGGAATCGTGGCGCCGCCGGTGTCGTCGCGGGTGCTCGCGCTCGAGGGGCGCTTCCTCGTACCGGGGCTGTGGGACAACCACGTGCACTTCACCCAGTGGGCTGCGCAGAGCCGGCGCCACGACTTCGCGGGGTCGACCGTGTCGGCGGAGGAAGTGCTCGCGCGCGTGGCCGCGATCACCGGCGCGGGGGAGCTGGCGTCCGTTTCGCCCGACATCGCCACCGGTGCGAGTGATGTGGCCACGCCGGTGCCCGTCGCCTCTGCGACTGCACCCGTCATCGGATTCGGACTGCGCGATGCCCTCTGGGCGACCGCCCTCGACAGCCGCCGCCTCGATGCGGTCTCGGGCGGGGCCGGTCGGCAGGTCATCCTGATCAGCGGCGACCTGCACAGTTGCTGGTTGAACTCGGCGGCCCTGAATCGTTTCGGCCTGCCCGAACACCCCACCGGTTACCTCCAGGAAGAGGAGTGCTTCAGGGTCACGGGCCTGATGAACGACCT
Source organism: Subtercola boreus (assembly GCF_003399645.1). Classification (GTDB taxonomy): domain Bacteria; phylum Actinomycetota; class Actinomycetes; order Actinomycetales; family Microbacteriaceae; genus Subtercola; species Subtercola boreus_A. The sequence goes on from NZ_NBXD01000012.1 coordinate 149,220, forward strand.
CTCCGACGACGAGGGTGACGAGCTCGCCGCCGAGGCCGCCCGGGCCGCTGCCGCGCGTGGCGTCGTCGGAATAGTCGATCTCGAGATGACCGACAACCTCGCTGCGTGGCGACGTCGCATCGTCGGCGGCCAGCGCGACCTGCGCGTCGCCTTCGGCATCTACACGGCCCAGCTCGACGCCTCGATCGAAGCGAAACTGCATACCGGCGACATCATCCCCGGCACCGGCGGCCTGCTCACCGTCGGCCCCTTCAAAGTCATCACCGACGGTTCTCTGAACACGCGAACGGCCTACTGCTTCGACGAATATGCCGGGCTCGAAGGTCAGGAGCACTCGCACGGGCTGCTGACGGTGGCTCCGGATGATCTGCAGCGCCTGCTCGAGCGGGCGAGTGCGGCGGGGCTGATACCCGCGGTGCATGCGATCGGCGACCATGCCAACTCCCTGGCTCTCGACATCTTCGAGGCGCTCGGATCGCGCGGGCGCATCGAGCACGCCCAACTCGTCGCGGAATCCGACTTCGCCCGCTTCGCGGCGGCGGGCGTCACGGCCAGCGTGCAGCCCGAGCACGCGATGGACGACCGCGAGGTCGCCGACCGGTACTGGGCGGGCCGCACCGACCGCGCTTTCGCGCTGGCGAGTCTCCGGGCGGCCGGTGCCAGCCTGCTGCTCGGCTCCGATGCGCCGGTGGCGCCGCTCGACCCGTGGGTGACCATGGCGGCGGCGATCGGTCGCGCCCGCGACGAGCGAACCCCCTGGCATCCGGAGCAGCGCATCCCGGCGGCCGACGCTCTCGCGGCGTCGACCAACGGCTCCGCCCTCATCGGGGTGGGCACTCCCGCCGACATCGTGGTCACCGACCTCGACCCGCTCGACACGTCGCCCGAGCTTCTCCGCACCATGCCCGTCTCGGCGACCTTCCTCGCGGGCCGCCCGACGTACCTCGCCCCCTGGGCCAGCATGCTCGCCTGACCGGCGAGATCGCCTGACCGGGGCGCGCTCGCCCGACCGCGCCCCGGCCGGATCTTCGTCCCGACAGCGCTACTGCGGTTTACCGCTGCAGAACACCGACCGGTGCGCACCGCTCGATTCGTCGTGCGCCACGACCACCCCGTCGACCGTTATCGTGCAGGCGAGCGCCGAATCGTCGTCGACCGGCAGCCCCGAGGCGATGAGAGTGAACAGTCCCGGGTTCTTCGCGTTCACGGTGAGCTGCACCGGGTGATCCCACGGGAGCTGGTGCACGCTCGCCGGTACCGTTTCGCCGCTCGGCAGGGGAGAGGCAGCCCCGATACTCGCTCCGCCGTCGCCCGTCAGCGAATACACGACGGTCGCCTGTCGGGTCGTACCGACACCCGGACCGTTCTGGTACGTGCCATCCGGCCCCGCGAAAGAACTGTGAGTCACCGCCGGGTAGACGTAGAGGTAGAGCAGACCCGCCAGCGCAGCGAGCGAGAGAAAGCTCAGAATGCGCCGGGCCGACGGCACCAGCGGAAGTGAGTCGGGAAAGAACCGCAGCGCGGCGCTGAGCACGCCGAACAGCAGGAACCCGAAGATGAGCCCGATGAAGGCGAGGTCGAGCCCGGGGCCGAGGAGCACGGCGACAGCCACTGCTGTGCCGAGGAGAACCGCACCGAGCACCACCACGACGACGACGACGACCACGCGCCGCGTCGAGCGCCTCCGCCCCGGCGAAAGGGCAACACGAGCATCCGGAGCGGCCACGGGCGTCGCCGACGCTGCGTCGCGCTCAGGCGGGTCACCGGGCGACGGTCGGCGGGGCTCGGGAATCATGATCACAAGTGAGAGAATATCACTTAACCTTCACCGGTGTGAAACGACGAAGGGGCCCCAGAGGGACCCCTTCGGTGGAACGTGTGGAACGGTGTCCCTAGACCGTCGCGATGTGCGCGAAGAGGAACCAGCGGTCCTTCTCGAGGCCGCGCGCGATCTCGATGGCGACATCCTGGCTCGCGGCGTCGATAGGGCCGAGCTCCTTGATCGCCTTGTTCACGCTCACCATGAGGGCGTCGATCGAGGAGACGAGGGCGGCGACGAACACGTCGGCGGGCTGGAACCCGGCGGGCAGCTCGGGCAGCGTGGTCTTCGCGGCGACGGTCTGGATGCGGGCGTCGAGGGGGAGGCCGAGCGCGACGACCCGCTCGGCGGCGGTGTCGGAGTACTCCTCGGCACGCTCCACGATCTCGTCGATCAGCTCGTGGACGGCGATGAAGTTGGCCCCGCGCACGTGCCAGTGGGCCTGCTTGCCGTTGATGACGAGGGCCTGCGAATCGATCACGACCTGGCCGAGGAACTGCGCGGCAGCGGCCGCGACATCCGGATTCGAGGAGCTCTTGATGGTGGTGACAACGTCGCTCATGACGTCTCCCTTCAGGAAGTTCGGCCCATGTGGCGGGCTCGTACACGTCACGTTACTCAGCCTGAACCGGCCCGCAAGCAAGCTGAGGCTGGGCTAACGAAGGGAAGGATTACCTCTGGAGGGGATGACCAGGATCGAACTGGCGTCATCAGTTTGGAAGACTGAGGCTCTACCATTGAGCTACATCCCCGTGTGCCCAGAAGGCACGGGGAACAGCGTAGTACAGGTTCGGTACATCTATGGGTGCACTAGACTTGCCGAGGTTATTTCCCGGGGCGTAGCTCAGCTTGGTAGAGCGCTCGGTTTGGGACCGAGAGGTCGCAGGTTCGAATCCTGTCGCCCCGACAAGACCGATCTACAGCCAGCTCACCAGTTTCAATCCTCAGGAGATTTTTCACGTGAAGACCACGGTAGAACAGCTCAGCCCCACTCGCGTCAAGCTCGAGATCTCGGTGACGCCCGAAGAGCTGAAGCCCAGCATCGACCACGCCTACAGCCACATCGCCGAGCAGGTCAACATCCCCGGGTTCCGCAAGGGCAAGGTGCCGCCGCCCCTCATCGACCAGCGCGTCGGCAAAGACGCCGTTCTCGAGCACGCGGTGAACGACGGGCTCGACGGCTTCTACCGCGCGGCCATCTCCGAGAAGGAGCTCCGCCCGCTCGGCCGTCCCGAGGCCGACATCGTCGAGTGGCCGAGCAACAAGGACTTCACCGGTGACCTGCAGTTGGCCATCGAGGTCGATGTTCGTCCCGAGCTCGACCTGCCCGACTATGCCGGGCTCCCGGTCACCGTCGATCCGCTCGAGGTCAGCGACGAAGAGGTCGATGCCGAGCTCGAGAAGCTCCGCACCCGCTTCGGTACGCTCATCACGGTCGACCGCCCCATCAAGACGGGCGACTTCGCCCAGATCGACCTCATCGCCACCATCGACGACAACGAGGTCGACAACGCGACCGGTATCTCGTACGAGGTCGGCTCGGGCGAGCTGCTCGAAGGCCTCGACGGTGTCATCGACTCGCTGACCGCGGGCGAGACCACCTCCTTCGAGGCGCCCCTGCTCGGCGGCGAGTTCGCCGGCAAAGACGCCCTCGTCACCGTGACCATTAACTCGGTCAAGGAGCGCGAGCTGCCCGAGGCCGACGACGACTTCGCCCAGATCTCGAGCGAGTTCGACACGATCGACGAGCTGAAGGCCGACCTGAAGACCCAGGTCGAGCGCCAGAAGTCGTTCACCCAGGTGACGGATGCCCGCACCAAGACCCTCGAGGCCCTGCTCGCTCTCGTCGAGGTGCCGGTTCCGCCGAAGCTGATCGAAGACGAGGTGCACCGTCACCTCGAGAACGAGAGCCGCCTCGAAGACGACGAGCACCGCGCAGAGGTCACCGAGTCGAGCACCTCGACCTTCAAGACCCAGATCCTCCTCGACGTCATCGCCGAGAAGGAAGAGGTCAAGGTCAGCCAGGACGAACTGAGCCAGTACCTCATCCAGAGCGCTGCGCAGTACGGCATGGAGCCGCAGGAGTTCGTCAAGGTGCTCGACGAGAACGGCCAGATCCCCGCCATGGTCGGTGAGGTCGCCCGCAACAAGGCGCTCGCCATCGTTCTCGACAAGGCCGTCGTCACCGACACCAACGGCAAGAGCGTCGACGTCTCGGAGTTCACCTCGATCACGCGCGATGCCGACCAGCCGTTCATCGCTGTCGACGGCTCGTCAGATGACGACGACTCCGACGCCGGCGACCGCGAGGGTCACGACCACGCCGGCCACGACCATGCGGGTCACTCGCACTAGTCACTGACCGCGACGCGGCGACACGCCGCAGAAGGGCCCCACGATCATCCGCGGGGCTCTCTCCTTTGTCGGGTTATGCTCATTTTCGGTAGGATCGGATCTGTGCTCCGACCTTCCCTCACCACGCCTGCCGGCCCAGCGCTGTTCGAGTTCGCTGTGGGAGGGGTACTGCTCCCGCGAAAGCCGCACAACCTTCACAACCCGCCACACGGAGGGTTCGTGGCTGCGTGGTTGCCATTTGGTGGTGTGAGGGTCGGCGCCGTCTGCGTACCCACCCGGCCGAGCCGCAACGGCTGGGGCGTCGTGGTGACCTTCGCGGTCGAAGAAGCCTGCGGGCCCATCGACTTTCGCGTGCGCATCGACCCGTCGATCGAAAGCGGGTGGTGCACCGGCCAGGGCCTCGCCGCGATCGCCTACGGGGCGTCAGGTGTGACGGTCTATGTCGGCGGCCCAGATGAAGGCGTCGCGAACTGGCTGCCCGCTGTCGACCGGGCACTTCCTGTGCCTGTCACCGGGCTGGGTTGGCGCATCACGGGGGCGGCCGCAGGGGAGACGATCGAGCGGCATTGTGCGATCGCCTGGGGCCACGGTGAAACTGGGGAATACGAGGCTTGGACTGCTGTCGACACGAGGGTCGACCTCATCCGCAGGGCGCAGTAGCGTGGTCGGAGTCTGCCCCCAGCGAACAGAGGCGTGCGGGGGTGACGGCTCCACTAGATTCGAATTACCGCAAGTGAATTGGAGCGACAAACATGGCCGATATGGCGATGCCAAACAGCGTTTTCGAACGTCTTCTGAAAGACCGGATCATCTGGCTCGGCACTGAGGTTCGCGACGACATGGCGAACGAGATCTGTGCAAAGATCCTTCTCCTCGCCGCAGAAGACCCCAATCGCGACATCTACCTCTACATCAACTCTCCCGGCGGATCGATCACCGCGGGTATGGCCATCTACGACACGATGAAGTTCGTCACGAACGACATCGTCACCGTCGGTATCGGCATGGCCGCCTCGATGGGGCAGTTCCTGCTCTCCTCCGGCACCAAGGGCAAGCGCTACATCACGCCGAACGCCCGCGTTCTGCTCCACCAGCCCTCCGGCGGGTTCGGCGGCACCTCGGCCGACATCCAGACCCAGGCCCTGCTGATTCTCGACATGAAGAAGCGGATGGCCGAACTGACGGCCGAGCAGACCGGCAAGACTCCCGAGCAGGTCATGCTCGACGGTGACCGCGACAACTGGTTCACCGCCCAGGAGGCCCTCGAGTACGGCTTCGTCGACTACGTGCGCGAGTTCTCCTCCGACGTTGCCGGCGGCGGCGGCACCGAGGTCGAAGACTCCGTTCCCTCCGAATCCAACTAGTCGCGACACCTTCGAAAGAACAGAGACCAGAATGCACACCCCCACCTTCGGCGGAATGCCGGCCGCATCCCCCTACGGGAACGGTACGAGCCCGTCCGACCGCTACATCCTCCCCACCTTCGAAGAGCGCACGGCCTACGGCTACAAGCGTCAAGACCCGTACGCCAAGCTGTTCGAAGACCGCATCATCTTCCTCGGCGTGCAGATCGACGACGCGTCGGCCGACGACGTGATGGCCCAACTGCTCGTGCTCGAGAGCCAGGATCCCGACCGCGACATCGAGATGTACATCAACTCGCCCGGTGGTTCGTTCACGGCCATGACGGCCATCTACGACACCATGCAGTACGTCAAGCCGAACATCCAGACGGTCTGCCTCGGCCAGGCGGCGTCTGCCGCCGCCGTCATCCTCGCGGCCGGCACGCCGGGAAAGCGTCTCGCCCTGCCGAACGCGCGCATCCTGATCCACCAGCCCTCGGCCGGTGGCCAGGGCGGCGGCCAGGCATCCGACATCGAGATCCAGGCGCGGGAGATCCTCCGCATGCGCACCTGGCTCGAGGACACCCTGGCCTTCCACTCGAACCGAACGAGTGAGCAGGTCAACAAGGACATCGACCGCGACAACATCCTGAGCGCGGCCGACGCTGTCGAGTACGGCATCATCGACCAGGTGCTGACCTCGCGCAAGAACCTTCCCGCACTGGTTAAGTAAGTAGGAGTGCACTGACGCGAAAGGCATCCGGCTTCGGCCGGGTGCCTTTCGCTGTCTCAATGAGCGCCGCTGTCGGCGGCACGGGTTAGGCTCTACCCAGGGTCATCGACGAGGAGGATGGGCATGGCACGCATCGGGGAGAGCGCCGACTTGCTCAAGTGTTCCTTCTGTGGCAAGAGCCAGAAGCAGGTGCAGCAGCTCATTGCCGGCCCGGGCGTCTACATCTGCGACGAGTGCGTCGAACTCTGCAACGAGATCATCGAAGAGCGGCTCTCCGAGACGGGCGAGGAGGCCTCGAGCGAGTTCGAGCTGCCGAAGCCCAAGGAGATCTTCGCCTTCCTCGAGGAGTACGTCATCGGCCAGGAGCAGGCGAAGAAGTCGCTCGCCGTCGCCGTCTACAACCACTACAAGCGGGTGCGCTCGAAGAATACCCTCACCTCTGCCGACGCCGTCTCGAACGAAGTCGAACTGGCGAAGAGCAACATCCTGCTCATCGGCCCGACCGGGTGCGGCAAGACCTACCTCGCGCAGACTCTCGCGAAGCAGCTCAACGTTCCGTTCGCCGTGGCCGACGCCACTGCGCTCACCGAGGCGGGCTACGTCGGGGAAGACGTCGAGAACATCCTGCTGAAACTCCTGCAGGCCGCTGACTTCGACGTGAAGAAGGCCGAGACGGGCATCATCTACATCGATGAGATCGACAAGATCGCCCGCAAAGCCGAGAACCCCTCCATCACGCGCGACGTGTCGGGTGAGGGTGTGCAGCAGGCCCTGCTGAAGATCCTCGAGGGTACCGTCGCGTCGGTACCGCCGCAGGGTGGGCGCAAGCATCCGCACCAGGAGTTCATCCAGATCGACACGACGAATGTGCTGTTCATCGTGGCGGGCGCCTTCGCGGGGCTCGAGGAGATCGTCGCCGAACGAAGCGGCAAGCGGGGCATCGGCTTCAACTCGCCACTGCACTCCAAGCGCGACGACATCAACCTCTTCAGCGAGGTTCTGCCCGAAGACCTGCACAAGTTCGGCCTGATCCCCGAGTTCATCGGCCGGCTTCCCGTCGTCACGACCGTCACGCCGCTCGACCAGGTGGCGCTCATGCAGATCCTCACCGTTCCGCGCAATGCCCTCGTGCGCCAGTACCAGCGCATGTTCGAAATCGACGGTGTCGAACTCGACTTCGAGAAAGACGCCCTCGAGGCGATCGCCGATCTGGCGGTGCTTCGAAAGACGGGCGCCCGTGGTCTCCGCGCCATTATGGAAGAGGTGCTCGGTCCGGTCATGTTCGAGGTGCCGTCGACCGACGAGGTGGCCAAGGTCATCATCACGCGCGAGGCGGTCGTCTCCAACGCGGCTCCGACGATCGTGCCTCGCGTGAGCCCGCGTCGCATCGAGAAGTCGGCGTAACCCGTAGCCGGCACGACGGGGGCCACGCCCTCCGCTGACTCCTCGCCGACCGGCACCCCGGGCATCCTGCAGCCGGTGGCGGCGGGTGTCGTCGCGGGCATCACCGGGTTCGCCAGCTCGTTCGCGCTGGTCATCGCTGGCCTGCACGCCGTCGGGGCTTCGGATGCCCAGGCCTCTTCGGGCCTGCTGGCGTTGTGTCTCGCGGTGGCCCTGCTCTGCATCGTGCTCGCCCGGGTCTACCGGATGCCGATCTCGTTCGCCTGGTCCACACCCGGGGCCGCGCTGCTGATCGCGGCCAGCGCCACAACGAGCAACTTCTCGGCCGCCGTCGGCGCGTTCGCGGTGTGCGGGGTTCTCATCGTGCTCTGCGGGCTGTGGCCTGCGCTCGGGCGGGCGATCACCCGCGTTCCGAAGTCCATCGCGAGCGCGATGCTGGCGGGCATCCTGTTCCCGATCTGTCTGGCGCCGGTGCTCGCGGTGACACAGATTCCGGCACTGGCGGTGCCCGTCGTGGCCGTGTGGCTCGTGCTGTTCAGGCTCGCGCCGCGGTGGGCGGTTCCCGCGGCGATGCTGGTGGCTGCGGTAGGTATCGGCGTTTCGGCGGGTTCCGGATGGCTGTCGCAATCGTCTGTTTCCCTGGCGCCCGCCCTCACCTTCGTGTCCCCGACCTTCGACGCGTTCGTCATCGTGAGCCTCGGGCTGCCGCTGTTCATCGTCACCATGGCCGGCCAGAACGTTCCGGGGTTCGTCGTGATGTCGACGCTCGGCTACACCGTTCCACCTCGGCCCGTGCTCGTCGCCTCGGGTGCCGCAACGGCAGTCGGCGCGTTCTTCGGCGGGCACGCGGTGAACCTCGCGGCGATCACCGCGGCCATCATGGCCGGGCCCGACTCGCACCCGGACCGCTCGCGCCGGTGGATCGCCACCTTCGCTTCGGGGTTCGTCTACATCGTGTTCGGACTCGGCGCCGGCTTCGCGGTGGCGCTCATCTCGGCGTCGCCGCCCATCCTGATCACGGCCGTGGCCGGCCTCGCGCTGCTCGGAGCTCTCGTCGGCGCGGTCACCTCGGCGCTCGAAGATGCAGCGCACCGCATCCCGGCGATCGCGACCTTCCTCACCACCGCGTCGGGAATCGTCATCGTGGGCGTCGGCAGTGCCTTCTGGGGTCTGCTCGCCGGCGGCCTGATCATGCTCGTCTCGGCGTCACCCTGGCCCCGCCGCCGCGCCTGACCCGCTCCGCGTTCGAGGCCGCGGCGCCTGACCCTGCGCTCAACCCGCCGCGCCTGACCACGCCGCGGTAGCGCGCCCAGCGCGGCGCGCGCGAAGGTGCGTCATCCAGAGGGTCGCAAAGGCACCGGTGACGGCACCGAAGGCGGTGTCGACGGTGACCGCCACCACGAAGATGGGCCACATCGCCCAGTAGAGGTCGTTCGGTGAATAGTTTTGGGTGCTCGCGATGCCGAGCGTGGCGAAGGCCAGCGCCGCGAACGAGAGCAGCCACGGGATGATCAGAACGCCGAACGCCGACCAGCCGATCGCCGCCCGGCCCGGAATACCGGCGCGCCGCAGGATCCGGCGGCGCGCCGTGAGCCCGCAGGCCGCGACGATGATCGACGCCGATGCCAGTACGGCCGCCGGCAACCCGTAGTAAACCAGCTGCTGCTGGACGTCGGGCTCACTCACGATCTCACCCTCTGTGAGCGCCAAGCCCAACAGCAGGTAGCCACCCAGGAAGACCGCCGGGATTCCTGCCAACGCGAGACCGTCGAGGCTGAGCTTCAGCAACCCGAAGCCCAGGGCACCGCTCACCAGCGCGGCCCGCCGTTCGCGCGGTGCCAGCTGAGACCGACTCGGGGGCCCACCATCCGTCATCCACCCATGCTGCCCGAGAGTCGAGCATCCGTCAACTCAGCCCCCTGCCACTGTGAGACACGTGCGGACGTGTGAGACCGGCGCAGGCGTCTCACCCGTCCGCACGTGTCTCACATACGGGGATGGGATGGGAGGGGGGAGGAACGGGTGGGGAGGGAAGGGAGGGGGCGCGGTCAGTCGTCGTCGAAGTCGTCGGACTGCGAGACGGTGGCCTCGTCAGTGGCGGGGTCGTAGTCGATGCGGGTTCCATCGTCGAACTCGACGACGGGACGGCCCTCGAGCCAGGTGAGCGTCCAGTACCACATCGACGTGTCGACGTTCTGCTCGGCGAGTTCGCCTTCAGTGTCGAGTACGGCGTCGATGACGGCCTGGGGGAGGCGGGTGGGCGGCTCGTCGCCGCTCGACCAGCGGGTTCCGACGGAAATCATGTGTTCAGCTCCAGAGACGGTTTCAGACCGTGATGTTGTAGGTGACAAAGGCGGTCTTGTCAGCCAGCTTGTCGTAGACCCGCTGTGCGGTGTCGTTACTCGAAGCGGTGATCCAGCGTACGACATCGAGCCCACGATCGGCAGCGAGGGACTTCAGTTCGTTCAGGAGGGAGGTCGCGACTCCGGCACCACGGGCATGCGGGGCGACGAACAGGTCGTCGAGGTACAGGCCGCGCGCCCCGGCGAGAGGTCGCGCGAACTCCCGCACATGTGCGAGGCCGAGGAGGCGGCCGCGGTCGTCGACGGCCACGAAGCCTTCGGTCTCATGCCCGGGGTCGAGCAGCCAGCTCCACACCCGGGCCGCGACGGCGCCCTCTGTGGGCGAACTGTAGAACTGGCCGTAGCCGATGAAGAGCAGCTCCCACTCCGCGTGGTCGCCCACTTCGACCGGCCTGACCGTCACTGTCGCCATCGGCTCAGGCGGGGTCGGTTGCGAGCACGATCTCGACGACCGCGAGCTCCGGACCTTCGACCAGGGTGAGCGTCTCGATGCGCCCGACCTGCTTGAGGTCGCCCTCGGCGAGCTCGAGCTCGGCCAGCAGTTCGGGCGGTCCGGCGATCGTCGCCTCGGCGACGGGCGTCTTCTGGGAGGCCTTGGCGTCGGTCTTCGCCCGGCGGATGCCCACCAGCGCCTGCCCGGCGAGCTTGAGAAGGGTGCCGTGTGCGGGCAACGACGGCGCAGCATCCGGAGCGAACGCCGCTCCGTCGCCCCCGGTCACACCCGTGGGCCAGGTCGCGCGGTGGATGGAGTCACCGTCACCGTGCGTCCACGACCACACCTCCTCGGTCGCGAAGGGGATGAACGGGGCGAGCAGACGCAGCAGCACATCGATGGCCGCCTGCAGGGCGAGCACCGCAGAGGCTTTGGCTCGGGCATCCGACGAGGCGCTGTAGGCGCGCTCCTTGACGAGCTCGAGGTAGTCGTCGCAGAAGGTCCAGAAGAACGTTTCGGTGACTTCGAGTGCCCGGGCGTGGTCGTAGCTCTCGAACGCAGCGGTCGCGGTCGTGATGACCTCATCGAGCTGCGTGAGCATCGACAGGTCGAGCGGGTGGGTGATGCGGGCCGAGGCGCCGTCGACGCCCTCGGGCAGCTCGAACCCGTAGACGAACTTGGCCGCGTTCAGCACCTTGATCGCGAGGCGGCGGCCGATCTTGATCTGGGTCGGGTTCTGCGGGTCGAAGGCAGCATCGGTTCCGAGGCGACTGGAAGCTGCCCAGTAGCGCACGGCATCAGAGCCATGCGTCTCGAGCACATCGGCGGGCGTGACGACGTTGCCCTTCGACTTCGACATCTTCTTGCGGTCGGGGTCGACGATGAAACCGCTGAGGGCGGCGTGCCTCCACGGGGTGCGGCCGTCTTCGAGCGCCGAGCGCAGCATGGTCGAGAACAGCCAGGTGCGGATGATGTCCTGTCCCTGCGGGCGCAGGTCGAACGGTGCGACCAGTTCCCACAGTGACGGGTCGCGCTCCCAGCCGCCCGCGAGCTGGGGGGTGAGGGAGGAGGTCGCCCAGGTGTCCATCACGTCGAGTTCGCCGACGAAGCCGCCGGGGGTGTTGCGGGCGCTCTCGTCGAAGCCGGGTGCGGCATCCGTCGACGGGTCGACCGGCAGTGACGCCTCGGCTGCCACGATCGGCTGGTCGAAGACCGGGTTGCCGTCGCCGTCGAGCGGGTACCAGACCGGAATCGGCACGCCGAAGAAGCGCTGCCGCGAGATCAGCCAGTCGCCGGTGAGCCCGTTCACCCAGTTGTCGTACCGCACTTTCATGAACGACGGATGCCACTGGACCTCGTTGCCCATGTCGAGGAGGCGCTGGCGCAGCTCTTCGTCGCGCGCACCGTTCCGGATGTACCACTGGCGCGTCGACACGATCTCGAGCGGCTTGTCGCCCTTCTCGAAGAACTTGACGGGGTGCACGATCGGCTTGGGGTCTCCGATGAGTTCGCCGGATGCTCGCAACAGGTCGACGATGGCCTGCTTGGCCGAGAAGACCGTCTTGCCGGCGATCTGCGCATACGCATCGCGCCCTGCGTCGCTGGTGATGACATCCGGAGCCTCGCTGATGATGCGCCCGTCGAACCCGATGATCGCGCGGTTCGGCAGCGCCAGGTCGCGCCACCAGATCACGTCTGTCAGGTCGCCGAACGTGCAGATCATCGCGATGCCGGCGCCCTTGTCGGGCTGGGCGAGGTGATGCGCGACGATCGGCACCGAGACGCCGAAGAGGGGGGTGGTGACGGTCGTGCCGAAGAGCGGCTTGAAGCGCTCGTCATCCGGATGCGCGACCAGGGCCACGCAGGCGGCGAGCAGTTCGGGGCGGGTCGTCTCGATGAAGATATCGATGCCGCTGTTCGTGCCGTCGGCGTTCTCCGCGTGGAATGCGATGCGGTGGTAGGCGCCGGGCATGTCTTTGTCTTCGAGCTCGGCCTGGGCGACCGCGGTGCGGAACGTCACGTCCCACAGCGTCGGAGCTTGCGCCTGGTAGGCCTCCCCGCGCTCGACGTTACGGATGAACGCCAGCTGGCTCGCCCGCATCGACGAGTCGGCGATGGTGCGGTAGGTCTGCGTCCAGTCGACGGAGAGGCCGAGCCGGTGCCAGAGCGCTTCGAACTGCTTTTCGTCTTCGACGGTGAGGCGCTCACAGAGCTCGATGAAGTTGCGCCGGCTGATCGGCTTCTGGTCGGCCGCCTTGCCGCTCTTGTTGTCGCCGCCCTCATAGGGGGGCACGAAGTCGGCGGTGTAGGGCAGTGTCGGGTCGCAGCGCACGCCGTAGTAGTTCTGCACGCGGCGTTCGGTCGGCAGGCCGTTGTCGTCCCAGCCGATCGGGTAGAAGACACTCTTGCCGCGCATGCGCTGGAAGCGGGCGACGACGTCGGTGTGCGTGTAGGAGAACACGTGCCCGATGTGCAGCGAGCCGCTCGCGGTCGGCGGCGGGGTGTCGATCGAGTAGACGTTCTCGCGGGTGGTCAGCGCGCGGTCGAAGCGGTAGGTGCCGCGGTCGCTCCACAGCTCATCCCATTTGCCTTCGAGGCCTTCCAGCGCGGGTTTGTCAGGTACGGTCGCGGTCATGGTGAGGCCCTCCAGGCGCTATAGGCGGCACCGAGTCTGGGGTGCCTTTTGTGGTTGCGCAGCCAGTTTACCCGCCGGGGGCGTCGGCTGCGGAGGCAGGGCCGGGCCGCGGGGTCACGGGCGCCGTGCGCGGGTCTTCGACGATGTATCCCAGCTCACGATATGCGTCCATGATCGTGTCGATGCTGAGCCCATGGAGGGCCTTCGTCGCCACAAGCCACGCCGGAATCGGCTTCAGCGGATCGAGCCACGGTGGAAGGGCATCGCCGTCCCTGCTCATCAGCCTGAGCTGCGAGCGCGAGATGGTCGCTCTCTGCGACCCGGTACGGAACCCGAGGATTCGGAGGGTTTCCTTCTTCGTCGGGGCACGCTCCGGATCGCGCCATTTCTTGCCCGTCACCGCAACGCCGTACTCAGCGAGCCGTGCCTGGACCTGCTCTTCGGTCAAGCGGAGACGTTCTGCGGCCCTCTTCACCTGCTGGCGCGAAGCAGGCCGGAATGGCCCAAGATAAGGGGCGAGTCCGTCGAGGTCGACGGTGAGCATGAGCAGGTCGTCTTCGGTGATGACGGCATGTTCGGGCGAGAGGTGTGGAACGTCGGCAAACCCCAGTTCGCGAAGTCCCGCAACGATGAACCCCGGTTGGGCGGCTGTGGCGCGGGCCGCCACAGCCACGTTGCGGAGGCCGACTTCGTCTGTGGAGGACAACCACGGTGCGATCCCATCTGCATTCTGGCTCGCTGCGATCAGCAGCTCAGGAGGCAGAGGCAAGGACTCGAGCGAGTCGGCGCGATAACTGTAATCGATGTGACGCTGCCTCAGTTCGGTGACTACCGTCTGAGAGGGGATATCCAGGGCCCATGACGTCTGCAACACGTCGAAGACACTGATCGGTCGCAGACTGCCGTCAGCGTTCTGTCGTCCACTGAACGACAGCGCCGTGCGAACAGCAGGGGTGCTGGGCGGAAGGGAAGCGGCGTGCGGTGGTACGCCGAGCCCCAGTGACTGCGCGCGGGCGATGACTGTTTCGAGCCGTGACCCCACGATGCGCTCGACGTCATAGAGTGCTGCCGCGGAGGCCGTCCACGGGCTGGTCCTGTATTCCTGTCCATCGCGATAGATCGATTCGGTCAGCCCCAGTAGAACGGCGTCCGAGGGCCGCGCAGGTTCGACGTTCGCGTGTGACTCGGCAGCGATTCCGATCGAACTGTACAGGCCAGCTGCACGCATCCTGGAGAAGCGCCACCGGGTGACCGCGTCAGGGCTCTCGCCAAGGGAGTGGAGGTCGTCGCCGATGATCTGGCCGGCTGCCGAGCACGAATATGGCCTTCCGTGGAGCGTGAGGTCGAGGTTCCCCCGGGAGCCCGCGACGACGACGGCATCGGCGATCCGCGGGTGCGAGAGCGACATCCGCGCCAGCCATTCGGGGTCGCCGATCAAGTGCCAGGCGCCAGCAACGCCGGCCCGAACGCCTCGACGTCGAACGTGTCGGCGGGCCCGGTGATGTGCATCCGCAGCAGGTCACCGAGGGAACCGTCGCGGTTCAGGCGTGCCGTCGTCACCGTGACCGCCTCAGCGATCATGAAGTAGGACATCACCCCGATACCGAAGCGGGAGTTCTGCCACAGCACGACGGGCGGGTCGGCGGAGGCGAAGTCGTGAGCCTCAGCAATGCGAGCTGAGAGGTCGGATGCCCGCACGCCCGCCTGGCAGAACGCGTTCGTCAGCTCGTCCAACCCCATACCTGCACCGCGGTCGACGCAGTCGATGAAACCGCGGCCTGACGCATCGACGCCCTGCTCGACCTCGATGCTCGGTCGGTCGGCGGCAGAGGGAACCGGTGGCTGCCCGAGGAACTCCCTGCGCGCTCGCGCCAGGCGGCAGGCATCCAGCGCATTCTGGTACAGCTCACGAAGCGCCAGCGACGGTTCTCCGTAGAGGTTCTCGCCCATCAGGAATTCACGGATGCGATCCTCGGCCAGGTGGAACCGAAGCCCAGTGGCGGCAATGATCGCCGGTGAACCGGGCTGGGGGAGAAGGAAATCATTGAGCATACGTCGACTTTACACGAACCCCGATTCCCCTCCCTGAGTGTCGTGGTGCTGACTCCCTATACTCGACACATCCGCAGGGGGGTTCTGCGGGTGATGCTGCCCGCAGCGCGGGCCGATACTGGGGTGCCGACGTGGGTGTAGTTCGCAAGTGGGTCTTTCCGATCATCCGTCTGGTTGTGGTCGTCGCCATTGCGGCGGCGCTGTGCAAGCTCGCGTTCTTTCCTGACACGAAAGCCGAGGCGGATGCGGCCGTGCCGACGGGGCAGCTGACCGAGCCGCAGGCGACGGTCGCGACCGGCACGATCTCGAATGACGTGACTCTGAAGGCGACGGTGACCGCGGACCCGGCGTCGCCCATCAGGGCTACCGCGAGCGGGGTGGTCGATGAGGTGCAGGTGAAGGTGGGCGCGACGGTGGCCTCGGGCGACACCGTCTTCGACGTGAAGGTGGAGACGGCCCGCGATCCGGTCGAGACCGTCGCACCCGACGGATCGACGGTGAGCACGGAACGCAAGCCCCTCATCACGTACGTCGAGGTGACGGCGCCGATTGCGGGCATCGTCAGTGCGCTGCCGGTGCTGCCCGAGCAGACCGTCGCGGTTGGAGACGTCGCCGGACAGATCGCGCCGCCGACGTTCTCCGTGACGGGGTCGCTGAACGCGGCCGACCAGTACCGGCTCGTCAGCCAGCCCACCGAGGCGCAGGTCGCGATCACCGGCGGTCCAGCGCCGTTCACCTGCACCGGGCTGACGATCGTCACGCCGCTGGCCGGCTCCGACGGGAGCGGCTCCGGGTCGGGCGGCTCAGGCGGTGACCCGAGCGCAGGAGGAGGCAGCGCGGGCGGCAGCAGCGGCTCGGGCAACACCCTCCGCTGCAGCGTGCCCGCCGACGTGCGCGTCTTCGCAGGGCTGGCCGCCGACGTCACCATCGCTGCGGGCAAGGCCGAGAATGTGCTCGTCATCCCCACGACGGCCGTGGAGGGCACCGCGCTGAACGGTAACGTCTGGTTCGTGCTGCCTGACGGCACGACCGAGCAGCGGCCGGTCATCCTGGGCCTGACAGACGGCAGCTTGGTGCAGGTGGTCTCGGGGCTCGCAGCGGGCGACGCGGTGCTGCAGTTCGTTCCGGGTGCAGCGGCGCCACCGGCGGGCGGCGGCTGCGAGGGTGTGCCGAACTGCTTCGTCGGCGGCGTCGCCGTGGGGGGCTGAGCGTATGACGTTCCTGCAGCTCCGGGGGGTGGGCAGAACCGTCTCCCGAGTGGATGATCGTCCGCTGATCATCCTGAGCGGTGTCGATCTGGCGGTGGAGGTCGGCGACCGCTTGTCGATCGTCGGCCGGTCGGGCTCGGGCAAGTCGACGCTGCTGAACCTGCTGGGGCTGCTCGACTCGCCCACCGAAGGCGAGATCTTTCTGGACGACGAGCCCACCCGGCGTTTCTCCGCCCGGCACCGCGACGTGACACGCGGGCGCGATGTGGGTTTCATCTTCCAGCAGTTCAACCTGCTGCAGGGCCGAACTGCGCTCGAGAACGTGATGACTCCGCTTCTCTACGACACGGGAGCCGTGTTCTGGCGCCGCCGGGCGATTGCGACCGAGATGCTCGACCGGGTCGGGCTCGGGCACCGGCTCTCCTCGACCCCCGACAGGCTCTCGGGCGGCGAGCAGCAGCGCGTCGCGATCGCCCGGGCGCTGGTGCGGCGCCCCCGGCTCATCCTCGCCGATGAGCCCACCGGTGCACTCGACATCGAGACCGGTGAGGCGGTCATGGCACTGCTCGACGAGATCGCGACCGCTTCGGATGCTGCGCTGGTCACAATCACGCACGACCCCGCCATCGCCGCTCTCGCGACACGGCGCTTCCAGCTCGAGAAGGGCGCGCTGGTGGATGCCGCGGCGGCGACTCTGAGTAAGGGAGGGCCCTCGTGAGGGGTCTCGTGACCGCGTTCGTCGGAAGCGTGGTGGAGGCGTGGGCGGAGCTCCGCATCCACCGTACCCGGGTGCTCCTCTCGCTCGTCGGCGTCGCGGTCGCGGTCTGCGCGCTCACCAGCGTCATCGCGCTCGGCAATATCGCCCAGCAGGCGACCGTGGAGACAAGCGAGCGCTCAAGCGGGCGGCCTGCCACGCTGTACGTCTCCGCCTATACCGCAGACGGGTCACCGCCGCCGGCGACCGCGATGGACACGACGTGGAACGAGGCACTGGTGCGGTACGGCGTGCAGTACGCCAGCCGGGTGACACAACAGCAGCTGAGCATCCAGTTCATCGACGGCGTCAGCGTCGTGAACGCCACCCTCGTCGACCCGCCCTACGGCGTGATGCACCGGGTCGAGGTTCAGCGCGGAGCCTGGTTCGCTGCCGACGATGCCACCCGCCTGGCGCCCGCGCTCATCGTGAACGACATCTTCTACGCCAGGCTCGGCTCGCCCGACCTCGGCACGCACCCGACCGTGAGCCTCGTCGGCGCGAAGCCCGTGACGGCTGTGATCGTGGGGGTGACGGCGGCGTTGCCCTACGAAGTCGATCCGAGCATGATGATGCTGAACGACTCGTACGCGAAGCTCGCCGACCAGCTGGTTCAGGATGCTGCCTCCCAGCCCTACTCGTCGTACGAGATGTGGGTTCCGCCGTCGATCTCGGGTGAGTTGACCACTCGCCTCCAGTCGGATTTCTCGGCTTCCCTGGGTGACGGAGCAACAGCGCAGGTCAACCGGCAGGACTACGCGGCCTACGGGGATGATCCCTTTCTGCCGATCAAGCTCATGATCAGCGGCGTCGCCGTGCTCGTGCTGGTGCTCGGCGCGCTCGGGCTGGTCAACATCTCGCTCGTGACCGTGCGGCAGCGCATCCAGGAGATCGGCATCCGCCGCAGCTTCGGAGCGACGGCGTCGCGCGTGTTCTTCGCGGTGATGATGGAGAGCGTGGTCGCCACGGTCGCGGCGGGGGTCGCCGGGGTGATGCTGTCGATTCTCATCTTGAAGAGCCCATGGGTCGAGGACTTCATTGCGCAGGGTGTGACCGACGTGCCCCCGTTCCCGCTCGAGGCGGCGGTGCTGGGTCTTGCGGCGGCGACCGTCGTCGGCGCGATCGCGGGCCTGCTGCCCGCCCTCGTCGCGGTGCGCGTGAAGGTGATCGACGCCATCCGCTACTGACGCGCGCTCTCCCCGCCACCCTGCTTGCCCCAGCCCTGCGCCGCACCCGTCTTGTTCGCGTCGCCATCCCCTCTCGCGCCAACCGAACGGCCATGCAGGGATAGAGCGGTGCGGAGGCGCCACCCGACGCGGCGACCCGCTCACATTCACGGGCGCGGGCGGGGTGGTGGCGGCGGCTCTCACCGCCAGCGGCGAGTGGTTCGGGGCCGGAGGGCTGGACGGGCGCCGGACGACACCCGGAGGCCCCCGCCGCACCGCAATTCAGGCGGGGCTGGCGGGCATCCAACATTCGAACGCGGCGCG
Organism: Subtercola boreus; assembly: GCF_003399645.1. Taxonomy (GTDB): domain Bacteria; phylum Actinomycetota; class Actinomycetes; order Actinomycetales; family Microbacteriaceae; genus Subtercola; species Subtercola boreus_A. The sequence goes on from NZ_NBXD01000012.1 coordinate 167,806, forward strand.
CACGCCGCGTTTTGCGCAAAAGCACCCAACCCGGAAATGGTGGGTGCTTTTGCGCACAATGCGGGCTGGTGCCGGTGCGGGCAAGCCGCGCGGGCGGGCGCCGGGCGCGCGGGCGCAAGAGGCGCGGTTGCGGGCGGGCGGCGCGGGGGGCGGGCCGGGCGGGCGCAAGAGGCGCGGGCGGGCGGGCGCCGCAGGCTAGCCGGGGAGCTTCGCGAGGCCCGCGCGGAGGCGCGCGAGCTCGGTGAGGAGGGTGGCGGGCATGCGGTTGGCGCCGAGGGTGTCGAAGTACGCCTGCGTCTCGTCGGCCTCGGCCAGCCAGGCGGCCTTGTCGACGTCTGTGAGGGTCGCGACATCCGTATCGCTGAGCCCGAGGCCGTCGACGTTCAGCTCGTGCACCAGGGGCAGGCCGCCGACGGGGGTCTGGCGGGCGGCGACGTCACCTTCCAGGCGACGGATGATCCACTCGACCACACGCGCATTCTCGGCGAATCCCGGCCAGATGTAGGAGCCGCCTTCGTCTTTGCGGAACCAGTTGACCTGAAAGATCGGGGGAGCCTTCTCGCCCAGCATGTCGCCCATGTCGAGCCAGTGCTGAAAGTAGTCGGCCATGTTGTAGCCCACGAAGGGCAGCATCGCGAAGGGGTCGTGGCGCAGGCGCCCGACCGCGCCGGCCGCGGCGGCGGTCGTCTCCGACGCCATGGTGGCCCCGACGAAGACGCCGTGTGCCCAGCTCTTCGACTGCGAGACCAGCGGAACGGTGGAGGGCCGACGGCCGCCGAACAGAATGGCGTCGATCACGACACCCTCCGGAGCCTCCCAGTCCTCGGCGATCGAGGGGCACTGGTCGGCCGTCACGGTGAAGCGGGCGTTCGGATGCGCCGCGGGGGTTCCCGAGGAGGGCGTCCAGTCATTGCCCTGCCAGTCGAGCAGGTGCGACGGCGGGGTGGGCGTCAGGCCCTCCCACCACACGTCGCCGTCATCGCGCAGCGCCACGTTGGTGAAGATCGTGTTGCCCCACATCGTGTCGACGGCGGTCTGGTTCGTCTCGATGCCGGTGCCGGGGGCGACGCCGAAGAAGCCGCGCTCTGGGTTGATCGCGCGCAGGCGGCCGTCCTGGCCGGGGCGCATCCAGACGATGTCGTCGCCGATCGTCTCGACCGTCCAACCGGGAATGGTGGGCTTGAGCATGGCGAGGTTCGTCTTGCCGCAGGCCGAGGGGAACGCCGCGGCGACGTGGTATGACCTGCCCTCGGGTGACGTCACGCGGATGAGCAGCATGTGCTCGGCCATCCAGCCCTCGTCGCGGGCCATCACCGAGGCGATGCGCAGCGCGAAGCACTTCTTGCCGAGCAGCGCGTTTCCGCCGTAACCCGATCCGAACGACCAGATCTCGCGGGTCTCCGGAAAGTGCGCGATGTACTTCGACGCATTGTGCGGCCAGGCGACATCCTGTGCCCCCGGTGCGAGCGGCGCACCCACACTGTGCAGGGCCGGAACCCAGGGCGTCTCATCGCTGATCAGCTCCAGAACGGAGGTGCCGATGCGGGTCATCAGGGCCATGCTCGCCACGACGTAGGGCGAGTCCGTGACCTGCACGCCCACCTGTGAGAGAGCGCCGCCGACGGGGCCCATGGAGAACGGAACGACGTACATCGTGCGGCCGCGCATGCTGCCGGCGAAGAGGGGGGTCAGCTCGGCCTTCATATCGCCGGGCGAGCGCCAGTTGTTCGTCGGGCCGGCATCCTGCTCGGTGTTCGAGCAGATGAAGGTGCGGTCTTCGACGCGGGCGACATCGGCCGGATCACTGCGCGCCAGAAAGCTGTTGGGCCGCCATTCCGGGTTGAGCCGGATGAGCGTGCCCTGCGAGACCATCAGTTTGGTCAGCTGGTCCCACTGGGCCGTCGACCCGTCGCACCACACGACCTCGGAGGGCTGGGTGAGCGCGGTAACGTCGGCGATCCAGGCCGCGAGCCCGGCGTCGATGCGCAGGCTGGTGGTGGATGCCCGGTCGGGCCGGCTGCCGACGCTGTCGACCCGGGTGGGGTAGGTCGAAGTCGTCGTTGTGTGTGTCGGTCGTTCCAAGAGGCTCACGATCATTCCGCTCTGTGGGGGGATCAGGCATCGTGCGGGAGGCACGTGCAGAAGTTTGTCGGTGTTCTTCCACTCTGGGCCTCGTCTGCACTAGATTCTTGAAGAGCAGCGCGAAAGATCGCCGAATCTTTACAGGAGGCAAAGATGCCAGCCACGATCGACCTCATCACTCTCGGCCGACGCATCCGGCACTTCCGCAAGGCCGCCGACCTCACCCTCGACCAGCTCGGTGAGCGGGTGGGCGCCGTCGGCAGCCAGCTCTCCCTCATCGAGAACGGGCGTCGGGAGCCGAAGTTCTCGCTGTTGCAGTCCCTCGCGACGGCCCTGGGCATCCCGCTCTCCGATCTGCTGAGCGATGAGGCTCCGGATGCGCGCACCGCCCTCGAGATCGAGCTGGCCCGCGCCCAGACCGGTGACCTCTACGCCTCGCTCGGCCTGCCCACCGTTCCGGCGAGCCGCAACCTCCCGCAGGAGACCCTGGAGTCGCTCGTGGGTCTGCACCGTGAACTCATCCGCCGCGCGACGGAGTCGATCACGACCCCGGAGGAGGCCCGCCGCGCGAACACCGAGCTGCGCGACACGATGCGATCTCGCAACAACCACCTTCCGGAGCTCGAGAAGCTCGTCGAGCAGACCCTGGCCCGGGTGGGGCATGAGGGTGGGGCGCTCAGCCACCGTACGGTGAGCCTGCTCGCCGAAGACCTCGGTTTTCGCCTCATCCACGTCAACGACTTGCCGCACTCCGCCCGATCGGTGACCGACCTGGCGAGCGGGCGGATCTACCTGCCCCCGGCATCCATTCCCGGCGGTCACGGCCTGCGTTCGATGGCGCTGCAGGCGATGGCGCACCGCGTGCTGGGTCACCAGCCGCCGCAGAACTATGCAGAGTTTCTGCAGCAGCGGCTAGAGATCAACTACTTCGCGGCGGCCTCGCTGATGCCCGAGGCGGCTTCGGTGAAGTTCCTCCAGGCGGCCAAGGCCCGGCGCGACCTCTCGGTCGAGGATTTCCGTGACGCCTTCGGCGTCACCCACGAGGCAGCGGCCCTGCGGATGACCAACCTCGCCACCTCGCATCTGGGCATCGACGTACACTTCCTGCGCCTCACCGATGACGGGGCCATTCAGAAGGCCTACGAGAACGATGGCCTGCCGTTGCCCCAGGATGTCACGGGCGCCGTCGAGGGACAGTTCGTGTGCCGCAACTGGGCGGCCCGGGTCGCGCTCACCCGAACGAACCGCTCGACCGAGTTCTACCAGTACACCGATACGCCTTCGGGCACCTTCTGGTGCGCGACGCAGACCGGAACCACGGCCGCGGGCGAGTTCTCGATCAGCTTCGGTACGTCGTTCGCCGATGCGAAGTGGTTCCGGGGGCGAGACACCGACAAGCGGGCACAGTCGAAGTGCCCCGACGAGTCGTGCTGCAAGCGGCCGCCCACCGAGCTCGTCGAGCGGTGGTCGAACAGTGCCTGGCCGAGCGCGCGCCTGCACGCGCACGTGCTGTCACCTCTGCCCTCCGGCAAGTTCCCGGGGGTCGACGACCGTGAGGTGTACGAGTTCCTGGAGTCGCACGCCGGGTCGTAGCGCTGGCGGGACGCGGGCGCTGGCGGGACGCGGGCACAGACGCGGCATGCTGGGGTGCGGGGCTGGACGATGACCTAGAGTTGCCGCAAGAGGGGATGACCGTGGATCTGCGTTGGCTGACCGCGCCGGAGGCGGAGGTCGCCGCCGCCATGGCGACGGTGCGCCGAGAATCCCGGCCCGCCTGGGTGCCGTCCCGGCGACCGGTGCTCGTGCACGTCAACCAGTGTCTTCTGCTGTGGTACCTGGCAATCTCCTTCGTCTCCATCGGCGTTCGCGTCGGTTCCTCCGAGGGCGGCCACGTCAGCGCATCCGACGTGCCCTCGATCGTCGTGACGCTGGTGATTCTCGCGCTCTGGCTGAGCGGAACCTTCTGGCTTCACCGGTTCGCCGCCCGGCCGCCCTCGCCGCGGGCACGCCTTCGCGAATGGCGTCAGACGCTGACGGCGCTCGCCAACGGTTTCGAGCCCCGACCGAGCCCGGTCTCGACGTTCTCCTCGCTCATCACGGGCACGGGCCGGGGTCTGCGGGAGTATCCGCGGTTCGTCGCGCCCGGCGTGGAGTTCGGGATGCTCACGGGCCGTGGCGTCGACCAGCGTCGCCGTCGCTCGACCGAGTGGCACTACCTCGCGGTGAAGCTGCCGGCTCCGTTGCCGCATCTCGTTCTCGACGCTGCCTCCAGCGGCCGGCTCACAACCGACCTGCCGGCCGCCTTCGACCGAGCCCAGCGGCTGACGTTGACCCCGGATGTGATGGCTTCGCTCATCGACGACGCCGCGGGCTTCAACGTCGAGACGCTCGACCGGACGCTGGTGTTCTTCTCTCCGACCATCGCCGACTTCACCAGGCTCGAGCCCTGGCTGCGCATCGACGCTCTTCTGGGCGGCGTAGCAGCGCGGCTGGCAGGCAGGGCCGAACGCTACCGAGACGACCGCGTGCCGGGCCAGAGCACCCCGCGGGTGATCCGTGCGATCCAGTACCAGCTGGAGCACCCGGGTACCCGCTGGGTCGAACCGGAACCCCGCATCGGTGCAGACGGCCGCCGTCTCGACCGGCGCGACCGGGGGCGGGGCGGGTGGTAGTGCTCGGGGCGATCGGCTGGTTCGCCCTGCTCGTCTTTCTCTACGCCGTGCCCGGCATCTTCGCCTTCACCGGCTTCATGTCGGTGGTCGACGGGCGCTGACCCCCGGGCGGGGAACGCACGGCAGAAAATACCGATTCGCACGGAGCAGTGGACTTTCGTACACGTTTTTGAGACACTTGGGCCACCCGTTTTTCGTCGACAAAGGAGTTGATGCGGTCGTGCGCGTGCGAAACCTGTCTGTCGTGGCTGCGGCCACCGTGTTGCTGTTCGCGGCGGCAGCCGCAACTCCCGCGGCTGCTGCTGCGCCGGCTGCCGCGCCGGCCGCCCTCCCGGCTGCTGGGCCGGCCGGTGTCTACCCGGCCGTCGGCGCCGGTACTCACTTTCTCGACCACACCGCTGACCTCCAGGGGTTCACCGATCCCGCCTGGTACGAGTCGAACATCCCGTTCGTCGACCTGCCCAGCAAGAGCATCGAAGACGTCTACTACTACCGCTGGCGCGTCTACCGTGAGCACCTGCGGTACACGAACCCGACCGACGGGTACATCTCGACCGAGTTCCTGGACTGCTGCGGCTATGCCGCCCCCTACCAGGCGGTGAACGCCGCCGCCGGCCACCAGATCACCGAGGGTCGATGGCTGCGCGATCCGCAGTACGTCGACGACTTCACGAAGTTCTGGCTGACCGGTCCGGGTGCCGGTGCGAAGCCGATGACCGACGGCGTGAACAAGGACACCGACGACTGGGCCCACGAGTACAGCTTCTGGCTGGCGAGCGCCGCCTACGGCCGTGCCCAGGTCACGGGCGACTTCACGCAGGTGAAGGCCCTGCTGCCCCAGCTCATCAGCCAGTACGAGGGGTGGAGCGGGCAGTACAACGCTGACCTCGGCCTCTACTGGTCCGTTCCGGTCTGGGATGCGATGGAGCTCTCGGCCTCGTCATACCAGTCCGACGACCCGTACCACGGCGGTGCGGGCTACCGCCCGACGCTGAACTCGTACCAGTACGGCGATGCGATATCGATCAGCCGCATCGCGTCGATGATGGGCGACAGGGCGACCGCCTCGAAATACAGCACCGCTGCGGCGAACCTGAAGACCTCGATGCAGAAGTGGCTGTGGGATCCGTCGCGGCAGTTCTATTTCGCCATGGCCAGAGACGACAACCCGAACCACACCCTGCTCGACACCCGGGAGGAGATCGGCTACATTCCGTGGGCGTTCGGTGCGGCATCCGCAACCGACTCCGACGCCTGGAAGCAGCTGACCGACCCGCAGGGATTCGCCGCTCCGTTCGGCCCCACCACCGCCGAACGCCGCAGCCCGCTTTTCATGTTCGAAGCGGGAGGGTGCTGCCGGTGGGATGGCCCGAGCTGGCCCTTCTCGACCTCGCAGACCCTCACCGGGCTGGCCAACCAGCTCGACGACTACCCCGCGCAGACCGCCATCACCAAGGCCGATTATGCCAAGGCGGTCGAGACCTACGCGCTCACCCAGTACAAAGACGGGAAGCCCTACGTCGCCGAGGCGCACGACCCCGACCAGTCCACGTGGATCTACGACGGCGCCAACCACAGCGAGGACTACAACCACTCCACGTTCAACGACCTCGTGCTCTCGGGGCTGCTCGGGCTGCGTCCGCAGGACGGGACGACCCTGCAGATCAAACCACTGGTGGATGCTTCGTGGGACCACTACGCGGTCGAGAACGTGCCCTACCACTCCCACAACATCAGCGTGCTCTGGGATGCGGACGGGAGTCACTACGGCCAGGGTGCGGGGATGGGGGTGTACGTCGACGGCAAGCGCGTCACCTTCTCGAAGACGCTCAAAGACACGACGGTGACGCTTCGCCAGGTGGCTCCCACGGGCGCGGCCGTGGCGGCCGCGTCGGCGGCGAACACACCCGGTACCGGCCAGGCGACAGCCTCGGGTGCGGCGACCCGGTTGGTGAACGATGCGGCGAACCCGCTTCGCCAGGGGTACCCGAAGCCCATCGCCTCGTACACGTTCCCGAATGACGACGCCTGGAACCCGCTCGACGGCAAGATCTGGTACACCGAGGTGCCCGAGAACACCAGGTGGACCAACTATGCCTCGCCGAATGCGTCGGGAACCGACTACTACGGGGTCGACTTCGGAGTGCCGACAGCGGTGAGCGATCTGCGCTGGTTCGGCTACGACGACGGGGGCGGGGTCAGGCCCGCGGCCGACTACCGCGTGCAGTACCTGGCGGCGGGCGGTTGGCTGGATGTTCCCGGCCAGGTTCGGGCGCCCGGCACCCCGGTGGGCAACGGGCTCAACCGCATCACGTTCGCCCCGGTCACGACCACCCAGGTTCGGCTCCTGTTCACCAACCCTGCCGGTTCATACGTGGGCGTCACGGAGCTGCAGTCATGGAGCCCCTCGAGTTCGGCGGCCACGGTCGCCATATCGTCCGGCTCAGGCGCCGGCGGTGTCGGGGCGCCCGGCGCGCCGGGAAGCTCGCTGTCGATCGACGGGCCGACCCCGGTGAGCGTCACCGTGACAAACGCTTCGCCTCGGCCGCTCGCGGCTGCGGCCACGGCGCTCGCGGTGCCGCCGGGCTGGACGTCGACGGTGGTGTCACAGCCTTCTGCGGCGCAGCGGGCGAGCATCCGTCCGGGGGCCTCCCTCGTCTGGACCTCCGTCCTGACGCCGCCGTCTGGTTCGGCGCCCGGAACGCAGACAGATCTCGTTGCGACGGCGACCTACCGCGATGGCGCCGCCAACAACCAGTCGACGCACGCCCGCCAGGCCCTGACGGTGGCATATCCGGCTGGACAGCAGGCGCCGATCGGTCTCTGGTCACTCGATGAGGGAGCGGGGGCGACGGCAGCAGACAGTTCGGGCGCGGGCCATGACCTCACGCTCGCCGGCGGGGCAGCGTGGGTTGCGGCACGCGAGGGTGCGACTGGTTCGGCGCTGCAGTTCGACGGTTCGTTAAGCTACGCCCAGACGGCGGGCCCGGTTCTCGACACGGTCGGCAACTTCTCGGTCAGCGCCTGGGTGAAGCTCGATTCGACGGGTTCGTTCGCCACCGCCGTCAGCCAGGACGGAGCGGGAACGAGTGCGTTCTTCCTGCAGTATTCGAAAGCGGATGACCGGCTCGCGTTCTCGACCGAGCAGGGCCGTGCCCTGTCGAACGTCGCGCCTGTCACGGGCAGGTGGTACCAGCTGACCGGAGTGCACGACGCGAATACCGGGCGCTTCACGCTCTTTGTCGATGGCGTTGCGCAGACCCAGTCCTTCGACCAGGCACCGGGAGTCGCGTCGACAGGTCCGCTCGCTGTCGGTCGGGCGCAGGCGGGGGGCCGGAACGCCGACTTCTGGGCCGGAGCCGTCGACGACGTACAGGTCTACAACCGGGCGCTGTCTGCGGCAGACGTTGCTGCTCTCGCCAGCGGAGGTCACTGACCGCGGGCCGCGGGTTCCTGTCAGGCGCTGCCCGCGGGCCTCAGGGTTGCGCCTGACCGGGCGGCGAAGGCAGCCGCCGTTCTGGCGATGGTGCGCTGCATGACGCCGACCGCGGCGGTGGGCGCGACATCCGTCGGGCGGGCGAGGCTGATGGTGCGGGTGAGGGTCGGTTGGCGAAGCCGCACGGAACGCAGCCCCGGCCGGTCGATCAACACCATCGCCGGCACGATCGCCACTCCGAGGCCGCGTTCGACGAACCTCAGCACAGCATCCATCTCCGCGCCCTCGAGGATGACCTCCGGGTGCAGCCCCGCGGCGGAGAACGCGGCGTCGGTCGTTCGGCGGAGGTCGTAGGTCGAGCTGAATCCGACCTGGGGGAGGCCCGCGACATCCTGCAGCCTGATCGTGCCGTGCGCGTTGACGGGTGGTTCGGCGGCCGAGGAGACGACCACCAACTCCTCGACGAGCAGGGGGGCGATCGCGAACCGGTCGGCAGCGGTCGGGCCGGAGGTGGTGATCAGGGCCAGATCGAGTTCACCGGCCGCGAGTTCATCGAGCAAGCGCCGTGAGCCCTGCTCCGAGAGGTGGAGTTCGATAGCGGGATGGGCCGTGTGGAAGTCGCTCAGCACCTCGGCGACGAGGCTGATGCAGAGGCTGGGCGTCGCACCGAGTCGCACCCGGCCGCGTTCTAGACCGGCCAACTCGCTCAGCTCACGGCGTACCGATTCGGCGTCGGCGAGCATCCGCCTCGCCAGCGGCAGCAGGGAATCACCGGCGACGGTCAACGTGCTGCCGCCCCGCGCCCGGTGGAACAGTTCGGCGCCCAGATCGAGCTCGAGCGAGGCGATCTGGCGGCTCAGCGAGGGCTGGGCGAGGTGCAGTCGGTCGGCGGCCCGACTGAAGTTGCCGAGCTGGGCGACCTCGACGAAACTGCGCAGCTGTTCGAGGTTCATATCCATAGCTTAAACGCATCATGAGCAGCCGACATATGCATTGGAGTAATCGGTGGCCCGAGCCTAGCGTTACCCCATGAGCATTTCAGAACGACAGATCTCCACCACCGTCCTCGTGATCGGTACCGGCGGCTCCGGACTTCGCGCCGCCATCGAACTCGCCGAAGCCGGGGTCGATGTGCTCGCCCTCGGCAAACGGTCCAAATCGGATGCGCACACGTCCCTCGCGGCCGGCGGCATCAATGCGGCCCTCGGCACCATGGATGCCGAAGACAGCTGGCAGCAGCACGCGGCCGACACCCTGAAGGAGAGCTACCTCCTCGCCAACCCGCACACCGTCGAGATCGTCACCTCGGGCGCGGCCCAGGGCATCGACGACCTGGAGCGTTACGGCATGCCGTTCGCCCGGGAGGCCGACGGCCGCATCTCGCAGCGCTTCTTCGGCGCCCACACCTACCGCCGCACCGCGTTCGCGGGCGACTACACGGGCCTCGAGATCCAGCGCACGCTGGTGAACCGGGCAGCGCAGTTGAATGTGCCCATTCTCGACACGGTGTATGTCACACGCATCCTCGTCAACGACGACGGTGCAGTCTTCGGGGCGTACGGATTCGACGTCGAAGACGGTACGAAGTACCTCATCCATGCCGACGCGGTGATTCTTGCCGCGGGCGGGCACAACCGCATCTGGCGGCGCACCTCATCGAGGCGAGACGAGAACACCGGCGACTCCTTCCGCCTCGCGGTCGAGGCGGGCGGGCGCCTGCGCGACCCCGAACTGGTGCAGTTCCACCCGTCAGGCATCATCGAGCCCGAGAACGCGGCCGGCACCCTCATTTCCGAGGCGGCCCGCGGCGAGGGCGGCATCCTGCGCAATGGGCTGGGCGAGCGCTTCATGCAGAACTACGACCCCGAGCGGCTCGAACTGTCCACCCGAGACCGCGTGGCGCTGGCCTGCTACACCGAGATCAAGGAGGGTCGCGGCACCCCCAACGGCGGTGTGTGGCTGGATGTCTCGCATCTGCCCCGCGAGACCATCATGACCCGGCTGCCCAGGGTCTACCAGACGATGCTCGAGCTGCAGATGCTCGACATCACGAAGGATCCGATCGAGATCGCGCCGACCGCGCACTACTCGATGGGTGGCGTCTGGGTGCGCCCCGAAGACCACTCCACCGACGTTCCCGGCCTCTACGCGATCGGCGAGGCATCGTCGGGACTGCACGGAGCGAACCGGCTCGGTGGCAATTCGCTCATCGAACTGCTGGTCTTCGGGCGCATCGTCGGCCGGGCCGCCGCGGCCTACTCCGCCGGTCTGTCCGCCCAGAAGCGGTCGGTGGCCGCGGTCGCCGTCGCTCGGGCCGACATCGACGACCTGCTCGCCTCCGATGGGCCCGAGAACGTGCGCGCGCTGCAGCGCGCCATCCGCAACACCATGACGGCACACGCGGGTGTCGTTCGAAGCGAGGAGGGCCTGCTGGCCGGGCTCGCCGAGCTCGACGCGATCGAGGCGCGCATCCCGAGCGTGGGCATCCACCCCGACATCGCGGGCTTCCAGGATCTGGCGCACGCCTTCGACCTGAAGTCGGCAGCGCTCGCGGCGCGGGCCACCCTCGAGGCCGCACTCGAGCGCCGCGAGACCCGCGGCTGCCACAACCGCAGCGACTACCCCGAGACCGATCCCGCCCTGCAGGTCAACCTCGTCTGGTCACCGTCGACGGGCGTGGTGCGGGAGACCATCCCGGCCATCCCCGCCGAGATCGCCGCCTTCATGCGCGAGGACGTCACGGTCGCGGGCAAGCTGCTCGAGTAGCGTCACAGGACGGATGAGGCCCGAGCCCGCCCTGTCAGGCCTGCTCGGGCCGCATTCCGGTCCTCACCCGCCGACAGGCGAGTCAGTCATTGAGATGGGTGATGGCATAGTCGGCTTCGTCGGCTGTGAACTTCTCGCCATACTCGCTGGTCAACTGGTCGCGGATGCCTTCGGGCGACATCGACATCTCGTTCTGGTAGTTCTTCGCCGTGGCGAGGGCGTTCGCGTTCCAGTCGGCCTGCACGTTGTCGACCGCGTACTGGGCAGCCTCGGCCGAGAACTTCTCGCCGTACTCCGAAGTGAGCTGGTCGTAGAGGCGCGCCTTGCTCAGGTGGAGGATCTCCGAATAGTTCGTGGCGGAACGCAACGCCGACTTGTATTCGGCGGAAACATCCGGGGCGGCTGGCGCCGCCGGCGCCGGGGCCTGAGCGGCGGGCGCCTGCGTCTCGATGGGTGCGGCAGTCTCGACGGGCGCCGACGTAGGTGCCGCCTGTGCCGTTTCGACCGGCTGAGGCGCGGAGTAGGCCTGGTTTGTCGGCGTGGCCGATTCAGCGACGATGCTGACCGGCTCGTCGACCGAGGCACTGTTCACCGCAGCGCCCACCCCGATCGTCACGACGATTGAGGTGATGGTAGCGATGCTTCCGAGCGCGATGCCGACGATCGCCAGCACCTTGGACTGGCCCTTTCGCAGTGCAAAGACTCCGAGCACGATGGCAGCGATGCCCACCACCGCGCCGAAAACCGGGATGAGCCCGAAGAGAAAGGCGGCGATGCCGACGATGAGTGCGGCCAGCGCCAGGCCCATCGGGGCTTTCGGCGGTCCAGGTGTAAGCGTGCCGGTGGCCGCGTACGGCGAAGACGGGTTCTGCGGAATGGGCGTGTAGGGGGGTTCCTGTGAGCCGCCCCCCAGCGGTTCAGATGATGTAATGGGGTGAGTCTGTCAGTTCTGTGAAGACTCACAGGTCCCCGTTCTGGGGCTTGCCCGAGGGTTCCTCCCCGCACGCAGGCGCTGCCAGAATGGGCCGAGGTGGAGGTTCGCGCTGACCGACTGGGATGGGCGGCAGTACGCCCGGTTCGCCGACCTTCAGCACGCGCTCGGCGCGACGTTCGCCGCGGAGCTTCCCCTGGTGAGCGGGTGCTTGACGTGGGCTGCGGAGACGGAGAGGTGTCGGCCCTCATCGCAGCGCGGCTGCAGACGGGCGCCGTCAGGGGCATCGACCCGTCACCGCTCATGGTGGCTCAGGCTGCAGGCCGCGCGGATGCCAAGGTGCATTTCGAGGCCGGAGACGTTCTCGCCCTCGACCTGGGCGGGCGAAACATCGACCTGGTCGTGTCGTTGAACGGATTGCACTGGGTGCCCGACCTCGGCCGCGCCCTCTCAGAGCTCCGCTCGGTCACGGCTCCGGCGGGCCGGTTGGTGCTGCAGTTCGTGGGGGCGAGCGAGCGCCGTTCCCTCGAACAGATGGCGATGGATGTCGCGGGATCCCCCGGTGGAACGCAAACTTCGACGGGTTCGATGCCCCCTTCGTGCGCCCCTCACCGGGCGAGGTCGAGCGGCTCGCCGCGGCCGCCGGACTCCGCACAGCCGACTCCCACCTCAGCGAGCACCGCTTCGACTTCGCCGATCGGGCGAGCTTCGAACGCTGGTGCACGCTCGGGTTCGGTCGGGCTCCGCCTCGCTCTTCATCTTCAGCCAGCTCCGGGTCGAACTCGCCCCGGCATAATGGGGTCATGACCCGCGCGCTGCTTCTGATCGACATCCAACTCGACTACTTCCCGGGTGGCTCCTTCCCTCTGGTCGAACCGCTTGCGGCGGCGACGTCGGCGCGAGCGGTCCTCGACACCTTCCGCGCCAGCGGCGAAAAGGTGATGCACGTCTTCCACGTGTCCACAGATCCTGACGCGACCTTCTTCCGGCCCGGTACACCGGGCGTCGGGTTCCACCCGCTGATGACTCCGGCCGAGGGTGAGGTCGTCATCGAGAAGCACGAGCCCAACAGCTTCATCGGCACGGGGCTGAGCGAGCGTCTGGCGGAGAACGACGTCACCGAGTTGGTGATCGTCGGAATGATGAGCAGCATGTGCGTCGACTCGACCACCCGGGCCGCACACGAACTCGGGTACACCGTGACCGTCGTCGCTGGGGCGTGCGCGGCGCCCGACCTCCGGTTCGACGGCACGACCGTTCCGGGTGCGCAGGTGCACGCCTCTTTCATGGCCGCTCTCGACGGCAGTTTTGCCACCGTCGTGCCGGATGCGGCCGCGCTGCAGGGCTGATCGAAGCTCCGCGCGTCGGAAGCGCGTCGGAAGCGCGTCGGGAGCACGTCCGGCTCGCGCAGGGCTCGCGCCGGTCGCTCCCGGCTCAGCCGCCGAGCTCGGCCCCGAGGGAGTCGAGCGCCGCCACGACGAACGGTTCCAGCGATCCGCGCGACGGGCCCGCAGCCGCCCACTCCTGGGCTGCCGCCACCACGGCACCGGTCACCGCGTACGCAAGGGTTCGGGGCCGGAGCGTCTCCGGGTCGAGGCCGAGTCGCACACCGGTGAAGGTGGCCACGAGCCCCGCCCACCGCGAGAAGCGCGCCAGCGCTGACGCCTGCACCTCTGCGACGGTGCCGACGAAGGGGTACTGGGTCAGGATCCACGGCACTCTCGACGGCCCGAAGTCGCGGGCTGTGGCCGCCAGGGCGGCAGTGAGCGCGATCGTGAGCCGGGCATCCGGAGCCTGCTCGTCGAGCCTCTGCTGCAGAACATCGGATGCCCGGTCGATGTCGCCCCAGAACACGTCGCTCTTGCTGCCGAAGTAGTTGAAGAAGGTCGAGCGGCCGACGCCGGCGCGCTGGGTGATCTGCTCGACGGTGGTCTTGGAGTAGGTGTTTTCGAGAAAGAGTTCGAAGGCTGCGTCTTCGAGCAGCTCGCGGGAGGAGGCTCGCGGGCGGCCCCGGGCCGGTTTTGGTTCCTCCACAGGGTCTCCTTTCGCGAGAGTTGTCCCCAGCAGCCTAGTCAGCGCGGGGCGCGTGTAATATTGCCGTGCAAAGACTATGAGCCGGTCATCACCGGGGAGTCGCCGGAAGAACAGTGGTACCCCTCCCGAAAGGGTGGGCCCGCCCAGTAGACCCGGCCGGGGCTGGCCCGTCACAGCCAAAGAGAGAGCGACCGAACGAGCCGGGGCAGCGACAGCGAACCGGCACAGACGGTAAGCGGGGTGGTACCGCGCCGGAGCAGAAGAGCTGGCGTCCTCGTGGAACAGGCAGCAGCACCAACACAGCCGTCCAGGAGACACCAGCAACCATGACGTACCCCAAAGAAGCACCCGCAGCCGGGGCCGGCACGACCGACGCCGCCGGCGCGGCCTTCGGCGCCGGCAGGCCTCCCGCCTCCGTCACGCCGAGCCCGAAGTTCCCAGCTCTCGAAGAACAGGTGCTCGCGTTCTGGAAGGCCGACGGTACCTTCCAGGCGTCCATCGACGCGCGGGCTGATGCTCCCGAATGGGTCTTCTACGATGGCCCTCCCTTCGCAAACGGCCTTCCGCACTATGGCCACCTGCTCACCGGGTACGCCAAAGACCTCTTTCCGCGCTTCCAGACCATGCGCGGCAAGCTCGTTCACCGCCGCTTCGGCTGGGACACCCACGGTCTCCCGGCCGAACTCGAAGCGATGCGCCAGCTCGGCATCACCGAGAAGAGCCAGATCGAGGCGATGGGCATCGCCGAATTCAACGCGGCGGCTCGGGCATCCGTTCTGCAGTACACCGGCGAGTGGCAGGAGTACGTCACCCGCCAGGCCCGCTGGGTCGACTTCGAGAACGACTACAAGACGCTCGACACCACCTTCATGGAGAGCGTGATCTGGGCCTTCAAGCAGCTGCACGACAAGGGCCTGGCGTACGAGGGCTTCCGGGTTCTGCCGTACTGCTGGCACGACGAGACACCGCTGTCGAACCACGAACTGCGCATGGACGACGACGTCTACAAGATGCGGCAAGACCAGACCGTCACGGTCACCTTCCCGCTCGTGGGCACGAAGGCCGAGGCGCTGGGCCTGACCGCCGTGCGGGCGCTGGCCTGGACGACGACCCCGTGGACCCTGCCGACCAACCTCGCGCTCGCCGTCGGGCCCGACATCACCTACGCCGTCGTGCCGAGCGGCCCGAACGGCACCGCCGATGCAGAGGTCGTGGGGGAGGTCGGGGGTACGGATGTCTCGACCACCGTCCTGACCGCCGACTACCTCCTCGCCGCCGACCTGGTCGGCAACTACGCCAAAGAGCTCGGCTACGATTCCGCAGAGGCAGCCCGCGCGGCGGTCGGCCGCACCCTTCTCGGGAGCGAGCTCGACGGCATCCGGTACGACCGGCTGTGGGACCACTACGCCGACGTCGAGACCTACGGCACCCAGAACGCCTGGCAGATCCTCGTCGCCGACTACGTGTCGACCACCGAGGGCACCGGCGTCGTGCACCAGTCGCCGGCCTATGGCGAGGAAGACCAGAAGATCTGCGAGGCCGCGGGCATCCCGGTGCTCATCTCGGTCGACGAGGGCGCTCGCTTCCTGCCGAACATCACCGAGGTCGCAGGTCTCCAGGTCTTCGAGGCGAACAGGCCGTTGACGCAACTGCTGAAGGCCAACGGCCGGCTGCTTCGCCAGGCGAGCTACGAGCACTCCTACCCGCACTGCTGGCGCTGCCGCAACCCGCTGATCTACAAGGCGGTGTCGAGCTGGTTCGTGCGGGTCACCGAGATCCGTGACCGCATGGAGGAGCTCAACCAGCAGATCGGCTGGGTGCCCGAGAACGTCAAAGACGGCCAGTTCGGCAAATGGGTGAGCAACGCCCGCGACTGGTCGATCTCGCGCAACCGCTACTGGGGTTCGCCCATCCCGGTGTGGAAGAGCGACAACCCCGAGTACCCGCGCGAAGACGTCTACGGCTCCCTCGACGAGCTCAAGCGAGACTTCGGCACCCTGCCCCTGAACGCCGAGGGCCAGCCCGACCTGCACCGGCCCTTCATCGACGAGCTGACCCGCCCGAACCCCGACGACCCGACCGGCCAGTCGACAATGCGCCGCATCGAAGATGTGCTCGACGTCTGGTTCGACAGCGGGTCGATGCCGTTCGCCCAGGTGCACTACCCGTTCGAGAACCGCGACTGGTTCGATTCGCACAGCCCCGCCGACTTCATCGTCGAGTACATCGGCCAGACCCGCGGCTGGTTCTACACGATGCACACCCTGTCGACCGCCCTGTTCGACCGCCCGGCGTTCAAGAGCGTCATCAGCCACGGCATCGTGCTCGGCAGCGACGGCCAGAAGATGTCGAAGAGCCTCCGCAACTACCCCGACGTGAACGAGGTCTTCGACCGCGACGGGTCGGATGCGATGCGCTGGTTCCTCATGAGCTCGCCGGTTCTGCGGGGCGGCAACCTCGTCGTCACGGAGGAGGGCATCCGTGAGTCTGTGCGCCAGTTCCTGCTGCCGCTCTGGAACACCTATTACTTCTTCAGCCTGTATGCGAATGCCGCAGGTTCGAGCGCGGGTGCCGCTCCGGATGTCGCGGGCTCGTCCGCAGGCTACGAGGCCTCCTGGCGCACCGACTCGACCGATGTGCTCGACCGCTACCTGCTCGCCAAGACGCGCGAACTCGTCGAGGGTGTGACGTCAGACCTCGAGGCTCTGGATGCGACCGTGGCTGCGGCCCGTCTCCGCGACTTCGCCGACGTTCTGACGAACTGGTACGTGCGACGCTCGCGCGACCGGTTCTGGTCGGGCGACGAGAAGCAGGCGTTCGACACGCTCTACACCGTTCTCGAGACGCTGACGCGACTCTCGGCCCCGCTCATCCCCCTCATCGGCGAGCACATCTGGCAGGGCCTGACGGGCGGTCGCAGCGTTCACCTCGAAGACTGGCCGCACGCGAACGCCTTCCCCGAAGACCATGCGCTCGTGGCGACGATGGACCAGATCCGCGCCATCAGCTCGACGGCCCTCTCGCTCCGCAAAGCGAACGGGCTGCGCGTGCGCCTGCCGCTGGCGAACCTCACCATCGTGACCTCGAACGCGGCGGCGCTCGCTGCGTTCGACGACATCCTGCGCGACGAGCTGAACGTCAAGACGGTCACCTTCGTCGAGCAGAGCGCCACCAGCGCGGCCGACTTCGGCATCACGTCGAAGCTCACCGTGAATGCCCGTGCGGCGGGACCGCGTCTCGGCAGGCAGGTGCAGCTCGCGATCAAGGCCGCCCGGGCCGGTGACTGGAGCGAGGAGGGCGGCGTCGTCACAGCCGGCGGCATCGCGCTGGAACCCGCAGAGTACGACCTCGTGCTCGAGACGGCTGCTCCGGATGCCGCGGGGCAGCCTGCTGCCGAGGGTGCCGCAGCCCCGGCCTCCGCGCTCGCACTTCTGCCCGGGGGAGGGTTCGCCCTGCTCGACACCGCGATGACCCTGGAGCTTCAGGCCGAGGGCCTGGCGCGAGACGTCGTCCGTGCCGTGCAGGAGACTCGCAAGGGCGCCGGCTTCGACGTGAGCGACCGCATCACGCTCGATCTCATCTTCTTCTCCGATGATGACGCCGACGCGGTGAGGAGTGTCGCCGTCGGTGGCTCCGGCAGCAACGCCGGCACCGTCGCGATCGACGACGAGACCCTCGCCACCCGCTTCACCGTCGTCTCGCCGAAGGACTTCAGAAACCTCGGGCAGTACCGTGACCAGCTCGCCTCCGAGTGGGTGGGTCGCCTGGTCGCCGCCGCGCCCGAGCATGTGGCCCGTATCGAGGGCGGCAAGTACGCCAACAGCGACCTGTTCGTCGTGGCCGTGAGCCGGCCGGAAGGAGTGCGGAATGTCTGATCGCAGCAACGAAGCGGGCGCTGACGAGTTCGGTAACGATGGTCTCCGCGAGGGAGACGGCAGGCGCGACGAAGTCGGGTACGGAGACGACCCCGGCGACGGCGTGCACCGCCAGCGTTACGACGACGACGGAACGGTCGACGAAGACGATCCCGGTGCCGCTGCCGACGACGACAGCGCCGACGAGTTCGAGATGGCCGACGCCTACGACGGGCAGCTCGTGGTGCGGGCGGGCGGTGCGGCGACGATCGGCGAAGACGAGCCCGAGCTGCCCGACGAGTTCGTCGAGCAGGGCGACGAGGTCTACGCCGAGCTGCTCTCGCGACTCGGTGAGGCAGCGCCCGAACCCCGGCTCGGCGCCACGCGCAGGGTGGTCGAGTTGCTGGGCGATCCGCACCGGGCCTATCCGATCATCCACATCACCGGAACCAACGGAAAGACCAGCACCAGCCGCATCGCCGAGAGCATCCTCCGCGCCTATGGGCTGCGCACCGGGCTCTTCACCAGCCCGCACCTCGAGCGGCTGAACGAACGCATCATGATCGACGGCAGGCCGATCAGCAATGAGGCGCTCGCCGCGAACTGGGCCGACATCCAGCCCTACCTCCGGTTGGTCGACGACGAGCTCACCGCGGAAGGAGAGCCCCGGCTCACCTTCTTCGAGGCCCTGTCTGTTCTGGCCTTCGCGTCGTTCGCCGATGCGCCGATCGACGTCGGTGTGATCGAGGTGGGTATGGGCGGCGAATGGGACTCGACGAACGTCGCCGACGGGCAGGTCGCCGTGTTCACGCCGATCTCGCTCGACCACACCGCCCGCCTCGGCAACACCGTCGCCGAGATCGCCCGCACCAAGTCGGGCATCGTGAAACCGGCCGTGCAGGTCGTGTCGTCGAAGCAGCAACCTGAGGCACTGGCCGAGTTGCAGCGTGCGGCCGAGCTCACCGAGTCGACGTTCATCAGTGAGGGGGAGCAGTTCGAGGTGCTCTCCCGTTCCGTGGCGGTCGGCGGGCAGGTCGTGACCATCAAGGGCATCGCCGGTACCTACCGCGACCTCTTCCTCCCGCTCTACGGCGATCACCAGGCGCAGAACGCGGCCGTCGCGGTCGCGGCGGTGGAGTCGTTCCTCGGTGGGGGAACGAACGCCCTCGTCGACGATGTTCTCGTCGAGGCCTTCAACTCGGTCACATCGCCCGGGCGCCTGCAGTTGATCGGCACCGAGCCGACGGTGCTGGTGGATGCCGCGCACAACCCGGGTGGTGCGACGGCGCTCGCGGCGGCGCTCACCGAATACTTCTCGTTCGACAAGGTCGTCGCCGTGATCAGCGTGCTGGCCGACAAGGACGCAGCCGGAATCATGCGGGCGCTCGAACCCGTCGTGTCGGAGTTCGTTGTGACGCGTTCGTCGTCAGACCGCGCGATCGACGCCGACGAACTGGCGAGCGTAGTCGTCGGCATCGCCGGTGCCGACCGGGTGATCGTCGAGCTCGACCCGCGCGAGGCGGCGGCGATCGCCCGTGACTCGGCGGGGGAGAGCGCGAAGGGCGCCGTGCTCGTCACGGGCTCGATCACCCTCGTGGGCGAGATCATCACCCTGGCGGCCGAGGAAGGGTGGAAGCCGTGAACCGAACTCCGCGCGAACCGCGCGCTCCCCGCGCTCGCCGCAAGCGCACGGTTCGAGAGAGCCTCTGTTCGATCGTGCTCGGCTTCGAGTCGGTGATCATGTTCCTCGCCACGCTCGCCATCTTCGGCCTGAAGGCGCTGCCCTGGCCCGTCGCCCTCGGTGGGGGAGCCGCCCTCTGCGTGCTGCTGCTCGCCACGATCCCGCTGCTCAACCGCCCCTTCGGCATCGCGCTCGGCTGGGCGCTGCAGGCGATCATCCTCGCCTCGGCCATTCTCGTACCGCTGATGCTCATCGTTGCCGTGCTGTTCGGTGGAATGTGGGTGTTCGCGGTCATCAAGGGTGGCATGATCGACCGCGACAACGCGAAGCTCGCGCCCGCGCCCTGATCCTCTCCCCTCTCCATCCCGCTCCGATTCCCAGAAAGTAGAACCGCCCCATGACTGCAAATGTCGAAGAGACACTCGTTCTGATCAAGCCCGATGGTGTCGCCCGAAACCTCATCGGCGACATTTTGGCCCGCATCGAGAAGAAGGGGTACCAGCTCGTCGACATCAAACTGTTCGAGCCCTCCCGCACGCTGCTCGCCGCTCACTACGAAGAGCACGAGGGCAAGCCGTTCTACGAGCCCCTGATCGAGTTCATGGAGTCGGGCCCGGTGCTCGCCGTGCGTGTCGTCGGCAACCGGGTGATCGAGGGCTTCCGTTCGCTGGCCGGCACCACCGACCCCACCACCGCGGCGCCCGGAACGATCCGCGGCGACCTCGGCCGTGACTGGGGCCTGAAGGTGCAGCAGAACCTGGTGCACGGCAGCGACTCACCCGAGTCGGCCGCTCGCGAGCTCGCCCTCTGGTTCGACTGACCCGAACCATTGTGCGCAAAAGCACCCAAACCTGACGGTTTGGGTGCTTTTGCGCACAACGCACGCGGTCAGCTGTTGGTGAGTGAGGCGATGACGTCGAGGCGCAGTTGCGCCAGCACGGCCACGACGAGGTACGAGACGATCACGAACAGCCAGAGGAACGGGTAGAACAGCCCCGCGATGCTGCGCACGCCCGCCGGCACCGGGATGTTGCCCTCTCGCAGGTTGTAGACGGTCACGTACCAGAACAGCGGGATGACCACGCTCCAGACAACCATGCAGTACGGGCAGAGTGTGCCCAACACGTAGACGCTCTGCCCGATCAGCCAGATCACGAAGACCAGGGCGGCGACGATGCCGAGGTTGAAGAGCACCCAGAACCAGCGGGCGAAGCGTGCCCCGGCGAGGACGCCGACGCCGACCACGATCACGGCCACGAACGAGGCGACGCCGATGAGGGGGTTCGGAAAGCCGAAGAGGGAGCCCTGGGGACTCGCCATATTCGGGCCGCAGCTGACAAGCACCGAGATGTTGCACGAGGGCACGTAGTTCGGGTTGATCAGCGTCTCGATCTTCTCGAGCGTCAAGACGAATGAGGCGATCCAGCCGATCACGCCCGCCACGACGAGAAAGATCGCGAGGCCCACGGGGCGCCGCGCGGGCAGGGTGTCTTCGATCACTGTGGCATTCTGCCACACGGCCTCACCCCCCGATCTGGGAATGCGTGCGATAATGCCTGTATGTGTTTCGAGCCGCGCTCGAAGACAGCAGAACATGCGCCTGCTGGCGCAGAAGATTTTTCGGGCGACCTGACGAAGGGGGCCCGGGCACAACAGAACACGAAGATCGCCCAGAGCAGAAGCCGGGCGGAGTCGTGAAGGATTTGCGGTACGAACGAGGCGAAGTCAGCCGAGATCGGGCCGCACGAGAGAGTACCCGGTTCGCCTGGCGCGGTCAGCGAACCCGGCAAGGAGTGCACCAGAAATGGTGGAAGAGAATACCCATGACGCCCAGCAACCACCGGCCAAACGTCGGTCGCGGCTGTTCGGTGGCCGCAGAGCCGCACGAAAAGCCGCAGAGCTGACCCAGCCCGATGCACCGGCCGGGGCCCTCAGCCCCGCCGAGCTCACGGCCGCACCCGATCGAACGACCGCGGCGGCGCCAGGCGCCCCCGCGCTGCAGACGGGCGCGACCACAACAGATGTGAAGGTCCCCATGACAGATCCGAACGAACCCACCGAACCGTGGCTCGAGCCCGAGCTCGGGCAGGCACCTGCCGCCGCTCCGTCGCCGGCACCCCGTACGACGACGTCCCTGCTCTTCCAGGCCCCCGACATCCAGCTCCTGCCGCCCCGGCCGGGGCGCGAGCAGGGCGACGACTACGACCGCGACGATCAGGATGACCGGGGTGACGATCGGCCGAACCGCAACCGCGGCGGGCGCGACCCACGCGGCTTCGACGACCGAGACGATCGCGACGGCCGCGACGGCGACGACCGGGGAGACACCACCGTGCGCCGGCGCACCCGCCGCCGCAGCGGCGAGGAGAGCCGCCTGCCCGACGAGCTGCCGCCGAACACCGTGGTCAAGGTGCGCCCGCCGCGCCAGGCGCAGGCCCCCGAGCTCATCACCGAGCCCCAGCGCATCAAGGGCTCCACCCGCCTCGAGGCGAAGAAGCAGCGCCGGCGTGACGGCCGCGACGCCGGCCGCCGCCGACCCGTGATCACCGAGGCCGAGTTCCTGGCCCGCCGCGAGTCCGTCGACCGATCGATGATCGTGCGCTCGAGCCACGACCGCATCCAGATCGGCGTTCTCGAAGACGGTGTCCTGGTCGAGCACTACGTGGCCAAGGCCCAGGATGCCTCGCTCATCGGCAACGTCTACCTCGGCCGCGTGCAGAACGTGCTGCCGAGCATGGAGGCTGCCTTCGTCGACATCGGGCGCGGCCGGAACGCCGTGCTGTATTCCGGCGAAGTCGATTGGGAGGCGGCCGACACCGGCAACCAGCCGCGTCGGATCGAGCTGGCGCTGAAGCCCGGTGACACCGTTCTCGTGCAGGTCACCAAAGACCCCGTGGGTCACAAGGGCGCCCGTCTCACCAGCCAGCTCTCCCTTCCGGGCCGCTACCTCGTCTACGTGCCCAACGGCAACATGAACGGCATCTCCCGAAAGCTGCCCGACACCGAGCGTGCGCGCCTCAAGAAGATCCTCAAAGAGGTTCTGCCCGAGAACGTGGGCGTCATCGTTCGCACCGCGGCCGAGGGTGCCACCGAGGAGCAGCTGACGCTCGATGTGCAGCGGCTCATCAGCCAGTGGTCCTCGATCAGTGACAACCTGAAGGCCCTCCAGGCTCCCGCGCTGTTGCACGGTGAGCCCGATCTGCTGGTCAAGATCATCCGCGACGTCTTCAATGAAGACTTCGGCAAGCTCGTCATCAGTGGGGCGGATGCCCAGGCCACGATCGAGGCATATCTCGCGCAGGTGGCCCCCGACCTGGTCGACCGCATCGAGATCTTCGAGGGCGAGAACGACCCGTTCGACCAGTACCGCATCAATGAGCAGATCGAGAAGGCTCTCGACCGGAAGGTCTGGCTGCCCTCCGGCGGATCGCTCGTCATCGACCGCACAGAGGCCATGACCGTGGTCGACGTCAACACCGGCAAGTTCGTCGGCTCGGGCGGCAACCTCGAAGAGACCGTCACGAAGAACAACCTCGAGGCGGCTGACGAGGTCGTGCGCCAGATGCGCCTGCGCGACATCGGTGGCATCATCGTGGTCGACTTCATCGACATGGTGCTCGAATCGAACCGCGACCTGGTGCTCCGCCGGCTCGTGGAATGCCTCAGCCGCGACCGCACCAAGCACCAGGTCGCCGAGGTCACCTCGCTCGGTCTCGTGCAGATGACGCGCAAGAAGCTCGGCCTCGGTCTGCTCGAATCGTTCAGTGAGCCGTGCGAAGTGTGTGCCGGTCGTGGGGTGGTCGTGCACCACGATCCCACCTCCCGTCGTCACCAGGCGCAGACCCCCCAGCCTGAGCAGCGGCGTGCCCGCAAGGGCGGGCAGGGCTCGAACGGCAACGGGGGTTCTTCGAACGGTGGCAGTGGCAACGGCGGCGGTTCGTCGAACGGCGGCGCCTCGAACGGCTCGCATACCGCTGGTGTGACGCACAGCATCACCCCCGCAGCGCAGTCGGCCCTCGCCAAGATCGCGGCCAGCACCATCGCTGCGGCCAACGGCCAGAAGCCCATTCACGAGGTCACGCTCCAAGAATCGGCGGCTGTCGTCGAGGCGGCCCTCTCGGGGACCCTGCCGACGACGCAGAACGCGGTCGGGACAGATGAGACCGCGACCCCGTCAGAGGGCGCCGAGGCTGGTTCGTCGCCGCGTTCGCGCCGCAGTTCCCGTCGTTCGCGCAGCCAGCGCGCTGCGGCGAGTGCCGAGGCTGCCAGCGCTGACCGCGAAACGGCGGAGGGCAGCAGTTCCCCGCTCGACGATGAGCTCGTCGCCCTGCCGGCCGACGTCTCTGCCGAGCTGGCGCCGGGCGAGCATCCCGCGACCGAGGAGACCGCAGAGCAGCCCGAGGTCGAAGAGCAGCCCGCGGTCGAAGAGCAGCCCGCGGTTGACGCAGCATCGTCTGCCGAGACATCGGCTCCGGATGCCCGGCAGGAGCCCGAGCTGCCCCTCTTCGAGCTTCCCGAGCAGTCGCATCCCGTTCAGCGCGCCAAGCGCGAAGACGCAGAACGCCTGCTCGACTCTGTGCTGGAGGCCCTGCCCGAACCCAAACAGCCCGGCCAGGGGCGCTCGCGCAGCCGCCGGGTGTCGACAGCCGCGCTCAGCGCCCCGGTCGCGCCGACGGAGTAGGAGTCGCCTAGCGGCGGTGCTGAGGGCGGTCCTTCGCGGCCACCCTCAGCCCGCTAGTGCGGAGCGCCAGCACGATCTCGCGCATCGTCGCGGGTTCTGCCCCCGCGGCCACAGCCTCGTCGTAGCGTGCAGCCGGAACGTCGTAGTGGTCGAGGTCGAATCCACGGCGCGGAATGCCCAGGGCCCGGGCGAACGCGTGCAGTTCGCCGAGCGATTCATCACTGACCAGATGAGACCAGAGGGTGTCATGGGCGGGCCAGCGTGGCAGATCGATCAGCACGGTCATCCGGCCAGCCTACAAACGCCCGGGGCTCGCCGGGCGGCTCGAGCGCGTTTGACCGGGGGAGCAGTTCGAAGTAAAGTAGACCGTTGGTGCGCGCACGGCTCTGCCCGCGCTCCCGGGCTGGTACTTTTCCAGAAGATTTCATCGAATATCACAGGTGGTGTCCAACGTCTGTTGGGCGGCACCGAACGTTTAGAGAATAGGTATGTGAAGTGGTTTACGCAGTAGTGCGCGCCGGTGGCCGCCAGGAGAAGGTCGAGGTCGGCACGATCGTCACTCTCGACCGCATCAAGGGTGACAAAGACGGCAACATCCAGCTGGCTGCAGTGCTGCTGGTCGACGGAACGAAGATCACCTCCGACTCGACCAAGCTCGCGAAGGTCAAGGTCACTGCCGAGGTTCTCGAAGACCTCCGCGGCCCGAAGATCGTCATCCAGAAGTTCAAGAACAAGACCGGATACAAGAAGCGCCAGGGCCACCGCCAGGAGCTCACTCGTGTCAAGGTCACCACGATCAAGTAAGGGCAGGTAGACACTCATGGCACACAAAAAAGGCGCGAGTTCCACTCGCAACGGTCGTGACTCCAACGCCCAGCGCCTCGGCGTGAAGCGCTTCGGCGGTCAGGTCGTCTCGGCTGGCGAGATCATCGTCCGCCAGCGCGGTACCCACTTCCACCCCGGCGTCAACGTCGGCCGTGGCGGCGACGACACCCTCTTCGCTCTCGCCGCCGGCGCGGTCGAGTTCGGCAACAAGGGTGGCCGCAAGGTGATCAACATCGTTGCTTCAGCCAAGGCTGTTGCTCCGGTCGGCGCAACCGAGCCCGTCGCGGTGCCTGCCTAGTCAGGTACCTCTTGTTTTGCGCAGGGGCGGGCTTCGGCTCGCCCCTGTTTTTTCGTTAGATGCGTTTTCGATCTTAAGGAGTGCAAATGGCAACGTTTGTTGACCAAGTGACCCTCCATCTTCGAGCCGGCAACGGCGGCAACGGCTGCGTGTCGATCAAGCGTGAGAAGTTCAAGCCGCTCGCCGGTCCCGACGGCGGCAATGGCGGCAACGGTGGCGACATCATCCTCGTCAGCGACCCGCAGACGACGACCATTCTCGACTTCCACCGTCGCCCGCACCGCAGTTCTGAGAACGGCGGTCCCGGCGCCGGTGACCACAAGAGTGGTTTCTCGAGCGAAGACATGATCCTCAATGTTCCCGTCGGCACCGTCGTCAAGTCGGCCGAGGGCGAGACCCTCGTCGACATGGATGAGCCGGGCATCCGCATCGTCGTCGCCCCCGGCGGCCAGGGCGGGCTCGGCAACGCTGCCCTCGCCTCCAGCAAGCGCAAGGCCCCCGGCTTCGCGCTGCTCGGCACGCCCGGCTGGGAGGGCGACGTCTTCCTCGAACTCAAGACGGTCGCCGACGTCGCACTCGTGGGCTATCCCTCCGCCGGCAAGTCGAGCCTCGTCGCCGCAATGTCGGCCGCGAAGCCGAAGATCGCCGACTACCCCTTCACCACCCTGCACCCGAACCTCGGGGTCGTGCAGGCCGGCGAGACCCGGTACACGATCGCCGACGTTCCCGGCCTGATCGAGGGCGCGAGCGAGGGCAAGGGCCTCGGCCTGGAGTTTCTCCGCCACGTCGAGCGCTGCAGCGCGCTGCTGCACGTGCTCGACTGCGCCACCCTCGAGCCCGACCGTGACCCGGTCAGCGACCTCGATATCATCCTCGCCGAGCTGGCTGCGTACCCGGTTCCGGATGGCCAACTGCCGTTGCTCGAACGCCCCCAGCTCATCGCACTGAACAAGATCGATGTGCCCGAGGCGCGGGAGCTGGCGGACTTCGTCAAGCCCGACCTCGAAGCCCGGGGATACCGCGTCTTCGAGATCTCGACAGCGAGCCATGAGGGGCTGCAGGGCCTGTCGTTCGCACTCGCCGAGATCGTGACCACCAGCCGCGCTGAGGCTGCCACCGAAGCATCCGGCCCCCGCATCGTCATCAGACCGAAAGCCGTCGACGATGTCGACTTCCGCGTGGTCGTCGAAGGTGGGTCGTTCGGCAATGTCTACCGCGTTCTCGGCGCCAAGCCCGAGCGCTGGGTGGCGCAGACCGACTTCACGAACGAGGAGGCCATCGGCTTCCTGGCCGACCGGCTCGCGAAGCTCGGTGTCGAAGACGAGCTGTTCCGCGCGGGAGCCGTCGGCGGTTCCACGGTCGTCATCGGCCCGGGCAATGGCATCATCTTCGACTGGGAGCCCACGCTCACCTCGACCGCCGAGCTCGTCACCGCCCCGCGCGGAACCGACTCGCGACTCGATCCCAACCACCGTCGCACCAACCAGACCCGGCGCGAGCGCTATGTGGAACTGATGGACGCGAAGGCCGCCGCGCGCGCCGAACTGGTGCGCGAGAAGGAGGCCGGGCTCTGGGGCGACGAGGAGGCCGACGGGCTCACCGAGCCCGACTACGACGCCGCCACGCCGTCGCCTGCCGCAACGCCGTCGTCTGCGGGAACGCCGTCGTCTGCGGGGTCGCGCGGAGACGAGGAGTGAGCCGAGAGGCCATCTCCACGCGCGATCAGATCCGTTCCGCCTCGCGCGTCGTGGTGAAGGTGGGCTCCTCCTCGATCAGCGGGGAGAACGCCGGGCACATCGGCGTGCTGGTCGCCGCGCTGGCCGAGGCGCACGCGCGGGGAGTGGAGGTCATCCTGGTCTCCTCCGGGGCCATCGCCACCGGCGTGCCCTACCTGCAACTGGATGCCCGGCCCACCGATCTCGCCACGCAGCAGGCTGCGGCCGCCGTGGGCCAGAACGTGCTCATCTACCGCTATCAAGACAGTCTCGACCGCTTCGGCATCGTGGCCGGCCAGGTGCTTCTGACCGCCGGAGACCTGCAGAACGCCAGCCCGCGGGCAAACGCCCAGCGCGCGATGGAGCGGTTGCTGACGCTGCGCATTCTGCCGATCGTGAACGAGAACGACACGGTCGCCACGCACGAGATCCGCTTCGGCGACAACGACCGGCTTGCGGCGCTGGTGTCGGTGCTGGTGAAGGCCGACCTGCTCGTGCTGCTCTCCGACGTGGATGCCCTCTACACGCGCCCGCCGCACGAACCGGGGGCCGTGAAGATCGTGGATGTCGCGGAGGGCGACCTGCTCTCCGACGTCACCTTCGGCGACATCGGGGCAGCCGGCGTGGGTACCGGGGGAGCGGCGACGAAGGTCTCAGCGGCACGGCTGGCCGCCGACAGTGGCACCGCGGTTCTGGTGACCTCGGCCACCCTCGTGAGCGAAGCGCTCGCCGGGTATCCGATCGGTACGTTCTTCACACCTGCCGCCCGCTAGCAGTTGTCCACAGCATCGGCGGCTCCCCGTCGTGCCGGGCGGCGGCGTTCTAGAATCTGAGCATGACCGACACCATTCTCGATTCACCGACGTACCCCACGCCGCCGGTGGCCCCGCCCGCGCTGGGTGACCGGCTGCGGGCCGCTCGCGTGGCCTCCCTCGCGCTCGCCACGGCGAACACCGAGCTGAAGAACCGCGCGCTCGAGGCCATCGCCCGGGCGGTCGGGGCCGGTTCGCCGAACATCCTGCCGGCCAACCGACTCGACCTTGCGAACGGGCGTTCGAACGGGCTGTCGCAGGCGCTGCAAGACCGGCTCGCGCTCAGTGAATCGCGACTGTCGGCGCTCGCCGACGCGGTACTCGAGATCACCGCCCTCGTCGACCCGGTGGGCGAGACCGTGCGCGGGCGGGTGCTGCCGAACGGCATCCGCATCGACCAGGTGCGGGTGCCCTTCGGTGTGGTCGGTGTGATCTACGAGGCGCGTCCGAACGTCACCGTCGACATCGCCGCGCTCGCTCTCAAGAGCGGCAACGCGGTGGTTCTCCGAGGTGGTTCGGCGGCCGAGAACACGAACCGGGTGCTCGTCGGCCTGATCCAGGATGCCCTGGCCTCCGTCGGGCTGCCGAGGGAGTGTGTGCAGACCATCGACGAGTTCGGGCGAGACGGTGCCCGCGAGCTCATGCAGGCGCGGGGGCTGGTCGACGTTCTCATTCCCCGGGGCAGCGCGTCCCTCATCGAAACCGTCGTCGCAGAGTCGAAGGTGCCCGTCATCGAGACCGGGGCAGGCGTGGTGCACGTCTTCCTCGACGAGAGCGCCGACGAACAGTGGTCGGTCGACATCGTGCAGAACGCCAAGGTGCAGCGGCCGAGTGTCTGCAACGCCCTCGAGACGCTGCTTGTGCACCGGGGTGCCGCAGCCCGGCTGGTGCCTCCGGTGCTTGCCCGACTGCGTGAAGACGGGGTCGTCATCCACGCCGACGACGAGACGCGTGCCCTCTTTTCTGACGCCGTGCCGGCGACGGAAGAAGACTGGCAGACCGAGTACATGAGCCTCGACATCTCGGTGCGGGTCGTCAGCGACATCGATGAGGCAATGCAACACATCCGTCAGTACTCGACCCACCACACGGAGTCGATCATCACCAACGACCTCGGCAACGCAGAGCGGTTCCTCACCGAGGTCGACTCGGCCGCCGTGATGGTCAATGCGTCGACGCGCTTCACCGACGGTGGCGAGTTCGGTTTCGGTGCCGAAGTGGGCATCAGCACCCAGAAACTCCACGCGCGCGGTCCGATGGGGTTGCCCGAACTCACCAGTACGAAGTGGTTGGTGCGGGGTTCCGGCCAGGTGCGCGGGTAGACGCGGGGTTCTGCCGGGCATCCGTCGCCCGGGTGCAGTCTGAGCGGCAGAAGCGCCGTGAGCCGGTAGAGTTGAAGCGCGGCCCGGTTGGCCGCTCATGAGCAACAGGAGAACGAATGTCCGTCGTGACCAGTGCGATCGTCTTGAGTGAAGGGGCCGTCAACCATCTGCCGTTCCCGGGCGTCTTCTTCGGCCTGATCGCCTTCGCCATCTTCCTGGCGTGCGGCTTCGTCATGTGGAGCTACCGGGATGTCGCCAACCGTCATCCGCGCAAGTCCGCCGAGTTCGCACAGTCGCACGACCTGCACGGTCATGGTGACCGTACCGGCGCCGACCACTGAGTTCCTCCGCCACACGCTCCGCATTCCGAAGTGTCAGCGCCGCACCGATGACCGCCCTGTCCGAAGTGGTCCCGGGCGCGCCGCGTCGGCCGCGCATCGGCATCATGGGCGGCACCTTCGACCCCATCCACCACGGCCACCTCGTGGCGGCCAGCGAGGTGGCCCAGTTCTTCGACCTCGACACCGTTCTCTTCGTTCCCACAGGTTCGCCCTGGCAGAAGACCGTGGTCACCGAGGCCGAGCACCGCTATCTGATGACCGTCATCGCCACGGCGTCGAATCCCCGGTTCACCGTCAGCCGCGTCGACATCGACCGCGACGGGCCGACATACACGATCGACACCCTTCGCGACCTGAAGGCCGCGAACCCCGACGCAGACCTGTTCTTCATCTCGGGGGCCGACGCCATCGCGCAGATCCTCGGCTGGAAGGACTCCGAGGAGCTCTGGTCGCTCGCCCACTTCGTGGCCGTCTCACGGCCGGGTCACACGCTGGCCATTTCCGCTTTACCGCGACAAGACGTAAGCTATTTGGAAGTTCCGGCGCTCGCGATCTCGTCGACTGACTGTCGCGGGCGGGTAGGCCGGGGATTCCCAGTGTGGTACTTGGTACCCGACGGTGTAGTTCAATACATCACCAAGCATCACCTATATCGGAGTGTTGAATGACTGTGCCTCACGACGAGCAGCCGCTCACCCGGCGTGCGCTCCGTGAACTCGAACGCCAGAAACCGCGCAAGCAGCAGAAGGAAGACGCGAAAGCGGCAGACGAGGGAGAAGCTCAGCGCCGTGCCGCCGAGGTGGCTTCCGTCGACGCCCCTGATCCAGCCGCGGTGCCCGCGGCCGCCGAAGCCCCTGTGGTCGCTGCGTCACCCGCTGTGGCAGAGTCGCCGGTTGTCGAACCCGTCGTCGAGACGCCCGTCGTCGAGTCGCCCGTCGTCGAGTCGCCCGTGGGCGGGGCGCCCGCTGAGGTTCAGCCTGCAGCCGAGTCGCCTGCGGGCGAATCCGCCGTTCCCTTCGCCCCGTCCTCGGCCGTGGCCGCAACTCCCGCGCTCAGCCGTCGCGCCCGTCGCGCACTCTCCGCCGATCATCCGCT
Organism: Subtercola boreus; assembly: GCF_003399645.1. Lineage (GTDB taxonomy): Bacteria > Actinomycetota > Actinomycetes > Actinomycetales > Microbacteriaceae > Subtercola > Subtercola boreus_A. The sequence continues at coordinate 198,351 of NZ_NBXD01000012.1, forward strand.
GGCCGACTCGCAGCCCGGCAGCGCGCAACCCGCCGACCGCTCGGCGAACCCCGTCACCGGCCCGATCATCGCCGAGATCATCCCCGAGACGCCCCCGACCGACAGCATCGAGATCGTCGACACCGGCGCCGTCGAAACTGTCGAGCCGCTCGCCGCCGACCCCGCCCCCGCCTCGGGCGATCCGAGTGACACCAGCGAGGTCGCTGTTCCCGTCGAGGAGCTGATCGTCGTAGACGAGGCCGTCGACCCCGATGTCGCCAGCCAGGAAGACGAGGAGTTCGCCGAGATCGACGACACCACCGCTCCCGAGGCCGTGCACGTCATCACCATCGACGAGAACCCCTCGGGACCGATCCTGTCACCGCTGTTTCCGGCCCCCGCCGACCGCGAGGTCACACGGGTCGACCCCACCGACTCCTCATTCGACAACCTGGTCGCTTCGCGTGGTGTCGGAGCGTCGAACAGCGTGGCCACGACGAGCGCACTCGTACTCCCGTCGGTTCCGCATCACGGCGACGTCGGAACGGCACTCGACGAGACCGGCGAGGTCATCATCACCGGGTCGATCGACCTCCCCATGAGCCTCGGCTCGATGGGTGCGGCGCCGGCCGACGGCCTCGAATCCTCCGAACTCGACGCGTACCTCGACCCCGACGGCGACGTCGGGTCTGACGTCGCACCCGTCAGCGCGACGCGTGCCGTCAGTACGCATGGCTCCAACTCTGGGCTCATCGCACCGCCCAAACGCAGCCGGGCGAACGCTCCGGTCATCCTCCTCGTGATCGCCAGTACGCTCGCTGTCGGAGTCGTCGGGCTTCTCGTCGCCGTCTTTGCTTTCAGAATCTTCTAAACGTCAGGTGATCCTCTCTTCGTGACCGCAACCGCCCGTTCCATCGAACTCACCCAGCTCGCCGCCCGCGCGGCCGACTCCAAGCAGGCCGAGAACCTCGTCGCCCTCGATGTCTCCGGCCCCCTGCCGCTGACCGACGTGTTCCTCGTCGCCTCGGGTCGCAACGAACCGAACGTGCGAGCCATCGCCGAAGAGGTCATCGAGAAGCTCGAGGAGTTCGGCGCCAAGCTTTTGCGCCGCGAGGGCCTGTCTGAGGGCCGCTGGGTGCTGCTCGACTTCGGAGACCTCATCGTGCACGTCTTCCACGACGAAGACCGCCTCTACTACTCCCTCGAGCGCCTCTGGAAGGACTGCCCGGTGGTGCCGCTCACCGTGACCGTCGCCTAGGTTCCGGATGCACGTGGTACCCACCAGAGACCGACTCGGTTTCGCGGCTGGGCACAGCGTGTAGTAGTCTGGGCAAGTTGTTTGGAGCGGAAACGTTCACACATCACGGGGCTGTGGCGCAGTTGGTAGCGCACCTGCATGGCATGCAGGGGGTCAGGGGTTCGAATCCCCTCAGCTCCACCGATACGACGCTCGACGCGACATGCGTCGGGCGTCGTTTTTGCTGGTCGGGGCTGGCTTTACGCAGAATCTTGGTATGTCGTTCTGACACGTTTTGCTCGTTGATTTCATGGAGACTCACGAATGCAGCGGCGAGATCTTCATTAAGGCCCGTGGCTAGGGTGTTCTACTCGGAGAACGATCGAAAGCACGTGCGGATGAGACATCCGGCACCATTCGGAGTTTCGATCGCCATTACCCCGGCTTCGTGATCGATCATCGGCGCGTCCGTCGGTTTCCCGCGCGTTCGGATTGAGCCCTTATAAGGTGTTTGTGTAGCGGGAGCACAACTGGCTGATAGGCGACGAGACTGATGGGGATTGGATGAGTGGAGCAAGCGAGTACCAGCTACTCTCAGACGACCGGGGATGGCGCGATGTGGGAAAGATCATCTGCAGCACGTGTGTCGATGATGTTGCTCTTGGTGAGGCTATCCGCGCCGAAGGAGGGGAAGAGCCGTGCGACTACTGCGGACGGACACCCGTCCCGCCCGAAGCGTCAGCGGCCGTCGAGGTCATTCTGGCGCTCATCGTGGAAGGCTTTGAGTACGAGTACGAAGATCCAGTGAACCAGGTCTTGTATTCGTCAGCGGACGGCGGCTTCCAGATGGGCGGCCAGCGCATCACTGCCGATCTGCTCATGGATCACGGGATCACAGAAGATGAAGATCTCTTCAGCGACCTCCAGAATGCGATCGTCGGGGAGCTCTGGGTGCAGCGAGACCCATATGCGGCGTCGCCAGTTCAAGCCCTGCAGTGGGGGTGGAGTGGGTTCCGGGACTTTGTGAAGCACCAGCGGCGCTATACGTTCCTCATTGGAGACGACGCGAATTCGCTTTATGACAGTGGCGGCGAGATCAGTATGGCGCGCGTGCCGTCAGCGGTAGCCGATGCGGTGCGCGATGCCGGTCACATCACCGTGCTGAAGGCAGGCGCTACCTTTTGGCGCATCCGGCCGCACTCACGAGGTGAAGTCCACAAGACCGCTGCTGCCTTAGCCTCGATCCACCGACGTTCTTGGGTGTGAGGGGGTCCGCGGTGTTGTCGGGCTGACTGAGGCGCTGGCTGGTGTTGCGCGCGGCGGAGCCGCGAGCCTCGCTGCCCGTGGTGTTCCACTTGGTCATC